>JAKQNR010000025.1 GCA_029565685.1 bacterium | reverse complement strand
AGGTGAGGTCGCCGAATCTGGAGGGATCGTGGACGCCGAAGAGGTCGAGGGCGACCGGCTTGAAATCGATCTCCTGCTCCGTGTATTTGTAGCGTAGATAACTGCTGATGCGCTCCGTGACCTTGCCGTTCGGCATAAAGTCGTTGGTTGGGCCGTAGATGGCGACCGTGTGCAGGGTATCCATGGGATCGCGCCAGTTGGTGGTGGCGAGTTTCAGGCCTGACCCGGCCCAGAGGTCCTGCTCCTGGCCGCGTACGCCGATGATGTCAAAGTCATTAGGGAAAAAGCCGGCGCGGTAGTCAAAGCTGCCCTTGCCGCCGTTGGCAGTGACGCCGGTCCAGATGCGGTTGACCTTGATCAGAGCGGTCTCCAGCTCCGGGGCTTTTTGAGCCCATACTGCCGGCGCCATGGCGAGCAAGCCGAACGAGCAAAACCGCAAGCGGAACATCAGGTGGTTGATTTTATGCATGAAAGGCTCCATTTATCCCGCAACGCTGCTAGAGAAAGTATCTCACGCAGAGATTCTTTTCATACTTGAATTCTATCCTTGGTATCTTTGAGAGCCCCCTTTTAGAACGCAAAGCGCAGGCCGAACCAAATATCCCGCGGCTGGCCGTAGAGCCAGAAATTGAAATTGGGATCGTTGATGTAAGGCTTGTCCGCCGAGCGCAGGTCGCCGATCTTGTCCTTGCCGGGGATGAAATAACCAGGATAGGTGGCGCGCAGTGCGTCATAGTCCGGCGAATCGTACATCGGCAGATGCAACGAGGCGAGATAATAATATTCGTCGTTGACCGCGCTGTCGAAAGGCCAGCCCCGGCTCATATAGTTCACTTTGAAATTGAAGAGATTGCTGATATCGACAAAGAGCGTGGTCTGCAGTCCGGCGACGCGAAACATTTTCGTGACCTTGAGGTCGATCATGGTATAATCCGGCCAGCGCATGTTGTCGTTGACGTGCAGTTCGCTGAGGGGGTTAAAGGTGAAATAATCGCCCCGCTCCCACTCGCCGAAGAGGGTCAGGTTCCAACCGCCGAGGGGATGCAGGCCGAACAGCCGTGGGCCCAGGTCGCCCGGAAGGTGGAAGGTCAGGTTGGCGTTGATCTTGGGCGCCGGCAGGGAACTGGACTCCTGGCCCTTGTAGAGCCCCTCCTGATCATTGTTGATGGTGACATCGGTGATGGTCTCGCGGCCGGTGAGACCCGATTTTTTCAGCATATAGTTGAAATTGACCCAGCCGTTGACCCAGCCGCCGTCGCTCTTGCTGAGGTTGATCTCAAAGCCCTGAATATCCTCGTATTCGTTATTGGACCAGGCGTCATAATTGATGCTGCCGGCGGCGTTGGTATAGGTCACCTCGCCGTGCTGGCCGCTGACATCCTTGGCATAGCCCGAGATCTTGGCGACAAAGCTGTCGTAAAAATTATAGGCCACACCGAGCTCGTAGGAAATGGTCCGCGGCGGCTCGAGGTTGGGATTGGACATGTCGTAGAGGCCGTTCTTGGTATAACGGTAACGGTAGAGATACATGGTGTAGTAAGGTGGGTTGGAGCGAAAATGGCCATAGTTGAAATAAAATTTCGATTTGTCCGAGACCGGAAAGGAGATGCCGATCCTTGGACTCAACGTATGATGGTTCTTGATTTTTTGCAAAAAACCGGGATGCTCCCGATCGTAGGCCTCCCAAACATCCCAGATCCAAGAACGTCCGGACTCGAGATAATCGAAAAGGACCGAGTCCTCGCCAAAGACCTGAGGAGTAAAGGCTTCGATGGCAAAGGCGTCGCCGGTGGGCCATTTGCCCCCGCCGCCGTAATAATAGTCATAGCGCAGACCGAGGTTGGCGATCATCGATTCCAGCGTGATCTGGTCCTGGAGGTAGATGCCGGTCTGGCTCGGAATGCGATGATAATTGAACTCGTAGGCGTTATAGTAATTCTCGTTCCACTTTTGCCAGAGATTGTGTTTGATGTCGATACGGTTGTGCTCTGCGCCGGCCTTGAGATAGTGGCGGGTGCCGGCCTGCCAGACGAGATCGAATTTAGCGCGGTACTGGCCGACACGGGTGTTGTCGTAAAGGTCGCCCTCTTTGCGTCGAAAGCGGTAGGGAACACCCGGCAGACCGTCATAGCTGGGATAGGTGTATGTGTAGGTGCTGTCGACCTTGAGTTTGTTGGTGCCGTACATGAACTTGCCGTAGGGCATCTCGGTGACCGGAAAGGGGCCGAACTGAGTGAGAATGGTCTGGTCGCGGTTGTCGCCCACATTCGAGTTGTTCTTGATGCCCATGGCGCTTAGGCTGAACTCGTAGAACAGGCTTTTACTCAACACATGGTTCAGAGACACGCCTCCCATCAAAGTGGTCTGGTCGATCTCGGGAAAGAAGGGCGGATCGAACCAGTAGGCATAGCTGTCGCCGACGTTCTTGACGTTCTTGATGTTGTTAAGCGGCATGAATCCGCCGGAACGACTGGCGTCGGGGAAATCGCCAAAGGCCGGCCGGATCGGACTGACTCCCATTTGCCGCTTGTGCAGCCCGTTAAAGGTGAAGGTGAGGTTGTTGCGCAGCTGGCTGCGCAGGGTGGCCAGAGTGGTAAAAGTCTCCTGCGTCTTGCACACAACCGGCATGACATAGTGACGCGACTGGGAATTGTTGGAAATGTAAAAGGTAGCCCCGCCGAGATACTTTCCGATCATCGGCAGCGGCCCGCCGAAACCACCGTCGATATTCCAGTCGCTCCCTTCCTCTTCCATATGATGCGCCTTAAAAAGAGCGCGCTGCTCAGCGCTGATGCCGCTGATGTCGATGCCCGCTCTTTTCAGTCCATCGTAATCAGGAATTGCCATGAACATCCACGCGGCCAGCAGGTAATAATCGAGGGGCGTCGCGGGAATCTTTGGGTTGCCCTTGTTGAAATTGGCCGCCGCGGTGTTCCACCCGGTGAAGGTCGGGTATTGCTGACGCGAATAAGGGTCATCCTTCCACGCTTCGTTGGTGCCGGTAAAGGCGACCGCAGGATCGAGATAGACGCGCAAAGGCTGGCTTTTGCTGTCATAGAACGGCCCGCCGAAGCGGCGAATGTGGGCGTTGTCCATCGACAGGCTGATGGCGCCGTGATAGGATTCCTTTGCACCGGACTTGGTGCTGACATTGATGAGGCCGGAACGGAAATTGCCGTATTCGGCGTTGTAACCGCCCGACATCAATGAGATCTGTTCGATGGCGCTGAGAGGGATGCTGGTCTCGGCATTGCCGGCCGCGGCGTTGATATAGGAAAGACCGTTGACCAGCATGCCGGTCTGGTCGGCTGAACCGCCGCGGATGGTCAGATAGCCGTTGTCGGTCGAGACGCCGGGCAGCTTGGTGAGAAAGGAGTTGACCTCGCGAATGCCGGTGGCGTCCTGCAACTGCATATCGCTGACCACCATCTGGGTGTTGGAGACCTCGAGATTGAGCTCATCGCGCTGGGCGCGCACCACCACCTCGCTGCCCTGCAGCATCGTCTGCTGCAAGTTGAAATCGGCTTTGGCGACGCGATCAGCGGAGACCATGACCCCAGTCAGCTTTTGCGACGTGTAGCCCATCAGTGAGGCCCGCACATCGACAGTGCCCACGGGCACGTTGATGATGACATATTCGCCCTCGAGAGTGGTGACAGCGCCGAGGTTGGTGCCATCGATAACCACATTGACCCCGGGCAAGGTCTCACCGGTCGCGGCATCTTTGACGGTTCCGCTGATGCGGCTGCGCGTCTGCGCCTGAGCTTCCAGAGTCAGCAGGAGAATGAGCACAACATCCAGCCCCCTGCTGCCCCACGATCTTGTACATCCCATAGCTACTCCTTCTCTAACGATCCTGTGCGAGCGGTCCGCTCTATCGCAGCCGTGCTCAGCGTAAAAGCTGCAGCTTGATCACCCTGTATTGCTGCTGAAAGCAGAGTCGGCACAAGTAGAGACCCGAGGCTGCCGGGCGGCCCTGTTCATCCCGTCCGTCCCACTGTAGGCGGTGGGCGCCGGCAGCCAGGATGCCGCCACTTATCCGCCGCATCATTCTGCCCGCAAGATCGTAAATCGTCCCCTCCACCTCTCCCGCTTCCGGCAGTGTGAAAAGAAGTGTCGTACTCTGATTAAATGGATTGGGATAGTTCTGCGCCAGGATGAAATCAGCAGGCGGCGCAGGACTAGAGTATACCACCTTTGTGGCCGCCGCGGTCAGGCTGTTGAGATAGACTTCGAGCTGAGTATAGCCATCGGGGTTGAGCAGGTTGCGATCCTCGGGATCAGTGGGATTGAGGCCGTTGGCGTTCTCCCAAAAATCGGGCATGCCGTCGTGATCGCCGTCTGTCGGCGCCGGCAGGCTAACGAGATCAGGCCAGCCGCCGACTTGGCTCTGCGAATCGATGATGCCGGTGATTTTAGCGTTACCGGGATCATAACCGGAACCTTCAAAACTCGCGGCGCCTGAGATTACCTCCCGAATAATTCGCGCATCGACCGCATCGCGTTTTGGTAGAATCGCTCCGGCGTATTGCAGCACCTTTGCATAGGCCTCTTCAGCGCTGTGCTGGGCGATGGGGACAAAGGGAAAAGGTGTAAAAGCGCGGACCACCGCCGGATTGCTGTAACCGCCCTGTACGCCCCCGGCCCAGTTATCCGCACTGATGAGAGGAAAGCCCTCGACATAGTTATCCTGGATATACCACTTGCCCGGCGGATAAGCGGGAGGTTCTGCCGATGGCTCTACGATCCGATTGCGTTTGCTGCTTTTAGTGGCTGGACCGGATTTATAATAATTGGCCACCATATTGATGGTCCCATCCTCGCCGCCGTAAGCGCTGTTGTCGCCCCAATTATAGATCACATTGTTGCGAAAATCGACATTGACGCATTTGGCGGTCTCTTTGCCGGAAAAGCGGGGATTGCGGCTGGAGTGATGGGCAAAGAGGTTGTGATGAAAGCTGGAATGGACGCCGCCCCAGATGCCGCCATAACCGTGATTCCCCTTGGGATGGGTTGACTGGTACAGGCTCTCCGCCAGCAGGCACCACTGCACCGTGGTGCTGTCGTTGCCGTAAATGGACATGGTCTCGTCCACGCTCCAGCTGGCGGAGCAGTGATCGATGATGATATTTTTTCTTTCGCGCCCCCAGATCGCGTCATCCTCGGTTTTCAAAGAATCGCCGAGGCGAAAGCGTAAAAAACGGATGATAACATTATTGGCGCCGATGAAGGTGGTCTGATCGCGCAGACAGATGCCGTCTCCCGGCGCGGTCTGGCCGGCGATGGTGAGATCCCCTTTGCTGATCTTGAGATCAGTCACAAGCCGGATGGTGCCGGAGACGCGAAAGACGATGGTGCGTTTTCCCGATTTGTTGACCGCCTCGCGCAGCGAGCCCGGCCCGCTGTCGTTGAGGTTGGTCACCTCATAGACTGCACCGCCGCGGCCGCCGCTGGTATAGCGCCCCGCCCCCTCGGCGCCGGGAAAGGCGGGGATCTGGGCGGGTATGCGCTCCATGCTCACCGTAATAATCAGATAGATCAGCGAGATTCGTTTACCCATTCCTTGTCGCCCCATAGCCTTTAGTTACTGCATCAGCACCATTTTCTTTGTCCAGCTTTGGCCGGCCGCCGTCAGCCTGTATAAATAGAGGCCTGAAGAAAGACCGTTGGCGGCGAACTCGATGCGGTGGCTGCCCGCAGGATAGAAACCCGAAGCCAACAGAGCCACCTCGCGTCCGAGACCATCGTAGACCGTCAGCCTGATTGTAGAGGCCAGCGGCAAGGTAAAGGAGATGATGGTAGCAGGATTGAAGGGATTGGGATAGTTCTGGCTGAGCATAAACCCTTCAGGTTGAAAGATCGGCCGCTCGACTGCTGAGGCGTTGCTGGCCCAGCGTCTGTCGCCGATGGGGCCGCCGTCGCTGCCGTAGGTGAGCAGCGGCGAACCGGCCGGAATGGTGAAATCGCCGTTGGCCGGGTCGGCAAAACCTGGATCCATCCGGATGGTGTCTCTGACCGTATGATTCAGCCAAGCCATTTTCGGCCGCAGCTGCCACATGCAGATGTTGGCAATAGTGGCCATGGCGTCGCCCATGGTGGTCTTGATGTTGATCGCGGTCTTGGAGGTGGTCTCCCAATCCGTCTGGGTGGAAAAAATTGAATTGGTGATGGTAATGGGCTTGTCGAAGGGCACTTGAGTGGCCTTTTCGGTCAAAAGGATCTCGCGCTTGTCGGTCAAGCCCATATTGTACCAGGTGGTGTGGTCAATGACCATCGCCGGATAGACCGTGCTGCCGCTTTCATCATAGCCGCTGAGGCGCAGGCCATAGCTGGTGATGTTGTACATGGTGGAATGACGCACCAGGATGTACTGAGCGCCCACATATTTGTAATGGACCAGGGTGCCGGTGTCATGGACGATGCAGTTGCTGACGACGGTGGTATCGACCACGACATTGCCCTTGAGCGCGGTGCCGGCGCCGTCCAGCACGTTGCTCTTGAGGTTCTTGATCAGGCAGTTGTCCAGACGAATTTTTTTAATGGTGGCGGGCTGCGCGACTTCACCCATATAACAGCGAGCCAGATAGGAGACTTTGATTGTACCGTCTACAGCGCCGTCCAATTCCAGCCCCATCAGCAACAGAGAGCCGTTGTTGCCGACCTGAAAGAACTGGCAGGTGCCTTCGCCGGGATCGGTTAAAATTTTGACGATGGGCTTCAGCGAGCCGTCGCCGTCGGCGACGATGGAGATGTCCTTGTCTACGATCGTGCCGAGGGTCTTGTTGACCGACTCGGTGTATTCAGCGCCGGGGATGAGGCGCAGAACATCTCCGTCATTGGCCGCGGCAAGAGCGGCTGAAAGCGTGCCGTCGCCCGGCACGATATCGACATAGTTCTGGCCAAAGGCCAGACCGGCCAGAACGATCAAACCGGCGGCGAACCAAAAGGACTTTTTCATGATCATCCTCCTTTTAGGTTTTTTTATCGTATGAGAATATTCAATTGTATAGCTTTATATTTAAACGACCGGCGGCACTGCGCCGGTCAAAACAGTAGCGCAAATCCTCCCGCTCCGCCAAGTCTTCAGAGTCGAAAGGGAAGAGTAAAGGCATCCCTGCAAGTAGATCAAGATTGATGCGGCTGGTGAAGTGGATCGAGCGGGTGAGAAAAAAAGAAGCGAGCGCCAGGTTGTGGACGCCGCCGGCCCCGGATTGAATTATTATGCGGAAGGCTATCTTCATTCAACCCCTGTCAATCTGCTGACCGAAGAACACTGCGGGAAGAAAGCCTCTCCCTGTTATGCGAAAAAGAGTGCAAGGTTCATCGACGCTCTTCAGCGGTTAGGCAGTTCGGCGCCTTGCCGATTTGATCAACGATAGAGAATTGAAAAAGAGAGGAGCCACTGTTTTGCAGGAGTTGACGCGGATTGGGATGAAGAGAGTCAGGCGACCCTTTGGCGATCTCGATGATTCCCTTTCATGCTAATCCCGGTAAAATCGCACCCTCTCTTTTAAAGTAATTTAGCCATGTTGACATTGAAAAACAAGTAAATTCCCGGAGTCAAAGGAAAAGCGAAAGCGGGGTGCGGCGGAGGAAAAAGCAGAGCTGCCACCATTCGAAAAAATATTGTCAAAGGTTATTTATCAGAGCTCGTGCAAAGCTGTCTGTATAGGCTTTTACTCACGCAATTTACCGCCGGAAAGCCGACCATAAAAACGCATCCTGCTTGACTTCAAGATGGAATTTCTATAAATTCTTTCATTGCTGTTGCAGGAGATCATCTTTTTCATAAATTTTATCCACTTAACCTTCATGTTTGCAACATTACCAAAAGATCTCATAAAATCTCTGCATAGTTGCACGTCGCTCTTCAGTCGGTTATGCCACAGAAAAACACTACCATATTGCCCTATATAAGGAGGAAGGTCATGAAGTTATTGAAATATTTTCTCTTCGCTCTTTTTCTGCAAACAACGGTTATGGGACAAACCCAGCTGCCCGCCTGGCAAAAGGGCTTGCTCGACATTCATTTTATCAGCACCGGCAGGGGCAATGCGGCGTTCTATCTGCTGCCGGACGGCGCCAGCCTTCTGGTTGACATGGGAGAGTTGCCGTTGAATAACGACGGCAGAGGATCGCCCGCGGTGCCGGACAGCAGCAAATCCGCTGCGCAGTGGGTGGCGGATTACATCCACCACTTTCATCCGCTGGGCAACCAAGCCGTATTGGATTACGTCCTCATCACCCATTATCACGGCGATCACATGGGCTCAGCAAGAGAGGCCCGACGCACGCATCCAGAGGGCCAATACAAGTTGTTCGGCATTACAGAATTGGGCTCTATCGTTCCGATGCGAAAACTGATCGACCGCGGTTATGATCATCCGCTTGATTTCAGGGAAGCGGCGAAAGAACCGCGATCCAGCAGCATGAGGGGATTGGGGCAGTTTGAAGACTATTGGAAATTCATCGAATACCAAAAGAAAACCAACGGACTGATTTACGAAAAATTCCGCGTGGGGTCGGTCACTCAATTTCATTTAATCAACGGCCGGGAGGAGTTTGCGGATTTCACCATTAAGAATCTTTTCGCCAACGGAGATGTCGCCGGCATCTCCGACACCACCGTAGCGATGAGAAAATTCAAAAAAGGAGAACAGGTTGACGAAAACAATCTATCCTGCGGCATCAAAATTTCATACGGAAAATTTGATTTCTACACCGGCGGCGATATTCCCGGCATCGGTCATACCGGCGGTTGCGATTTTTTCAGCATGGAATCCTATGCCGCGCCGGTCATCGGCCAAGTGGATGTCGCCACGTTGAACCATCACGGCAACCGCGATTCCCAGAATGAGTATTTTGTCAGAACCCTGCAGCCGCGCGTTTGGATCGGACAAAGCTGGACGGTTCGCCATCCGGGCGAGGAGGTGGTGCGGCGCATCACCAGCCGCTTTGTCTATCCGGGCGAACGGGATCTTTTCACGAATTTTCTCCACCCGGCCAACCAGACCTTTCTGGGCAACATGGCCGAAGAGCACTATCAATCGATCTCAGGACACATCGTTCTGCGCGTGCAGGCAAAAGGCGAGACGTACGATATTTACATCCTCGATGATAAAACGACGGAGAGAACCGTTGTAAAGCAGTTCAATTATAAGTCGAGATGAAAACAAAGCGGCGTACATCCATGCGGCGCTAAAACACCCCGCCCTTTGGCGATGTAAAGAGCCCTATCGTATCGGTGAACATTACTCGTGACTATAATCTGACCGGCTCAATCCCGATCCGGTCGCACCATCCGAGAAAGGTCTGATACATCGCATCCAGCGCTGCGATGTTTTTCTTTTTGAGCTTGATTTTCTTGTTCCGGGTGATCGGCTCGATCGGCAATCCTCTTTTCTGTAGAAAATACTTGGAGCTCGCCGGGTATCCTTTGGCGATCACGGCCTCGGCCCTGGTCAGTTGCTCCTGCATATAATGCACCTCTTCCTGCTTCTCCGGCCGCATGGCATTGTCGCACATCCACACTAGTATTTCCGGATAAAAATTTCCCGAGACCGCGGACATCCCTTTTGCGCCCGCCTGCAGCGAACGCATGGCGTTCGCCGTACAGGCATCATAAAACTCCAGATGGCTGTTTTTGGCAAGGTCGATTTTGACTTTTACTTTATCGAAAACGATGGTGGTGTCTTTGTGATAGATCACCCGTTTGGCGGCCAGCAGATAGCTGAAGACATAAGGAGTGATAATCCGCTTGTAGGGCCTCGGGCATTCGTAGGTTCCCAGGGGAATGGCGCCGGTCAGGTCAAAGAATTTTTCAAACCGGCTGATCAGCACGTCATCGCTCTCGTTTTTCTTGGCAAAATGGCCGGAGATCATGATGACGGCGTTGATGCCGGTCTGATAGATTTTATCGGCAAACTCGGCCTTGGCTTCCAGCGATTCGCCGAAGGAGCCGCTGGCCACCACGGGCATGGCGCCGGACACGTGGCGGACGACATGGCGGGTTATCGACAGCCTCTCCTCTTCCGTCAGCGCAAACATCTCACTGCTCTGACAATTGGCAAAAAAGCCTTTCGCCCCTGCCGCCAGGTAAAAATCGGTCAATCGGGAAAGGCCGTCGTAATCGACCCGGCCGTCCAGAGTGAACGGCGTGATCATGACGGGAACGAACTTTTTGTCGTTGCGAAGCGGGTGGACGGCCTCGCCGTCATCGCTGCGGGGCTCAGGGCCATTCATGGGGCCGTGTGCCTTTTGTCCTGCGCCTGCGGCTAAGCCTGCGCTCAGGGCGCTCGCGCCCAAGGCGCCCACACCCAAGGCGCCTGCAGCCAGGGTGGAGAGAAAAACACGTCTGGACGATTCTGAGGAGTGTGTCATAGCCAGTCTTTTCCTTTGTTTACCGAGCGCCGTATCCCGATCTGCACACGGTGGGATAATGTAAGAGATTCAAATAAAAAGGACAACTAGTTTTCGCTCGCCGGCCGTGAGGATGATTCGAATATGCGTTTCTGTGCCGCAGCGGTTGAGGAGAGTCTAGGATCCCTGGGAGAAAATAGCTATATTCGCCGGATGATTGAAGAAACAGTTCCCAATCACCGAATCTCCGAGAACGCCGTGCATTTGGCGATCCTTCCGGCGTTGCAAGTTCTTTTTCCCAGCCAGCCTTCCGCTGCGGCAGCAGATACAGCCTATCTGTTTATATTTTCACTTGTAAATTCAATAGTGAATGGGTATTTTGTCTAAATACGGCGGTAAAAAAAATTTTTATCTTTGCCGGGACAGGGACGCTCTTTCAGCACTCGACCGCCATCCGGCTTCCACTGAGCTGGAAAGCAGACAATGATCGCAATTCATTTTTCGCGGCGCCGCATTACGCGGCTGGCGGTCGCCTGGCTGTTGCCGTTGGCCGCCTGTTGGCTTCAATGGATGTTTTGGGACTATATCAAACCGGTGGCCTGGCTGCTCTTCATCCCCGTGATCTCCGCAGCGCCGTGGATCGGCGGTTTATGGGGTGGGATCGGCGCCTTGCTGATCTCGGTGGTCCTGGGATGGTTCTTTTTCGCCCAACCGCTGTTCTCCTCCATGCCTGCTGATTACGGATTTCATCGATCCGTCATCATCATCCTCGGCACCGGCATCCTCTTCAACCTTCTCTACCATCATTTGCTCAAATACAAAGCACGGCTGCAAGCGTTGATTGAAAACAGCGACGGCTGTATCTGGTCCGTGGACCTTAAATACCGGCTGCTGGTCATCAATGCCAATGCGCAGAGGCTCTTGCAAAGCTACGGCGTCCATCCCTTGATCCCTGGCAGAACGAGCCTGCCGCCCGCCCTCGACCCGGAGCAGAACGCTTTTTGGAAAGCGACCTATGATCGGGTGTTCAACGGCGAGCGGGTGACGATGGAGAGACCGTCGCTTTTCAAGAAACAGGGTATTCTAGAATTTCACCTGAGCCCCATTTATGAAACGGAGGGCCGCGTGATCGGTGCGGTCTGCCAGTGCCGCGATATTAGCGAACGGAAACAGATGGAAGAAAAATTGCGCATCAGCGAGGCGCGCTATCGCACCCTGTTCAGCGCTATTCGCTATGAGGTTTACAGCCTCGACCTCAACGGGCGATACGGCGAGGCCAACGACGCTTTTCACACGGTATGGGGTTTGTGTTTCGGACGCACGATCGAAGAAGTGATAAAGGACCCCGGCCCGGCTCAATGCCTGAAAGATTTGGTCGCCAAAGTGATAAAAACCCGGGCCACGGCGCAGACCTCTTTTTCCATTGTTCGAGACGGGAATGCTCTATCCTATATCGCCACCCTGAGTCCGGTTCTGACCGAAGCCGATCAGCTGATCGGTTTGGTGGGCGTGAACATCGATGTCACGGAGCAGGTGGCGATGTACGATGACCTGCGCAATATATCCTTGCGTATGGCAGATATCCAGGAGAAGGAACGACGCCGCATCGCGCGGGATATTCATGATTCACTGGGGCAGCATTTGATCGCTTTGCAGTATGAATTGGCCGCAGTGGTAAACAGCCTAGCCGGCAAGAGCGCCCCGCCGGCAGCTCTGATCGACGCAGCGACGACGATCAAGGAATTGATCACACAGGCGCAGAACATCTGCTACGATTTACGTCCGTCCATCCTCGATGACTTTGGTCTGGAGATCGCATTACAGGATTACCTAAAAAAATATCAAGATAAATGGAACCTCGATGTCTCTTTCAGCGCAAAAGGCCTCGAACCGATCAGGGGATCGAGCGCAGAGACCGTTCTGTTTCGCGTGGCCCAGGAAGCCCTGACCAATATTTTCAAGCACGCGCAAGCCAGACGGGTGCGGGTACAGGTTGAAAACCAGGCCGGACAGGTCTGTCTCACCATCGAGGATGACGGCTGCGGGTTTGACCCGGCCGCGGCCAGGGCGACGAACGGCAGCGCCCATCATGGATTGCGCAATATGGAAGAACGGGTTCGACTGCAGGGAGGATGCTTTTCGGTAAAAAGTGAACCGGGGCAAGGCGCCACGCTCACGGCGGTTCTTCCTGTGGAAGCGAGCTGAAGCGCCTCTGACCAGCGTCGTTCACAAGTGTGATGTGTTGCTTTACTGCAGTGCCTAAAATAGATTCATTTTGTCGCACTAATCAGTTCTCATTTTTACATGTTCTAGCACTTGCTTTTTTCTGGATGTTTTCTTGTCCGGCAATAAAGGGTGTGCTGAACAATCGCCCGTTTGATAATTTTCCTTATTTGACGAGAGCCACCTTTCTCGTTTGATTAAAAGAACCTGCCGTTATGCGGTAAAAATACACGCCGGAGGCGAGCTCGCTACCATCAAACAGCACCTCGTGATTTCCTGCAGTCATTCGTTGATCGACAAGGGTCAACATTTGTTGACCACTGCTATTAAAGATGACAATTTTCACATGTTCGGCTTCAGGTAGGTCAAATTTTATTATCGTCGAGTGGTTGAAAGGATTAGGGTAATTCTGATAAATCGAGTAATCGGCAATAATTTGACTTGCAGAATTTAAATTCGCGGAGGTTGGACAATTGCCGCGCGAATAAAGAATGGTATCGATACTTCCATTTCCATCCTCATCCAGGTTAACAACCAGCTGTGGCGACAGTGCGGTCAGTCGACAATAAGCCCGTGATGTTGGCACAATTTTAATGCTGTCAAAGGCTAACGATGCCGTCACCTTCCCGTTGATAATTTCCAAAACATTAAAGTCAAAATGGCCCGTTGTGTCCTGCGAAATGATTTCAAAATTATAGACTCCTCCTATCGGCAATAGAAATATTTTTTTCGATTCCGGATCGGCCAGATTAGCCGGGATATACCGACTGCCGGGGATTTCCTCTGCGAAAGTACTGTCCGAGGTGGGGCCGGTATGCCGCCCCAGGTCATCATACACGTGGGCAATCACTGGACAAGCGAGTATGGATTGCCAGACATCCAAATTTGAATAAGTATGATTATTGGGAAGAGGATGTGCTTGCACGATGGCAGGTTCTTTCAATAATCTTTCAATAATCTGTGTAACTCTATCGTCTGAGGCCAACTCTGTATGTTCGCAATCAGGCACATAATAGGTATGCTGCGTTTGATGTGTCTGTCCGTTTATGGTTTCTGCGCTTTTCAACGGAACGGTTCCATCGCCATCAACAGAGTAGATTGGCAAATGATCATATCTTAAATTAAAAAGATCAAAGAAAACGCTTATGTGCCCTATTGTCGCGGTACCAATTCCGACAATATTATAGACGCTTATGTTGCCAAAATCGACTCTGCTGATATCTTCCTGCGTGATATTAAATAAATCCAACAAATTAGCATTAAAAAGATTGTCTGTAAAACCTCGTAATTCCTTAAAAAACTTTAGAGCTTCAAAATAGCCCAAATTTTCAATTTGTGGCGGGTTGCGGAAGGGGTAGACCTTGCTTAAAGAATAAGCATAGAGATCTGAATGCAATCCGCCGTTGTTAATCGACGTATCAAAATATTCTTTTGATGGAAAAAGCTGGTACGTTGATGGCATATTCTTGGTAATTATTTTTATGGTCTCATTGGAGATAAACTTATCGGCCAGACCAAACTCCACATCACCGGTCAACATGGTATAGTATATCTTAGGTGCGCCAAGATGGGGTGTGCCGATAAAGATTAACTTGTTGATGCGTTCGGTATTGGAATTTTTCACACAACTTTTCGCCACCAAACCACCCATACTATGAGCGACGATATTTACCTTATTAGACTTCGTCCATTTCAAGACAGAATCAATGAAAGCAGAGAGATTCTTTCCGCTCCAGGCAATGCTTTTTCTCCAATCATATGAGTAACAAAACAGGTTGATGCCTGATGGGGGGGGCACCAACTCGGTTTGATCGAGGATGTATCCTCTCTCTACGCGTGCAAAATAATCGAAAAAACCTTTATAACAATCCAATGGCTTTTTCTCCAAATTATCAACTAGCGTATTGCCACCATCACCGCGCAGCGGAGCCACCTTGATATGATTGGATTGAGACAACGAGTTTTCGCCGGACTCGTCTAATCTCAGGGCCAATAAATATACCTGCTGCAATAGATTATCCAGTCTGTAAGGATCTATCCAAATCCGCTCATTAAATAAGGAGAACGCGTTATCAAACAGACGATTATCAGAATTGATATCGTCATAGAGCGGCGAACCCATAATGCCGGGAATAAAAATGACCGGCGCCAGCCTTTCCTTGATGGCAATCGTTTTGCTTGCAGAGCAACCCGAATAACGAGCTTCGAGGGTGATACTTCGATCTGCAGAAACGATAGACGTAGTCAAATGGCCAAAGCGCGAGATTTGGACAAAATCGGAATTCTCTGTCCAAGCAGTGGAATCGGTAATGTCTTTTCTTGTTCCATCACTAAAGACGGCAGTGCAGGTATAGTCCGCGTATGAATTAGTTTTAACCTCAGACGGGCCGGATATGCTCAAATCGACAACCGTTGGCGCTATTCCGGTGGTAAAGCTAAAGTAATCAGTCCATTCCGTCCGGCGGTCCGGACCGGCCACGCGCAGGCGCCAATAATAGGTTCGATCCAACTCTAGATTATTCACTTGAAAGGTTGTATCCGTTATGCCATAATCATAAACGATCACATTGGCAGCACTTTTTGCAGTATTTAGATTAAAATGGTACCACTTGGCCCCTGGAAATTTACGCCAGACAAATTTGGTCGGATTGATCGATACATACCTTGCCTTTTCCACCGGGCTGATGATTTCCGGCAACGCAAAAGGATCAAAACTAAAACCGAATAAGACCAAATAATTAATTGCCGCACCGACCGCGCCGGCCGCAAGATTGCCTCCGAGAATATGTGCGCCTGGCTGCAAAGTTTTTTTCCAAAGCTCTAAAACGGTCAATGAACCATCCAATTCTAAAATCACTAACTTCTTGTCGGTGGGAACGAATCCGCTATTGAGCCAATCCGGCGGAAGGCTTGACCGCTGGTCGTAAGCAATGTAAAGAATTGCGGGCTCGGAAAGATTAAAAGAAATATAGTTGGCGTTGGAATTTTTTTTATCCGCATTGGCCACTTTGATAGACAAATTATTCTGTAGACCTGACGGCAGGCTGTAAATCGTATAATCCCGATCGGTGTAGCATTGATCGCCTTCCTGCAGATAGGACAACACATATTGACTTGGCGCCGTAATAGCAACCGGGGGTTGACTCATCGTCACGAAAGAGGACACTTGCGACCATTCGCTGATACTTTGGGAGTTTTTAGACTGAACCCGCCAATAATACCTTGTCGCATATTTTAGCCCGGATACGAAAATTCTTGTTTTGGAGAAATTGTCGCGCGAAAATTCAGGTGATGAAAAATTAGCATCATCATCAAGAACAATTCGATAAGCCGTCGCGCCCGTACTGGCCTCCCAAGACAGCCAAAGATCCACTCCCATCCCCACTTTATTCGCCACAGGATCAAGGAGGATGGGACGCCAGCTTCCGCTAATAGAAGTTGAAATATTGTGCGGAAGATCAAAGGTCCCATGGGTAGAAGCTACCCCTAAATCATCCCATGCCTTGATGAGATAATCTACTCCGCTCAGAGTGACATATTCTGCTGGAATCTCACAAACATAGGTGTTACCCGAAACAAACGAAAAATCATTTGATTGGAATGTCAACTGTCCCGTGCGTTTATAATAAAGGCGAACACCGCTTAATCTATTCGTCACATCCATCGCCTCAATGGTCACCGTAATAGGCAATCCTCTCGCCGCTTGGGTAATCGGTGTATGAACGATCAAAGGCGCGACGTTTGGTAACACGGCGATCTGGTAGGGTGCATCAATAGGATTTACAGCCGGCGTAGAGACGGTGGTGGATCCATCAGAGGCGGTCAAGTAGTAATCGACTCCCGGAGTGTCGACGATTGTCTCTGGAAGCTGTCCTCTCCATATCGAGCCAGATCCTCGCGTCAACCCGATTGAGTAATAATTCCTGGATCCGGTGGTTCGGCAATACAACGTTACCGACGCCACATAGGGTGCGGATCGATCAATCACTTCTACCTCAATGATCAATGAAGAATGAGCCGCCCAGGCTTGCGCTTCCAATGCCAAAGTCGCTGCCGTGCGGAGGATTTGCGGCACAGCACCGGGAACGTAGCTGCCATAGACTGAAGTACGCTCTGTATTCCAGTTGATCCGCACTTCCACTTGTCTCTCTACCCCGTCCGCGATCGGGTTGCTGGAACGGTATTGCACTACATAGTTATTGGAGACCTGTGATGAGATATGGTGTAATATGGTGTTGAAATTAGCGCGAATATCAAAAATGGCCCCATTGGTTGCAGATGCAAGCGTGGTGTAATAGGAATTGAGCTCCGCCGTTGTCAGCACAAAAAGTGTGATGGACCCCGAGGTGCAGGCGTTTAATACGGCGTTCACGGTCGCGTTTCCCTGGTCCGGTCTCTCATCTGTTATCAGGATAAAAATCTTTTGTGTTCCCGGCCGAAAACTGAATGCACTGCAGGATTGTAAGACTGCATCATATCCAGGTTCACGTGAACCATAAACCGTATTATACGACCAGAGTGTATTCTTGAAATACTCGGGATCCTGGGTTAATTGACCGCTATTTTCAAAGATCGGATTTCCATCACCCTCAGACATGCCAAAACGGCATAATCCAAGTGCATAATTGACTCCGGAAGCGGATAAATTATCCACAAAACTGCGTACGTTGTTGTATACAGCGGCCTGATCGTCTCCCATGCTTCCACTGTTGTCCATCAGAAACACAATGTCAGAAAGCCGATTTCCGCTTCCGGTTTGCGGAGGAGCAACCTGATAATAATCGGTCTGCAAAACGCCATTTTCATAGACGGCGAAATTTGTCTGACTGAGCACGGATGCACCTGAATTGACCGCCACATTCATATAGATATATGGAAATCCCTGGGGATTCAGGCTGATTAGAGAAGCATCCAACTGCTGGATCTCCTGGAGTTCAATTCCCATGGATTCGATCTGCCAGCCTGAGAATTCTTCAGATTTATCCGTCAATAACCGAAAAGCGGGGCGAATCGTTTTTCCGGAAAAATGGCTGATATCCACCAGAGTTTCACACCAATCGCTTTTACCCGATCGGCCATGTATTGAAATCCACGAGGCCCCATCGTCGATTGATACTTCCAGATATCCCTGATCATAGCTGCTCTCAATTTCAAATTTTTCTCGCAATGTAAGCATCAACTTTTGGCGGCTTGGGTCGATTGTCGGCAAGTCAATCATCGGACCAATCGAACGACTGTCGAGCTGCGGCTGATACTTGGCTTGTCGTGTGGAAGCCAAAGCCACTCCCCCGCCCTCATCAAGCGGCAATTGGCCGATATGCCACTCGCCCGTCAACGCCCAACCATCGACGAATTCATTAAACGGCTGATAATACAATTTATTCGGTTTGAGTAAAGCCTGGCCTTTGCCGGATGTCGTGGTGAGTGGAACACTCTTAACCAACTGCCCTTTAGGAAAGCTATTTGTATCTTCATTGTCGGCCAGCCCGATTTCAAAAAGGAATAAAACGGCGATTAAAACCATCCAATTTTTCTTCATGGTACCCTCCACATTTTGATGCGAGAACATCCACATAGTGCGATAAACTCGATTAAAGCTCGACGTACGCATGTACATCATGCTCTCCATCTAGGATAGCCGAAAGGTGGCCCTAAAAATATTGGATCACTATGAACTCATTTAAATTTCATGGGGGTGGCATTGCAAATGCGCAGCAAAGGATGGAATAAAAAAAAAGCATAAATATAGCCATCTCTGTGGCTCTATTTATGCTTTCTAGATCATGCCAATCTACCCCCTTCTAGAATTAGCAACAATCTGAATCTTAAATGCATTATACCCATTCTAGCCCAAAAATGCAAGCACTTTTTCCCTAAAGCCTGAAAAGCAATATAAAGCGGAGCAGTGCCAAGTCAGTGAATTCTCTGAACAGCCGTTGCCACCAAGATCACTACTCCATTTGCCAAAGGGTGCATTTTTTGAAACGCCCTCTTGCCAGTTTTTATTCAACAGGGCGTTACCTGCTACAAGCAGGACGCTATAGCTTTCGCCACCACGGCGTTATAATTGCACCCCCACATCTTCCCAAGCATAGAGATCACAGATGGAGGTTAGGGTGTTAATTCATATTTGAATTAAGACTATGAACAGCTATATTATCCGAAGAGAGAAGAAAACAAGTCCAAACGGCATACCTGATATTAAAATAAGGATGACGATGCAATGCATCCGTCTCTTTTGCCTGGCCGCCTGTCTGCAAATGGCTGACAGCCCGAGCCCACTTCGTGCATCGATCCGCAACAGCGGCTTTTCTGTTCCACTAGCTCTCCCTTTGGCGAATGGAGGTTTGAGATGAAAAAAATATTGATCAAGGCAATCGTTTTATCAGAGTTGCTCCTCTCTCTGGCGCTCCTCCACTGCGCCGGTTCCCGGCACCGGGTGCTGCGGCCCGCTACGGCAACGGACGGCCAGTCCGCCACATTGCCCAACACCTGGCGCATATCTCCCGCCGGCCGGCCTCTGCCGCTTCCGGGGGATATGGCCATGAGGATCATCGTCAGCCCGGACGGCGGAAGGGCTTTTGTCAACACAGCCGGGTGGCATGATCACAGCGTCAACATCATCGATCTGACTGCGGAAAAAATAATCGCCGGCTTTCCCATCGCCAAAAACTGGACCGGCATGGCTTTCGACCCCACGCGCCGCGAACTGTTCGTATCCGGCGGAGGACCGGTGACCGAACGGTTCGCCAGCGCGGCGGTTCAATTCGGCGTCAGCCAAGCGATGCTGGACTATCTGAAAAATCCGATTTCGCGGCTCAGCGTGAAGGACGACCGGCTCGAACTACTGCCCTCCCTGGCGATCGAGGGGCTGAGCGATGAACAATGGTTCATCTCCGGCGTCGCCCTGGGCATCGATGGAACGCTCTATGTCGTCGACATCAACAACGACACGGTCTATCGCCTGAGCGGCGCGGATTTCAGCCGCCAGACCTGCGCCCAGGTGGGCTACCGTCCCTACGGCGCAGCGCCGTCGCCGGACGGCAAGATCCTGGCGGTTTCAAACTGGGGGGAAGAGTCGGTGAGCCTGCTCGACGCCGAATCCATGAAAGAAACCGGCCGAATGAAGGTCGGCAACCATCCCAACGATCTGCTCTGGTCGCAGGACGGCCGGCTGTTCGTAGCCAACAGCGGCTCCAACAGCGTAAGCGTGATCAGCAACGCTAAAGTGACGGAGACCATCCGCACTTCTATCAATCCGAGAGATCTGGTCGGCGCCACGCCGGTGGCGCTGGCGGTCAGCAAAGACGGCCGGCGGCTTTATGCGGCCAACGCCGATAACAACAGCATCGCTGTAATTGACATCAGCCGTCCGGGTGAATCGGAGGTGTTGGGATTCATTCCCACCGGTTGGTATCCCAGCGCCGTCGCCGTTTCTCCCGACGGTCAAAAGCTCTACGTCGCTACCGGCAAGGGCGGGATGAATCTGCGCGGCAATTTTCCGGCTATAACCC
Organism: bacterium; assembly: GCA_029565685.1. GTDB lineage: Bacteria > Zhuqueibacterota > Zhuqueibacteria > Residuimicrobiales > Residuimicrobiaceae > Anaerohabitans. The sequence continues at coordinate 120,646 of JAKQNR010000025.1, read as the reverse complement.
CATTCAAGAGGACCGCGCCGGATCCGACCCGGCCCTATGATTATGTCGGCTCTCAACTGCAGAGCGTATTCTCGGTGATCGATGTGCCGGACCGCGGTCAACTGGCGGCGTACACCGCGCAGGTCAAAAGCAATTTTCCCGATCCCACCGCGCAGATCGATCGAGCGCACAGTGAAAAGATCATCAAAGAGGTGTTTCCTAAAATCAAACATGTGCTTTACATCATCCGCGAAAACCGGACCTATGATCAGGTGTTCGGCGATCTGGGCAAGGGCAACGGCGACCCCAATCTGGTCCTGTTCGGCGAAGAGGTGACGCCGAACGCCCACAAACTGGCGCGGGAGACCGTGATCCTCGACAATCTTTACGCCAACGGCGAGGTCTCCCAAGACGGCCATCAGTGGTCGAACGCCGCGTATGTGACCGATTACACCCAAAAGGCCTGGGTCAACAGCTACAGCCGGCGGGGCCAACCCAATGCGGACGAACGGCTGACCTCTTCCCCCGCCGGTTATCTCTGGGACCATTGCCGCAAGCACGGAAAAAGCTTTCGCAGCTATGGCGAATTCGCTTCGTTCCGCTCTTCGCCCGACACCGAGCCGCAATTCATCGGCGCATCCGGGCTGCGCGATCATTACAGTGAGGAATGGCTCAAGCTGAAAACAGTGCCGGGCGGACGCCAGCGCGATCCCAAACTGGCGGAGGTCTTTATTCGGGAATTGCACGAAGCGGAGAATCGGGGCGAATGGTGGAATTACATGGTCATGTCCCTCGGCGAAAATCATACTGATGGACTCACCGCCGGCCGGTTCACCCCCATTGCCTGCGTCGCCTCCAACGATCTGGCTCTGGGCATGATCGTCGAGGCGGTGAGCAGGTCGAAATTCTGGCCGGAAACCGCCATCTTTGTCATCGAGGACGATGCGCAAAACGGTCCGGACCACGTGGACTCGCGCCGCACCGTGGGGCTGGTCTATTCCCCCTGGGTCAAACGCGGCGGCATCGTCGACAGCACCATGTATACCACAGTCTCCATGGTGCGCACCATGGAACTCATCCTCGGGCTGCCGCCCATGACCCAATACGATCAACTGGCCACGCCGCTCTGCAACGTCTTTACGACAACACCGACGCTGACGCCTTTTACCCACGAAGCCAGCCGCGTCGATTTGATGGCGAAAAACCCGGCCGAAGGAGAAGGCGCACGTCGGTCGGCCTTGCTGGACTGGTCGGATTATGACCTGGCCGATTTCGACGAGCTGAACGAGATCCTCTGGCTGGCGCTCAAAGGCGACGTACCCATGCCGCCGCCGATCAGAAGCGCTGTGCTGCTCAGGTGACGGCTCGGGACGCGCTGATCTCTGACGAAGAATCAAGGGCGGCCCCTCGAGTCAAGGCCGCCCTTTCGCTACTTTTTAATGAATTCTACTCTGCGGTTCTTGGCCCTATTGGCTGGCGCGTCGTTGGCTGCGACAGGCCGGCTTTCGCCGGCGCCTTCTTTCCATGCGGCTAGCCTCGATGCTAAAAGTTTTGATCAGTTCGTTCTTGACCGATTCCGCCCGCCGCTTGGACAGGCTAAGGTTGGTGCTTTCATTGCCATCGCTGTCCGTATGACCGACGATCTTGACGCTTACACCGGGATTCTCATTGAGCACATCGGCGATGCTCTTCAGCGTGCCAAAGGACTCGGTCTTGATCTCGGCTCTGTTGACGTCAAAGGTGATGCCATAGGTCACCAATCTGCCTTCTGTGAGCAGCTTGCTGCGGGTGTCTGGCGAGGCCGTGGTGATCTGCAGGTTGGTGATCATCGGGTAGCTCCCCGCATCCCAGCCGGAGAATCGCAGCCGGTCGAATTTCACCCTAGAATGGATATTGGTCGGAACGTCAAGGACTTTGGCGCCCTGGTAATAGATCCGCACCCTTCTCTTCTGCACCCAGATGATGACATGGTTGACCTGCTCGGTGAGGAGCGGATTTCTGACCGCCTGCCCCTCGAGCCAGGCGTCATCCGCGCTGGCGTAGCCTTTGGTTTCCCAACCCTCTTTTTTCATGGTAATGTGCAGGCCGGCTGTGCCGGGATAGAGATCGCTGTTCAGTTCCATCGGTTCTTCGGGTTGTCGCCGTAGAGCGTCAGAGTCGCGCCGTGGGTGTACTCCTCGTCAGGGATGATATCGAATTCGATGATAAAGTTGTCGGGAAAATCGATCTTTTTGCCACAGCAATAAACGGCATCCTCACCGTTCATATGAAACCATTTTCCGGAAGCGATGTTGACTGTTTTGACCTCGCCGCTGCCGTTGGAGGTCCAATGAGCGGGAAAGTCGCCGACCTCATCCTGGGAGAAATCGTCGAAAAAGAGAATCCGGTCGCCGGGGACGAAATCGTACTGCGTGGTGATTGACAGCTTTGGCTGGGCTGAGGCGCCGGATTGGCCGGCAGAAGATGAACGTTGGGACTCTTCCGTTTCCTCATCCTCTTCCACTGCCGCTGTTTCCTCCGCCTCGCTGCCGGCTGTTCCCTTTTTCTTTTTTACAAACTTGCCAAGCCCCTTGCCGATCTGATTGAGACCTTCATCCACGCCTCTTTCGATGGTGCTATTGATCCTGTCCGCGGTCTGACGTTTGGCCACCTCTTTCGGGTCAACGATCTGCGCTTGCAGCAAAGATCCTTCTGCTGAGCGCCACCAACCGCCACCTTCGTTCAAACCGCACTGCCGCATTCAGGCCTGCGGGCCTGAACCTCCCCCTCCACTTCGCAGCTAAAATAGCCAATGAGGAAGAAAAAACAAGTAAATTTCCCGCACCAACGAGCGTCCGCGCAACGCCGTGGAGCAGAAAAAGGGCGTCGCGGTCCCAGCGGTCAGCCTGGATCCCTTGACGCCTGCGAGCGGATGAAACATCATTCCTTACTGCCGGATTTCACTCCGCAGCCGGCGGCAGCGCCTCGCGCAGTGGATTGTCGAGTTGAAATCCGAACAGGGCCGGATTCTCTCCGATCACCGCCGCAGAAAAGATGTGAAACACGTAATCGTAGGTCTGTTTGGGGATCTGGTCGCGATATAATCGCAATAGCTCCCAGAAATTCCGCTCCTGGGGATTCAACGGCATTTTCTGCAACAACTCCACCACTCGCCGTTCGCCCCAGTTATAGGAAGCCATCACCAGCAGGCCGGAGGCCTGCGCTTCGGTGTTGTAGATATCGCGGATATAACAGGCTGCCGCCCGAGTCGCTTTTTCAAAATGAAACCGTTCATCCTTGGGGTCATACTGGGGGATGCCGACCAGCGGCCCGTTTTTCAGCCCATAGCGTGTGGCCGTGGCCGGAATGAATTGCCAGATCCCCTTGGCGATGCCAAAGCGGGTGGGCGGTCCGACGGTTTTATAGTTAAAGTCGCTCTCCTGCAGAGCGAGGTAAAAGAACTGGGGCGGCAAATGCTGCTCCAGCATAAGCCGGGGCACAATTCGATGGAATCCACTCTCCCGGGCAAGGGCGAGAGCTTTTTGCAGTCGATCGGTTTTTTTCCACTGTTTGATGTATTTATACACTTCAACGAGGAATTCCTGCGGCAGGCCGAGCTCACACTCACCGAAAATCCGCGCCGTGTGCAGGATCACCCGGTCCGTTTCGCTCCATTTGGCATCTTTGTAAAAGTTGAGCTGCTCGAGAAATTTTTCATAGTTGCGGATGAGTTCCGACTGACGGCTGCGGATCTGCTCGGCCTTGCTCAAGGCCGCTGCATCCTTGTCCGCCGCCGCCTGCAGCTGCAGATGGTTCAACTCCAATTCCAAGGATTTGATACTGTAAAACATTTGCTTGGCCAGCGCCTTTTGCTTTTTCACCTCCTGATGCTGCATATAGGCGTATGCAGCCAAAACCAGGGCGATCGCCAGCACGCCGCCGATGATCCGCAGATACTTTTTCTTCTGTTGATGCTGCAGACGTTTAAAGGCGCCGCGGATGAGCAGGGTATGCTCACCCGGCTTTTCTCCTGATTTTGGGGCAAAATACTGCCGAATGACCTGCGTAACCGAGGGCGGCGCCTCATGCAGGGTCATGGCCTCTGTCGAGGGCGGGTCCAGGTGAAAGAGCAACGACACATCGCCGGCAGCGCCGAGCACGACCTTGACCGTCGAAGCGAGGGGGATTTTGCTGATTCTTTGTCCCTGAATAAAAGTGCCGTTCGCACTCTGCAGATCTTCGATCCACCAGCGCCCCTGCTCATAGGAAACCTGTGCATGCCTGCGGCTGACGCCCGGACATATAATCTGCACCTCGCAGCCGTCCTCCCGGCCGATGAGAAATCCCTTGCGAAACTGCAGCTCGCGGGCGTCCTGCCCCTGCTGCTCAACCGTCACTCGAATGGCCGGCGATTCAACACCGCTATCTTTTTTCTCCATGACCACTCCTTCATTCGCTGGTCCGGAAAAAGGGCGCTTTGTTTGCCGCTGCGGATCACAGGCGTCATCGAACAGCAGCCTGCCCCATGATTTTTTCCCTGACCGCTTGGAACCGTTTTTCTTCACGCAAACGGTCCATAAAAGGATCGACCTTTAGATAGCTCAACAGATAAGCGCGCTCGTCTGCGGCTTTTTCGAGCCAGGACAGCGCCGTTTCTTTTTCTCCCAAGCCGAGATAGACCGAGGCGATGTCGTAAGCAGAGACGTACTGTTTCTTGGCCAGGGTTAACAGATCCTCCAGCAGGGAGCGGGCTTCAGCTGTTTTACCGAAGGCCGCGGCGGCATGGGCATAGGTGGCACGCATGTTGGTGTTGTCGCTGTCTATCTTCATCGCTTGCTGAAAGCAGTCCAGGGCCTCCTGATAACGGGCCTGTTGAACGTACACCTGGCCGAGAAAAAATTGATTGGCGGGAAAATCAGGATCTTTATCCAGAGCCTGCCTGAAATGTTTGATGGCGTCCTCATACCGGCGGCTGAAATAATAGACCAATCCGACCGCCGCATGGATGGCGAGCGAAAACGGCTCCTGTTCCAACGCGCTTTGCGCCTCGCGGACCGCCTGCTCAAACCGGCCCAGCGGCGTCAGCAGATTGATGGCGTACCAGTGATGCGCGCCGGCATAATCCGGCTTGAGCTCGATCCCCCGCAGGAAGGATTGCTCCGCCTCCTGCCACTTCCATTGATAGACGGCCTTGGCGCAGCCGAGAGAGATGTGCGCTTCCGGCAGCCATTCATCGATTCGCAGCGCCTGTTGAGCCGCCTCCATGGCCCTGGGCATGCCCTCAGCAGGAGCGACTCGACCGTACAGGCACAACACAATATGAGCGTCCGCCAAACCAGAGTAGGCGAGCGCATAGTCGGAATCGATCTGGATGGCTGCCTTAAAGTGCCTGACAGCGCTTTGGATCGACTCCGTGGTCCTTTTGTTCCAATAGAACCTTCCCCGAAGATAGTGGGAGTAGGCCTCCACATTCTCGGTGTAATGCCGCGCCGAACCCGGGCCGCAAGCGCCGCCGATGGCGCCGCCGAACTGGAGCTGCAGATTTTTCACCACGGCGCTGGAGATTTCGTCCTGAATGGCGAAAATATCCGCCAGCTCGCGCTCATACTCATCGGCCCAGGTCAGAAAGCCATTTGAGGCATTGATCAGACGCACGGCGATTCGAATCCGGTTGCCGCCCTTGCGGATACTGCCTTCCAGAACTTTCTGCACATTCAGACTTTTACCGATTTTTAAGATATCCGCATTCCTGCCTTTAAACTGAAAGGTCGCATTTCTCGACGCCACCCGCAGCCCTTTCAGCCGGGCCAGATCGTCCATGATCTCTTCAGCCAGGCCGTCGCAAAAATATTCCTGATCTTTCGCTGCGCTCAGATCGACAAAAGGAAGAATAGCGATGGAAGGAACAGCCGGCTGCGGCGCAGCCGTCACCCGGGTGTCAGACGACGCTGTTTTCTTCTCATAACTTTCCAGATCGTCGAGAAACTCGTAAAGGCTCTGATAACGGTCCTTAGGATCCTTGGCCAGCATCTTTTCGACCGCTCTTTTAATGGGCGCGGACGCTGCGCCGAGAAATTTTTCTATAGGCCAGGGACATTCATGCAGGATGCAATCGATCAGACGGCTGTCGTTCTCTCCGGCGAATGGACGATGGGCGGTCAGCAGTTCATAAAACACCACTCCGACCGACCAAATATCCGAACGCTGGTCCACAGGCTTTCCCGAGGCTTGTTCCGGAGACATGTAAGCGGGGGTGCCGACAAGGAATCCGGGGCCGGACAACGGGCTTGAATGATGGAACTCCGCCACGCCGAAATCGAGGATTTTAATCAGTCGGCGGTCGACGACCATCAGATTGGCGGGTTTGATGTCCCGGTGCACGATCCCTTTGTCATGGGCTTTGGCCAGGCCTTCGCCGATTTGCCGCACCAGGTGCAGCGCCTCCTGCAGACAGGTGGGGCCTTTTGCGATTTTTTCTTTCAGGGTTTCGCCCAGGTAATAGGCCATGGCGATGAAGAGCTGTCCTTCATCCGTTTCATGTATTTCATGAATGGTGCAGATATTGGGATGATCCAGCGCCGAAGCGGCTTGCGCTTCGTGGATGAAGCACTTGCGCGCCTCAGGATCCGAGGTCAGAGAAGAGGCGAGAAATTTAAGAGCGACCGTCCGTTTGAGCCGGTTATCTTCCGCCTTGTACACCACACCCATGCCGCCTTCACCGAGCTTTTCCAACACTTGGTAATGCGATATGGTCTGTCCGATCATCGGCGTGACTTCCCGTGCAAAGGCTGATTGAATCGTCCGGCCGCATAAAGGCGAAAAAGGGCTTTTATGAGCCGGACCGGATTGCCCCGCCCGTCAACGGAACCCCATAAATATATAATGAATAATACCCTTATTTGCAAGGAATAATTGGCTTCGCCGCCCTGGCTGCGGCCGATGAGAGCAGCGTCGTCTCCTTTTCATGCTCAAAAATCAGCAACCGACGAGGCCGGGGTGAAATCATCGGAAAAAAGCAGTTGAGCTTTACAGATCGGTCCCGTAAATTGTCCTCGTGCCTCAACCACCGCATTTGCGAGAATCTGAATGACGCAGGCTTTCCACAACGCCGTCCGGCTGCTGTTTTTGGCCGACACCCATCTCGGCTTGGATGCTCCTCTGCGCCCACGCGTGCAGCGCCGACGCCGCGGCGCAGATTTTATGGCCAACTATCTCAAAGCCCTGACGCCGGCGCTGCAGCAGGAGGTCGATCTGCTGCTGCACGGCGGCGATATGTTCTTTCGCAGCCGAGTTCCGCCGGCTATCGTCGCCCAGGCTTTTGAGCCTCTTCTGCACATCGCGGACCTCGGCATCCCGGTTTTCCTGGTTCCAGGCAACCACGAACGCTCGAATATTCCCAGGTCCTTGTTGGAAACTCATTCAGGGATCATCGTATTCGACCGACCGCTGACCAGGGTGGTCACTCTGAATGGATGCAAAATCGCGTTGACGGGATTTCCCCACGTTCGCCGCAATCCGCGGCTCCAGTTCAAAGACCAGCTGGTACGCACAGGCTGGCAGTCTGCCGCAGCGGACATTCGTCTGCTGTGTATGCACCAGGCCGTGGAAGGGGCGCAGGTGGGCGTGCAACATTTTACTTTTCGCAGCGGCGAAGAAGTGATCCGGAGCGTCGATATCCCTCCCGGGTTCGATGCGGTTCTGAGCGGACATATCCATCGGCATCAGGTGATCACAAAAGATCTTGCCGGCAGGACGCTGCGCGCGCCGGTTTTTTATCCGGGTTCCACGGAGCGCACTTCCTTCGCAGAACGCGATGAAGAGAAGGGCTATTCCATTCTGACCCTAGCTCGAGAACCCGAGCGTCGAATCACTCATCGCTTCATAACGCTGCCTACCCGGCCCATGATCGATCTGGTCCTCGACATTCGAGGCCTATCGATCGCCGAGGTGCGAGAGCGATTAATTCGGCGCATCGCGTCGCTGGACGAAAACGCTATTGTCCGTATTCGCATGGAGGAGGAGATCGCGCCGGCCTTGTTGCACGAATTCAACGACCGCTGGCTGCGCTCAACGGCCCCCCCAACCATGAACATCAGCTGGGGCTTTCATCGTCGCCGCACGGATGAAGATATGACGCAAACGCAAGGCCGGAATGATCGATATCGACTGAACACTGCGAAGCGGATCAGGGATACGAGGCATCTCGACAACCCAGCCGGTCGATGAAGGCCATTGCGTTTTCCCCCGGCCTGCTGCGCAACCAGCGATAGATTACATCCGCGCGATCGACCAAGGTCCGCTCGCTCGTGCAGGTCTCATTGAAATCAGCGCCCTCCACCAGCATCCCGTCCACCCGTTCGCCGTTCCGCTGTACCAGTCTTCCCTCGAGAAATAAAAACGTGTTCGGCCAGCGTCCGCTCTCCTGGATGAACAGGCCATGCTTGCGGAACATGGCGAAAAATTTACCACGGTTGATCAAACCTTGGTAACGCAGCAGCAGGGCATGATAATGGGCGGCTTTTTCAAATTCTTTTTGTTGCGCAAGTACTTTTATTCTATTTTCGATAAAACGAAGAAAAAAGGGATCGAGTGAGCTGAGGGATTCGGCAGCCCGGACAACCGTCCGCCGGTAGCGCTCCCCAGCCTCGGTAGTGCGGCAGGGCCCTGAGCACCGGTGGATCTCCCACTGCAGGCATCCGCCCTCTCTGATCGCAGGACAGGTCCGCAGGCGGAACCGCTCTTGCACCAGTTCGAGCATGTCCTGCGCATGATAGCGATCGCGAAACGGCCCAAAGGAGCAAGAATTTTCCGCACGTTGCCGTGCATCGATCAGGACAAAACGGGGCAGAGGCTCTGCGGAAAGGGCGAGATAAGCGTATTCGAGGTAATCCTTTTGCCGCACGTTGCCAATGGGCCAATGTTTTTTGATCAGATAATCTTCAAGCAGGAGCGCATACAATTCCGAATGGGTCTCTTGCCAGGCGACATCCACCACGGGACGAATGCGGCGATGATCACGATCCATCCATCCCGCTCTCCAGGCTGCTCCATGCTGCTGAAGGCGTTTGCGGATGTTGATCGATTTTCCCACATAGAGGATGCCGCCTTCGCGGTCCTTGAGCAGGTAAACGCCCGGCGTTTGCGGAGAACGTTTGATTTTAGCGAGCAGGTTTGTGCGCATGGTCCATTATATCGATATTTTCATTACCATGCAACGCCGGATTTCCATCGCTTCCACGGCTGCCGAAATTGGCATTCCAGCTGTAAAGAACGTGGAATTTTTCTTGCGAATCTTTGCATTTTTCAATACCATTAAACATTCGTTGCTATGGACCATCACAGACAGAAAATTGCGGAGGAAAATGAATGAGCTTGGACAGAATGGAGCGACGGCAGTTTCTTAAAAGCAGTTCCATCGGCATGCTGGCGGCGGGCTGCGCATGGCCTGGTCGGGCGGCCGCTCAAACCGGCAAGGCGCAGGAGATAAAATTGCCGACCCGGCCGCTGGGCCGGACAGGCGTGAAAATCCCCATACTCAGCTTCGGGGTGATGAACACAGACAGCCCGGATCTGATCAAACGGGCTCTGGAGGCCGGCATCATTCATCTCGATACGGCGCACGGGTATTTGCGCGGCAACAGCGAGACCGCCATCGGCCGCGTAGTCAAAGAACGCGGCGACCGCGACAAGTTAATCATCGCCACCAAGGTTTGGTTGGCGCGCGATCATCAGACCGGCGGCTTTAGCACCCAGGCGAGCGGCCGTGGGCCGGCGGCTACGGCGGAGAATTTGAACCAGATGCTGAATCTGAGCCTTACCCGACTGCAGACCGATTACGTCGATATCCTCTATCTTCATTCCTGCGATACCGCCCAAATGGTGAACTATGAACCGCTGATGAACGCCGCGGTGGCAGCCCGGAAGGCAGGCAAAGTGCGCTTCATCGGCGTCAGCTGTCACGGCCGCGTGCCCGAGGTGGTGCGCGCAGCAGCGGATGCAAAAATCTATGACGTGGCCGAGATCGCCTTCAACCTCCAACGCGAAGATAAAGAAGACACGGAAAAGGCGATCGCCTATGCCAAGGAAAAAGGACTGGGCATCGTAGCCATGAAAACACAGGGCGGCAAGCGGCGGGATGAAAAAGTGCCTATGAACCACAAGGCCTCGTTAAAATGGGTGCTGCGGCATGAAGAGGTGACCACCGCCATCCCCGGCATGACCACTTTTGATCAACTGGAGCTCAACCTGGCCGCAGCGGCGGACCTGGACCTGGATGAAGAGGAAAAGAACTATATCAAACTGGGATCGTTGCAGATCGGAGCAATGTGCCAGAGCTGCAGGGCCTGCGTGCCGACCTGTCCGCAACATGTCGATATCCCCACTCTCATGCGCGCTGCCATGTACGCCGGCAGCTACGGCAACCTCAGCCACGCGGAATGGACTTTGTCCATGTTGCCGGAACAATATGGGCTGCAGGTCTGCGGCCTTTGCGAAACCTGCATTGCCGCCTGCCCGCATCAGCTCAACATCGGCGGAAAAGTAGCGGAATTGAAGAAAACCTTCCGTCTGCCGCTGGCGTGACGTAACTGCATGAGGATCCTATGATGCCCCATTTATTGAAACATCTGACGCTCGCCGGGATAACCAGTCTCCTTCTCCTCAACAGCGGCCGGGCGCAGGAGAATCTGCAGCAGACTCTGGTCAGCCTGCTGCCGCAAAAGGGTGAACTGGCCGGCTGGCGACAAACCTACGAAGCGCGTTTTTTCACAGCCGACGATCTCTTTGAGTACATCAACGGAGCAGCGGACCTCTATTTGCAGTATGGATTTCGCATGGTGCTGACCGCTGATTACGCCGCCGGCGCCGATTCGAACGGGGTGACGGTGGAGATCTATACCATGGCAAGTCCGTTGCACGCCTTCGGCATCTATGCGGCCGAACGATCGCCGTCGGAACCGGCGATCGCCATCGGCGTGGAGGGGTATCACAGCGCTAATGTGCTTAATTTTTACAAAGGCCCCTACTATGTCAAGCTCACCAGCTTCACCCTCGACCGGGATATGGGGCCGGTGCTGGCAGAGATGGCGCGATTCATTGCAGACCGGATCAAAGGGCATTTCACCGCGCCGGAAATGCTGACTCTTTTTCCGCAGCAGGACGCAATCCTTCACTCGGAACGTTATATTCCCAGTGACTTTTACGGTCAAAGCTATTTCCAGAATGGATATCGCCGCGATTATCGCAATAATGCCTGCGGCGATTTTCAGCTCTTTCTCATCCCCTTTTCAGACAGTCTGGAGGCGAGGGACGCTTTCGCAAAATACTCTGAATTTTTACTGAAACAGAAACATCCGCAGAATGTAAAAGCAGCAGGAGAGAATCTTCGCTTGGCGCTGCACAGCTCCGAGGGCGATGTGGTTGTCTTTTGTCAGGGCGCCTTGATCGGCGGCGCTTTAGGCGGATCATGTCGACAGATGCTGAAAACCAGGGTGTATCACTGGGCTGAAACCATCCGCCTGCCCGGCCCATCCCCATACTAGCGCGGCTGCAGGGGATACGCCTCCTTCCTCTCAGCTTTGCGCACAGATCTTGGCGATTTTTTTCGCCAATGCCATGATGGTCAAAATCGGAGGATACCCCAGAGATTTTGGGAAAAGCGTCGCATCAGCGACGTACACATTCTCCGGCAGCCGCTCGGAATGCAGCGTAGCGGCCTCTGCCGCGGTCAACGGCAGCATTCCGCCCGGATGTCCTGCGTTTACTGTCCCCAGCCAGCTCTTCTCGCTGAGACCGAGCCGGGCGTAGATCTCTTTGCACAATTCAACGCCCTGTTTCAAGTGAACCCAATCCTGATCGGTCAACGTCTTTTCAATCCGCCCGTCGCGAACCAGGCCGCAGGCCGAGTCCGCCAACTTGATCATCAGGACAGAGGTATCCTGCGCAGGCGGTTTCCAATGGCGGTTGAAAAAATAACTGAGATAATCAAAATAGGGGGAAAGAATAAATCCATCCCTTTCCACGACAAAGGGCATGGAGATCTCTTTGTTCTGACCGGCTTTTTCCCAAGGAGCTGCCACACATAAGACCGGGTCGACAAACAACCGGGGCTCACAGGGAATGCCCGAGTTCTGCAGAATCACCGGCGTGCCGAATCCTCCGGCAGCCACGACCACCAGATCAGCGGAGATGAACTCGGTGCGCAGTTTTTTTCGCACCAGGACACCCGTGGCCCGGTTGCTACGGATCACTATTTTCTCCACCCGGGAAGCGGTGAACAGACGCGCGCCTTTTTCTACCGCGCTGCGTAAAAAATGCCGGCTGTCCCATTTCGCTGCATGGCGGCAGCCCAGCACGCAACGGCCGCAGCGCACACAGCGGGTGTAATCACCCATTTTAGCAAGCGGCGCCGGGGCAAGCCCCATCTCGAGACAGAGATCAAACAAACGCCGGCTCGCCTGGCTCCAGAGGGAGCGGTGATCAGTAGTGACAGGGATCTCTGCCGACAACTCGGCGAACTCGTCATCCAGATCGATGCCCAACGTTTTCAAATCGTGGTCTCTACGAATTCCATTGGCTGTAGCCAACGTCGTGGTCCCGCCGGTGCCGATCCCATTCACCATCACCATGCGATCCGCTGTTTTACGGATTCTCATAGCAGGGAACAGCAACTGGATTCCGCGTTCATCCCACAGCAGACCGGCCCGCTTGAACTGATCCACCCAGGAGAGATCGAGGGAAAGAGGCTTAAACTCGTTTCCCGCTTCCAGCACCATGACCTCGAACGAACCTTGCAGTTCCCTGGCTGCGGCAGCGCCGCCGGCGCCGCTGCCCACCACAACGGCTTTTCTCATCGTTTAGATTCCCTTTCCGTACAATGAGCCAGGCACATGTCCGCCCCTTCGGTGATACGATGCGAAAAGGCCAGTCCGCCGGTATGAGCCAGGCCGTCCACAATGCCGGCATCGAGAGCGGATATGATCCGGCAGGTGGCTGAGGTAAAATAGGCGCTAAAAAAACACTGGTGGATTTCAATGAGGCCGTCTCCGGCGCCGCGGAAATCGATCCCAACGGCGCGATACAGCACTCTGGCTGCGCGCATGGCTTGGTTCATGCTGCTGAGCCTGAATCTCGCCCGCCACAAGTTGCCATAGGCATACGCCTGTTGATAAAGGCGCTGCTGCACGCCGGCAGCCGCTGAAGGTCTTGAATCCAGCTGATCTACGGCCGAACGGGTGAAAGCGGCGTAAGCGGTTAACAGTTCGTCGCAGGACAGGCGGGAAAGCTCCGGCGTTTTCGAACCAAACGCCTCTGCCGTAAAACGGAAAAGTTTTTTCAACTCTCGTTTGCGGATGAACTGAGGCAATGTTCTTTCGGCAAGAAAAAGAAACAGGCTCATCGTGAATTTATACGCCTCTCTTCACGCAACCTGGCAACGGCCAAGGCGATAGAACCGTCGACCACCGCATTGACGATATAGATGAGATACCGCTGATGAAAAATAAAAAAGAGCGCGGACAGCATCGCACTGGCCGCCTTGGCGTTGATCAGCAGGAATGGGGGCAGCGAATTTTCCGGATGCCGGTACATCAGAAAAGCCAGCAGCGTAACGACATACATATAGGCCACGGCTAATATCAAATAAAAGCCGGTTGCCTCTTCACTGGACTGCGGCAGGCCGAGTTGGAGCGCAAGGGTGTTGAAAAGGTGCAGCACCTGCCCGGCATAGAAAAGAAAAAAAAGACCAACGACAACAAAGACCACGGCCATTGCCAGGCTGATCGACCGATAGGTTCGCTGTTCAAACCGCTTTCCTTGTATCATGGCTCCCTTCCTTCCCGGGCCGGCTTTACCGATTGCCGTAATGCAGGCTGAAAAATTTTGACCGCGGACTGAATTGAATCCTTTCCAACAACGCCAGGGCGGCCGAGGGATCGATAGGACCAGCCTTACTGCCTCGGCCTTGCAGCAGCCGATAATTCCGGTTGATAAAACAGCTGCTCTCCGTGGGAAAGCGCTGCTGCATGGTCCGGTAGATCTCTTTCACCGAACGCTCTCTGACATTGCCGAAGGACATGGGAATAAAAACACAGGGACTCAGCTCGCCGAACGCATCGATGTAGATCATTTTGTGGCCGGCGGAACAGCCGAAATGCCGGCGGTCTTCAAAGTGTCCCAAATAGTTGACGGTCATTCCGCCTTTTTTATTATACCGGTCCTGGATAGCGATCAAAAGCTCCCGCTGTTCCTGGGTGACGACGAGCTCGGGACGCTGATATGCGGCTGTGGAGGGTTTGGCTTCGCTCAGCCAGGCTTCATGAATATCGAGGCCGGCTAAAAACTGAAGAAACGTTTCGATCTGTTCCTCTTCGAGCATCTCTGCAGACAGCACCGCCGAGACGCCGACATGCAGGCCCGCCACGCCTCTAAAGATTTCGATCGCCTCCAGAGCGGTGCGAAACGCGCCCGAATGGTTGCGCCCCTGGTCGTGGCGCTCTTCCTGCCAGTGGTCGAGGCTCACCGAGACGGAAAAAAGCCCGGCCTGTTTCAGCTCCTCCGCCCGTTGTTTGCTCAGTGTGCAGCCCGTGGTAAAGAGTTTGACCGCGCAATCGCCGGCCGCGCACGCGATAATCTCCTCGAGCCTCCGGTTCAACAGCGGTTCACCGCCGGTCAGCCCGAGCCAGAACACGCCCAGTTCCTTCAGTTGGCGGACCGTGGCCAGGATCGTTTGCTGATCCATAACCCGGCCGGTACGACCCCGGTTATAGCAATAGGAGCACTGGTACGGGCAGGCGTTGGTTACTGCGATCTGGGCGTGAGACGGAGCGATGGATTCGCCAAGCAGATGCTCGGTGACAAATCGCGAGTAAGCCCTGCTGTTGACCGGCGGCAGATGCGAGTGGATGATGAGGTTGCCGTCAACATCCAAGATCTTGAATTTACCCAGATAACGGCAGAGGAATCCATTGACCGCCGGCCTGGCCAGGACGATTCGCGGCGTCTTCAGGATCGCCCGTGCGATCCTGAAAAAAGAGGCCTTCTTGATCATGCCCTTCTCCTTAAAGGATGTGTTTCTCCGGGGATTTTTTCTCACTCAGCCGTTCGTTTCCTATAGCCTGTTATCCCGTCCCTGCCAATTACGTAATTATCACAGCGTTTGTTTCGCCGGATATTTCTGCAGAGTCTGCCGTTCGCTTTCCACACCCTGATCGCCCATCCTTGCCATCCACGCATCGACTTTAGCGCTCATGGCTTGCCTGATCGCCTGAAATCCTGGATCCGTGACCAGATTATCGTTTTCGCCGGGATCGATGGACAGATCGAACAGCTGCTCATAGG
Organism: bacterium; assembly: GCA_029565685.1. GTDB lineage: Bacteria > Zhuqueibacterota > Zhuqueibacteria > Residuimicrobiales > Residuimicrobiaceae > Anaerohabitans. The sequence continues at coordinate 105,352 of JAKQNR010000025.1, read as the reverse complement.
GGAAAAAAGCGCCGTTTTGTTTCGGGTGACCCACCTGATAGTTTAAATAGCGGATATATTTATAGCGACGGTCTCTCAGGGAACGAATGGGATAGGGGGTCTCTTGGCGCTGGGTACTGACCAGAACGCCGGTATAGCTGGCAAACAGCTCTTCATGATGACGGCCGGTCCGGCCTTGCCATAGATCGAGCATACTTTTTCCATCTATATTGGCAGGAATATCCCTTTGGACGATCTCCAGAAGCGTGGGCAGAATGTCGATAAAGCCCACCATAGCGTCGCAGACCATGCCGGCCTTGACCTTTCCGGGCCAGCGGAGGATCATCGGCACCTGAAGCCCGGTTTCAAAAAGAGTGAATTTGCTGCGCGGCTGTTGGGATTCGTTATCGTTTACATAGAGGATCACCATGGAATCCAATATGCCGTGTCGTTCGAACAGCTCCAGGTAGCGGCCGAGTTCGTAATCCAGATACCAGTTGGAAGCGTCATAGCCCTTTAGTCCGTTGGGCAATTCCGTCAAATTGGGCGCATGCGGCAGCGAAGCGCCATGAACCAGACAAAAGGGCCGCCGATCTTTTGCAGTGATAAACTTTTCCACCTGATCAAAGTCGGTTTTGCGATGCCGGTCGCGTTCAGGACCATCGGCGCCGGGCATCCGTTCAGCGGATTTCTCGATGCGGAATTCCCAGCGATAGAGATCGCTGGGCTTGGCGATGTGGTCTTTGCCGACGATGCAGGCGCGATAGCCCGATTCCTTCATGTAATTGGGCAGGGATTTGACGCCATCATAAAAGCCTGAGTGATTGGCATGGGCGCCGTGCTTTAACGGATACATGCCGGTGAACAGGGTGCCGCGGTTCGGCGTACAGATAGAGGACTGGGTAAAGCAGCTGGTGAAGCGCATGCCCTGGTTAGCCAGGCGGTCAATGTTGGGCGTGTGGCTCGGAGTCGCGCCGTAGCAGCCGAGACTGGATCTATATTGATCGTCGGCGATATAGATAAAGAGGTTGGGGCGGTCGGCGACAGGATTCGCGGCGCTACAGCCGGCGACGCGCAGCATGAGACTGCTGGAGGCAGCGGTTTTGAGAAATCGGCGACGGTTCATGTTCTCTTTCTCCCACAACTGATTAGACAAGCCCTGAACGCCATGACTTCACAGCGTTGAAAGTCGATCGCGCCGTGGCCATGGCCGGCGACGCCGCTTACTGGACCTGCTCCACGCAGAGATGGGCGATCGGTTTGCCAGAGTCGTCCAACCGCACGGCCAGCACAGGCCCCTGAGTGGTCACACCTGCCAGCTCGAGAATCCGGCCGCTCGTATTAAAAGCAACCAAGGATTCAACGCCGTCCACCGCGACCCGCAGACCAGCGCCGCCCTTGACGGACAGCGGCGTGATCGAAACCTTGGGTGTGCCGTTGCGCCGTTTGGGGACCAACACCGACAGATAGTTTGCCGCTGGGGTTGGTTCCGCGGTGGACGCCAGTGCATAATACTGAACCGGCGCCTCCCGCTCCGGCGGCGGCTCGGCGCCTTCGTGCAGAGAAAATTTCAGATCAGCCGGTGAATGAAAACTCACTTCCAGCGTGGCCTTTTGCCGGGAAACCAGCCATCCATTGCCGTTCATAACAATCGGCGCATTGGCGTGCAAACGCCACTCAAAGGTCACCGGTTCGGGCGCTGCAACCCGGTCCAGCATAACAAACGCCCCCGGCCTGACGTGCACCACCTGCCGCACACACTCTTTCAAACGGCCCTGGTAAGCCTGAGCGGCGTCCGCCTCGACATAGTCAAAAGCATCGGTGTGGATGAAATGCACGATGCGGCCGGCTGAACGGGCATCGCGTTTCACCTGACCGACGCCGTTGTTGAACGTGATCGTGTTCGATGACTTGCTCTCCCACTGCCACTGGCTGTGATGATCCGAATTGTACCAAGGATAATAACCCGATGCAATGGCCAGCTCATCGCCGAACGCTTCCAGCGTAAAAGCGTTCTGATCCGCGTGAGCATGGCTGACCGGACCATAGGGATCGCTGTGAATCAGGAAATGCACATCTTCATCCGCACGGCCCAGGCTGGTATGCAACGAGACCAAACCGACGCCGGGGAAATAGCGCGCCTGCGGCAGATCGAACGGCGGTTTGCTCTCCGGAACGTCTCTGCTGAGCACCACGCCGAGAATATTGTCGGGAATCGTCACGCCGCAGGCTTCGGCATACCATTTCAGATAGGGATCGCCGAGCAGCGAAGCAAAGGCGAACATGGTCGTCCCATGGCCCGTGCCCGCAGGGCTGTTCTCGCCGTCGCCGAAGGGTGATATTTTGGCGTAGGGCGGATTGCTGTAAAGCAGATAATAAGGCGTGTTGCGCAGAAAGGGTTTTTCCATCAGATCGACAGCGGTCGCATTTTTCAACGCCGCCGCAAAGTGCAGCGCAAAGGTCATATACGCGGACCAGTAACTCGGTCCTTCATGCCAGCCGCCATCCTCTTTGCCCCAGGCCGGATAGATATTCCAGTAGATCGTCGTCACATAATCGAGCCATTCCCGCGCTTCCGGCCACTCGTGGATAAAGGCCAGACTGGTTTCGCCGAGAAAGCCGACCATACGGCCTGAATGGCTGACATAGGGATCAGTGTGAAACCGCTGCCGGTGACGCAGATGATAATAGAACTGGGCGGCTCGAATCCGCATCACCGATTCCACCGCTTTGCGCTCCTCGGCGGTGAACAGCGGGTAGGTCCAATCGTAGGCACGAACGCCGCGCATCATGATCCACATGGCCGGCTCGTCGTTGTTCAGCCACGAGGTGGTGCCCTCCGGATCCCAACTAAAAAAATAGAGCAACCGGCGCTTGGCCTCGAGGCCGTAGACCGGATCGTTGGTGAGCAGATAGGCCAGCGCAAAGCTCTCCATCAGATCCATGGGCGGACGTGTAGCCCTGATGATGGCGGCATAATTGCGTCCCCGTTCAGCGCCGACGCCGAGAACCGGAGGCGGCTCCGGCCCCAGCTCTTCGTTCAGGTGGCCGGCGCATTGATGTTGGATAGCGGCCAACACCTGTTGCAGGTCGCCGTCAATCGCACGATCGCGATAAAAAGCGACCGTTTCCGGGCGGACGAACAGCCGCGGCCGGGCAGCGGGTACGCGTTGGATCATCTCGTCCAGAGCCGGCCGCGGCCACAGCTGCACATCGGCCGGGACTATGAACCGACGTACCCGGCTGTAAATCACACCGCTCGAGCTTTGAATCCCGTACCGCCAGCAGTACGAACCCGATGCCAGAGGCGCATGCAGCGAAACCGTGCTGACATGAGCCACGGTTCGCCGCACCACCGGGCTGCTGAATGATGAATCATCGTCGACCTCCAGCACATAGGTCAACCCATCCTCAGGCGGGACCCAGGTAAAGGGCGGCGGATTTATTTTAATGGTCGTGCCGTCAGCGGGCGAGTGCGGCATTTGATTCCACGCCGCCTTTTGGTCCGGTTGCACCGCCGACATGAACAGAACAATAGCCAACAGGGGCGTCATGCTCCTCCCATTCGTACAGAAAGGCCAGGATTCGCTGATCAGGGTTGCGGACGCAGAGTGCGCCAGCCTTCGCCGTGATTCAGCATACGGCTGAGCGATTGCACCAGCGTCTGCTGCTCAGCCAGGCCGGCCAAGTTGATGTTTTCCCCCGGATCGGTCTTGTGATCGTAAAGTTCGCGCGCCAATATGTCGAGCGTTTTGACACGCGTCCATTCGACATAGCGGCAGCGATCGGTTTTGATGGCATAGCCGGTGATGAGCTTGTCCGGATTATCGCGGTCCTGTTTCGGCCATTGAGTGAAAGCGGCGCGCTTCCACGGTCGAGTGGGATCCTGCCACAGCGGCGTCAGGCTGTCGCCCTGTAGATGTTCGGGCTTGGGCAAGCCGCAGAGATCACACAAGGTGGGATATAAATCCACGAACTCGGCCAGCGCCCGGGTTCTTTGGCCTGCCGCCGACAGATGAGGGGCGCTGATGATCAGCGGCGCACGGCAGTCCCATTCAAATGGCGTGTGCTTGCCCCACAGGCCGTGTTCGCCCAGTTTCCAGCCATGGTCCCCCCAAAGCACGATGACGGTTTTATCCCGCAGCTTGAAGCGGTCCAGCGCCTGCAGCAGCCGGCCGATCTGCGCATCCACATAGCTCACACAGGCATAATAGCCGTGCACCAGTTGAAGCGCGAGATCATCGGGCAGGGGTTCAGTGCCCTGAGGAATGCCCACGTAATGGCGCAGCTCGCTGTAATTAAATCGTGTGAATTCAGTCGCGTTTTTGGGAAGAAATGGATTATCTGCCAAGTGAATGCGCTGGGAATCATACAGACGCCAGTATTTGGCAGGAGCGTTGAAGGGCAGATGCGGTTTGTGAAAACCAAGGGCCATCCAAAAAGGTTTTGATCCATGCGCCAGGCGTTCTAGCTGCGACAGCGCCAGATCTGTCATAGCGCCGTCCTCATAGGCGTTATCCTCCACTTCCGCTGCTTCAAAAGCAGGCCCACGGCCGCCGGCGGCGGCTGGATCGGAGGCATGGCGCTTTTCATTTTCCCGGACAGCGGTGATGGCCTCAGGCGTTAGATAGCCCCGACCCACCCAGTTGCCGGCTGGATTGTGCCAGCGATCGCCGAACTGATGGTGATGGTCCTCGCGATGATGATAGATTTTACCGCTCGCCCAGATCTCATATCCATTCTGTTCAAACTGCTGGTTTAAACTCAGCGCATCAGGCGCCAGGACTTGCAAAGATTGGCAGGTGTAAATACGGTTGTATTCCGGTCGGTATCCGCTGAGCAGGCTGGCGCGCGAGGCCATGCAGATCGGCTGCTGGCAATAAGCCCGTTCGAACAGCAGACCTTCATCAGCCAGCCGGTCGATATTCGGCGATATCATTTGGCTTTGGCCATAGCAGCCGAGCTGCGGCCGCAGGTCATCCACGGCGATAAAGAGCACATTCATTTTTTCCGAAGCTCTTCCGGACGCATACAGACGGCGGGGCGCAGTCAGGGTGACCGCACCGGCGGCCAAACTCTGAAGAAACGCACGACGAGTGCAATTCATGGCAACTCCTTTTCAAGGACGAACGAGCCAGCAGACCATCCATGGAAAGCAGAAAACCAGGGCGGAAGAGAGCACCATCCAGCCTGATTCCCTCTCCTGGACATCCCGGTGGATATCGATGGCCGCACCAGGGCGCAGACCGCAGTCACGAACGCCAAAGGCCTTGGCCTGGGGAGTGATGTTCCGTGTGACCAACTCAGAGCCGCCCCAGAGCAGAATGAGGCCGAATAAAAAGAGCGCTACCGTCATACCATGCTCTCCCATAGTCAGAAAAACGCCCTTTTCACTACAATCAGGAAACCGTACAAACCTTCATCTCACCGCGCAGGAACAGCCGGCTGCCGGCAGCGGCTTTTCCACCAGCACAGTGCCCTGGTCCTGCCTCACTAAAGTAAATCCGTCTTTCACTTCGCCATCCAGACTTTTGCAGACATAGGTCAAATAGCGCGGGCTGAGCGTGAGGATCTGATAGAGCTGGGTTTCTCCGATCATCCGCCGCATCAGGTGGGTGAAGGTCTGATTCTGTTTGTACATCTTGGGGCCGCTGATCGATACCGCATAGATCGGAGCGGCGGCATCGGCGGCAGCGATTTTCCCCTGAAAAATTTTTCCCGTGCGGCCGTAATAATGGTCATGGCCCTGCAGCACCAGATCCACAGCGTATTTTTCAAACAGCGGCGCCAGCATAGCCCGCAGCTCTGTATTGTCGCGCTCGCTGCCGGTTGAATAGACCGGATGATGAAAAAGGACAATGGTCCATGGCTTGCGCGGAGCGGCTAACGCCGACTCGAGCCAGCGAAGCTGGCGATCGTCGTTATAGGCGTTCGAATTGAGAACAATGATGCGCGCGCATTGATAGTCCAGCGTGTAGGCGGTCTCTTTGAAATGATCCGCTTCCGGACCGTCCTGGGGAAAGGCGAAATGAGCCAGATAGAGAGGATCGACCTTGCGATTGCCCCGGTCGTCCAACATCTCTTTGTCGGTGTCGTGGTTTCCCGGAGCGGCGATCAGCGGCGTCATGCGGAGAATATGACCAAAGGCCTCAAAGAATTCCGCCCAGTTGGCGTCTTCACTGCCCCGGTTCACCAGATCGCCGGCGAATACGATGAATCGGCTTTGCGGTGCATCGGCATACATGGCGCGCAGCAGCGGCGCAACCTCGGAACGAATATCGTTTTGCACATCACCGAGATAAAAAAACGAAAATGCTGCGGAATCAGCGCCGGCGGTGCGAAAGAGATTCCATTCGCTCCAGTGGTCTTCGCAACCCACGCGATAGGCATAACGAGCGCCGGGCTCCAGTCTGTCGAACAGCACGTTGTAATGGGTATAAGCAGCGCCTGTTTGAGTCTTGATTCTGGCGGGCCGGGCCTTGACCGTTCTGGCGGAATCATCGAACATCCGCGCCCACTCTTTCACTTTGACCACCTGGCCGACTGCGTGATCCAAATGACGAACCGTGCGCCAGCTTACAGATTGGCTGGTGGCTGGATCTCGCTCCCAGCTCAATACGATGCGTTGCGGCTGATTTTCATCCTGCGCCGAACCGGCGCAGGCCAGCACCAGCCATATAAAGGTCCATCGCATCCATCGTCTCATAGAAACTCCTTTATCTATCGTTCTTTTCGGCCGACCAGCGATTGTGTTTGCCGACCGTGCGCCCGTTGCGCAGCGCGCGGATGGTTCTTTCATTCAAAGTAAGCCATTTTACGATCATTTGCCAAAGCTTTTTTATCTCTACCGCCGATCCTGAAAAGGGTGCATGCCGCAACATTAATTCTTGACTTTAAGGCCGTCGTTGGCTAATATACGGTTGGCTAATTCCGCAGGAGAATATTAGCTATGGAATTCATGGCTGTTTGCTGAAATTACTAAACATACAAGGACACGAAGAATTTGCAATTTGAAAAATTATCGAATAAAATCATTGGCTACACGGAGGAAAAATCGAATGAAGAGAAGAAGCTTTCTTGCATCCGGACTGGCTGCAACCGGCGCAGCGGGCCTGCTGGGTTTGGCGCCGGCCGCCTGCTCGGCGACGAAGAAAAAGCCAACGAACATACGTATCGCTCTGGCCGCCTATTCGGTCAGAGAGGCGTTGACCAAAACCGATTATACTTTGTTCAAATTCATCGATTGGTGCGCAGAGATGGACCTGGACGGCGTTGAGCTCACCTCCTATTATTTCGCCAAGGATTTTGACTCCGCCTACCTTCGCCGGCTGCGCAATCACGCCTTCCATAACGGGCTCACCATTTCCGGAACTGCCATTCGCAATGACTTTTGCAAACCCGCAGGCCCGGAACGGGATCAGGAGATCGAAACGGTGAAAAAATGGATCGACTATGCCGCTGATCTCTGGGCCCCCCATGTCAGAATTTTCGCCGGCAGTGCGCCTCAAGGTTCCCAAAAAGAAGAGGTCATCGGCTGGGTCGCAGAGTCGGTGAAACAGGTGCTCGATCATGCGGAAAAACAGGGCGTGGTGATTGGATTGGAAAATCACGGCGGCATCACCGCATTTCCGGAGGATCTGCTGGCCATCTGCAACCTGGTGGGAAAACATCCCTATTTCGGCGTCAACCTCGACACCGGCAATTTTAGACGCAACCCCTATGAAGACCTCAAGGTCGTCGCACCCCTGGCGGTGAACGTTCAGATCAAAATCGAAGTTTTCAAGGGAGAGACTAAAGTGCTCGCAGATCTCTCCCGATTCAGAGATATTATCCTCGACGCCGGCTACAAAGGGTGGGTGACTCTTGAGTATGAAGGCAAGGGGGATCCTTTCAAAGAGTGCCCGGTCTATCTGAGAAAACTGGAAAAGCTGTTTTTGCGTCCGGTGTAAAAGCCGGCCTGTCGCGGTTCTTGCGCTTGAACAAAATCCACCGGCCCAAGGCGGCCGTAATTGACCAATCATTCCTTGCAGAAGGTGAGGGCGTATGGAGCAAAAGACACCGGTGACCAGACGAAAATTCATCAAAACCGCAAGCCGGAACACGGCAGGGCTTGTGACCGGGCTCAGCCTCTGGGGCGCCTCTCAGTCCTGGGCTGGCGCCAATGACCGGGTGCGCGTCGGCATCGTCGGCATTCGCGGCCATGGATTCAACAGCCATATCAAAAAATACCCTCAGCTTAAAAATGTGGAAGTGGCGGCGCTCTGCGATGTGGATGCCAATCTCTTTGACGAAAGGGTGAACTATCTCACCACCAACGGCTATCCCAAACCGAAAACCTATCAGGATATCAGAAAGTTACTGGACCGCAAAGACATCGACGCCATCAGCGTGGCAACCCCTAACCACTGGCATGCGCTGGCCGGCATCTGGGCGGCCCAGGCGGGAAAACATGCACACCTCGAAAAGCCCTTTTCCCACAGCATCTTTGAAGGCCGGAAATTGATCGAAGCGGCCCAAACCTATGGCGCCATCATTCACCATGGCACCGAGAGCCGAAGCTCCGACAGTTGCCGGGCGGCCATCCGGCTGTTGCGCGAGGGCGTCATCGGCGAAGTGTACATGGCCAAAGGATTATGCTACAAATGGCGCAACAGCATCGGCGAGTATCCGGACGGCCCTATGCAGGAAGGACAAGTATTCAAGTTCACTCCCGAAGGCGACGCCAAGCCGCCCTTTACCGAGGCCTACCTGAAAAAAGTCGACTATGACTTGTGGCAAGGCCCGGCCCCGCTCCGTCCTTTCAATCCAAACCGCTTTCATTACAACTGGCACTGGAATTTCGACTATGGGAACGGCGACATCGGCAATCAGGGGATTCACGAGATGGACATCGCCCGATGGGGGCTTGGCGTGGAGATGCCCACCAAGGTCATGTCGCTTGGCGGGCATTTCATGTTCAACGACGCGCAGACCACGCCCAACACCCAGATCGCTGTTTTCGAATTTCCCGCCGAAACCCGCGGCGGCGACAAAAAGAAAATCCTGCAGTTTGAAGTGAGGCATTGGATCACCAACAATGAGGGCGATCTGGCCTCGAGCTTTTTAAACGACCAGGCCACCGGCTATATGACCAGCGATGCCAATGTAATCGGCAACCTCTTTTACGGCTCGGAAGGGTATATGGTCATACACTCCGGCTGGTTCAAAACCTTTCTCGGCAAAAAACGCGAGCCCGGCCCGTCGGCACAGGCAACCAACCATGCGGATCTGGATCACTATCAACGATTCATCGACGCCATTCGCGCCAACGATCCTTCGCTGCTGGTGGATCGTGGATCGGTTCAAGACGGCCATTACAGCTGCACCCTGATGCATTTGGCCAACATGTCTGCCCAACTCGGCCGTTCTCTGGATTGGGATCCGCAGGCGGAACGGGTGATCGATGACGATGAAGCGAACAGGTTGCTGAAACGGAATTATCGCGAGCCCTTTGTGATTCCGGAAAAGGTCTAAGCCCTGCACGGGAATCCCGGCGGTAAAACAGCTGCAGCGACGCGAGCAACAAACGTTCATGAGGCGTTATTTACCAAACAACCTTAAAAAAGACCGCCATTGCGAGCAAAATCAATTAATATTAATATGTTATAAAATTCGCGTTGGAGCGGCCTCCTGCGTTATTAGAGCCCGCCATGGCTGTGTCGATTGCATTGGTTAAAAAGTTCATTGTATATCTGACAGCAAACCCGCATGAAAACAGTGATGCTCAGTCGCCGCGAAATGCTGAAATCGTTTTTCACCGTCTTTGGATGTAGAGTGGCTGGCGCTGCGAGTGGGAATCCAACCTCAGCCGGCGATCCCGGCCTGATGGTGGCAGCGGCCGGTTTTGATCAGACCGGCGGATGGCTGCTGGACACTCAGTTCATCGACACCATGGGTTCTCCCTATCTGATAGCGCATGGCTTGGGTGTCCCGGTGGCGAATGCCACGAGCCTTGTCCGCTTACCACATGCAGGGAAATGGCGTGTTTGGGTGCGCACCATGGATTGGGTGGCCCGCTGGAAGGCCTTCGGTGCGCCAGGAAGATTTCAACTGCTCATCGACCGGATTCCGCTTAAAAGCACGTTCGGCGACAGCGGTAGCCAATGGCACTGGCAGGACGGCGGAATCGTGGAAATCAGCAAGCCGGAAATCACGCTTGCCTTGCACGACCTGACAGGATTCAACGGCCGCTGCGAGGCCATCTATTTCACTCAAAACCTGACGACGGATCCCCCTGCCCAACGGCCCTTGTCTTTCAAAGTGTCTTCCTCGAACCAACCGACCCAGGATTTCGATCTGGTCGTTGCAGGCGGCGGCTATGCCGGCATGGCCGCCGCCCTGTCTGCCGGCCGCATGGGGTTAAAGACAGCGCTGGTGCAGAATCGGCCGGTTCTGGGAGGCAACGCGTCCAGCGAGATACACGTGCCGCCGCGGGGCCTGATGCCGGAGAACGGACCTTATCCGCGTCTCGGCAGACTGGTCCGTGAGCTGCAGTTTGATCAGAATGTGGAATCCCGCCTTGCGGTCGAAACCGACGATTTGCATTATGAGCAGGTGCTGCGCGCGGAAAAAAATATCCATCTGTTCTTGAGCCATCATGTATGCGCCGCGGAAACGGAGGGCGATCGCCTGACCGGCCTGTGGATGCTAGATACCCATGCCGGTTCACAAACGTTGATCACCGGCCGCCTGTTCGCCGATTGCACCGGTCACGCCACACTGGGCGCGCTGGCCGGCGCCGAATGGGTGATCGGCGCCGGTCCTGTCGCGAATGAGCAGCATCGTAGGGAATTCCCTTTGATGGGAATGACCAATAAATGGCGATGGACCTGGACAGACGTTCCGAGCGCTTTCCCGGAAACACCCTGGGCACTCGATCTCTCCCTGGATGATTTTCCACTGCATCAGGCGGATCTCTGGGGTTCATGGCGATGGGAGAGCGGATTCTATCGTCACCCCATCGACGATCTCGAATATATTCGCGATTGGAACCTGCGCGCCGTGTTCGGCGCCTGGAATGCGGTGAAAAATAAAGAAAAATCAAAGGCCTATGCGAAAGCCCGGCTGAGCGGAGTGGCCGCCATCGGTGGGACTCGCGAATCCCGCAGACTGATCGGCGACTATGTGCTCACCGCGGAGGATATCTTGAACCGGAGCATATTTGAGGACGGCTTTGTCCCCGTCAGCTGGTATCTTGACCGCCATATTCCTCACCGGACGTATAACCGCAGATATCCCGACGATCCCTTTATCGCCGAGAACTGGGAGAGCATTAAAGATACAAGGCGTCCACGGCACAGTGAACCCTGGTGGGGAATTCCCTACCGCTGCCTTTACAGCCGCAATATCGTCAATCTGTTCATGGCCGGACGCAACATCAGCACCGATTATCTCGCCCTGGGACCGGTCAGGGTTATGCGCACCTGCGGCATGATGGGCGAAGTGGTCGGCCAGGCCGCGGCTGTCTGCGCGGACAAAAAATGCCTGCCCAGAGCGGTCTATCAGGACCACCTTCAGCGATTGAAACAACTACTTTCATGAGATCGCTCAAATGATCAAAACCTCACGACGAACCTTTCTGCAACGCACGACCGCGCTGGCGCCGTTTTTCTTTTTTACCTCCGCCAAATCCGTTTCTGCGCAGGACCGTCCACCGGTTATTCTGATCCTCGGCGATTCCATCTCCATAGGCTATACCCCATTTTTGACAGAAAAACTGCAGGGCAGAGCCGAGGTCCGGCGTCCGCAAGAGAACTGCCAGGGCAGCACGCGGGGGGTTGAACGAATCGACGCATGGCTGGGCGAGGTCCGATGGGACGTCATCCATTTCAACTTTGGCCTGCATGACATCAAACACGTACACCCAGTAACCGGTGAAAATTCTTCCGATTTCAACCATCCTCTGCAAGCGGACCTTGAAACGTACAAAAAAAATCTTGCCTACATCATCGAGCGGATTAAACGCACCGACGCCAAACTCATTTTCGCAACCACCACTCCCGTGCCTGAAAACACCGCATGGAGAGAGGCCGGTGCGGAAGTCCCCTATAACAAGGCGGCGGTGCAACTCGCTCAGTCGCATAATATCATCATCAATGATCTGCATGCTTTCTGCCTGCCCATTCTGAGTGAGATCCAGCTGCCCGCCAATGTCCATTTTCGCCCCGAAGGCTACAAACGGCTGGCGGAAAAAGTGGCGGAGGCGATCCTCCGCGAGTGGCCGTGTCCGCTGCCCCCTGAGACAGGGATCAAAGACCTGCAGTAATGCCAACGTTATGGTTCCGCGGCTCGAAATGCGCATTTTCCAATAACCGTCTAGAGCGAGGACGTCATGATAAAAATTTCCCGATTGATTCTTCTTTGCGTGCGGCTTCTGCCGATCTTTTCAATGGCGCATCTGATAGCCTCACCAGCGGAGATTCCCTATCCAAAGGCATTGGCCGAAGCCGCCGTGCGGGTGAACGATCTCCGTCACCTTCTCGATGAATCACTCATCATCGGCAACGGAGACATCAACGCTCTAGTGTATCAGGAAAAGGACGGCCTGGTCATGAGTCTGACCAAGAACGACATCTGGGATGCCCGCATCGACACCCAGCTCGATCCGCCGCTGCCCACCATCGATCTGATTAAAAAGCTAGGCGCCTCTGACACAGCCTTTCCGCTCCAGGATAACAACCGCGGCTTTGTTCTGCCTGAGGGCATGACCTGGCAAGGGCCGGACAGCTATAGCGCGGCCGCCCATCCCTGTCCACGCCAATGCGCACGCATCGTATGGACGAGCCGAAAACAACCGCTTGCCGCGGCCGCCCGCGGTGAACTCGATCTCCGTTCGGCCAATGCGCGCATACTGCCAAAGGCGGGCAAACGCCCTTGGGCGGAAATCCGTTGCCTGGCGCAGCAGAACGTCTTTCTGGTTAAAACGAAAGCCATTCCCCAGCTTCAGGCTATCGTCTCCGCCGGCCTGCCTGCGGCAGAAACAGGGGTTGTCGACAGCATCCACTGGCTGCACCAGACCATTCCAGGCGACCTTGACTGGCCGGGCATGCAGTTCGCCGTGGCGGCCAGGCATGACGAGCCATGGTGCCGCATCGCGGTGGTCACCTCCCGCGAATCCGCTGACCCGCTCCGTGATGCGATGGCTCTGGTCTCCAGCATACTGCGGCCGCAGGAGTTGGTCAACCGGCATGAGATGATCTGGCGGCAGTTCTGGGAACAAAGCGGCATCGAGATCAGCGATCCTGTGCTGCAGGCCGCTTGGTATCGCTCGCTCTATTATCTGCGCTGTTTCAGCAAACCCGGCGTTCAGTCCGTGGGATTGTTCGCCGGACTCATCAACGACACGCCTGCCTGGCACGGCGACTATCACACCAATTACAATCTTCAGCAAACATTTTGGTCCGCCCTGGCGGCCAATCACCCCGAACTGGCCGAGCCCTATGACCGTCTGATCTTCGACTATCTGCCGCGCGCCTCCTGGCTGGCTGAGCAGGTGTATGGTTTGGACGGCGCTTATTATCCGCATGTTTTGTACGCCTTTGAGCCGCCGAATCCGAACACGTGCAAAAGCAACAATGGACGGCAATACCTGCACCACACCTGGGGCTTTACCCTGGGCGTGAACGGCTTTAGCGTGCAGCCCCTGTGGTGGCGATACAAATATGATCCGGATCCAAAACGATTGCAGAGTCTGGTCTATCCGGCGATTCGGGAGGTAGCGCTGTTCTACGCCGGGTTCATCGAACGCTGCGAGGGAACGACGCCGATCCGCCTGGGGCCTTCCGTTTCTCCCGAGCATTGGGGGTGGACCCGGCATCTCGAGTGCAATTACAACTGTACCTTTGACATCGCTCTGATCCGTTATATCCTTCGCGCTGCAGTGGAGGCGGCCGGACTTGTCGGCCGGGATGAACCTTTGGTGGAAAGATTCAAGGCCGCGCTGCAGCGGTTGCCGAACTATCCGCTCTCCATCGATGAACCGGCCATAGTCGTGGATGTGGAGGGCGCGCCGGCGATCACCTACAACATCCCGGTTCCTGCCGCGCCGGTTTTTCCCGGCGATGAAGTGACGTGGTGGTCTGAGGAAAAGCAAAAGCAGCTCTTTGCGCGCACCATCGAACAGATACAATGGAACGGCAACAACGCCACCATCATGCTGGCCATCGCCCGCGCCAGGCTGAGCATAGCGGGAACGCAGGAATGGTTGAGGAACGAAATCACCGCCCGGTTGCGCAGCAACGGAACCCTGTCGCTGAACCGCTTGCAGCCGCCTCAACGTTTCAATGATTTCGGCCATTATACTGAGCAGTTCGGCGTCGGCATGGCGGTCTCTGAATTGCTGCTGCAGAGCGTGGATGACGTGATCCGCATTTTTCCGGCGCTGGCGGCCGGCACGCGAGCCGGATTCACCAACCTGCGCAGTCAGGGCGGCTTTTTAATCAGCGCCGCCGGCAGCTCGGAAGCGCTTAAAAGTTTGCAAGTGCACTCGCTCTACGGCGGACTCTTACGCCTGGCCAGTCCCTGGCCGCGCCTGCAAATGCGGCGCGACGGCGAATCCACTTTTCACCCGCTCGAGCTGAACCGATGCGGAATGGTCGAGATCGCGACACAGGCAGGCGAAAAACTGCTCTTTCAGGGTGCATCACGACAGAGTCGCAGCGCGGCGAAGAAATAATTTCATAGTGATCATCCCTACGCGGGTGAACCACAACGGTCAGGTATGATTATAGCGGGTTCGTTCGATTTTGCTTTTGCCAAACTTGCAAAAGAGGTGCAAAACGGCATTAAGAGAATTGTCCGCCCCATAAATGAGCAAAGGTGGAAATGATGAAAAAGACAGGCTGTTTGATTATCGGGCTTTTGCTGATTGCGCCTCTGGCGACCGCCACGGCGCAACCGGTTACCCCCTTTACATCCAATGCATTTATTCGCGATTGGCTGATCTGTGGACCGTTTCCCAATGAACCGGGGGCAGGCATGGCGACCGATTTTCTCGCCCAGTGGGGCGGAGAAGCGGCCATCACACCCGTCGCCGGACTTTCTCATGCTAGCGCATCTACTCCGCAAGGCTTCGTGGCCTGGCAACCGGTCGTTGCGGATGTCTCCGGCAAACTCGATTTCGCCCGCTATCTATCGCCCAATCAGAACAATGTCGCCTATGCAGCTGCGATCATTCGCTGCGATCAGAAAACGCCCGCGCTGCTCAAGACCGGCAGCAACGACCGTCTCAAGCTGTGGCTCAATGGCAAAGAGATCTATCAGTATCCGGATGTGCGGGCCGGCGGGCCTGATGCGGATCATATTCAGGTCCAGCTGCACAAAGGAAACAATCTGCTTCTGGCCAAGGTGGATCAGGCGGGCGGAAGCTGGTGGCTTTACAGCCGGCTAGAATCTCTTTTTGCCGTGGATGATCGAATATTTGTTCTAGAGCCCATGGTTTCACCTGTTTGTAAAAAAATTGACGATCAAACCGTGACCGATCTCTTCTCGCTGCTGGCATACAATGTTTCCAGCAAGCCCTCCGGTCCCACTACGTTGCAGGTGTTGGCTGAACCAGGCCGCCAAGCAGCCCGTGTCACCATCCCCTCCATCCCCGCGGACACCTCGGCCTGGCTGGTTGTGGCGTCCAACGCTGATCTCAGAGTGGTTGGCTCCCGATTATCTGCACGATTAAAGATCTCCACCTCTCACGGGCATAGGACCATGGAGATCGCTCAGGACCGGCGGGCGACGCACGATCATGCGGATCTGCAGATTTTCGTCGTCCCCCATTCTCACGCCGATCTCTGCTGGCCGGATACCCCGGAAGTCTGCACCAACCTCAATTGTCAGGCCATCAGCCAATCCATCGACATTCTCAACACGCTGCCGCACTACAAGTTTTCCGAAGAGGATGTGTTTGTGCTGGAAGAGTTTTTACGCCGCAATCCGCAACGGTATGCCGAGGTGGGCGATCTGCTGCGCAACGGCGTTCTTGAGTGCGGCGGTTTTTATTTCGGACCCAGCGAGCTCCTGCTCGGCGGCGAAGGATTGATCCGCAACATTTACTACGGCAAACTCTGGCTGCAGAACCATTTTAATTATGAGGCCCGAATGGCCTGGAATGTCGACGAACCCGGCCACACGCTGCAGATGCCGCAGATTCTGGCTAAAAGCGGAATCGACCATTTTGTCATCTGGAAAACGCTCTATCGTTGGGAGAACAACCTCAACGTCACCGGCTATGTGGGGCCCAATCTGTTTCGCTGGCAGGCGCCGGATGGATCCAAGATCCTGGCGACCAGTTGTCCGCAGGGGTACGGCGCAGGTCATATGCTCCGCACCGCGGACTTTTTAACCGCAGCCAAAGCGTTACAGCACTTTGTCAGAAACGAGTCATGGCACAACCAGCAATGGAATCTGCCGCCGGTGATCATGATGGCCGATGGATCGGATTGCACCATTCCGGACGCCCGGGTCGCGCAAAACGCCGGCCTGTGGAATCAGCTCTACGGCTATCCGCACTTAGAACTGGCGCATGTCGGCCGCTATGCTCAGGCGGTCGAAACCGCTCTGCAGCAAGGACGCGGTGAACTGCAAACCCTGCAAGGAGAACTGCCTTGCTGGTGGGACGCTACGCAATCGGTTGAAAACGATGCCTTCATGCTCTCACGCAAGACAGAGCATCTCATTCTGAGCGCGGAAAAATTTTCAACCGTTTTGGAGTGGCTGGATGCGAGCCACGACTATCCGGTCCGAGCCATCGACCAGGTCTGGAAGGGAAGGCTGTGGGTGCATGAACACAACTGGGGCGGCGCCAACGGCGCCATCAGCGATGCGGTGAAATTGGCCAGAGCCCGTGACGCCTACCGTCTGGCCGATGAGGTCAACCGCGACGCCCTGACCGCTCTGGCCGGCGCCGTGTCTGTGCAGAATCGCGGAACTCCCCTGGTGGTCTTCAACAGCCTGGCCTGGCCGCGCCGCGATATCGTGGATCCTATTCTGTCGATCCCTGAACCCGGCCTGCGCAAACCCGGTCTTGTGGACCGCCGCGGCCGGCCCGTACCGGCGCAGTTCAACGTCCTCGCCCGTCACAGCGATGGATCGATCGCGCGCATCCAAACTATTTTTGAAGCAGAAACGCCGGCGCTTGGCTACACCACTTTTTATCTGAGCCAAGGCCAAGAGTCCATGCACAACAACTTTAGAATCGCCGATAACGAGATCGAAAACCGATTTTACAGAGTAAAGATCGATCCGCGGACCGGCGGCATCGCCTCGATCTATGACAAAGAGAACCAGCGCGAATGGATCAAAACAGACTTCTATCGCGCCCATGAGCTGATCGCCATGGAAAATCTCGGCGTGGATGAAGCGGAAGAGTTCACGGAAAAGTGGTGGCGCATGGGCGAGAAACCGGCAGCGATCACCATTACGGAACGCGGCCCGGTTCGGACGACGTTCCGGATAGAGGGAACCCTGCTGAACAGCCCGACGGTTCAGACGATCTCCCTCTACGCCGGCCTGCCGAGAATCGATCTGGAGACCCGGCTGAACTGGAATGGACAAAAGGCGATCCAGGTCAACGCCGCTTTTCCGTTTCAGCTGAACGACGCCCGCGTGACCTATGAAGTGCCGTTCGGCGATGTAGAGTATGGCAAAGAAAATCCAGCGGCCAAAGCATGCCATCCCACAGTCCGGGCTGCCAACAACTGGATCGATCTATCCAACAATGAGATGGGCGTCACCCTGGCCACCGAAGTAACGCCGTTCGATGTCAAAGATCGACGGGATGAACGCTTTCGCGACGCCCGCGTCATCCACGGCATCGCTCCGCCGGACACCTTTACCATGTTCTGGGGGGGCGCCTACACGCCTTTTACCCGGGTCGCTCTCACCGATCCGATTCTGCTGCAGACCGATTTTGTCATCCAGCCCATCCTGCTGCGCTCGGTTTTCAGCTGCGGGGATGCGAATCTCTATTTCACCCAGCCAGGCGAACATGTCTACCGGTTCTCCGTCGCCACCCATTCAGGCGCACTGGTCAGACACGAAGCCGTGCGACAAGGACTTGAACATAACGCGCCGCTTCAGGTGGTTTTCGCCAAGCCTGCTGCAGGGACACGCCCGGATTCCGCATCGTTCATTTCCGTGTCCCAGCCCAACGTGATCGTGTCGGTGGTGAAAAAAGCCGAAAAGGGTAAAGGAATCGTGCTGCGCTGCTATGAGACCGACGGTCAGGATGCGCAAGCGACGATCGCCTTTGCCTCACCGATCCGCTCAGCGTGGCACACTGATCTCTTGGAAAGAAACGGAAATCCCGCCAATGTCGTCAACGGCCAACTGGTCGTCCTGATCGGCAAACACGCCATTGAGACCTATCGCCTGTCCTTCGAATGACAGAGACCACCGGCAAAGGCCGGAACCAAACCGGAATCGGCAGATGATCAATGCAGGAGCGCGCCGCAATCCATGGGTATTCGAAGAAAAAAGCGCCGATTTAGTTAGGAATAGATCTTGATAATGCGTATATTGATTCCTTAGTTATAGTACACCGCATGTGTTAATGCTGCTGATGAACCGTACGGATCCCTTCAAGGGCGGAAGGCCATCACCCAGATAGACTCGTTGGCGTACACCTTGCCCGGCGGTTAAGCCGGGTCGTAACAAGTAAAAGAAGGGAAATGTTCC
Source organism: bacterium (assembly GCA_029565685.1). Lineage (GTDB taxonomy): Bacteria > Zhuqueibacterota > Zhuqueibacteria > Residuimicrobiales > Residuimicrobiaceae > Anaerohabitans. The sequence goes on along the minus strand of JAKQNR010000025.1, from coordinate 86,665 downwards.
ATGGAAAAAGGAACGGTCAAATGGTTCAACGCGGCAAAAGGCTTTGGCTTTATCACCCGTGAACAAGGCGAAGATGTTTTCGTTCATTTCAATGCCATCAAATCGGATGGATACAAGACGTTGAATGAGGGCGACAACGTAGAGTTCGAAATCGAAAAAGGTCCCAAGGGACTCAACGCATCGAACGTCACCGTGGTCCGCTAAACGCGGAAACATTGTTCAAACAAAAAACCCTGCCAACCGGCAGGGTTTTTTTTGCGAAAAACGACGATCCGTTTCATTCGTCGGGCAAAAAGTAATTGTTATAAAACAGCAAGCCTTCAGGCCCCCGCTGACGCCCGGAGGTCGCCACCCTGTCATTCTGCCAAGGACCTTTGCGCAAAACCGAACCGGATGAGCAAAATGTCCTAGGGCGCAAAGTGCCCCACTGACACGCAGGTGTAAGAAGCATCCGACAGAACTTGGCATCAGTAATAATATATTGTTCATGTTTTATTTTCCCTTGAAGGGCATGGATCGGCTGGAAGAGTGAAATAAAGTCTGCAATTTTGCTTGCATTTCAGGACTGTATTGGCTAAAATACCGCTGGTTAGAAGCGATTGCCGGATAAAACTTTGTGTGTGAAAACGGGAAAAGGGCCAGATATTAAAAGACTGAGAGAGAATGATTTCCACGATCTATCGACCCTGGGCAAAATCGTATTCCTTATTGTCTCCATTCCCCGACAAAATTAGATTCGCTATCACTAAAAAACTAAAGAGGTGGCATATGAGGCATAATAGTTATGTAATGCAGATCTGCATCGCCTTGCTGCTATGTCTGGCAAACAATACTGTGTATGCCAATATTTATGCTGCCCATGTGCAACTTGATTTTGATGGAACATTTCCGGCGACAATCCGCTATCGCCTGAACGAGGATGCGACCAATGTCACCGTTTCCATTAAGAAAGAGGGATCGGTTGTCCGTAGACTTATTGCAACCGGCGACCAACTGACGCGAGGCCACGAGGCTTCGATGCAGTGGGATGGACTGCTCGAAGGCGGGGAATCCGCTCCTGATGGTGTATATACCGTGGAAATTGAAGCTGCATCCATGGGCCACACTGTGTGGACATTATTAAGCGATCGATTTGGGACAGATACAAAAATGACGAATGTCCGTGGCGTTGCTGTCAATAAAAACAACGGCAGTGTCAATTTCGGACGGATTTATGTGCTGCAGCAGCAGTCTCGAATCGCTGGGCCGGGAATGTATCGGCCTCGGGGAGTCTGGCTTTATCGCAACGATCTCTCGTTTTGGGGCGATTCACAGGAAACAGCCTATGCGAGTGGAAATTTCTATTGCAGCTTATCCGAATATTGCAACGTTTCTGTTTGGTGTTCATGGTATGATACCCAAACCTTGGCAAGCATCACCGATTATGCTGATTCCAACGGGCCGTTTCGCATCACGGTGGATTCCGCGGACTATATTTATGTCAGCACCTCTCTTGTCGACGCGTTAGGCGGCGTCACCGTCGGCGATCCGAACTTTAGCATCGAAAGTGTTTTCTTCCTGCTCAACCGATTGCCATTCACTAATTTTGGATCGGATCCGTCTTCACTCAGCTATTGTACATTTGAGGACAATATCTGGACGACGGATTCGCTCGACATTTTACAGACGTACGGCGTCACGCGAAATCACGGATTGTGTTCCGGTATGTGGGTCGATGGCGTCGGCGCCGATCGAGTCCTCTATGTATGCGATTGCCGAAACGGCTCCGGCTATATGGATGAAACATGGGGACAGCAACAGGTCGTAAAATTTGCAGTGGGCGATCATGTCGAACAGGGACTCGCCTATAAGGCGAATCCAGAAGTGGTGCTGTCTAACGAAATGGCGCCGGAGGCAACAGAAATTCAATTCGATGCGCATGGCAATCTATATGTAGGCGGCGCATACAATCGAGCAGAAGGCGTGCATCAATATCACTCGTTGCAGAAATTCCGTCCGGTTGGCGATTCGTACGAATTAGTCTGGGAACGCATTGTTCCGAATACGATTCAGACCATGGGCATTGCGTATGATCCTCGCTCAAACCGCCTAGCTGTTACGGATCTGGAAACGACGGGATACATTCGAATTTTCAATACGGAAACCGGTGCGAAGGAGGATGAATTTTTTACATGGGCCTACGCCTTACGCAACAATGACATCGATTTTGATCCTGCTGGAAACATCATTGGTGCGAATCAAACGATTGGTCAGGTTATATGCCTTTCTCCGCCGGATGGTCCCAATAGTTTTGTCACGAAAAGCGGCTATGCCTTTTCGGTGGGCGCCGATGCCGGTGTGATCGTTTCCAAGGTTAATCGCTCCGGGCTAAAGTCGACGCCGGCAGGAATGAATCTAGCGCAGAACTATCCCAATCCATTTAATCCGTCAACACGAATCAACTACTCGATCATTGAGCCAGGACATGTAACTTTAAAGATTTATAACAATATCGGTCAGCTCGTAAAAACGCTGGTAGATAAGCATCAGAGTAAGGGGGATTATTCCATCGAATGGGACGGCACGGATCAATCAGGCGATGCGGCGACGGCTGGTCTATATCTCTACCACATGCAAACGGACAGGGCCTCAATCATGCAAAAAATGCTGTTGATCAAGTAAGATTTATTTTGCCGAGGTCAACATAATCGAGAAATTCATCCTCTGTTAGGCGCCGGAAAGCCGGCCACATCCCCGGGCTTAGACTGGCGCCTTGAAGCGAGGCCGCCGTTCCCGCCGCTGGATCAAAGCGCTCATTCGGCTGAGGCCATCAAACGCATGCTCTGTGATCCGCAAAAAAAGAGGACTGTTCAGCAGCCCATTATTCAGCTTTAAATTTGTAAGGCCGCTTTGCAGCCTTCGTCGGGCGAAAAGTCTATGTCGCGGGCTGCATTACCGCATAAATTTTCACCCCGGTCAAATCGATGTGAACGATGGCCTGATGATCTCGGCCTGGACGGACCTCGACAATCCTCGGTCGTTCCAGTTCAGGGCTGTAAAGGCGCACAGGGGGGATCGGCGCCCGGCGGGTATCGATTCGAAAAGAGACGTAATCCTCACCGGGCAACGCATCGATGTCCTTGAGAACAGGCAGGCCTGCGCCGTCTTTGAGATCAGGATGGGGCACGGCAACCAAGCCGGTGTTCAACAGATGAAGCACCGGTTGACCGCCGTGGAACCGGATTCGTGCTGCCCACCTACGGTTGCCGCCTGCAAACTTGATCGCCGGGCGGAAATTGCCCTGCTGAATCACCTGATCTAAAAAAGGACCCTCTGCATCCATGAGCAAGCAGTTGCGGTTGCGCATTTTCAACCAGGCGTCCGACAAAGGGCTTTTTCGTCGATACCCTTTTTCATCATGAGTGCCGAACGGCAGCCTGAGCCAGACCATCCCGCCATGGGATAGAAACGCTTTTATCGCCTGCCATTGCGCATTGGAGACGCAGCCAAGGCTGTCGAGGATCAGAGGCGAGGACTCGCTGCACAGGGCGTCCGGGTCAGCCAATTCTTCGCAGCGGACAAACCGGTAACCGATGCTCGCCTTTACCAGCAACTCGGACCAAGCGGCCGCCTGATCCCACTGTTCCAGGCCGTCTTGCCTGCGCCAGCCGTTCTCCCGGCAATAGCGGCTGTTCGCCAACCTGACCTCCGCCAGGTCGACGCCGTCGCGGTAATTCCAGTTGCTGTGCTCGATTTCCCAGTTGTTGTACCGGCCGACCAGATTCTCGATCTCCGCTCTATCCGCCGGATCCTCCTCGAGTCTTTGATTCAGGGTGCTGCTCCAGTTCGCCACGCCCCAGAAACGGCTGAGACACCAGCCCAGATAGGCGCCCTTTTCGTAGATCGTATAGCTGAGCGCCATGGCCGGCGCATGTTTTTCTTTACCGGCGATGTCCTTCTGATGCAACGCCTCTGCATCCATCCGCACCCATTCGACGCTGTTCACATTGATGCCGCAGTTCTCGAGCATAAAAAAATCCAGCCAGGGCGACATCCGTTCCAGATTAAGCGCGAGCGCGTTTAGCAACATCGGCCCGGAGGAAGAGCAACAGGTCATCAACGGTTTGTCGCCGACCGTCTCCTTCACCCGGCGCAGATGGTCCGCAACGGAATCCGCTTTCATTCGAATCCACTCGCGAAAGGCGGGATTTTCATAATTGCCCCAGGACCGCTCATCCCGGTTGCTGGTATCGCCCCAAAAGGCAGCGTCCTCGAGCGGAGGCAGGTCGCGCCCATACTCTTGCTTGAAACGCTCGCGGCAATAGCGGCAGCCGCAGACTACCAGACCCGCATAATCGCACATATCATCCACCTCGATGCCGTCCAACGGCACCTCCCGAAGCAATCGTTGGAGATATTTCTGATGCATATCCCAGAAAGCGGGATTGTTGTGACAAAAAGCCTCCAGCTGATACTGCTTGGCATAGCCCCGGCCGCCGCTGCGCAGGTCCACTTGACACAGATCGTTGAAAAGATGGCCTTGGTACTGAGAGTGATCCGCCGCCATGGGATCGTGAAACAGCAGAACATGATGGCGCTGGTTTTTGTGCAGCTTGATCAGCTCGTCTTTCCCTCGAGGCCGTTCCACATGATTGCAGGAATAATGGTCCATGAATTTGATATCGTAGCGGTGCAGCGCTTCGCAGACATCCGCGTAATAGCCATGCAGCCGGTCGAAATAATCGGCAAAGTCAAAGCGAATGTGAAAACCGAAATTAATGGCGGTATCGATGCGGGCTTGGGCAAAGGCCTTCGCCCGGCGTTGAATCCGGTCCTTGATTTTTTTCTGCGGCCAGAGCAGATCCTCCAACTCGCACCACCAGCTGGCGGCCCGCACGGGGATAAAGGCAGGAGGAGCGTCTTCCGTTTGAACCCGGCCGGCGCCCTGGGACTGCAGGGACCGGCTGTGTGCCCGCAGGGAAGGGGTGACGCCAAGGCCGATGCCAACGGCATGCAGCGCCGACGTCTTGATGAACGTCCGGCGGCTGGGGGATGATGATAGGACCATATGCGCTCCTCAGCGGTTTTTGACCGTGGTTTGAAAGAATGCTGCCCGTATCCCGTCGAGCGGAACAGAGATCCACCGCTCGCAACAGGCAGGGCGCGGGTTGTGAAAAAATACGCAATCAGCCGTGGAAACACAATGACTTTATACCAAATCGCGCACCGCGGCCCCCCGGCCAGAGAAACTCTTTGCATTCCTGCTTATTTTTTCTATATTGTTTGCTAATCAATAACAACAGCCAATAGCAAACCGGTTTGGGAGAAGGTATGAAAACGCTCATCAAAGCCATGCCGCTGTATCTGCTCGGAGCCGCAACTCTTTTTGCTCAGAACATGGATATGAACGGCAAGTGGAAGATGATCAAGAGCAAAAGCTCTTTTCTGGATTACTATGCAGAGATGACGCTGGACATCACGGTGAATAAAAAGGATGCCGTGATCATCACCAGAATGGGGCCCAAGAGAAAATACGAAGAAAAGCTGGCCTTTACCACGGATGGAAAAAGCAATAGAAACAAGATCACCGACGGAACTTTTTCCACCAACATTCACATGGGCCTTCGCTTGCCGCTGGACGGCGATAAAGAGATCCGCGCGAATTGGGAAAAGGACGGATCGCTGAAAGTGGTGCAGATGTACGACTATTTCGCCTCTCAGGGAAAAAAACGGGGCGAGATGATCTACCGCTATGAGCTGTCGCCTAACAAAGATCTGTTGACCTGCACCCTCGAGCGCTCCACCCGCCAGAAAGGGCCGGAGACCAAATACGTGTTCAAACGGTACGATGCCGACAACGCCTATCTATTTGCCATGGTGGATGACTGGGATATTCATTCCAAACTGCCGGAACAGGCCTGTTGGATTTCTCTGCAGGGCGTGGTCAATCAGCACAAGCCCTTGCTCTATTTCACCTTCGGTCCGCAATATCCGTTCAATTATACCGCTGATTTGGCCAACTATCTCGAAACGCAGAGAAATTTCTCCTTCACCCCTCTGACGTCGCTGGAGCAGGGATTGACTGCCTTTAGAGAACACATCAAAGGATACGTCGTCTGGGATAAAAATGTGCGCACCTCGCTGATCGTGGCCTACACGCTGGCCGGCTTGGAGAACGCCATCGTGATCAGCGAAGAATTGGTGCCGCTGGCGAAAAAGATGGGATTGACCGAGATCGACGATTACCGCGGCCGGTTCATTGGACAATCGGATTATGAGATCTATACCTGGGCCAAGGAGAAATACTGGAGCCGGTGCTCCCGCGAGGTCATCTCCTGGCTGGGAGGCGTGCACGGCAGCGCCCTCATGCCCGCCTGCGCCGATTACGGTATGATGAAGAAAGCGTTCTTTTCGGACCTGTCGGCCCGTCCCACGGATGCACAGGAATATCAAATGACCAACGCCCTCTTTGCTGAGATGAATCCGCTGGGTACGGTATGGGGATGGCATTCCTATAAAAAGGACCTGGAGGAGCAGATGACCACGCTGTTGTCCTCTTATGCGTTGATCTCGGACGGTCTCAACACCATGCCCAACACCAGTTTTCTCATCCACATCCCCGTGTCTCCAGGATTCAAATTCAAAAACAATCACAACCTGACGCCGGGCAAAAAATATATTCCAGAGAAAAAAATCTATCTGGCGCTGGTGCAGACCGACGGCCTGGGTATCGGCGCCTGGCTCAAACCTGGAAGAGGCTCCATCCCCTATGCATGGGAAGTGACCATGAAATTCGAGCAGCTCTCGCCGGTCATGCTGGAATACTATTACGCGCAGGCGCTGCCCAACGACTTTTTCATCGGCTCGCTCTCCGGCTCATCGTACATGTACCCCAAGGCGTTTCCGAAAAAATGGCTGCCCAAGGAGCTGCAAAGGGCGGCGGAGTACATGAAAAAACTCGACCTCAACGTCTTCGAGATCATGGATTATTCCGAAGGCGGCACTGAAACCTGCGACAACAATCTGCCCAAGGACCTGGTCGATGAATATTATAGAAGCATGCCGGACGCCATCGGCTTTATCAACGGCTATCGCTCCTCCAACACCTTTACGGTTCGCGATAAAAGACCGATGATCTCCTATGATTATTATTTGGCGGCGGAAAAATCGGAGGAAGAGGTGGTGGCGGATCTGGAAGAGCTGGCGGTGATCAACGCCAAACTGCCCTATTTCCTCCTGGTCCATGTGCGCGAGTCCAGTGATGTGGCCAGAGTCAAGTCCATCTGCGACAAGCTGAGCAAGAACATCGAAGTGGTCCCGCTCGACGTCTTTCTCAAGATGGCGGGAGAAGAGCCGACATTTCAGGAATACTATTATCAGGGCAAATGATCAGCCGCTTTGCGCCGCGAAAAACGCCCTTGTGGCCGAACGCGGTGCAAAGCTGTTTGATTTTGACCAGGCTGACAGAAAAGCGAGGGCGGAACAGAATTTGCAGCTGGCATAAGCGCCGGTGCGCCGCCTGAAGGCAAGACCTACGCCGGCAGGATTCAGCGGCTGTTCTCCAACAGCTGCCTGAGCACGGGTTCCAGAGCATCCGCCTGACGCAGAAAGCCGAGGTCAGTGGCATGCACGCCATCCACCGCCGCCTCGCCATCCTCTCCGTACAGCGGGTCGCCGTACATATAGTGAAGGCCATTGACGCCGTTACGCAGAAGGATTTCAAACGCCCGGCGCAGTTCGGTCCGTTTCAGCAAAATATCACGGTTGACATCCGGCTGGAGAAAGGCGTGACTGAAGCGGACCGGCTCCACCAGAAGAATGGGCGTTCGCGGATGCGCGGCGCGCAAAATTCCAACAAACGCGATGGTCCGATCATAGACCTGCTCTGCTTTGACGTTCTCCAGATTGGCCAGCATATAAAGCGCGGGATTCAGTTCGGCCAGCAGATGAGCCATCTCCGGCTCCATGAGACCGTTTCCGGAAAACCCCAGATTGATGAACTCTCTGTCCATTCTCCGGCTGAGGATATTGCTCGCCGCCATGCCGGGACGGGAGGCGCACCCTCCCTGGGTGATCGACGTGCCGTACCAGACCACCGACGGCGTGGAGTAAGCCGGTGCGGGCTCCAGAGCAAAGCCGGGTTCGATGCCCAACTCTACTTTGATCGCGCCGTTGTAAAGCGGCAAATACACCACATACTCACGCTTGCCCGCCGGAATGCCGGAGAACAGCGTCACTTCATTGTCGGGAAATTTTTCCGGCCTGCCGGACCCCAGCCAAATCCACCGTCCTTCGTGTTTCACATACAAATCCAGGCCGCTGACGCCGGTGGCCGGCATATGCGGCAAGGCCAGATTTTTATTCAACAGCGTCCAACGGACTTTCAGCTCTGTGGCATCGCTGAGAAAGCGGATACAGACGCCGGCGGTGTTGCGGCTCAGATTCCACACCGCCGGTCTCACCAGCGCTTCGGCCTTTGCCGGCAGCCGATCGAAAGGCAGCTGCGTATCCCGCCATCCCTGTCCGGCCACGGTCAGGCTTTCAGCGTTGACCCAGTGCCATGGCACGCTATCCGTCTGCGCGGTTGCGGAAAACAGCGGAATCCACGCCAGCAGCACCGCGCGCAACCGGCGCCCTTTGCTTTGAACGCTCATCGCTGCTCCTGAATGATCAACAACACCCCTTTTGCAGGATCGATGGGGATGGCATCGGTCACCGCGTACCGCGCGTCGGACTGAAAATGCTCCACCTCGGGCGCCGTGATCTCTGCTTTTTTCGCGTCCATGCCCAGCTTTTTCCAATCGATCGTCAGCTTCACCTTTTGCCGGGTTTTGTTCCAGCTGGCGATGGCGATCAGGGCTTTGTTTTTCTTCACATAGGCTGTGGCCAAAATATCTTTCTGGTTGGTTTTGACCGGCGCCTGCGCATCCCAATAGCCGATCATCTCGCTGCCCTGCATGCCGAAAGCATCCCACAGGTTCCACAAATTTCGCGGATCGCCGGACCACGGCAACCGGTTGGTCATCCCATAGACCATGCCGCGATACACATTGCCGCCGCGGTCGTCTCCGAGCATTTCTCCCATCAGGCCAAAGGGGATTCCGGAAATTTCGACGAGCCAGTAATCGGGGGAGGTGGTTTCGTAATCAAAAACCTCGCCGAACCACAGCCGGTCAATGTAAGGCAAATTTTCCATGTAAAGATTGGCGTTGCTGGCGAAACCGGCCACCTCGTTATAATGGTTCCAGGAGTGCAGATCGATGCGGGCGTTGGGCCTGTTCCGGTCGAGAATTTTTCGCGCTCGTTTCATCACGGTTCGGTCATACGCCACGTCATCCAGATACAGCCCATCGATGGCCGTTTGTTTGCTCAGCCAATCCAATCCTTCGAGATAATAGTTGTGCAGACGCGACATGCCGGAGGTGATGATGGCGGCGTCGCGCACCGAGAGATCATACCAAGCGGGAATATAGTGATCGTACAGATGCTCCTGCAGCCAGGCATCGCCCTGGCCGGGTCCATCGGCAAAGATCTCATCATCCAGACTTCTAAGGGCGTACATTTCTGAGATATGATTCGACATTTCACGAACGGTGTAATAAATTTTCAACAACGCCTTTTTTGCATGGGCCTGTTCCACGATGCGTTTCAACTCCGCCACCTGGTAAAAAGGATAGTTGATAAAGGGGTTCAGATAAGTGGCTTGGTGAATGTTGATGACATTGGCGCCTGAAGCGACCATGCTGTCGACGTCCGGCAGCGGATGCGCGGGATGAGAATGATAATATCTCTCACTCCATTGCGCATCGGTGTTGATCGGCTTGAAAGGGGTGATCAGGAAGGAAAAAATGAACGTCACTTTCTCATCCGCTCGAATCAGGCGCCTGCCGGTGTAGGCGGCCAACACCAGCGAAGAGCCCTCTTCCTGAAAGGCGCAGCCGCCGTTTCCATCATTATGCCAGCTATCGGGCAGTTTGATCTTGCGATGATGGTAATGGATGTTCACCAGGGGCCGTTCATAGTTTGCCCCCTTGAGCTGCAGCTGCAGCCCGGCGTTGACGTCGCCGATCCAGATATTGTCCTGGTTTCTGTCGGCGTTCCATTTCCAGCTGTACTGATCCGGCCGCAGGCCGCCCTGGAGATGCATCCCCATCGCATATTTGGCCACATTCCGGTCCATGGGAATTTTCAGCACGATATCATCCAGGAGAATCGTCGCATCGCTGCTCAGTTCCACTCTATATTCAATCCGCCCATCGAATTCCATACACGCCGCGCCCTCCAGCCGCAGAGGAGGCGCCTGGCTGACGAATTCCCACTCCACCGCTCCATCCGTCTGTTTGGTAAAAGCCATTTTTTCCGACTGCCATTCAACCGGGCGATGGTTTTGAAACACGCCAAACGACACAGGTCGACTGAGGATTTCCCTGGCCGAGCCGTTCGACCTGGTCACAGAGGAAGAAAAATAGCTCTTGATGGAGCTGAGAAGGCCGTCCTGCTGAACCCTGACGCTCCTGCCGAGGCAGTGAAGGGTATTGCCCTGTTTCTTCAAGGGAATAAAAGGCTTGACAATTTCATCATCCTGGGCGATCTGCGAGTTCAGCCAGCGCAATCGGGAGTGCCTCCAAGGCTCATTGTCGCCACGATCCACAGCGATGGAATCGTTGATCACCAGCGTAAGCCGAATCTGCTTTTCGCGTCGATTTGCCGGACGAATGGAGATCAGGCCGGTATAAGTGTCCGGCGCCGTTGTTTCAGGAAGGTCGATGGAAATCCACACCGGCTTGACCTGGCCACGCTCAACGGATATTTTTTTCACGATCTCCCGGCCCTGCCAATCTTTGCCGTCGAGATGAATGGATTCAAAGCAGGTGTGTGGAATCACTGCATTTTTTGTTCCCTTTAAATCATTGAAAATGATTTTGACGTTTTCGAGTTTTTCTTGAAAGGCGAAGAGGCCGATCTGGAAAGAATAATATTCATTCTTGCACGCCTTTGCCCGGAACTCTGTCTGTCCCGCCATCTCCACCCAGCGGTAGGGCAAAAAATGGTTCATCCGAATGGGATATTTTCTGTCTTCAGCAAAAAGCAGATAGCCGTCCTCGCCGTGCGTATCGATCATTTCCTCGACTTCAGCCGCGGTGGCGATGATCTCCATGGGATAAAAGCTGTCATGCAAGGTCCTGGACTGAAACTCGACCACCTCGGCGTGCGGCAAGCCGGCGGGCTCGCTCCCCGGACGCAGGTCAACGGAAGCAACGGCGGCATCCAACCACTGTTTATCCGCATTGGAAGAGGAGGCGAGGTATTTTACCTGGCCCCAGTATAACATGCCCTCTCTTTGATAGGGCAAATAATAGACATGGTAGTCGCCGGCGCCGAAGGAGGGCTCAAAGATGATTTCGCCATATTCCTGATTGATCTCTTTGAGATAGATATTGCGGATGAGGGTGTTGGTCTGTGCGTGGGTGAGAAGCACCCCCTTTTTCCCAGGATCGGCGTCGCTCCTGCGCCAGGGGATTTTGACATAGACCGCCTGGGCGGGATCTGCTACGCGAACAACCACCCGGTGATTGCCCAGAGTGTCGGCTGTCCAATTTCCCGTTGTGTAGCATTCAGCGGTTGGTTTGAAAACATTTTGCGGGATTTTCGCTCCTGCCAGAACGCCTGTCATCATAAATAACACCGAGAAGATTTTGCCTGAATTTCGCATAGGTTTGTCCGGAGTGTCATGCCAAAATAAGCTGGATCGGTTTTTATCGGCCGCCGGCCATGCCGCCGTTTCCCTGCTTTCCGGCGCATCCAAAGCCGACCGGCTCTTGATCTGGCGATCATCAGGCTGCTCGGCATCGGCCGCTGAATTGCAAAGAAAATAGCCAACCAGGGGATGAAAATCAAACTATTTCTGAAAAAAAGCCCAGGCACCGCCGTCGCTTCCACGTCCTGGCTGGAAAGCGGCCTAGTCGTTTGCCGGGCGGCCCTGTTGCCCAAAATCGCTTGACCACGACTCCATAACATACTATATTCAGTAAAACAACGGCAGTGCACAGACGGTGGTCAAAGATGTAAAGTTTGAAAGAAGACCGATATGAAAAAGACCTGTTGCCTGCTCTCAGCCCCTCTGCTTTTCATGGCGCTGCAGGCGTTTGTCGCATCGCCTGATCTATTTTCGCTGAATGGGACGTCTACCGGCTTATCCGGTAGACGTCCGGCGCCCCGCCCGGCAGAGCAGTGGGAAACACCACGCATGCGTATTCTTGCCGCCATGCAGGAGGTTATGGGACCATTGCCGAATGCCGGACAAAAAGTCGCTCCTGCGTTTCAACTGCTCAGGGAGGAAACAGTCGGAAACGTCAGAAGGCTTGCAATCACCTATGCCGCTGAAAAGGATGACCGGGTTCCTGCCTATCTGCTCATGCCGCAAAATTTAACAGGCCCTGTGCCGGCCATTCTCTGCCTGCATCAGACCACGAAAACCGGCAAGGGTGAACCTGCCGGGGTCAGCGGACAGGCCAATCTGCATTACGCGCTTGAACTGGCCGACCGGGGATATGTGACGTTGGCGCCGGATTATCCGAATTTCGGCGACTATGTCTATGACCCCTACCAGCACGGCTATCAGAGTGCGACCATGAAGGGGATCTGGAACCATATGGCTGCGGTCGATCTGTTGCAGTCTTTACGCGAGGTGGATCCGCTCCGAATCGGATGCATCGGCCATTCTCTCGGCGGCCATAACGCCCTTTTTGTTTCAGCATTCGACCGCCGCATCAAAGCGGTGGTCAGCAGCTGCGGATTCAACTCCTTTTTTAAATATAACGGCGGCGACCTGACCGGCTGGAGCCACCAGGGCTATATGCCCAGAATCGCCCACCTCTTTGACAAGGACCCAGCAAAAATGCCGTTCGATTTTTCCGACGTGCTGACAGCCATCGCTCCCCGTGCTGTTTTCATCAACGCGCCGCTCAGGGACGATAACTTTCAGGTTTCGGGTGTGTATGATTGTGTGTATGCCGCCAAACCGGTTTACACTCTTTTTCGAGCAAGCGACAAACTGATCATGGTCAATCCGGATACAGGGCATGATTTTCCGCCTGAAATCAGAGAGGCCGCTTATCAGTTCTTGGATAAAGAACTGAGAAGCAAGCCGGCCGAACCCTGAAGTGGAACAGGGGGACTAAAAAATTCCATTTCGCTTTTTTGTCTGTTTGTTCAGATGGGTGAAAGCAACGGTTCGAGCGTCGGGAATGTCGTTGGAATCACCCCAAGCATCAGGAACACGCTGCGCCCGGCAGCAGTCCCTCATAAGCAGAAAGGTCAGGATATGATAGGTGTCATCGTTCATCATTGGAAAGCCCTGTGGGCCTGCAGTTTAATCGGGTTTGGAGCGTCGTTCAGCGCTGAATCCTGGACCATCGTCTGCAGCAAGGCCCTGCAGCAGGACGAGGCTGTCTCTGTCGCTGTCCGGGATCTGCAGGAAACCGGAGCGGCCTCGGGCCTCTCCTTGGCCATGGCTGAGGATGAAGTTCTGCCGGCTACCCATGCCATCCTTGTCGGCGATGCCGGACGCAACCGTCTGACCAAAAAGCTGCTGCAGAATCATACGCTCTCGCTGCAGGGCATCGACGACGAGCAGGGCTACGAGATCATCACCCGCGAGATCAACGGCCGAAAAGTGATCGTGGTCGCCGGCGGCTCTCTCATCGGCGATGTCTACGGACTGTATTGGCTATGGGACCGATTGCGCGTGTTCAAGGGTTTTCCGGCCATCCAGACAAAACGGAAACCGGATCTGCCGATACGGGTCAGTCTGGCCTGGGGCCGTCGCGGCAGCGGCGGAGAAACTCGAGAGGAGATGCAGAACGCCTTGCGTCACTCTATCAATTGGGTGTCCGGCCCTGCGGTGCTGGATCTGGCGCCATGGGATTCTCAACCGGAAGGAGAGCGCAATGAGCAGAACCGCCTGAAGACCAAAACGCTCATCGACTATGCACACCGCCTGCATCTAAAGTATTTCAGCTTTGCCAACGAATTCACCTTCCACCCTTCGCTGATAGAAAAAACCGGCGCTTCGCTCTCGCCCTGCGATTCGCTGTTCTGGGAAGCGCTTCAGGAAAAGTACCGGCTGCTGTTCACCGCATTGCCGGAACTCGACGGCATCGAACTGTGCAATGACGACATCTCTGGATTCTGGGATGACTATCGCGCCTTTGACGTGATGCACGAACCGTCCGACTGTCTCTGGCCGCTGGATTCGCGGTTTCGCACGTTTGTCAAAAAGATACATGACGTCGTGGTCGGCGAGTTCGACAAAACCTATTTTCATTTCACCTGGAGCCTGGTGTCCTATGAACAGCACAATCAGCCGGACGTGTTTAAGAAAATATTCACCGATGAGATCCCCACGCGCAATCTCTATCTGATTCCGAAAGTGACCGCCGCGGACCGCTGGTGGTTTCAACCCTACAATCCGACCTTCAATCTCACGCCCCATCGAACTCTGGTCGGTTTCGAGACGATGAATTATTACGAAGGGTCCGGATCAAACATCTTTCCGACCTTTCCCGCAGCCTATTTTCAGGCGGGACTGCAGACCTTCACCCGATCGCCGGAGCACAATGTAACCGGCAGCGGCTTTCTCGCCGGCGGACGGATGGACGCGTGGAATACGCGCAGTATGACCAGCTATGTGCTCTACCGTCTGTCCTGGAACCTGAACGAAGACATCAACGACATCGCCCGCGATTACTGCGCGATCCATTTCGGCGCCAAGGCGGCTGAAAAAATGGCCGCCATCCATCTGCTGTCACCGACCGCCTACCAATATGGCCTGCACATCGAACCGGTGTCCTACGGCAAATTCAATTCCTTTATCCACATGCGCGTCGGCCAGTTCCCGGCTATGGGCTATTCCGGATTGGATCATGGCCGCGAGCATATGGACTTTCTCCACGAGATCTATCTGCGCTGCAAGCCGTGGCAACACGAAACATTCATGTACCTGCATCACGGCCTGGACACCGCGGTCCGCATGCAAAAGCTGTTCGAAGAGGCGCGACCGCTCATCACGGATCAGGCGCTGGCGGACAAAACCGAAACCTCGCTGGAGATGACACGACAGCTGATCGCGACAAATATCTCTTACGTGGAAACTGCGTTCGCCTATTTCGCTTATCGTGAAAAACCGGCGCCGGCGCAGCGGGATTCCCTGGTCCACGCATTATCCCACCTTACCCGCACCATCGAGCGGTTCAAGGCGGTTCCGGGATACCAGTATGAGCTCTTTGGCATCGATCAACTTGTCAGCAATGCGGAAGAGATGGTGCGGGACAGGTTGGCGGCGGAAGAACGGCTGGCCAAAGCGCCGACCAACAAAGAGATAGAAAAAACGCTCGCCCGACAGCAACAGCGCTACGCGCAGGTCCTGCAAGAGCACCGCGACCGTGCGGTCAAGTTCCTCCACTTTGAGGTGGAGATCGACGGCCGCGATATTTTGTACATCAAAGGCGATCGCTACTGGATCGAGCATCTGCAGTGGGACGGACCGTTGGTCAAAGAGGCGGAATTTTTCACCCCCCTGCCGCAGCAGCCGGTGACCGTGATCCCCGTGGATCTCTATTCGCGGCCGATCCACCCCTTCATCTTTGAGCAACCCGATGTGAAGAACGACTTTACCGCCCGGGTCTATCTGTACGATGCCCCGGGCGGCAAAGACTGGATGAAATTCGATCTGTATTACATCCCCGCGGCTCCAAAAGAGCTGGATATGGAGATTCCGTGGAGTCAGCGGCCGTAGGGCATTTCCCTGCGGCTTAAAGCCGTCTGCGATCCCTTCTCCCTGGTCACTCGGGAGAGGGGATTCAGATCTCCTCTACCACTTCAAATCCCGCCAGGCGTCCCATCTTTTTGACCTCGGAGACCCAATTGCCGTAGAAAATCAAACGATGCAGTCCGCCGCGGTAATCATGCAGCAGCTTGTCCGCATCAGCGACCTGGGTGGTCACCTTGGTCCGGCAGCCGCGCGGCCCCTCCGGATTATCGATGATTTTTCCCGTGCTGATGAGCATGACGCCGGCGTCCGCAAGCTTGGCCAGAGTGATCTCCTGGCCCACACGCATCTTGACCTGAACGGCAACACCCCGGTTGTCCTCCATGTGAGAGCGGATCGCATAGGGCTCAGCCGCAGCCTCCGGTCCATCCATTTTGGTAGCAGAGACGCAATGAGCGTGAATCACCGTGTTGGTTTTGGTATCGATAACCGGATCGCTGACAAAACCGGGTTTGCCGCTCAGGTACTGCAGCAGCACCTGGGTGACCGTAGAGGGCAGGTCCGCTTCGCACACGCCGATACGGCCGCTGTTGTTCAACATGGTCCAGGCGACGCAGGGATACGCGGGCAGATCGTTGCGCTTGAATCCTCCCAGACAGTCGATAGTGATGACCTCGGACCCGTGTTTCGCCAACAACGCCTGGACAGCCAGATAGAGCTTCATGGAATCGATCACATCCTTGCGGCCGGGCTCGATCATGCGCACCGCTCCGGCGATAAACGCATCGGCCATTCCTGCGGCCGTTTTTTCATCCGCCTGTGCATACAACGCGTTGAGCTCCGCATAATCCATCAGCGAGATGCGCAGACCGAAACGCGCCTCCAAATCGGTCTCTGAAGATTTCTTCTCCTGGCCGGCACGCAGGCAGAGGATATGCGTCTGCCGTGTGCGTCGCAGCGCAGCGAAAATGCGCAGGACCGGCAGCAGATCGTTGAAATCACTGCTGGCGATAACCTCCACTTTTTTGCCCTGTTTTTGCATAGCGGAAACCGTGGACCAGTCGTGACCGCTGTAGGGCTGAGAAAAAAGCACCGTGGGAATGCCCAGGGATACGATCGGCGAGAACATCGGGCCGCAAGTGGAGGTGAGGTTGAACGCCAGAATGCCGTCGACCTGCTGAACCCCGGCCAGAAATCCCGGCATGTCGTCCGCGGTTCGCACCAACTGGCCGCCGCAGAATTGCACAGGATGGCCGCATTGCTTTTGCAGCGCGCGCAGCTGCTGGTCTATTTTGTCTATCTCCGCCCTGACATCGAGATCCGGACAAGGCCAAGTGGGAATGGGTTTGGCCATATAGACCACTTGAATGCGCGTGGGCGTATTGGTTGAAGAAGAAGCGGCCTCAGCGGCCAGGACCCTGTTCAGTCCGGAGAACGCCATCACCGATCCGGCTGCCAGGGTGGATGAAAAAAAATCCCTCCGGGAAAGCTCTCCATAGATCATTCGCTCACCTCCTGGGTATGTTCGGTATCAAACTCGCAAAACGCCTTTGCCCGAGGGGCCACGAAACCAGCGCGGCCCGTCGACAAGCCCGTTACTTGTAGGAACTGGCCCGTTGAATGCCGTCAAGGTCCACTTCGCCGAGATAGCGTTTGACCTCCAGGCCGACAAACGAACAGAAATCGACCATCTCCGCCACGGTGTGGACATTGATCGCGATGCCGTTTTTCATGCGATCCGCATAAGCAAGAATCTCTTTTTCCCCATGGGTGTATATGCGTTCCGCGCCCTCGCTTTTCGGGGCCTGGCGCAGTTCCTGCAGAAAAGCGGACAATTTTTCTTCGATCGCCTGTGCATCGCCGAAAATTTTCGGGTCTATACAGGCAAAGCCGTGACAGGTTCCGCCCTTGCCGTCCTGATGAGTGCGATTGGAGGTGATGCCCTGGGACAGAATCGAACAAAAAATTTCGCAAACCATGCCGTATCCATAACCCTTGTGGCTGCCGGTGCGTTCGAATTCGCCGCCGAGCGGCATGATGCCGCCTCCGGCTTTGGCTACGATATTTTTCAGCACATCCGCTGCGTCGGTCGAACCTTTGCCGTTTTTATCCAGCGCCCACCCTTCAGGAAGCGGCTTGTTGTTCTTGTTATAGATCTCCAATTTGCCCCGAGTGACCACGGTGGTGGAGGCATCGAAGAAAAACGGGTATGGCTTGGCCGGCATGGCCATAGCGATCGGATTGCTGCCGATCATCGCCATGCGGCCGAACGTCGGGACCATAATCGCTTCGGAATTGGTCATGGCAAATCCGATATACCCTTTGTCGCTCGCCATCTTGGCGTAATAACCCGCAATACCGAAATGATTCGAGTTGCGCACGGTGGCGATGCAGACGCCCGCTTTTTGCGCTTTCTCGATGGTCCGGGTCATGGCAAAATGGGAATTGAGTTGTCCCATGCCGTCATGGCCGTCGATGACCAGGGACACCGGGGTTTCAAAGACGATCTCCGGCTTGGCGTCAACCTTGATCATGCCTTTTTCAATGCCCTTGTGATAGCGCACCAACCGCTGCATGCCGTGCGATTCGATGCCGTACAGGTCAGAGAGCAGCAGGACATCGGTGATGATTTCACTGTCCTTTGGTGAAAATCCGAGTTTTTTAAACGCATCCTCACAAAAGTTTTTCAACGCGTCATAGCGGTAGATGATGGTGTTGGTCATTTCTATTCCTCGATTTTGTTATAGGCTGAACATGGTGCGATGGAAATTACGGAATACGCAATCGTTTTTTCCTGCATCTGTCTTAACAAAAGGTTCATCGCAGTCTGATGTCCGGACGCGGCGGCCCGCTGTAGGGTTTAGCGCCGTGACTCCCTGCGTCCTGCATCGGCACAGAGATCAACTCAGCCGCCTGAACAGCGGGCGCGCAGATGAATCCGTGATAGCGTCCCATCCAATAATCACGCAGAAAACCAGTGGGCGCCGCCATTCTATTTTCACCGCTGCCGCCGTCATAGGGCATCACATAACTGCCGGTCGATATCTCGCGCGGCGACATGGCTCTGGTCCCGCCGCCATAGTTCGTATAACCCGGCTCTGGATAGAGGTCATCGCGGTGAGAATTGGTATAGCGGTGGGCGATACAATCCAGACTCCACTCGCGCAGATGCTGAACCGCGCGCTCGACTTCGCAATCGTTGCCGGTGACGGCGCCATAAGTGAAATTATACCAGGGAACATGCTCCAGCCGCTTCAGCTCCCAGGTTCGCTCCAGGCTGCGAAGGTAGATCGGAAACTGCTCCGTATCCCGGCTGTAGCGAAACAGGGTATAATAGCAGAAATTGGCCAAATTATCATCCCAGGGGGCGATGTCTTCCGGCGGAAAAGTGATCTTTTGCCGCACCGTATAATTCTGATACCCCCAGCGCATCAACTGATCAAATGCGTCCTGGTATTTTTTGTTGCCGCCGGACAGGGCCAGGGCGGTGAGCATATAAGTTTGCGCCTGCATGCCGTTCAAGCCGCGGGCCACATAGCCGTAGGGACGCAGCAGGTAGTCTGGATCCCATCGACCCCATCGTGTCGGCTGACCGTCCATGTCGCGCAACACCCATCCGTTGGCAATGATGTGATCAGCGATGCGAAGCAGATGCTGTTTGGCCAGTTCTTTTTCCTCGCCCTGAGCGACCAGATCATGGAACAGCGACACGGCGTAAAAGTGCGCATCGATCTCGTCGCTGGAGGTATCGCCCTTCCAGTACCATTTGCCGTCTTTGCTGGGATACCATTTCGCCGGCAGGCCTCCGGAACCCTGACGAGCCATTCTGTCCTGGTCTCCGGTGGTCGACCAGATGGCGCGCGCCACAAAGCCTTTTTTCTGCGTAATCTGTTCAAGCCAGACCATGGCCTTGAAGGAATGGACCGCCTCGCGGCGGGCCTCCTCATCTCCGGTGACGGCATATTTGTAACACATCGCAGTCAGATACGGCGCGGTGTGGCCGCCGTCGTTATCGCTGATTTCACGGATCCATTCGCCGGTATCCTTGTTCCTGTACAGAGAGTGAATAAAGCCTAACCGTTTGTGGCCGAATGCCTCGAGGCGACGTTCATAATACATGGCCTTTTTAGCCAGCGTATAGGGTTCATAACGAATCAGGCCGACGCCGCCGTCGGTCGCGATGGCCACCGTGCGGCCCTCCACCGCAATCGCGTGAACATGGTCCGCCGGCAACCAGCGTTCGGGCCCAAAGTAATGCCAACCGTTTTTGAGCATGCGCACGGCGCCGGTGGTGGTGCCGATCCATATGTCATGATCGAAGCCCTGCGTCAGGCAGGTGGTCTCTTCCACCGGCAGGCCATCGGTCCCCTTGATCGTCGTTACAGCTGCACCGCGCAAGACGCTCAGCCCGCGATCCGTAGCGATAAAAAGCCGGCTTCCCACGGCCAGCAAATCGTTGGTGTTGGGGGAAGCCAATTCGCCCCAATCGATATGATTTTCATTTACAATACGCCCGTCGAACAGCACCAATTTTCCCGGCCGCAGGACATAGAGCGTGCCGCTGTAGGAGGCGATGCGCTGGATGGGACCCAGGCGCACCGGATCGCTCAGCACCTGCGAACCATCAGCCATGACCACCGTGATATCGCTGGACAGATAGCCGCCTTTGGGCTCGATGTCGACAAACGTCCCCTGCGTGCAGCGATAGACCGCCTCCTCGGTTGCGGCGTGCAGCGCCCCGCGGTGGAGGCAGAGATCAATAATAGGCCTCTCGCTCAAACGCCTCCACCCCGCTCCATCCCACTGATGCAAACCGGATTCAGACAGCGCATACAACCGCTCCTGCAGAACCATCAGCCGGCGGATTTCAGCCGGAGCCTGAGCCATGGGGATCACCGCACCATCGTCCAGCCGATGGATCGAGCCCTGCATCACAAGAAAGAGTTTGTCTTTGAACAGGGCGATGGATGTAACCGGACTGGTCGTGTTTATTTTCTCAGATACTTCTTGAAGATAGACCTCATCCGGCTGCGGCGTCCACAAACGATGGTCCGGTTTAAACAGTTCATCCGCACCATCGACATGGCCGAAAAGGAGGGCCAGAGCGCCGGCGACGAAAAAGATGAAACGGTTTGCCATAGCGGACTCCAGAGTTAAGAATGAAAAGTTGGTCAGGCGGTCTTTGGTTCGCGCCTGGCCCGCAAGTTAAGCTCTAAAAGCCTGCTCGCCGGCGGTATACAAGACGGCCGCCGGCTTTGGAATGCATGCTGGTCACCACCGGACTGGATCTCGTGCCCGGGTGGCGGCGCCGGCCCGTTTTCTCTGATAGAGGCTGAAAAAGAGCCAGAGCAGGAGACTGGCCGCCAGGGCGGCAAATAGAATGCGGCGGATAGCATAAGTCCGCACCCCTTCCGTCGGATACAGCGAATAAGCAAGCTGCGGCTTACACAGGTAGCGTTCCAGGTTGCCGGTTAAAAACGTCCGATCACGGAGAAATCCCGTATAGATCTCGCGCACGTCCTCCACATTCGGCGGCCGGCGGTATTTCAGAATAGAGTGCGAGGTAAATTCATTGCGCACGGTTTCGTTGCACTGCGGGTAGGGCACCGTCACCACGGTATCGGAAAAGGCAAGCCCCAGCTTGGTCGGCCATTCCCAGTCCATATACAGGCGCGCTCGAACGCCGTCAAAGGCATTGTGCTGATTCAGATGAAAGAGCTGCGCAGCGTTCAACACCAGGCCGTTCTTGTCGGTGATGTAAATGTGGGCGTGCGCCAAGTCGACAAAAGCCCAACGGTTCTGCTCCTTGATGAACGATTCGGCGAACGCATGCCCGGTGTAGACAATGGTGTTGTCCTCTGTGCGGGCGCCGAACACGAATCGCGTCGGTATGCCGGCGCGGTTCGCCCAATAGACATAGATCTGCGCGTGTTGGGTGCACCACCCTTTTCCTGTGCCCCTCGCCATCTCCTGATAAAGCAGCCACGGATTCATCCAGCGTTCATCGTCCTTGGGCACGCCGCGCGCATCCTTGAGCTTGATGCGCAGATAGCGGGTGAGCTTTTCCATGCGCACAAACGTGGCATCGTTCTGCCGAATGCCCACCTCCTCGCGCAACAGGCGGTCGGTCTCGTCAAGCCCCTGCCTGCCGACATAGGCATAGTCATCCACCCACTCTTGAAGCGCGAATTGGCGGAATTCGCCACAGGGGACGTTGGACCGTACAATATAAGCATCCGTGCTGCGGCGCATGCCCAGGGAACCATAGAACTCGCGTGAATAGAACTGCATGGTCACTTCCACGGCCGGGCAGGCATCGGCTGGAACAGGCACGAGACGATAGGCGTGCAATTGGGCAAACGTGGTATCGACTTGAAAGGACGGCGACATGCCGAGAGCGCGCTGGGGCCGGCCGCCGTCGGTGTAAACCTGCCATTCTGTCACCCGCGCTTGGCCATGAAGAAACAGCTGAAGATGGTTGCGATCCACGACTTTCCACTTACGGATGGTCGGAATATCGGCAGGATAGTATAATGTTGCATAGGATGTGGGATAAAAGGAACTTTCCCATTCACGAGTCAAAAACACATATAGGTTGGCGAGCAGCAGTAAAAAAAACAGACAAGCAAGGACTCGAGTCATCCGCTTGGAATGGGTCATAGAAGGGTCCGTTTCATTAGAGCGTCCTGTGTTTTTAGAGCCTACCACCGGCCGGCGGCAGACCGCCGAGAGGGAAAGCAGGATGCTTAAATATAGGCTAAAAGCACTGCGTTTGTCAAGGAATAGTTGGTCGAAAACATGGCGGAACAGAAACGTTTATACAAAATCCATGTATCGGGACGGGTTCAAGGCGTTGGATTCCGCTGGAGCGCCGTTCACCAGGCGCAAAGCCTTGGCATCACCGGTTTGGTGAGAAACCTGTCGGATGGCCGGGTCTATATCGAGGCAGAGGGGTCGGAGCGACAGCTGGATGCCTTTCTGCAATGGTGCCATAAAGGGCCCGGATGGGGCTTGGTGGAATCAGTGACCTTTGTCTCCTCCGCTCTCAGCCATTACCGTGATTTCCGCATTGACTATTAACCTCTCAGATACACTGACCTCCCTTTTCCTGTTCCTTCATTTTCATGCCCGAAACGGTATTGTCCGATACAGTCATTCCCGACGTTCCAGCGACTGCCGCAATCATTGTCCGCTGATGACAGAGGGTCACCAGCCTGTCGTCACTGCCGACCGCCGCGTGATAAGACGGCAACCAGAACATACACTACACAAAAAATAAAAAAGCCGGTTATTCATAAACGCCTTTCGCTCGAGTAGTGGATGCCCTGCGGCATTCAAATTAAAAAAAGCAGACCGCCTCTTAGACGTTCGACAATAGGCCGTTCTGCGATGCTTGCTTCGATTTAAAAACCTGGCCAGCGGCGGATAAAAAGCAAGCCGAATGGCCGTGAAGGCTGACGCAGAGATTCAAACGACGCGGCGGAAACAAAAAATCGTTTGTTCTTCTAAAAAGCGCGGCTTATATTTCCACTGATGAAAGTCATCCGGTTTTTAAATTATCAAGCAGCGGAAGGATCCGCTTCAGCATCCCCGATGGGACCGAACGAATGTCGCACCGATTGACAAACTCAGGCGAAATTTGATGAAAAAAACAATTTTCAGTGCGTTGCTGTCTCTTGCGCTGATGATGGCGAGCTGTCAGGAAAGCGCGCGGGTTAAGCCCCAAATTCACCCGCAGGTGCAAATGCGAACAGTGCCCCAGGGCGTCGGCGTCAACATCCATTTCTATCAAGGCGGTGAAAAAGACTGGCAGATGATCGAGCAAGCCGGCATCGGCATCGTTCGCATGGATGTCTCCTGGGCTGCGGTTGAAAAGAACAGCGGGGAATACAATTTCCGCGCGATCGATCGCTTGATCGAAAATCTGGATCAGCGCAAAATCCGCCTGCTGTTCATCATCAACTATGGCAACCCCCTCTACGATGATGGGCTCGCGCCCTTTTCAGAGAGCGGCCGCCGGGCCTATGCCCGGTTCTGTTCCGCGCTCAGCGCCCGTTATGCGGATCGAGAGATTATCTGGGAGCTATGGAACGAACCCAACCTGGATCATTTCTGGACGCCGCAACCCAATGTGGATGATTATATGGCCTGGTGCCGGGCCGTCACGCCGGCGATCCGGCAGCATGACCGTGACGCCTGCATCGTCGCGCCCGCGGTCTCGGGGTTTGATTTCCCTTTTCTCGAAGCCTGCTTTGACAGGGGGTTGCTGGAGCTCGTCGACGGCGTCAGCGTCCACCCCTATCGCAACGCCCGGCTTGGGCCGGAATCCGCGTTGCCGGAATATGAGATGCTGAAAATGCTAATCGAAACCTATAGGCCGGCTGCCAAGCGAATACCGGTTTTAAGCGGCGAATGGGGTTATTCCGCTGTCACGCTCTCGCCGCTCCTGCAGGGCAATTATCTGGCGCGGCAATGGCTCAGCAACATGGCGACAGGCGTGCCCGTCAGCATCTGGTACGATTGGCACGACGACGGCCAGGATCCGAAAGAGATCGAACATCACTTTGGCACTGTCACCTGGGACTATGCGGCCAAACCCGCCTACACCGCCATGAAGACCCTGACCACGCAGCTGAGCGGTTGGATGCCGCAGGGACGGATCGACGTCACAGATGCAGACGACTTTGTGCTGCTGTTCACCCAGAAGGATGAGATCAAGCTGGCTGCATGGACCATCGCCGATCCGCATCCATTGGATTTAGGCGCGGACCTGCGCATCCGAACGATGGTGGACCAGGACGGAGCCGTGCAGGAGATGGACGACCATTCATTGATCCTCACCCCGCGCCCTCTTTACCTGACGCTGGCGGAGCCGCCTTCGGGGTGGCTGAAATTCCTGGTTACGGCTATTCGAGCGGACAAAGCTCAGGCGCAAAGAACCATCGCTTCTTTTCTGGATGGGCCAGCCGGCAAGGACGAGGCGGCTTCGTTGCGCGCCGCCATGGCCGGCGGCAGTGATCTGGAACGGCGGGCCGCCGCACAGGCGTTGCGACTGCTGGCGGAAAAGATCGAACCGGATCAGGCGCTGTACCAACAGTTGCTGCATCGGCTGTTGTCAGAACCCATCGGCGTACTGAACCATAAGCAGCTGCTGTACCGCCTGTCGCAGAGCAATCCGTCCACCCTGATGCCGGAGGTCAAGCCCCTGCTGCAGAACCCGGCGCTGATGGAGGCCGCCTCCACCTATATTCTGGCTGCCGCTTTTCAACAAGCCAGGGATAAAAACAGCGCCTCAGCCAAAGAATGGCTCGCCCTGGCAGCGCCTTTTTCTCCGCATCGTTATGCGGTCGATCGCGTGCTCAAAGCCATGGAGGCAGCGGGTGAAAAATGGGATGCCGCATCGTTGACCGCGGCCAGCCGGCAGGCGGGATTCATCAACCACTGGTGGATCGCCGGTCCCTTTCCCAATGTGAACAACCAAGCGGAAGAAACCGTCTATTTCCCGGAACGACGAATCGATTTTTCCCAAACACAGCTGTTCGATTCGCTCAGCGCGAGCTGGCAAAAAGTTAAACCAGAAGGGTTGTACCCGCTCATCCCTTTTGCCGACCTCTTTGGCAAAAAGCAGGCGGCCGCTTACGCCTGGGCGGAAATCACCGTGCCTCAGGATCAACCCGTGATCCTGAAAGCCGGCAGCAACGATGGCATCGCGCTTTGGCTCAACGGCGACATGATACACGAGAATTGGATACCGCGCACGCTGACCATCGATGAGGATGTCGTGCGAACCACACTGAAGCAAGGAAAGAACCGGATTCTGCTCAAGGTGCTCAACCAGGGCGGGAATTGGGAGGCGTGCCTTCGGGTGTGCGACGAATCCGGACAGCCGCTGGATCTCAATCAACTAAAGATGAATCCTGAATAATCACCTCTGCCCTCGAATGCGGTCAGGTTCATCCGGCAACCGGCTGTTGATTGACCGCAGGAGCAAAACAAGAAACCATGTTGCGAAATTTAATCAACCGTCATGATTTTTTCGATCTGTTCAGCAAAGGCCGTCGAGTCGCCGCGAGAATAGCATCGCGGCTGATGCAAAACCGCCGGCGGAAAGTGATGACCGCCTGGGCGCATACCGACACCCCGCCGATCAACTGGTGGGACCTTCCGCAAGTTCAAAACCGTTGGAACCGGCTGATCACCGGCGACAGCCGGATCACCAGCTATCGCTATATCGCGGAAAAATATCTGGCCGGCCGAACCGTAACCGCGCTTTCACTGGGCTGTGGAACGGGATCAGCGGAAATCCGTTGGGCGGAGACCGGCCGTTTTTCCCGCATCGATGCCTACGACCTCTCGGCGCCTAGAATCGCCCGGGCGAAGGAGGCGGCCGAACAACAAGGATTGGATCGCATCCTTCATTATGCGGTCGGCGACATCTATAGACTGCAGATCGCGGACAGCTCCTATGACGTGGCCCTGGTGGAACAATCCCTGCACCATTTCTCCCCGCTCAACAGGGTGCTGACCGCCATCGACCGCTCTCTCAAACCCAGCGGGCTTTTCATCCTGCACGAATTCGTCGGCCCCAGCCGCTTTCAATGGACCGACCGGCAGCTGGCCGTGGTCAACAGCCTGCTGCGCATTCTTCCGGAAAAATTTAAAACCAAGTGGGCCAGCGGTGAAATAAAAAAAGAGGTGTTCAGGCCGAGCCGGTGGAGAATGCATTACAACGATCCCTCCGAAGCGGTGGAATCTTCAAACATTCTTTCCCAGTTGGCCATCCATTTCGACATCGTCGAGATGAAGGAATACGGCGGCACGGTGCTGCATCTGCTGCTCTACGAGATCGCCCATCATTTCCTCCCCGGCGATCCTGAAGCTGAAAAGTGGCTGGCTCTTTTCTTTGAAGTGGAGGATATTCTACTGCACACCGGCGAGCTGCCTTCCGACCACATCGTGGCGGTGTGTAGTAAAAAATAAATCCAACCTTGGCTCAATGCTTCAATTCGAGGATAGCGGCCGCATGGTCCAGCGAGCGGTTTGAACAGAGGAACCGGTTTGCCTCCAGGCCGATGAGGCCGAAGGACATATCCATCTCATAGCTGTCGACCAGCTGCAAACAGCCGTGAGCCGTCATCCCAGCCTTGAGCACCACGCCATCGGGATGTTTCTCCGACGCATAACAGCCGAAATACCAGAATCCGTTGAACCAGGCCGCGGTCTGAATCCCCAGGCGGGTAGGGCCGCTCTCGAGTTCGTGGATTTTTTTCAGATGAAAACGGCGATCGTATTCATAGACGAAATTTTTATCATAACCCGCAAGTCCGGGCAGACCGCCCACGACCATGAATTGGTCCTGATGAATGGCGATGCCTCCGGCGCCATGGACCACCTCAGGCACAGGATATTTCTCCACAAACCGCAAATCCTCCGCCTTGTAGACATAGATCCAGGAGTCAGCTAGACCGGGTTTCTCATTAAACTGTCCCAGGTTCACAGCCACATAGAGCTTGCCTCGATGATAGGCCAGATCTCCATGATGGTCGGGAACGCTGATGGATTTAATAATAGCGCCTTTAAGGTCTGTTTTCACCAGCACAGTGGTGTGCGACCAGTAAAGATGACGCTGATAGTCTGTCGTCATGCCCTGAAGATGATTTTTATACTCCGCCGAATAGGGAATCCTTGCCGGTATGGTTGCAAGAACCTGGTCAGTGAAAAAGTCTTTATTCGACGTGCAGGCAAGGGTGGAAAAGCCGGCGGCCAGAATTGAAAGCCGGCCGAAACGGGATAACGCGATCATGCATGGTTTCCTTTTTGTTTAAGATTTGCCAAATCTCCTGCCCATTCTTGCCCGTTAATCCGTCTGATTCTGAAACAGCTTGACCGGCGGAATAACGGCCTTGATCATGCCCGGTCCCTCATACAGCACCTGGAAAGCCCTGGCGCCTCCCGATTGAAAATAAACCGCACGCAAAGGATGCCGGCCGGCGGTCAGAAATAGTTTTCCGCTTCGCTCCTGCACCAGATGTTCCAGGTCGTTATCGACGACCATCTTTCCGTCAATGTACAGGCGGCTGCCGTCGTTGGATTTTGTATAAAAAGTATACCAGCCGGGCTGATCGATTGCGAGAAAACCATCAAAAGCGAGCGCAAAATCAAAACCGGGAACCGGCAGCTTGTCCGGGTCAAAGCCAAAGGCGATTCCGGCCGCCTGCGGGCTCAAGCCGGACAGGTCGGGCAGAGCGGTCCATTTGCCCTCATAAAGCTGATAGCGCAGGCCGTTCGCTTTGGGATCGACAAAGTGGATGTGGGATTCGCTGCTAAAGCTGGAATGGCTTCCTTGCTTGAAGGCTCTGGCCACAATCGCCGCGTTCTCCTCTATAACGATCGGTTTGGTATAACGGCTGCTCGTTTCCGTCGGCCGGCTGCCGTCCAGCGTGTAGTGAATTTCAGCGCCCCTCGTTTCGCACTCTATGCGCACAACGGCTTTATCCGGCCGCTGAATAAACGTATCGACCGGAGTGATGACCGGGTTGGCGACAAAGACCGGATCCAGCATCCCGGAGATGCCGAAAGAAATAAAACGATATTCGCCGGAGCCCACCCGTAAAACCGCATAGCCGTTCTCCATGCGTTCAAAAAAGATCTCTTTGCGGTTTTGCACCGGTTTGCCGCTCTCCTGTACGGACTGTACAGATTTCGCAGGCACATGGATGGTCGCGCTGGAATTGGCCGGGATCGACACCTCGAGGGTGAGCTGGTCCCCCTCCACCCGCCAGTGCGAGCTCACCAATCCTCGAATGCTCTCATGCCGCGCTTTGACCCAGGAGAGACCGGACGGCACATAGGGTTTGATCAGGATATGTTCGAATCCCGGCGCAGCAGGGTCCGGCTGAATCCCGGCCAGCACCTTGTAAAACCAGGCATCCACGCTGCCGAACATGACATGGTTATGGGAGCCGGTCCGGTTCCACTGTTCGGAGAGCGTGGTATGCCCGTCTTTGAGCAGATGCACCCAACCCGGATAATCCGGTTGCATGACCATCAGATAGGCGATGTCCGAGCGTCCGGCATCGGAAAGCGCTTCGAGCATATACTTGGTGCCTAGAATGCCGGTGCTCAGATGTCCTTTGCGCCGAAAAATATCGCTGATCAGGCTGTCCAGCACCGACTCTTGCATCGCTTTCGGCACGATATGGAGAAAGAGGGGAAAGGCGTTGGAAAACTGGCTGCCGTTCTCATAGTGTCCCTTGTCGGGATTGTAAAAGCGGGCATGCCAGGCTTTTTTAATGTTCTCCGCAAGCCTGCGATAGGTAAGCGCATCTTGTCGATGGCCTAAAATTTCCGCCGCACGGGCGAGGATGTCCGCCGTATAATAAAAATAGCCGGTGGAAGTGGACAAAGGTTCACCGCGCTGCCACCAACCGTCGGCGTTTTCGCTCAGCCAATCGCCGTACTCATCCATCGGCAGAATATAATCCGTCGCAATGGACGACAGATGATCCACGTACCGGCGCATCGAGTCGTAATGCTCGGCGAGGAGATCGCGGTCGCCGTAATATTGATAGGCATACCAGACGAGTAAATGATAGCCGCTGCTCCACGCCGGCGTCCCTTTGCCGTCGGTAAAGGGACGCGGGGAGATGTAGGGAAGATCGCCGTTTTTCTCGCTTTGAGTGGATTGAATGTCCCTTAACCACTTGCGATAAAACAGGGCCATGTTGAAATTATACATCGCCTCTTCGGCCGTCACATGGGCGTCGCCGATCCATCCCAGACGTTCGTCCCGCTGAGGGCAATCCGTGGGCAAACCCATCAGGTTGGCGCGCTGCGACCACAGGATCGCTCGGCGGATGGTGTTGATCCGTTCACTGCTGCAGCGGAACTCTCCGGCCGGTTCGACGCTGGAATGGACCACGTGTCCTTCCACTTGCTCTTCGGTCAATTCAGCTGAATGGCCGCTGATCTCCGCATAGCGAAAGCCGTGATAGGTGAAATGCGGTTGATAAACCTCTTCCGCCGCACCCTTCATGATGTACACATCCGTGGCAGCAGCCAGGTTGTTGGACCTGGGGTCGATTCGGCCGTTGGCCAAAACCCGCTCTGCATAGCGGATGGTCACTTTTTCGCCTTTGGTTCCCTTGAAGCGGACCCGCAACCACCCGGCAAAATTCTGCCCCATGTCCACGACCTGAATGCCCGGCTGAGGTTGGGTGATGCGAAGGGGCTGCAGCTTTTCTGTGATCTTGATCGGCGGCAAAAGACTCGAAACCAGCCGGCCGCCGGGAGGCGACAGCACCGCAGCCGGTTTCCAACCGCTATCGTCAAAATCCGCCGTTGTCCAGCCTGGAATCTCTTGATTGGCGTCGTAAATCTCGCCGTCATAGATGCAGCTGCTCAGTACCGGACCGTCCGCTGTTTTCCAACTGGAATCGGAACACAGCACCTGCGTGCCGCCGTCTTGAAAAACGATGACAAGCTGGAGCAGCGCCCGTTTGGCGCCGTACCACTGCATGCGCCAGGACCACCATTTGGGCAATGGATTGAACCAGCCGTTGCCCAGCATCAATGCCAGGGCGTTTGCACCAGGCTTGATCTGTGCGCTGACATCATAGACATCGTACAACACCACTCGTTTATAGAACGTCTTGGCCGGCGCCAGCACCTGATCGCCGATCTTTTCTCCGTTCACCTTCAACTCATAGTAGCCGAGCCCTGAGACATAGAGCAGCGCCTGTTTGACCGGCCGCTGGAGGTGGAACGACTTGCGCAGCAGAAGCGACCGCGGATTATAGCGGATGGAATCCCCCTCCTCATCCATGGCGAGCGGCTGGTCATAAAAACCTTGTTCATTGACAGGATCCTTGCCGCCCGGCGCGCCGATCCACTGGGCCTGCCACTGATCCGGCGTCAGCAAAGCGGTGGTAAACGTATGCACCTTGCTGAACGCGGATGGACGGGATTGACCATCCCAGGCTCTCACTTGCCAATAATAAGTCTGGTGGCTGCGCAAGGGTTTGCCGGCATAGCGAACATGGCTGGATTGGTCCGATTCGATCCGGCCGCTGTCCCACTGGTCCGCCTTATTTTCGCTCAACAGCGCGGGATCCAGAGCCACCAGCAGCTGATAGGCGGTCTGTACCTGCCCCCTGCCGGAGGCCGCAAACGTCCAGCTGAAGCGGGGCTGGGTGACGTCGATGCCGACCGGATTTTTTAAATATTCACAGGTCGCGGTTCGAATCTGCAGACCGGATTCAGCGCTGCATTGCCACCACAGCGCTGCAGCGCATAGGATGAGGATGAGGAAAAACCGGTGGAGGACAAAGCGATTTATTTTCATTCAACAGTCTCCTGATTCAGGCGAAACAGTTCTCGGGCGTTTTCACGCAAAAGGCGCTTCGCCAGCCAATGCGCCTCTGCGCTGGTGAGATAATCGCCGGCTACCTTGCGGCTGAGAACATCGCTGACCACGCGCCTGGCGATGGTGCAGTGGCCAAAGGCGCCCTCGACATAGTTCGAGTCGCCGCCCACTGCGAGGATCTTGTTCGCGGGAATGGTCTCTATCCATTCGTCCAGAACCCGGGCCATAAAAGCTGGGGAAACCGCCGGCATCCAGCACAGATCCGCGTAGACGTTGGTAAAATTTTTCGCCAACGCGGCCACTTCGCCGGCCCAGGGATAGCCCGCGTGAAAGAGATCAAAGCGAGCGTCGGGAAAATCGAAAAAAAGGCTGGTCAATAAAGTCGGTTTGGAATTTTCGATAAAATTGCCGTTGCCCTCCTGCAAGCCGGTGTGGATCTGTATCGGCAGTCCGCGCTCAGCGGCCAGACCGATCAATCGCCGGGTCATAAAATCCTGCAGCGGTTTCAAGTCCTGCAGGGTCAGGTCGAGTTTTTGTGAAAGCCACAGACGGTCGAAAACGCGGCCGGCCTCGATCTTGGAGTAGCGGTCCAGCTGCAGGGTTCGTCGATAGGCTAAAAACAGTTTGACCGCCACGATGCCCTTGGCGGTGAATGACTCGAGCCGCTCCTCCTGTGCGTTCATTAACTGATCCAGGGTTTGAATGGAACCGCCGGACTCTATTTCCAATTCCGCCAGATCAGCGCGAGTGCCGACCATGGCATAATGGTCCAGGATCGGCACCGCGCGGAACAGCTCCCGGTCCACCTCCACAGACTGGCCGGGCCAACGGATGACCAGCGCCTTATCGATATTGGCCCTGTCCTTGAGCACGGTTCGGAACCAGCCCGGCTTGTGCGCTTCGTCGATACGGCGGCACAGCTCGAGCACGGTGTCCGGGTTGACGTCCTCGACGCCGAACAGCTGGTGCAGGTATTCGAGCATGGCCCTGCCATAGCCGGTGGTGCGGACATACGGCCACCAGTCGGCCATCAGCGCCCATCGCTGCTGCGGCGTCAATCCGTTATCCGGATTGCGCAGCGCTTCGAGGTTTTCCCTGGGCATGCCGGCGGAGACCAGATCCGATGAGACATAATGCTCAAACAGACCGAAAAATCCCAAACGGTTGGCGCAGGCGACCCCTTCATCGGGAATGTGTTCATGGGTGTCGATGATCGGAATGGAAAAAACATGTTCGCGAAGAGATTCGGCGGCAATGGACGGTTTCATACTTTCATTCTCCCTTAAGCAACGGGTCAGCGGTTTTCTGCTTACGCCAGTTTTGCACCGATTGCGCGAAACGTCGCGGCTCATCGGTCGCATACCAACGAATGCCGAGATCGAGCAGGGCATGGAGGTCGGCTTCGGTAAACTGTTTGACAAAGACCTCCAGATCGATCCCGTTTCTAGCGGTTTGCTGCAACGCATCCTGCAGCAGCGCAGGGTCCACCTCATAGCGCCAAGGCGAGGGTTCCTTACGATCGTTGAGATGGATCTGCACCTGGTCCAGCCCATCAAAGCCGTTCTCTGCGGCACGGGCGAATTTATCCGCGATCTCTTGCGCTGATCCACCGATCCACAGCATGCTGCGCACTCCAGCGGCCAGACTTCTCAGCGTCTTACATTCCGCCTGTTTCGGGCTGGCCACCAGAATCTGTTTAGCCACATGCAGGGAATCAATCAGACGGCCGGTTTTCACCAGATCCACTTGTTTGATATCCATATAGAGCTCCCGTTCCGGCTGACCGCTCATGGCATTGAGCACCTCCAGCAGCGAGGGAACTTTTTCGCCCTGATAGTCCGGCGCGAACTTGACCCCCGCATCCCATTTGCGAATCTCGCCAAAGTCGAGCAGGTGGGCTTTGACGGAAGCGACTTCAGCCGGTGCATCGGTGGTGCGCGCCAGGGTCTCATCATGCAGGCAGATGATCACGCCGTCGCGCGTGGTGCGGATATCGGCCTCCGGAATGCCGCCCAGTTGCCAGGCATACTGAAAGGCAGCCATGGTGTTGTCCGGCCGGTCGTGGGTGCCGCCGCCGCGATGGGCCTGCCAGTAAATCTTTGCATTTTTCCGATCGTGGCTGGAGGTCGAGTCAGTGCCTGCAGCAGCATAAAAGTTGAAAGCAGCCAAACAGAGAATGAAATTGCGAAGCTGTGCATTCGTCAAGCCGATTTTGTCAAACCGCATGGGACCTCCAATCGTACTTGTTCAAGATAGAATTTAGAAAATAGAAAAGGCTTATCATTCCGAGCCCGAAATCCCATATCGTGAGTTTAAACAATATAAAAAGAGGGCGAGGAATCTATCGACGAACTGAATGAGCGTCTTTCGTTACGCCTAAATAAATTCGTCCAAAAATGTTTTGCTTTTGATGTTTTAGACGTATGGCTTTAACCTCAAATAGAAAATCAAAGCCTGCTTGTAGTTCAGTGCGCCAACACCATCTTGCGTGTTTGCACAAAGTCATTCATCTGCAGACGGTAAAAATAGAGTCCCGAGGCCTGTTCCGACGCATCCCAAACGCTGCGATAAGAACCCTGTAGCTGCAGGCCGTTCACCAGGGTGGCCACGCATTGCCCGGCGATATTGAACACCGAGAGCCGCACCCGGCCTGGCTGCGAAAGGCTATACTCGATGGCCGTGAGGCCATTGAACGGATTGGGATAATTTTGCGCGAGATGAAAGGCTTTTGGAGCCTGAGCGACGTTTATCCCAGTGGTCCAATGTGTCGAGACCTCGCCTGTCCGCGCATTCATGGAGATATAAAAAGACCTTGCCGGTTTGCTAGTAGAGCGATAGGTGATAAACCACTCGTTAAAAGGCACGACATCACGACCCAGCTCACAAGTGATGGAGTAATCCGGACAGGCTGAACGGAACGCCCTGCCGCCATACTTTTCTGCGATGGACATGGCGCTATCGCTGTCAAACCACACCGTCCGATCCGCAGGCTGAAGAGGCGCCGTTCCGGTTAATGAAAAGAGCGTTGAGTCCCATGCGACGCTGTCCGTTGCAAGATAAATCTTAGCTCGATGATGATTTCCCCAAAAATGATACTCCCAATAAGGAGTTGTACCCAGCGTATCGGCACTATCACTTTCCATTATCACAAGTTTAGGATCAGCGAAAATCGTATGAGCGATGGAATCGGCCTTCTCATAATAAAATCCAGCCAAACGATTCTTTGCTTCCGCTGCCTCGGGATACCGGTTGCCGTTCACCGTCGCCGAGACCAGTTGCATGTCATTGGAAAGAGCGGAGATCCATTTTACGATCCCGACGCCGGCGGCAAACCACAGATACAGGTCACTATCAATCGCAAAAGGACAAAAAAGAAATAAATGAATGCATTTTGTAAATTTGCCGGCTGGGGTCTCAACCGTTTCGTTTTTTCCGAGCACCTTTGCCAGGTAACGTATATTTTCACCCGGGAGCTCGACCTTGTAGCTGTCGCTCTCGGCTTTAGTAAAATCAAACCAGATGGTCTCGTAACCGTGACTCCATTTGTACACCTTTCCTGAAGAATCGGCGCAATAGTACTCTGGATACCGGTTATCCGATCCGAAAGCAAAATACTCGCGGCCGTTGAATCGAACTGCTTCGAACACCGTCCAGGTCACATCGGGGTAGGATTCATCGGCGCCGGCATTCGCCACCGTATAGCGCCATTCATCTCCCGAATGCAGAGGAAAAAATCGCCCAGTCGAGAAGAACCCGGAACAGCCGTCGCTGGAATTGATGCGGTGGCAGGCACGCTCCAGACGAGCTGCGCAATGGAACAAGGCGTTATGAAAAAATACACCAGGGCGACCCGGCAAAAAGACAATAGAAAATTTTTCATCCATCCATCCTTTTATCAGGGTACCGTCACCCTTTGCGCCTGAAATCCACCGCCCTCTTTTATTCTATCACGCGCCCTAAACCTTGTTCCACTCCACCCCGATCTTTCTCGCCGCATAGGCCAACTCGCGGCGGTAATCTCCGCACGCCATCATCCAGTGAAAGCCGCGCATGTCGGTCAACAGCTTTTCACAATCGCCCTGTATTTCAATGTCGTACTGCGAACGGCAGATATCGTAAAAGGGGCTGGCGACGATTCTGCCGCTAAAGCCGATCCACTCCTTTTGCGCCGCATCCGGACAGATCATGGTGATCTCCATGCCGCTCGGCAGATCCACTTTGGGGGTCGCGCCGTAATCGGATTCAAAGTGGGTCATCACGCGGCTGTCGAAATAGGTCCGCGCATCCATGCGCCGGGGCGCTGTGCAGTGGGCGCAGGTCACCACTCCGTGGTGGGGGTATGTCGGATCATTCAAGAACACCGGTTTGCCGGCGATATGATATAACAGCAATCCCGAGGGGATGACGTTAAAATCCGATTCGCAAAAAGCCATATAGCCTTCATCGTTCAACAGACTCAAACTCAAGCAGGCGGTGGTTTCAGCCAGCGGCATCACAGTGCCCATGCATTCGTTGATGGTAAAGGCGTCGGCGTTGTTTTCCTGCATCAGCTGTTTGAAAAGCACATAGAGCAAAAAAGCATTGCGGACAAATGAAAAATCGGTCTCCAAAGCGGTATTAGGCAGGCTGAGATACTGTTTCGCCCATTTTTCCGTCAAACTCATGAGCCGTCGGTCGGTCCTGGCCGCTTTGATGCGCCGGCTGAGTTCTTCATAGCTCACATCGATCATTTGCAGCTTGAATTTTTCCCTCGCCACCTGCGGCGCCAGGCGGCAGCACCAGCCGGAGGCGCCGCCCAGGGTGACGATCTTTTTGCCGATAAAATTGTGCACCCCATGCAGAGCCCGCAATTTCCACAGCAATTCGTCGTACTCATCGACGACCACGTCATGAACATCCATGCCGGCCGGATCGCGAAAGCGGTCCACCTCGAAATTTTCGCCGCCTTTGCGCAGAAACCGGCAGTGGACGGTTTCATACCAGAGATAGACCGGACCGGAGCGATGCCGCACAAACAGGAGATTGGTTCGCTCCGCTGAAAAACAGGCCTCCAACACCCCTCCGTCGCCGGAAGCGGCATAGACCAGCATGACGTCATACTCCTTGCTGTCCCGCGCCTGCATCGCCTGGTCCTTGCTGCGCACCCGGCGCAGCGGCAGAATAGAGATGGGAAAATCCGCCTTGGCTCTCAGGGCCTCCAGTTCACCGCTGATGCGGCCGGCCTCCTCGTCTACATCGTTCTCAGTATGCAATCCGCCCCAGGGACGCCAGGAGGTCGTGGGTCGCGGTTGGTAAAGGTTGTACAACAAAACCGGCTGCACAC
The DNA here is from genome assembly GCA_029565685.1 of bacterium. GTDB lineage: Bacteria > Zhuqueibacterota > Zhuqueibacteria > Residuimicrobiales > Residuimicrobiaceae > Anaerohabitans. Next base: position 50,230 of record JAKQNR010000025.1, on the reverse strand, counting down.
GCAGGGCGCGGCCATAACGGGCAAACGGTTCGTCCGGCAGCCATTGGGGATTTTCAGCGGCAAAAACGGAAGGGGGCGTCAGCAGGTTGAGCCCGGCCGCGCCGGCGGCGCTGGTTGTTAAAAACTCTCGTCGGTTCATCGCATGGCAACACATGGTGACCTCCAAGTTTAGCCAAGTGCTTCAGGAATTATGAAGACGTCATGACCTTGAAACAGGTCAGCTTTCCGCATCGATACGTTCAGAAATCGATCCAACCTGTGCGAATTTTAATCAACTATTTTACCCACCTGTTTTTCTTTGGGCCCATTTTATCGAACGGGATCGGCTTTAGGCCGAACGGCTTTAGCTCCCGGGCGGAGCAAAAAGCCTGCACGGATTTGCCGCCGGAGCGCAGCGATGGATTGTTTTCAGCGACCCCTTTTTTAGGATCACGGAGAAAAACATTCTCACAAGCCACCAGCAGGTTGTTTTTTACCGTGTTCCAATCTGGATTCTCGCGAAGGGTTTTCAGTTCAGGATAGCGTTGTTGATAGACAGCGGAGCGGATATCCACGTCCTCATATATTTTCTTCGTGATGACCGGAGAATCCAGCTGTTTCAGCCAGCGTTCCCTGCCCCAGGAGGAAAAGCTGACCGCGGCTGTGCAGTGGTAGAACAGATTGTTTTCAACCAGATTGTCCTTGCCGCCATGAATCTGCACGCCGCCGAAATCCCTGGCGCCGCATCGTTCAAAAACATTTCCGTAAATGACCACGCCGGAGATCATATCGTCTAGACGAACGCCGGCGGCGCCATGATGGGTTCCGCCGGATATTTCCGACCAGTGGTTGTAGCGGATGACGTTGCCGCGGTAAGAGGGATTATAAAAGATATCCAGGCCTCCCTGGTCATCCGATTCGTCGACCACCCGACTGATCTGATTGTACTCGATGATAAAGTCATTGCCCTCGAGCCGCATGGCCGATGAAGAGGAGAAACGAAAGCGGTTGTTGCGGAGGCGCATACCGCAGCCGTCCATGTGCACCGCGGGCTCATAAGTGCGCTTGAACAGGGAAAAATGCTCCACCACCGTGTGCTCCACAAAGTGGCCGGCCGGCGTCAACGTCCGTCGATCGCCGCCCTGGAGCTTGATGCCGCCGCAGCCAAAGTCAGCCAGCAGACAGCCGGAAATGCCGTGGCCGGCGCCTCCCTGAACATGAATGCCGTCCTGGCCGAACCGTTCGATCCGGCAATCCGAGATCAGGTTCTTTTCTCCACCGCGGACCAAAATCGCGCTGCCCCGGCCTTCCTGAAACGTCAACCCCTGCAGCGTCAGATAAGAGCACTCCTGCAGTTCCACCATGTACGGAGAGGTATATGCCGACAGCGTCGGCTCGACCCCGTTCGGATCCGTGCCCTCGGGCGGATACCAGTAGAGCAGCCCGTCGCTTCTGTCAAGATACCATTCACCCGGCTGATCGATCTCGGAGAAAAGGTTGAATCCGAAATATCGCAGACTGTCTCGATAGCCGTATCCATGATAGGGCGGGCATATTTCAATCAGCTTCTTCAACGGGTCGATGGCCTTGACCTTTTGCGCGGCATCACACCAGTCCCAATACCAATAGCCGCACAAGCGTACGTCATTCTCTTCAGCCCAGCGATCCTGATGGGAATCCGTATATTCAAACAACCCTTCCACAGTGCCGCGTTTGTTGATATAAGTCGGCGGTAAAATCGTTTTGCCCTTGGCCAATCCGGCTTGAACAAAACCGCTGTTGGGCCATCGGGCCAGAGTTTGCAGCCGGCCGTTGCAGAACAGCTCCGGACGTTTGCCGGCCTCGGTTGGGTCGCCCAGGTCCAAGATTCCGGCGGATTTCACCTCTGTCACATAAACTTTTTCTCTGACGTCTGCAGTCAACAGGTGCAGCTTGCGCGGATCACTCAGCCGGCGCCAGCGTGCCAATGGACGACTGCCGGTGAAAACCGGTTCATCGCCTCGAGCGGCGCGATAGACCACCGGCGCGTCCTCTGTTCCTGCATCCTCGGCGGTGAGGATCCAGGGGCTTTGCAGTTCATAGACGCCGCCTTTTATCTCCACCACCACCGAGACGCCAGGTCGTTCTTTTCTCAGGGAGCGAACCGCCTTCTGCGCTAGCGATAAACTATTGAACGGCGCCTCCTTGGTCCCATTGCCGCCGGTGCCGCTGCCGGGGGCCACATACAGGGCGACCGTTTGCTCGCTGCAGGAGCTAAAAAGCAGCCCGGCGAAAAGCAATACAACAAAGGAAATTTTTATACGCTTCATAATCATCCTTAAATTAATCGTAAAATTTTGCCGCAGTTTCTCTATTGCAAAATTACCCAATCATCCCTGTAAAATCAAGTGAAAAGAGCATAGCGAAATATTGGAAACATTAAATTTATCGCCTCACACCATTCGCTCTGAGAAGAAATCCTCAAGGATGATAGAAAACCCTGCTGTTGTGAACAAGCCGCCTTTCTCCGCCCGCAGGCGATAAAAAACCCATAAAAAATCATTCCGATCTGATTCGCAGGGTTTCATCCGGCAATCCCTGTGACGACACGGTGAGTACGATCTCGCCCGCTCGACCAGTGCTCTTCAGAACCACCTGGCACAGGCCATTGAACGCACGACGTTGTCTTCCTTGTGACGGTTCAAGGCTGATCGGATTGCCGTTAGCCACGCCGGCGATCCGACCCTCTCCGATCAAGCTGAAGAACAGCAACGGATCAGCTGTAGGGACCCGAGTGCCTTGTGCGTCCTCGATCTCTACGGTGATAAACGAAAGATCTTTTCCATCGGCCTGAATGACGGGGCGATCGGCCGACAGGGCGATTTGACGTGCGGCGCCTGCTGTTCGCACCACATCAGTGGCGATATGTCTCCCATCCTTCCAGCCCTCGGCGACCAGGACACCGGGTTCAAAGAGAACCTTCCAGTTCAGTGAAAGCTTGGGCCCCTGTCCCAGGCTGACCACGCTGTCCCACTGCAGAGTATGGTAGTTCATGGCCGTATTGGCAAAGGCCTGGGCTCCGAGGAACCGGTCGTTGAGGAACAGCTTGACCTCGTCGCAATTGGTGTAAGCCACCACGTCGATCGAATCGCCCTGTTGCCAATTCCAATGCGGAAGAAGGTGCAGCACCGGTTCGTCGGTCCATTGGCTTTTATAAAAATAATAGACATCCTTGGGGAATCCGCACAAATCGACCATGCCGAAAGCTGAGCTGTTGCAGGGAAAAACGGGATAAGCTGGTTCTCCCAGATAATCAAAGCCAGTCCAGACGAACAGGCCGGCCACATAGGGGGTCTCTTTCACCGCGCGCCAGGTGGTCTGAGTGGCATAGGCCCACGGCCGGTCGTAGCAAGTCGCACAGTGATCAAAAGAGGAGCATTGCAGATCAGGAGTTCTGAGAATCGCAGAGTCTGCGGGGAAATGATAAACCCCGCGGCTGCTCAACGACGAAGTGGTTTCGCTGGCGATGAACAGGCCGTGCGGATGTTTCGCTTTTTCCTCCGGATATCTTTCGATGGTATAGTTGATGCCGATGACATCCACCTTGTCGGTCATCAGGGTGCTATCGGCGCGCCAAACGCCGGCGAAGGCTGAGGTGGTGTATCGGGTCGTATCGTATCGCTTGATGATCGCGTTCAGCTCAGCGGCGATGGCCGCGCCGCCGTAGCGGAGGTGATTCTTCTCCGGAATCTCGTTGCCGATGCTCCACAGTATGACCGAAGGATGATTGCGGTCACGCAGAACCATGTCCGCCAGATCCCGTTCATGCCACTCGTTGAAATAGAGGTGATAATCGTATTTCATCTTGGCCAGGCGCCAGACGTCAAAGGCCTCCACCATGACCAGAAAGCCCATTCGATCGCACAAATCGAGCAGCTCCGGCGCCGGCAGATTGTGGCTGGTGCGCAGCGCATTGCAGCCTACGCCTTTGAGTATCTCCAGTTGACGCGCCAACGCCCGTTGATGGACCGCTGCGCCCAGACATCCCAGATCGTGGTGCTGACACACTCCTTTTATTTTCACCCAACGGTTGTTGAGAAAAAAACCACTGTCCGGCCTAAAAGAGATCGTGCGAATGCCAAAGGGCGTGGTGTGGCTATCCATCAGCTCCTTGCCCTGGTATACCCGGTTCACCAGCCGGTAGAGATTGGGTTGATCCACATCCCAGAGATTCGGCCTTGCGACCGGCAACTGCATCGTGACCGTAACCTGCCCATTGGCCGCCGCTTGTGCGGATCGTTTTCCGGCAGCGACCTCGTTTCCTAAAGGATCAAGAATGGCCGCTTCCAAGCGCAGATTCGCATTTTTGCTGCTCTGGTTGACTATAGCAGTCTCGATCCGTACCAAAGCCGATACAGCGGAAACCCGCGGCGTGGTCACATACGGGCCCCAGGGATCGATGTGGACCGGCGAAGTGGTCGTAAGCCAGACGTGACGGTAGATGCCGGAACCCGAGTACCACCGGGAGTTGGGTTGCAGCGAGTTGTCGACCCGAACAGCGATGACATTCCAGCCATCTTTCAGAAAGGGCGTTAGATCATAATGAAAAGTGGTGTAACCGGAAGGGCGGCAGCCCAGCTGATGGCCGTTGAGGTAGACCGTGCTGTTCATGTAAACGCCGTCAAAAGTGATATACCGGTATTTGCCGGCGCAGCGGTCGACTGTAAAGCTCTTGCGATACCAGCCGATGCCGCCGGGCAGAGAGGCGCCTAAAACGCCGGCGGGATGGTCCGGCTTCATATCCCCTTCGATGCTCCAGTCATGGGGCAGATCCAGGTCGCGCCACTCCTGATCGGGAAAACCCGGTTGTTCAGCGTGTGGCAGGTCGCCCAAGTGGAATTTCCAATGGGCATCAAAACACTCCCGGCCTGCGGACTGGGCGTCAAGCCGGCCGCCGGCCATGCTGACGAGCAGAAGGGAAAAAAAGATTTTTATCTTCATGATTCATCCGTCTAGTGATCATTCCAATTGATAGCCGGGCATTGCTCAGGAAAAATATAGCGCCCGAGGCCATGGGAATCAAGCGAAACCTCCTGGTCCATCGCCGCGCAGAGCGCGGGTGTTGCAGCAGCCCACAAACTTAACGCGCAACAGAGATCGTTTGCCAAGCCACAGCGCTTCTTCCCGCCAGATCCGCTGTGGCTGCGCGCAGGCGATAGGTTCCGGGTCTATTGATGGTGAATTTTAATTCAACCTCCGCAGAACCGTTTTTTTCCAAAACCTTTGCATTCCAGGACTCTTGCCACAGGTTGGAATAGTCCTCCTCCTCCGGACCATAAAGCTCCCAGAGCACATAGTTGTTGTGATACACCCCTTGCGCGTCAGCGCCGGGAGTGTAGAAAATCGGCGCCGAGCCTTCGAGCATTTTCGCCTGCGCGGTTACGACCACCGGCGTTGCCGTGGCGTCAACGAGTACGCTTGTCGACAATTGCGGTGCAAAGCCAGCCGGCCGTTCCGGCGTACGGGCGGAATCGAAAACTTGCACCCCGCCTTTCGATGTGACCCGCACTCGGCCCGTCTCCTCAATAACAACGATCTCGCGGTAATCCGGCAGCGAAAGGCTATCCAGATTCCAGAACAAATCCGCCTCCACGCCAAGACGAAGGCAACGCTCCACCTCTACTAAAAAATTGCTCATGATTTGCCGGTAGCGGACGCCGTGGGCGTTCATCCGTTCCATGTTCAGCTCCGGAAGGCCGCTGAACGATCCACGCCCCATATGGACATGGCCGAGATTGTAGCCAGCCGGCAATAGGATGGCGACCTCTGCCGCCCGTTTCAACCGCGACAAATCGCGGTTGGGAAAATTTTTTGCATACAGGTGCAAATGACGGGTCAACGCCAGGGCTTCGGGATACGGTACGCAGGCCAGCTGATAGTTGTCCCAGTAGAAAAACAGCGTGGCGCCGAGGTCATAGGCGTGAGTGAGAAACCAAAAAGAATCCGCACGATCCACCGCGCCATAGATGCTGACGCCCCACTCTTTATCGGTGACGCGGGCCGCTCCGCGTAAAAATCCATAAATCAGAGCGGTCAGGTTGCCGGGGCTGTTTACCGGGAACTGACAGTCAAAGCACATGTTCAGTTCCGGCAGAATGCGCCTGCTGCCGAATCGGCCCGGGGGCTCGAACACCATGGCATAGGGCGGCTGGGTTCCGCCTTCCGCAAGCTGGTACAAGGCTGAACTGACCATGGTCTCCCAGGAATAGAGGTTCTGCTGTAAAAAGTCCATCTCGCCGAGATCGACATCCGGCCGCGCCGCCAGCCCTTTCACCAGCTGGGCCGGCGCCTCTTCATATTTGGTTTTGTGAAACCATTTTCTAAATTCCTTCAAAAACAGCGCCGGAGTAAACGCTTTGCGCAGCGCGGGATCTTTTGCCAATTTCGGCCGCACGCTTCGATCGCGCGTACCTACCATGGGTTCATCGAAAAAAATGGCCGGCCCGATGTAATTGCTGCGGTAAAGATCCTCGGGAAACGCCAGGTCCGCTCCGCCCACGCCCCAATAGTAGACATCAGCCTGCTGAATCCAGGGGACCTGATCGGCATCTACGCGAAAGCAATTGAACCCTGCCGCCGTCATCTCGTCGTAATCCGCCTGCGTCAAGCGCACATAGTCATATTCTGATTCATCGTACCGCCTGGTCGGATCCTTCTGCCGAGTGTTGCTCGGCACGCCGATGAGCAGTTCCGGATTCAGCCGGATCAGTTGCAGCGCCGCAGGCGGAATCCAGGCTGCTCCAGACCGGCGGCTCTGCAATTCGAACGTATGCCCCAAGGCAAATATTTTTTTCTCCGCTTTGGCGAACGGATTGTGACGTTTCTCCGGCCTGGGCATCAGAAACTTCCAGGCGCCGGTAGAAGGGAGAATAGCCGCCGCGTTCCTCAGATACCGGAATTCCAACGCCGGTTGCCGGTCGAATTGCACGATATAGCGGAGGATCTCGGTCTCTGCGATTTTCCGCTCCAGAGACGGATAAGCGGAGCACAGCAGCCAAAGTTGAAAAGTTTCACCGTTTTTTTTGACCGCCTGCAGATGCAGCCATTGCGACAAACCTTCGCAAGGTCCCAGGGTGAGCACCCATTTATGCACCGTGGTGGCGGCAAGTTCGCTCTGATTGTTGCGGTAAGTCAGGCAGGCGCCTGGTTTGCCAAGAGGATAGCGTGCGGGAAAACCGTCCGACCCCGGATGGCGCCGCGGTTTTTGCGACAACTCCGGGTGTCGATTTTCGGAACGGCGGTCGGTTGGCGCGGATTCCACTGCGCCTTCCAGGCTCGCTGCGGTCAAAAACGACCCGACGAGCAACATGTTGATGAATAATCCTCGAATCCTCATACAGCGCTCCTTCCAGCTAAAAAAAGGAACCTCCTTCATTCAACGAAATCCCTTAGGCTGCGGCGAATGCCACACCATGCGGATCCTGTTGCGATTATCCTGCAAGGGTGCTATATTCTCTCACCGGGCCGATATTTCATACTCGACCCAATTCCTCTTTAATGCCGGTTCGCTTGCCTCCGGATCGGCCCTAATCATTTCACTTGACCGACAGGACTCCTTATGCATTTGAACAGAAGATGTACCCCGACTTGCGTAAAACGAACCTGGCTGCGACATCCAGGCCGAGCGACGGCCAACTCGGCCCTATTTTTTCTTTCCGCCTCTCTTTTTCTGATCAGCGTGAGCGGCACAGGCTGCGCCAAACGTTCCCAAACGGCCCACAATGCATCCGTCGGCTCACCCTCAGCGGCAGCCCGGCCGGCCGAACACGGAGCAGTCGATAACCAGGGCTCTATAATGAAATTGCATTCACTACCCTGGCTCATCGATGGCAAACCCATTCTCGGCACCTACCTGGCGGGAACGGACAGGATGGCGGACCTGAAAAAAATCCAGGCCGTCGGCATGAACCTCATCCTCGGCGATGAAGATGATTTGAATCCCACTACTGCTGAAGGCGCTTATTGTCGAAAGCACGGCATCAAGGTGCTGTATCATTTGACTAACACCGTGTATCACGGCGTTAAACTGGCGGAACCGGTGACCGCCCGGCAGTCAACGATTCCTCTTTTCTGTGAGCGTCGGCCGGGGGCGCAGGACACGCATATCGTACAGATCGACGATGAGCTGATTTTCTATGAAAGCCTGACCCCCACTGCCCTGATCAACTGCCAGCGGGGGTACGGCGGCACGCAGCCGGCTGCACATCACGAAGGGACCATCCTGTTCTGGCCGCAGGCCTGTGCCGACCAAGTAGAGCGTATCAAAGATTCGCCCAATCTGTTTGGCTATTATGTGCTCGATGACAGCCCCGGCGATGCGGTCTCCGCCCTGCGGGCATTGTATCGAACGGTGCAAAAAGCCGATCCCGGCGGCCGGCATCCGGTTTGCGCCGGATTCGGCGATGCCGGTTCCATCGTCAACCTGGCGCCCGGCGTCTGCGACATCATGTTCATCTATTGGTATCCGGTGAGCACCAAACGATACGAGCGCGAACGGACCAGCCAGGAAGTGCAACGCATGTTGACCACCGCACGCACCCGCGTACCGGGCATCCCCTTTGTGGGCATCTATCAGGCTTTCGACGGCTCCATCGCTCAAACCGGACAGGGGGTGCCCACCGCGGAACAGCTTCGCGAACAGCTCGAGGATTTTGTCCGCGAAGGCGCCAGCGGGCTCGTTGCTTTCATCACTCGCGCCGGGGATTTGCCCGGTTGGGCTGACCTGCCGGACCTGGAACAGGTCATCACCAAGGCCCATAGAGAGATACTGGAGAGCGGAGGGTTGCACGTGCGGCCCGAGACCGAGTCGATGCGGAAAAAACGCATTCAGCCGCAAGGCCATTGGCAAGAACCGCAGCCGCTGTACGGCGTGGTGCCGGCCTGGTACGTGATCGCCCCTTTTGCCGACACTCTGAATCAAGGGCTGGACGCGCAATTTCCGCCGGACGGCGCAGTGGATTTGGCCGCTGTCTATGCAACAAAATTCGGCAAGTCCGGCTGGCGCAAAAGGGAATCCACCTGCGGCGCCATGGGATTCACCTCTTTTTACGGCGCCCATGGCCTGGTACGAAACTGCATGGCCTATGCCGTATGCGAGGTGATCAGCCCCACAGAACAATTCGTACGCCTGCTTTTTTGTTCCGATGACGACGCGATCATCCGTCAGAACGGCAAGGAGGTTTACCGGTTTCAGGGCGTACGCGGTTTAGAGTACGATAAGGAGGTCATACCGTTGACCCTGCCGGCAGGAAAATCCCGGTTCGAGGTCAAAGTCTATAACCGGGCGGGAATGTGGGGGCTGTTTATGCGCTTTACCGATGCCAACGGCCGGCCGATGACCAATCTGCAATTTTTACCTTGAACAAGCCAGACGACTCATCATTCGGTGATAATGGATATTTTCGCATCGGCCAGCCCCACTGACGACGCCTTTAGTTCGAGTCGGCCTTTTGTATCCGTGCTCTGCAGCACCACCTGACACAAACCGCTGAAAGCATGCCGCTGCCTGCCCTTAAAGGACTCCCGACTTACCGGATCGCCATTGCCGACGCCGGCGATTGTTCCCTGGCCCGAGATCTCGAACAAGACCAAGTTATCCGCCGTAGGACAGAGCGTGCCGTTTTCGTCGGCGATTTTCACCGTAATAAAAGAAAGGTCCTTGCCGTCGGCACGCAGCCGGCTGCGGTCGGCGGACAGCATCACTTTGGCCGCATCTCCTGCTGTGCGCACGGTGTCCTTTGCAGCCAGACGGCCGTTGCGAAATCCCTCTGCCCGCAAAATGCCCGGCGTAAAGGGCAGAGTCCAGCGCAACGATAATTTGTGCTCCGGCATCATTTTTTTCACTGCCAACGGCTGCTCGTTGAGGAAAAGCCTGACCTCCTCGCAGTTGGTATAGGCGATCACGTCAACGGTCTGTCCCGGCTGCCAATTCCAATGGGGCAAAAGATGCACCATCGGCTCATCGGTCCATTGGCTTTTATAAAAATAATAGGCGTCCTTGGCAAAGCCGCACAGATCGAATATGCCGAAATAAGAGCTGACGCTGAAATTCTGATAGGGCGACGGCTCGCCGATGTAATCAAAGCCGGTCCAGACGAACAATCCCGCCAGCCAGGGGCGCGCTTTGACCGCCCGCCACCCCTTTTCATGAGTCGTTCCGCCGCCGGCGTCGTCAAAAGCCGAGGTCTGACAGTCCGGGAACGTTTTGACCAGCGTATCCAGGGTGAAATGGTATACGCCCCGGCTGTCGAACTGGGAAGTGGTTTCACTGGCGATATAGAACCAGTCCGGATGCTTGCCCCTCATTTGGTCGTACAGGTCGATGGAATAGTTGAATCCCACAACATCCACCGCGGCGGTCATCCCCTTTTCATCCGCCTCGCGGATAAAATTAAATGCAGAGGTGGTGAACCGGGTGTCGTCGTATTTTTTGATCAGGCCGACCAGTTTACGAGCGATCTCGCCGCCGTTAGTGCTGCCCGGAAACCATTGTTCCTTGATCTCATTGCCGATGCTCCAGAGGATGACAGAGGGATGATTGCGATCGCGCAGAACCATGTCGACGATCTCGCGCTCATGCCATTCGTGAAAGTAATTCTGAAAGCCATGGGGTGCGGCATCCTTGCCGATATACCAGCAGTCAAACGCTTCGTCCATCACCAGAAAGCCCATTTGATCGCACAAGTCCAGCAGCTCGGGCGCCATCAGATTATGGCTGCAGCGGATGGCGTTGCAGCCCATGGATTTCAGCAGCTGCAGTTGCCGCTGCAGAGCCCGGTGGTTAACTGCAGCGCCCAGACAACCCAGGTCATGGTGGTTGCACACGCCCAGAATCCTGACGTTTTCGCCGTTCAGAAAAAAGCCGCTGTCTGATTTCCAGGCGATGGAACGGATGCCGAACGGCGTAACATAAGCGTCCGTCAACTCCGAGCCTTTAAAAACCTCGCTGGTCAGCCGGTACAGGTTTGGATTCTGCACATCCCATAATTTGGGCGCTTTCACTCGAATCCGGGTATCCACAGCCATGACGGATCCAGCCGCGGACCGGAAAGTTTGCCGCTGCGACGCGACCCGTTTGCCGTCCGCATCGGCTATCGAAGACACCAGCACCAGATCGACATCCTCGTGGCTGTCGTTGGCCACCTGGGTCGTCGCTTGAACCTGCGCCTCCCGCCGGGTAACTTTTGGCGTGATAACAAAGGTCCCCCAGGGACGAATATGAATGGGCGTGGTCGTAATGAACCACACATGGCGATAGATGCCGGCGCCGGTATACCAGCGCGAATCCGGTTGTTGCGAGTTGTCCACTTTTACCGCCAACACGTTTTCACCGGCGTGCACATGACCCGTCAGGTCGTATTGAAAAGTGGCATACCCATAGGGCCGGGTTCCCAATGGCCGGCCGTTGATATAGACCGTGCTGTTCTTGTAGACGCCGTCAAAGACGATGTAAAATTTTTTATTCTCCACGAAGGAAAGCTGGAACTTTTTCCGGTACCAGCCGATGCCGCCGGGCAGCAAGCCGCCCTGATGGCCTGAGGGATGATCGGGTTTGAACGTGCCCTCAATGCTCCAGTCATGGGGCACGTCCAGCCTTCGCCAGCTCTGGTCGGGAAAGGAAGCTTGTTCGGCGCCTGCCACGTCGCCGAGATGAAACTTCCAGCCGCGGTCGAAATTTTCTCTTCCAACCGACTGCGCGAACAGCTGCGAATGAGCGGAGCCGATCAACACGGCGATGGCCAAGATTCTGAACTTCATTTTTCAGGCGCTCCATTTTTATTCTTTGAAATACGGCTTCACTTCAATGAAATTGAAAAGAATCTCCTGCCCTGCCGGGCCGCCGGGAGTGTCGCCCCGCCAGTCGGAAATCGTCAGTTCAGCCGACGGCTCTAAAGCCTGAAAAACGATCCGCTGATAGTTGATCCAGGCAGGATGACCGGCATGGTAGGGTCCGAACGTATGCGCATAATTGCTGGGGAAAACATAGTGAAAACTGCGCGTCGAATCCAGGCGGACGCGGTCCAATTCCATGGCCAATCCCAGCGTTTGTTTAACCTCCAAGTGACGGACGTCTGCAGAGATCAGCTTTATCGAATACCAGTGGCCTGGCTGCAGGGCTTGCAGGCGCTGGCGCAGCCGGTTCGGCCCGCGGCTGGACCGTTTGAACAGCATCCCCTGATCGCCCTGCGCGATGCGCGGGTAGCGCCCCTGCAGCCAGCTGAAACCTTCCAGTTTTCCCGGCTTAACGGCGCCGCTCTCAGCCGGTTCCGCCCGCCAGCCTTCCATTCCATCAAGAAAATCCGAATTTTTAATATGCGGCAAAAGGTACGGTTCTGAAGTGAAGCGGGTGCGCTTTCCTTCAATGCAATAGTGACGGAACAGGCGATGAGCCCAGCGCAGTACCTCCTCATCCGCATAGCTCGACAGATACTCCTGAATGCCGAACAAACCGTTCATCGCGGGATCTGTGGCGAGAAAATGCAATTGCATATCGATGAACGCCTTGTAATTGACCTGCGGCAGGCGGTTGAGCATCTCCGGCGGATCGGACAAGTAGCCGAGGACCACGACCAGATGCTCGTTAAATCCGGGCAACTGGCGACCACCGACCAGGGCCGCATGGCGGAATTCTTGGTCAAACTGCGCATAGGCCTCGGCCTCGGTGGCCGGCAGCGGCAGATATCGCTCCAGGGCAAACCGGCCGTTGTGGAACAAAAGCGTCTGACTGAAACTAAAAGCCGGCAGATAGGGATTCTGGAACAGATCGTTGCAGTAGGCATAGAAGCGCTTTGTGGAAAAGCCGGGAAGCTGGTGCAGCCGGACCATCGCCTCGGTCCACGGCTGATAGTGCGCACTGGACGCGAGCATAAACTCATCGACGATGATGCCGCCGAACTCGGGCCGTGTGACGCCCGGGTTCGACGCCCAGGCGTTGTAGACCTGATCGGCCGGCGGAGGAGTCTTATCGCCAAGGCCCGGCAGGGAGGCATGGACCAGCCACTTGCGTCCCTCCGCTCGCCACTCTTCCAGATGATCCGGAACGTCGCCGGTCACCAGAGTGTTGACCTGTGAGAGCACATGGCGCGTCAAAAATTCCCAGTCATAGGGCCCAAAGGGTTCGAGATGCGGCGTGCTCGGATACTGACTGAAGATGATCTCCGGCACGGCGCGGATGATCAGCTCTCCGCTCTCGAGTCCGTTGAGCTGCAGCGTATGCGTGCCTCTGGCGAGATAGAGCATGGCCTCCGGTGTGCGGTCCAGGGGATCGAGTCGCCATTGTATCGAAACGCGCTGGTCCACCTCTGCTTTCACTTTGTCTGAAAGACCCGGAAGAGCGAAAAAGATCCAGCCTTCGCGGGGATTGTAAAACGGCGCCGTAAGCGCCTTCGCCGGCTGCAGCGGCCGGCGAAGGAGTTCAGTGACAAAATTATTCAGCACTTTTAATCCCGGCTCATTACGGGCTGAATCGGCTTGGGGCTCAACGACGAGTGAGCGTTCCAGCACCACCGCGTTGTCCGGGGAAAACAGCCGGGCGATCAGGCGGCAAGGGACAGCGGACGGCTGGATAAAGCTTTCACGAAGCACGGCCGGATCGTCGCTCAGCGTGTGTAGAGTGCGCCGCAGAATCCGGTCGGTCGATGCGTCGGCCAGAGAAAACTCAGCCCGGCACCGGTTCCAATTTCGGCCCAGCTGCGCGAGGTTCAAAACCGCGTCGATCCTGTTCGCCTCAGGCGCACGATGACCAAAAAGCAAGGGGAATCGATCGATCACCGTCTCATCCACCGTGAGCAGACAGGGCGGCTGCCAGATGCCGCCGCTGCCGCCCCAGTCGCATACGCGCAGCGCCAGCACGTTCCGGCTTCCAGGCTTGAGAAAAGGTTGTAGATTCGCCAGAGACGGAATGTTGGCCACGCTGTGCCGGCTGTCGTCGCCGAATTCGTTCACTGGCTGCGCATTGCAATAGAGGCTGAAGGCATCGTTCACCGCGCCCAGAATCAGCCATACCGGTCGGCCCGCCCATTCAACGGGCACGCTGACCTCTTTACGGTACCAGGCGAATCCGTCGGTGTTGGCAAAGCCCTGCTCCTCCCAGCAACGGCCGGCATGCAAAACCGCCCAGTCTGCGTCAGCGACCCATGCCCTCTGCCAGGCGGGCATAGGTCCGGCCGGCTCGGGTCTGAACTTCCACCCCTGGCTCAAGTCCATCGTCTGCGGCGCCTCTGCCCATGCGCCGGCCGTCAAAACGAGGATTAGGAAAAAAGGGGCTGCTGTTCTCATCGGCGTTTTCCTGCGACAGGTCCTTAATAAAAATGGCTCGGGGATTTAACGACCGGCTTCGGCGCTCGTCGGTTGCGCGTACCGATTCCGGACGGCCCGGACCGGGTTTTATCACCAGGACGGATCGATGAGTCCGTAATACCGTCCGAACCAGTAGGTCTGGATCAACGTGCAATTGCTTTTCTGTTCCATCGCGCGAACGCGCCGCACCCCCTGTGCGCAGGGAATTCTGAACTCGGATTCATGCCGCTCAAAGCCCCATAGATCCTGGATGCCCCGAATCCGTTCCGGCGTGAGGACGTTTTCGCCGCTGAGCACCTGGTAGAGAAGAACATACAGCGCGTCGCATTCAAAACTGAAATCATGGGTGCGCCAGACATGCCAGTGACGATTCAAATTCATCCGATATTTGATGAGCAAGGAGCGGTCCTCCTCATAGCGCAGAAGCATGTACAGAGATTTCGCCGCATGGTTGTCATCCCAGCGGTTGCGCCATTCCTGCGGCCAGATCACCTTGGATTCCAGCTGATGGTCGTCGTAATGATAGCGGTTGATCAGCATTCGATAGGCCTGATCAAACCGCGCCTTGCCGCTGAGACGGTGGCAGACTTTGAGCCCTGCCAGCATCTCGAGCGAGTTGAGCGGTTGATGCGGCAGATCCGGTGAAAAATTGCCCCAGAGCGTCATCTTGCCGTCGAGATCCACCAATCTGAAATGATCGTCGATCACGCGGCCGATAAAACGATCGAGCAGGTCCGCCGCTCGCTGTTGATGCGCCGCATCGGCGCAGAATTCCCAATAGATGCCCAGGGAATAAAACAGGGAGGTGAATTTGTCAGAGCTCAGATCTCCCATCCAGCGATAGCCGGGCATGGCGGTGGAGGCGTGCCACTCCATGGGATACCAGAGAACCGCCTCATGCCACAGAGGCGTATCGCTGCGGTAGCAGCTGCGGGCGATCCAACCGGGAACGCCGGTCACGGTTTCCAGCCTGGCGATGCCGTCAAAGAGCTGATCGGCCACAGCCCGGTCCGCCGGATCTTTGGTAACCGCATATTTATAGCAATAACCAACCAAAAGATGTCCGGTCTCGTCCAGAGCGTCGGCATGACCGCCGACCACCGGACGATCGAGACCAGCTGGAGGAAAGATCACGCGGGGCAGTATGAGGCCTTCATTCCAGTGATCGGTGCGCGCGATCTGTTCGTACCGCTCGATCCGCACATGCAGAGGATCGGTGCGTTTGGGGAATGCCGTGTCGCTCCGGCCGGCGGATGAATCGCCGGCGCAAAGAACGAGGCAGGAAATAATCAAAGGTTGGAATATCTTCACGAATATCTTCACAGGAATAATAAACACCTGGATGACAGAGGTCTTCCCCTGCCTTTCAAATCAAAATAATCAAAGCACAGACGAAAAGCAAGCGGTAATGCAGCGTCCGGCGATCCGGGAACCGGGCGCTCAACGGAGTATGATTTGGGCTGAGGCAAAAGGACGGTATGGGGGGAAAAGCGCCGCTGTCCTCGCGTTCACCTATCGTCCGAGTGTAAAAAAGAGAGGCGCCAGGCGGTGCGGATGAAAATCCCTTGCGAATTCAGCAAATAAAACCTAAATTTTAACGGATTAAGATCGGCTCGCTTTCCGATAACGCGCAGTAGGGCAGGCTCGAAGGGGGCGACCAAAGATGAAGGAGCTACATCAGAGAGCATGAAAGTCATTGTCATAGGCGCCGGCCTGGTGGGCGCCTATATCTGTGAATACCTCAGTTCAGAAGACCACGACGTAACGGTGATAGAAAAAGATGCGGCCGTCTGTCGCAAGGCCATGGACAGCCTGGACGCCATGGTCATACAAGGAGATGGGGCATCGCCCGCGCAGCTCATGCAGGCTGGATTGAAAAAGTGCGACATGCTGGTGGCGGTAAGCCCCAACGATGAGGTGAACATTCTCGCCTGCCTGGCTGCGGCCAAGGCCGGAGTGAAAATCAAGATCGCGCGGCTGCGCAATCCTGAATTCAGCCACGACCAAGCGCTGCTCGGCAAGGAAGAACTGGGCATCGATTTCATCATTCACCCGGAACGCGAGACCGCGCGCGAGCTGGTCTGGCTCACCAAACGCGCCGCAGCCACCGATGTGATCGAATTCGAAGAAGGCAAGGTTCAGCTGATCGGTGTGCGTCTCGACCTCTCCTCCCCCATCCTCAACAAAACACTGCTGGAGATCGACCGACAAAATCCAGATCTCTTGTTCCGCATCGTGGCCATCTTTCGCGCCAACAAGACCATCATCCCCGGGGGCGAGGATCGCGTTATGCGCGGCGATCAGCTTTTTTTCATCACCAAGACCGATCTGGTGCCGCGTCTGCTGCAGATTCTGGGCAAGAGCGAGGAGAAAATCGCCAAGGTGATGATCCTCGGCGGCGGCAGGGTCGGCCGTATGGTGGCGGCGGAGCTGGAGAAAGAGGACGGTTGCCAGGTGAAACTGGTGGAATCCAACCGTGAAAAAAGCCAGCGCATTGCCGAAGAACTGCAGCGCACGATGATCATCGTCGGCGACGGTACGGATCTCGATCTGCTTGCGGTGGAAGGCATCATGGAGATGGACAGCTACATTGCGGTCACCAGCGACGAAGAGACCAACATTCTTTCCTGTCTGATGGCCAAGCACATGGGGGTGCGCCGCTGTCTGGCACTGGTCAACCGACCTGATTATCTTCCTATCATGCCTTCCATCGGCGTGGACGCAGCGGTGGATACGCAGACTCTGACCGCCAACGCGATCCTGCGTTATATCCGGCGCGGCAACGTCACGTCTTTGGCCAGCCTGCCCGGAATCGAAGCCGAAGTGCTGCAGATCGAAATCACCGAGCGTTCCCGGGCAGTCGGACGCAAGATCAAAGCCCTCAAGCTTGAACACGACGGCATGATCGGCGTCGTCAACCGCAACGGCCAGGTGATCGTGCCGGTCGGTGAAACCGAGCTCAAGTCCGGCGATTCGATCATCGTCTTCACCACGCCTCCGTCCGTAGCGCGCGTGGAAAAGATATTCGCCAACCGATAGGACCCGCCCGCCCCATGAACCTACGCGCCGTACTATACATTATCGCCATTCTCATCGTTTTCGAAGGACTCTCTCTGCTCCTGCCCATCCTTTGTTCTCTATACTATGGCGATGGCGATGCCTGGGCGATCCTGTTGTCGTCCGTAATCTGTTTGATTTCCGGCGGTCTGCTGGCCCTGGTCACGCGCAACCAGTCTGAGCTGAAACTCCGCGAAGGATTTGCCATCGTCGTATTCGGCTGGACCGCCCTGGCGTTTTTCGGCGCTCTGCCGTTCGTCATGTCCGGCGCGATCCCCTCCTACACCGACGCGTTTTTCGAAACCATGTCCGGATTCAGCACCACCGGCGCCACCATCCTTCGCGATATTGAGGCCCTGCCCCATGGCCTGCTTTTCTGGCGCAGCATGACCCATTGGCTCGGCGGCATGGGCATTGTTGTGCTCTCGTTGGCCATCCTGCCGTTGCTCGGCGTCGGCGGCATGCAGCTCTATAAAGCGGAAGTGCCGGGCCCCACCAAGGACCGGCTGAGTCCGCGTATAGCGGAAACGGCCAAAATTCTCTGGGGCGTCTATCTGCTCCTTTCTGTCGTGGAAACGGTTCTGTTGATGTTCGGCGGCATGTCGTTGTTTGATGCTTTGTGCCACACCTTTGGCACTATGGCCACCGGCGGTTTCTCGACCAAAAACGCCAGCATCGCCCACTATAACAGCCTGTACCTCGAGTTGGTCATCATGCTTTTCATGTTCCTTGCCGGCACCAATTTCAGCCTGCACTACCGGTTTCTTCGCGGCAAACGGGACGCCTACCACATGGATCGCGAGTTCCGTTTCTACTTGATATTCACCCTTGTCTGCATTATGGTGGTCACGTTCATCGTATTTTTCAGCCGGTCGTCCGGCATCGGCGCCAGCCTGCGCTCCGCCGCCTTTCAGGTGGTCTCGATCATGACCACCACCGGTTTCGGCTCCGATGATTTCGAATTGTGGAATCCGGCCGGACAACTCATCATGGTCTTTCTGATGTTCATCGGCGGCTGCGCCGGCTCCACCGGCGGGTCCATCAAGATCATCCGCATTATGCTGGTGCTCAAACACGGGGTCACAGAGGTCAAAAAGCTGCTGCATCCCAACGCTTTCATTCCGGTGCGGCTGGGCGGACGCGTCGTGCCGCCGGACGTAGTCACCAATATCCTCGCCTTTTTCATCATCTATATCCTCATTTTTATCGCCGGCTCTGTGTGCATGGCGCTGCTTGGGCTTGATAGCATCTCCGCCTGTTCCAGCGTCGCCGCCACTCTGGGCAACGTCGGCCCAGGCCTGGGCATGGTGGGGCCGGCGGACAATTACGCCCAAGTCCCGGTGATCGGTAAATGGCTGCTGTCCTTGCTCATGCTCCTCGGCCGTCTCGAGCTCTACACCGTGATCGTTATCTTTATACCGGATTTTTGGAAAAAATAAGGGGGGCACGTCTGCAATCCTGTGGTCGGAAGGCCGGCCACGGGATTCCACGATACAGGCTGAAGGCAAAGGCCTAGCGTTACGCTGTCAGAACAATCCGCTGATCTTGCCCGCCGCGTCCACATCGATTTTTTCCGCAGAAGGCACTTTAGGCAGACCGGGCATAGTCATGATGTCGCCGGTCAAGGCGACGATAAATCCGGCGCCGGCGGACATCTTGAGGTTTCTCACCGTAACGGTGAACCCCTCCGGCGCACCCAAAAGCGCGGCATTGTCCGACAGGCTGTACTGGGTCTTGGCCATGCAGATGGGCAGCCGGTCCAGTCCCAAAGCGGCGAACTGGGCGGCCTGTTTTTTGGCATTGGCGGTAAATTCCACCTTGCTGCCGTGATAGATTTTTTGCACAATGGTTTCGATTTTCTTCTCGATGCTCATGTCGAGATCGTAGAGCAATTTGAATTGGTTCGGCTTTTCGCATAGACGGACGACCTCTTCTGCGAGAGCCATGCCGCCCTCGCCCCCTTTGGCCCACACTTCTGCCGCTGCCGCCGCCACACCCTGCCGGCTGCATTGTTCCCTGACCACCGCAAGCTCTGCGTCTGTGTCAGTGGGAAACCGGTTGACCGCCACCACGCATGGCAGACCGAACACGCCGGTGAGGTTGTCGACATGACGGAGCAAATTCGGCATGCCTTTTTCCACGGCCGCGGGATTTTCTTTCTCCCACTCGGTTTTACCCACGCCGCCGTGATGTTTCAGCGCCCGCACCGTGGCGACCACCACCACCGCCGAGGGCGTTAATCCCGCCCAGCGGCACTTGATGTTGAAAAATTTCTCCGCGCCCAGGTCGGAACCGAACCCGGCTTCGGTGACCGCATAATCTCCCAGCGCCAAAGCCATCCGCGTGGCCATGATCGAATTGCAGCCGTGGGCGATGTTGCCAAAGGGGCCCCCATGCACGAACGCCGGCGTATGTTCCAACGTCTGCACCAGGTTCGGCTTGAGCGCGTCTCTCAACAACGCGGCCAGCGCCCCCTGGGCGTGCAGATCTCCTGCGCTGACAGGTTTTTCGTCGAAAGTAAATCCCACAATGATATCGGCGAGTCGTTTTTTCAGATCCACCACATCCGCAGCCAGACACAGCACCGCCATAATCTCCGAAGCAGCGGTTATGTCAAACCCGTCCTCTCTGGGCACGCCGTTGACCAGGCCGCCCAATCCGTTGACCATGAAGCGCAGCTGCCGGTCATTCATGTCCAGACATCTTTTCCAGGTGATGCGCCTCGTATCCAGTCGCAATCCGTTTCCCTGGTAGATATGATTGTCCACCATGGCTGCCAGCAGATTGTTGGCAGCGGCAATAGCGTGAAGATCGCCGGTGAAATGAAGGTTGATGTCCTCCATGGGCACCACCTGGGCATACCCGCCTCCGGCCGCGCCGCCCTTGATGCCGAATACCGGCCCCAGAGAAGGCTCACGCAGGGCGACAACGGCTTTTTTGCCGATCCGTTGCAATCCGTCCGCCAGCCCCACCGTGATGGTGGTCTTGCCCTCGCCAGCCGGCGTCGGCGTCATGGCGGACACCAGAATGAGTTTGCCGTTTTTTCCAGCCGCCTCGTCCAGAAAACGGTAATCGATCTTGGCTTTGTATTTGCCATACTGCTCGAGATATGTTTCATTGATCCCAACCCCTGCGGCGATCTCTGCGATGGGCTTCAAGGCCGCCGACTGGGCGATTTCAATGTCGGATTTCAAACGCATGATTTTCCTCCCAAGTATTTCCAAACGGCGCAAGCCGGTCCTTGAACCGGCAGGCTATTCGCAACGATGATCATCCTTCGGCGTACAGGGCTGCGGTGCCGCGACTGCGATTCAGGCGTCTGACCGCGCTATGTAAATGCCGATTTGCACCTTGAAGAATATTAGCCATTCAGCCGGCCAATGTCAAGGAGAAAGCGATCACACTGAGTCCTGACTCATTTTTTACGAATCAGCCCGCCGCCGTTGCCCGCGGAACGCCCGCTGGATAAATAAATCTTGATTTCAAGGGTACAAAGCGCTATATTTTATTCAAATAGGAAAGCCGCAGCGCGCAAGGTTAAGCGCAGGGATTCACATCTTTACGCACAACAGACCGGTGATCGCGCTCTGACGCAGACGGCAGACCGATCGTCAGGGCGCCGCATCCCCAGGGATCCACAGGACCGCAAGTCTTCAGCTCCCGCGACCGCTTTCTCCTGATCCTCTGGAAGCAGAGCAGAGTGGGGTTCTAAAACAATCTAGCACAGGAGTAGAAAGATGAATAAAAAAGCAAGGTGGTTGATCGTCGCACTGCTGCTGGTGTGCTCAACCAGCAGCTTTGCGGTTGGTCTCGGCCTTCAATACAGCGGAAACGCCGGCAAGATTTACACAAATGGCATTGCGATCAATCTCAAGCTCGACGACCGGCCGATCGTCTTCGCCGCCAGTTATTATATTGATGACGATAAAAGCTTTGGCCTGACTGGAGACTATTGGCTCTTTGAAAAGCCCATCGGCAACTCGGGGAAATCCACCATCAACTGGTTCGCCGGCGTGGGCTTGTTCCTGAGCATGTTCTTCGGCGACGATTTTGAACTGCACGACGGCATCCGCGTTCCCTTGGGCGTCAATATGTTCATCGATAAAAAGATCGAGCTGTATGCCCAGGTGGTCCCGGCGTTCGGCATTTCGATGATTCCCACCATCAAAACCAACGGTTTCTATATTCCGATCAGCGGCGGCTTTCGCGTCTGGTTCTGATCTCTTAGCAGCGTTCCTATCGAAAAGCCCGGCCGGTTTGAACCAGCCGGGCTTTTTCATGCCTTCAGGGTGATGTCCCGGTTGAAGCGATATTGTTTCAGCGTCTGCGCGCTCTCGGTGATCACCACTTTGATAAAGCCGGTGATGGGCACAGCCAGCAGCATACCGATCAATCCGAAGAGATTGGCGGCCGCTAAGCAGGCGACCATGATGAGCGCGGGATGAAGATGCACGCTGCTGGACATGGCCATGGGCTGAACGAGAAAATCATCCACCAGCTTGATGCCGAGAAAAAGCAGCGCCACATTGCCGGCTGCCGACAGATCTCCATGCTCCATCAGAGCGGCGATCATGGCCGGAATACCGCCGGCGAACGGACCGACGTAAGGGATGAGGTTGGCCAATCCGGCAAGCGGCCCGATGATGAAAAAGTAGGGCACGCTGAGCGCGCCGAGCCCGACGGTCGCCAGCGTGCCGATAGTGACCGCATCGATGAACTGGCCGCGCAGATAATTGCCGAGCTGTTGATCCATCTTGTGAATGAGATCCAAGCTGAACTCGAAAAATCGGTTGGGCACGATGCGGATCAGCTGTTTCTTGAACGTCAATGCATCTTTGATGAAAAAGAACATCAGAAAGGGAATCGTCACCAGGGTGATGACCAGGCCGGCGAAATCGCTGACGATGAAATCAACGATGTATTTGCTGGATGCGGCCTTGAAGTCGTGCAGTTTGGCCTTCAGGTCGATGTCGCCGTAGCCGAGCCAGCCCAGTTTGGCGCGCACCACCTCCTGCAGCTGAGCCAAAGCGACATCGGTCTTGGCCGAACTTTCGCCGCTGCTCATTTGCATCATCTGTTCTTTGATAAGGGGCACGGTCAGGAACAAACCGGCGATCATGATGGCGGTGATGACAGCCAGAATGATCCCGGCAGCGGCGGCGCGTGAGATGCCATGCGCCTCCATGCGCACCACCAACGGATCGAGAATGTATGCGAGCAGCATGGCGATGATCACCATTTTGGCCACATGGCTGAACATCAGCACCAGTGTGATCAACACCAACGCCAGCAGGAGATACAGCATCTTGCGGGCGCTCGGGTCGCGCAGGGAAATCATGTACCTATCCTCCGATCAAGGGTGAACCGCCGTGACAACAGGATCTGATTGGGTAGCGGAGATTGCGCGCTCACGGTTCCGTATGGCGCATTTGCTGCAGCGCTTCGTTAAAGGCAAAGGCGCGCTGATTGGTCTGGCGCAGCCTCTCACACACCAGCCGCGAGAGCCCCAACACGATCTTGATGCCCAGGCTGGGATTGCGCTCGATCAATCCGTAGAGATCAGGCTGAAACAGGCCAAAAATTCGGCTTTTAGTTTTAGCCATCGCAGTGGCGGAACGCGGCGCCGCATCCAACAGCGAGACCTCGCCGAAAAAAACACCGTCACCCAGTTCGGTCAATTGCAGCTTGCCGGATTCGGAGAGGATGGCCACCCGGCCCGACTCGATGATGTACATGCCCAGTCCCGGCTCGTTCTCGCGAAAGATGATCTCATCCGGCTGATATTCCCGCTCGTGCAAAATCCGGATCACCGCGGCCAATTCGCGCCGAGTCAAATCCTGAAAAATCGGCATGGTCTTGAGCACCTTGCACAGGTCGGACTCTTTCAGCCCGGTTTTTTCCGACGCTTTTCTTCTGACGAATAGACCTTTCATAAGCCATCCTCGCATAAAGATATGAGCGATTATAAGCACATTAGCGAATCCAGGCGCCCCGGCTGCTTGTACGCGCGGATCCGTCAACGCCCGATCTCTGCAATATAGCATAAATTTGAAAAAAAGGAAAAGGCAATTTTCAGCCGGCTGCACAGATCGCCCGTTCACCTCCCGGCGGATAAAGGCGTGCCCGGCTGGGGCCATTGCCTGCAGGCGCCTGGATCTCCACCACCCGCAATCCAGAGTCTCCAGCGCAGCAGCCCTGGCGAAGGCAAGGCGCCGCCTGCGCTGATATTTTCTCTTGCTATTTATTTTTCCAATAATTAACATAATGAAATCATATTTGAACCGCCGGTCTTCTGAAGGATCCCTTGCCATGGCCATTCCCGGTCTAACGCTGATCGCGGAGTCGATCAACGATTCCGTTCCCTCCACACACGAGCTGTTCGAAGCCAACGACATCAACGGCATCGTCGAACTGGCTCGGCTGCAGGCGGAAAAAGGCGCTGCCTACATCGATGTCAACATCGGTCCGCGCACGCCGGGCCTCATGGCCGAGGCGGTGAAAAAAATCCAGCAGCGCATCTCCCTGCCCCTTTCCATCGACACGCCCGATCCGGAGATCGCCCAAGCCGGACTGGAAGCCTATAACCCCGCATCGGCTGGAAACCGAAAACCCATTCTGAATTCCATCTCTGAAGCGCGCCTGCAGATGTTCGATCTTTACTCCGTACAGCCGTTCATCCCCATTCTGCTCATCACTGAGGGCATGGATCAGGCCGGGGACATGGTGATGAATAAAACCGCTGAACAGATCCACGCCACCGCACGTTCACTGGCTGCGATCGCCAGAAACAGACTGTCCCTGTCCTCCAACGACGCGTTGATCCTCGATCCCGGCATCATGCCCATCGGCAGCGATTCCAAAGGGTTTTTCAAGAGGTTGATGAACACGCTGATGTCGATACACCAAGACCCGGAGCTGGCGGGCATCTCCCTCTCCGTAGGACTGAGCAATTTCACCACCATGCTGCCGGCGAAAAAAGCGGACGGCTCGCCGGTAAAAGGTCCGCTGGAGAGCGCCTTTCTAACCATGGCCATGCCGCTGGGACTGAACACCATCATCGGCTCGGTGCAACGCAAATACGCCCTTCTCCCAGACGACGACCCGGCCATGCTCTGCTTGAAAGACGTCCTGAACATGGATGGGGTCGATGTGATCATGAGAGTGATGATGTACTTTTCCTGAATCCTGAAAGAATTCGACGACCGATCTAGCCAGGTCTTATACGACCGGGCTAAATCGGTTTCACCACCGGCGCCAAGGTATCGCCATCATGAGGAACTCCCTTTGCTGAAAGATCTACTTTCGTACCACCAGCCGCCCATCAGCGCCCACGAACGCCGAGTGACGCGCTTGGCGCTTTTTGTTGAAGACGTGTTCAAGGCGCCGTTGTTCCACTGTCAACGCTGCGGCGAGTGCATTCTTTCGTCCACCGCATTCATCTGCAGCCAGAACTGTCCCAAACGACTGCGCAACGGCCCCTGCGGAGGCACGGGCGCCGACGGATCGTGCGAGGTGTATCCGGAGAAAAAATGCGTCTGGTATCGCATCTATCTGCGCTCCAAAACGCTCCACCGCGTCAGCCTGCTGTTCAAGACCAATAAAATCCACAACTGGAATCTGGAAAAAACGTCGGCATGGCTGAACGTATTTAAAAAACGCATCGATCCGCCCATCTGGTTTGTCCGCCGCGATCAAGAAAAAGTGAAGGAAATTATCCGCGTTGGCCCTCAAAGAAAAGATTGACTCCAAACAACTGATCCTGTGCGGCGAAATCAGCCCGCCGCAAAGCTGCGACGGCGATGTGATCCGCGAAAAAGCGCGCTATTTCAAGGGGCTGGTGGATGCGGTCAACATCACCGACAATCAGACCGCCATCGCGCGGTTGTCGAGCATCGCGTCGGCTAAAATTCTGCTGGACGAAGGAGTGGAGCCGATCATGCAGATGACCTGCCGCGACCGCAACCGCCTGGCCATGCAGAGCGATCTGCTCGGCGCCGCAGCCCTGGGCCTGCGCAATCTGCTCTGCGTGACCGGCGACTATCCGACCTTTGGCGATCAGCCCGAGGCCAAAGGCGTGTTCGATCTCGATTCCATTCAGCTCATCGCCGCGGCGTCGCACATGAATCAGGGCCTGCTGCTCTCCGGCCATGAGATGAAAAAGGCGCCGGATTTTCTCATCGGCGCCGCGGCCAATCCCTGCGGCCAACCCATGGAGATGCGCCTGATCAGGCTGCATAAAAAAATCCAGGCCGGCGCACGCTTTATCCAGACTCAGGCGGTGTTCGATCTCGAGCTGTTCAGCCGCTGGCTGCAACAAGCCGTGGCCTGGGGACTGACGGAAAAGGCTGTGATCCTCGCCGGTGTGCTGCCGCTCAAATCGGTTAAAGCCGTGCGGCATATGCAGCAGGTGCCCGGCGTCCGGATCGATGAAGGGTATGTGCATAGAATGCAACAGGCCAATGACCCGCAGGAGGAGGGCGTCAAAATCGCCGTGGAGATCATCCACGCGCTGGTACGAATGAAAGGCGTAGCCGGCATTCATCTGATGCCGGTGATGTGGGAGAGCATTACGCCCATCCTCCTCCGCGAAGCAGGATGGACAACACTCAACCAGGGAGAACGACCATGAACGATACGGTAGAAAAAATCGTCGAGTGCATCGCACGCGGAAAAATTTCCAGATCCTCCTGGTTTCCGCCGGATATGAAGGATCAGGACGGCGCCGACGAAATCGCAGCCCAGGCGCTGAAAGACGGCATGCCTCCCGAGATCCTGCTGCAGGGCTGTATGCAGGGCATGGAGCGCGTGGGCCGATTGTTCGCCGAACACAAGGCCTTTGTCACCAATCTGATCGTCTCCGCCGAGGCGATGAACGCAGTGATGAAACACCTCAAACCGTTTCTGGAAACCGGCGAGGTAAAACGCAAAGGCCAATTCGTCATCGGCACCGTGGCCGGCGATCTGCACGACATCGGTAAAAATCTGGTCTCCATGATCATCAAGGGCGGCGGCTATGAAGTGATCGACCTGGGCATCGATGTAGCCACCAACAAATTCATCGACGCCATCGCCCAACATCCCGGCTGTTTTGTCGGCCTGTCCGCACTGTTGACCACCACCATGGCCAACATGGAGAACAGCGTCAAGGCTATCAAGGAAAAATATCCGGACATCAAGGTGTTGATCGGCGGCGCGCCCATTACTCTGGATTTCTGCAAACGCATCGGCGCGGACTTCTATTCGCCCACGCCCAACGACGCGGTGCTCTTTTTAAACCAATGCCTGGCCGACCGCTGATCCAGGTATGGCCGAGGATCTTCCAGGCCGGCGTGCAGCAGCAGAGAAAACGCCCGGCCTGGATTCATTTCTTTTCCCTGTGGTCATATCAGAATTTTTTAACGAGTTTCGCCCTTCCCTTCGCTGACTGAGGCCGAACACCCGATACACCAGTTTGACCAGCTTTCCATTTTCTCCACACCTGCCCAACTCATGCTCCACGCCTGCGATTCCGAAAAAAATGATTTGACAAATCGGCATAATATGCTATATTGCTAACACTCTAATAAGAGTGTTAAAAGAGCAAGATGTTTTACGAGGTTCCAGCATGCAAAGAAAATTACTCTTTTATTATTTAATATTATTATTGATATGTCGGTTTTCCATCTCGTGCGGTGAGAAGCAAAGAACAGCCGAAAGCCGGACGATCAAAATTTCGGGGGCCTGGGCTCTTTATCCTATGATGGTGCAGTGGGCCCAGGCCTATCAGCAGCAACACCCTGAGATCCGCATCGACATCTCGGCCGGCGGCGCAGGCAAGGGCATGGCCGACGTGCTGGCCGGTCTGGCTGATATCGGCATGGTTTCACGAGAAATCCGTCCTGAAGAAACGGCGCGCGGCGCGGCGTTCATCCCAGTGGTCAAAGACGCGGTGTTTCCGGTCATCAACCGCTCCAATCCGGTCTATGCGGACATTCAGCGAAAAGGCGTGATCCGCAGCCGCTTCATCGATCTGTGGATAAAAGGAAAAAAGTTGACCTGGGGTGATCTGGCGGCAACGCCGGAGACCAAAGCAGTGGCGCTCTACACCCGTTCCGATGCCTGCGGCGCGGCCGAGACCTGGGCTAAATATCTGGGCGGCCAGCAGGAAGATCTGCAGGGCACCGCAGTGTACGGCGATCCCGGCATCGCTGAGGCGGTCAGAAAAGATCCGCTCGGCATCGGCTACAACAACCTCGGTTATGCTTTTGATCTGCAGAGCGGCCGGATGGTGCAAGGGCTCGCGGTCATCGCCATCGATGTAAATGAGAACGGCGTCATCGACGCAAACGAAGAGATAGACAGCAAGGAAAAGGCGGTGCAGGCCGTCGCCGCTGGAATATATCCTTGCCCGCCGGCGCGCAACCTTTATCTGGCGGCGCACAACGCCTTTTCACCCGCGGCCCATGCGTTTGTTCGCTGGATCCTCACCGAGGGGCAGGCACTGGTGGATCCCGCCGGCTATGTCAAACTCTCGCCTGAACAGGTGCAAGCCAGCCTGGCTGATCTGACGAAACCAATCCTTTGACCTGTGCCCTGTGTAAACGGTTGACCTTATGATGCCTCGACGTTCCTCTCTCGATTCCCTCAGTCAGGTCCTGGCGAGAATTTTTCTCCTTCTGGCCGTGGCGACGGCGCTGCTGCTGTTGGTGGGGCTTTTCCTCAAGAGCCGGCCCATCCTGATGCGAGTGTCTTTATGGGAGCTTTTCAGCGGCGACAGCTGGCGGCCGCTCAGAGGCGAGTTCGGTTTTTTCCCTTTCATCCTCAGCACGGTGGTCGTCACGCTGATCGCTTTGCTGCTGGCGGTTCCGCCCTGTCTGCTGGCTGCGGTCTATCTGAGCGAATACTCTTCCAGACGCCTGCAACAGAGCTTCCGCCCCATCCTGGAGGTGCTGGCAGCCATCCCTTCGGTCATCTACGGATTATGGGGGGTTCTCATCATCGTCCCACTGACACGAACCGTGGGCGGCTGGTTGGGCCATGCCAATTCAGGATACACGCTGATCGCTGGCGGCATGGTGCTGGCGATCATGGTGGTGCCGTTCATCATCTCCTTGAGCATGGAGGTGCTGCTGGCGGTGCCGGCGGAGGCGCGGCTGACCGCGCTGGCCTTGGGATGCACGCGTTGGGAAACTACGCGCCATGTGGTTGTGCGCCACGCGCAGCGGGGTTTTTTCGCCGCGGTTCTGCTTGGATTCAGCCGTGCGTTCGGCGAGACCATCGCGGTGATGATGGTGATCGGCAACGTGGCCAAGACGCCGCGCTCGCTCTTTGACCCGGCTTACACCCTGCCGGCTTTGATCGCCAACAATTACGGGGAGATGATGTCGATCCCGCTGTATGATTCGGCCATCATGCTGGCGGCGCTGATCCTCATGGTTATCATCATCGCCGTCAACCTCATCGCCCATCGCATTCTCGGCAAACTGGAGATCCGTTAGCGCATGAACCGAAGAAACGAAGAAAAACTAGCGATCGGCTTGATGCGGCTTTCCCTGTACGGGGTTGTTTTGATCCTGGCCGCCATCATGGCGGTCATTGTGGTCAAGGGCTTCAGCGCTATGAGCTGGTCCATGATCACGCAGACGCCCAAGGGTGGCTTTTATCTGGGCAAAGAGGGCGGCGTGGCCAACGCCATCGTCGGCTCGATCTATCTGGCCGGCGGCGCCACGTTTCTGTCCCTGCTGATCAGCGTGCCGTTGGCCTTTGCGCTGCAAAAAGAGTACAGCAGCGGCCGGCTGACCTATTACAGCCGGCTCGCTCTGGATGTGCTCTGGGGTACGCCCTCCATCGTTTATGGAGCCTTTGGTTTCATCATTATGATGATGATCGGTTTGCGCTCCTCGCTGCTGGCGGGCATCATCACTCTGGCGCTGCTGGTCACGCCGATCATGACCCGCGCCATGGAGGAGATCATCCGCATGGCGCCGCAGGAGCTGAAAGAGACCGCCTGTGCCCTGGGGCTCACGCGGTTGGAGAGCTCGAGCACGGTCATTCTACGCCAGACCATCGGCGGTTTGCTCACCGCGGTCATGCTGGCCTTCAGCCGGGCCATCGGCGACGCCGCGTCGATCCTGTTCACCGCCGGTTTTTCCGACCACATGCCCGGATCGCTGCTGGACCCGGTGGCTTCTCTACCGCTGGCCGTTTTTTTTCAGATCAGCACACCCATAGTGGAGGTGCAGCAGCGGGCGTACGCTTCGGCTCTGATTTTGTTCATCATCGTTCTGCTGCTCAGCCTGCTGTCGCGCTGGATTTACCTTAAATTTTCTCAAAACGTGATCAAATAGGAACCTATGGCGATTCAGATCAGAAATTTGTCCGTTCGCTACGGCGCGCATCAGGCGCTGCGTGATGTGAGCGTGGACCTGCCGGTGGGCAAGATCACCGCAGTGATCGGTCCTTCGGGGTGCGGAAAAACAACGTTCCTGAAATGCCTGAACCGGCTCATCGACCTGCAGGAGGGCGTGCAGGTGAGCGGCCGAGTGCTGGTGGACAATGAAGACATCTATGCGCCCCAGGCCGACCTGCTGGCGTTGCGCAAAAAGATCGGTTTTTTGCCGCAACGGCCGTTTCCGCTGCCCATGTCGATCTATGACAACATCACCTTTGCGCCGCGCATCCATCGTCTGTCCGAGGCGGAGCTGCTCAGCCACATCAACGGCCTGACCACTGCGGTCGCTCAATCCGGCAACGGCGAGGTCAAACCCATCGGTCGCCATCTGGATGAAAAAACCAAATGGAACCTGCTGGTGGAAAATTATCTGCGGCTGGCCGGCCTATGGGAAGAGCTGCGCGGCCGGTTGCACGAGCCGGCGGCCAGGCTCTCCGTGGGCCAGCAGCAACGCCTGGCGCTGGCGCGCGCACTGGCTATCGAACCTTCGGTGATCCTGGCGGACGAACCGACCTCGGCGCTGGACCCCATCTCCGCCCGGTTGATTGAAGGACAATTCAAACTATTGAAGGACAAATACACCCTGGCGGTGGTGACGCATATTCTCCGCCAGGCACGGCGCATCGCGGATCATGTGCTCTTTTTCTACATGGGCGAGCTGGTGGAATCCGCTCCGGCCGAACAGTTCTTCAACCATCCCCAGCACCAAAGAACCGCGGCCTATCTATCAGGAGAGATCAGTTGATGCGAATGAAAAAAATGCTCGGCTGCCTCTGGCTGGCTATCGCACTCTCCAACGCAGCGTGGTCGCAATCGCCTGTCTATTCCTTCAACGGACAAATCCGTTATCGCAGCGAAGTAGAGGATCGATCTTTCATTCCCAGAAGCAGACCGAATCATTATCATCTGCTGCGCAGCCGTTTCGGCCTGCAGGTTCGTCCTGAACCCGGCATTCAGGTTTTCCTGCAAATGCAGGACAGCCGCCCCTTTGGCGGTGAGAACGCCTCGCTGGCGCGTGGAACCATGGATGCGGGCGCTGATGCATTGGATTTTCATCAAGCCTATTTTGTGATGGGCCATCTTCTCTCAGCACCGCTGCAGCTGAAAATCGGCCGACAGGAGTTGCGATTCGGCAACGAACGGCTCATAGGCGTTAACAATTGGTCCAACACCGGCAGAGTGTTTGACGCCGGCGTTCTTTCCTACAGCCATCGAGGGGCCAGCCTGGACCTGTTCTACAGCCGGCTGAGCGGCGGACAAAACAGCGCGAACGCGGACAACCTGCTGGGCGTTTTTTCCACCCTGCGACTAAACGGCGCCCTGATCTGCGACGGTTATCTGCTCCATGATTACGACGCCAAAAGAATCACCAGCGGCGTCGATCTGGGCAAGCCCCTGTTGCGCCGCTTTACTGTTGGTCTGCATGTACACGGAGGCAAAAGCCGTCTTCATTGGGCGCTGGAGGGTTACCGACAAACAGGCGCTCTGCAGGTCCAGAAAGAGCTGCCGCTTGCGGATATCTGCAGCGCATTCCTATGCGCAGACGTGAGACTGGCGCTTGCAGCAAAAAGCGCTACCGCACTCTCGCTGTCCCTCTGCCGCATCTCCGGCGACAGCGATCCCAGCGACAGGGCCGCGCGTTCATTCGATCTTTTATTCGGTTCCAAACATGGCTTTTACGGCTTGATGGATTATTATCCTGACCGATTGTTCGCCGCCCAGGGCTTGCGGGACTATGCCGTGTCCCTCACAACCCATTGCAGCGACCGGCTGCAACTCGCAGTGCAAGCACATGCTTTTAGCACCGATGTTCTCCATCCTTCTATCGCCGTCAAAGCAATCGGCGAAGAGTTGGATGTCACGCTGACCTGCATCCACAGTAAAAACCTGAGCCTGGAGGCCGGTTGTTGCGCGTTCTTTCCCGGCGCCCTGGTTCGTTCTTCGCACGGCAGCGCCGTCTCCACCTGGGGCTTTGTCATGACCACAGTGACTTTCTAAAACCGCAGGAAAGGGTTTTCCGCCCATCTTGCCGGCACATTGATTTTGCTTGAATTGAAAATTAAAATTCAATAAAATGTTTCTATGGTCGTTTTTGACCGACCAGTCATGCGTTGGATCTCGGCTATCGCAGTCACGACGCTCGACCGTTTCATAGATCCGACATCATGCACTAAACCACGGGAGGCTGGTTTAGCATGGCAAAAAAAACTTTACTTTGGTTGCCAGCGTGCTCCATCGTCTGCTTTTTCTCCTGCACCGGTCTGCGGCAGACTCATCCAGCGACTGCCTCGCACTCTTTTATCTCGGTGACGGACTTTTTGCCGAAGGGGTTTTCGAAGGACGGCTCTGTCAGTTACCAACTCCACCTGCAACGCGCTCTGGACGCAGCCGCCGGAAAACGGCTTACCCTTTTCTTTCCGCCCATGATCTATGCCCTGGACGAGAAAGGGCTGCAGCTGCACTCCCACCTCACCCTGCTGATGCATGGCGCGGTCTTTCAGCTGCGCAAGGAGTGCACAGAAGATGGACAGGCGTTTCATGGCAGGGACCTGCAGCAGGTGGCGTTCATCGGCGGCGAAGTCTGCGGCCCTGTGGAGCGCTGGCCGGAGGGCGTCAACATCAGAGGCATCCATCTCACCGGCCGCTGTGAAAAAATCCGCATTCAGGAAATGTATTTTCATCACCTGACCAGCAATGCCGTCGGCGTTTTCGCCGCAGCGGACGCCTGGGCAAAAGATATTTGGATCACCGACGTGGTCGCCGAGGAGGGGTGCAACGAGTACGGCGATTATCTTTCCGGCCGGCCCGGGCCGGAAACAAACAGCAGCCGCCAGGATCAGGGGCTGATCGCTCTGTACTATGTGCAGGATTTCACGGTGCGCGGATGCCGGCTCGAACGTTCCCGCTCCGACGGCACCCATTTTTACCGCTGCCGCGAGGGCGCCTTTGTGCACAACCGGGTCTATGCGGCGCGCATGGGCGGCTATTTTCTTGAAACTTGCGAAAACGTCTGCGCTTCCGACAACCTCATCCTCAATAACGGATCGCGCGGCGTGACCATCGAGCGCGGCTCGAAGGACTGTCTCCTGCAGGGCAATATCATCGCCCACAGTGGACGAGAGGGCCTGTGGGCGCCGAACTGCACCGGCCTGATCGTCACGGGAAATCATTTCACCTATAACGGCCGCAAAGCCAACGGCGCAAAAAAAGAACAGTTGTGGAATGCAAACATCACCATCAACAGCGCCCATGATCCGACCAACACCCTCACCCGCGATTACCTCATCTCCAACAATATTGTATACACCTCAAACTCACAGATAGCGGCCGTCCGGATTGAAACAGCGGCGGCAAAAAATATCGTCATCCGTCAGAACCAATTCCTCGGCGAAAAGGACCTCGTAGTGATTGAGGGAGAAGAGCTGGAAAACGTAACAATGGAAAAATAACAACACGCCCCCAAAATGCAGCAGAAGCATCAGCCGGAATCATAACACCAATCCATGGAGGGAACCATGAGCCTCAGAATAAACCGGCGTGGATTTCTACACAGCGCGTTCTGCACTGCCGCGTTCTCCAGCCACGTACGTCAAGCCGCGGCAAAGCACAAAGACCCGCCGGCGCAGAACGCCTATCGAGTATTTTTCGGCGACCTGCACAACCACAATGACGTCGGCTATGCCAAAGGATCGCTGCAACGGGCCTTCGACATCGCCCACAGCCATCTCGATTTTTTCGCTCTCACGCCTCACGCCCAGTGGCACGACATGCCGCTGATGGAGGGCGACCGGCACCTTAAATGGGTGAACGGCTTCAAAAGAACCAAAACGCTCTGGCCAGACGTTCAACGCATCACCGCCGAGTACAATCAGCCGGGCCGTTTTGTGACCTTTCCGGGCTGGGAATGGCACTCGAGCTTTTACGGCGACTATTGCATCCTTTTTCCCGACGACCGATCCGAAATGAAGCTCCTCAACGACTTGACGGATTTGAAAAAATTCGCCGTGGCTTGCAAAGCCCTGTTGATCCCCCATCATCCAGGTTACCGTCAGGGCCACCGGGGCGCCAACTTGGATTTCCTCGATGAATCCGTCTCCCCGGTTCTCGAGATCTATTCGGAGCACGGCAACGCGGAACAGCCGAACGCACCGTTCCCCTACCTCCGGCATTCTCTAGGCGGCTGTTGGAGCAAAAACACCCTGCAGCATGCGCTGGCCTGCGGCAAACGCATCGGCGTCATCGCCAGCACCGATGACCATCTCGGCTATCCGGGCGCTTATGGGGAAGGCCTGGCGGCTGTGTGGGCTCAGGACCTCTCCCGCGAATCAGTGCTGGAGGCGATCAGAAAACGACGCACCTATGGAGTGAGCGGTGACCGCATTCAACTGGACTTTAGACTGAACAACCGCTATATGGGCGAAGCGATTTCTTTCTCGCAGGAGAGAGAAGGGTCGATCCGGGTCAAAGGGTGGGATGCGCTGGACCGCATCGAAGTTCTAAAAAACAACCAGGTCATCCAACGGAATTTCCCTTGTGACCGGAGTGTGGACGCCCGCTGCTGGGACCAACCGGTGCTGCTGCGCATCGAGTTCGGCTGGGGACCCTGGGCCGCCATGGATCTTGCCAGGATCTGCGACTGGGACTTTGACATTAAAATTTCAGACGGCGCTCTGCTCGATGTTCATCCCTGCTTCCAATCAGGCCCGTTCTCCGAAGAGAAAAGAAACCGGATAAAAAACAAAACAGCCGCCGGCTGTTCGGTTCAGTCCTACACCTCGCGCAGAGAAGCCTTTGCGGAAAATCCCACCAACGCCGTGGTGTTGTGTCTCTCTGGAAATTCCGAAACCCGGATTTCGTTGACCGTGCATCAACCGCAGCCGCACGCCTTTGAAAAATCTCTGGCCGAGTTCGCGCAGCACAACGATATTCTTTTTACCGGGCCGTTTCCAGCGGAATCCCTGCGGATTCAACCGCTGGTGTTCTCGGCGCATTACCAGACCGAGTTCAGTTTTAACGACAGAGCGGATACAGATGAAGTCCATTGGTATTATGTGCGCGTGCTGCAAAAAAACGGTCAATTGGCCTGGTCCAGTCCGGTCTGGGTGGAAAAGAGCTGAACCGTACGGCAAATCAGATCATCGCCTACGCCGGCCAGGCGCCGGTGCGATCGGCAGATTAATAAACCCGGAGAAATCATGAGATCCTGGCTTTTCCCTCTCCCACTCGTTGCGGCGCTGGTTGGAACGCTTAGCAGCCAAACCACGCCCTATGCACGCTGGGATCATCATCGTGTGGTCCTTGACAACGGTCTCATTCAACGCACGGTGCTGATCCAGGACACCCTGGGCGCTGCCACAGTATCGCTCAAGCTCAAAGGGGTCGACCGCAATTATGTCGCCGTGGACCAACCGGACTATATGGAAAAGGACGACCAGGGCGCCTGGGGCCAGACGCATCGCTACCGCAAGGCGCCGCCGCCTGAGGAGTTCGGCTTTTGTCTCGAAGGCCAGACTTTTAGCGGACGCGGCCCCTGGCGCATCCACCGCATCGAGGAGGCGACGGACGATCTGCAGGGAAAGGGCGTACGAATGACCCTCACCTCCAAGGACCCTCGTCTGCGCAACTTGACGCTGAGCATCACCTATCTGCTTTATCCCGGCCTTCCCATCATCCGCAAAAAGCTGACGTTTGAAAACAGCGGCATCCACGAGTTGAAATTAGAGGCAGTGGATGTCGAACGGCTTAACACCGCCTGGTTCGAGACGCAGACAGTGCTGCTGGCCAACTATGCGCGCCAACGCCGTATCGGGCCTTATCTCGGCAACTGGGACGACCCGGTGGTGGTGGTACACGACATCTTTAACAGCCGCGGAGTGGTGCTCGGCAACGAAACGCCGGGCGTCACCAAAAGAACCGCCGTCAACCTCGATGGCAACACGGTGACCGTGGGCCTCACCTACCCGGACCAGGACTATGGATTTCGCAAATGGCTCAAGCCCGGGCAGAGCTGGGACACGCCCTGGACCTTCATCGGCCTGTATCGCGACAGTCATGATCCATTTGCCGTGGTCCAAGGTGCGGTGGCCGATTTTGTCCGCAGACATATGGGCATTCGCCTGGCGAAAATAAAAACCAAACCGGTGTTCGTCTATAACACCTGGGTCCCTTTTCAAGACCGGATCGATGAAAAACTGATCCATGAACTGGTCGAAGCGGCCGCCGAGTGCGGCATCGAAGAGTTTATTATCGACGCCGGCTGGTTCACTCTGGCCAACAACGATTCGAGCGTGGAAAAAACCTGGCATAAGCAGTGCGGCGACTGGCTTATCGATCCCATTAAATTTCCCCGAGGGCTGAAACCGGTCTTTGATCACATCAAACAATTGGGCATGAAACCCGGTCTGTGGATCAGCCTAGGTACCGTAGCGAAAACCTCCAAAACCTTTGCCGAATTTCCACACTATTGGGTCCGTGACCAAGAGGGCGAAATCCTCTACCTGCACCAGGCGGGCGACCGGGATAACGCCTCAGGGTGCTTTTCCACCGGCTGGCCGGATCACATGCGCGAGGTCATTCTCAAATTCATCCACCAGTACGGCCTCGCCTACGCCAAGCTGGATCTGGCGGTGGTGACCAGCCCTTACACCTATGACAAGCGCATCAGCGGCTGCTATGCCAACGGGCACTTGCACAAAGACCGTGAAGAGGCGCTGTTGATGAGCTTTGAAAAGTTGTACGGGATGTTCGACCAGGTGCACGATTCGGCTCCCGAGGTGTTCATCGACTGCACGTTTGAAACCGTGGGCAAGCTGCAGGCCATTGATTACGCCATGTGCAAACACGCCGAGGGCAACTGGCTGTCCAATTTTTATGAACCGACTCCGGTCGGCAACCTGCGCGTACGGCACATGGCCTGGTGGCGTTCGCCGGCCATCCCCGCAGCCTCCCTGGTCATCGGCAATCCGCGCATGGATGATCCGGATGCCCTTCTTTACCTGAAATCGCTGGCCGGAACGCTGCCCATCATGCTGGGTGATCCGCGACAACTCTCCAAAGCGACCCGCGCGGAATTCAAACGCTATGCGGATTGGCTGCGGCAGATGCAGAACCGCTACGACTATATGATGTACCGTCAGGATCTGCCCGGTTTGGGCGAACCGGCGGCCGGGGCGTGGGACGGGTGGGCGCGGATCAACACCGACACCCGTTCCGGAGGCATTGTCGGCGTGTTCCGCCACGGGGCGATCGAGCAGAGTCGCAAGATCGCGGTCCCTTATCTGGATGCGGGTCGCCGCTATCGAATCCTGAGCGCGCCGGAGGGCAGACCGGTGGCGACCATGAGCGGCCATGAACTGATGAATAAAGGATTCACCGTTCAAGGAAACAGGCTTTATGACGGATGGCTGTTCGAAATCCGAGCGTTGCCCTAGACAGACGAAAGGCGCGGCTCACTTTCAGCGGGAAGATCAACATGGCACAGTGTGCGCATACAAATCTGTGGAAAATGGTTTGGGCGTGCGGCGCGCTCTTTTGCATAACGGGTTTGTCGAACGCGGGGGGCGGCATCGCGGACCCTGCCCAGTATCTGCAAAAAGTCAAAGAAGCGCTGCAGCAGCCATGGCCGGGCAATAAAACCATTCATCTGGTTTTTCATGGACACTCGGTGCCGGCTGGATATTTTAAAACGCCGGCGGTCCATACGTCAGCGTCTTATCCCCATCAGGTGCTCAAGCAGGTGAAAACGCTCTACCCCTATGCGGTGGTCAATGTGATCATCACCGCCATCGGCGGGGAAAACGCGATCAGCGGCGAAAAGCGGTTCGAGTCCGATGTTCTCAATCACAAGCCGGACGTGCTGTTCATCGATTATGCGCTGAACGACGTAGCCGCAGGACTCGATCGCTCTCGGGCGGCGTGGGAACGCATGATCCAAAAAGCGATAAAACGAAAAAGCAAAATCATCCTTATAACCCCTTCCCCCGATCAGCGCGTGGCGATTCTGGATTCAACCAGCGGCCTGGCCCGCCATGCACAGCAGATCAGATCGCTGGCGGAAAAATACGGCATCGGCCTTGCCGACAGCTATGCACGATTTCAGCGGCAGGTTGCTCAAGGCGACAGTCTAAAGCGTTATATGTCGCAGGTCAACCATCCCAATGAAGCAGGGCATGCGCTGATCGCGGAAGAGATCATGAAATATCTGACCCCTGGTGAAACGCCGCCGCACGAGTAAGGAGCGATCGAATTTGCTCGAGTGCGCATTGTTCGCCACAAGGCGATCGAAGGAGAAAAAATCAGCGAACAGAAATTGTT
This sequence comes from bacterium, assembly GCA_029565685.1. GTDB lineage: Bacteria > Zhuqueibacterota > Zhuqueibacteria > Residuimicrobiales > Residuimicrobiaceae > Anaerohabitans. The sequence goes on along the minus strand of JAKQNR010000025.1, from coordinate 12,114 downwards.
CAACCGACTATTTATTTCTTGCAGTTTGTCAAGATAGGGCGTGGCATGAACAGGCATCCATTCCATTTTTTTCTTTGGCTGGCGATAACCTTGACGGTTTCATCCCTGGCGCAGGAATTGGCGCCCGCAGAAGCCAAACGCAAAGCGCTGGTGGAAAAACAGGATCAACGAGGTTTACGTTTCAGCCGGCAGGCGGTGATCGACCGCTCGCAGCGAATGCTGGCTCCCCCTTCCAGCATCAGCCGATGGACGGGATTCACGGTCGCCGCCACGCCGCCGGAAATCGAGTTCGTTCTGGCGCCCGTGCAACCGCGTTTTTTCGACCAACCGCCCGACGGCTATTTTTCCGGCGTCTGGTCCAATTGGTCGCAGGGCGCTTATCACTCAACGACGAAAAAATTTTTTTCCGCCATCGGCAGCCACCGCTTCTACAAGCCCCTGCTGTATCTGTTCGAATATGACGCCGTCAGCCGATCGATTAGAAGACTGCCGGAGATCAACGCAGCTCTGGGACGGGCGGACGCAGAGTACGGCGACGGCAAGATTCACGGCTGGCTCGATTTCTACAACCAGGACGAGCTGTTTTTCTGCACTTATTGGTGCCAGTATCCCGAGCCCTCGGAAAAAGAATTTCTCAGCGGCTATGAGGGCGGTTGCCTGCTGAGCTACAATGTGATGAACGGGCGATTCACCGATTACGGCGTGCCGGTACCGAGAGCCTCCTGGCCCTATCATCGGCTGGACACCCGGCGCGGAATGATGTATGCCGTGGGTATGTTCGGCGAGTTCCTCGCCTTTGACGTCAGCACCCGCCGGATCCGCTGGGCAGGCTATCCGCCGCCGGGCTTGCGCTGGTACTGGCGCACCATGTTGATCGACGAAGAGACCGGACTGGTGTACTCGACGAATAATCTGCGACAGGATTCAAGCGTTCATATGATCAGGTACGATCCGGTCAAAAATCGCTTTTTCAAGATGAACGCAACCGTGCCTCCGGACACCATCGCCGATGACCGCGCACAGATGCGGGCGCATATCCGTTCTAAGAGAAAGGACGGCTCGTTCATCGCCGTGTCGCTGGGCGGACGATTGTTCAGCTTTTATCCGGAAAAGGACCGGGTGCAAGATTTAGGCGACTGTTGGCCCGGCCCACACCGCTATACCACCAGCCTGGCTATGAGTCCGGATGAAAAGTATGTCTATTATATGCCGGCGGCTCATGGACAAGCCTATCTGGAGGGCGCTCCGCTCATTCAATACAACACCCACAGCGGCGAACGCAAAGTGCTGGCTTTTTTACACCCCTTCTATTATGAAAAATATGGCTATATTCCAGGAGGGACTTTCAGCGTGGTTATGGACGACAAGGGGGAAACGCTCTTTCTGGTTCTCAACGGCGCTTTCGCCGAATATGACCCGCAGGGCGGCGACGTGTTCGGCGATCCGTCCATCCTCGTCGTTCATATACCGGAATCGGAGCGCTGAGTTGTTGCGCTTCATGCGCATGGTCCGCTGAATAAATCGTACCTCTGTCCCTGCATCAATCAGCTGGGAGAGCGCATCATGAACGTAAAAAATTTGAGCATCTCGCTGGCCTTGTGCTGCCTGCTCGTCCTGCCCGGGTGCAGAGGAGTGGACGACGATTCAGAGGGTTTCAACGAATGGGCGATCTACCTGCTGGCCGATCCGTCCCTGACCAGCTATCAGATTCGGGAAACACCGGTTGCTCAACTGCAACTGGCGTCCTCGCCGTTCATCACCATCCGCGATCTTAATGCCTACTACTGGAAGACGCATCAGATGGAATTCACCCCCGGAATGGAGGCGACGCTCGATTCGCTGACGCGCAAAGGAGGCTCGGTGTATGGATTGCCCTTTGTCGTGGTGGTGGGCGAAGAGCGCATCTATGCCGGCGCCTTCTGGTGGGCTTACTCTTCCCTCACGCCCTGTTGTCCAAACATCCTATTGATCGGTCCCAAGCGGATGCAAATTTCCCTCCCCCCTTTGCACCAAGGCGCTGATCCCCGTTCTGACCAAAGGATCTACTGGTCCCTGATGGCAGCCGGGCTATTGAAGGAATGAGGGATCCTCTGACAGGAACCTACTGTTGCTTGATCGCGATGGCGGCCGTGCGTAAAAGCACTGCGCGCCCGGAATGGTGAGAGCCAAAACAGCGACTGACATTGATCTGAACACTCTCAGCTGTACGAGTGAAATAACAGCACTACCACAAAAAAACCGCAGGGCGTGCGTTCTGCAAAGGGAGGAAATATGAGCAGTGCAAAAAGAACGGTTGGGATTCTGGTCGCCGTGCTGATGCTGAGCCTGCTGATGACGGCCGGCTGCGGTAAAAAAAGCTCTGAGGAAAAATTAATGGAACGGGCCCTGGAAATGGGCGGCGGCAAGGACGTAGACGTTAAACTGCGCGGTGAAAAAGTTACAGTGACCAGCGATGGGCGCAAGACAGAGCTGACGGAGACCAGCGAATGGCCATCCAGACTGACGGATGAGGTGCCGAAATTCACCGCCGGCAGCATCAAGCATGTCGTCCAAACCCAGAACCAGGGGGAATCCTGGCAATACAACATTCATCTGGCGGATATCGGCATGCAGGATCTGAAAGACTATGAAAAGGAGCTGAAGAATAAGGGCTGGGAAACCCAGCTGATGGAATTGGGAGAAGCGGGAGGCTCTCTCAACGCGCAAAAAGGTTCCATGGGCATCACCATGATGTTCAGCGGAGAGGAGAAAAACGGCGTGCTGGGGATTTATAAAAATCTTTAGTCGGTCACCGCTCGGCAGATAAAGCGAAGAAAAAACCGCACGACGCGGCAAGCCTCAAACATCCAGTAACCACCTAGGTCGCCAGTAAAACGATGCTATTAAATGGTTACGGAATACTTAATCAGCGCTGTTATTGCCATGCTGGGACTCACATCATTGGACAAGTCGGCTCACATCGGCTTCATAGACGCGGCCCTCGGAATCCGATGCCAGGATGATCCAGGGGGCCTTGGCGGGAAAGGCGTGCCGCGGGCCGGTCACATTCTGCACCGATTGACTGCAGGCGCTGTCCGGGGAGATGACCACATGGGGCTCTTTCAGGATCGCTGCCCGGGTTGTATCGATAAGCGAACAGACGATCACAGGATGACGAAGCAAGGGTGGGGCCAGCTCGCTCCCTCCGTAGGCTGAAAAAACGACGCCCGGATCCTGGGTTGCCATCACGATGGGACGGCTCTGCCACTGCCGCTCTCCTTTGATCACATAGGGGATGTTGGTCCACCGGCCTGTCCGTGATCGCACGCGCAGGACGAACTGGGGTTTGCCGACTTGATCGACGCTGTTCTTGGTGGCCAACCACAGGGTGCCGTCCGGAGAAAGGGCGGTGTTTAGATGATCATCCGCGGTTCTGTGACCCTGGTCAATGACCTGTTCCGCATCCCATTGCTCCGACGGATTTTTGTCGCGATGTACGCGCAGGAGAACGGCGTCCCGCACCTGGTCGGACCAGAGCACTCCGATTTCTCCGTCCGCCAGCGGAGTCACTACGCATATGTCATCCCGGTGAACTCCCTGGGCCAGAGCGGTACAAGTCCACCGCCTGCCATTGGCCGGAGAGCTCCAGACGTAAACCGTCGTGCCGGCCACGGCAGCCACCCACCATCTGCCTTTACCATCCCTGATGATGGTGGCTGTCTCGATGGTTTCATCCGGGCAGGGCGGATAGAGCTCTGCGACGGTCTTTGCCTGCCAGCATATTCCGCGCGCGCTCTTTTTCATATCAAGTAGAAATACGGATATCGACCGGTTGACTTTTAATTCTTTGACCGCCGCGGCCAACACCCGGTTCTTCTCTGGCCATACATCCGCTCGCCCCGATATCCCTGCCAGCTGTTCCGCCGCATAGGCATGCTCCTTCCATCCGTCTTTCGTTCTTTGCCAGAGGCAAGGGCCTGTGGAGGTGGGAAGCAAAGCCCACCATGACTCGCCGGCATACCAGAGCTTGGATTGCGGCTTGTCGGCCGTGGGATTTTTATAATTCACTCGAAAAACGGGGTGAGTGACAGCGGGATACCGATCCATGCGCAGAGGCTCATCCTTGATCGAATCCTTTGCCGTCATTTGACCATAATTCGTTGCGGGAAAAAGCAGGAGTAAAACGGCGGCGGTCCGAGAGATGCTCATGGACTAAAGCCCTTTCCTCTGATTGTCAGCGGCAACAAAAAAATATTTCCTGCGCTCAATTATATCCACCCGGCCGACAAAGGTTAAAAGCCCGGGCGTGAACCGTGAGCCGGCTATTTCATCAACATGGCCTTGCAAATCCGCTGCAGGCCCTGGGTCTGCAAAACAATAAAATAGATTCCGCTGGGACAATCCCGCGCATCCCAGGCCACCTGATGCCGGCCTGCGGCTAGCCTCGCATTCAGCAGGTCTGCGGTTTTTTCTCCCCGCAGCGTGTAAACAGCTACAGACACCTGATCCGTGTGCGGCAAAGAGAACGCGATGGTGGTGCTGGGATTGAAGGGATTGGGGTAATTAACCAACCGGTACTGCTCAGGGAGACTGGGCTTGCGATCTGAATCAACTAAGGTCTGATCCGGCTCCTTTATCGTATGGTATTGGTCAATCGCTACATCGGTGATCACCTGCCGTAAACCAAGCGGCCAACGAACAACCACCGAGTCAACGCCTGCGGCCAGGCCAAGTCCGAAATGCACCCAGGGGGTTCCCTGACGAAGAAATCCATCCCCACAGGTCGTATATTGTGTTTGTTGCCCAATACTGGTATAAAGCGTAACCAGACTGCCGACCGCATCCCGGTTCGATGCCGTGCCTTCGAGAATAAACCCGACCCAATGGGCGCCATTGTTGGCCAGATTATGATAGAGGAGATGGTTTACCGCGTCCGACGGCATATAGATATCCAGGAAACCGTCACGATCATAGTCAAAAAGAGCCGCACCTTTCCGGCTTTCCTTGATGACAATGCCGACAAATTCCGCCACATCCACAAAGGCCCGCTGCCCTGAACCATCGAGATCATTCATCAGCAATAGATCGTTGCCTGTGATGCCTCGGTTGAGATAAATATCGATATCGCCGTCGTTATCCACATCTCCGGCGGCCATACTATGGAAATAGTCGATAGCGATCACCGACAGTCCGACCGCGGCTGTAACCTCGACAAAGCGGTTGTCCTGATTTTCGAAAAGTTGATTGGAAGTGGTGGAACTGGCCGAGTTGGCTGACTTGAAAAAATCAAAATCCCCGTCATTGTCATAATCGATGAACGCTCTGTCGCTTATCTCGATGACGCCGCTCAGGCCGAGTTCCGCGGTGACATCGGTGAAAATTCCGCCGTCGTTGCGCATCACTACCGGACGGGCGATCAGATCCGGATCGCCGTCCAAGTCGAAATCGAACCAGCTGAACCGGTAATCCTGCGTCAGCCGGGAAGAATCGAGTCGGGCTTGAGCGGAAACGTTGGTAAAAACACCGCCATCGTTTCGAAACAGATACATTTTTTTATTGTTGTCCTGTGTAACGGCGCAATCCAGGTCGCCGTCCAGATCGTAATCCGCCCAGCCGCCGATGTGATAAATCCATTTGGTGATCAGACCGGGCGGTTTTTGTCCGACAAAACCGGTTGTGGCGGACACTTCGGTAAAGACATTGTCGTCATTGCGCAAGAGGTGCAGCGATTTCTCGGTGGCGATGGACAGGTCTCGATCACCGTCGTTATCATAGTCCACCCAAAGCGCGGAGGTGGTGTTGAGCTCCTGGTTTTCCAGCGCCTCCAGGGGCGTCTGGCCGCTGATCTCTGTAAAAACCCCGCCGTGGTTCAGATAGACGCGACTGAATCCAGGCGACTTCCAGCGCAGGCAGAAAATATCCGGATACCCGTTGCGATCGATATCAGAAATGGCCATCCCCCATTTCTCAAACGGAGCAACAGTCAATCCGACGTTCAGATTATCCACCAGTTCAAAAGTGGGCATATCCTGAGCATGCGCCTGGAAGGCGCACAACACGCAAGTCACAAGCGTGGAAAGGATTACTCGCGCTATTCGCATTTCTGGCTCCTTTTTAGTCGCTCACTGCGTAACGATCGATCCGTGCCATAAAAAGAGTATACATTAACCAAAGAGAACATGCAAGGGAAAAATGGATTTATTGGCCGGCCGGTTTTGCAAGCCTCTAGCAGGCTGAAAAATGCCCCGGGGCACTGATTGAGCAGGCGAATCCTTCATCGCGACCGAAAGAGCCGGCTCGGAATCGACGCAATGCTGGTTCATGGAACCGGTTCCAACCGATATTCGATCCAATATAATCCTTCCTGATCCAAGGCGGGTTTGAAAGGCGCCAGCTCCGTTGCCGTTCTTCCCGCCGGCAATATAACATCCCGGTAAACCCGCTTTTGGATTTCCCGACCGTTGAACCGATCGCGGATCACCACGGCCACGCTCACTCTTTTTTCCGCCCCCAAATTCAGGATCATGGGAGTGATCCTATCATCCGGGCCATAGACCGCATCCACATCGTTGCTGCCCGCCAGCACCGGATTGAACACCGTCTTGTGAATATGAAAAGCCAGTTTGGCGTGGCCCTGAAAATCGATCAGCGGTTTTTTGTAAGTTACGGCGTTGGCGCCGTCATGAAGACAGCACCAGGAAAAACCGTCATAGTCCAGCTTTCTCATTTTCTTGATCGCCTCATAGGCGGAAAAAGCCTGCCAAGCCTGGCTCTCCCTCCACTCCTCCACCGAGAGCTTGCGGCCGATGCTTCCCTCGTCATACCCCCATTCATAGGACTGCAGATGATGCCAGGGTTTTCCTTTGCATAGATTCCAATTGGGCTGGCCGATGGACTCCTGGTGCTCAAAATTGAAATAGGCCCTTTCTTTGCTGTCGAGAAAATTCTGTCGATAAGCCCCGGGCCACAGGCGCAGCTGACTCCATTCCGCCCCATAACCGGTCGCGGCATCCTGATTTCCCCGGGTGACCATGGGCGCGGTCCAGGCTTTGGCCGGGACCAGACTATCGCCGGCAAAGGTCTTCAGCGTGCCATAGCCGGTCAGGGCATCCTGGTTGTTTACATCGGCGACGGCGGTCCTGGCCGCTGCAAGCCGGCCGCCGCTCTGGTCGATGGTTCCCTCGTCGTTCCCGTAATGAAGATGGCCGATATGCGAGGTGAAGGATATCAACCGGCTGGGATCATAAGGATGAACGGCCTCGTAGGACGCCTCACAAAACAGGTCGCTCTCATAGCTCTCATGTTTCTTAAAGGTGTTGGGATGGTTCGAAACCTCCCACATGACAATGCTCGGGTGGTTCCGGACCTGCTGCATGTATTTGTGATAGCCGGCAAAATCGATCTGCCCCCAGTCCCCTTCCCGCCGCCACGCCGGCGTACACCAGATCAGCATCATGCCCATCTGATCGGCCAATTCGCAGTAACGCTCGTCATTCACGCCCACGGCGTAATCTTTCCATCCATGCACATGCATTCGGAGCATGTTGCCGTTCATTCTTCGGATCATCAGCATTTCTTCAGCGACCCAACGATCCGGAGGACAGCGCAGCCAGGTCGCCATGTTTTCAATCGGGCCGCGAAAGCCGAAAATCTGCGCACCGTTCAGCAAGGCGGGTTCGCCGTTAAGACGGAAGACGCCCCCTTCCTGTGAAACGGTTCGAATGCCGGTTGTCAGCACATAGTCGTCGATGACAACGCCGTCCCTGTCTACAACCTCCACCTGCACCTGATAAAGGGATGGCGAGGCAGGCGACCACAGCTTTGGATTTTCCATCGTCCAGTCCATGGAAAATTCCTTTATCCCCGGACCGATCAGCACTGGCAGTTCCACTGTCGGAATTTCTTCAATCGGCCCGTTGCTCTCCCAGTCATTCATCTTAATTCTGATTTTTCCTTTGAATCCCAGCGTCCCCTTGTGTTCAAGAGTGACTGTGGCATGAACCATTGCCCGGCCCGCTTGAATGCACTTGGTGTAAAAAAAAACGTCCGGCACAAAGGTCTCGCCGACCAGATCGAGGAACGCCCGGCCGCTAAACCAACCGTAGTTAAGATCCAGGTACGAATGCGAGTAGACCGTCCCCTGCTCCGGATTCAGACGGAAAGCGTTCACTTTGATCGCAAAAAGATTTTCCGAATGAGGATTCAGATATGCGGTGACATCCAGGCGGATGGGGTAACGGTCCTTGATCAGCGCCGCCATTCTGCCGTTGATCCATATTTCCCCGCCGGGATCCAGTGTTTCAATATACAAATAGGCTCTTGTCAAACGGTCGATGTTGACGGTTTTTCTGAGAAGCAGATCCTCCCCTTCATATCGTTCTGATCCCACGGCATGGGGAAGATCGGTCGTCGACCAGCAGCCGTCGTCATACCACTCCCCCTGCCAGCCGGCGGTGGCGGGTTCGACATCAAAACGCTCGTCGATGAAGGTTTTAGGATAAAACGGTTGCGCCGCATCGCCGGTTTGATGATAACCAACGCCGTACACATCGTCGATTTCGATGGTCCCCTGAGTTTTTATTTCCAGGCCGTCGACGAGCACGGCCTTTTCATGGGCCGCCACATAGTCCGCGATTCGTTCGCCGTTGATCAAGACCGTGTAATGCGCTGCGCCGCCGGGACCGGCCAGATCCGCTTCGAACCGGATTTGCTGCCAGGCATAAGGCGTGCAACCGTTCCCCGCCGTTTTTTGATTCCTGGAATAGTATGAAAACGACTGCGAATTCATTTCGGTTTTTGCCAAAGTCTTGCGCCTACCCTGATCGAGCAACGAGAACTCGGCGGCGGCCGTATTCTCCAACAGGCGGGCTTTCCATTGCAGGGAAAAGCGCCAGGTCTGGGCAGGCAGATCCCACTTCCACGCAGCGCCACCCTGAAAGTGCAGAGCCCCCTGCTCGATCGCTATACCCCTGGCGCCTTTATACTTGGCCAGCTTTCTAAGGCTCTCCTCATGTTTTCCTTTTTTCGAACTTGTCCATTTCCATTGGTCCAGGATCACTCTTTTGCGGATCGAGGGAAGCGGCTGCGGCCTGACGCTTTTCAACAAATCATCCGCTTCCCGGTCATGGACCACGCGAGTATCAAGCCCTTTGTCGCCATGTAAGGCGGATACCTGGTCCGCATAGTATTTGAGAAATTGGAGACGCTGGCCGGTGTTCAGCGTGCTGGTCTCTCCTTTGAAATCGGTTTCGCCGTTGGCGCGCGGGTCTTTGGAATAATAGCGGACTTCATACCCGGCCGGCAACGGCTGCGCCGGCGACGGCCGTTCAGCGTTAGCTATCCCCAACGCCAGCAGACAAACACTCAGGTTCTTGTTGTACCCTTTCATGCCGACCTTTCCCCAAAATGATTGCTTGCAGGTATTCGTATTTCTTCATCAGCTCTGTCATCAGTGGAATCAGCTGATTCAGCGGATGAAAAGCACAGGGATTCCCCGATACCGCCCGATTGCAGCGTCAAAGGCTCAAGTGGAGATTTCATTTTCAATTAAAAGGGAAAATAGACAATCAGAAAAATAATAGCAAGCATAAATCATTTGACTTGATATTCTGCTTCCTAACTGTTATTTTTTTACAAAACGCTCACCCATCCTTCCCTAGAGGCAAAACGATGAACAGAATCGTGGGTCTAAACCTGCTGCTGATGATGCTGTGCACAATACTGGCAGCCGGAGAGTATCATGTGTCGGTCAGGGGTTCTGACGCGAACGAGGGCTCGCCGGCCAGGCCGTTCAAAACCATCCAAGCTGCGGCAATCCGAGCTCTGCCGGGCGACACCATCACCGTGCATGCCGGAACCTATCGCGAACGGGTGAATCCCTTACGGGGCGGAGTATCCGACGACCGGCGCATCGTCTACCGAGCCGCAGCCGGCGAGATCGTCCATATCAAAGGCTCGGAGGTCATCGTCAAATGGACCAGGGTGAAGAACGGCGTATGGAAAAAAACTCTGGCCAATACGTTTTTCGGCGACTATAATCCTTACAAAGATTTAATCTACGGCGACTGGTTCTACGATCATGGTCGGCCCCACCACACCGGTGAGATCTTTTTAAACGGCAAATCTCTGTATGAGGTGGAATCGCTGGACAAGGTAATGAATCCGGCGCCGCTGGCGGACGCCCAGGACCAGGAAGGCTCCACCTATGTCTGGTACTGCGAGAGCGACGACGCGCAGACCACCCTCTGGGCCAATTTTCACTCTCATCAGCCGAATAAAGAGCTGGTGGAGATCACAGTGCGACCCTGCTGTTTTTATCCGGAAAAGACCGGCATCCATTACCTGACTATTCGCGGATTTCACATGAGCCAAGCGGCAACACAGTGGGCGCCGCCGACCGCGGAACAGCCTGGATTGATCGGCACGAATTGGAGCAAGGGCTGGATCATCGAGCACAACGTCATCAGCGACAGCAAGTGCTCCGGCATCACCCTGGGAAAAGACCGCAGCACCAGCCAGAACGCCTGGTTGGCGGATCCGAGCAAAGACGGCTCGCAGCATTATAACGAGACGATTTTCAAGGCGCTTAGAGCCGGATGGAATCGGGAGAACATCGGTTCGCACATCGTTCGGCACAACACGATTTACAACTGCGAGCAGACCGGGCTCTGCGGCAGTCTGGGTGCAGTGTTCAGTCAAATATACGGCAACCATATCTATAACATCTGGAGCAAACGCCAGTTCGGCGGCGCTGAACTGGCCGGCATCAAGATCCATGCTGCCATCGACGTGGTCATACGCAACAACCGCATTCACAACACCTGCCGTGGACTGTGGATGGACTGGATGGCGCAGGGCGCCCAGATTCTGGCGAATCTGCTCTATGACAATTACAGCGAGGACCTGTTCCTGGAGGTGAACCACGGCCCCTATCTGGTGTGCAACAACATCATGCTGTCGCCGCGCGCCATTTTCAATATGTCGCAGGGAGGCGCGTTTGTGCACAACCTCATCACCGGCCGCATCTATATCCGCCCCGAACCGAACCGGTTCACCCCTTATCATTTCCCCCACTCTACCGACGTGGCCGGGCTGATAACGATCCTCAACGGCGATGACCGGTATTTCAACAACCTGTTTTCACCGGACAGCTCGTGCGATAATAAAGTGATCGCGCCCAACACGCAGACGCCCCCTCATTTGTTAAAATACAGATTCAGCTTGCAGCAGTACGCAACCGCCCGGTGGCCGGTGAACATGGCGTCCAATCTGTACCTCCTCGGCTATCAACCCTACGGCCAGGAGACGAACAGTCTGGAGAACAGAACCCTAAATCCGGCCATTCGATTGGAGGACCGGGGCGAGACCGTGTATCTACACCTCACCGCTGATCCCTCGTTTGAGATAAAAACGCAGCTGGTGACCAGCCGGCTTCTCGGCAAGACCAAGATGGCTGATGCGGCTTTTGAGAACCCCGACGGCAGCGATCTGATCATAGACTGGGATTATTTCGCCAAGCGGCGCTCGTCCACATCGCCGCGGGTCGGACCGTTTGAGGAGCTGGTTGAAGGAGAGCAGAGTTTGCGGGTTTGGTAACGATCTCGCCGGGGCAACAGCGTACAACCATCCGATCGCTCCGCAGAAACGTAAACCAAGAACCAATAGGCCTCAAGGATTGTTTCTCATCGGCATCTGTGCCTTCACCTCCCTGCGCCAATCATCCAGCCGCTGTTTCAAGCCATGGGCTTTGTCGGGCATGCGACCGGCCAAATCGTACTGCTCTGCAGGGTCGGAGAGCAGATCATACAGCTCCAAACGGTCCTCCTCGAGATAGTGCAGCAGTTTGTAATTGGCCTGACGAATGGAGCTCACCGGCGTTGTAGTCGGATAATAATGGGGGAAATGCCAGAAAAGGGCCTCTCGTAAAAGACCGGCGCTTGGGTTTTTCAACAAAGGCAAAAGGGTGAGGCCGTCCACTTGAACCGAGGGCGAGGGGTGGTCGGCCGGCCGGCTGATGTCCAGCAGGGTTCGATAGAAATCAATCGAACTGACCGGTTCATCGCAAAGACCTCCTGCTCGAATGACGCCGGGCCAATGAAAGATCAGCGGCACGCGAACGCCCCCTTCATAGAGAGA
>JAKQNR010000013.1 GCA_029565685.1 bacterium | reverse complement strand
CAGAGTTGAATACTGGAATCCATTGAACGATTGTGCTGGTGATAAAATAAAGCCCACCCTCAAGAACTATTTTATAACGAGATCTCATGACTCATGGTAAATAACCCTGCAAATATAATCAAGGGACAAAATCGCTACGGAGGCCTTGTGTCAAGCGTTCGTTTTGATTTTTGTTGCCAACCTCCGGCTTAATGCCAAAGGTGGGGGCAACTCCTGCATCTCTTGTCGCCAAATATTAAACCAAAGCTGGAGCTTTTCAACAATTACGTTCCCAAGCTGGAACGAGGGGGAAGGACGCTGGACACAACGCCGGCCGCTGTTGATGAAATCCTTCTCAGAATTTTTCCGCCAGCACGCACAGCGTTTTCGCCTGTTCCACCCGTCCCGCCGATTCATCGATGGCCTGCAGATAAACGATATAGACCCCTATCGGGCATCGCCGTCCCTGTTCATCGGCGCCGTCCCAGATCACACTGCCCTGAGGGCCGGATGATCCATTGCAGCGCAGATAGCGGACCTGGCGGCCGGTGCTGTCGAAAATCTTGATATGTACCACCGCCCGCGCCATGGGCAGAGTGTAACCGATCTCCGCATGATCTTCGATGCCGTCGTGGTCTGGAGAAAAGGGTGACGGTGAGACCGACAACGTCACCGCACTATGGCGTTCCGGCGCATGGACGCTGTTGCTGCGGCCGGCGGTGTGGCCGGCCGGATCGATGCAGGAAGCCCAGTTGTTCGGATCGCAGCTGTCGCCGTCCCAAGCCAAGCGTTCCAGCGAAATGAAACGGCCGCCGCCCCATTCCGCACTGTAAACCAGACTGTCGCTCACCGCACCGTTCGCGTCGTAGAGGACCATCTCATCGCCGCCGTTGTTCCATTCAGGCAAGCCGGCGACGACGAGGGTGCGGCTTTGCAACGAATCCGCCAGGTTCATATTGCTGAGAAGGATAAAGGATTTTCCGGGGACCCAATAGGAAGAAGAGGAAAGCTCTTGCTTTTTGCGGCTGTCGCGCAGAGCCCAATGAGCCAGGTCGATGGCCTGCGTGTTGGGATTAACCAGTTCGACCCACTCTTGGCTTTTTTTATCGGTGTTGTAGAACACCTCGTTGATGATCAATCGATCGGCGGAAGACGTTTGCGCGAACAAGCCCGCCGCTGGAAGCAGCCCCCACAGCACCCCCGCCCGTCCAAGTAAGCGATGGTTCATAATGTCCTCGCTGATGGCTGGGGCAGCGCCTCATTTGGACGGCGCTACAAGATGATCGTCTGATTCCGTCTGGAGCCGACGGAGATGATGGACAGCGGCACGCCGGCCAGCTCTTCGATGCGTTTGAGATAGCTTTGCGCATTAGCCGGCAGGTCGGCAAAGGTGCGCGCGTTCTGCGTCGAGCGGTTCCACCCCGGATGGGTTTCATAGATCGGCTGCACCTGTTCCTGCAGATCCAGCTCCGCAGGATAATGTTCCAGCTCCCGGCCGCCGGTCCGGTAGCCGGTACAGATTTTTATTTCATCCAGAGAATCCAGCACATCCAGTTTGGTGATGGCCAGATCGGTGAGACCGTTGACCATGACCGCCATGCGCAGCACCACCATGTCGAGCCAGCCGCAGCGGCGGGGACGACCGGTGGTGGCGCCGTATTCGCCGCCCAGTTTGCGGATGTGTTCGCTGAACGCCTCGTCGAACTCGGTCGGAAACGGCCCCATGCCCACGCGGGTGGTGTAGGCTTTGGCGATGCCGAGCACGCGGTTGATCTTGGTCGGACCGAGGCCGAGTCCGGAGCAGGCGCCGCCGGCGATGGGATTAGAGGAGGTGACATAGGGATAGGTGCCGAAATCGATGTCGAGCATGGTCCCCTGGGCGCCCTCGATCAACACCCTCTTGCCGGCCTCCACGGCGCGGTTGATGAGCACCGAAACATCCTTGACATACGAATCGATGCGCCGATCGAACTCGACATAATCGTTGGCGATTTTTTCCGCATCCATGGCCTCGCTGTCATAGATGCGCTGCAGCACCTTGTTCTTGCTCTCGATGATAGTGAGCAGCTTTTCCTTCAGGGTGGTCCGGTCCAGCAAATCCACGATCCGTATGCCGCAGCGGTCGTATTTGTCCACATACGCCGGCCCGATGCCGCGGCCGGTGGTGCCGATTTTGCGCGATCCATAGTGGCGCTCGCGCGTGGCGTCCAGCAGCTTGTGATAGGGCATGATCAGATGGGCGCGCTGGCTGATGAACAGCCTGCCCTGTACCGTGATGCCTTTTTTCTCCAGAAAGCCGATTTCATCCATCAACACCACCGGATCGATGACCACGCCGTTGCCGATCATGCACTGGGTGTGCGGATGAAGGATGCCGGAGGGCACTTGGTGCAGAACGATCTCTTCCTCCTCCACCACCACCGTATGGCCGGCGTTGGGTCCGCCCTGATACCGGGCTACGACATCGACTTCTGCGCTGAGCAGATCAACGATTTTGCCTTTGCCTTCATCGCCCCATTGGGCGCCGACGATAATCGTAACAGCCATAATCTTCCCTTAAATGTAAAAGACTCCGTTCCGCGAAGGTTCGGAGTCTTGCGTGATGAAATCGACGGAGCGTGTCAAGTCTTTAAAAACTCTCTACAGCCGCCTGGACGGTGGGGTAAATCTCCAATACGGTCGTCAGTTTGGTCACCGTCAAAATCGTCATGATTTTTTCGGGCACAGCCGCCATTTTGAGATGACCGCCGGCGTTGCGCAACGTCGTCATGGCGCTGATGACTGTGCCGATGCCCGAGCTGTTGAGCCATTGCACCCGGCTGAAATCCAAAACCACTTTTTTGCTGCCGGCGTCGGTCAGCTCGTGTATTTTATCGTTCAGCATCGCAGAGTCGGAGGCGCCGATGATGTTATCGCTGAGACTGAGCACCACCACGTCGCCCAGCTGGTTTTGTTCGATTTTCATATGACGGTCCCTAATCATTACGCCGTGCGCGCGGCCGGCTTTTTATGCTTTTTCGCTTCCAGCCGGGCGTTCCAGTCCAGCACCAGCGCCGAAGCGATCCAGATGGAGGAGTAGGTGCCGATGATCGTGCCTATGAACAATACGAGAGAAAAGTCGTGAATGACCTCGCCGCCCATGAAGAAGAGGATGATCAGCACCACCAGGGTGGAAACGCCGGTCAGCAACGTACGGCTGAGCGTCTGATTCATGCTCAGGTTCATGATGGTAGCCAAGTTGTCGCGACGATGGATCTTGAGGTTTTCACGAATGCGGTCATACACCACAATAGTGTCGTTGATGGAATAACCGACAATGGTAAGAATCGCGGCCAACACCGTCAACGTCATTTCCAGGCCCAGTAGAACAAAGATACCCATGACAAAAATCACATCGTGAAAGGTGGCGATGACGGCGCCGACGGCGAACTTGCTGTCAAACCGCCAGCCGATATAGATGAGCATGCCGACCAGGGCCACCAGGATGGACATGAGTCCGGCCCGGCGCAATTCACCCCCGATCTTGGGCCCGATCTGGGTTACGGCAAGGACCTCGTAGGGATTGTTCGGGAACACCTGGCTGAAATGGCTCTGAATGGCGTCAGCCACCGGAATGCCCTCCTGCATCATGCCGACGCGGATCAGATACGCATTCCGCTCCTTGGGGCCGATCTGCTTGATCTCGGAATCGTTGAAACCGGCGTTGCCGACGGCGCTGCGGACGTCGCCGATGGAGACGGGGTTGGCGAACTTGAGCTCCAGCGACGTACCGCCGGTGAAATCGATGCCGTAATGCAAACCGACGAACAAAATCAGGATCAGGCTGATGAGCGTGACGGCAGCCGAAAAAATATAAGTGTATTTGCGAATGCCGATGAAATTATAATTGGTTTGACGAAAAAATTCCATGGTCGATTCCTTCTTGAATGGGTGGCGCTCCGAAGTACGGGTTAAATGGAAAGCTTTTTAATCGCATAATGGGTGGTGAAGTAATCCAGCACCAGCCGGGTGACGAAAATGGCGGTGAACATGGACACCAGAATGCCGATGCACAACGTGACCGCAAAGCCGCGCACCGAACTGGTACCGAAGGTGTACAGCACCAGACCGGTGATCAGGGTGGTGACGTTGGAATCCAGGATGGTGACAAAGGCCCGTTCATAGCCGGTCTCGATGGCGGCGCGGATCGTCTTGCCGCCGCGCAGCTCCTCGCGAATGCGCTCGTTGATGAGCACGTTGGAGTCGATCGCCATGGCCACCGACAGGATGAAACCAGCGATGCCCGGAAGCGTCAGGGTGAAATGAAACCCGGCCATGATCGCCATGACGAACAGTCCGTTGAGGATCAGGGCAAAGTTGGCGATCAATCCCACAGCGTTATAGTAGACCACCACAAACACCATGACCAGCAAAAGGCCGATGACGGCGGAGCGGGTGCCGGAGTTGATCGAATCCTGGCCCAGCGAAGGGCCCACGGTGTTTTCGGTCAGTACATGAACCGGGGCGGGCAGTGCGCCGGCGCGCAACATCAGCGCCAAGTCCTTGGCCTCATCCATATTGCCGATGCCGTCGATGCGGGCGCTGCCGGAGGGGATTTTTTCCTTGATGTTGGGCGCTGAACCGACCTTGCCGTCCAACACGATTGCCAGCTGCTTGCCGACGTTCATGCCCGTGGTTTTGGCGAACAGCTTGGTGCCCTCGCTGTTGAGCGTCATATGCACTTCAGCGCCGCCGGCCGACAGACTGGCGTCGCCGCCGCTGATCTGCACCTCGGCGTTGGTAAGCATGGAACCCTGCAACTCCGCCTCTTTTTTCACCAGATAGAGCTGCTGAAAGGACATGTCGCCGGTGTCGTAGCTTTTGCTGGAAAATAAAAATTGCACATCGCTTGGGATCACGCCTGCGACCTCGGGCATCTGCAGAATGCGCTGTACCGCCCGGACATTTTGCGTCGGCACCGCGATGGCATCCGAATAACGGCCGCCCATGCCGCGCAACAGCGAAGTAAACGGTTTTTCTTCAAAGGTTTTTTGATCCACCAGCACCGACGTGTCTGCGGAGGCCGCAGCGGGTTCCGCCGGCCGGTCGCCGAACAGTTCGTTCAGACTGACCTGTTTGTCGCTCGCCTCTTCGCCATCCGCAATCTTGGCCGTATCCGCACGAGCGCTTACTTCAGCCGCCAGACCCTGACGTTTGGTGCGCAGCACTTTGTCAATATCGTTGAGCACTGAACCGACAACATCCGCCTCTTTGACCAGCTTGAACTCGAGCAACGCCGTGGTGCCGATGACTTTTTTAGCGCGTTGAATGTTTTGAATGCCCGGCAGCTCGATGATAATGCGCTGGCTGCCCTCTTTCTGAATAGTGGGTTCGGAAACGCCGAACTGGTCTATGCGGTTGCGCAACACTTCCAGCGTGCGGTTGACCGCGTCTTCAGACTGTACCGTGAGCTCTTTGAGAATCTCATCATCCGATTGACCGCGACGGCCGAAATAGCGGTTGAGTTTGATGTCGCGGTTGGCAAAGTTGCTTTTCAGGGCGCTGAAAAAATCACCGCCGTCTTCATACTCTTTTTGCGTGGCCTTTAAAATATCGTCCAGTCGAGCATCCTTGTTCTTGGCCAACTCGTCCAAGAACCGCCGCAGATCCACCTCATAAATCATGTAGGTGCCGCCCTGCAGATCCAGTCCGCGATGGATCGCCTTGCCTTCCACCTTGGCAATGCGGGCGTTTAATTTGATCAATTGATCGGCCAGCGCCAGAGCCTTATCCTGATCGCCGGCTTCTACGGTGGCACGCAACTGATTTTCAAGGTCGCCGCTTGCCAGCGCTCCTTCAATATCCGCAGCGGACAACCCGGACAATTGATTGATTTGTCCAACCAGTTGTGTTTCCTGTTTTTGCAGCCCGCTCAATTGAAAGGTGGGGTATAGAGAATACAGAGCAGCTGCGACTAGCAAAACGACCAGAACAATTTTGAATAGGATTTTGCGCTGCATCGAAGTGAGACCTCCTGGGAATGTGATAATTTCAAAAAAAGCTTATAAATATACCGTTTTAATGCATAAAAGTCAAATAAAAATCCTTTCCGCCTTGTCTCAGCACGCATGCGTTCGACATAACGGCGGTTCGTGTTATCCACTGCCCTATTGTTATTCAGCCCCATGACAGCACTGCTTGCCGGACTCGCTGCAAAGGGACCGGAAAAGACAGCCCGCCCGAAGCTTATTCGCGGGGGATCAACTGCCTGACAACGTCGATGATGGTGCCGTCGCGGAATTCGATGAGGGCCACCACCCGATCGTTGAATCGCGGTTTTTCCGGTACGCCGGTCATGGCGACGGCCATGGCGGAAAGCTTTTCTATCGGCACGATCGGCAATGAGCTGTGCCTGAGTCGCTCCTGCAAATCGTCGCGTCGTGGATTGATGGCGATGCCGCGCTCAGTGACGATCACATCGATCATTTCCCCAGGCGCGGTTACAGTGGTGACGCGATCCACGATGATGGGCACGCGGTTGCGCACCAGAGGCGCTGTGATCATGGTCACGTGTGCGTCGGCCGCATCGGTAAAACCGCCGATGCCATGCAGCAGCCAGCCGTCCGAGTGGGTGTTGACATTGACATTAAAGTCCAGATCGACCTCTGTGGCGCCGAGAACGGAAACCTGCACCCGTTGAGCAAAGCAGCCTTTGCTGTGATAATTGTAGGAGACAAACGGATTGGTCTCCACGTGGCGCGGATGGTCCCGAAGCGACGCAACCGTATCCCGGTCGAAACTCTGGCCGTCCAAAAGATAGCGCGTCAGACCACGGTTGAGCAAATCCACCATGAACCGGGTGCTGCCGCCGCGGACAAAGTCAGCGGTGATGCCCGCTGCGGCCATATAGTCGGCCATAAATTTTACAAACGCCAGAGACACGCCGCCGGCGCCGGCTTGGAATGAAAAGCCGGGTTCGGTCATCAGCCCTGAATCGCGGACAAAGCGCGCAGCGTATTCAGCGATAAGCAGCCGGGTAGGACTGCGAGTGATCTCGGTAGTGCCGGAGACGATCTGTGCGGGATCGCCGATGCGCTCCACCTGCACAACGTAATCCACATGGCCGCCCTCGATGGTCCAGGGATAACAGGGGAACGGCGCCAGATGATCGGTGACCACCACGACCCGGTCCGCCCACAACGAATCGGCCAGGGCAAAACCAAGCGGTCCACAGGCGGACGGTCCGTACAATCCATTGGCGTTGCCATGCGCGTCGCTGCAGGGAGCGGCGATAAACGCCACATCGATGTGCAGATCGCCATCTTGAATGGCGCGAAAGCGGCCGCCGTGGGACCGCAGCACCGCGGCCTTTTTCATTCTGCCCAAAGAACAGGCGCGGCCGATGGGGCCGTTCATGGATCCTTCTACATGAGAGATCACGCCGGACTCGATCAAAGCCACCAATTTTTCATGGGTGGGGAACAGCGCGGACGGCGCCAGCACCAGGTCCTTCAATCCGCGCTGCGCCAGCTTTTCCATCACCAGATTGATGAGCATGTCGCCGTTGCGCAGGTGATGATGAAAAGAGATGGTCATGCCATCGCGAATGGCGCACGCCTCGATGGCGGCATCGAGATCAGGGAGCAGCTTGTCCGTATATTGTGCGGCTGCACGAATGCGGCCGCCGTAGCCGGTTCCTCCGGCCAGATCGGCATGCGCGCCGGCAAAGGGTTTCAGCCGGCGGCCCTCCAGTTCGGTCGGCACCAGGCGGCCGACCGCATTGGCGATAAAATCCATAACCGGTCCTTATGTGAGAAAAGACATAACGCCCCTAGGTCAAAGCAGGCCGTACTCTTTGGCCAAGGCCAAGGTTCGTTCCGCCCGCATCAGCACAGGCGCATCGATCATCTTGCCGTTCAACGCCGTGACGCCTGAGCCGGTCGCCAGGGCCTCTTCCATGGCCGCGACGATCCGCTGCGCTTTGTCGATCTGTTCCGCTGTCGGACAAAAAACCTGATGGATCGGTTTGATCTGGCTGGGATGGATGACCCCCTTGCCGTCAAATCCCAGGGCCACCGCCTCCTGCGCACTGGCCGTCAGGCCGGCTTCATCCTGCACATTGGCATATACCGTATCCAGCGCCTGCAGTCCAGCTGCTTTGGCGGCCAGCAGCACCTGACAGCGCGCCACAAAACTTTCCCGGCCATCGGTCGTACGTTCCGCCCCGATATCAGCGCTGAAATCTTCTGCGCCGAAACAGAGCGCCGCCAAGCGATCGCAGGCCAAAGCGATTTCCGCAGCGTTGACCACCCCTTTCGCCGATTCGATCAAGCCGATGAGAGGTATCGGATGGACCAGCCCGAACCGCTTTTCCAGGCTCGCGATCAGCTCCTCCACGTTCAGAATATCGGTGCGGCTCTCACATTTTGGGATGAGCAGCGCGTCCGGCGCCATGGGAACGATCGCATCCAGATCCTCGCCGCCGTAGGGCGAGGACAGGGGATTCACCCGCACGATCCTTTCTGATGCGCCAAAATCCACATGCGCCAAAGCATGGCGAACCAGAATCCGCGCTGCAGCTTTTTCAGCCGGCGCCACCGAATCTTCCAAGTCGAGAATCAGGCAATCTGCGCCGTAGAGGCCGGCGTTGATCATCAAGTCCGGATTATTGCCCGGCAAATAAAGCCGAGTGCGGCGCAGCCGTTTGCGCTGTGGGGCGGCAGCAGCCCGCGCAGTTAGTGCAAGCTTTTTCCCGGTCACCGGGCCCACCGCAGCCTCCAGCCGCGCGGCGATGACAAAATCCAGCGCCCCCTGGTCCTGCACCACCACGCGGGCGTCTGCAAGGCCCAACTCGATCAATGTACGGTCGATCACCTCCAACAGGTGCGGGCCGAACAAAGCCTTTACCGAACTCTGCAGATGAATCTCCCGAGTCGGCGCCGGCGTCCATTCGATCCACACGTCGCCCTTTTGATCGCGGCCGGCGCAATAACGTTCTTTGGTCTCGGACATATGTTTATGCTTTTCCATGGATGGTGGATGGATTTTGCGATGATCGTTCAAACCGGACTGTTTCTGAGAGTTCACTGTGCATTCGCATGGCTGCAGATCGACCGGTCGTCGCGGCGGCTGGGTGCTCCCCCTGTGCGCCGCAGCACCGGTATAATATTAAAAAGCGTCCGAATATCCAAGAAAAAAAGACGCCGCGGCTCTGAACAAGAAAACTGTTTTATTTATCAGGAAATGTTTGTACACTGGAAGACGATTCGCCATCCAAGCATACAAGGAAGAAAGACTATGTTCGATAAACCCGTTTCCCGCCGTCAATTCAGCGGATGGATGCTGGCGGCAACCGCTTTGGCAACCCTGGCCGCAGAATGCAGTAAAAAGAAAAATCTTGGCATCGGCATCCAGCTCTACACGCTGCGCGATCTGATGCAGAACGATTTTACCGGCACTATAGAAAAAGTGGCCAGCCTGGGATATCCCGCCGTCGAGTTTGCCGGTTACGGCGGTCTTTCGGCGCCACAGGTGCGCGACCTGCTCAAACGGTTGAATCTGCGCTGCTGCGGCGCCCATGAGGGCTATGGCGCTTTAACGCCGGAGATGCTGGAAAAGACCATCGCATTCAACACCGCCATCGCCAATCCCTACATCGTCTGCCCTTCGATGCCGCGCGAGTTCCGCGAAAAAGGAACAGACGGCGTTGCGGCGTTTGCCGATGCCATGAACCAAGCAGGAGAAAAAATCAAGCAGGCCGGAATGCAGCTGTGCTATCATAACCATGACTTTGAATTTCATACCGCTGAAAGGCCCAGCCTCTTTGATCAGCTGCTGCAGAGGACCGATGCCGAACTGGTCAAGATGGAGATTGACACCTATTGGGTCCGGCATGCCGGCCTGGATCCCATCGCGCTGATCAAAAAATTGCAGAACCGCTGTCCGCTGCTGCACATGAAGGATATGACCGCCGGCGAACCGCACACCTTTGCGCCAGTGGGTCAGGGCGTGATGGACATCATGGGGATTATCGAGGCGGGGCGCGAGGCAGGCGTTCAATGGCTGGTGGTGGAGCAGGATCGCTGTGAGGGATCGGTGCTGGATGCTGTGGCCAGCAGCTATCAGCATCTGCATCGACTGGCCGGCTGAGGCCATGCTTTTGCGCAGACGCAGGATGGAATTCCGCCGGCCGATCTTTATATATCTGTGAAAAGTTGGCGTTCTTATAAAAAGGGTGGGCGTTCAGCCCGCCCTTTTTTCATTTCACAGTTTGCCCTGCCGACGCATTTTATCCAAAACGCTGTGCCGCCGGCCATAGCCGAAATAGATGGCGAAACCGATGAGCAGCCACACCAGCAGGCGGAACCAGTTTTCTGACGGCAGCGAGAACATCAGCAGCAAGCAAAAAAGGATGCCCAGGATAGGGGTGAGCGGCGCAAGGGGCACGCGAAACGGCCGCTCCGCCTCCGGATGCGTCTGGCGCATAATCAGCACTGCCGAACAAACGATCACAAAGGCCAGCAGCGTGCCGATGTTGGTGAGGTCGGCCAGAATGCGCAGGGGAATCAGCGAGGAGAGCGCAGCCACCACCACGCCGGTCAGCAGAGTGGATTTCCATGGCGTACGAAACCGGTCGTGAATGGCGCCGAAAAATTTTTGCGACAACAGGCCGTCACGGGCCATGGCCAAAAGCACGCGCGGCTGGCTCAACATCATCACCAGCAGCACCGAGGTGATGCCGGTCAGCGCGCCGATATCGATGACCCGTTGTGAGTAGTATAGCCCCTTCTGTTTGAAGGCGTTGGCGACCGGTGCGTGGATGTCGATCTGATCATAGGGCACCATGCCGGAGAGCACCAGCGCCACGGCGATGTACAACACGGTGCAGATGATCAACGAGGCGATGATGCCGATAGGCACATCGCGATTGGGACGGCGGGCCTCTTCCGCGTGGGTGGAAACCGAGTCAAATCCGATGTAGGCGAAAAAGATGATGGCTGCTCCGGCGAGAACGCCCAGCGGTTCACCGCCTGGTCCACTCTGTCCCAGGATGGTATGGCCGAAGAAACTCAGGCCGGAATACCCATAGGGAGCGAACGGTTTGAGATTCTGCGCGTCAAAATAAAACGCCCCGGCCGCAATGACAAATAGAACGATCGCCAGTTTGACGATGACCATCCCCGAGTTGAAATTGGCGCTCTCGCGAATGCCTTTGATCAGAATGATGGTAATGATGGCGGTGATGGCCACAGCGATGAGATCCAGATAGGCGCCGGTGGCGAGAAATTGTCCCGTCGCCGGATTAAAATCGAACGGCGGCGTGGTCCATTGAGGGGGTAGTTTCAGGCCAAAGCTGCCGATAAAATCCTGAAAATGGGCTGACCAGCCGTGCGCCACCGCGGCCGAGGCGACCGTATATTCCAGCACCAAATCCCAGCCGATGATCCAGGCGAACAACTCGCCGAGGGTGGCGTAAGCATAGGTGTAAGCCGAGCCGGCCACCGGCACCATGGAGGCGAATTCGGCGTAACAGAGCGCGGCAAAGATGCAGGCGATGCCGGCAATAACGAACGAAAGCACCAGGGCCGGGCCGGCTTTGTCGTGCGCGGCGACGCCGGTGAGCACAAAGATGCCGGTGCCGATGATCGCACCGACTCCCAGACTGGTCAGATGAACCGGTCCCAGCACACGACGCAGCCGATTCTCTCCTTTTAATTCTTCCAGCAAAAGCCAAAGCGGTTTACGGGTAAACAGCTGTTCCTTCATGCACTCCACTCCATTCCATCAAGGCCCTCTTACCGTCTGCCGACGCAGCTTTTTTCCAAGGGCCAGGTTCTATTCATCTTCACGCTACGGCCGGCGCCGCAGACCGGGGCGTCGAGCCCGTCCGCTGATTACTTTTTTTCTCGAGTTTTTAAGCAAAGGATATGAACGGTCACCGCGACGGCGATTCCATACAGCACCGCTCTGAGCCACCAGGAATAGACAAATGCGAGCGCGGTGAACGTCATCGTCAGCCACAGCAAAATCAACATGCGGATCTTGACGCGCAGGGGAAGTCCGAGACCCTGCTGATAATCGACGATATAAACGCTCAGCCAGCGCTGATTCATCAGCCAGGCGTGCCAGGTGGGCGAGTTACGCATAAAGAGCCAGGCGGCGAGCAAAAGGAAGGGGGTGGTCGGCAGCAGAGGGATGAAAATGCCAGCACTGCCTAGCAGAACGCAAACCGCGCCGACGGCCAGGCTCACTCCTCTTTTCAGCCTTCCACCCTTCATCCGCACCTATCTTCGGCGGTCGACAACGTTTCTTCATACCGGCTGACATACACGGCGGCGGTTATGTCGCCGGTCACATTCAACACCGTACGGCACATGTCTAGAATGCGGTCCACCCCATAGATAATGCCGATGGCCTCGCCGGGCACGCCGATGGTGATGAGAATGATCATGATGATCGGCAATGATCCACTGGGCACGCCGGCGGTGCCGACGCCGGCCAGAATCGCCAACACCACCACAAAGATCTGCTGCGACCATGCCAGGTGTATGCCGAAGCACTGAGCCAGGAACAACACCGTAACGCCTTCATAGAGCGCGGTGCCGTTCTGGTTCGCCGTGCTGCCCAGCGTGAGCACAAATCGGGCGACGTCCGGAGGAATCTTTAAATTTTCAACCGTGACGCGGATGGAGGTGGGCAGCGTGGCGTTGCTGGAACTGGTGGAAAAAGCCATCAGCATCACCTCGCGGATGTTGCGGAAAAAAAATCCCGGACTCATTTTGCCGAGATATTTCAGCAGCAACGAGTAGCTGATGAACTGATGGATCAGAAGACCGGCCAGAACCACCAGCACAAAGCGCAACAGAACCAGCAGGATGGCAAAACCCATGGTGGCGGTCAGATTAAACAACATGGCCGCCACGCCATAGGGCGCCAGGCGCATGGCGATGGAGATCACTTTCATGGTGATCTCATACAGCCCTTCCAGCGCCTGTTTGAGAACCGCGGTCTTGCGGTGATCGCAGGAGGACAGGGCGATTCCGATCATCAGGCTGAAAAACATAATCGCCAAAACTCCGCCGCCCCGGTAGGACAGATCAAAGGCGCGGGCCATGTCCTCTATGGGATTTTTCGGCACCAGAGACGTTATCACTTCAAAGACGGACCGGCTTTTGACCTCAGCAACCGCCTGATTCAGCATCTGCGTGGTGCCGGCAAAACGCTCGATCAGCATAGTGCGATCGTCGGTGGACAACGCTTCGCCGGGTTTGAACAACGTTACCAGCGCGATGCCGATGATCACCGAGATCGCCGAGACGATCAACGTGTAGCCAAGGGTGCGCAATCCGATCTTGCCGATGCGGCTCACATCGCCCAGATCCGCCACACCCAGGGCCAGCGCGCTGAGGATGAGCGGGATGACCATCATAAAGATCATGCGCAAAAAGATATCGCCCACCGGCTTGATGAAAACAAGGAGCGTTTGTATCGTTTCCTTGGAAAGACCGGAGTACTGGACGATCAGGCCGGCCAGGCTGCCGATGATCAGGCCAAGAAATATTTTTTCGTGTAATTTGGGTTGCTGCGCCACGGCTTTTCTTTATGTTAATTCGTAGATAATAGGATAATTAGCGGACATATTCAAGAAAAAAATATCCATCATGATCCGAGGCGCCCTGGCGTCGCCCTGCTCAAGTGGTGGCGACTGAAGGCAGGGGCGGCGGTTGTTATTCATCGTCGGCTCACCGGCTGCGTCTCGTGCGGAAAACCGCTCCCCCATTCTTGGTAAAAGCCCGCGGTACATACTCCGCTGGCTTTTGTCATAGCCGCCCGCTTTTATCGCCTTGCAAATAGGTGCAAATTTCACTAAATTTTACATGATTGGTATTTAAACAAAAACAGAGCGGCGGCGCCATGGCCAACACACATACCGAATCCGGCAAACCGGTCGAGTCCTATCGTCCGCTCGCCGATCGCGTCAGACCGCAGCGGCTGGATGAGCTGGTGGGGCAGGCGCATCTTTTAGCTCCGGGAAAAGCGCTGCGCCGCGCCATCGAGGACGATGAGCTGGTGTCAATGATCCTCTGGGGACCGCCCGGCACCGGCAAAACCACTCTGGCCAGATTGATCGCCCATGAAACGCGCTCACACTATTTCAGTCTGAGCGCCGTCACCTCCGGCGTGGCTGACCTTCGCAAGGTGATTGCCGAAGCGCAAGAGAACCGCCAAACCGGTTCGCGCACCGTTCTTTTCATCGACGAAATCCATCGCTTCAACAAGTCCCAGCAGGACGCCCTGCTGCATTCGGTGGAAGACGGAACCATCGTCCTCATCGGCGCCACCACCGAAAATCCCAGCTTTGAGGTAATCTCTGCGCTGCTCTCCCGCTGCCGCGTCTACAAGCTGGAGCCGCTGAAGGTAGAGGATCTGGGACTGATCTTCGATCGTGCCTTGGCCGGCGACAGCCGGCTGCAGGCCTGGAACGTGCGGATGGAGGAGGAAGCGCGGCAGGTTCTATTGAAACTCGCCGGTGGAGATGCGCGCGTGATGCTGAACGGCCTGGAGTTGGCCGCACAATTGGCGCAGCCGAACGAGCAGGGCGTGCGCATCGTCGACCGCAGGTTGATCGAAGAGGCGTTGCAGCGCAGCAGCCGCTTGTACGATAAAAAGGGCGAGTACCATTACGATACCATCTCCGCTTTTATCAAAAGCGTCCGCGGTTCTGATCCGGATGCCGCGGTCTATTGGCTGGCGGTGATGTTGGACGGCGGCGAAGATCCGCTGTTCATCGCCCGTCGTCTGCTGATCCTCGCTTCCGAGGATGTGGGCAACGCGGATCCGCATGCGTTGATGGTGGCGACCAGTGCGTTCACCGCGGTCCATTATCTGGGCATGCCGGAGGCGCGCATCACCCTGGCCCAGGCCACGGTCTATCTCGCCTGCGCGCCTAAAAGCAACGCCTCCTATCTGGCGGTGGAAGCGGCGTTAAATCAGGTGCGAGCCCAATCGCCGGAACAAGTGCCGCTGCATCTGCGCAATGCGCCGACGACCCTGATGAAGGACATGGGATATGCCGACGGTTACCGGTATCCGCACGATTTCGGCGGATTCGTCGACCAGGCGTATCTGCCGCAGGAGGCGCAAGAACAAATTTTTTACCGTCCCACGGAAAACGGCATCGAGAAAAAGATCAAAGAACGTCTGCTGATGCTGTGGCCGAAGAAAAAACGATGAGCAAACCCTGAGAATCAAGGCGCCGCGATCATTCCTGTGAGCAGCTTTCTCTTAAAATCAATCCCGTGGATTCTGGTGGGCTGCAGTGCGGTCTACGCCTCTGCTGCAGACACCAGCCGTGTCGACAGCAGCCGCGCAGCGGTGTCGCCCAAGCTCAAGACGTCCGAGATCGACACATCGATCAAATACGATGCGATAGAAATCGACAACTATGTCAAGGAACGCACCAGCTATTTCCGCGGCAACGCCGTGGTCGCGTACAAGGATATGACCCTGCGGGCGGCGCGAATCCGCATCGATTTCAACGACAACCTGGTCACCGCAGAAGGAGTGCCGGACACGGTGTGGGTAAAGACCCCCGACTCCCAGGATTCAACGCAGGTCATCCGCAGCCAGGGGGATCCGGTTTTGATCCAGGGCGGCACTCAGATGACCGGAGTCAAAATGATCTTTAACTATAAAACCGACAAGGGTGTGGTGGTTCGCGGCCGCACCCGGTTGGAAGACGGCCAGTATGTGGGCGCGCGAATCAAAATGGTGGCGAAAAAAACCTTCAACGTGTCCAACGCCTCCTTTACCACCTGCGACTTGGATTCCAACCCCCATTTTCACTTTAGCGCCAGGCGGCTGAAAATGATCGTCAACGACCGGGTGATCGCCAAGCCCATTGTTCTGTTTCTCGGCCACATTCCGGTCGCCGCGCTGCCGTTCGCCTTTTTTCCCACCCAATCCGGCCGGCACTCGGGGCTGATTATTCCCCGCTACGGCGAAAGCATGCGTGAAGGCCGGTATCTGCGCGGTCTGGGCTACTATTGGGCGGCCAGCCAATACTGGGATGCCCGCGCCACTGTCGATTTTTTCGAGAAATCCGGCTGGCTGGTCGACGGCGGCCTCAATTATGCGGTGCGTTACCTGCTGAACGGCAGCATCAACGGCTCCTTCACCAGAAAAAACTTTGGCGATGCGGAGAAAGAACGGCGCTGGGACCTGACCGTGCGTCACAGCCAAGAGTTCGACCCTAACACCCGTTTCAACGCCAACGGCTATTTCGTCAGCGATAAAAGTTTTTATCAGGATCTGTCCACCAACCTGTCGACGCGGTTGACGCGCGAATTACGCTCCAACGCCACCTTTTCCAAATCCTGGCCGCAGCACAAACTCAGCCTAAGCGTCAACGCCTCCCAGGTCCGCGATCTCGAGGACGATGTCACCACCACTACGCTGCCCCAGTTGAGCTTCCGTAAAAGTCAAACGCAACTTTTCAATCCCAGGGCTGGCAAGGGCCGCCGCCGCAGTGAAAAATGGTACCACTCTTTTTATTATTCCTACGGCTCCAATTTCTACAGCACCACTCGAGAATATCTGCAGACCGGCGGCGATCTCTTTACAAAACAGAGCGAAACCGATCGCCAGTTGAACCACGACCTGGATCTGTCGCTGACCAGTCCGAAAAAATATTTCGGCATGCTGTCGCTCAACCAATCGTTGAGCCTGTCGGAGGACTGGTTCGATCGCACCAACGAGTACACCCTGAACCAAGAGACCGGCGAGATCGAAAGCCGGGAAAAATCCGGCTTTGCCGCCCGCCACACCTTCAGCTACGGCGCTTCGGCCTCCACCAAGATCTACGGCGTGCTGGCTCCGGGCATCGGCGATATTCAGATGATCCGCCATGTAGTCACCCCATCGCTGTCGTTCACCTATGTGCCGGATTTCTCCACTTCAGGTTGGGGCTATTTTCAGACAATCACCGATGCAAAGGGCGAGACGGTCAAACGCGACCGTTTCCGCGGCACCTCTGCCTACGGCTCGCAGATGGTCAGTCTCAGCGTGCGCAACCTGTTTCAGATGAAAAAAGGGCTGGCGGAAAAAGAGAAAAAGATCGATCTGTTCACCATGGATTTCAGCACCGGATACAACTTCAAAGCCACGCAATATCGCTTGTCCGATTTGCGCACTACTTGGCAGGCGAATCCGGCGCGCAATTTCAGTCTCTCCGCCGGCACCGGCCACTCTTTCTACGCCTGGGATCAGCAAACCCGGCAACGCGTCAACCGCTATCTACTGGAGGATTCGCCCTGGCAGCCTTGGAATTATCTGCGCTTCACCTCCCTGAACCTGAATTTCTCTCTGCGTCTGGAGGGCAAGGGCTCTGCCGGCGCCGAGCAGCCTGAAACCTTGCAAGGGTACGACGAAGACTATGAAAACCCGGAGGAGCCGCTCCGTCCAAAGGACCTGTCGGTTCTGGAAGAGAGCTCCCGACGCGGCAGTAACCGGTTTTATGATGAAGGGGTGTATCAGGGGCTGAACATCCCCTGGCGCTTGAACATGACGTTTAATTTTTATCTGGATAAATCGAATCCGGCGAGCGCGGTGAAACGACACTACCTGGATATTTCAGGTGCGGAGATGAGCCTGACCAAGAACTGGCGCATCAACTACAGCGCGCATTATGATCTGGAGAAACAGCAGATCGCCTATCATCGGTTCGCGTTTTATCGGGATTTGCATTGCTGGGAGGCGCAGGTGGACTGGGTGCCGTCCGGAATAAGCAAGCGGATCTATTTTCGCCTCAGCGTCAAGTCGCCCACTTTGCGGGACATCAAACTGGAAAAACGCGGCGGCGCCGGCAGCGTGTTGGGGTATTGAGCAACGCCTGACTGAAAAAACTTGAACCAGCCCGGCCTTGCGAGCGAAAAAACAGAGCCTGCCCGGTCGCGGCGATTGAGAAAAACAAACCGCTGGGCCGGTGAATTCCCCCTTTCGGCGAAACGGACTAAGCGCCGGTGGTGGTGTTCTCCGAGGTTTCTAAAATCCCGTCGCCCTGATTCTCATAGCTAGGATCGATAGCGGTCACCAGGCCCTTCTCCAGATATTGAATCCACTGGGCGTTGATCTGAATGGGATAATAGACCTTCTCCGGCGCGCTGTTGGGCATGGACTGCAGTTCGCCGATGATCAACACGCCGTTGCCCCGTTTCAAATATTTATTGCATTGCACCGCCTGCTGAGCCCAGACGACGACGCTGATGTAGCAATGTTCCCGTTCCATCCCCTCCAGCGCGCCTGCTTCTGGTTCCGGCTCGGTGCTGATGACGAAATTGGTCACCGGCACGCCGCGCGAGGTCCAGCGCAGCGGTGGGTCTTGCATCAGCTTTCCCGCCACCACCACCCGGTTGACGTTGGGAAAATCATAGGATTTGTTGGGATCGACCTGCAGGGGCTCCACCGCCGGCCGATGCTGTTTTCTGTGATGATGTTTGTGTTTGTCTTTCATCGTCTGATCATGATTTGTTGATATTGATGGGGGCTATTCTAGGGCTTAACTCTCGAATGAGGAAATCTTTCTCCGCCCATCATCTTTATCCTCGCTCTATTTTGATATACTCCTCCACACATCCCACCGCAGACGGACTGATCATCTTTTCAATCTCCAGTACCCGTTCGAGAGCCATGCGATGATCGGGAAAAAACAGCAGCTGTTGCAACTCGTGGCGATCGACCGCCTCACGCACTCGCGCCGCGATCTCGTCCGCCGTCAGCCGACAGTCGGCGAGAAACAATAATTCCGGTTTGCGATGGTCCAGCGCCTCGATCAGGCCAAAGCAGCGCAAGTCATACTGTTCGTTTCGCAGCGCCGCTTCTTCCCGCAGCTCTTGACGCATGGCTGAAAAAGCGGCGTGCTCATCCCCCCGCAGCGTCTCGTCGATGTGGCCGCCGAACACGTCGATGTGCCCCGGATATTCACCGACCGTGTCGCTGCGCCGGATCAACGCCACCTGGCCGTCGCGGCTGCGCACCACAGCGCTGATGCCCAGAGCGCAGGACAGAGCTTGAACCGGCCAGTCCCGCAGTATTCGTTCTGTATAGGCATTTGAATACATCAATGTTCGATAATCGCCGGTGGACAGGCGCAGGCACAGACAGCTGTCCTGCATCTCGTATCCATCAAGCCGGGCCATGCGGCCGTTAAAGTGACCCTGCTTTTCCTTTTCCTGCCACAGGCGTTCGACATCAGGCTGCAGAACCTTCGGCAGGGTATGAAATTCTGCACGCCACTCCATGCGCACTTGGTCGCTGCGCCAACTTCCTCTGGCGAGAGTTCGATACACCGCCATTACAGCAGAGCCCCCTCCAACCGCAACAGCGCCTGTTTGATGTGCAGTCCGCCGCTGAATCCGCCCAAGCGGCCGTTGCCGGCCACCACGCGATGACAGGGGATAATGACCGGGAGTGGATTGGCGGCGTTGGCCGCGCCCACCGCACGGCTGGCGCCGGGTTTGCCGATGCTCTGGGCCAGTTGGCCATAGGTGATGGTCTGACCATACGGAATCCGGCGCAGGGCTGACCAGACCAGCTGCTGAAAATCGGTGCCGGACGAGACGTCCAGCGCCATTTGCCAGTCCACCGGCTTGCCGGAAAAATAGACATCCAGCTGCGGCCGTACCTTGTCGAAAGCGCGCTCGTCCTTGACCAAATGAACCGTCGGCGGCAAAGCGGTGAGGAACCGGTCTTCTTCGCCCGGGCGGACGAATTCGATCCGGAACAATCCCTGCTCAGAAGCGACCAACAACAAATTGGCCGGCTCCCAGGCATAAAGGCTGTAGAATAACTGTTTCGCCATTCCTCTCTCCATTTCCCCGCCTAAATTATAAAAAGTTATCAGGATTTGCGGTGAATGTCAAGGACTAAATCGCGGCCGACCGGCGGCGCAAACATCCGCGGAGAACAACCGGCAAACAGCGCGTATCCAAGAAAAAAAGCCCCCATGGCTGGGGGCTTGCAGAAATAATAACCTAGTAACTGACCTGAATGCCCATGTTGAAATTGCGCGGCAGGCCCATCCAGACCTCGGCGTCATCCGCTGCATGGGTCTTGGGACCAAAAGAGCTGTAGCTGCTGTTGTCCACAGCGTCCTGAATGTAAAGCTCATCCAACAGGTTGAAGCAGTGGGCGAACACTTGCATCTTGGCCCTGCCTACCTGAACCGGCAGCGTATAGGCTGCGTGCAGGTCAAGGAGCGTATAGTTCGGGGCTCTCCAGCTCTGAGTGCGATCGGCTGCGTTGGTTCGGCCAAAGGGATCCCAGGAGGAAAAGTGATCTCGATAGTGACGGGCCGAAATTTCCAGGGTCATGCCGTTCAGCGGAAAGAGGCTGGCGCTGAGGGCGAGCATCTTTTGCGGCTGATCGCCGACTTTGAGGCCGTCCACGTAGAAATTGTAGCTCTTGTCGGTCTCTACGCCGCCGGAGTAATCCTTATAATAGCCGCTGACGTCGCTGGTGTTGGCCCAGTCACCGACGCTGACCGTTGCATCCAGCCGGGCCTGTTTGACCGGCTGGTAGGCGAGCTCAACCTCAACGCCCTGATGCAGCTGATCCATACCGGTGACAAAAACGATGGACTCGTCGCCGTTGGCATCGATGATGGAATAGGATTTGGCGCGGTCCATCCAGTTGGTGCGATAGATGTTCACCTTGCCGACCAGCTGATTGGTCAGCAGGCGCATGTTGACGCCGGCTTCCATGGAAAAGAATTTTTCATTGACCGGCGCCGCAGCCAGAGATGAGGTGACGTCGCTGATGACGTTGTCGAAAATCGGCACTTTGGAAACATGGCCGATGTTGGCGTACAGATCCATGCTCTTGGTGGCGCGATAACTGGCGCCGCCTTTAACCTGCGCGCCGCCGATCCAATCACTCTCCAGATAGAGCTCTTTGCCGGTCTCGTCTTTTTTGAAATGGTTGGTATGGGCGTACTTGATGGTCGACCAGCCGGCCATGGCGTACGTGCTGATTTTGTTCAGCGTGTACTCCACCTGACCAAAGCAGCCTACCCAGTCAACGTTATTGGTGAAATCGTAATCGATCTTGTCGCCCAACTTGCGCTGCGTCTGTTCGGCCGTCCAAAAGTCGCTGCGGGGACTGACCTTGTCGGCCTTGAGATCTACATAATAGGCGCCGCCGAGCATATCGCGGATTTCACGGAAATGATCGATGGTCGCTGTGCGCCAATCGACGCCGATGGCGCTCTTGAGATTTTTGCTGAATTCATAGTTGAGTTTGGAAATGGCGCCGAAAGCATCCTGATTGTTGGTGCTGTTGCGCAGCACCCCCAGAGCGCCGGTGGTGCTGGCCTGGTTTTTGGCTATGGTCGCGTTCCAATCCCGGGGATTGGGGAATTGGGTCTTGTCGCTGGTCACCGATCCGTAGGTGCCCGAACCGCCGCCGCGGCCGCCGGCGTAATAGGCCACAGAGTAGAGGCCCACTTTTTCACTGAGCTTGGAGTACCAGTTCAGGTTCACCAGCGGTTTGTGATAATAGTTTTCCCGTTCATAGAGGACATCCGAGGTCTGGCGATCGTGCGTTTTTCCGTTCCAGTACTGTTTGCCGGCATAGGACGAGCTGACAGCATTCCAATTCTGATTGTACTTGACGCCCGAGGGGGACTCGACGTATTTATCAGCCGCAGCCGGATCGTACCCCTCGAGGCCCAGGGCGAATTCTTTGTTAAAGACGCCGATGTTCTGTTTGTTGGTGTTCTGGCCATGCATCTGCGGAGCGCCCATGGCATACAGCTCGAGACGGTTGTTGGCGTTGAGATTGTAGGCCGCTCCCAAATAATACGCCCAGGCGTCGGTATAGGTCGCGTCTACAATGCCGTCGCCGGTTTTTCGCACTACCGTTCCATTGACGGAGAACCTGCCGTTGAGCATACCGCTGGCGGCGCTGACCGTAGTCTTGAGAAAACCGCCGCTGCCGATCTCCTGCCGCGCGAGGATGCCGGCGGATTGCGCGGTGGGATCAGTGATGATGTTCATCGTGCCGCCGATGGAGGGCGTGGCCAGATTGACGGCACTGAGGCCGCGCTGCAGCTGGATCGAGGAGGTGGCGTCGGAAACGCCGTCCCAGTTGGACCAGTACACCCAGCCGTTCTCCATGTCATTGATCGGCACACCGTTGATCATGATGGCCACGTTGCGCTGATCAAAGCCGCGGATATTCATACGGGCATCCCCCGCGCCGCCGCCCGAAGAGGTGGCGTACACACTGGGCGCCGTGGTGAGCACCAACGGAATATCGCGGGAGCCCAATCGCTGCACCATCTCCTGCTTTTGAATGTTGGTGAACGCCACCGGAGTTTCACGCTCCTTGGCGCGATCGGCAAAAACGTTGATGCCCTTGGTGATGATCATCGACGGGGTCAGCGCAAAATCAACGACGGTCGTTTTTCCCGCGGTTACCGTGGCTGAACCCTCAGCCGTCTGATATCCGATAAAAGTAATTTTCAACTGGTGACTGCCGGCTGGCACGCCTGTGATCGTGTAATTCCCGCGCACATCTGTCACCGCACCCAGCGTGGTACCGGTTACCAGCACGTTAGCCCCGATCATCTCCTGTTTCGTAGTGGCGTCGATCACTCGACCGACGATTTTGCCTGTCTGCGCGTACGAGCCGGCGGCGAATATAAACAACAGGCACAGCGCTCCCGCCGCCTTGAATAGTTTTTTCATAACTCCACTCCTCCTAAATGATGTGATTTAATAAACGAACGGCTGCCTAACCGTTCTTTTGCGCTATTCTATGCTCGAATTCTGATGGATAAAGACCGAGCCTCCATTCCCGCCTGGACCATCAAGGTTTTTTATCATCATAGGGAAGATCGGATTCCGAGATGGAATATTGAAACCGGCGGATGCACCGGGCGCCGCGTTCGACCACATAGACGACCTGGTCGCTGACCAGCAGCCCTTTGCCCTCTTGAAAATGAGCCAGAGCCAACCCCTTTTTGCCCAGACTGAGCATCTGTCCGGCTTTGCCCCCCGAGTTGGCGAACTTGGTTACCGTGCCGGCGGCGCCGTCAAGAATAAAAATATGGTTCGCTCCATCCAGCGCTACATCATAGGGCGCGACGAACCGCTCGAGATCCATGATCGCGTGTTGATAGAGCACATAGCGCGGCGTGAACGTGCCGGCGCTCAATTTCTGCACACGAAAATTGCCGCCCAATTGAGTGAAATAAAGGTTTTCATCGCTGTCGGTGGTGATGGCCCAGGGATCATCCACAGTGCCGGAACCGGAGCCGTAGACCGCTACGGTCTTTCGCAGCACCGCCTTGTAGCCAAAAAGCACGCTCCGGTCATTCCCCTTGAGCGCCAGGTTCGGGATCAAAACCAGTTGCAGAATTCGATCAGAGTGGGATTCCGTCAGGTAGACCGTCTCTTCGCCGTATTTGCCCGCTGCAACGCCGTTAAACTGCGATGCCGCATCCTCATCCTGGTACGCCGGATAGATCCTGCGGGCAGCGGCGATGCGCTCCGGATCGCTGCGAAAGACATAGCGGCGCAGCGTCAACGAAGCCCCCCCCGCGGCGACGCGTTGCGACCATTCGTCGAGGGTCAGCTGAACGGTTTCGTTTTTCTCCCGGTCGAAAAAGATGCCGGAATCCGCCACCGAATCGATAGGCATGCGATTCAAAAATTGATTCCAAATATACAGCGTGTGAGTGCCGTTGACGATGAGCAGATTCAACTTGCTGTCCATGGCCAGTGCGCGCGGCTTGGGTACGGCGTCCAGCGCATTCTGGCCGAAATCTTCAAGAACGCGGCCCGCCTTGCTCAGCGCGTAAATCCGGTCTGCGCCTTCATCCGCCAGGTAGAGCGTGCCATCGGCGCTGACGGTCAAATCTCCCGGAGCCTGCAGTGGAACGCCCAGATACGCAGCATCCCATTGCGGCTTGAGCTCCACATAGCTGGTGTCGTTGGCGCCGAAAGATAGGCTGGCGGTGGCCGGGCTCGGCAGCGGCATCTTGTACTCACTGCATCCCAGCGCGGTCAACAGCGCGGCGACGACGATATAAAGAGCATGCTTCATTAAAATTCAAATCCAAAGGTAAATTGCTGCGTCATGGTCAAATGGGTGTAATCCGCATAAGCGTAATCGATCTTGAGTTGCGCTCCCTTGAGGATGAATTTGGCGCCGGCGCCAAAGGTCCAGTGGTTCTCTCCCGAGCTGGCGCGATAGCCGCCGCGAAACGTAAAAAGCGAGCGCACACGGTATTCACCGCCCGCGATAAAATTTTCCTGATCGTCCATCGGATGGTTCATCTGCACCGTTGCCGTGACCCTGTGAGCGTCGGCCTGATACACCTCCATGGCCGCGCCCAGAGTAAAGAGCGTCGGCGGCGAAAACGCCTGATAGGAGGTGATCGTGCTGCCGCTGGTTTTTGTGCGCAGATAAGATCCAGCCGGCCGCAGGTCGTTGCCGAAATTGCGCAGCGCAGCGGCCAGACGCAGAGATTTGTAGCCGGTCCAATAATAGGTGCCCATGTCCAGCAGCAGGCCGCCCATGCGCAGGCCGGCCAATTCCTCGGCCGCATATTTGACGGTCACGCCAAAGGAAAACCGGTCCGTCATTTTTAGCGAAGCGCTCAACCCGGCCACCCAGTCGTGATAGGAAAAATAGTCGCCGTTGCCGTAAGGATGATATTCAGTGGTCACCGGCATGTCGGCAAAATGGAGATA
Source organism: bacterium (assembly GCA_029565685.1). Classification (GTDB taxonomy): domain Bacteria; phylum Zhuqueibacterota; class Zhuqueibacteria; order Residuimicrobiales; family Residuimicrobiaceae; genus Anaerohabitans. The sequence continues at coordinate 61,323 of JAKQNR010000013.1, read as the reverse complement.
GCCGGCAAAAGCGCCCAGGCTCAAATTCCGCGTCAGCTGATGCACATAACCCAAATACTCATAATCGACGTCCACCAGCCAATCGGAATGTGAAACGATCAGTTCGTTGCGGCCGATCTGCACCAGGCCGGCGGGATTCCAATAGGTTGCGGAGGCGTCGTTGGCCATGGCCACATAGGCGCCGGCCATGGAGACCGCGCGGGCGCCGACGCCGATCTTGAGAAACGTCATCGAAGCGGTGCCGGCGCGCTGCTCGCCCAGCCGGGGTAAAAGCCCCTGGCCTTCCGCCGGCCGGCTGAAAAGCACGACGGTCGACAAAAGAGCGTAACCCAGGGTCGTGTTCAGGCTATGTCGATTCCTTCCTGCCATGGCGATCAGAACCTTATCTCCAATCCGGTCATCACCCGGCGCGGCCAGTCGTAGCGCGCCGGATTGGCGGCCGGCAAATCATCAGGATCATCATACCAGCTGACCGGGATCACATCGCCCGGCTGATACGGCCGGCCGGTCACCGGATTGATGATGCGCGGCACCTTGGCGTTGAACACGTTCTCCGCTTCGATCAGCAGGGCCAGGTGCGTCTTGAACAACTCGAACTCTTTATACCATTTGAGATCCAGGCGCATCCAGGGATCGGACAGGGAGCCGTATTCATCCTTTTCGTAGATGTTATTGGCCACATCGATGATGCGCCGGTAGCGTTTGCCGGACTCGTATTCCCAGCGCAGGGTCAAACCCCATTTTTCCGGCAAGCGCACCCCGGCCAATCGAATGTTGGCTTTCTCCGGCATGTCGAAATAGAGATCCGTCGACAGGCGGTAGGGGCGATCCCAACTAAGCCGGCTCTCGCCCAGCGGCTTTTCCGATACTTTGCCTGCGGCGACCAGCAGATTGGTGTTGGGCGTTGAGCTCTTGCCCGTGGCCAGGGCATAGGTGAAATCGATGTTGCCGCTGAGGAACTGGCTGTAGCGCCGGCGAAAGCGCATCTCGATCCCGCGGGCCCGCGCATAATCCATATTCACATACATAAGAAAGCTGATGTTGCCGTAACGGGGACTGAATTTGCGCACCGTGGCCGCAGTGGGATAATCAAACATATCCTTGTAATAGGCCTTGATCTCCAGGGTCTGGTTGGCGTTGAAACGATGCTTGAGGCCCAACTCATAGGCCACCGTGGTGGTGGGCTTGAGATTGGGATTGCCGAACAGCTGATACGTCGCCTCCGAGGTGGAGCGCAGCTTGGCATAAACATACTGGCCTTTAGGCTGCTGGGAGAAATGGCCGTAATGAAGATAGAGCACGTCGTTGTCGGTGACCGGATGGCTGATGCCCAATCGCGGGCTGAGATGACTTTTACCGCGCAATCCCCAGAGCTCGAAGGTTTCGTCTTTATATTTCACGCGCGCCGCATCGGTGATGGTCACCGTGTTGGAATCCTTGATGGCGTCGTCGACAAATTTGCCGGGAAACCAATAGTCATAGCGCAGACCGATGTTGACGATCATACCGTCGTAGGTGATGCGATCCTGCAGATAGAGAGCGCCGTCGTTGGGGTAAACGCGAAAGTAATCATGGTTGCGCCCCAGGCCGCTTTCGCCGTACCAGGGCGCATTGATATCCACCACCTGCATGTCCGTATAACGCGCCTCGAGACCTGCTTTGATCGAGTGTTTGTCGTTCGGTTGCGTGGTGAGATCCGTCTTGATCGTCCAATTGTCGCTGAAATAGTCATACCACCCTTCAGCATCGCCGGTATCGTAAAAGCCGTCGCCGTACCGGGTTTTCACATTGCCCTCTGAATCCGGAATATAGAGAATGGGCAACAGGTCCAGTCCTTCCTGATAGGCGCTCCAATGTTTGTTCTGCACCGCGGAGTGGATGCTGGTAAAAAATCGGGACAAGGTCATACGGTAAAAGGTTCGACGGTTGAGAGTGTGGATCCACTGCACCGTGGTCAGGTTGGCTTCCTTGGTCAGGGTGTTATAGTGATCCAGCATTTTGGAATAGTCATAGGGAAATCCGCCGATGTCGGTCGCCAGAGAGGTAAAATACCCTTGATTGATGTTCACGGATCGGTCATGAGAGAGCGACAGTTTACGGCCCGGCCGGATCTCCCAGGAAAGCTTGCCCATGAGATGCCAATCATTCTCCTGGCGCTGAGCGAACTTTTCATACGAGGCTTTTGCCGGATAGAGCCGGTCCGCATGAGGCAAATAGGTGTCGCTGATGTTGCCGTATCCGCTGAGAAAAAAATTGAGTTTGCCGGGAAGACGCAGTCCGATGGCGGGCAGCAGGCGGCGGGTGAGCGGCTCCGGACCGCCGAGAGTGAGCTGAACGATGTCGGTGTTGAAAGAGGGGAACAGCCCTTTGACCAGGTTGTCCGATTTGACGCTGACACCGCCCGAATAGTGGTCGTCGCCCTCTTTGGTCTCGATGTCCACCACGCCGGACATGGCCTGGCCGTACTCGGCGTCAAAGCCGCCGGTGATGACCTTGAGATCCTTGACCGCAGCGGCGTTGACATACAGAGTGTTGGAATAGCCGGACAGCGGGTCCTTGATGGATTGACCGTCGATGATGTACAGGCTTTCATCGGCACGACCGCCGCGAATATGGATCTTGTTGTCTTGAACCACCACGCCCAGCTGTTCGCCCACGAGATCGGTGACGCTCTCCACCACCTTTTGTTGGATCTCTTCGGAGGAGATATGCTGTTGCGAGGCGGTGATATCGGTTTCGAACAACGGCTTTTTGCCGATGACTTCGACGGATTGGCCCAGAGCCAGGACCGTGGCCTCGAGGCTGAAATCGATCTGCGTGGTTTTGCCCAGCTCCACATGAACGCCGGTGCGCACCTGCACGGTGTAGCCGAGGAGAGACGCCTTGAGATCATAGTCGCCGGGCGCCAGATCGCGGATCTCGTAAACACCGTCGATATCGGTGACCGCGCCTTTGTAGGTCCCCGGGACTGAGACGTTGACGCCGGGCAGCGTCTCCTTGGTGCGCTTGTCGATGATCCGGCCTCTGATGAGCGACGTTTGAGCCCAGGCCGCGGTCACACACCACAAGGAAACCAGACTGAGGATGAGTAGGCGTTTATAAGCATTCATGCGTTTAACGGTTGAACTCTTCGAACAGAAGATAGCGGAAAAAGCCGGTCATGTTTTTATTGCCGTCGCACATATGCAGCGGCAGGGAGAAATAGATGCACTTTCCCGATCCGATGGCATAGCGTAACGCCACTGCGGGCGATCCTTTATACGGTACCGTAATGCTTGCGGAGCTATCCGGCTCCATCCGCCAGACCACCTCGGCGCCGGGACCCGGCACCAAGGCAGACACCCGGTTGCCGATCATTTTTTCCAGTTTCAAATCCAGCTGCCGGTCATCGGCGCTGCCAAAGCTGGCGAGCACATGAACGCCGGCCAGCAAACGGCCGCCGGGATTCAACCGATAAACCGAGTCCAGGCTGGTGAACATCCAGGTGGTGTCCGGCGTCTCCTCATTGCCGTTGCTGATGAAAATCTTGCCGCCGCGGCCGGCAAAGCGGGTGATGCTCAGACCGGCGGCGCTCAAATGCGGTCGGCCGAGATGCGCGAACCAGATGACCTTTTCAAAATAGGCCAGATTGGCCTCGATGTCGAGGGATGAATAGGGCAGAGCGTTCTGAGAATTGATCAGCGGCGTCGTCTCTGAACCGATCTCCCAGACGGAATAGCCGTTCGGACCCAATAGTTCGTTCAAAATCTCTGTGTAGAAACTTTGCACCTGATACAGGCGCTGATCCTGGGCAAAATCATTGACCAGCAGCACTTCGCCTTGCACCGGTTTGACCACCCAGTGCAACGGCACAGAAGCGTCCGCGGGATCCGGGAATGAAATCGTCCGGCTGGCGGCGCCGGAGATGTCCTGAGCCTTGACAAAAAAGCGGTGCTCGCCCGGCGGGATATCGCGCAGAGTGATTTGATCCGCATCGCCCGGCAAAAATCGCCAGGTGCTGGTGTCGTCCAGCGCGTACAAAATATGGGTGATCGTCTCCCGGCCGTCGTCGTCCGAGGCATCCCAGATAAAAGTCCTTGTGGGAAAGGTATATGCGGTTACATTCGGATTTCCGGTGATGCTCGGATTGGTGTTCAGGCGAAAGGAGATCGCCGGCGGCGTGTTGTAGACCGGGAAGCGCAGTTCCGCCGGCGTCGGATCCTGCAATCCCTGGTCGTCCACAGCCCAGACCTTGAAGGTGAACTCGTCGTACCGACTGCGGATCGGCACATAAAAAGTATCATATTCCTGGGTGGTGTAAACGGGCGCCGTTTGATAGTCCCATTGATAGTAATACCCAACCACCGAGCCGTCCGGGTCATCGCCCCACCAGTGCACGATCTGCCGGCTCGGCGTGGTATCCAATCCCGCGGTGTAGGTCCTGGTCACAATAGTTCCGTCTGTCAGGGTGTCGTGCACGCTGATCTGCGTTTGCGACACCTGAAGGAAGAGATGGGTCTGCGGCGGCTGATTGCCCTTCGGATTCGAATCACGGCGATCGCCGAACGGATCCTTGAGACCGCATCCCATGCTCAGCAACAGGCCGAATAAAACGACGATGTGGGAATTTTTAAAAATCATTTGCACGCAAATAATAAGGAAACAGCTTTGCCTCTGGTCTGACTTGATCCCGCCGCCGCGTTCCATGGCCCAAGCGAAGAATGAAACTGCGGGAGAAGTGATTTTAAACCGCGTCAGCGCCTTTGCAGGCTGAGGGCGTTGAGCTTTTGCCAACACGCCTCAGCCTGTCGGCGCTTTATACAAGAATTCGCCGAAAACCGCCGAACCGATTTTACTTGACCAGCGTCATCTTGCGCGCCGCGATGTGATCGCCGGCCTTGATGCGATAGATGTAAACGCCGGTCGGCGCCGGAATGCCGCGGTTGTCGCGGCCGTCCCAATTGACGATATGATCGCCGGCCTCGAGGCGGTTGTCCACCAGATTGCGCACGATCTGACCGCGGATATTATAGATAACCAACTGCACGTTTTGCGGTTCGGGAATCTGGAAGTACAGCCGCGTTTCCGGGTTGAACGGATTGGGATAATTCTGCTCCAGGCTAAACCGGAGCGGCTGCGCGACCACCGCGTTGAGGACGCCGGTGGTGGTGCCGATATCGCTGAGATCGCGGATCTCTATTTTGTGGCTGCCAAAGCTGTAGAGAAAAACGCCCTGTACCATTTTGATCTGTTCGCCGATCTTGACCGTATCGCCGGCGACGATCAACACTTTGGCGGTTCGATTGATATAGAAATTGGGGTTGGCATCCTGATCACGGCCGATGAACGCATCCCCGTCCAACAGGCATTCGCCGCTGCCGTCGTTGATCGTCACATCATAGGAATTGACCGACGTGAGGGTGACGTTTCTGACCTGCACCAGCACGCCCTCGTACTGCTCGGCCAAAGTGCTCTTGCTTTTCAGATCATTAGTGGTCACGGTCGCCACTGCAGGCAGCTCCTGCGCTTTGGCCAGGACGATGGTGGTGTCGGCGATGATCTGGGTGTTGCCCTCCCATTTATACAAGTAGGCGGCGTTGTGGTCCTCCACCCGGCCGGTCACGCGCACTCGGTCGCCGCGATGCAGCGAGTTGGGCACTTTGCCCAGAATGAAAACACCGTTCCAGGCGCCGGCCGCGTCTTGAATGGGATACGCGCCGTATTTGGCATAGAACAGCGAGTCCGCCGTCACTACGCCTTCCACCGTCACGGTGAATTTCTGGAACGGGCTGTCTCCCGAAGGCCAGTAGGTCTTTTGCACCTGCGCCAGCGTCGGCGGGCCGTCCAGCACCAGATAGGTGTAATTTGACACAGTCTGATCCGGCGGATCATAAGTTTTTTGACCGCCCTGGTCCGTGGCCTTGATATAATAGTTCACGACACTGCCAAGCGCCTGAGCCGGGATCTCGGCCCCATAGACGCCGTTGTTCAAGGTCATGGGCAGTTCTGCATAGGCGCCGTCGTTGACTTTGTAAACCACTTTGGCGGAGCTGACATTGGCCGCCGGGTCCAGGGTGGTGGTGACGCTGACGGCCTGCGCCGGCCCGGCGGCAGCCAGATTGCGCGTGGTGTTTTTGATCGTCAACGGAGCGGCGCCCAGCACCATCTGCGTGCGATAGAGCGGTTCCAGTTTGTAAGCGGTGGAATCGGTGTAATAGCCGTAATGATGATAGACCCAGCCTTGCATCGATTCAAAAGTCGATTTCAGCGGCGGATCCGGATAGTTGCGGATGCTGTCGGATTCGTCGTCCACCAGGACGCCGCCGCTGCCGTCATCGATCTCGAACAATTCGTACTGCGGAGTCAGATAAGTGACTTTGGCGTTGCCGACTTTGACCATACAGGTTCCCCACTGCTCAGCCGTGGTGGGCCAGCGCAGATCGCCTGTTTTGATCGAATCGACTTTGGGCAGAGGCTGGTTTATATTGACGATATCAATGGGACTGGTGATGAAAAACTCGGTCATGTTGGAGGGGGCGGTGGTGTACTCTGAGATGTAGCCGGTCATGACAATTTCATCGCCTTCATATAGGGATCCATACGCCGTCGAATCGGCATGGTAGGAAAGCAGAGCGGACCAAGGGCCTCCTTCGGCAGCGGCAAAGGTGAATTTGATGCCGGCGCCGGCGTAGCACAATCCGGTCGGCATGGTGACAATGCCTCTCACGGTCACGGTGTCGCCGTCCATATAGCTCTTATCCGCGGCGTTCTGTGTCGGCGCTTTCAGCAGATCGCTGTAACGCACCTGCTGAATGCGCTGGATGCGGGTGTATGGACCCTCTTCGATGACGTCGTTGGCCAGGCGCGGCTCGATCTTGGTGTCGCCGTTGGCAAAGTCGAGAATGCCGGTGATCGACTGCACAGAGCCATACTGGGCCTGAAGGAAATAGTACTTGGCCTCATCATCGACGCGGCAGGGGCCGGAGCCGTCATCGATCTGCCACTCGCCATAGCCGAGGTTCGGATTGGTGATGGCGGCGGGACCTACGCGAACGAGACAGCCTTCATAGGCCTCCGCGTTGGCGCCGGTGGTGGCGATCTCGCCGGTGGTCACCGGCATGGGCTGAATCCAGTTGGTAGCGGTGGAATCTATGGAAAAAGCAGTTACCGTGGTGATCTCGGTGACGCCCTTGTACTCGGCCACCGTTCCCGTCAAAGTGACGCGATCACCCTGGGCGGCGAAATGGGTCTTGTCGTAAACCTTGATGCCGGACCAGGGGGCGTTGGCGTCCTGAACATAATAGTAACTGTTTTTAAAGGCATAGATTTCGCCGGTGACCACGCCGCTGATGGTCACAATCTGATCCTTCAGAGGCGAATCCCCTGTGGGGGCGGTGGTGTATTGAATGTCGCGGATTAAAGTGACCTGAGCCCCGGCAGAACTCAGTACAGCCAGCAGCAACAAAGTCAGTATCGCTTTTTTCAAGGTGCAGCTCCTTTCTGAAGGTCTGTTACCCCTCGGCCTCGCCAGGTGATGCGTTTATTTGATGATGACGAACTTACCCGTTTGAATTTCCCCGGTTTCCACGTCCTTGACGCTGAAAAAATACAAGCCGGTGGCGATCGCCTGATCATAAGAGGAGATCAAATCCCAGGCATGCAATCCGCCTGGCAACACGGTGTTGCTGCCGCCGATCTTTTGTTGCATTAAATTGACGTCTTCGCCGCGATAGCTGCTGCCATGATGGCGGAACTCATCGATCAGATCGCCGGCCAACGTATAGATGCGCACCTCCGCTTCAGCCGGCAGATTGAAAAACCACAGCATTCGGTCGCGGTCGCTGTCGCCGTCCCATCGAGCTTGACCACGGTAGGGATTGGGAAAGACGCCCACACGAAGATCGCTGCCGGCTGGTCTGGCGGGCGATCCGATGACCGCATAAGTCTTGTTCTCCAGCACAGAGCTTTCCAAACTGGGCAGGTTGTTCGTCGGATTGCCGCGGTCAAAAGCGGTGACGCTGAACCAGTACTGACCAGGCCAGCCGGAAAGCAGCTCAGTGTTGGTAAAGCGGTAAAAATAACGCCTTCCGTCGATAAGGGTATCGACCTGAATCGCGGCAAAGCCGGTGTCGTACCCCAAATCGTTGATCCGGTCAAATTCCGCCAGCAGTGTGCGTTCCTCTGTGGAAGAAGCGGTTTTGGGCGAGCTGTAGATGCGGTATCCCTCAAAGTCTTTTTCGCGGGTGATGGGATCTTCGTACTCCTCCGACACCTTATCCCAATAAAGCGTCACCCGGCCTTCGCCCGGCACGGCGAGCAGGTGCGGCGAAGGCGGCGGGCTGGGTAGAATAAAACGATCGATGACCCTGTTCCCCGGTTGAATGCCCCTGATGGCATTGCTGTGCACGTCTTCTTCAATATCGAGATGGCCGTCGCCGTCGCCGAAAATCGGCTCGCCGGCATCCCAGCGGCCGTTTCGATTCAGATCAAGATCAGAGCGGTAGACATCCTCTTGTCCGTCGAGGATTCCGTTTTTGTTCTGGTCCTCGTCGGGATCGAGTTTGCCGTCGCCGTCCACGTCTTCGCCGTTATAAGCGATCTGCGCCCAATCGGAATTGAGGCGAAGATTGGCGCGGCGGCCGGGAGTGTCGCTCATCTCTTGGGTAGCCCATAGACCGCAAACGACCGCGTAGGTTACTGTGGTGGATCCCCCCGGCGACAGTGTGCCCAAGGGGCCGGCGCTGAGCACCAGCATCCAGCTGCCTCGGCTGGCGGGGTCGGTCGGAATGCCGCCGTCTGTGACCTCGTTGTAATACCTACCGGTATGCCGGCCGGCTAGCACCTCATACCGGCCTTCATCGTTGATCGGCATGACATACTCTGGAAAATCCATAGCTGAGCTGGCGGACCAGCGCCATTGGTCATAATTGACTTGGACGGAATCACGGCGTCGGGAGGAGCCCAGATAGCGTAGGCCGAAATAGCTTTGCGCGAAACCGTCGTCGCCATCGGCATCAAATTGATAAGCCAGTCGGTAGGCCTGATCAAATCCGTTCATGTTGTCATACCACGACCAGCCGCCGCCGGGCGTATAGATGCTGGTGTAATTCATATTTCCGACTGCGGCGTCCGCCCACAGGCCGGCATAGACGTCTTCAATGATATAGCGCGACACGTTGGTGATGGTGTAATTGAGGATGACGAACGCATCGGTGTAGCTGTAATTCCAGGCATAGGATTCCAGACGGATGCTGAGTCCGAGCGGAGTGTGGTTGGGAATCTCAAAGTCGGTTCCGGGCACGCGCGTGTTCAGATCCGTAAAAGTGGCGACAAAGTCCTGATGCGATACCGCTTGCGGTGAAAAATAGGGGGAGGTGACAATGGTGGAGCGGACTTGTATCGTATCGCCGGCCGCTTCGCTGTTGGTAAACTCAAAGCCCTCTTCGCCGGCTTCAAATACGCCGTCCACAATAGCGGTGGAGACGTGCACAGCGCCGTCCGCCTCGCTGCGGCCGCCGACCCAGAGGCCGCCGAAGGACATGTGCTCGATCTGATGACGCAAGTTATCCGCATGCAGTTTGTACATGCAGGAGGGCTGATCCGGATTGTTATAGCCTTCGCCGATCACGCCGTAATTGGTGATGGTCAATCCGAGATTGCCGACATTATGGAAATGCCAATAGTCGTCCACGGCCGCTTTGTGCAGACGCGCGGATTTGCGCGGCCGGATGTCGCGAGTGGGCTGGGCTATGAGGGAACTGAGCAAACCCAAAAGGAGGAAGAACATGAAGCGTGGTCGGATGCACCGTAACAAGGCAGAGTCCTTTTATGCCGCCTGAAAAATGAGGATTAAATTACCACATTTTTATTTAAATGTCAACTCTCGAAAACAGAAAACATCCACGAGAAGGAAAAGGCGGCAGGCTCCTTTGCCGCCAGCGGGCACCTAACAATAAAAAAAAACCGGCACCTGATCGTCGTACCGGTTGTAGAGAGGGGCGGGGGCAGACCGGACTTGAAGTCCAACGGCATGCTGCCTGGTGCACTAGGACTTCGACCATACCAAAGCCCTACGCGAATTTCTGCTGGTATCTTTTTGATTTACAATTGCAATACCCTCCCACTTGGATCAATGTCTACGCCAAAGACGTTCCTTTCTCCCTTTAGAACGGCAAAACCGAATGGCCCGGATCATCCTCGATGCTCAGGATAGCGGTGACGGTGTAATTGCTCATGCCCCGCCAGGGCAATGCGTGCAGGTATTCTTTATAGCGCAATTCGACGAATTTGCCGCTGGCTCTTTCCAATCGGTGCGCCAGACTGTCATCCACCACGCTGAATTCAAATTCATTGCTCTGCAGGGAACCCGGCTTGGGGGTTTTGAACCCGGTTTGAATGAGACGGCCCTCCCAGGTCTTGAACAGGTAGCCTTTTTTCACCAGGAAGTTTAAATTGCCGGCCTTAACCCCTTCGCCGAACACGAAATAATATCTCCACCAAACAACCACGGCAAGGACCAAGAGCAACAGCGCCGTGCCGAACCAGAAAAATTTCTTCACTTTCATGGACTTGCCATCTCCCTCGCTCGTCCTGGGCAGAGCCTAAAAATGAACAGCCGGCTGATCATCCCCGTACGGGGATGCACCCCGGTCCGTTGCCATGTGTCCCATCGTCCCGGCGTTACAGGTCAAATAACGCAAATCAAATTAGGTATTCAGGCGGCAAAAATCAAGAAAAAAGTCCAGCCCCCAGGTCCAGCGAGGCGGTGAGCGCAATGCCGCAACCATACAACGGCTCGTGGAAGAAAATGCTTTGAAATCATACTTCGGTTTGTAAATTGTACAGGGGGTGGTTGAACAGCATCCTGGAGCCCTGCTTTGAGTATGCTCATGCAGCCTAAAGAGGTGAGACCATGCGGAATCCGGAGCACTATCGCATATTTTACGGTGCCGCGCCGCCGGATCTGGAAAAAGTGGCGGACCGGGTCGAGAAACAGTTGAAAAAGCTGCCGGACCCCGAATACCATAAAGTGCTCAACATCCTGGCCTACCGGCATCCCTGGCGGCCCAAACACAGCGGTTGGATCAATGTGCTGGATCAAGCGCTGCATATGTTGCACAGCGCGGTGGTTTTGCTGCCGGTTTTTCTCTGGCCATCGTTTATTACAGCCGGCTTGAGCGGCTTTTTCCTCGGCGTCATTCGAGAGTGGGAGCAATGGAAAGAAGTTGATTTAAAGATCCTCATGTTCTGGGATCGTTTGCAGGATGTGCTTTTTTTCACTCTAGCCGGGATCCTGGTCTATGTGATCAAAATCCTCTGCTTCGGTTAACCTCGTCGAATCGAGCCCAATGAAGATCGCCCATCTCTCGGACCTGCATTACGGCTTTTCCGCCGAGCGGGACGCATTGCTGGAACGCCGGTTTTTTCAGGTCCAGCGCGCGCATGCGGATCATCTCATCCTCAGCGGGGATCTCAGTCAGAGCGGCCGCGCTGAAGAGTTCCGCGCCCTGGCCGCTTTGATGCGACGCAGCGGCTTTTTTACCTCGGACCGCTTGACCGTTTTGCCCGGCAATCACGATCTCTACTCTTTTTTCTTTCAAGATTTCCACGCCGGCGGTGACTTTTACCGCAAATGGCGCCAGGTACCACGCACGGCCATGAAAATACACGCCTATGATCAACCGCAGTATGAGAAGGATCTCTCCTTCTTCATCCACAGCTTTCGCAACGCCTTTCGCTCCATCCTGACGTTGAACGACCGGGAGACCGACCCCTATCCCTTTATCAAACTTTTGGACGAACGCGTTGCTCTGATTGTATTGGATTCCAACCGCTGCCTGCCGCGCATCAGCCGCAACCTTTTCTGCTCCAACGGCTATGTGGATCCCGGCAGCGCCGAACGCATCCTGGCGCACGAGAAGCTGAACGGTAAATTTAAAATCGTGGTGCTGCACCACCATCTGCTGCCCGCCTCTGTGGTGAGCCGACGCGAAGGCAGGCTGTTCGCCGCTGCCACCAGGTTGATCAACCGCCGAACGCTGGTCGCCCTCCTCGATCGCTTTCATCCGGACCTGGTGTTGCACGGCCATTATCATCGACAAGAGATTTATCAAATCGGCAAAGCGATTCCGGTGATGAACAACGGGGATTATCGCAAATGGGGGCTGGTCGAAATAAAACAAGGCCTCACGATCACCGCCTCGGACTGAGCCGGTTCCTAATCAGGCGGCACTCCTCACCCCCCGATGGCCGCAGTGCAACCGACTCGCGCCGAATTCACGGCCTCAGCCGTAGCGGCCGGTGATATATTCTTCGGTGCGTTGATCAGCAGGATGGGTGAATATTTTTTTTGTGTCGTCGTACTCGATCAGGTCGCCGAGGAGCATGTACCCGGAATAATCCGAAACCCGCGCCGCCTGCTGCATGTTGTGGGTGACGATGACGATGCAATAGTTTTTCTTCAACTCCAGGATCAGCTCTTCGATCTTGGCGGTGGCGATAGGATCCAGCGCGGAGCAGGGCTCATCCATCAGAATCACTTCCGGCTCGATGATCAAAAGCCGCGCAATGCACAGACGCTGCTGCTGATCCAGGGGCAGGGTCAACGCCGATAAATGCAGCTGGTCCTTCAGGCTGTCCCATAGCCACGCGGCTCTTAAACTCTGCTCCACTTTATCCTGGAGCATGGATTTATTTTTCACGCCTGCCACGCGCAGGCCGTAGGCCACATTGTCGAAAATGGACAGCGGAAAAGGATTGGGCCGTTGAAAAACCATGCCCACTTTTTTGCGCACCTTTTCGACATCCGCCTTGGCTGCATAGATGTCCTCCCCATCCACCCGCACGGAGCCGGTCACCCGGGAGCCGCTGATCAGATCGTTCATTCGGTTGAGGCTGCGCACCAGCGTCGATTTACCGCAGCCGGAGGGTCCGATGAGCGCGGTGATATGGCGATCCAAAATGTCCATCGAGATGTCATGTAGGGCGTGAAAAGCGCCGTAATAGAGGTTCAGACGCTGGATCTCTATTTTGTTCCTCGTTGCCATGGGCCTCATCCAAACCGACCGGTCACATACTCCAAAGTGCGCTGCTGCGCAGGATTGGTGAAAATTTTTTTAGTCTCATCGTGCTCGATCAGCTCGCCCATGAAAAAAAAGGCGGTGGCGTCGGCGACGCGGCCCGCTTGCATGGTGTTGTTGGTCACCAGCACGATGGTGTACTGCTCCTTCAGCATGGTCAGGGCGTCTTCTATCTTGGCTGTAGAGATGGGATCCAATCCGGACGTGGGCTCATCCAGCAGGATCACTTCGGGATTCAGAGCCAGGACGCGTGCGAGACAGAGCCGCTGCTGCTGGCCGCCGGACAGCCGCAGTCCGGAACTCTTTAAACGGTCTTTGACCTCATCCCATAAAAAAGCAGCGCGTAGACTGCTCTCCACCAGCTGATCCAGCTGCGATCGCGTGTTGATCCCCTGCATGCGTGGACCGTAGACTACATTTTCATAGATGCTCATGGGCAGGGCGATGGGCAGGGCGAACAGCATGCCCACACGCCGACGCAGGGCGATGGGATCGAATTCCGCGCCATAGATGTCCTCGCCGTCCAGTCTCACCTCTCCCTGCCGGCGAAAGCCGGCGGTCAGGTCGTTCAGCCGATTGAGTGAACGCAAAAAAGTGGTCTTGCCCGATCCGGCAGGACCGATGATGCCAAGGATTCGCCGCGTCGGAATGAGGAGATCGATCTGCTGCAGCGCGCGATGCGAACCATAATAAGCGCTGAATCGAGATAAAGTGAATTTGGCTTTCATGATCATCCTGCGGACGAGCTGTTCGTCGCCGCTTGCGTCGGTGAGCAAAGGTTACGCATTTTTTTTCATATACCGGTGCATAAGATAATAGGCCACGGCATTGACCGACAGTACCGACAGAATCAGAACCGCCGCTGTGCCATAGGCGTTTTCCGTGGACAACCCTTCGCGCGCCAGAATGTAAAAGTGGACCGACATGGTGCGCGAGGAGTCGAACAGCGATTGCGGCAGACGCAGCGAAGAGCCGGCGGTAAAAATCAGCGCCGCAGTCTCGCCGATCGAGCGGCCGATGCCCAGCATCACACCGGTCAAAATGCCGGGCAGGGCGTTGGGCAAAACCACCCTCTGAATGGTGCGCCAACGCGTGGCGCCCAGCGAAAAACTGACCTCGCGATAGGAGGTCGGCACAGATTTAATCGCCTCCTCAGAGGTGCGAATGATCGTGGGCAAAATCATCAACGCCAGGGTCAGTCCGCCGGACAGCAACGACCAACCCATCTCCAGCAAAGTAACAAAAAAGAGAAAACCGAACAGGCCGAAAATGATCGAAGGGATGCCGGCCAGGCAATCGTTGCCAAAACGAATGATCCGCGTTAAACGGCTCTCGCGAGTGTATTCGGTGAGATAGATGGCTGTGCCGACGCCTAATGGCAGAGCCAACGCAATGGCCAACAGCGGCAGGATGATGGTCGCCAGAATGGTGGGAAAAATGCCGCCGGCTTTGCCCATGTCCCGCGGGACGCTGAAAAGAAAAGTACGGCTCAGGATCGGCAACCCTTTTTCCAGAATAAAGACTACGATAAAAATCAGCACCGCCAGGGTGAGCAAGGTCGCCAGCGCCATCACAGTCGCCGCCGCAGCCTGGTTGACTTTTGCAGGGATCCGCATCATCGCCGGCGTATCTCCTGTTTGACAAAGGCGCTGGCCAGGGTGTTCAACAGCATGATAAAGATAAAAAGCACCACGCCGGTGGCGAACAGCGCACTGCGATGCAAGCCAACGGCGTAGCCCATCTCCAGGGCGATGTTGGCCGTCAATGTGCGCACCGAATCCAGGGCAGTGCCCGGCACCTTGACCGCGTTGCCCGCCACCATGATGACCGCCATGGTTTCCCCGATGGCTCTTCCCATACCGAGAATAACGCCGGAAATGATGCCGGATCGCGCGGCTTTCAACACCACCATATAAACCGTTTGCCAGCGGGTGGCGCCCAGGGCCCGGGAGCCTTCACGGTAGGAGTTTGGCACTGCATTGATCGCATCTGTAGAGATGCTGATGATGGTGGGCAGGATCATGATGCCGAGAATGATGGAGGCGGCCAGCAACGAAAGTCCGGGGCCGCCTAGATGCGTACGGATCAGAGGCGCCAAAACAATGACGCCGATAAAACCATATATGACCGAGGGGATGCCGGCCAGAAGTTCGATCATGGGCTTGATGGTATGCATCACCGGCCGGGGAACGAATTCGGTGAGAAAGACCGCACAGGCGATGCCCAGTGGCGCGCCGATCAGCATGGCGCCGAAGGTCACCCACAGAGAGGCGATGATCATGGGATAGATGCCGAATTTGCCGCTCTGGGGTTCCCAGTCGTGGGCGAAAATAAAATCCTTCAAACCCACCTGCGTCAGAAACGGCAGCCCCTCTTTGAGGATAAACAGCGCAATCAGCAACAATCCGAACAGCGCGGAAAAAGCGAGGGCGGTCAACAGATATTGAACGCCTTTTTCTCTCAGGTTATGCGATTTCATGGCGCTCGCTACTTGACCGGAATGAGACCGCTGGACTGGATGGTCTGTTGCCCTTCTGCGGATAGAATGTAATCGATAAACGCCTGCGTGTCAGGCAAGCGTTCTCCGCGGGTGAGTAAAAAGATCGGCCGTGCCAGCGCGTACTGATTGCTTTGAATGGCTTCGTTGGTGCACGCCACCCCATCGATGGTCACCGCTTTGATTTTTTCATTAAGCAAACCGTGCGACAGATAACCGATGGCATTGGGATCATTGGCTACGGTTTCCCGAATCGTGCCGTTGGAATCCTGAACAATGGCCTCTTTGGTCAACACGAGTTCGCCGACGATCTGCTCAAAGGAAATGCGCGTGCCCGATCCTGCCTCGCGGGAAACGACGGTGATGACGCCGTCGTTACCGCCGAGATCGCGCCAGTTGCGGATCGATCCGTTAAAGATTCGGCGCAGCAGGTCCATCGTCAGGTCGTTGATGCGGTTGGACGGATGCACCACAACCGCGATGCCGTCCCGGGCTACTTCCGTAGCCTGCAGTACCTTTGCCTCCTCAGGAAGGCTGACCAGATCAGCCATGCCGATCTGGGCCGTTCCTGACAGCGTGGACTGGATGCCCACTGCAGAGCCGCCGCCCTGCACAATGATGTTCGCCGTGGGCCGGTTGGTCATGAATTGATCAGCCAACTTTTCCGCAAAGGGCTGAAAAGCCGTGGAACCGGCCACAGTGATCGAACTGCGCCGGTTGCCGCAAGCGGCTATCAGCACAAAAAAAAGCACAACCGCGAATACTGCAAAGGCTCTGCGCATAGGCTCCCTCGTTTTTCGCAGCAGCAAATTACACATATTTAGCTACAAAGTCAAGAACTCGCACGCGACCGGGAAGCGCGCCGTCAAAATCAGTATATTATAAATATGGAGTTAGGGTGTGTTAGCCGGCCCGACGGGACCAGGATACGCCATAAGACAAGCAGGACGACGGCGGTTGCGGCCTCCTCTCGTTTTCGTTGATTTCAGAAAAAAACATGAGTATATTACTTTATCCAAGGTCGAGGTTCATTGAATATGCAGAATCATTTTACTCAGGAAATGGACAGCCTGAAAACGTCCTTGCAGCAGATGGTGGAGCTGGTGGACGGCCAGGTGGGCATGGCCATTGAAGCGCTGGAAAAAGCCGATGTGGAGTTGTGTCGCGTGGTCAAGGAGCGCGACAAACAGACGGACGCCTATGAAAACCTGATTCTGGCTCAGTGTGAAAACCTATTCGCTCTATTTCAACCCGTGGCTATAGACCTGCGCATCATCATCACAGCGCTGAAAATCAGCGCCCAGCTTGAACGGTGCGGCGACATCGCCGTCAACATCGTCAACCGTACGCGCAAAACCGCAGACCGCCACGATCTGGTACAAGAGTCGCAGGTGATCGATATGGCTAAACAGGCGCAGGTGATGCTGAAGACAGCCATCGCGGCGTTCACCGAGTTGGACAATCAAAAAGCGCTGCAAGTGCGGCGCCAGGACGACGCGGTGGACGGTTTGAATAAAAGCATTTTTAAATTCCTCGTCGAGCGGATGAAAGCCAGAACCGGCGACATCGAACCATGTGCGCATTTGATCGTGCTGACCAGACAGCTGGAACGATTAGCTGACCATGCCACCAACATCGCTGAAGAGGTGTTTTTTTTAACCGAGGCGCGCATCGTGGCGCATGATCAGAGCTAGGCCGGACGGCGCGTGCAAGCCCCCCCTTCTTTCACACAGCGGCTTTTCGCCGACCACCTCACGGCCGTTGAACCGCCGCACCAGCAGGACGTTCTTCGCTTCCTCGCTGGACGCCCGTTGCACATAGTTGTTTATTTTTCCCGTAAAAATTCCTACATTCGCTAAATCCCTCTTCGCTCACAACCAGTCAGGTGCTCACAATGAAACGGATCGGTCTTTCGCTTTGCCTTTTGGCAATCGCCGCAAGCTGTTTGGCTGAAAAAAAACCGCTCGACCACTCGGTCTATGATCGATGGAACTCTATCGCCGGAACCGCTCTATCGGAAAACGGCGCCTTTTTGCTTTACAGCCTCGTGCCTCAGGAAGGGGACGGTGAACTGCGCATCACCTCGATCGATCGAGAACAAACCTTTCTGATTCCCCGCGGCCACAAAGCGCGTTTCACTCAGGACTCGCGTTTCGTGGTAGCGCAGGTTCAACCCTTCTTTAACGATATCCGCAAGGCCAAAATCGCCAAGAAAAAAGAGGAGGAGATGCCCAAGGATTCTCTGGCCATCCTGCAACTGGACAACGGTTCGGTTAGAAAAATCGGCTGGGTCAAATCCTATCAGCTGCCGGAAAAGGGCAGCGGCTGGCTGGCCTACCAGCGGGAAAAAGATCCAGCGCTCGCGAAGCAGGAGACGGACAAAAATAAAAAGAAAGCGGATGATGCGGGCGGCGATCTGGTGATACACAGGCTGGCGGATGGCAGAGAGTGGACGTTTCACAGCGTCACGGACTATCAGGTCGCCAAGCCAGGACATCGCATTCTATTCGCCTGCTCTGCCGCTGACAGCGCGCAAAAGCCCGGCGTCTATGTCTTTAACACCCCCTCTGCTTCCTGGCGCATGATTCAAAGCGGCAAGGCGGTGTATAAAAAATTGCTCTGGGACGAACAGGGTCAGCAAGCCGCCTTTCTTGCTGACCGCGACACCAGCAAAAACAAACAACGGTTTTATTCTCTCTTTTACTGGCGCGCGGAGAACGATTCAGCGCGGCAACTCCTTGACACACTGAAAACCGGTTTCCCGCGACACTGGCTGATCAGCGAAAACCAAACGCTCCAGTTCAGCCGCAACGGCGAACAGCTGTTTTTAGGCACAGCGCCCATCCCCGTGGCTGAGGATACCACGCTGGTCGAGTTTGAAACCGCCAAACTCGACATCTGGCATTACCAGGACCCCCTCCTACAGTCGCAGCAGATTCACGACTTGGACAAGGAACTCAAGCGCAGTTACACAGCGGTGGTCCGTGTGAAAGATGAAAAATTCTCGCAACTGGCGGCCGTGGATCTGCCTGAGCTGAAAATCGTCCAAGAGGGCGATGCCGGCTGGGCACTGGGACTGAGCGGGCTGCCCTATCAGATGCAGCTGTCCTGGGATGATGCCGCCTTTCAGGATCTCTATTGCGTACGCCTTGCAGACGGCGCGCGCACTCTCATCGCTAAAAAAATCGCCGGCCCAGTCAGCGCCTCGCCCCATGGCAAATACGTGCTGTGGTTCGATGAAGTGCAGGGCCACTGGTTCTCTTATGAAGTCGCTTCCGGAAAAACCAACAACCTTACCGCCGGCCTTGGCGTCTCTTTTGCCGATGAACTGAATGACCGACCGGATGACCCGACCCCCTATGGGTTGATGGGCTGGACCGCTCAGGATCGCCGCGTTCTGCTCTATGACCGCTATGATATCTGGGAACTGGATCCGACGAATAAAGCTGCCGCCCGCATCATCACCAACGGGCTGGGGCGGCAGGAGCAAACCAGCTACCGATACCTGACGCTGGATCCGGAGGCCAAATTTATCGATAGCGACAAGCCGCTGCTGCTGAAAACCTTTGATTATCGCGATAAATCCGAAGGCTTTTGCAGCAAACGCCTGAGCGACGACGCGGCGCCCGCCGTCCTTTTTCACGCCGCTCAATCTCTGAGCCATCCGATCAAAGCAAAACAAGCGGAAACCCTGGCCTTTACCCGCTCCACCTTTCGCGAGTTTCCCGATCTGTGGACTACGGATACACGGTTCGCTCAGCCGCAGAGAAGGAGCGACGCCAATCCGCAACAGTCCGACTATTTGTGGGGGTCGGTGGAACTGGTCCGCTGGCTCTCCAACGACGGCAAACCCTTGCAGGGCCTGCTGTACAAGCCGGAGCATTTCGATTCGACCAGGCAATACCCTATGATCGTCTATTTTTATGAGCGCAACGCCGATCTGCTGCACCGTTACTTTGAACCACGCCCCAGTGCGTCCACCGTTTCGCCGGTGTTCTACGCCAGCCGCGGCTATCTCTTTTTTATTCCGGATATCGTCTATGAAAACGGTTATCCGGGGAAAAGCGCAATGTCGTGCATTCTTCCCGGCGTTCAGGCTCTGATCGGTCGTGGATTTGTCGACCAGGGTCGCATCGGCATTCAGGGGCAGAGCTGGGGCGGATACCAAGTGGCCTATCTGGTTGCGCACTCGCACCTGTTTCGTTGCGCCGGCGCCGGTGCTCCGGTGAGCAATATGACCAGCGCCTACGGAGGCATTCGTCTGGAGTCGGGCCGAGTGCGCCAGTTTCAGTATGAGCGGGAACAAAGCCGCATCGGCGCCACGCTGTGGGAAAAACCGTGGCATTACATCGAGAACTCGCCGCTGTTCAAGGCGCCGGATGTCACCACGCCGCTGCTGATTATGCATAACGACAATGACGGCGCAGTCCCCTATCAGCAGGGGATCGAGCTGTTCACTGCACTGCGCCGGTTGGGCAAGCCGACATGGCTGCTGGTTTACAACGGCGAAGAACATAATCTAAAAGAACGAAAAAATCGCAAGGATCTCTCCATCCGCCTGCAGCAGTTTTTCGATCATTATTTAATGGACGCTCCCATGCCCGTATGGATGAAAACCGGCGTGCCGGCGACGATGAAAAACAAAACCTGGGGATTGGAACTGACTAAGTGAGCGGTTGGCTATGAAATCCAAAGTGGCTGTGGCTATGAGCGGCGGAGTGGATAGCTCGGTGGCTGCCGCCTGGCTGCAGAATCAGGGCTATGAAGTCATCGGCGTCACCATGGAACACTTGGATGCTTCCCTGCTGCCTGCTCAGGGTGCGCTTCGCCATCCCTACCAGCCAAGCCGCGATGCCGCCATCGTCTGCCGGCAGTTGGGCATCGAGCATCATGTGGTAGACCTGCATGCGTTGTTCGAGCAAACCGTCATCGACTATTTTGTCGGCGAATACCTAGCCGGCCGAACGCCTAATCCCTGTGTCCACTGCAATGTGCATATCAAATGGGGAGCGCTGTGGGAATTCGGCCGTCGCTGTGGAGCCGGACTTTTCGCCACCGGCCATTACTGCCGTGTGCAATCAGATCCGCAGACCGGCCGTTATTGGCTGCAGCAGGCGGTGCACCGGCCCAAGGATCAATCTTACGCTCTGTGGCGATTGTCGCAGGAACAGCTGCGCTGCACACTGTTTCCATTGGGCGCGTGGAGCAAAGAGGAGGTCAGAGCCAAAGCCCGGGAATGGAACCTGTCTGTTGCTCACAAAAATGAAAGCCAGGAGATCTGTTTCGTTCTGGATGACGACTTTCGCCGTTTCCTCACCGACCGATTGACGCAGGCCGGCCACTCTATTCCTTCAGGCGATTTTGTCGACCGCACAGGCGCGGTGATCGGCCGGCATCGCGGATATCCTTTTTACACCATCGGTCAGCGCAAGGGGCTGGGCGTCGCCCTGGGGCGGCCGGTGTTTGTCTGCGAGATCGATCCCGGCCGCAACCGCATTCGGCTTGGAGAGCAGCAAGAGTTGCTGGCCTCCGGATTGATAGCCGATCAGAGCAATTGGCTGGCCTGGCCGCAGCCGGCTGCCGGAACCAAGGTTGAAGCGCGGATTCGTTACAAGGATCCCGGATTCGCGGCGACCATCGATCAAGTGGAAACCGACCGCTTCATCCTTCGATTTGACGAGCCGCGGCCGGCGGTGACGCCGGGACAATCCGTTGTCTGCTATCAGGAGGACAGGCTGGTGGGGGGCGGAATCATTGAACAGGCTTTGCCCTGAGTTTTAAAACAAGCATTCGCCTGCGTGCTCCTGCGATCAACAAAAGCTCTGCGCTCAGGATTATTTCAGCCACTGCACGAATTCGAGGATATTGCCATCTGGATCGGCGATGTACAGCCATTTCACCTCCTTCGCAATGACCAGAGGGCCCTCAATCAGCGGCACTCCTCTTTTTTGCAGTTCAACAATCCACTCGTCCAAATCAGCGCAGCCCAGCGCCAGATGAGGACAAAAGGGCGGCGCGACAGGCGGCCGCTCGTAGGCCATGGGTTGATTATCCGCATCCAGCTTTTGCAGCAATTCTATCCGGCCTCCCTCCATCTGTAAAAAAGCGAACGCCTCGTGATGCTCCTCATCCAAGGTGCGGAAATCCAGATCACATTTCAAAACGTCGGTATAAAATGATATCGCCTGATCCAGGTTGCTCACCCGCAAAGCGATATGATCGATAAAAGGACTCATCTCATTTCTCCTCATTCCTGATCATACAGGATGTCTTGTTTGTCCGGCGCCCAGGACGACGAATTTTTTCGTCGTCAGCGCTTCCAAGCCCATGGGGCCATAGGCGTGCAACCGCGTGGTGGAGATGCCGATCTCAGCGCCCAGCCCCAATTCCCCGCCGTCGGCAAAACGCGAGGAGGCGTTCACCATAACCGAAGAAGAATTCACCTGCTGAACAAAATGACGAGCGGTGGTCAAATTTTCCGTCACGATCACCTCGGTGTGGTCTGAACCGTGCTGTTCGATATGGGCGACCGCGGCGTTGACATCCTTCACTACGCGCACCGAGAGGATCAAGTCCAGATGTTCGGTATCATAATCCTTTTCCTGCGCCGGAAGAGCGCCGGGGATCAATTCACAGGTTCTAGGGCATCCGCGCAGCTCGACGTTTTTGCGTTTCAATATCTCATGCGCCCTGGGTAAAAACGCGGCGGCTGCTTCTGCATGCACCAGCAGCGTTTCCAGTGCATTGCACACGCCTGGACGCGATGTTTTTCCGTCGACCAGCAATCGCAACGCCATATCGAGGTCCGCATCTTTGTCGACATAGAGATGGCAGATGCCCTTGTAATGTTTGATGACCGGTATTCGGCTGTTCTCCGCGACAAAGCGTATCAATCCCTCTCCGCCGCGAGGTATCACCAGATCTATGAGTGAATCCATCTTGAGCAAAACCGCCATATCCTGCCGGTCCGTGCTTGGCATCAGGGTCACAGCCGCTGCGGGAAGATCGCTCTCCTCCAACCCCTGCCGCAGCGCGGCCACCACAGCCAGATTGGAGCGTAACGCCTCAGAACCGCCGCGCAGAATCACCGCATTGCCGCTTTTAATGCAAAGCCCGGCGGCGTCGGAGGTTACATTTGGGCGTGCTTCATAAATGATGGCAATGACTCCCAGAGGAATCTGCATACGGCAGACGCGCAGGCCGTTGGGGCGTATCCAGGACTCTGTGGTAACTCCCACCGGATCGGCCAGTTGCACCAACTCCTCCAGCGCGACGGACATAGTCTTCAGGCGGTCCGAGTCAAGGGTCAACCGGTCCAGCATGGCTGCAGACACTCCCTTGGCTTCAGCCTGGCGCAGGTCCTGTTCATTGGCGTGTAGAATTTCTGCCTGCCGGTCGATCAGCCGGCGGGCCATGGCCAGCAGAGCGCGATTTTTAGCAGACGAATCGAGTCTGGCGATGGTACGGCTGGCCTGACGCGTGGCCGTCACCAGGTCAACCAGCGATGCTTGCATCTTTTATTTTCTCCTTGATTGGTATTATTCGTAGATCAACACTAGATCGTCCCGATGGATCACTTCGGCCCCGGTATAACCGAGAATACCGGTGA
Organism: bacterium; assembly: GCA_029565685.1. GTDB lineage: Bacteria > Zhuqueibacterota > Zhuqueibacteria > Residuimicrobiales > Residuimicrobiaceae > Anaerohabitans. The sequence goes on along the minus strand of JAKQNR010000013.1, from coordinate 38,159 downwards.
CCTCGGCGCTTTTTCTCCCTTTGATTTTGGTCAAATCGCGTGCGCCGTAACGGGTGATCCCTTTGGCGATCGGTACGATCTGCTTGCCCTGTTGCAGCAGGACCAACACGGCATCCCCCTTTTTAAAATCGCCGGCTACGCCGGTCACTCCGGAGGGCAGCAGAGAGGCGCCGCCCTGCAGCAGGGCGCGGCCGGCGCCGCTGTCGATGATGATCTGACCGCAGGGGGTCAGAGCGTGCACCATCCAGTGTTTTTTCGCAGTCATGGGGTTTTGCGAGCGCTTGAACAGCGTTCCGGACAGCTGCCCTGCCAGCAGCGAATCCAGCGCTTCACGCCGCCTGCCGTTGATCAGCACGGTGTTGATGCCGCGGGCGCATGCCTTTTGCGCCGCCTCGATCTTGGTGCGCATGCCACCGGTGGCGATGGGATTTCTTGATCCGCCGGCCAGGGTATAAATGGTCCGGTCGATTTTTTCCACCACCGGCAACAACCGCGCATTGCTGTGGCAATGCGGATCGCTGTCATACAGACCATCGATATCGCTGCAGATGATCAACAGATCGGCCTCAGCCAGCATGGCGACATAGGCGGCGAGGTTGTCATTGTCGCCGACCCGTAATTCCTCCACCGCCACGGTATCGTTCTCGTTGACGATCGGCAGACAACCCATTCTCAGCAACTGCCGAATGGTGTTCTTGGCGTTGACGAACCGTTTGCGGTTATGGACATCATCATAGGTCAACAGCAACTGTGCGCAGGGAAAATCGAAAAAGCGGCGCCAATGGTTCATCATCAGCGGCTGGCCGATGGCGGCCAACGCCTGTTTCTCCGGAATAGTCCAAGTTGTATGCTTGAGCAGTTCCGGCTGGGTGGACAAGCCGCCGGCCACAGCGCCGGAGGACACCATGATGATTTCCTTGCCCTGATTTTTCGCCGCTGTAATAAAACCGGCGATGGACAGCGTGTATTGAGTGCTGCATTTTTTTCCGCCCGGCGCGATCAATCCACTGCCGATTTTGATCACCGCCCGGCGCCAAACGGGTAGCGCGGTTGTAGCCATTTCCTTGTCTTTCTGAAAGATTGAATCGCCTAGAAGTTAGATATTATTTTCACAATACAAAGAACAAATTATTCACGCCGTACCGCCCGATCACAGCCACGACGTCCCAAGACCACACCTCATGGACGAACACGCAGCGTACGATCGAAAAAATCCATCAACGCGGCAAGATCGATCTCGTGAGCGCCGCAGTGGGCGTGCAGCTCCACCGCATTCGGCCGGCCCAGGTCCTGATAGATCGGCCGAACCTGAGCCATCGCCAGGCGGGCAAAAGACACGACAAAATCCGACGGCGGCTCCTTCCATCCATTCTGACACTGCAACGGCCGCGGTGCAATCAGCGAGTAGATGTCCGGCCAATCCGCCCGCTGGCGCAGGCCGTCGAACTTCCAGCACGGACAATGATTCTTTTCCATCTGATCCATCAGGGTGAGAAATCCGGCGCTGACGGTTGCGGCGATCCCCTCGTCCATGGCCGCCAACCACATGGCCATCTCACCGCCCAGAGACAACCCTGCGCAACCGATGCGCTGTACATCCACCTCCTTCAACGAACGCAAATAATCGACGCAGCGTAATAAATCCCACAACCGTTCACCGATCAAAGTACGGCCCGGTTCAAAGACTTGATGCTGGCCCACCTCCGTCGAGATGGTCACATATCCCGCTGACGCCAGGTGATGCGCAAAGCCTTTATAAATGGTCTCGACATCGTACACGACGTGTCGCGAACCGCCGTGTCCGTGCACGCACACCACCGCGGGAAACGGTCCTGCTCCCTGAGAAGGACGGGTAAAAACCACGGCTATTCTTCTTCCGGGAGTGGCGGCTATTTCCAATTCCATCATTCTGTAGCCGGATCGGTCCGCCTCTGCGCATCGCTTTATTCGCAACGGCAATTGACCGCGCAGGTTCATCAGATCCTGCAAGTGAAGCAGCTCGATACATTGTTGACGCAATTGGTGTTGCCATCGTACCGCTTCTGCCGCAGTTCGGCGGCTGTAACGCATGTCCCGCATCCCATCCACAGGGGATAGAGCCCCTGCGTACAGCGGCGCGCTCACGACCATCCAAACACTTGTGATCAAGCGCAGATACGGATTGATTTTCATGACCGGCTCCTTTGACTTTTCAACGCTGAGGACTCGTTAATATACGACACGCTGTGATGATGATCCAGTCCTTTCCCGCGTATTTTTATTTGACTCTTGGTCGGAAAAAACGTATACTATGGATGATAACCGCTTACCATCATTATCACACGAGGATCTATCATGAAAAAAGGAACGCTCGTCCTGCTGGGAGGCCTGTTGTTCTCCGCGGCTGGATGCCAAAAATCCGATGTGAAAAAAAACGCAGAGCCGGAATGGATTTCCCTGTTCAACGGTAAAAATCTGGACGGCTGGTTCAGCCGCGGCAAAGCCACCTGGGAGGTGCGCGACGGCGTCCTGATCGGCCGGGACGGGATGGGCCATCTCTACGCAGAGCCGGTGCTGAGCGATTTGGAAGTCAAGGGCATGTTCCGCATCAGCGAAAAAGGCAACAGCGGCTTTTACTTTCGCGCCAATCCGCCAGAGTCCAATCCGGATGGCTTTCCCCGCGGCTATGAAGCGCAGATCGATAACCATTCTACCGCGCACACCGGCTGGCTATGGAAACCCGGCAAACCGACCGGCCAGGCCAAAGCCTTGTTGACCAAGGACAACGAATGGTTCTCCCTGCGCGTCAAGGCGATCGGCGAGAACATTCAGATCTGGGTGAACGAGCAGCTGGTCACTGAATTCGCTGATTCGGAATACAGCCAGGGTCATTTTGCCATTCAGGGACATAATCCGGGCATGACCATCGAAGCCAAAGAGCTGTACTATCGCTCCTGGGGCGATCGAACTCGATAGCCGGCGGCAGACCTGGTAAAGGATGATGCAATGAGCCTTCACACTGATTATCTGGTCATCGGCAGCGGCATCGCCGGACTCTCCGCAGCGATCAAACTCGCCCAAAAAGGCACGGTGGCCGTGGTCACCAAAAAGCAAAAGAACGAGTCCAACACCAACTATGCGCAGGGCGGAATCGCCGCGGTCTTTGACGAAGGCGATTCGTTTGATCGTCATATCCAGGACACGCTGCAGGCCGGAGCCGGACTATGTCATGAGGATGCGGTTCGCCTGATCGTCGAACAGGGCCCCGAAAGGGTGCGCGAGCTGTTTTCCCTGGGCGTGCCGTTTACCCAGAAGGAGAACGGCCGGTTCGACCTGGGCCGGGAAGGGGGGCATCACCATCACCGCATCGTCCATGTCAAAGACCACACCGGCCGGGATGTGGAGCAGGCCCTGCTGGCAGCCGTTAAAAGCAACGCCAATATCACGCTCTATGAACACCATGTAGCCATCGAGCTGATCACCGAGCATCATATTTTTTCACCCCAACTGCAACCAATGGAACTGCACTGCTGGGGCGCCTATGTGCTGGCAGTTCAGACCAATCAGATCGACCGGTTCCTCGCCAAGGCGACCATCCTGGCCACAGGAGGATGCGGACAAGTCTATCAACACACCACCAATCCCGCCATCGCCACCGGCGATGGCGTGGCTTTGAGCTACCGCGCCGGAGCGACCATCGGCAACATGGAGTTCATGCAGTTTCATCCCACCTCTCTCTACCATCCAGAGGCGAACTCTTTTCTGATCTCCGAAGCCGTGCGCGGATTCGGCGGCCGTCTGATCACCAAAGCCGGCGAGTCCTTTATGGAAAAATATCATCCCATGGCCTCGCTGGCGCCGCGCGACGTCGTCGCCAGGGCTATAGACAGTGAGATGAAAAAAAGCGGCGATCCCTGCGTTTATCTCGACATCACCCATAAAAGCGCGGAAGAGATCAAAAGCCATTTTCCGCACATTTATGAAAACTGCATGAACTATAAAATCGACATCACGCAGGAACCGATCCCGGTGGTGCCTGCCGCCCATTATGCCTGTGGAGGCGTGATCACCGATCTACAGGCCCGAACCAGCATCGGCGGTCTGTTCGCCGCCGGGGAAGTGACCTGCACCGGCGTGCACGGCGCCAACCGGCTGGCGTCAAACTCTTTGTTGGAGGCCGTGGTCTTTGCCCATGTCGCCAGTGAGACCGCTGTCGGCTACGTGGAATCCCGTCGTTTTGACTTTCCCGACATTCCCCGCTGGGACGACAGCGGAACGTTTAACAGCGAGGAGTGGGTGCTCATCTCCCATGATCAAATGGAGATAAAAAACCTCATGTGGGATTACGTCGGCATCGTCCGTTCCACTCTGCGTCTGGAACGCGCCCTCAGTCGAATCCGTTTGATCAGGCAGGAGATAGAAAACTTTTATCGCCGCACAAAAATCACCGAGGGATTGATCGAGTTACGCAACCTGGCCACCGTCGCTCAGTTGATCATCCAATCCGCCCTGATGCGCAAGGAAAGCCGCGGGTTGCATTATACAACCGACTATCCAAAAAAGGACGACGAAAATTTTCTTCACGATACAGTGCTGCAGCGTATCGACGTCTGACGGTGATTCTTAGTCAGCGCAACGACCGAGAACGCCTTCGGCCTTTGATTCAGAACCCGAACCATAAAAGCCACACGGTGATCAAGGGCAGCAACGGCATCCGTGTGGATCAGGGATGTTATCGGCAGAACTGGAAACCTCTGCGCAAGGAACTGGGGCTCATGGTGGGCGATCTGTTTTCTTCAGCGACTCCAGCCTGATCCTGGAGCTGCCGTTTGGAACAAAATTCAGTTTTCTGGATAAATGGCCTGGCCATATGCCCTGGCAGCCGGCCTCAGTCCGGAAAGGATCAGCCCATGAACAGATGGGCCAGCACTTTGGCGTCCGAAAGAGTGTTGGAGATCAGTGAGGATTCATCGGGCTGATGGGCGGTGTCCTCCAAGGTGGACCAGACGGCAGCCGGCAATCCTGCAGCACGAAAAGCCGCAGCCACGGTGCCGCCCCCAATGCCGATCATTTTGGCCTCGCTTCCTTTGACCGCCGCAATGCTGCGCTTGAGCGCCTGCACCACAGGCGCATCCGCTGCAGTCGGCGGCGCTGCCGCAGCCCGCTGTTTCGATGACAGCGCAATGGTCACGCCGAACTGCGCTTCCACCTCCCGGCAGAGCTCTTGAATCCGATCCTCCACCGATTGCAGCGAATAGTGCGGCAGCACTCGGCTGTCGAGATAGAAAATATCCTCACCGGGAATGCTGTTGATATTGGGAACATTGCACTCCTTTTTCGTCGGCTCGAAGGTGCTGACCGGTGGATCAAAGAGCGCATCGGAGTGGTTGAAGGTTTGGTACAGCGAATCCAACTTGACCGCCAGGTGGGCGGCGGCGCGATGCGCGTTAATGCCCTGTGATGGAGTAGAGGCGTGGCATTGTTTCCCCTGCACCTGAACCTGCAGCCAGAGGATGCTCTTTTCCGCTATTTCGATGGTCAACCCTTTTTCATCGCCGGCGTCCGGAACAATGATCAAATCCTGGTCGCCGAACGCATTTCGATGGTGCTTGAGCAGATAGTGTAATCCGAATTCGCTGCCGTTCTCCTCGTCCGCCACCACGGCCAGCCCGATGTTGCAGGCGGGCGTCACACCGGCCTCGCGCAGAGAACGCACGGCCAGCAGAGCGGACACCAGTCCCTGCTGATTGTCCTCCACCCCACGACCGATCAACCGATCGCCCGCTACGGTCAACGTAAACGGATCGCTGCTCCACAGCTTCAAGTCGCCCGGAGGCACCACATCCAGATGCGTCATCACCCACGCGGTTTTACTGCGATCGCGGCCATGCCAGCGTACGAGGAAATTGGGCCGCCAGCCGCAGGAGACGCGGGGATCCGGGGCCGGATAGTCGGTAAGAGCGTCATACCCGATCTCCTGCAGCAGCCCCTTCACCCAATCGGCTTTTTCCTTTTCGCCGTCGCCGCCGCTCTCCGGTCCCATCGCCGGAATGGCGGTCATGGCCCGTTGCCATTCGATCACCAGGGAGGAGGACCGGTCGATTTGATCGAACCATTGCGGTAGCTTCATGAGCGCTCTCCTTTACAGGCGTTGTACGCGTCCGGCCCGCTGTAAAAGGCCGTAACTCGCTGGACCTTCGTTGCACACCAGGTCGATCATCGCTAGATGAGGAACATATCCGGCGAACGCTTGCTGATAGACCGGCGCGGCGAACTGGAAGACATAGAGACCTATTCCACTATGCTGCAACCGCGGCACGTCGAGCAGAGAAACTTGATGCGCATGCACCAGGTAAGCGTCCGCGTTCATCTGCCGCATCCAGGCGATCAGCCGATCCGTGCGATCGGCGTGAGGCTGCAGCTCGCTGCTGCCCACGGCGCAGATCGGTTTGGGCGGCTGCAAAACTTTGATCTGGCGCTGCAGATAGGGATTGAGATGCGTCCAGGGCTTTTGCAGCACAGCGGCGATTTTGTCCGCCAGGGCATCGTACCAGGGCGTGAGGTGATAGTTGATCTCCAAAGTCTTTAAGTGAGCGGTGCGCCAATCCTCTTGATTCTGTATTCTGGTTTCACGGATGGATTGTCCGGACAGCCCTCTTGACAACACCGGGATGGTCAGCCAGTGGGCGCCGTGCACGGTCTTGATCGCCGCGCGGTTGATGGTGCTGTGACGGCGAAAAGAAAACGAATCCGCCCAGATGACGACGTCCGCCTGCAGCGCTTTGGCGCATTCATCCTGCCGCAGAAAGTAAGAGGGTTCAATCACCGTACAGAGCATGCTGCCGACTCTCTCCCGACGTCCATATTCACCTTTCAGTGGATTGATTTCAGAGCTTGCTGCGAAAGGTTGACCGGCATTATCGTCAGCTGCAATAAACGATTGCCATTCTGCAGAGACGATCCTGACCTCTGGTTATGCGAACCGTGGCTGCCGGATCAATCCAGAACCAGGCTCAACCCGATCCGATGGCGTTCCTTGTCGATGCTGATCACCTTGACCTCGACCACCTGGCCGACCGATACCACCTCCAAAGGATTTTTGACATATTTTTTCGCCATACGGCTGAGATGCACCAGACCGTCCTCCTTAACGCCGATGTCCACAAAGGCGCCGAAATCCACTACATTCCGCACCGTGCCTTTCAGCACCATGCCGATGGCCAGATCCTCGATGGAGAGCACATCGCTGCGCAGAATGGGTTTGGGCATTTCGTCGCGCGGATCTCGATCCGGTTTTTCCAGGCAACCGATGATGTCGAGAAGCGTTTCGCGTCCGCAGCCGCAGCGTCGACTCAACTGGTCCACGCTTTGTTTGCTTTGTTGCAACTGCCGGTTCAGCAGGCTTCCGTCGCGTTGGATGTCTTGCACCTCCAGGCCCAGCTCCTGCAGCAGGCATTGAGCTGCGTCATAGGCCTCGGGATGAACCGCCGTGGAATCAAAAAACCGTTCCGCGCCGGGGATGCGCAGGAATCCTGCCGCCTGAACGAACGCGTGCTCTCCCAACCCCTTGACCCGCAAGAGCTCTGTTCGGCTTTTGAACGGTCCGTGTTCCTCCCGATGGCGCACGATCTGCTCCGCCAGGCGGCTGTTGACGCCAGAAACGTATTTGAGCAGAGAGGCTGAGGCGGTGTTGAGATCCACGCCCACCTGATTCACGCACGACTCCACGGTCTGATCCAGGGATTCAGCGAGTTTGGCCGGATCCACATCATGCTGATACAACCCTACGCCAAGGGATTGCGGATCGATCTTTACCAGCTCAGAGAGAGGGTCCAGCAAACGTCGGGCGATGGAGATGTTGCCCCGTTGTGAAGCCTCCAGATCGGGAAATTCTTTCTTCGCCACCGGCGAGGCGGAATAGACCGAAGCGCCCGCCTCATTGACGATGGTGTAAGCGGTCTTGCCTTTCAGTTTCGACAGCACTTCAGCCACCAGTTTTTCCGTCTCCCGTCCGGCGGTGCCGTTGCCGATGGCCACGATGGACACGTTGTAATCGATAATTAGCTCGGCGAGCAGGTCCGCGGCTTCTTGCCACCGTTTTTGCGGTTCGTGCGGGTAAATGGTATCGCCTTCCAGGTACTTGCCGGTGGGGTCGATCACCGCGACTTTGCAGCCGGTGCGAAAACCGGGATCGATGCCCATGATGACCTGGCCGCGCATGGGCGGCGCCATCAACAGAGCGCGCAGGTTGGCGCTGAACACGCGAATGGCGTGGTCGCCGGCCCGTTCCGTCAAAATCGTACGGATTTCGCGCTCGATGGCCGGCGCGATCAGACGATGATAGCTGTCCTTGATGGCGCTGCGCAGATCGTCGGTGAAAATCGATAAAGGGTTATGAAGGTGAAGGCCTTCGAGTTCAGCCACCATCTCGGTCTCCGGCGCCTCGATCCAGACTCTGAGAAAGTCCTCCCGTTCGCCGCGATTCACCGCCAGAATGCGATGAGGCGGCACAGTCTTGACCGGCTCGCTGAACTCCTTGTAAAGCTCATAATTGCCTGGCTCCTGAGGGTCGATCGCTTCGGCTTTGAGCAAGCCGGTTCCCAGCGTTCGCTCCCGTACGATCCCGCGGCCGCGGGCATCGTCGGAAACGATCTCCGCCACGATATCCCGTGCGCCGGCCAACGCCTCTTTAGCCGAGGACACCCCTTTGTCCGGTGCGACATAGGGCGCGGCGATCTCCTCCGGATCGCCGGTCTCAAGCGTCTGTGCCATAATCATCAGCGCCAACGGCTCCAGGCCTTTCTCCCGCGCGATGGTTGCGCGGGTGCGCCGTTTCGGCTTGTAGGGCAGGTACAGATCTTCCACCTCCTGCAGCTTGACGGCCGCCTGAATCCGTTCCGCCAGCTCGGCAGTGAGCTTGCCCTGCTCTTCGATGCTTCTCAGCACCGTCTGTTTGCGCTCCTGCAGAGTGCGCAGGTATTTGCCGCGCTGGGCAATCGTCCGGATTTGCTCTTCATCCAAACTGCCGGTCACTTCCTTGCGGTATCGTGCGATAAAAGGAACCGTGTTGTCCTGATCCAACAGCTCCAATGTGTTTTTAACCTGTTGCCATCGCAGGGACAGCTCCTCTGCGATGACTGCAATCATCAACGTATCATCCATGCACCGACCTAGCCCTTGAACTGCTTCAACGCTTCGTACTGTTTTAAAATGTCACTCATATATTTTTGCACATCATCCGGCAGTGTGCCGCTGCGATGGCCGCCTTTAATCCACAGAGCAGCGCGCCATTCCCCCACGCGCCGGGCGGCCAGTGCGCCGTCCACCCCATACAGATCGATCAGCGCGGCCAGATAGCGGGCGCCGATGCGGATATTGTGGATTGGATTGAGCAGGATCTCATCCGGCGTGACCCAGTTGAGATGCATGGAGCGGGCGATGTACATGCCGGTGATCGGCATCACCTGCATCAATCCCATGGCGCCCTCCGAGCTGGTGAGTTCCGGATTCCAGGTTCCATTGGTTTCATAGGTGATGATGGCGCAGACCAGATGGACATCGAGGCTGGTGTGCAAAAGGCTGGCGTCATAGATCTCACGGGCTATGTCGTATTTCATCGGGCCGGACATGATGCGATTGTACTGGGAGATGATGGCGCTGATGCGCACAATATTATACTGGCGCAGGCTTTCGATGTTCATCGAAGAGCGCTGGCTTTTAATCACCCCTTCCAGCTCCGCCACTTTTTTCTGGTAGCGGCTGTTGTAGGTATACTTGATGCCCACGGCTGCGATCACCACCAAAACGAGGGCGGAAAGCACCCAAATAGTGATGCGCAGATTGCGCATGAATTTTTCCTCTTTTGTGGCCATTCTCCTCTCCTTATGCAGGAACCGACCTGTCGCCGGTTTTATCTCAGCTGGGTAAAATTACAAAATTGATTCGGCTCTGTCAATCGATTTCCCTTCTCCGGGCCGGCCGATAAATTTCTTGATTGTTAAGGATATTTTGGATACTTTGCACGGTTCGGAGAATCCGGGTATGATGGTTTTGCTTTGGCTGCTGCTCCTCCTCTATGGAATCATCCTGATCTGGGTGGTGTCCGGCGTCGACCGCAATCAGGCCACGAGGGACGACGGCCAGAGCGACCCAGAGGTCGCCGTCATTGTGGCCGTACAAAATGAACGCAATCAAATCCCGTTTTGTCTGCAGGCGCTGGCGAACCAGGATTATTCCAGGTATCATGTTCTCATAGTAGACGATCATTCCACCGACGGCACCGGAGCTTGGATTCAAGAGTTCATCAAAGACCGGCCGAATTGGCGTTTGCTCTCCGCCGCTCCGCCTCAACCGTGGAAAAGCTCGAAAAAGGCCGCACTGCAGGCTGCAATCGAACAGGCACATGGCGAATGGCTGCTGTTGACCGATGCCGATTGTTCACCGCCGCCCACATGGATTAGAACCATGGCCAGCCGGTTCCAGGCTCAAACATCCCTGGTCGCCGGCTTTTCTCCACAGACCTGTCCCTGTGCCTCCTGGTGGCGCGGCTTTTTAATGGCCGACAGCCTTGCCGCCGCTGTGGTGGCGGCCGGAACCATCGGCCACGGCATAGGGATCACCGGTTCCGGCCGGAATTTAGCCTATCGCCGCTCCGCCTGGCAGCGCATGGAGGGTTTTTCCCATTTGCCGGACTCGTTGTCGGGCGATGACGATTTCATCATCCAGCGGCTGAGCCGGAGCGGCGGGCTCCACTACTGTTTGTCTGCGGATTCGGTGGTACCTGCCCAAGGCCCGCGGAACTGGCGCGAATTTCTAAAACAGAAAAAACGTCATCTCTCCGCCGGCGCACATTATCCGCTGCCGGTCCAGGCTGTTTATAGCGTCTATCACCTTCTCAACACCGCGCTGTGGGTCGGTTTTTTCAGCGGAATTCTTTTCACTCCTAGACTGATACTGCCGTTTGGGCTCAAAGTGCTGCTGGACGGCCTTGTCCTGCTTTCCATCGCCCGTCCTTTGCAGCAAAATCTACCGCTGGTAGGCTTTCTAGCCTGGCAGCCGCTTTTTTTACTCTATCACGCCTGGATGGCCTGTCATGGCTGGCAGCCGCCGGCAACCTGGCGTTAGGATGGCCATGACCAGCACGATCAACAGCGCCTTGTGGTCGCAATACCACGCCTTTTCGCCTCACCGTGGCCGTCTGGCGGCCGAATGGCTGGCGCAGCACCTTCCCTTGAAAAACGCCGAGATTGCGGATTTGGGCTGCGGTACCGGTGGAGCCAGCCTGCAGCTGGCGCGCTGCGGCAGTCGGGTGACGGCAGTGGACATCCGCAGCGAGGCTCTGCAGTTGCTTGAAACCCAGGCAAGCCAGGAAGGTCTGTCGATTTCGATTCACTGCCAGGATGTGCTGGAGTGGAGGGCGGTACGCGCCCTGGACGCCATCTTGCTTTGGGACGTGCTTGAACACGTCGCCGACCCCTCGCACCTGCTCGCGCAATGCAGCCGGTCGCTCAAGGAAACCGGCGTGCTCTGTTTTTCCACGCCCAACAAATGGTCGCCAATCCATCTCTTGTGCGACCCGCACTACAGCCTGCCGCTGATCTCCTGTATGCAGCGGGCTGCCATAAAAAAAATAATCGTGCATTCGCTGCACTGGTTCGAAGCAGACAAACCGGATATCGCCCAGCTATTGTCCTGGCGCGATCTAAACCGCATGCTGGAGAAATCGCAGCTGAAATCCAGATGGCAGATCCGCGAGGTCGCTGCCCTGGCCCTGGCTCAGCCGCAAGCCCTGTGGAACCGGGCTTGGCATCTTGCGCTCGTGCGTCGCCTGTGCGCTTGGAACATTGCCGGCCCCCTGGTGGCGCGGACGCCGCAACGCCCGGGGTGGCTGAGTCAATGGCTGATGCCCACCTTTTATGTGCTGGCCCGCAAGAAATGAAAGAAGTGCCGCTTTTCCGTCTCTTGGCCTGTCTTACGCCGTATCGGCTGATAAATCTAGGCCAGGTCTTTATATCTCTGGGCATCTCCAGGTTGTCAGGCCGCCCGGTCTCCTGGGGGTTTCCGTTGGTATTGACGATCGAACCAACCAATCGATGCGACCTGGCCTGTCCGCAGTGCAGCACCGGCGCCGGCCTGTTGCGGCGGCCGAGGGGCGATCTGCCGCTGGCGCTGTATCAACACATCCTGCAGCAAACGCAGCGATCGTTGCTCTATCTGTTGCTCTATGATCAGGGGGAGCCGCTGTTGCATGCAGATTATATGGAGATGATCCGACTGGCCAAGACAGCCAAAGTGGTTGTAACCTGCAGCAGCAACGGACAGCTGTTGGCGGATTTTAACAAAGCCTGTGAACTGGCGTCCAGCGGTCTGGACCAGATCATTCTATCTGTGGATGGTCTGGAGGAGTCGAGTTATCAAATCTATCGCCAGGGCGGACGGCTCGAGCGGGTCGTTGCCGCTATCGCCAACTTGCGCAAAGCCAGGGAGCAGCTGAGGCAAAAAACGCCACGCATCTGCCTGCAGTTTCTGGTGATGAAGCATAACGAACACGAGTTGGAGCGGGTGCGCGACACAGCTCGCTGCTGGGGCGCGGATCGTGTACTGATCAAATCCGTTCAGGTGCGCTCGCCGCAAGATGCCGACTGGTTTTTACCGCTGGCTGAAAAGTACCGGCGCTACACCTTCGGCTCCGGCCGGTTGACCGTTAAAAGCAGAAAAAGCAAAATCTGCGACCGATTGTGGACCGGCTGCGTCGTTCATCAGGACGGCCATGTGGTGGGTTGCTGCTTTGATAAAGACGAGAGCGCGCTTCTCGGCCGTCTATCCGAACAGTCTTTTATCACCATCTGGCGGGGAGAGGCGCTGCGGCACTTTCGCCGGCGCGTCGCTGGATCCTGTAAACCTGACATTTGTAACAACTGTACTCATGGACTGGCCCTTTACCAATAACAAAAAATGGATCCACTGGAGCAAGATCCTGGTCGCGTTGTGCGTGCTGGGGCTGCTGATTCACCGAATCAGTTGGATCGATCTGCGCAATGCAGCGGTCCACGCGCAGCACGGCTGGATTACAGCCGCTCTGGTTTTGCTGGCGCTCAATCTGTACTGCCAGTTCAAACGATGGCAGCTCATTGTAAGGCAATTTGATCCGGCGATTCCAGTAAAGGAACTGGTGCGCTCGCTGTTCGCCGGCATCACCCTTGGTCTGATCACGCCGGGCCGGATTGGAGATTTAGGCCGCACGGTGCTGATCCCCGGCGCCGACTGGCTGGGGCTGATGGGTCTGATGCTGATCGAAAAATGGTATGCGCTGCTGGTGGTTTATTTCGCCGGTTTGTGGGGTTTGCTCCCCTTCTTGCGGGCTGCGTTGCGCCCAGAGCTGTGGGTTCCGGTGGAGTCCACCGGATTGGCGCTGGCGCTGACCGGCATTGGTCTGGCCTTGCATCCTGCCTTTCTCAACTATGTGCTCAAGCGATTCAACAGCTCCGGGAAACATAAACGGCTGCAGCAGGTCTTTAACGGCGTGAGCCGGTTGACGCCGCAGGTGTCGCGTTCGCTGTTTTTTTACACTGTCGCTCAGGTGGCGGTGTATCTTGGGCAATTTTATCTGCTCGTTCGCGCGTTTACGCCTCTGCCGCTTTACTCCGGGCTTTCGGCGGTGGCGGCCATCATGTGGAGCAAAACTCTGCTCCCGGTTTCCCTGGGCGATTTGGGCATTCGCGAGAGTGCGTCGATCTATTTCCTCGGCAAACTGCAGGTGTCAGAGGCGGCTGCTTTCGACAGCGCGCTGTTGTTGTTCGCAATCAACGTCCTTTTACCCGCTGTGGCCGGTTTTGCCGTCCTGATGAAAAGCCGCGTACTGCAGAGCTCAAAAGAGTCAAGGCAGGAACCTACGTGAGCGCGGCGTTGATTTATTATGGGTCGATGTCGTTACTCTACGGCGCTTTTGCCCTGTGGCTTTGGGCCGGTCTCCATCGGCTGCGCCGACAGCCTCGCACTGTAGATCAGCCTCGCGTCGCAGTGATCATTCCTGCGCGCAATGAGGCAAAAACACTGGGCCGCTGTCTCGACGCCCTGAAACGGCAGACCTACCCCTCCGACCGCTACGAGATCCTGGTGGTGGATGACGACTCGTCCGACGATACGGCGGCCGTCGCTCTGGCCCATGGCGTACGCTGCGTTTTATCCACCCCGCTTCCGTCAGGATGGTCGCCCAAAAAAGCGGCGCTGCACCTGGGCATTCAGCGCAGTCAGGCGGAGATCATTCTGACCACAGATGCGGACTGTGTGGCGCCTGCCAGATGGATTGAAACCATGATCAGCTACTTTGGCGAGAAAGTCGGCGTGGTGGTGTCCTGGGTGGATATCGAATCGACCGGGGCCCTGCTATCCCGGCTGGAGGCCCTGGATGCCTGGTCGTTTCAGGTCGTCGGCGCAGGGGCCATCGGTCATCAACAGCCGTTCCTGGCCAACGGCGCCAACTGGGGCTACCGACGGGCTCTGTATGATCAGGCCGGCGGGTTTTGCGGCATCGAGGCAGCCGCTTCGGGTGATGATGATCTGCTGCTGCAGAAAATGCGACGCCGAGAATACAGCGTCGCTTTTGCCGACGAGGCGGACTGCCGGGTCCGTACCACCCCTTGCGTTTCTCTATCCGCTTTTTTGCAGCAGCGGTTGCGCTGGGCATCCAAAACCACTCTCTATCCCTTTTCCATCATCGCGCTGGAGGGGTTTATTTTTCTCTATAACGCGTCCCTGCTGCTGCTGGCGATTCTGGTGTTTTTCAGACCGACCTGGCTCTTTTTTTTCCTGGTTAAAATTTTTTGCGATGCCGGTCTGTTGCACCGATCCGGCGCCCCGCCGGGCCGGAAAAACTTGGTAGATTTTCTGCTGGCGCAATGGTGGCAGGTTCTTTACACGCTCCTGGTCGGTCTGCTGGCCTGGCGAGGACGGTTTGTCTGGAAAGGCCGACGCTATACCCGCGGCAAACTGATTGAGGAAAAAAGAATTTGAAAAAAGCAGGTGGTTTGATATATTTAGCCAGACGCAGCAATGAAACCCGCGGAAAGAAAAGCGCCATGATCAGCTGCAATAAAATCTTTCGGCTCCTACTGTTGGCAGCGGCCGGCGTTCTCGCCGGCACAGCGCCGTCGGTCAATGTACCGATGGACTATTGGGGCTATGCTTTTCTGGAACGGATGGAAAGCCGAGGATTGATCTTCAGCCATGAACTGCGCGTGCGACCCCTATCAAGAACGGCGTTCGCCGGCCTGGTGCGTCAAGCCGGCGAACAGGCGCGACAGAACCCAGAACGGTTCAGCAGAACTGAAAAGAAAATGCTCGATCAGCTGCTGGGCGATTTTTTTGACGAATTGAATCCCACTGCGACGGAGCGCAGCCCGGAACGCCACCTGCTGACCTGGCGGGAAAAAAACAGCCTCATCCATTTCGACCTGCACGCCAATCAGACGATCCTCTCAAATCGCGGACATCAATATCAGCCCGATGCACTGATCTCCGAGACCTGCGGCGGCGGCATCCTTCGCGGTACCCTGGATCAAACGGTGGGCTTTTATCTGGATGCGCGCAACACCTTGACGCGCGGCAACCAAAAGACTGAAGAACATTTCGATCCCTCTCAAGGCGCGCCGGTGGTGATCGCTGGTTCCAATGTCTATCAAGATCAGGCGCTGGCCTATTGGACTTGGCAGAACACATGGTTCCGGGTTCAGGCCGGACGGGATGAGATCGCCTGGGGGCCTGGATTTCACGGCGGCCTTTCGCTTTCCGGGAATACGCCGGCTGCCGAGTTGATCCGGATCAACGCTTTTTTCCGCCGCTTCTCCTTCAGCTATGTGCACGCCTTTTTGCGCAGCAACCTGGGGAGCAAGTACCTGGCGGGGCACCGGTTGGATTTCATGGTCAAGCCGGGTCTCTACCTCGGCGCCACAGAGACCGTAGTCTATGGCGGTCGCGATGTGCAATTCGCCTATCTCAATCCCATCATGCCCATCCACATCGCGCAGCATCACCTCGGCGACAAGGATAACAAGACCATAAGCCTGGATCTGACCTGGACGCCTTGGTTCGGCGGTAAACTCTACGGCGAATTTTTCATCGACGACATGACCAGCACAGAAAGTCTGATCCGCTACTTTGGCAACAAGTTCGCTTTTCTGCTCGGCGGCCAATTCATCAACCCATTGCGCATCGCCGACACCGATCTGCGCATCGAATATGCGCGGGTGGAGCCGTATGTATACTCCCATTATGATTCCATCAACATCTATACCAATTATAATCAGCTGATCGGCCACTGGCTGGGTCCCAACGCCGACGGCCTCTTTCTGCAGCTGGGCTGGCAGCCGCTGCGGGATTTTCGCATCGAGCTGTCTTTGCAGCAACAGCGCAAAGGCGAAGGCGACGCGGACACGCGTTCTCGCCCCGCGCAAGGCGTAGAAAAAAAATTTCTCCGTGGCGTCGTGCAGAAGCAAAAAATCTTCGGCATCAAAATTCGAGAACAGGTCTACCGCGATTTTTTTATCGCCGTGCATTATCGCTATGCCGACGTCCGCAATGTGCATCGCCAGGCGGGAATCAACTCGTTCGATCATTCGGCGCGCTTCGAACTTGATCTCAACTATTAAGGCGCCCGTGGCTGCCCTCCTGTACATAACGGTCCTGTTGACGGTTCTTTACAGCCTGAGCCTGCTCTTTATTTTCGCCGGTTTGTACCGTGACAAACCGCGCAAAAGCGACCAACGCCCCATGGTTTCAGTGATTATCGCCTGCCGTAACGAAGAACGCCATGTGACCCCTCTGCTGCAGGCTCTGTCGCAACAGACCTATCCGCAGGACCTCTACGAAATCCTTCTCAGCGACGACGGTTCGACCGAT
Source organism: bacterium (assembly GCA_029565685.1). Classification (GTDB taxonomy): domain Bacteria; phylum Zhuqueibacterota; class Zhuqueibacteria; order Residuimicrobiales; family Residuimicrobiaceae; genus Anaerohabitans. The sequence continues at coordinate 21,284 of JAKQNR010000013.1, read as the reverse complement.
GCGACAGCAGAACGGGCGTCCGCTTTCAGCCGTAATTCGGGATCCGCGGCCGTGCGGGTGATCTCTGTTCAGGGCCGGGACAAGGTGATTTCGGCCAAGAAAAACGCCTTGGCCCAGGCCATCGCAGCGTCCAGGGGTGAACTGCTGTTGTTCACCGATGCGGACTGCCGGCCATCGCCCCACTGGCTGCAAGGCATGACAAGCCGGTTCACGCCGGAGGTCGCCATGGTGATCGGATACTCCCCCTACGAGCTGCCATCTCTGAACACCCTGGGATCGCGCCTGATCGCTTTGGAAGCTTTATCCCTGGCGGCGCTGGCAGCCGGATGCAGCGGCTGGGGTCGACCGGCGACCTGCACAGGACGAAATTTGGGATATCGAAAATCGGCGTATGAGCAGGTGGGGGGATTCAGGGACATCGCCGGTTTTGTCTCCGGCGACGACGACCTATTTTTGAAACTCGTACTGAAGCATAACCTCCGCGTCCGCTATGCGCTGGCGCCGGAATTGGCGGTACCCACCTATATTCCGCCGAGTGCCGGGCACTTGATCCGGCAACGGCTGCGCCATGCGTCCAAAGGCTTTCATTACGGGCCGGTCATGACCGGAGTGCTGTTCAGCGCCTGGCTGTTTAATTTTTTGCTACTGACCGCGCTGTTCACTCCTTATCGCCGTTATGGTCTAATCCTTTGGACGATCAAGGCGGCTTCAGAACTGCCGCTGTTGCTCGCCTTTGCCGGCAAAATGAAACGCCTTGCCTGTTTTACAGTGTGGCCTATCGCTGCAATAGTGCACGTCTTTTATGTGGTGCTGTTCGGCGCGTTGGGTCCGTTTTGTCAGGTCTCTTGGAAGGGGGGCGACTCCGCCCCATGAACGCCCTGCCGCACATCATCGGTCTGCTCACCGCGCTATACGGTACGATCATTTTCATCTTTATCCTGGCGCTGCGTCGTCCACAGCGGCCCGCCAACGAAAAGCGCTGTTCTGTCTCGGTGATCGTCGCCGCGCGCAATGAAGAGCGCAGCATCGGCAGCCTTCTTCAGGATCTGATCGAACAGGACTATCCGGCCGAGTTGTATGAAGTGATCGTGGCCAATGACGGTTCCACCGATCGCACGGCCGATATTGTGTCCGGCCTGGCGGCGCGCTGCCCGCAGGTGCATCTGTTGGACATTCACGAAACGCCGGCGGGATTCAGTCCCAAGAAATACGCCCTGCAATGCGCGGTGGAGATGTCGCGGGGGGAAATCATCCTGGCCACAGACGCCGATTGTCGGGTGGGAGCAAAATGGATCGCGACCATGGTCCGCTATTTCAAAGCCGACGTCGGCTTTGTCATCGGCTTTTCGCAATTCGGCCGAGCCGGGCAGGCGCAAAAGCTGGTGGAACGGTTTCAGGCGTTTGATTTTGTCACCCTGATGGGTGTGGCGGCGGCGAGCACGCACCTGGGCGTGCCGCTGGCTGCCTCTGGGCAAAACCTGGGCTACCGGCGGTCAGCGTTCGATCGCGTGGATGGCTATCGCGCCATCAGCCGACGCATATCCGGCGACGACGTATTGTTGATGCAGATGATCCGCAAACATACGGACTTTTCCATCGTGTTCGCTTCCGAGCCGGACAGCTATGCGGTCTCAGCCCCGCAACCCACTTGGGCGGATTTCATCAATCAACGCAATCGCTGGGCCTCCAACGGCGGCTATCAGCTGCATCTCAATCCTCTTTTCTTCGCCTATCTTCTCCTCACTTTTTCCTGTAACCTGGCGCTGCTGACAGGAGTGTTCCTTTATCTTTCAGGCGCGCTCAAGAGTCCTCTGCTGCCGCTCTGCCTCGCCGCCAAAGGCTGGTTCGAATACTGCATCGCCCGCAGCGGCTGCCGCTACTTTCAGCGTTGCGACCTGTTGCGCTGTTTTCCATTATGGTTCATACTGCAAATCCCCTATGTGGTTGCCGTAGGCGTAATGGGCTCATTGGGTTTGTTTCGTTGGAAAGGCCGTAGAGGCGCAACTGAAATAAAATGCTGACCCGGGATAGCGGCTGCGCTACCTCTGGTTCAACGTGAAATGGCAGAAAAAAGTAAAATCTCCAGCGACCGCCTTTAATACAGTTAAAACCAGACCCGCCTACTCAATCGTCTTATCTTCTGTCGCTCTCTCATCCCCTGCCTGACCTTCAGGTTTATTTCCCATCCTGGTTTACCATGGATCCCTGAGCAGCGGCAGAAGGCGCTGCTGTATTCTGTGCTCCCCACAAAAAAAGTGCAAGCATGGTACGCATATTGCTTAATTACATTTGAGAAAAAAGCGGCTCTGTCGATCATTTATGAAAATACGAGGGTTATGCCAAGCCGGCGCAAAGGGCCCTGCCAAAGCAGCAATAAAGGAGCGACAGAAACGCTTGCAGGTGTCGTTAAAATGGGAGGTGTTGATCATGACGCCTAAGAAAATTTTGTTGCGAAGTGGGTGGGGAATTCTATTTATCCTCGGGCTGGCCACGCTGGTGCGCGCCGCCAACACGCCGATCTGGTGGGACAACCCGAAAAATTTACCCTTCTGGACTCAGACCATCGCGACCGGGACCGCCTCCAATACAGGTCCGCAGGCGCAGTTTATCATCGCCAAGATCGATGTCGCCAATACTTTTCGGGAGAATTATTCAAAATACGTCTGGGTGCAGGTGGAATGGTCTCTTGTGGAAGGCACCGGTGAATTCGTAACCGGATCCTATGATCATCTGATCAAATGGATGAACAGCGATGGGGATTGTCCAAGCAATCCAGAGCTGCCTTTTCCCGATCCAGCGGACGGCGCGGGCTTTATGAAGGCAGAGGGCGTGTTTACCCCTGAATTCGATTTTCAAAACGGTTTTGAGCTCTCTTTTTTCAAGATCACGCCGCAGCCCGCGTGTGAGCGGATTGAAATCCGGTTTAACGTTGGGCCGAACAGTCATATCAACTACCGTGTGGAAATTCAGACCGCCTGTCTGTCTTTTGATTTCGGCGACGCGCCGGATCCCCAGTTTCCTACGTTGCTTAGCCATGACGGCGCACGTCACATCATCGCAGAGGGGTGCCGCCTCGGCGCTCTGATCGATGCAGAAACAGACGGTCAACCCGACGCAGAGGCTGGCGGCGACGACTTGAATACAGACGACGATGAAGACGGCGTGCAGTTTCTTAATGCCGGCCATTTGACCCAGGGCGGCGCTCTGTCTCTCCTGGTAACCGCCTCCAGAGACGGTTATCTCAACGGCTGGGCGGATTTCAATCACAACAGCAGCTGGGCGGACGCCGGCGAACAGCTGTTCACCGACCAAGCGCTTACCCCCGGCGTGAACAGTTTGACAGCGACTCTGCCGAATGACGCTGCAACCGGGACAACGGTCCTACGCTTTCGTTTCAGCACAGATCAACATCTCTCCTGCACCGGCCTAGCCGGCGACGGCGAAGTGGAGGACTATGCGCTGACCATTCTGCCTGCCGAATATGATTTTGGCGATGCGCCTGATCCGACATTCCCCACGCTGCTCAGCCATGACGGCGCCCGCCACCGCATCAGCGAACTGAAATTAGGCCATGTCATCGATGCGGAGCAGGACGGTCAACCCAGCGCCGACGCCCGTGGAGATGACAACCAGGAGAGCAACGATGAGGACGGCATCTCCTTTGCCGCCGCTTCTCTGCAGCAGGGCGGAACTGGTCTGATCATCGCCAACGCATCTGGTGCGGGAAAATTGAACGCCTGGATCGATTTTAACGGCAACGGCGCCTGGGACGACCTCGGCGAACAGATCTTTGTCGATCAACCCTTGAGCGCAGGGGACAACGCTCTGTCCTTTTCCATTCCTCATGATGCTCAAGTGGCCAATGTAAGCAGCCGGTTTCGTTTCAACTCCATCGGCGGTCTCACGGCCTCAGGGCCTGCTGAAGACGGCGAGGTGGAGGACTATCAGATCACGCTGCTGGTGCCGGTCGAATTAAGCGCATTCACCGCCAGGCAATCCTCGGGCGCCGTCACCCTGGAGTGGACCACCCAATCGGAAACGGAAAACCTCGGTTTCTATGTGTACCGATCAGAAGGCTCAGACGCCTTTCAGCGGATCAACGAGGCGTTGATTCCCGGCGCCGGCACTACCGCCGCGGCGCGTTCCTACACCTATCAGGACGCCAATGTGCTGGCCGGAAAAACCTATCGCTACCAACTGGCGGATCTGGACCACTCCGGCCGCTTGACCTTCAGCGAGCCGGTAACCATCACCGTGCTGGCGCCGGAGCAGTTTGCCCTGGAACAGAATTATCCCAATCCCTTCAATCCCTCGACGGTCATCCCTTTCAGAATCAAGCAGGCCGGAGCGGTCAGCCTGGAGATCTATAACCTCAAAGGCCAACGGGTGAACACGCTGATAAACCGGATTCTGGAAGCAGGCGCCTACACCGCGGTTTGGGATGCCCGGGATGCCAAAGGCCGGTTGCTGCCCAGCGGCTCTTATCTTTATAAATTGAAAACCGGTTCGTTTGAACAAGTCAAACTGATGGAATATGTAAAATAGCCTGTCCTCCAAGCCCCCGGCCTTAACCGTTATCAGGCCGGGGGTCCTCCCTTATCGGTGGATCCGCGTCTTTCCTGCTCAAACCGAATAAATTTTCTTTTTAAACCCGCGAATAAATCGTAAATTTATTGTTTAAAACCGGAGCGCCTCACAACCTTTTCGCCACGACAAGGACAAGTGACCAAGCCACTATGCTCATTAATCCCTTTCTCATGATTCGGCACGCCGTTGCCCGCCGTCCGGTCAACTCGAGCACCGAGATCCGGATCACCCGGCTGTGCAGCCAACGATGCCGTCAATGCCGGGTGTATGAGCGGAACACCGATCCAGCGAATATGAGCCTCGAACGCTTTCGAGCGATCGCCGCAGATTTGAAAAAATACGGGGCCTATCTCGGCTTCATCTCCGGCGGAGAAGCGCTGCTGAATCCCGATTTGCTGCCGATTCTGGCGGAAGCGAAAAAAACATTTCGCGTCGCCACCACGCTGGTGACCGGTCTGTATCACCAGCGGGACTGGGTGAGTGAAGCGGCGGCCTACTGTCTGGCGAACGACATCAACATTCAAACCTCATTGGACGGCTTGGGCGAAACCGGCGACTATTTGCGCGGCGTCAAGCAGTACAGCCGCACCGTGCTGGATCATATGGCCCTGATCAGCGATATGAAGCAAAAATCCAAATCGAAATCCCTGCTCTATGCCAATATCGTCCTCAATCAGAAAAACCTGGACCAAGTGCCCCAGCTGATTCAACGCGCCCGCAGCCTACACTGGCGCGCCACCATCGGATTATACCATCATCTCACTGAGACCACACGCGTCGACGACGAACTGCAGATCGTGCCGGACGAACGGCTGGATGCGCTGCTGGCCTATTTGGACAACCATGTAGATATTCTCAACCTCAACGCCTTCATCCGCGGCATCGGTCCGTTCCTGCGAAACGGCGTAACCACACCCTGCCCATTCGTCGCCAGTCGCTTTTGGATGACTCGCGTCACAATCATGGAAACCGGCGATGTTCATCTGTGCTGGGGCGAACCGCTCGGCCGGCTTGGAGAACAATCCCTGCAGGAGGTTTTCAACAGCGCCGACTACCATGAACGATTAAAGCAGTACGCCGCGTGCAGCGGATGCTGGACGACTTGCTACACGCAGCGCTATCTGCTGCTGCATCCGCGTTCGTTTCAAGAGTGGTCTAACAATCTCGTCAAGATGATCCGGCTGCACCGGTATCAACGGGAGCGGCGGCGATGATCAAGTGGACCGCCCTACTGCTCGTCCCGTTTCTGCTGACCGCAGAGTCCAAATTCATCGGCAACAGCGATCTGAACCGATTCGAACGTGAAGAGCTGGCTTTCTCCCTTTCGTTCCGCGGCGTAGCAGCAGCCAGGGCGCGAATGCGCTGCGAAACGCTTCCCGACCATCTGTGGCGGATTCAGGTCGACACGGACACCAAATTTTGGGCAGACCTGATCTTTCCGGTATGCAACCGTTATATCACGCTCATTGACCAACCAAGCGGACGGGTCGTCCAGATCGAAAAAAAAATAAAACAAAAAAACCTGACTCAAGAAATGGCGGTATTCTATGATTACGCCGCCGGTCGCGCTCATGCTTCGCATGGATTTGATTGGGAGATCGGCGACGAGCTGCAGACGCTCTTCTCCCTGCTCTATCAATTGCGCGGCATGGATCCGGCGCCGTCGGACTCGCTGCACTGCCTTTTAGAAATCGAAAGCCAACTATGGATCGTCACCGGTCGGGTGGAGACCAGCGAGCCGGTCGATGGATCTTTCGCCGATCTGCCTGTCCGCAGCATCGTGCTCGATTTTGTTCCGCAACGCCCCATGAAGCCCAGGGAATGGAAAACCGATCTGTTGACCAACCGCTTTGGCCGCCAGGGTCGGCTGATTCTCAAGATGGGGCCTGCCCCGGAGAACCTGCCGATCTGGATGCAAATCGGCGGCGGTACCAATCCGGTTTCCATGAAATTGCTCTCTCGTAAAAAAGGCTGATGCTATGGTGGGAACGCTGAGCTTCCTTTTTGCCTGTCTGTATGTGTCGCTAAGTCTCTGGGTTCGCTGCATGGTACGCCGGCCTTGGCCCAGAGACGAACAGGCGGACGCGCCCCTGGTCTCCATAATCATCGCCGGTCGCAATGAGGCAGAAGAGCTGCCCGGTTGTCTGGAAAGCTTGATGCAGCTGCAATATCCGACCGAAAAGCTCGAGATTCTGTTGGTGGACGACGGTTCCCACGACGGCACGCTGGCGCTGCTGCAGGCCTTTGCTGAGGGGAAACAGCATGTCACCGTATTGGCGCTGGAGCGCCAAGCAAAAGAGCTTTCCGGCAAGGCGGGCGCCGTGCTTCAGGCGATCGAAAAAAGCAGCGGCGAGTACCTTTTTATCACCGATGCCGACTGCCGCGTTCCTCCTCGATGGATAGAGACGCATCTGACCTATTTCACCGCCGAGGTTGGCATGGTCGGCGGGCTGACGCTTTTACACCGGCGTCACAGCGATACCTCCTGGCTGGACCGGGTGCAATCGTTGGATTGGCTGTTCTTGCAAATAATCTCGTCCGCCTGTGCGCACACAGGCAAACCGCTGAGCTGGATGGGCAACAACATGGCGTTTCGCCGACTGGCGTACGATGAGGTGGGTGGGTATCGCAAGTTAAACTATAGCCTGATCGAGGATTTCAGCCTGCTGAACGCGATCAGCCGCAAGACCTCCTGGCGCGTGGTCTTGCACACCGATCAGGCGGCGATTGTTCAGAGCCGGCCGGAAAAAACATTGAAACAACTGTACCAGCAACGCAGACGATGGGCGCTGGGCATCCAACCGGTACGGCCGTTAGGAAAGATGTTGATGGCGGTCACCTATTGCATCCGCATGCTGGTTTGGTTGTGCGCTGCGATGCTGCATCCCGCCGGATGGATTGCTCTGGCTGCCATTGTGCTGGGCGACGGATTGATTTTATCCAGCCGGCCCATGCTTTCCGCTCGAGAACTTTTCAGGGCCGTACCCGGTTTCGAATTGTTTTATTTTCTATTCGTGGTGTTGATGCCGCCCGCGCTCTGGCTGGATAAAACCATCATTTGGAAAGATGATGTGTACCCCTATTGAATGAAGCTGAACCGCCATGGCCCTTCTACGTCCTCTGCTCTTGCAGTACTATATCACCGAACAATGTAATTGCCGCTGCCGCGTCTGCGACATATGGCGCAAAGGGGGAACAGGAGAAGCCGCCCTCGCGGTGGTGGTGCAACGGTTGCAAGAGGCGAGACGCCTCGGCGTTCGTTTCGTGGATTTTACCGGCGGAGAGCCGCTGCTGCATCCGCAGCTGCCCGAGATGCTGCGCGCCGCGCAAGCCTGCGGATTAAAGACCACTCTGACCACCAACGCGTTGCTCTATCCGCAGCGATGCAAAGAACTTGCCGGCCTGGTGCATTTTCTCCACTTTTCGCTCGATGGTGCTGAAGCGGAGGTGCACAACCGTTTGCGCGGCGCTCAAGCGTTCGACCGCGTTCTCAGCAGTCTGGACCAGGCGCGGAGCTGTGGTGAGCGGCCGGATATCACCTTTACCATCGGACCGCACAATCTGGAGCAATTGCCGCTCCTCAGCCGCATCGCAGCGGAGCTCGGTTTGATCCTCATCGTCAATCCGGTGTTTCGCCATCAGGGGTATCGGCCCCTGTCCGAGCAAGAGTTGTCCTATATCGAAAGCTTTGCCGGACGCCCCTATGTCTATATCAACACCGCGTTTCACCGGCTGCTGCGTCAGGGTGGGAATCGAATCGTACGGCCCCGCTGCCGGGTCATGGACAGCGTGCTGGTCATCTCCCCCGACGATCAGCTGCTGGCGCCTTGTTACCACTTTGTCCAGAAGACGCAGCAGATAACCGATCTGGCAGCTCTGTTTCACAGCGAATGGTTCCGTGCGTTGAAAAAACAACAAGGCGCTTTTCCGCTTTGCGCGGGTTGCAGCCTGAACTGTTATTTTGATCCCTCTTTTCATTATGTGTTGGACCGTTTTTTTCTCGACAGCTTGGTTGCCAAGCTCCATTACATCCGATATAAATATCTGTCGCCGCGGGCTGCAAGCAACAAGCCGGCTGCGGTCGTCTTTAACCAAATCATTGCTGAAAAATGTTGACCTCTGGATTGCTTGATCTCATCTGTACGCTTCCGCTGGTGCTTTACGCTGAAACCCATTTCCGCTTGCCCGGCCTGTTCAGTCGGTTGTACAAAAAGCAACCGGAGATTCTTGTGGATGTACCGCACCGGCTGCAGCAGGGGCAGGATTTACCGGTACTGTTGCTGGTCAAGGACAGCCACAGATTTCCCGTCCTGCTGGAGAAACTGACTGTTCGCATCGCCGAACGGATCTGGACTTTTGCTCAGAATGAACTGGTCGATCAACCGAAGTGGCACCGGCTGTTCTATTTGCAACAGATCCCAGCGGAAAACGGTCGGGCGACGGTGGAGGCGATGGTTCAGGTGCGAATTAACGGCCGGCGTCATGTGATCCACAGCGACAACTTGAACAGGACCGGCCATGAGCCGTTTACTGTGCAGGTGGATGAGGATGCGCTGCCCGGATCGGAGCGCTGTCTCTGGACCGATCTGCACTGCCACAGCGCCTATACCGACAATCAGGTGGAGTTCGGGCCGCCGCTGCCGGCTTTGCTGGCTATGGCCAAAGCCGTCGGTCTGGGCGCTGTGGCGGTCACGGATCATTCTTTTGATCTGGACGATCAGATGGACAGCTATCTGGCGGCCGATGTGGAGCTTGGCAAATGGCGGGCTTTGCACGAGGAGGTCCAAGCGCTCAATGAGGCGAATGAAATAAAAATCATCTGCGGCGAAGAGATCTCGGTCGGAAATCGCCGCCGCAGAAACGTGCATCTCTTGATCCTCAACGACCCTACGTTCTATCCCGGCAGCGGCGATTCCGGGGAGAACTGGCCGCAGATTCGGCCGCAGGAACAGGTCGCCCAGGTGTTAGCCAGACTGTCCTCGCGCGCGGCCGCGTTCGCCGCACACCCTGAGGCGAAGCCGCCATGGCCGCAACGCCTGGTGTTGGGTCGGGACAAGTGGTCTGCTGAGGATTACGCCGCAAAGGGGCTGCATGGGTTGCAGATATGGAATGGGGAGGGCGCCAGCGGTTGGAAGGACGGGCTTTCAGCCTGGGTGCGGCAGCTGCTCGCCGGTCGTCGTCTTGCCATTATCGGCGGCAACGACAGCCACGGCGACTTTAACCGCGTCCGCCACATCCGTGTGCCGTTCTGGTCAGTGCTGGAAAGCACGCACCATGTGTTCGGCGCTGTTCGCACCGGCCTCTACGGGCCGCCGCCGCGATCGATGGACCGAATGGTCCGCGTTCTGCAGGCCGGCCGCAGTCTGGTTAGCAACGGTCCATTTGCGCAGCTGTGGCTGGACGGCCGGAGCAGCGGCGAAACCGTTGCACGTTCCGGCGGAACGCTAAAAATCGTCGCCTCCTCCAGCGATCATTTCGGCTTTCTCAACCGCGTCGATCTGATCATCGGCGACTGTCAAAAAAAGCAGGAGGTGCCGCGACCGCTCGCAGTACCTCCTGCTTGTCTCCATTTCGTAAAAGAATTGACCGATGTAGTCCTGCCTCGCTGGGGCTATGTCCGACTGCGGGCGATGAGCGGCGCCGGTCAGCGCAGCTACCAGTGCCTGACCAATCCGGTGTATCTCGACGTCAAAACAGTTTGATCTTTTTCATGATCTTACGCAAGCCCCTGCCGAACAGCTCAGGTTCAATTTCGATGTGCCGATCGTCGCCCTCGCCGTAGCTATTGGCTTTGATCGCCTCATTGTTTTTCAGCGCCTCGTGAACGATAAAGCGCTCATAGCTGCTCATGTGCGGCAACACCACTTTTTGTCCGCTTTGGATCGCCTCTTCGGCTTTTTTCTCTGCATATTTGCGCAAATTGGTCACTGGATACAATCGTAGTTCATATTCCTCTTCGCCGATGCGATAAGTTTTGGTAGTCACCGAAGGATCCCGATCGAATTCGCGATGGATCTGTTTTCGTTCAAACGGGCTCAAGCGGGTCAGGGAGATCGGAATAATGGAGTCGCATAAATCCGTTCTGATTTTTGCGATCAACCTCACCATTTTCTCATCCATCGGTTCAGTGTGTCGCTTTTTGAACTCTCTGCGCTCTCGTGTTTTTCTCTCCATAGGCAAGACCTCACAGGTAAAGGGTCTCCTGTCTACTCCTTTTGGCAGCGGCGCGATCTTCGCCGCTGCATGAAAGAGGATCAGGTTAATGCGTTTAGTAATTTTTGATGGATGCCGCCGAAAAAGCCATTGCTGAAAGTGATCACCACATCCCCCGGCTGCAGCCGGTGTTTTAAAAAATCCACCATGGCGTCGACGGTCTCGATATAAAACGCCTGTTTGTGCAGACGCCCCAGATCGGATGCCAGCTGCTCGCTGGAGAACACTTGGCCGGCCGGCGCTTTATCCGGCCGATCCACTGCCGAGACCAGCACGCAGTCGGCATCCTGAAAGGCCTCGATCATTTCGTTCTGAAAAATCGAACGCCGGGTGGTGGCGGTTCTCGGCTCAAACAGAGCCCAAATGCGCCGATCCGGGTGCAGGCGGCGAAATCCGGCCAATGTCTCTCGAATAGCGGTTGGATGATGACCAAAATCATCGTACACCTGAACGCCTCCGGCCTCCCCTTTCAATTCCAATCGTCTTCGTACATTGGCAAAGGTGGCCAGGCTATCCTGGATTTGATCCGCTGAAAGCCCCAGATGATCGGCAACCACCATGGCAGCGAGACTGTTGCGAATGTTATGATCGCCGAACAGGGGGATGAAAACGCGGGCAAACAGCCGGCCTTCTTTGATCACGCTCATGTTCTGGCCCCGGTCGGTCTGTTCGATGTCGCAGGCGCGCCACGCATTCTCCTTCCCCAGGCCGAACGAGCGCACGAGGCAAAACGCTTTGCGGCACACCTCGCGGACTTGGTCAAAATCAAAACAGGCGGCCAGCAGACCGCTGCGGGGGATCAGATTGACAAAGCGGCGAAAGGCCAGCGCAATCTCATCCAACGAAGTATAAATGTCGGCATGATCGAATTCAATGTGATTGATGACGCCGATATCCGGCAGGTAATGCAGGAATTTCGCGGTTTTATCAAAATAGGCCGAATCGTACTCATCGCCCTCCAGGACGATTTCGCTGCCGGCGCCCCATTGAAAACCCCGGCCGAAATTATTGGGGATTCCGCCGATCAAAAAACTGGGCTGGCGACCGGCCTGCTCCAGCATCCAGGCCAGCAGCGCGCTGGTGGTGGTTTTGCCATGCGTGCCGGTGATCACCACAGATCGGCGACCGCGGATGCAGAATTCCCGCAGAGCATCTGGAAGAGAAATATAGGGAATATGGCGGTCCAAAAGCTCTTCCAACTCGACGTTGCCGCGGGAGATGACGTTGCCCACCACCACCAGATCGGGCGCCGGATCGAGATGCGCAGGATCGAAACCGTCAAACACCGGAATGCCCTGTTCCTGCAGAAAGGTGCTCATGGGCGGATAGACGCCGCTGTCGGATCCATACACGTGATAGCCCATCTGCTTGAGCAGGGCTGCCAGCGAGGCCATGGCCGTGCCGCAGACAGCCAGGAAATAAATGCATTTGATTCTTTGCGCTTCCATGCCCAGGATCGGCGCCTGACGCACAGAGGAGGCCTTCCCGCCGCGGCAAGACGCCCGGGGTCCTTCAGGTAGCTCCATATCGATCACTCGCGGCCTGGCGGTTGTCGCATCGCCGCCGGAAAATCCGCATCGCTTATTTTACTCACCCCCTGTGCATCGATCATCAAATTGACGACCTGACCGCGCACACCTGCATCGCCCAGATCCTGGTTGTTCAAATACAAGTGTACGCCGCCGGCGTTGCCGATTTTCATATAAAACCGGTTTGAGCTGGACCAGTTGCGGCCGTCGCCTGGTGCGAACACCCCTTCATCCACCAGGCTGTCCTGATAGACGATGCGCACCCAGGCGCTGTCGGAAATCTTGATGGCCAGATGCAGTTCCTCAGTCGCAGGGATCTCTGCGGACGGCGTTTCGTTCAGAGGGATCAGCAGAGAGGTGTCTGCCGATGCGCCCGGTTCGGTTTTTTCCACCACGGTTCCAGTATCCAGCAGCAGCGTCTCTTCAGCCGGTTGCAGAAAAAGGAAATAGACGGCCAAAAGCGCACAGGCGATCAACGCCATGCTGCCTATGATCAAAGCCCGCTTATCGCCAGCACCCTGCCCACGACCAGCCGACTCTTTTTTGCCCAGGGCATAGGTCTCCTGACCGCTCGACAAGCCCGGCGGCGGAGCCTGCGCGACTGGAGCGGCTTCGACTTCCACCGCCTCAGCCTCCGGCCTGCCGCTCAGTGAACGGTAGCGACGAATCGTCACCTCCGGGTCCAAACCCAGTTCCAGCGACAGCGTGCGCAGAAAAGCGCGCACATAAACCGGAGGCAAAAAAGTAAAATCCCCTCGTTCCATGGCTTCGATAAACCGTTCGGCGATTTTTGTTTTTGCCGACAACTGGGCCACGTTAAGACCCTTCAACTCACGTTGATGGATCAACTCTTGAGCAAGTTCTTGGGTTGTTTCCTTCACAGACTTCCTAATTGTTTTGAATAAAGATTGACAGGGCGAGATAGAATTTGGTCAAAGGAAGACCGACTACATTGTAAAAGCATCCGTCGATCCGGTCGGCAAAAACAGCGCTGGCATCCTGAATGCCATAAGCGCCCGCCTTGTCCCTGGGGCCGTCGCTGTGCGCGTAGGAGAGAATCTCCTTCTCCGACAGCGCACGAAAATGAACCGCGGTCACCTCGTACTCGGAAAGCGTACGGCCCCACCGTTGGTCGACAAGTGAAAACCCGGTGAACACCTGATGCGTTCTGGCGCTCAGCCGGCGCAGCATCTCCGCCGCATGCTCTGGGGATCTAGGTTTGCCGAGAATTTCATCGTCCAGCACAACGATGGTGTCGGCGCCGATGATGATCGCATCCTCCACCTGGCCGGCCACCTGCTGCGCCTTGGCCAACGACTGCAGCAGAACATGACGGCCTGGATCCGGTTCGTCCAACGCTTTTTCATCGTGGTCGCTGGCCAAGACGGTAAAGGGCAGCTGGATCATCGACAACAATTGACTGCGCCGAGGCGATCGCGACGCCAATACATAGTTGCGTTTCTGCAGTTCCTGAAACACCCTCAATCCTCTCGGCGCTTTTCGTCGCTGTCCAGCAAAATCGTAAACGGACCGTCGTTATGTATTTCCACCAACATGTCGGCGCCGAATTGACCCTCGGCCACAGTCACACCGAACGATCGTACCAATTCCATAAAGCGGTGATAGAGCGGCTCGGCGATCTCCGGTCGTCCGGCGTAAGAAAAACCCGGACGCCGACCGCGCGTGCAATCGGCGTACAGGGTGAATTGAGAGATCGCCAGCACCGAACCCTGCACCTCCAGCAACGAAAGGTTGGTCTTGCCTTCGTTATCCTGAAAAATGCGCAAGTGAGCTATCCTTTCAGCCAGATAGGCAGCAGCACTTTCGGCGTCCCGGCTGCTGACACCGAGAAAGACCACCAGTCCTCGGTCGATGCGGCCGGTTTCAACCCCATGGATCTTGACGGACGCCTGAGTAACGCGTTGCAAAAGTGCTCGCATGAAAAACTGGATTCCTTACCAGTGTCCGACCAGCAAAGCCACCAGGCCTGAGAACATGGCCACTTTCAGACAATTGCTCATGCGGCGCAGCCTGCGGCTGTCCAGCTCGCGCCACAATTCCACTAGAACCGTTATCAACAATGAATTGACCAGCGTCATGACTGCCAACAGATAGAGCCGGCCGTAAAGATCCAACAGATAGGGCACTGCGGTGAGCAGGATCAGTCCTATCAGCAGGGCGGTGATCAACCGTCTCGCTGCCGAAACGCCGTAACGGATCGGCAGCGTCTGCGCGCTGGCCTGACGGTCGCCGGGGATATCTTCGATGTCTTTGATGATTTCGCGTGCCCAGTTGATAACAAAGGCGAACAGAAACGGCATCCACGCCTGCTGCAAATCGCCCGCCACCGTGCCGCCGAAAATAAACGCCAATCCAGTGGTCAAGCCCACGATCAGGTTGCCCCACACCGCGGTGGTCTTGAATACCGCACTGTAAACGTAGACCAGGGGGATACTCAGACCGACGATGAGCAGGCTCTCAGGGCCGAGAAACGCGGCCAACGTCAACGCTGAAGTGAAAAAGAAAAAAGCAATTTTCCGGGCGGCAGATGGCGACAACAGCCCGGCCGGCAGCGGCCGTCGCGGCCGGTTGATACGGTCGATCTCGATGTCAAAATAATCATTGATCGTATTGGCGCCGCTGGTGACCAGACCGCCCACCAGCATTGCCAGAATCAGATGGCGCAACCGGGTGTGCGGATTACAGATGAGCACGGCGAGCAGCACCGAGGCCATGGCGATGATCACATTCAATGGCCGGATGATCTGTAGCAGACCAAACAGCCGATTCTTCATAAATGGGGCGCCTTTAATGGATACATTACAAGCATAACGATAAATATAACGGAATCACCAGATAAATGCAACAGCAAATTCTGCTTCCAACGGTAAATAGTAATTGATATTTTTTATGCAAATGACTATACTTATTGCCGAACTTAAAATGAGGATCAACAGATGTACTCTTTTCTCAATTCACCGCCGCATCCGGACGGCCGCGATTTTGTCGCCCGGTTGATGCAACATCGTCCGGGAGGCCGTGTGCCCCTGATCGAATACATCATCGACGATGTGCTGCTGCGCCCGATTGTCACCAACCTGCTTGATCGGACCTGGACGCCGTTTGGGCCGGACCGCTCCAGCCAGTCAGCCTATCTGGATAATTTTATTCAGGTCTGGTACCGCCTGGGGTACGATTTTGTCCGCTTTGAAACCGGCATGAGCTTTCAACCCCACGCCCTGATCGCCCAGGATGTGGGGCCGGATCCACAGCGTCTACGAAAATGGGATGAACAGCACCAGGGCGTTATCGCCAATTGGCAGGACTTTGAAACGTTCGACTGGCCTGATGTCGAACAGGTTGATTTTTTTCCCTTGGACTATTTGAACCGCCATTTGCCCGACGGCATGGGCCTGATCACCTGTCACGCCGCCGGCATTTTCGAGCATGTATCCAAGATTTTTTCTTATGAGGGATTATGCTACAGCCTGATGGATCAGCCGGATCTGGTGAAAGCCGTCACCGACCGGGTCGGCGAACTCATTGAAGCCTATTATCGCCGTCTGCTGCAACTGGACACCCTGCTGGTGATCTTTCAGGGAGATGATATGGGATTCCGCTCCGGCACGCTCATCAGCCCGGCGGATCTGCAAACCTATTTTCTGCCCTGGCACAAACGGTTCGCCGCCCTGGCCCATGAACACCGTCTCCCGTATTTTCTCCATTCCTGCGGCCAGGTGACGCCGGTGATGCAAACCCTGATCGATGACGTCCGCATCGACGGCAAACATTCATTTGAGGATGCGATCTTGCCGGTGGAGGCGTTTCAGCAGCGCTTTGGCGATCGAATCGCGGTGCTCGGCGGTTTGGACATCAACATCCTGGCGGCTGGCACTCCAGAACAGGTGCGCAAAAGAACGAGAGAGCTGATCGACAACTGCGGCAGCCGCGGTCGGTATGCGATCGGATCCGGCAATTCCATACCCAGCTATGTGCCGGTGGAAAATTATCTGGCCATGATTGAGGAGGCGCATCGGCCGACGCTGGAAGACTGATGCGGTGCGAGGGAGTTGATCGTGGATAAAAAAAACGCCCCAGAGAGGGGCGCTTTTTTGGCGGCTGGCGAGCCTAATAGGCGACGCCGCTGCTGGAGGCGTCCGAGTTGGGGTTGATCCAGCGCGGCCACTCTTCATCGTACAACTCACCGCGGGCGGTCGAGTGCACCAGTTCATAATCCCCCATCTCACGCTTGTCGACGAAAATGAAAACCACGCCTCCCTGCACCTGATAATAATGCCAGATTTCATAAGAACGGTTTTGATTGTTGAAAGGGAACCTTTCGATTTCATCGGCGCGGCCGTAGATGAGAATCACGCGCCCCCGGTCTGTGCGCCAGCCATCCCGGAAGGTTCCACGCAACGATTGATTGGCGTGCTGAACGCGCTCGAGATAATCACGTTTGTACTCATTTTCCGGCGTATTCGGCGTCTGGTCGCGTTTCGCCCAAAATTCCTTGATGTACTTGCGTTTCCCCTCCAGATTCAGCCTTTTGTAGGTGTCGCGTTCCTCCTTTGATGCGATGTAGCGGGCGTATTCAAACTCGGTGTTAAGCTCCTTTTCGCTCATAGTGTCGTATCGTCCAGCGTCCAACCCGGCGCTCCCGGCGCCCAGGATCTCTTCTCTTTTCTTGAAGCGTTCGCCGCCCTCGGCGTAATCCCCTTCACGGTACACAAAAAATTTGTGTTCCGCTTTGGCTATGGCGTTGGTTTCCAGGTCCGTCACCTCGACGCGCAGCAGATAGGCGCCGGAGACCAAAGTGACCACATTGGCGCCGTTCACTTCCACAGCCGACGTGCCGGGTTTGCGCCGCTCCTTGACTCCATAGCTCTTCACCAGAACGCCATCCGTGGAATACACTTTATATTCCACACGGTAGTTGCCACCCGCCTCGGAGGAGGCTGGCGCCAAATTGTAAATTTCGAGATAGCTGTACATGATCGGCAAACCGATTCCGTACAACGCGGTGGGATTGGGGCTGATCCGAAAACCGTTCTTGGTGTATACGCTGGTGGTCGTGTCCCGCTCGATGGAGCCGGCCATCTGGATATCGGACAGCTGCAGAGAATCGCCGCTGAATAGGCGCGGTTGAAACGGCCATTCGACGACGCCGGCGCCTTGCGGATATTGAGGATCCTGAATGGTTAGACGAATGCGCGACGGCTGCGGCGAAACGACGAAAGAATTCATGCAATACAGCTTTTGCCCTGGCACGATTTCCGCCAGACTGTCCACTTGGTTGACATTTCTCCACATTTTGCGGCTGACCACCGAATCCTGCTGCAGCAGTTCGGCTGTGACCAGGAATTCCCCTTTAAACCGGCCGCCGTCCGCGATGTAGACCAGCATCTCCCGGTCCACAGAGGCGGAAAATTCGACATACATCAGGCTGTCGGAGTAACGGAACTGGGAATAATCAGCGACAAAATGCAAATTCTGCGGAGGCGTCTTTGCGTTCTGTCCGAAGACCGTAAACCCAACGACCAGCAGCATCGACAACAGAACAACCACGCCATGCATTCGACGGCTCATGTTGTATCTCCTGAGAGCCGGCTGACAGAGAACTAGCCAGCGGCATTCCCGTTTTGATTGGAATCGAACTTGACCGATACGACTTTGGACACACCCTTTTCTTCCATGGTAATGCCGTACAGCTGGTCCGCGGCCCGCATGGTCATTTTATTATGCGTGACCACTAAAAATTGAGTGTTCTTGGAGAATTCTTGCAGCGCATTGGTGAACCGACGCACATTGCGATCGTCCAGCGGCGCGTCCACTTCATCAAAGATACAGAAGGGGCTGGGTTTATACAAATAGATGGCGAACAACAGAGAGATGGCGGTCAGGGATTTTTCCCCTCCCGAAAGCAACGTGATGGCAGACATTTTTTTGCCGCCCGGCGTGGCGAATATCTCGATCTCCGCTTCCAGCGGATCGGCCGTCTCCTGCAGGGCCAGGCTGGCGCGCCCGCCTTCGAAAAATTTGCCGAACACCTGGGAAAAATTCTGCTGTACCTGTTCAAAGGTCTCCATGAATTTTTGCCGTGCCGTGGCGTTGATGATGTCGATGGTTTCGGTTAAATTCTTGCGCGCTTTGATAA
The DNA here is from genome assembly GCA_029565685.1 of bacterium. Lineage (GTDB taxonomy): Bacteria > Zhuqueibacterota > Zhuqueibacteria > Residuimicrobiales > Residuimicrobiaceae > Anaerohabitans. Next base: position 2,798 of record JAKQNR010000013.1, on the reverse strand, counting down.
GATCGTCCCGCTGCACCTGCAAAAACTCCATCCGCTCTTTCTCCTGCTCGTACTCTTTGAGCGACAGGAGATTGACCGGCCCCACCTCTTTGATTTTTTCCCGCATCTCTTCGATACGCTTGCCAATCTCTTCAGCGTTAAAAGTCTCATCCACCGGACCGCGCTGCAGGGTGTATTCAAATTCTTCGCGCATGCGGGACTTTAAATTCTCCAGCCGCAGTTTGAGCTCGGAAACGCGCAACTCGATCTTGTGCACCGATTCGGCCAGCTCATCGAGCTTGCCGCGCTCATAACGGATGGCCTTTTCCTGCTCCGCCACCAGGGTGTTGGTCTGATACTGCTGTTCTTCCAGGGAGGTCAATTCCGCCTGCAGCGCTTCACGCTTTCCCTTCAGCTCCTCTATCCGTTGATGATACTCCTCATTGACCTTGTGAAGTTCCAATATTTCTTTGCGCGCCCGGTCCGTCTCCTCGGTGCGCATCCGGATCAGATCACTGGTCTCGCGGATTTGGCCGGCGATAGACTCCATCTCACGGCGCAGGGACTCGTGATCGCTCTGCCATTTCGCCACGAGCACGTTGATCTCCTGCAGACGGCCGGAGACATCGGCGACGTTCTGCTCTTGGTTCTTGATCTCTTCGCTCAGCTGGTTCGCGGTCTGTCCGAGCTGCTGACGGCGGCTGGTCAGATCATCCGCTCCCATGGCCTGCAGCTCCAGGTTCTGCCCCAACTGGCTAACCTCGCCGAGCAGATGCTGACGTTCAGTGAGTTGCTTGTGATGCGTCTCCTGCAGGCTGGCTTCCTCAAAGGTCATTTTGCCCAGTTCGACCTTGAGATTGGCCAGCTCTTCTTCCATTTTTTTAATTTCAGCCGATTGCGCCTCGATGTCGATTTTGGTGCGCTGAATGTCCAGTTCCTTTTGCGCCATCTGCGTATGGCGCAGGTCGATCCCTTGTTTTAATTTATCGATCTCCGCCACCAGCGCCTGCAGCTGCTCCTGCCGGCCGACAAAATCAGACTGATTGCGGTGGTTGGTGCCGCCGCGGATAAAGCCAGAGTGGCCCAACACCTCGCCGGCTAGAGTCACCACATTGACCTGATGGGACTTGACCTGGTTGTAGATGCGATTGGCGGTCTGCAAATCCTGCACCACCAGAAAATGGCCCAACACCGCATAGATCAGATCCTGAAACGACTCATCGTGGGAGACCAGCTCGTCTGCATAGCCGATCACCCCCAAGTCACTGACCGCGGGCCGATGATTCACCCGCCACTTGATCTCATTGCGCGGCGCAAACGTCACCACCCCCCGGCGTTCCTCCTTCAACAGGCCGATGCCGTTGAACGCCGCGGAGGCATCCTCCACCACCAGATAGGTGGCCGCTTCGCCGAGACTGGCCGAGATGGCCGAACGGTAATTGGGCTGAACCTGTATGATGTTGGCCAGAGGCCCATAGCTGGAAAACCCGATTTCCTTATTGGTCGCCAGAAACCGGACGCCCGAGGGATAATCTTCATAGGTGTCGATGAGCCGCTTGATCAATTCGGCCTGATGCGTCAACACCTCCACCCGGTTGCGGTCCTGCCCCTCCTGCTTTTGCATCTGCTCGAACGAGCGCTTCATCTCGTCCTCGCTGCGCATCAACTCGGCGGTCTTTTTCTTTTTCTCCTCCAGGCTCTGCGTGAGGCCGACTTCGCGCGTGCGGGTGGACTGCAGCAGCGCTGTCACCTCCTGCAGCCGTTCGCTGGTCGCCTTTTCCTCTTCCGTGATCTGGGCGATGCGCCGCGACAGATTCTCTTCCGTGGCCTTGAGCCGCTCCCCTTCGTTCTGTTTGCGGCTCAGCTCTTCGGTGATGATCAGCACCTGCGATTCGATCTCGCGAAAACGGATCCGTTTTTCCTCATAATCGCGACGGATGGCCTCATAATCCTGATTGACCTGCACCTGTTCCGCAAGATGATCGTTTAATATACGCTCCGAGACCGCCGTGCGTTCGTTGATCACCTGCTGCTGCTCCTGCAGGGCCTGCAGCTTGAGCTGCAGAGATTCCCGCTCCTGAATGTAACGCAGGTTGGACTCTTCCAGAGAACGGACGCGCTCCTGGTTGACCAGAATGCGCTCTTCAAATTTCTGCGATTCCCGCAGCTGTTCGTTCAATAGGCGTTGCTTTTCCGCAAGCGCACGCTCCAGGTCCAAGAGCTTGGCGCGCGCAGCTTCATAGTCCGCATCGCGCATGGCCAGAGTGGAGGAGGAGGACTCGCGTTCACCCCGGGCCAAATCCAGATGCGTTTCCAGCGGCTCAAGCTCCAGCGTCAACCGGTTATAGTCATGGTCTGCCAGCGCGATCTCCAGCGCCTTGAGCTCCTCCGCCAACTCCTGATAGCGCTGTGCTTTGGTCACCTGCCGTTTCAACGTGCGCACGTTTTTCTCCACCTCGGACATGATGTCCTCGATGCGGATCAAATCCTTCTCGGTGGATTCCAGCTTGCGAAAGGTGGCTTTCCGGCGCAGCTTGTATTTGGTGATGCCGGCAGCTTCTTCGAAAATTTTCCGCCGTTCATCCTCCTTGCCGTTCAAAATACGCTCCACCTGCGCCAGCTCGATGACCGAATAGGTGTGCGGCCCGGCGCCGGTGTCGAGAAACAGATCCAAAATATCCTTCAACCGGCAGGTATTTCCGTTGATCAAATACTGACTTTCACCGGAGCGAAACAGCCGGCGGGTGATCAAAACCTCGCTGTAATCGATGGGCAGGATGTTCTTGGTGTTCTCGATTTTGAGCGACACCTCGGCCATG
>JAKQNR010000047.1 GCA_029565685.1 bacterium | reverse complement strand
TGTAAGCATGACTCTTTTTATTTACAAGCTCTTTTTACACAAAATTACGGATTTAATCCCACTGCAGACCACATCTTTTATCACATGAATAAAAAAACGTCCGTGGAGATGTTCAGGACGTTCCTGGTCAAGACAGGCGAGTTCTGTAACTCTTGCATGCGCGGGATCAACTATTCGATCGAGATGGCTGCCCGCGCGTACAAAATTCCGCTGGTAATCAAGGGTTCCGGCCGTCGGGTGCAGTATGTCTCTCAGATCAGCGAATTGTCGGGCTTGAACACGTCCTCATTTGTTAAAAACGTGATCAATAAAGAGCCCATTGAAAATCAGGTCGGCCAGCTCGGCCGCAACCGCTTTTACCTGGAATGGCAAAAAATCCTCGGCGGCGTCTGTGATGTGGCCGGGATCCCGCGCTTTCGGCTAATGCGCTTTAGCACCCAGTATGTCGGTATGTACGACTATTACTACAAGCCGTATCCAGAGATCGTCAAAATTCTGGAGACGGAAATGGGCTGGAGCAGCGCACATGATTCGGTGGAACATCTCGACTGCGACCTGCACGGCATCCCCTTTTATATCCAAACCCTGCTCATTCCAGGCATCACGTCCGAAACGCTGCGCAACAGCGCCTTGATCCGTCAGGGCATCATGACCCGCGAAGAGGCGCTGCGGATCGAGAATGAAAAGCTGGCGCAAGCACCAGCGCCTTCCGAGCTGCAGACCTTTTTGCGCGAAACCGGCCTCGCGCAGGGCGAATTTGAAGCGTACGTCCGCAACGGCGATGCCAGCCGCTTCGAATCCGGGTTTCAGAAGAAAATCCGCAAACTCTATCATGCCTATCGCAAGTATTAGCCCACCCCAAATCATGAAAAATTCCTTTCTGAACGTCATCCGCACCTGGTGGCGCATCAACCGGCAAAACGGCAAAACCCAGGCTTCTTTGCTGTTGCGCGATATGCCCAAGCGGGCGCTGCAGCGGCAATATGCTAAAGCGTGCGCTTCTCTTAACGCTAAAATTCTACTGCGCAAAAACCGCCGCGCCCTGCACACCTTCCACGATCAGCAGCCGCAGCTGAGCGGTGGACACTATTATCTCATCGTTATGCCCGACGCCCTGCATTTGCTGCTGCCCTGCATAGAGCTGTTGCAGGGTTTGAACCTGGCCTTCATCATCAATGGCGTCGGCCGTTGGGATGCCGGTTTTTTATTGCAGAAATATCCGCATATCCCGCAGTTTCGCCTGACCATGTTGGCCGGCAGCAGCCTGAGGCACGGCGAGGTGATTGATCTCCTCTTCTTTGCCAACCCGCACAATTTCGGCATCATTGATCACGATCTATTTATCTTTCGCCGCCAGCCGCTGCAGGATATCCGCCTGGATGACCGTACCGCCCTGGCTTATCTCTACAGCCATATCAATCCCAAAACCGGCCTGTTGTTTCCCACCACCCATCTGATGTTCTTCAACACGCCGCTGCTCAAGTCGCTGTTGAACCGCTATGGCCTTTCCGCGCTGCG
>JAKQNR010000040.1 GCA_029565685.1 bacterium | reverse complement strand
AGCTTCGACATGAGCCAGATGACGGTGACCGTCACAGCAGCGCCCGGCAGTTCGCTCGAACAGACCAGCCGGATTTGCAACAAGATCGAGGATGCCCTGCACCAGCGGCCCGAGGTGACGATGGTGCTGACGACCATCGGCACCGGGACCGATCCGGTGACCAAGGGCAGTGTCTTCGCCAACCTGGTCAAGAAGGACAAACGCGACAAGGGGGTTGAGCAGATCATCGGCGAACTGCGCAGCGAGCTGCAGACCATCCCCGGCGCCAACATCGGCTTCACGGTACAGCAGGGCATGGGTGGCATGCAAAAGCCGATGATCATGAGCGTGCGCGGCGAAGATCTGAATGTGCTCAAGAGATTGGCCGACCAGGTCGAGAGGATCGTGCGCACGACCCCGGGCGCCGTGGATGTGGAAAACAGCCTCGAGACCTCCAAGCCGGAGGTGCACATCCGCATCGACCGCGAAAAAGCGTCCGACCTTGGCGCCAATGTGGCCCTGATCGCCGCCACCGCGCGCGCCATGGTCGATGGCTATGTCGCCAGCACCTTTCAGGAGGGCGACGAACAATTTGACGTGCGCGTTCGTCTGAACAAGGAGGACCGCACCTCGATGGAGAATGTGGGCGATCTGCTCGTCAAGAGCGGCAAGGATATCGGCAACGGCCAGCGGCTGATGGTGCCGATCCGCAATCTCGCCGAGATTCAGCCGGCATCGGGGCCCTCCAAGATCAATCGCTATGACCGGCAACGGGAAATCCGCGTCGACGCCAATACCTACATCAAAACCTTGGGACAGGTGCTGGGCGGTGTGCAGCAGCAGACCCGGAAAATGGAGATTCCCTCCGGCTACGCCATCGGCGTGGTTGGACAGGGGCAGATGCAAGCCGAGACCTTCGCCAACATGTTGATGGCGCTGGCCCTGGCGATCATCTTTGTCTACATTGTACTGGCCGCCCAGTTTGAAAGTTTTATCCATCCCTTTTCGATCATGCTGGCCCTGCCGATGGCGCTGATCGGCGCAGTGCTGGCGCTGCTGGCGTGGGGCAGTTCCCTTTCGATGATGTCGATGATCGGCATCATCATGCTCATGGGCCTGGTGACCAAGAACGGCATTCTACTGGTCGACTATGCCAATCAGCTGCGCCGCCAGGGGGTGGTGCGCACGCAGGCGCTCATCCAGGCGGGCGCCATCCGGCTGCGGCCGATCCTGATGACCACCTTTGCCATGATCTTTGGCATGATTCCCGTGGCCTTTGCCCTCGGCGAGGGCAGCGAGTTCCGTGCGCCCATGGGCCAGGCGGTGATCGGCGGATTGATCACCTCCACCCTGCTGACGCTTTTTATTGTGCCCGTGGTCTATTCGATTCTGGACGATCTTGGATCAAAAATACGTCGCAGAAAAAAATAGCTCTTTCTTTTACCGCAAAAAGGCAGCCCACTATACCGGTTGCCTTTTTTTATGATCATACGGCATTCTTTCAGCTTGGATTGAAAAAGGCTCAGCCCGACCTTTGAGCTGAAGAGAAAAGATGAAGCCCGGCAGCAACACAAGAGAAATCAATCTCTTACCCCGCTCACGCAGAGGCACGGAAACAGATCCCTCCTGAACACTTGCCCAAAAGCAAACACCACTAAAAAGCTCTGGCAAAAAATGTTAAAATATTCTTGCTTTTGCGACCGTTTGGTGATATAATCTATAAGCAGGGTTTTTTCTCATTTTTTGTTCTTCGGGGTTTCCATTCAACTGCCACGCCCATTCTGATCATCCTAAGGTTTACGACTACGCCTCCACATCATCGCTTTGCGTGTTCTATTTCTGTGCCGATGTCCTTTTCATCATCATGCCGGCAGCCAGGGGGTAATCAAATGCGCCACGATCTGATCCAGAGAAACAAAGAGCCGCCTGTTAGATGGCCGCATAGGCTTTACCATGCCTCGCCGCAACCGGCGGCATCGCCTGATCTCAATGATTGATTTTTCATTATGTACCAAGGATTGACCGATTCAACGTTAATTTTTAAGATCTAAAATAGAACGCCCACTTTAGAAAGGATGCCCTTTATGAAAACCCGATCGGTTCTTTCTCTGGCGTCGGTTTTCCTTTTACTGGTCTGCACGTTTAACCCTGCAAGCGCAGCGGAGGAGCAAGTCCTCTTTTTTGACGGCGACAATGACTTTGTCGATTGTCCTTTTATCGCTTTTGACAAGCTGAATGCGTTCACCATCGAAGTCTGGGTCAAAAACTGGGGCGGATACATCGTCAATCAAGGTGGCGGCGGCGATCCGGAGAATGGCATCTGGCTGAGCACGGATGAGGGTCCGACCGACGGCTGTGCCTGGGAAACGGATCAAGGCAAAAACCATGCGATCAACATCGGCTCGCTGGTCCCCGATCAATGGACGCACATCGCCCTGCAATACGACGGCAAGATACAATCCGTTTTTCTTAACGGGGCATTGGTAAAAAGGCAAGAGGCGCCCAAGCCCGGCCCGTTCGACGCCAGCAGAAAACTGACGATCGGCGCCACAGAGATGAGCAGGCCCGAACTGCCGTGGGGATATGGATCAGGCTACCTGAAATCGCTGCGCATCTCCTCGGTTGTTCGCTACCTGGAACGATTTCAGCCCGCAGCCGACTGGACTGCCGACGCCAAGACTCTGATGCTGTATACGCCCGCTTCGGTGCAGAAGAGCCGGCTCGCAGATCTGTCGAAAAACGGATGGCACGGGGACATTCGCGGCGCTCGCTTCATAGCGGCTGACGAGATCGAGCCAACGATCTTGTCCGGAGTGGTGACGGATCCGGAACAGCGGCCTCTCGCTGATGTCTACATAGGACTAAGCAACGGCATTCCATACATCAATGACCATTATTTAGAAAATAAAACCAATGCCAATGGAGAATATCATTTCATCCTGAATAAACCAAGTAAATGCTACCGGCTCTATGCCAGAAAAGACAGTTTGATTCAATCTCTTGCGGATATCCATCTGAAACAGGGAGAACGGACCCTTTTGAATTTTAGCGTCACCCCCTCCGCCTACCTCAAATTCTCCTGGGCCAAATACCTGGCCGGCCATTGGCTGAGCAAAAGCATAACCAAGGAGGGCAAAGAAAGAAAAGCGTTTTTTAATTGTGAATGGGCGAACAACCACAGTGTGTTGAAATGGGATTGGACCATCCAGGTGGCTGATCAGAATGTGGAAAAAGGATTCGGCCTCTATGGGTGGGATCCTCTGCACAAGCAGCTCCGCGTCTGGTACTGGAACGTCGATACTGAACTGGCCGAGGGAACCGTTGAGGTGGGCAAGGAGAAAATCGTCGTCAACGCGGCTTGGAACAAAACCGAGGGGAAAAAACCGATCGCCCATGCCTGGTGGTTTGAGGACATCAACACGCTGCTCTTACAATATGGGCAAATGAACGCAGCGGGCGCATTCGAGCCGAGCGGAGAGATTTACCGGTTTACCCGGGTGCCGTGAGCATCGCCTCCGCCGGATTCACTGTCAAAGGGATTCGCTCCCGCAAGCGTCCTTTTAACTTCAAGAACACATTTCTTCAGGCCTGACGCAAGTACGGCTGAAGTAAACCTCATTCGTAGCGCAACGCTTCGACCGGATCGATGCGCGCCGCCTTGTGCGCGGGAAAAATTCCGGCCAGCAGACCGATGAGGGCGAGCAACGAGACCGCCGCGCCCATCACCGCGCTTGAGAGCAGAGGCCGGCCAAGGAACTGCATCGCTCCTTCACCGGCAGGGATCATCCACACCATTCTGATGATGCCAACGGCGAGCAGGATGCCGGCAACGCCGCCGGCGCTGGACATCAGCAGGGACTCGAAGATGATCTGCAGCATGATGTGCCAGCGCTTAGCGCCGACCGCCCGTTTGATGCCGATCTCGCGGGTGCGCTCCTTGACCACCACATACATGATGTTGGCCACCCCGACCCCGGCGATGAGCAGGGTCATGGCCCCGACCACGCCGAGAAAAATGTTCAGGCCGAGAAAGACCTTCTCTTGCTGAGCGACGAACTCGGCCGTATCCCAGACAAAGAGGGCCTTTTCATCCGCGGGGTCGAAGCGGTGCTTGCGGCCCAGAACCCTAAAGACCTCGTCCTTGATCCGCTTGCCCTCCAGGGGGTTGGCCGGCTGGAGGATGATGCTGTTGAGATAGCGCCTGCCGTAGATACTCTGAAAAGTAGAATAAGGAATGACCGCGCGGCGGTCGTCCGGCCCGTTGTTCATCGAGGTCTGCAGCTTTTTAGGCAGGATGCCGACTACGGTGAAAGGCAGGCCATCCAACTCGCAGCTTTTACCGATCGGATTCTCATTGCCAAAGAGTTCTCCGACGATCCCACTGCCGAGAAAGACGACGCGCCGTTTCTGCTGCAGATCCATCTCATCGAGAAAACGGCCGCCAGCGACAGGGTACATACGACGCATGAACTCGAAATTGGGATAGACCGCCTCCATATAGGTCAGGGCGGTGCGATTGCCATTGCGCAGGCGGGTGCCATGTTTGCCCTGCTGCGGGCAGACCTGGCTGACCATGGGGATGCTTCGCCGGAGCAGCTCGGCATCAGCCTCGATAAAACGGATGCGGCGGCCGATGGGCAGCCCCTGGTACTTGACGCTGGTCTGGTTGGGCCAGACCGTGATGATGCGATCGGCTGCATTGAGCAGCCCCTCGCGCATGCGAAAGGCGAGACCGGCGCCAAAGGCCATCAGCAGAATCACCACCATAGTGCCCCAGGTGATGGCAAAAGTGGTCAGAAAAGCGCGCAGCTTTTGTTTCTTGATGTCCTCGATGAATTCTTTAACCAGCATCCAGATATGCATGGCGACAACCTTGTGCTAGATGAGATTCCGCAAATTCGAGTGAATCAGTGGCGCAGGCACTCGATCACTGTGAGCCGCGAGGCTTTGCGCGCCGGAAAAAAGCCGGCTATGATGCCGACCAGGCCGAGGATCAGGACGGCGATCAGAGCGACCTGCAGGTCAATGACCGGATCGCCGACGAAATCCTCATAGGGCAGAACGGCGATGCCTTTGATGATCAGCGCGGCCAGGCCAAAGCCGATCAGCGCCCCCACGGCGACGATGATAAAGGCCTCGAGCAGAAACTGGCTCAGGATGTGCACGCGGCGAGCGCCGATGGAGCGGCGCACGCCGATCTCCGCGGTCCGCTCCTGGACCACGACGTACATGATATTGGCCAGACCGATGCCGCCCACCGTCAGGGTCATGATGCCGATCAGCCCCATGAACAGAGTGAACCCGAGGGAAAAGTAATAGACAAACTTGTCCATCTCTGTGGTGTCCCAGATGCTCAGGGCCTGTTTGTCGCTGGGATCAAAGCCTTTTTTCTTGCCCAGCACCTCATAGACGCGCCGCTGCGCCTGTTGCGAATCCAGAGGTCCGCTGATCTGATAGACGATATTGTCGATAGTGCGGTGGCCAAAAAGCGACTGAAAGGTGGTGGCCGGAATAAAGGCTCGGTCCTGGTCGCGGGCGCTGTAGGAAGAGTTCTGCAACTTGTGGGCGAGCACGCCGATTAGAGACACAATCCCGGTTTTGTGTGAATATAGTTTTTTGTGGATTCGCGAGCAAGTGATTTGTAACCGCAGTGGCGATTTTGACCCTTGACGCGTTTTCAGTAATTTTGTAGCATACGCTATACCCATAATTGGTCAGT
>JAKQNR010000016.1 GCA_029565685.1 bacterium | reverse complement strand
CATGGCTGGCGCAGATGTTGCCGCGCCGGGTTGTGATGGCCTGCCTGCTCAGGGCGGTCAATAACAGCCGGGCGATCGATCCGCACCGGGGGATTAATCAGATCACCGCGTATGATCTGATGTGCGAATGGCGCGAGGTGGTCAACGGCGAGGAGGCCGAGAGAAGATGAAAAAGAAAACAGATCAAGATGGCCGCGCCAACGCGCTGGCTACGTTGCTGCGCGTCGATTTTGACCTGCGCGAGCTGATTCACGAGGTAGCCGATATCGGCGGGCTGTCGTCGCTGCGGCAGGCGCTGACCATGCAGGCCGACAAGATCGACGCAGTGGCGCGATGGCTCAACGGCGAGGAGGCCGAGAGAAGATGAAAAACGAATTGAAGCCGTGCCCGTTCTGTGGTAGCAGCAGCGCGCCGGTTGTTGTTGACTCAATTGAGAAAGATGGTGATTACGATAATCCAATACAATATCAGGTAGTATGTGATTGGAATGAGGTCGGCTGTGGGTCAGCAACGGGTTACAGATATACGATAGAAGAGGCCGTCGAATTATGGAACGCGCGGCAATGATCCCGCAAGACTTCCTGCACGCCGGCCTGTTCGGACTCATCGTACTGCACGCTTTTTGCGATGCGGCGATAACGCGGAATGCACTGGTGCTATGCCGGGAATGCTATCGGGCGAAATATCCAGAGGAGGCGGTATGAAAGCAAAGGTTCCATACAAAATTCCATTTATTCGGCGCTGGATTGCTTTTTTCTGGTGGATGCCTAAAATGGAACTTGGATTTTTCAAGGAATATTATGACGGCATTACTTACTGGTGCCTAAATGCCTATTTATTCTCAATCCAATTAACAGATAGCCCTTACACGGACATATATTAAGGAGGATAGGCGATGAAAGGTGAGCGCAGTAAAACTTCCTGTCCGAAAAAATATGATGAGTTCGTAGAGAGGCTATATGAAGTGCCATGCCCTTGGTGCGGAACAAGCATGAGGCCAGCTCCAAAGTGTAGTTTTGATGAAGGGGCAATAATAAGGTGTTGGCGTTGTAAAAAACTCATAAAGTTTACGGGAGAAGCAAAATGATCCACCTCTTGCTATTCCTGCTCATCGTACTGCACGCTTTTTGCGATGCGGCGATGGACGCCAACGCCCACCTGCGCATTCATCTCGCGCTACACCCGCTGCGGGATAGCTGGCACATATTCAAGCACGTCAGCCGGGGCGCCCTGATCGGTATCGGCCTAATCTGGGCGCCCTGTGTCTGGTGGGATGGCTGGGCAACGGCCATCACCGCCGTTTGTGGTGTGGTCATCGGGCGCTTTGTGTGGGATGCGACGTACAAGAATCCTTGGCGATGGCTGCGGCTGGATGAGACGGTCAAGATCAGAACCGGGTGGAAGTTCCTCGATAAACTATTGGGCATACACTGGTGATGGATGATGCATGGCCTATCTTGTTTTGGGGCTGGACGACGGCGAGCACATAGAGATTCCTTATAGTTTCGGCGAGAACCCAGACGGAGACCTTTCGGCGCAGATTGCCCTAAAGCTGTTCGGTGACCGCGCTGTGTATTGCAGGATCGAGCCTGAAAAAGGGATCATCACCGATGATCCTATGGATCTTGATTTTTACGCAATGGAGCGCAGGCTTGTTTTGGCTGCCCTTGAGCGCTGCAGATGGAGGCAACAGGATGCAGCTGCACTGATGGGGATATCTCCGCGGCGCATACATTATATGATCGACCG
>JAKQNR010000012.1 GCA_029565685.1 bacterium | reverse complement strand
GCAGATATTGCTCGACTATGGCAAACATCCGCCCTTGCTTTTGCGCTTGATTCGTTGGCATCGTAATATCTCCTGGTTTGTACGGAGATAATATACGAAGAAATTAGCTGGGCGAGCAGATGTACTTCACAGGATGGATACACCTTTTCGAGTCTGGGCGCATGAGCTGCAGGAGTTCATTCTGCAGGCAGAGCAGGGCATCGAGCTGCCGGCCACCTTGCTCGTCCCTTTGGCGCACGCGAACCGGATCGCCGGAATGCTCTTTTTTGATGATCGCGGCCGCTGGACCGAACTGCACCAGGAGAACATTCTGGCCCAGGCCGTTGGCTTTTTGGACAGCCAACCAGCGGACCTTGCTGTGCTGACAGTGGATTTGCGCGGCTGGGGCGACACTCAGCCTGCACAGCTTCCCTATGAAATGGCCTCTTGGGGCCACAGCTCCCGCTGGATCTCTTATGTCTCCGCCGCCAACGGCGATCCTATCACCGCCATGCGCTTTCGTGACGGACTTTCGGCCCTGGCTTTTCTCCGCAACATCAACAGGGTTGATCCGAATCGAATCATCGTCGCTGGCCATGGCATGGGCGGCGTGGTGGCCCAGCATGTTGCGGCTTTGGACGAATCGGTGATCGGCCTTTGCTCCATCGCCGGGCTGGCGTGTTTTGAATCCCTAGCTGTTTCCGAGCAATATGCTTGGTCGCACGAAGATTTTTTACCCAATGTGCTTAAATATTATGATTTACCCGAACTGCTGGCTGAATGGAAAAGGCCCGTTCTGCTGATAAATCCGCTGGATGCGTGCAAGCGCCCTTTGAACGAGCCTGCCCGGCGACGGATATTCGCCCCGGCTTTGGCGGCCAATCCCCGACTGCAGGTGGTCGAGACAGAACGGCCGGCTAAAGCGGTCAAAGCCTGGGTTGAAAAGCTGATCCAGTGATCATCAGGGCATTCGAATATCCTTCATCCGGCACTAAGGTGCGGTCTGCAGCTTTTTTTTCCAAGCGTTCTGTCTGTCGCCAAAGCCCATCATCCAGCGAGGGACCTATGCCGACTACTTTGCCGTCTTTCAGCGCTCGTTTTTATCTGGCGCGGATTTGTTTTGTCGCCTCTCTGGGGGGCTTGCTGTTCGGCTTTGACACTGCGGTGATCTCCGGGACGTTCTCCATGGTTGAAGCGCAGTTCAGTCTGAGCAAGCTTCAGGTCGGCTGGTTCGGCAGTTCGGCGCTGGTGGGCTGTCTTTTAGGCGCGCTTCTGGGTGGATCCCTCAGTGATCGACTCGGCCGCCGGCCTCTACTGATCATCGCTTCACTGTTGCTGCTGATCTCCGCTGCCGGCTCCTGCCTGCCGCCGAACTTTGCCGTGTTGATCAGCGCGCGTCTGCTCGGCGGGCTCGGCGTCGGCATCGCCTCTGTGTTGGCGCCGCTGTATATCTCGGAGCTGGCGCCGCCGTGGATGCGCGGCCGCCTGGTGGCGTTCTACCAGCTCTCTGTTGTCATCGGCATTCTGCTGTCCTATTATTCAAACTGGTGGCTGCTGAATTTTTCTCAGAGCCACAGCCAGGCGTTGATGGGGTGGGACCTGGCAAGGCGGGTGATGATCACCGAAGTTTGGCGCGCCATGTTCGGCGCAGAGATGATCCCAGGACTCCTGTTTCTCCTGCTGCTGTTCGGCATTCCAGAGAGCCCGCGCTGGCTGATCGCGCACGCTAGGGCCAGTGAAGGGCGCTCGATCCTGAACCGGATCAACGGTCCGGAAACGGCTGCCGCTGAGTGGCAGGAGATCCAGGCCGCGCTGGCTGCAGAGGAGGGCAGGCTGGCCGAACTTTTCAGACCTGGTCTGCGTCGGGCGCTGCTGGTGGGCATCGGATTGTCGTTTTTCGGCCAGCTGACCGGCGTGAACATCGTAATCTATTACGGCCCTATCGTACTGGAACAGGCCGGAGTCAACCTCGGCGGAGCGCTCTCCTATCAGGTCATCATCGGTTTCATCAATCTGGTTTTTACGCTGTTGGCGTTGTGGAAGATCGATCACTGGGGCCGAAGGCCGCTGCTGGTCGGCGGTATGGCTTTCGTAACCCTGTGGCTGTCGGTCATTGCTCTGCAATTTACTCTGGAGGTAAAATCGGCGCTGTGGATCGGAGTGGCTCTGGGCGGCTACATGGCGTGCGTGGCATTGTCCATCTGCGCTGTGATCTGGGTCATCACCGGCGAGATCTTTCCCAACCGCGTGCGCGGCCGCGCCATGTCGATCGCCACGTTCGTGAACTGGGCGACCAATTTCGTCAGTGTGTTTCTCTTTCCTTGGTATGTCGCCTCTTTCGGCGCGCATACTGGATTTTTTACCTTTTCCGCCATCTGCCTGCTGGCCACCCTCTTTTTCGCCAAATGGGTGCCGGAGACCAAGGGGAAAAGCCTGGAGCAGATCGAACGCTATTGGACCCGTCAGCGTTCAGTGGAGCAGGAGTGAAAAAAGCGAAGCAGTTGCGATTGAAGATGCCATGCGGCGCTTTGCCACAATGGAGGCCATGGACTTGGCTGAGTGGAACAGGGTGGACGGACGCCAGCCCACCCTGTGAGCGTTTATGATTTATTTTCCATCTGACCGCACTCTCTGATCCGCACAGTCTGCTGCGGCTTGCCGCTGGATGAGCCCAACGCTTCCACCGCTGTTACCACTTCCATGCCCTCGATCACTTTGCCGAACACCACATGTTTTCCGTCCAGCCAGGCGGTTTTCACCGTGGTGATGAAGAACTGCGAGCCATTGGTGTTGGGTCCGGCGTTGGCCATGGAGACGATTCCCGGCCCGGTGTGCTTGAGCTGAAAATTTTCGTCCGCGAACTTGGTTCCGTAGATCGATCGGCCGCCGGTGCCGTTGTGGTTGGTGAAATCACCGCCCTGAATCATGAATTGCGGAATAATGCGATGAAATAGGCTGCCTTTGAAGCCAAAGCCTTTTTCTCCTGTACAAAGGGCGCGAAAATTTTCCGCGGTTTTAGGCACCGTGTCTGTAAACAATTCGATCACGATGCGTCCCAGCGATTTTCCGTTAGCTTCCACATCAAAAAATATGCGAGTCGGTTCCATCCTGTTCCTTTCCTTCGCTATGGGGTAATCTTTACTGCCGCTCCGTCGACTTAAAAATGGGCTTTTATTCACGCAGAGCCGGTGCGGCTTAGCTCAGACCGCGGCCCGTAGAGTCAGGACAAAATGACGGATCGGCATCAGGGTTCTTTCCATCTGGGTGTGATTGTGGTTGAAAAGATTGTACACATGGCCGCTGAGATGCCAGGCCTGCCATTGAAAGCCTATATGCAGGTCGACGGTTTTTTGCGCCACGCGGTCGTCCATGGGATAGAGTTTGACTTGATCCAGTCGCGAGATATAGCGATAGTCTACGCTCAGCTCCACAGGGCCGAACTGATAGGCCAGACCGGTTTGCAGCAGCCGCCGGGGACGATAAGCCAGCGTTTCATTCAACGACAGGTCCCGGGGATTCATCAGCGTATAGCTCACATCGCAGGTCAAACCGCGGATCCCGGGGTTGAATTTGGCCATAGTTTCCAGGCCTGAGATCCGGGCACGGGTGACATTGATGAACTGAATGTTTTGCGCTTCGTCCGGCACCGGTTCGATCAGGTTCCAGTAATCGCTGCTGAAGCCGGCGATGTCCAGATTCATGAGAGTGCCCAGACGAATGTTGGCGCCGATCTCATGGGACCAAGCGGTCTCTGAACGCAGTTCGGGATTGGGCGCCAGCCTCAGCCCTGAATAAATCGAGTCGGAAAACCGTTCCGACATACTGGCGGCACGGAACCCTTTGCCTGAGGAAAAGCGGGCGGAGATCGATGAATGCGCCTGCCAGACCAACCCCGCTTTAGGACTGAATTTTTCATCCCGGAATCCAGTATCAATGTGCTGATAATCGTAGCGGCCTCCCAGGGTGAGGGAAAGGGTGCGGAGAAGGCGCCGTTCATCCTGCACATAAGCGGAAAGGCCATACTGGTCATGATTTCCCACTAGTCCGGACTGCACCTGATCCCAGGTCTCCTCTGTACCAAAGGTGAGCACATGGACCGCGGATCGCTGATAGTCGCCTTGGATCTCCAAGCCGAACTTTTGCGCTGTGGAGGCGGTGATATTGTCATGGAAAATGTTTTTCCAATAATTGCGGAAATAGGAGAGCCGAGTTTTCACCGCCAGAGTGCTGCGCGCTGCCCACTGATGAAAGGCATTGACGCTGAGTTTGTCGGAATGGGTATGATCTCCCACCGCTTCCGGCGATACTTCCAAGGCGCGGCGCTGGCTGCGCCACATCAGGCCGGTGCCGCGCTTGCCGGCCTCCCAATTGGCCGCCAGGGTGAGGTTGGCATGGGTGGAAACCGGGCGGAACCATTTGAATGAGCCGTTCATGCGCTGGTAGGATCCGTTCTGGCTGTAGCCGGTGGACTGGTGGCGCCCCGCAGCCAGCAGAATTTGGCTTTTACCGATGCGGCGGGAGTGGTCCACATCCATATCGTCGAAATGGAGCAGGCGGTCGGTCCAGCGCCACTCGGGAAAAGAGGGCTTGTCGTACAGGCCGGCGGAAAAGCGCAGATGGGTGAGCGGCCGGTCGGTGGCGGATTTGGTGATAATGTTGACCACCCCGCCCAGGGCGCTGGAACCATAGAGCGCCGAACCCGCGCCTTTGATGATTTCCACCCGTTCCACCTGGGTGGCGGGTACCAGATCCCATTTCAGATCGCCGCTGTCGCCGGGCAGCACCGGCACGCCGTCGATCAGCATCAACACCCGTGTTCCTGCGCCATAGTTATAGCCGGAGGAACCGCGGATGTTGATCTGAGAACCTATAAAGTTGACCCCTGAGGCGTTCTCCAGCATTTTATCCAGGTAAATTTCGTTTTTTTGCACCAGATCGCGGCTGGTGAGCACGCCCACGCTGTTGGGCGAGTCCTGTATGCTCTGCCGCCGCTTTGCCGCTGTGACTACGACGTCGGCCTCCTGGATCAGGATGGGCTCCAGGGCCAGGGTAAACCGGGCGCCTGGTTTCGCGGGAATGTGAATGCTCCGTATCTGCAAGGAGCGATAGCCGACCATGCTGGCTCGCAACGTGTAGACGCCTGCGGGGATGCCGCTCAACTCAAAGCGGCCGGACAGGTCGGTCGCCTGGCCGATGGCGGTGTCGACCAGCAGGATGTTGACGCCGGGCAACGGTTCGCCGGTTTTTGCATCCACCGCCTGACCGGACAATCGGCCTTCAGTCTGACTGAAAACAAACGTTGCAAAGAGCAACAAAAGGGGGTACAGTTGTTTCATCGCCAAACCCTTATCCGGCAAACGGCCTTTTGTTAAAATCGATGTGGATCTCCACTCCCCGAATGATGGTGGTATCACTGGCTATGGTGATGGCGCCTGGGAAGAGATCGCCCGCTTTTTTATAATACAGGCCGACGACGCTGGAGAGGCCGATGTCAGCGCCTTTTTCTATGAGCAACGCCCCCACCAGGCGATAGGTGCCCGGCTGCAGATTGAGGAAAAACCGGCTGGAGTCGAAAGGCGCCTCTATCGGTTGTCCCAGCGAGATGTCCAGCAGTCCGAAAGGCAAGATCGGTTTAGAAGCCACCATGAGCAACGATTGGCTGGCCGGCGGCCACTCGCCGCGGGTGCGCAGCATACCTTCGATGCCGCTTGTGACTTTACGTTTAGCTTTAGATAAATCCGCTTCGATGTCGATGTTTTCCACCATCTCGTCGCGGTTGCGGACATGGACTTTGCCAGGATTGAACAGATTGTCGCTGTCGAAGTAGAGGCCGATGAGGTTGGTTACATCCCAGGGCTGATTTTTTTCCTTCCACACTACACCCACTGCCGCAAACAGCTGCGGAGTGGTGAACAGCGTATAATCCACCGAGTCCTGGTGTAAGGGCAGCGGATCGCTCATCACGATATCTGCAATGGCGCTGGGGGGAAATCGCGTGGCCGCCACCACCAGCACCTGATCGGTCTGCGCCGGCCATGCGTTCTTGAAGCGGATCGTGCCGCTAAAGCCGCTGCGGGTCGGCTGCAGGCCGTCGTCCAGAGAACAGCCGCCCAGGGCCAGCAGACCGGTGATCAGAAAAAGTCCTTTTCTCATCGCAGATTCCAGAAAGAATTCAGCAATCGTTGCGGCCATAGACCGGATAAAAAATACAAAAAAACAGGCTAAAAACCAAGCATTTGCTTTATGGACGGCTTGTCCGGGCCTGTGCATAAAAAAAGCCCCTGCCGCAGGGGCAAGGGCTTGGCGGAAAGCGCGTGGTGCTGCTGCACGCTAAAAATTATAATCAATGCCAAACATGATGTTGTTGACCGACATGGAGTAAATGCCGCCCAAATTTTCAAAGGGCACGACCGCCGGCGACCACGCGACGGTTTTATCTCCGATGAACATATGTTCATACATCAAGCCGACTTCCACCGGTCCGAGCGGAAAACCGAGACCAAAGACCACGACATTGCGCCGGTTGATGTCTGGAATGGTGGGGTTCATGGTTTCGTCGGCAGCGGCGTTGGGTTCGGAATAAAACGCGGCGCGCAGCTTGGCGTTGGAGAAGGGCAAGCCGTACTCGAGGCCCAGGCCCATGCGGATGCCGTTTTCCCAATTTTCTTTTAATTCACTGATCTTGTTGCCGTCGGCCTTGATTTCGATCACGTCCCAGGCAGACCACTGGGTCAACGCCATATCGCCGGTGATGAGCAGCTTGTTGATCCCTGTATAGGCAAAGCCGACGCCGATGTTGGTGGGCAGCGGCAGATCGGCCGTAACATCGGTTTTGGGGATCGCAGTCGCTTTGACGCCCGAGTAGGCGCCGGCCAAGCTGGCGTACTGGGCCTGAGTGATCATATTCAGCGACAGCAGCTGATCGAGAGTGGGTTTGACGTTGCCCGGATCTTTGGCATAATAGGTGTCGGCGAGAATCGTGCCTTCTAAACCAAGAGTGTTGTACCATTTGACCGAAGCGCCCAGCGCCAGGCTTTCAACCGGTTTAAACTGCAAGCCAAAGCTCAAACCAAAGCCCATGCCGTTGCCCTCGAGGTTCGCCTCGGTGAGAAAGTGATCAAAGGGCGAAAGGGCGGAGGCGCCGAGCGCGTTTTTCAACATGGCGTACTCGGGCTTGAACGTGATCGGGTTCGGGCTGAAATTGGGTTTGCGGATGGAGATGTCTGCATAGAGCAGAGTCAGGCCGACGCCGACAGAGAAACGATCGTTCAGCTTGTAGGAAAACGTGGGTTGCAGTGCCAGCACTTTAAGATCGTCTTCAAACTCGAATTTAGGGTAAGCGAGGTTGTATTGAGTGGTGTTGAGCAGATCCCATTTTGCTCCCAGACCAAACGGCGCCCAAAAACCCAAACCCACGGCAAATTTTTCATTGCTGTAATAAACGCCGGCAGCGGGCATCAGGAACCTCTTGCTCTCGTTTTCGATCGCTGTGCTGGAGGTGCCGCTGAACTGCATTCCACCTATGGCAGCGGAGGAATAGGTGCTGGACGGAGTGATCATCTCCACGCTGGCGCCGGCCTTGAGGCCCTTGCTCCAGACCAATCCCGCCGGATTCCAGAACATACCGCTCCAATCGTTGGAAATAGCCCGATAATTGCCTCCCAGACTCGTTGAACGAACACCGACGCCGGTCAAGTCCACCCCGGCGGCAAGGACCATGGTTGCCGAACCGATCAGCAGCAGCAAAACGATGGCTTTCTTCATTACTCCTCCTCGATTCAATATGTGACGGTTGTTCTGCGTTACGAGGGTAAATTTTAGTGAAAAATTAGACCAGAGTCAATATAAAAATGAATTTTGTTCAAAATAATTCAGTATTGTGAGGATTCTGTTTGCTTTTTTTATTATTTTATTTAAATTAATCCAAAATGAATCCTTTTCAGGGAGGCGGAGAGATGACTACCGACAAGCGCGAAAGAATACTGAAAGCAGCCATCAAGGTCTTTGCGCGCGATGGCTTTTTTCTCGCCAAGGTCGAAGAGATCGCCAAGGTCGCGGATGTAGCCACCGGCACCATCTATCTCTATTTCGAAAATAAAGACGATCTGATGATCTCCATTTTTGAAGAAGAGATGCTGCCCATCATCGAGCATATGCGGCAGGAACTGACCGCCCATGAATCCGCCACCGACAAGCTGATCGTGTTCATCAACCAGCATTTAAACTTGATTCAAGACCATCCGGACATGGCCCAGCTGATGCAGGTGGAATTGCGGCAAAGCAGCAAGTTTTTGCATGGATACGAAGGAACGCGCTTTCGGGAATATCTGGCCATCATCGGCGATATTTTTAAACTCGGACAGGCGCAAAAAGAATTTCGCGACGACATCAATCCTTCCATTTTCAAGCAGGTGCTGTTCGGCGCGGTGGATCAAATCGCCACAAATTGGACGCTGTCCAAAACCAAACGCATTCACCTGGCTGCTTCCGCGCAGCAGATCAGCGCGATCATCCTTCGGGGCGTGGCTAAACAGTGATCGGTTGATCTGGACCTGATTCTTTTTTTTTCAACTTGTAAACCGGCTTGGGCAGTTGGCCGGTTTTTTTATGAGCTTAATCCCTGGCAGACAAAAACTGCAGGCAAACCGTTTAACCAATTGTGAGACATCCCGTGCGAATTATCGTGTGCATTAAACAGGTGGCGGATACCGAGGCCTCCATCCAGATCAGCGCTGACGGCAAAAGCATTGTAGAGACTGGAGTCAAATTCATCATGAATCCCTACGATGAGTTTGCCGTTGAAGAGGCATTGCGGATCAAAGAGACCGGCAACGAGTCGCTGGTCAAAGTCATCGGAGTGGGGCCGGAACGGACCATTGAAGCATTGCGCAGCGCCTGCGCCATGGGGGCGGACGAAGTGCTGCTGCTCAAAACCGAAGCCCCGGTGTATGACGCACTGGCGCTGGCCGGAGCTCTGGCTGATGCCATTAAAAAGGAGCCGTTCGATCTGATCCTGCTCGGCAAGGAGACCATCGACGACGGCAATGGAGAGATCGGCCCCATGCTGGCCGAGATGTTGCAGATTCCCTGCATGACGGTGATCACCCGGCTGAAGGTGCAGGGAGGTTTGGCTGTCGCCGAACGGGAGGGGGAGAAAGGCATCGAGGGATTGACTGCACCGCTGCCGTTGGTGATAACCTGCCAAAAGGGGTTGAATGAACCGCGGTATCCTTCGATTCGCGGCGTAATGGCTGCCAAAAAACGGGAGATCCCGGTGCAGCCGGCTGTTCTTACGCCCGCCGCCATCGAGGTGCATGGCCTCGCTCTGCCGGCTCAACGACAGGCGGGCCGCGTCATCGGCGAAGGGGCTGCGGCCGTGCCCGAGTTGATCAGGCTGTTGAAAGAAGAGGCCAAAGTACTTTGAGTTTTTTTCATAAGGAGGTTGTGCGTCAATGTCCACGATACTTGTAATCGCTGAAGAGAAAAATCATCGAATCCGGAATGCGACTTTGGAGGTTTTGACCGCGGCCGCGGGTCTGGCGGCGCGCGATGGCGATCGCGTGGCGGTGCTGTTGCCTTCCAGCGCTGCGGTGGACGACAGCGCGTCTTTGGCGGCGTGCGGAGCGGATCGTCTGTTTGCAGCCCTAGATCCCAGATTGGGCGTCTATCATCCGGACCTATACAAGCAAGTGGTGCTCAATGCTGTGCAGGCCTGCGGCGCGGATCTGCTTCTATTTTCAGCCACTGCCATGGGCCGGGACCTGGCGCCGCGGGTGGCCGTTGCATTGTCTGCGCCCTGCCTGGCGGACTGCACCGAGGTGACGATGCAGAATGGGACGTTAACAGCGACCAAGCCCCTGTTTGCCGGCAAAGTGCTGGGCCGGTTCGTCGTGAACGGAAACAGGAAAGTGTTATCGCTGCGCGCCGGCGTTTTTCCAATCATCGAACGGCGGCCGGGCGCTGAGATTGCGCCTGAACCGCTGCCCGTCCCTGACAGCGCTTTTCCACTGCAGGTGACGCCGGCGGCTGCGCCTGATGCCGGCCGGATGGATGTGGCGGATGCCGACGTGGTCGTCACCGGCGGTCGCGGGCTGCGCAGCGCGGAAAATTTTACCCTGGTGGAGGAATTGGCGGATGCGCTCGGCGGCGCAGTGGGCGCCACGCGGGCGGTGGTGGACAGCGGCTGGCGGCCGCACCGGGAACAGGTGGGACAGACCGGCAAAGTGGTTTCACCGAATCTCTATTTTATGATCGGCGCCTCAGGTTCCATTCAACACTGGGCCGGCATGTCCGGCAGCCGCTGCATTGTGGCCATCAACAAGGATCCGAACGCGCCCATCTTTCAACGCGCCGATTATGGTCTTCTCGGGGATCTGTTCGAGATCGTGCCGGCGTTGACCGCTGAAATAAAAAAACGTTCAGCGTGACAGGAGCGCCCGGATATGCGAACTGCACTGGAACGTTTGATTCTGCTCGGGCTGCTGCTGGCCTGCATCGGCTATTTTTGTCGGGAAATCCTCATCCGCATTCGGCTGGTCCGCTGCGGCACGCAGGATGACGCACGCTGGGATCGTCCTTGGGAACGGCTCATACACATGACGGTCAAAGTGGCTAGCCAGACCTGCGCCATGCGAAACCGGCCTGTGGTCGGACTGCTGCATGCACTGGTGTTTTGGGGATTTGTGCTGTTCAGCGTGGCCACGTTGAACCAGGTGATCGGCGCGTTTGTCCGTGATTTCTCCCTGCTGGGACACAATCGCTTGAACACCCTATGGTTTATTGCCGTGGATTGGATTGCCCTGCTCACCATGATCGGGGTGGCGGGGCTGGCGATCCGGCGTTACCTAATGCGGCCGGAGGGGCTGATCCGTCCGCAACCGCTTTCACCCCCCTGGCACAGTGCGGCGGTGTTGGCGTTGATCTTTGGACTCATGGCCACCTATCTGTTGGGACAGGGGGTTGAGGGTCTTGCCGCGGGAAAATTTTTTGTCCCCGGCTTGCCGTTCACACCGGTCGCCGCCGGGCTGTTCAGCGGACTCGAACCAGCCGCATGGGCCGGCTGGAGCCGCCTGCTGTGGTGGCTGCACATCCTCATGGTGCTCGGCTTTCTGCTGCTGATCCCCCAATCCAAACATTTGCATCTGCTCGCCGGACCGGTGAATCTTTTTTTTCGTTCGCGCCGACCGCTCGGCTTTTTACACAAGAGTGATTTCGATAAAAGCGAAGAGTTCGGCGCAACCCGTCTGACCCAACTGCCCTGGAAGGCATTGCTTGATTTTATGTCGTGCGTGGATTGCGGCCGCTGTCAGGATGTTTGCCCAGCCTATCAGAGCGGCAAGCCGCTGTCGCCGAAAGCGGTGATGATGCACCTGCGCAAACAGCTCCTTGAGGAAAAAACAACCTTGCTGCGCGGTGAATCGCCTTGCCAGCCGATTATGGCTCAGTGGGTGACGCCGGAAGAACTCTGGGCCTGCACCACCTGCGGCGCTTGCATGCAAGTCTGCCCGGTCATGAATGAACACATCCCCACTTTGGTGGAACTGCGGCGGGCTCAAGTGATGATGGCGAGTGCCTTTCCCGTAGAGTTGAATCCCGCTTTTCGCGGTCTGGAGACCAACGCCAATCCGTGGAACATCGGCGCCCATGAACGGGCCCGTTGGAGCGAAGGGCTGGCTGTTCCATTGATGGCGGAGCGCGGAGAGGCGGAATATCTGTGGTTCGTCGGCTGCGCCGGTGCTTTCGACGATCGCGGCAAACAAAGCTCACGCGCCCTGGCAAAGATCCTGATCGCCGCGGGCGTTGATTTTGCGATTTTAGGCACAGAGGAAAAGTGTTGCGGCGATCCCGCCCGGCGCAGCGGCAACGAGTACGTCGCCCAGATGCTGGCTGAGGAGAACGTGGCTGTTTTGAGCCGCTATCGATTCAAGCGGGTGTTGACCGCCTGTCCGCACGGATATCACATGATTAAAAATGAGTATGAGGCGTTTGGAGGACGGTTCGAGGTGGTCCACCACAGCGAGCTGATCGCCGAGCTGTTGCGCAGCGGACGGATTAAAATTGGAGATGTGTCCAAGCGCATCGTGTATCATGATTCCTGCTATTTGGGCCGCTACAATGGAATCTATCAGGCGCCGCGGCAGGTGCTCAAAGCGGTGCAGGGGGGACCGTGTATGGAGATGCCGCGTCATGGCAACCAAAGCTTTTGCTGCGGAGCCGGCGGCGGCCGCATGTTTATGGAGGAGGGGGTGGGGGAGCGTATCAACCGGCTGCGCCTGGCCGAGGCGGAGGCCATTGGTGCGGAGCAGGTCGCCACGGCCTGTCCGTTCTGCCTGAGCATGCTGGCGGATGCCAGCCAGGAGCGAGAAGGGGGTACCGGCCCACAGGTTTTGGACATCGCCCAACTGGTGGCGCAGCGGATGGACGGCTCTATGTCTTGATCGCCGCTCCGGTCCGAAGGAAAAAAAAGCCTTGCAGAATTTTCTGCAAGGCTTTGTCACATCGGTCAGAACCGATTAGCTAAGAACGGTTGTTTCCGAGGTTAGATCTTGCTGACGTTGGTGGCCTGAAGGCCTTTGGGGCCTTTTTCAACGTCGAACTGAACCTTGTCGCCTTCGTTCAGGGCTTTGAAGCCTTCACCGGTGATCGCTTTGTAGTGTACAAAAACGTCGGCGCCGTTGGGGCGTTGGATAAAACCGTAGCCTTTTTCGGAATTAAACCATTTTACGGTTCCCTGTTCCATTCTTTGTTTCCCTTTCGTTTTGTAAAAAATTTTCGCCGCTGCGACGAAAAGTGTACACTTGCTTCGATTCTGCTATGCAAAAAAAAATCGCATACCTAGGCGTAAACATCCACCACGGCTGCGATTTGATTAATCTATACGTGTTTCAAGATCTGACACAAGAGCTATCGACTTGTAAAGCATGCAGAAAAAGCATTTCTATGGTGTACAGTTATTATGTGGGTTAATATACCTATTAATTACAATATACGCAAGAGAAATTATTGTTTTTTTCATTTTTTTTTCTTCATCCGTTTCTTCGCTGCTGAAGAAAAGGGCTGGAAAAAAATGAAAAATTGGCTTATTTTGTCGTACTTGTCGCATGAACTGGAGGAGCCATGACCCCCCTGCGTTTCTTTGTCTCTTGTACAGTGGCTGCATACAGCCTTTGCCTCGGTCAGCCTGCCGACGCCAACTATGACGAGGCCAATGTACCAGCCTATGTGCTGCCGGATCCCCTGCTCTGCAGCGATGGCACGCTGGTGACCTCGGCTGCCGACTGGTGGTCGAAACGGCGACCGGAGGTACTCCGTCTCCTGGAGCAGGAGGTTTACGGCCGAACGCCGGCAGCGAAAAAGCTCAAGATCGTCAAAACCGAGCGCAAGGTCCGTGTCGCCTTGAACGGCAAAGCCCAATGCAAAGAGGTGATTCTGGAGTACGCCTCAGGCGGCGCGCGAGTGGTGATGACAATATTGCTCTATTTGCCCCGCGGCCGGCGCGGGCCTGCGCCGCTGTTTCTCGGTCTGAATTTTAACGGCAACCAGTCCATCCATCCGGATCCGGAAATCCAACTGACGCAGGTTTGGATGCGGAATGATTCGCTCTACGGCGTGTTCAATAATCGCGCGAGCGAAAAAACGCGAGGCGTCAAGGCGCGGCGCTGGCCGGTGGAGATGATCGTGGAGCGGGGGTATGGCCTGGCCACCATCTATTACGGCGATCTGGATCCTGATTACGATGATGGATTTAAAAACGGCGTGCATCCGCTGTACTATAGTCAGAAGCAAACGAGGCCGATGGAGGATGAATGGGGCGCCATCGGCGCCTGGGCCTGGGGTCTTTCACGGGCTATGGACTATTTGGTCAAGGAGCCGGGGATCAACAGCCGTCAGATCGCTGTGATCGGGCACTCCCGGCTGGGCAAAGCCGCTCTTTGGGCCGGGGCCCAGGATCAGCGGTTCGCCCTGGTGATTTCGAACAATTCCGGCTGCGGCGGCGCTGCGCTGTCGAAACGGATTTATGGCGAAACGGTGGAGCGGATCAACACCGGTTTCCCCCACTGGTTCTGCGACCGCTTTAAACGCTATAACGGCCGGGAGCAGGACCTGCCCCTGGATCAGCACTTTTTGCTGGCGCTGATTGCGCCGCGGCCTTTGTACATCGCCAGTGCAGAACAGGATCGCTGGGCGGATCCTAAAGGCGAATTTCTCTGTGCAAAGGCCGCGGATCCTGTTTTTCACCTGCTTGGCAACGCCGGCCTGAATGCCGGCTCGATGCCGGCGGTCAATACGCCGGTGGGCGACGGAGTGCGTTATCACATACGAACAGGCAAGCATGATGTGACCGATTACGATTGGCAACAGTATCTGGATTTTGCCGATCGCTGTTTCAAAAAAAAGGCGGCAAAAGCCGCCTTCAAATAGTCGTTGCTTCCTGAAGAAACGCCCGCTGGGTGAAGCGATCAGCCCTGGCCGTTCCAGCAGAAGGTGCACAGTTTTTCTTTCCCTAAGCTGATAGCCTCCACCATGTCCTCCATGGTTTGATATTTCAGCGAGGTCAGGTGCAGCCGTTCCTGGATCTGGCTGACCATGGCGTTGTAGGCTTCGGTTCCCGGCTGCTGATACGCCTCCAGCGAATCCACCGGTGCGCCGTGCACCGCCAGAATAGCCTGGCGGGCGGCTAGGTCTAGTTCGGAGCGCGACTGGGAAAAGTTGAGATAGGGGCAGATGTACAGCAGCGGCGGACAGGCGACGCGCATGTGCACCTCCTTGGCGCCGCAGTCATACAACCGTTGAATGGTGTCTTTGAGCTGTGTACCGCGAACGATCGAGTCCTCGCACCACAGCGTGCGCTTTCCCTTGATGATCTCCTGGATGGGCATCAGTTTCATGGCGGCGATCAGATCGCGCATCTGCTGATTCGGCGGCATAAAGCTGCGCGGCCAGGTCGGCGTGTATTTGACGAATCCGCGCTGATAGGGGACGCCGGACTGGTTGGAATAGCCCAGCGCGTGGGCCACCCCGGAATCCGGAATGCCGCCGACCAGGTCGATGGAGACCTTGTCGGAGCGCGCCAGCGCTGCGCCGCAGCGGTTGCGCACCCATTCGACATTCACACCCTCGTAGCTGCTGGACGGATAGCCGTAATAAATGTAGAGGAATGAACAGATTTTCATTTTTTTCAGCGGGGCTCTCAGCACTTCCAGGCCCTCCGCCGTGATGCGCACGATCTCGCCGGGACCCAGATCGCGGAGAAAGTGATAGCCCAGATTGGAAAATGCGCAGCTTTCGAACGTCACCGCGAATCCCGTCTCCTTTTTCCCCAAACTGATGGGTGTTCTTCCGCTTCGGTCGCGGCCGGCATAGATCGCCTTGTCGGTCAGCACCAGCAGCGAGCAAGAACCCTGGATGACCTCCTGCACCTTTTCGATGCCAGCCTCCAGAGAATCCTCCTGATTGATGATGGTGGCGACCAGTTCTGTGGGATTAGTGCGGTTGCCGCTCATCTCTGAAAAGTGAGCGCGCCGGTCCGACAGGGTCTGCTGCACCAGCTCGTCGAGATTGCTGATCCGGCCCACGGTGGCGATGGCGTAGGCGCCCAGGTGGGAGCCGATGAGCAGCGGCTGCGCCTCGAAATCGCTGATCACGCCGATGCCGATGCGGCCGCTGAGTTTGTCGATGTCCTCGGTGAATTTGGAACGGAACGGCGAGTTCTCAATGTTGTGGATGGAACGGCTGATGCCGAGGCTGCCCTGCACCGCCAGACCGGCCCGTCGCGTGCCGAGATGCGAATGATAGTCTGTGCCGTAGAAAAGGTCTTGTATGCAATCCTGAGTCGAAACAACGCCGAAAAAACCGCCCATGCTGGCTTCTCCTTTCATGAAAATTATGCAAAGATAGCAAAGAATCCGGAATAAACAAAACAGATTCTCTTTCTTTCTGCCTGTGCGCTGCAACAGAAAAAGCCGGCCGATTTTCGCCAAAATCCCTATATGGCGGTATTAATAATCAATCAATTTTTCGTCACATACTGCGGCCTGGTTGTGTTGCAGGCCGCCGGCTTTTGCCGGCAGCCGGCTGATCAAATCTGCGATATGGACGAATTTAATTGTTTTTTCGTCAATTTTTGCGTATGATAGCGAAGACCCGAATATACAGTTAACCAAAAGCCACTCAACCTATTGACAGGAGTTTAAAATGAACCGCAATGCAAAAAAAATGTTGATTTCGGTTTTTTTGGGGATCTTGTTTTTTTTTAGTTTGATCGTTGTCACCGATATCTACTCCTCGGACAGCGGTTCAGACGAAAAAACGCTTGTTTTTATCCAAAATGATGCTAAATTTGGCGAAGAAAGGATAATTATTATTACCGAAACGGAAGAGGCAGCCCGGGAGGCTGCGTATGTAAGCACGATCAACCCCAATCCGTTGCCGTCGCCGCCGGATACTTTAAATTGAACGGAAATGCACTGAGAAAATGCTCGGGTCTTCGTTAACGCTTGCTCAAATCATCAAGAGGGCGCTGGCCCTGTGGATCCTGTTTTTAGGAGGCCTCAATCTCCTGTATTACCTGCCGCACGAACCACGTCCCTTTATGAGTTGGGCGAATTTTTCCTTGTATTTCCTTTTGGGCGTTGTCGCTCTGTACATCGTTGGGCGGGATCGCTTGTTCCGGGATGTGTACGGTCATTTTGGTTTTACTTTTCTTTTCACCGCAGCGGGTCTGATCATTCCGTTCACCGGAAAGCAGGGCCTCTTTGGGGACAACATCCTCAGCTACTATCTATCCTTTTACAATTGGGCGGTTTTTTATACTCTGTTGTTGATCGGAGCGTGTTACCTCACGCTCCGATACCTTTTCTGGCGCTGGCCCAGGGGCGTCAATTACGCCCTGTCTGTGGCGGCGGCGGTGGGGCTGAACGCGGACTTTTGGCATCAGGCGTTGACGGTCAGTCGATTTCCTTTTAAAGCCGGCCCACCCGGCATCCTGCCGCACATCCTGCGGCTGGATGCGGCTATCATCCTGCTCCTCCTCCTGTACTGTGCGGTTCTGCTGTTCACACAACGTCCCAACGGCGCCTTTCTTCATACCTTGGTCATCGGATTGTTGCTCAGCATCATTTGCGACGTCATCGATATTCTGGTCGCCTTGTATCAGTTGAATGTCTACGGACTGGATCAATACTTTGCCATGTTGTGCCTGTTGATTCTGCTGGCGGCTTTTTTCTTGAGGTTGATCTCGTTGTTCTCGCCCGAGCATGCGCTGCGCGAGCAATTCATGTTCAACCCGCACTATGGCATCTCCATTCCTGTGGTTCTGAAGAGCCATAACAGAGACGTCATCGTCGAGTTGATCAAGACGACCTTCAGCAGCCAAAATGTTCTGTTTCAGTTTTCCTTTGGAATAGGGCTGGTGCTGATCTCCGGCCTGGCAAAGTCCTTTTATATCACGATCAAGCTTTTTATGATGTTGCTGGCGATCGCCCTGGTTTGGAACATCTATTACTATTTCATTTATTCGACCTGCCAGGACGGCCAGATTCTGAATAAAAAATTCATCAAATAGAAACACTCAGGAAAGGGGCGAAGACCATGAAAAACAGTCGCAATCAAACGGTTCAGGATGAACGGCTCATTGGAAATTCTCCAGAGATGGATCAGATTCGCAAGTCGCTGACCGCGCTGGCAAAAAGCCGACAGCATCTGCTGATCGTCGGCGACAGCGGCACCGAGAAACTGACCATCGCCCGCATGGTATTCGAGATGAGCCCGCTGGCCGGCGGCTGTCTGATTGAAACGGATGCGGCGAAATTGAACGCCGCTTTCGATCATGAGGTGACCACGCAGATCCGGCAACAGGTGAAAGAGACGGCCTCGCTGAAAGACCTGACCGGCCTGATGATCGTCGAGAATGTCGATCAATTGAGCGCCGATTCGCAAAAAAAATTGATGGCCTTTGTCAAGCGCGGGTACTGGATGCTGGAGCATCCTGTGCAGTTGAATTTCCGTCTGATCAGCACCACTTCGACGCGCATGCACACCGATGCACGTCAGCAGGCCATCTCTGCCGAACTCTTCCTATCTCTGTCCGAATCGACGATCCGAGTGCCTGCCCTGAAGGATCGCCGGCAGGACATTCCGGTCCTGTTTGAGCATTATCTCAAGCGGATCTGCCATGATCTCGGCAGGCCGGTTCCTCCGATCAACTTTGAAATCTTTAATCAGATGCTCAAATACGAATGGCCGGGCAATGTCAAAGAACTGGAAAATGTAGTGCGCAGTCTGGTCCTCGCCTCGCCGGAGACCGAACTGCTGCCGCAGGCGCTTCCCTTCTTCAACGACCAACAGCAATTCAGCCGGCTGGAGTTGCAGAGCCTGGGCATCGCCGTAGCCAAACTGGAAAAAGAGCTGATCGAACGCGCCCTGCGCAAATTTGCCGGCAACCAGTCGCGCGCCGCTCAGGTGCTGAACATCTCGGAGCCCAACCTGCGGTTCAAGATGAAAAAACTCGGCATCCGCAAACAGGATTTCGTCTACGGCAATTAACCGCAGAAAAAAACACTTGCTTTTCTGCGCAGCTTTTCATAAATAACGTTGTAACCACCCAGTTAAATAGAGGCGCCCCGATCAAGAACGATCGATCGTTCGATGCGTGGAATCGAGATACGACCGGTCGGGAGGGAAAGGGGCCGAAATGGTGCGGTACCACACCGCAGCCGTTGGGACGGCGTGTAAAAAGCCGCCGTACTGTCACGGAGTCTCATCCGTGGAGAGCTAATTAACTGACGTGTTGAAGGCCAGTCTCTCGAATCGATCCGACGCGGCTTTTTCCCGTCCGATCGTTTTTTTTTGCCTGCCTCGACGTCCCGGCTCTCCACCCCTCTGCCGTTGTGCATCCATCATGTTAGATTTGCTCAAAACCCTGATCGATATCGACTCCTCTACCGGCCGTGAACCGGAGCTCGGCCGCTGGCTATGCCAATGGCTGCTGCAGCGCGGTTATCAGGTGGAGCGGCAGGAGGTTTGCGCAGAGCGCTTTAACCTCATCGTGCGGGCCAGTCCGTCGCCGGCTGTGTGGTTTTGCACCCACCTGGATACTGTGGAACCGTTTATGGGCTATCGCGAAGAGGGTGGGCGCATCTATGGCCGCGGCGCTTGCGACGCCAAAGGCAGCCTGTGGGCCATGCTGTCGGTCGTGGAGCGGTTGCGTCGCCAACCGGCTGCCAACGTGGGCCTGTTGCTGGTCGTCGGTGAAGAGCACGATTCCGACGGCGCTAAAATGCTGGCGCGGTCCGGTGTGACCGGCGAGTATATCATTCTCGGTGAACCCACGGATAATCATCTGGTCAGCCATCAGAAAGGATCATTGGTCTTTCGCATTACCGTCCGCGGCCGCAGCGGTCATTCGGGCTATCCGGAGCGCGGCAGCTCGGCGATCCATCGCTTGACGCAAATCCTCTCCACCTGGCTGCATCGCGATTGGGGGGAGGATGCCGAGTTCGGCAAAACTGTTGTGAACATCGGCCGCATTCAGGGCGGCAATGGCGCTAATATCATCGCCGATTATGCGCAGGCCGATGGCATATTCCGGCTCGCTTCTGACCCGTCGGAGATCTGCGATCAATTGGAGCGCTATAAGGATGAAGAGGTTCGAATCGAAGTGCTGAGCGCCTCTCATCCACAGCGGCTGTTCACTCTGCCGGGCTATCCAGTCAAGACCGTTTCCTTCGGTTCTGACGCCGCCTATTTGGCGTCCTTGGCCCGCGTTTTAATGCTGGGCCCTGGTTCCATCCATTTCGCACATCGGGAGGATGAGCAAGTCGGCGTGGACGAACTGCTCGCAGCCTGTGATTTGTATGAAAAATTGGTTCTTGATTTACTGGATCAGACCATAAGGTGATCTTTTATGCTGGTTATGAAATTCGGCGGTACCTCAGTGGGCTCGGCAGAGGCGATGCGTCGGGCCGGACGTATTGTCCAAAGCCGTCTGGCGCGATCTCCGATCGTGATCGTGTCAGCCATCGGCCAGGTCACCGACGTACTGGTGGCCATCGGCCGCTCCGCTGCGCAAAGGGATCGAATAAAGGCGTTCAAGCTGATTCTCGAGCTGTCAGCCCAACACCGGACCCTGCTGCATCAGCTGGGGTTGGAAAACGATGCCGGGCTGCGCACTCTGCTCCTCGAAGTGGAGCAGCAACTGAAAAAGCTGGTCGAGACCATCATACAGGCCGGCTACACGCCCAAACCGGTCTCGGATGAGCTGCTGAGCTTGGGGGAACTGCTGTCTGCCCATATCCTGAGCCGCTTTTTGTGTTCTTTCGGCATAGACTCGGTCATGATCGACAGCCGTAAGGTGATGATCACAGATTCGCAGTTCGGCAAAGCACAGCCGCAGTGGGATGCTGCCAGGGAGCAGGCGCGCAAAACGCTGATGCCCTTGGTCAACCGCGCAGTGGTGCCGGTGATGCAGGGATTTGTCGGCGCCGATGCCGACGGCCGAACCACCACCCTGGGCCGGGGGGGATCGGATTACTCCGCCACTTTGATCGGCGCCATGCTGAATGCGGCAGCGGTGGAGATCTGGACCGATGTGGACGGCGTGCTCACCGCCGATCCCACGCTGGTTCCGGAAGCCAAACGCATCCGCAGAATGACTTTTCAGGAAGCAGCGGAGTTGGCCTATTTTGGCGCCAAAGTGCTGCATCCGGCCAGTTTGTTGCCCGCGGTGGGCAAGAACATTCCGGTCTCGGTGCTCAATTCGCAGCGGCCGGAGGCGGACGGCACTTTGATCTCGCCCAAACTCATAGAGAGCGACAGCAAAGAGTGCGTAGTAAAGTCCATCGCCTACAAAGAGGATATTACGGTGGTGACCGTGACCTCCACGCGCATGTTGATGGCCTACGGTTTTTTATCTTCGATATTTGAAATTTTTAACCGCTATCAAACCAGCGTGGATTTAGTGACCACTTCCGAAGTCAGCGTGTCCGTGACCATCGATCAGAAGGACCGGCTGGCCGAGATCCAGCGTGATCTGAGCCATTTCAGTCAATTGGAGGTGCAGAGCCACAAGGCCATCGTCTGTCTGGTCGGCCAGCGCATGCGCAGGACCGCCGGCATGCCGGGGCTCATTTTTTCCATTCTGAGCGACATCCCCATCCATCTGATCTCCCAAGGAGCGTCCGAGATCAACATCAGTTTTGTGGTGGATGAGCGCGATTTGCCGGTCGTCGTGCGGTCCTTGCATAAGCGTTTTTTCAGCGGTCCACTGGATCCAGAGATCTTTGTCGTAAACTGAAGCGGAGGAGTATTATGAAAATAGGTTTGCTGGGCAGCGGCCGCATGGGCCATGAGGTGGAGCGACTGGCGTCCACGCTGGGAGATGAGATCTGCGTCCGTTTTGAGCAGGGCTCAGAATTGAGAGCGAACTCTGATGCAGCCGGCGCCCGCGTGTTGATCGATTTCAGCAGCGCCGACGCTGTTGTCGCCAATCTGACCGCTGCAGCAGCGCTTTCTCTGCCTGTGGTAGAAGGCACGACCGGTTGGCTGGCGCAGCTCGAGCGGGTGCGAACCATCCCCAATCTGACGATGGTGTACAGCTCTAATTTTTCCATGGGCGTTTATCGTTTTCTCCAATTGGTTAAAACCGCCGGCCGGCTCTATGGCGGCGAAGCGCAGTATGACGTCTATGTCCACGAGTGGCATCACAGCGGCAAGGCGGACAGTCCCAGTGGGACCGCTATGACTCTGGCCCATGCGCTGCTCGAGGTTATGCCGCAGAAAACCGGGCTGTTGACCGCCGCGCCGTCGGGAAAAATCCCTAGCCACACTCTGCATGTCTCCTCCACGCGCGTCGGCCGCGTGCCCGGCACCCATGAGGTCGGTTTCGATTCATCGTTCGATCAGATCACCCTGAGACATCAGGCGTTCGGCCGCGAGGCCTTTGCCTATGGAGCGCTGCAGGCGGCCCATTGGATTGCCGACCGCCGCGGCATTTACACCATGGACGATTTTATGGCCGGACGATGTTGAAAAAAAACTATATGAAAGGATCCCTATGATGGACGTAAAAAAGCTGCGCGGCACTATCGTTGCGCTGGTCACGCCTTTTGACGATCAGAAGCGAATCGATGAAGTCCGATTGCGCCGCCTGGTGGACTGGCAGATCAGCCAGGGCACAGATGTCCTGCTGGCCTGCGGCACCACGGGTGAGAGCGCTACCCTGAGCCACGAAGAACACCATCGAGTGATGGAGATTGTGATCGATCAGGCCGCGAATCGGGTTCCGGTGATCTGCGGTGCAGGCAGCAACGCTACGCACGAGGCCATCGATCTCAGCCGCTACGCGGAGCAGACCGGCGCTGCAGCGGTGCTGTCGGTCTGTCCCTATTACAACAAACCGAATCAAGAGGGATTGTATCAGCATTTTCGCGCCATTTCTGAGGCGATTCGGTTGCCGTTGATCGTTTACAATGTGCCCGGTCGCACCGGCGTCAATCTCCAACCCGCGACCCTGATGCGTTTGGCGCAACTTCCCAACATCATCGGCGTCAAGGAGGCGAGCGGCAACATCTCACAGATCATGGAGATTCTGCGCATTCGGCCCCAAGGATTCATGCTCTTCTCCGGCGATGATGCGATTACTTTGCCGGTGCTTTCTGTGGGCGGCGACGGCGTGATTTCGGTGGTGGCCAACGAGACGCCCGCTCTTTTGCATGAGATGGTCTGGTCCGCTTTCAACGGCGACTGGCAGCGCAGCCAAGAGCTGCACCATTTTCTCATGCCGCTGATGGAGCTGAATTTCATTGAGAGCAATCCCATTCCGGTAAAAACCGCCATGGCGATGATGGGGCTGCTGGAGGAAAATTTCCGTCTGCCGCTTGTGGGCATGAGCGCGGAAAACCGGGAAAAGCTGCGTCGATGTCTGGTCGACCTTAAACTCATCTGAGGAGCATAAGATGATCTCCCTGCAAAAGCGGATCGAAACCTGGTACGAAGAGAAAACGGAAACAGCGCCGCAGGAGTTCGCCGAACTCTTTCTCCTCTTTCTCGATCAATTGAACCAGGGCCTGATCCGCGCCGCTGAGCCCGACGGCAGCGAGTGGCGGGTGAACGCCTGGGTCAAAATGGGCATTCTGTTGGGCTTTCGCTGGGGCCGGCTTTGCGAATATCCGGCGGCGCCGGCGTGGAGTTTTTTCGACAAGCACACCTTTCCGATGAGACCGTTGTCTCTGGAGGATCAGGTGCGCCTGGTGCCCGGCGGCAGCAGTGCGCGCAGCGGTTGCTACCTGGCGCCGGGGGTGGTGATCATGCCGCCGGCTTATATCAATGTCGGCGCTTACGTCGGCCAGAGCAGTATGATCGATTCCCATGCGCTGATCGGCTCCTGCGCTCAGATCGGCCGGCGGGTGCATGTCAGCGCAGCCGCTCAGATCGGCGGTGTGCTCGAGCCGGTTGGAGCAGCGCCGGTGATCATTGAGGATGATGTGTTGGTGGGCGGCAACTGCGGAGTTTACGAAGGCACGCTCGTCCGCCGGGGCGCAGTCCTGGGCGCAGGCACAATTCTCACCCGTTCGATACCGGTCTATGATCTGGTCCATGAACGAGTGCTGCGCGGAGACCGCAGCTCGCCTTTGGTGATTCCGGAGAACGCCGTGGTGGTGGCTGGCAGCAGGCCGATTCGCTCCAATGCCTATGCCGTCCGTGAGCAGTTGTCCCTGTATTGTGCTGTGATCGTCAAATATCGCGATGCCGCTACGGATCAGGCTACGGCTTTGGAGAGCGCACTGCGTTAGTTCGGCTTGCAGGGGTTGCCTTCCGTTAAACTGTGGCGTGCAGCGACAGCCATTGTCCCATTTGCGGGACACTGTCCGGTCCGCTGTGGGATTAGACTGTGTAATTGAAATAAATTAGGCAGTAAAATCACCCTGAAACTGGCATGTTTTTTGAATAAGCTGTAGTGTTGAAATGAGAGGAAAAGCTTATGCTGAAAATATTGTCGGTGTTGGCCATGATGAGCTCTTTGTTCGTCCTGAGCTTGAGCGTGAATTTGCTGCCCAAAGAGCCTGCGGTCGGCTTTAGCCGCAGTGAAATCGAAAGCCTGTCTAATTTGTTCAACCGGATGCAGGTCACTGGCAGCGATGTCGAAAGGCTGGCGCCTTTGGCCGCCAAACTCCATGCCGGCGTCAAGCAGGCGGCGCTCTTTTCCGACAGCCTGCTGACCGTGGACATCAGGCTGAATGATCGGGAGGCGGGGATTTTTTTAGCCATGATCGATCAGACTGATTATCCGCAGCAGCCGGTCTTTCCGTTGTCCGGCGTCAAGCAAAAACTCACCGCCATTGTTCATCACCATTTAGACAGCGCTGTGCCCCAAGTCGATTGAGTGCACCGGCTTTTTCTTGTCATCCTCTCAGGCGCCTGGTCGTTATTGTAAAATTTGTCGACTATTTTCGACAGCAATCTGTTCTCCCTCCCTAGACCCGATGATACCTGCCGCCATTTTTTTCGCTTCCTACGTGGTTTGGTTTTTCTCCGCGGTTCTGGCCGGTGATTTTTCTTTTAAAAATGAACAAAATTTTGTATAATGCAATATAATGTGTTTTTCCATGTATCGCGTTGATACATTGCTTCCGCCTGTGACAGAATTTCCTGGCAAAGGACGGCGCGGAGAGAACAGCCCGGAATTCAGCGGACGTTTGATGGCATTAAATCTATTAAAAACAAAATAGATATGGGCGGGGTGTTCAACCAGCATGGCAGGCGCAGTCCCAAGAATTGGCATAAATCGTGCAAGTATAGATCCAATCTTGTGAACCGACTTCAGCCCCGTAGAGTATGAATGTTTCTACTCTTTCCTGAGGAGGAAAGTATGAGACTTTTGCGCACGGCACCACTGGGCGCTGCACTCTTTCTGACAGTTTTGCTTCAATCTTCACCCTGCGCGGTGGACCTGGCGCGGCCCTATGAGCCTGTCGTGGTCACGGGCAGCGAAATGACCTTGTTCCTCAACGCTCCGGTGCAGGAACTCTATGTCTACAGCTTTGTCAACGGCGCATGGAAGCAGATCGCTTTTCAAATCGACGAGAAGGATGATGGAACTTTTTGGGGCAGCGGCAATATGCTCCTCAACAGCCAGGATGAAATCTGCTTTATGGCTGCTGATATGGGGGACAGTGCGGCGGACCATCAGTGGATCGCAGATTCTGAATCCATGATGTACCAACGCTATCAAATCAAGGCGATCAACACTTCTCTGAGCCCGAACCGAAACGGCTATGCCTATCTCTACCGCTCCTCCACCTTGGCGATCGATCCAGCGGTAAAGGGATATATGAGCTATGTGCCGGCGCCCGCCGGCGCGGCCAACGATACCATCAGGGCGAAAGGCTACATCCTCGGACATAACAGCGCTGCCATTCCGGATTATCTGGCGTTGCGTAATGGCGCAGCCCAGAGCGCGGATATTCTCGATCGCTGGAAAATTCGCTACAACGGAAAATTCTATGGCACCGGCGCATATCTGTACTCTGAGACCGAGGACACGGCGTTGAATGATTCGCTGCTGACCGCCAAAGCCGGCCGGATCCGCGCCTTTCGCCGGTTGGATTTCAAATGCCTTTTGCGCACTTTTCCCGTTTCGCCCCTGAGGGTGGACAACATCTATTACCCCTTTCACAGCATCACGATTCTCACCCAGGATAGTCTGCGCTTGATCTATGGGCTTGAAACACTGCGTCAATCGTTGGATTTGAACAGCAGCGTGAACAGCTGCAAGTTTTACAATCGCTACAATTCAGATATCGTCATCAACGGCGTCAATGATGCGGTGAATAAAACCTATTCCACAACGCTGCTCAACTGGCAGCTCATTCAGGGATCTTTCGGGTCTGTTGTGACCATGATCGATTCCATCTCCTCGGCTGCAACCCAAGAGATTTATTATAGGGATGACAGCACTGTGGACATCACGGACACCGGCGATGGCGCCTCTTATGGGGACAGCGGCATTTTGCTAACCGACGAAATGAACAAACTGACCGGAACGCTGCATCTTTATCAGACCTCTTTTTATCTGGGCGGCAGTCACACCATCACTCCTCTGGTGGACTCGCTGGTAAATCAACGCCATCAGCCCCTGCAACGTGTGGTAAGCGCCCGGTCGTTTGTGATCCCGGTGGAGCTGGCCTCGTTCAGCGGTCGTGCGGCAAACGGCGTGGTTACGCTGAATTGGACAACCGCCTCGGAAACCAACAACTATGGCTTTGAGGTCCTGCGCCAGGACGGCAAAGAGGGGGAGTGGAAGAACATTGGTTTTGTCAAAGGCAACGGCACCACCAACCGTACCCTGACGTACGGATTTGAAGATCCCATCTCCAAGGCGGGGTCGTATCGCTATCAGCTCAAGCAAGTGGACGTGGACGGCGCCGCTGAGCTGTCCTCTGCGATCACCGTGGCCGTCGCTGCGCCGGCCTCTCTGATTCTATCGCAAAATTATCCGAATCCGTTCAATCCCTCCACTGAATTCAGTTTTCAAATACCCGCCGGTGAACCACGACGCATCACTCTGTGCGTTTACAATATGATCGGTCAGCGAGTGAGGACTCTGGTAAGCGGTTACTATGAACCGGGATTTTACCGGTTTCACTGGGATGGCGCAGATGACCAGGGTCTGACCGCTGCCGGCGGCGTTTACCTGCTCAGCCTGCAGACAGACCAGGGACGGCAACTGCGTAAAATGATCAAACTGCAGTGAGTCTCCGCCTGAAGAAACGGCCGGGGCGCATCTGGACGGCGAATGGGTGGTATCTCGGTACCACCCATTTTTTTTGCTGTGATTTGCTGTTGCTTTATTGTCCCTGCCTTTCTATATTGTTCGAACGAGATGTGATCGTTGCACTTTCTTAGGGTTAAAGATGGAGCCTATACTTTTAGACGCGCATGTTCACCTGTATCCGCAGTTCGATCTAAAGGAGGCATTCACCCATGCCTCGCAAAACTTGTCCGCCCTCAGCGGTGGATCAGCGGGCCCGCAGCTGCTTCTGTTGACCGAGCGATCTGATTGCCGCTTTTTCGAGAATCTGGCTGCTGACCGTCTGCCCGCGGGGTATTCGCTGGATCGCCTGGCTGAAGAGCCGGCGATCAAGATCACCTCGCCTGGCCAAGAGACGTTTTTTCTCATCGCCGGCCGCCAGATTGTCAGCCGGGAATCGCTGGAAGTGTGCGCCCTTGCCTGCACCTTGCACTTGCCGGACCGGCAGTACGCCGCCGCAGAGATCATCGACCGTGTTCATCAAGCCGGTGGCGTGCCGGCGCTGAACTGGGCGCCCGGCAAATGGCTGTTCAGCCGTGGAAAGGCGGTGGTCGCTCTATTGCAGCGATTCAAGCCCGATCAACTGCTCATCGGCGATACGACCATGCGGCCCGCGCTGTGGAGCACTCCCTGTTTGATGCGCAGCGCGCACCGATCCGGTTTTCATATTCTGGCAGGTTCGGATCCCTTGCCGTTCAGCGGCGAAGAAAAACAGATCGGCCGCTATGCCTGCCGCATGCAGGCCGTATGGCAAAATGACCGGCCGGTTGCCTCGCTGCGCGCCGCTCTGCTGAATACGGACAGCGTCATCGAGCGGGTGGGACGACGCAGCAGCAATTGCGAGTTCATCGGCCGGCAGTGGCGTATCATGCGAGAACAGAAAACAAGAGGGGCTGAAGCGTGAATTCAATCAAAGCCTGTTTGGCTGCAATCCTCTGCACCCTAATGGGACAGGGGCTGTTTGCAGAAACCTCTTTGTATGTGGCGCCCAACGGCTCAGACGCCAATTCCGGTTCCATGGAACAGCCTTTGGCGACCTTGGAAAAAGCGTTGACCTTGGCGCGTTCGGCAAGAGCCGGCCGGCCGGCGGAACCGGTCACTGTTTATCTGCGCAGCGGCATTCATTTCCTGTCGCGCCCGCTGGTTTTGACGCCGGAGGATTCAGGCGTGGAGGGGGCGCCTCTTACCTTTCGCAGCTACGGCGAGGAAAATCCCGTCCTCAGCGGCGGCAGATTGATCAAGGGTTGGAAAAAGAAACAGGTCAATAAACGTCCCATGTGGGTGACTGAACTCGAAGAGGTGAAAACCGGCGCCTGGTCTTTTCACCAGCTGTGGATCGACGGCGTCCGCCATGGGCCTGCACGCCATCCGAATCAGGGCTATTTGCAAGTGCAGCGTTTGGCGCAGCGATCCGAACAGAGCCAGTGGTCCGAAGGGGATGTGCAGTTCGGCTATGCGGCGGACGACCTACCGCCAGGCCTCGTACCCGGCGATGAAATCGTGGTGATGAATCGCTGGGTTGAATCCCGGTTGCCGATTCAACGGATTGATAAAGACGGCCGTATGCTGTATTTCTCCAAGCAATCGCTGTTCCGCCTCGATGAAAAAGATCTTTACTATGTCGAAAACGCCTTCAGCGCTCTGGATCAGCCGGGGGAATGGTACCTGGATCGCAAAAAGGGCCTGCTCTATTATATGCCCAAAGAGGGGGAGGATCCTGCTACGTTGCAGGTCATCGCTCCGCGACTGACCAGTCTGCTTTGCTTTCAGGGAAACCCGGATTCCAGCCGTTATGTGCAGCAGGTGCTTTGGCAGAACATCACTTTCAGCCATACGGAGTGGTATTTTCCTGCGGATTTCAAATCCACCTGGAGTCACGCCCGGCCGGACATAGAGGTCGGCGGTTTCCCTCAGGCTGCGGTAGGGGTGGTCGCCGCCATCTATGGCCAGGGCTGCCGCTTCATCGAGATGAACAAATGCCGGTTGCTGCATCTGGGAGGATATGGCGTCGAATGGGCCAGGGCGTGCAGCCATAACCGGCTCCGCCATTGTGAGATCGGCGATCTGGCCGCCGGCGGCGTAAAAATCGGCGAGACGGTTCTGCGTCCTTCACCAGCAGATCAGACCCATGACCAGGAGGTACTGGACTGCCATATCCATGACGGCGGACGGGTTTTTCACAGCGCCATCGGCATCTGGATCGGGCAGAGCTACAACAACCGCATCATCCATAATCACATTCATGATTTTTATTACACCGGCATCTCCATCGGCTGGACCTGGGGATATGGCGAGGCGCTGGCGGCCGCAAACCGGGTGGAGCTCAACCATGTGCATCACATCGGCGTTTTGAGCAACGGCGACGGACCGATCCTAAGCGACATGGCCGGCATCTACACGCTCGGCGCCCAACCCGGCACCCTCATCCGGCAGAATCTGTTTCACGACATCGCCGGATTGCGTTACGGCGGCTGGGGCATCTATTTTGATGAGGGCAGCACCTATATCCTGGCGGAAGAAAATCTGGTCTACCGCACCACCCACGGCGGGTTTCATCAGCATTATGGCAAAGAAAACATTGTTCGCAATAATATCTTTTGCCATGCCCGCAATTTTCAGATCCAGCGCTCCCGCCGGGAGGAGCACACCAGCTTTTCTTTTGAAAAAAACATCGTTTATTGGAACAGCGGCAAGCTGCTCGAGGGCCGCTTTGATGATTTTCATTTTTTATTCGACCACAATCTCTATTGGCAGGCAAACCGCCGGCCCATCTGCTTTGACACGCTGAGCTTTTCCGCCTGGCAAAACCGCGGCATGGACCGCCATTCGATCATCGCGGATCCGCTGTTCCTTGACGCGGATCATGACGATTTCCGCCTGCAACCCGATTCCCCGGCTTTTCAGCTCGGCTTTGAGCCGATTCCCATTCACAAAGTGTTTCAACCTTGGAGCGAAGTGCAGGAGCAGATGGACGAACCGGCCGTACGCCCACGCTCTCTGTATCAACAGGATCTGATGGAATTTCTTTCCAGCCGGGATACGGTCACGGTCGAGGACATTCATCGTCTCACCGATGAGGCGGCCAATGCCGGTGTGACCACGCTGGTTCTTTCCGCCCATCTGGGGCAGAACTTGGCCTGGCCCAGCCGAACGGCTGATGTTTTTACCTACGGCGACCGCGCACTCCGGCGGTCGAAAACCGATTCCATGCATAAAAAGTGCAGCGATAATCTACACCGGCTGCTGCAAGCCCAGCAGGATCCGATCGAGCTGTTTCTGCGCCGGGCGCGTCTGCGCGGTTTGGAGGGCGTGATTTCCCTGCGCATGAACGATCGATTGCAGATCGATCGGAGCAACAGCCCGCTGTTGAGCGCTTTTTGGAAACAATATCCCGCTTATCGCCTGAGCCGAGAGGGGAGCGCTTCCGCCTATGCGTTCAATTTCGCCGTAGACCAGGTGCGCGATTACTATCTCTCTCTGCTGCGGGAGGCGTGTGAGCGCTATCCGTTGGACGGCATTGAACTGGATTTCAGCCGTTATCCGCTTTTCCTTTCCCAGCAGGAAAAAAACAGTGCGATCATGAATCGCTTTATCGAGCAAGTGCGCGCCTTGACGCGTGAGATCGGCGACCGCCGAAACCACTCCATTCTGGTCTCTGCCCGCATTCCATCTACCCTGCAGGGCTGCACCGCCGCCGGACTGGCAGTGGCTGACTGGTGCCGATTCGACTGGGTTGATTTCCTCACCGTCGTCCCGCTGCAATCCACAGACACCGAAATCCCTGTCTGGGAGTTCAAGGCGGTCTGCGACCGGACTCCGGTGTATGCAATGCTAGGCGGCACGCTGGGCGGACAACCCATGGCTGAGGCGACCGTGCGGGCCGCGGCTGCAACGCTCTTTGACAATGGCGCCGAGGGCATGTATCTCAGCAGCACTGCAGCGATTCCCCTGGATGTATTTAAAGGGATCAGTTCCATGGAAGTATTGGCGAGTCAATCTAAACTCTATGCCTGGGGTCCCGGAGAGGCGGCTGTGAACAGCGCCGGCCCGAACGGCGCCCTGCCCATCGCCCTATCGCCCGGACAGCCGCGCGCCATCACGCTGCATACGCCGGAAACCAAGGGGCCGAAAGCGGTGTATCTCTGGCTGCAGGCCAAGGAAAAGCTGGATCCGGACAGAGTCTATGTGGAATTGAATGATCAAAGTCTGGAGCTCATCGCCTCCGCGCAATTCGCCTGGCCGTTTACTTTAGAAACGAAACCGCCGTTTCATACCGCTGATCGGGTTCTGACCTTCAGCGTCTCGCCGTCATGGCTGCAGTCGGTGAATCAGTTGTTGGTCGTTGCCGAAACTAGGGTTACGCTGGAGTATGTGTATCTGGGCGTCATCCATTGACCTTAATCATGAGAAAACCAGCATGACTTTATTGAAAAAAATTCTCCAGCTGTTGATTTCTATCAGCATTACTCAGGCAGCCCAACCCGCCAAGCCGCCCATGCCCCTGCTTCCGATCCCTACAGCACGGCAGATGCAGTGGCAAAACTCGGAAATGATCCTGTTCCTCCATTTCGGCGTC
Organism: bacterium; assembly: GCA_029565685.1. Taxonomy (GTDB): domain Bacteria; phylum Zhuqueibacterota; class Zhuqueibacteria; order Residuimicrobiales; family Residuimicrobiaceae; genus Anaerohabitans. Next base: position 19,052 of record JAKQNR010000012.1, on the reverse strand, counting down.
AACACCTTCACAGACCGGGAGTGGGGGGATGGCACAGAATCACCGGCGCTGTTCAATCCAGATCAGCTGGATGCGCAGCAGTGGGCAAGGGTGGCGCGGGATGGCGGCTTTAAGACATTGATCCTGACCGCCAAACATCACGACGGTTTTTGTCTCTGGCCCAGCCGCTACACCGCTCATTCGGTGAAAAACAGTCCATGGAAAAACGGCCAGGGCGATGTGGTGGAGGAACTGTCGCGGGCATGCAAGAAATTCGGCCTCAAGATGGGGCTCTATCTCTCCCCATGGGACCGGCATGAGCCGAGCTATGGTCAGGGGGCGGCCTACAACCAGCACTACCTGGCTCAGCTGCACGAACTGCTGACCCAATACGGTCCGGTACATGAGGTTTGGTTCGACGGCGCTTGCGGCGAAGGCCCTAATGGAAAACGCCAGGTCTATGACTTTCCGGCCTTTTGGGCGCTGGTTCGACAACTGCAACCACAGGCGGTGATGTTTTCGGACGCAGGTCCGGATGTGCGCTGGATCGGCAATGAAAACGGCCACGCCGGCGAAACCTGTTGGTCCATGTTGGACAAAAGCCGGGTAAAGATCGGCGGTTCACAAAAGGATTATTTAAACAGCGGTGACAGAAACGGTGCAGATTGGGTTCCAGGCGAGTGCGATGTGTCCATTCGCAAGGGCTGGTTTTGGCATCCGAATCAGGCGCCGAAAACCGTGGATGAATTGGTTGATATTTATTTCAAATCCGTCGGGCGGAACGGCGTGCTGTTGTTGAACGTGCCGCCTGATCGCTCAGGACGGATTGACGCTCGAGATGCGGCGGTGTTGCGCGATTTTCGCCAACGGTTGAACGCCCTGTTTGCCGACAATCTGGCGCTTACGGCGCGCATCACTGCGGAGCAGAGCCGCGGCGGGGATGCTGATTTTGCCGCCAGCCGGGTTCTGGATGAGCGGCAGGACACTTATTGGGCGACCGATGATTCGGCAACGCATGCAGCTCTGGAGTTGACCTGGCCGAAAGCCCAGGTTTTTAATATCATTTGTCTGCGCGAGCCGGTGGTTCTGGGCCAGCGCATTGAAAGCTACCGTGTCGACGCCTGGGGCGAAACAGGGTGGACAACCCTTACCTCCGGCGCGACCATCGGCAACAAAAAGCTGGATCGCTTTCGCCGGACGCAAACCACTCGGCTGCGCATTGTGCTGGAAAAAAGCCGCGCCTGTCCGCTGCTCTCAGAAGTGGGGGTGTACTGGGATCCCAAGGCCGGTGCATGAACGATACGCGGACTTGCTGGTCTGCCTACTGTTGATAGACGCGGACATAATCGATGACATACTCTTGCGGAAAAATTTTCGGATCCACGCCCTTGGCGCCTCCCCAGTCTCCGCCGACGGCGAAATTCAAAATCAGATAATGCGGTTTATCATAAGGCCAGGTATCGTTCCCCTGTCCTTCATTGGCAAATGAAAAGTATTTGACCTCGTCGACAAAAAAGTCCATATGATCCGGAAACCACTCCACCGCATAGACATGGAAAGTCTCCCACGGTCTGGGAACGACCAATTTGGCGCCCTTGTTGGTCTGCAGCACATGGTTGTAGGCTTTGGTGTGGATGTTGGCATGGATCGTCTCCGGATCGTAGCCGACATTTTCCATAATATCGATCTCGCCGCAATCAGGCCATGGCGTAGGGCCGAAATCGCTGCCCAGCATCCACGCGGCCGGCCAGGTGCCTCTGCCGGTCGGCAGTTTGGCGCACACTTCGATGCGGCCGAAAGTCCATTCCCCCTTGCCCCGGGTGATCAGGCTGGCTGAAGTATAGTCCGAGTGTTTGCGCGATTTTTTCCAGTCCGGACTTTTACGATCATAATCAGGATTTTTAAACTTTTCTTTCCGCGCCTGGATGATCAACTTTCCATCGTGAACCCGGCAGTTCTTGCTGCGGTTCTTGGTGTAGAATTGCAGCTCATGGTTGCGGATAAATCCAACCTCATGACTCCATTTAGCTGGATCCGGCAGCCCGGGCCGGTCGAACTCGTCGGACCAGACGAGCTTCCAATCTGCAGCAGCCCCCAAGGACGTCGCACAAAGAATGATCCAAGCGGCGATACGAAACATAGACAGCTCCCTTATGATAGAGTGAATGGGTGAGCATTGCATTTTAATATATGAAAAGTATTGCAACTAAAATATCAATTTTTACTGTGTCTCTACAAACAGCCGCGCATTGCGTGGACAGACCGCTCCCGGCTGCGGCCAAAGCGTCGGCCGTTGCGCCATTATTGTCTTGATCCCGAATCGTGAAAGCGCTATATTTTTTTACAGGCGCCATGGCGAAACTGGCCTGGGCCCGTGCGAACCGCGGCGCTGCCGTTCCTGCATTTGGCCATAGAAGCAGCCGGCCGCATCAAGAGCGAAAAGAACGATTCGCTTTTGCTGTTTTCCTAGCAACCAAAGGCGACATGCCCCAGGAAAACTGGCGGCCTTATCGCGGGTGCGCTCTGCATCAATTCGGATCAGCCGATATGAAAACCTGGACCACCCACAGCGGTCAAAAGATCCACCGGATTCTGGAACGCCGCTGCAATTGTTATCTGGTTGACTCCGGCGCTCGCTTCCTTTTGGTCGATGCCGGCCGGGAGAACCGCTGGAGCGATTTGAAAAACCGCCTTCTTCGCCTGGGAGTGACGGAGCGTTCTTTAAGCGCGCTGGTGTTGACGCACAGCCACTTTGACCATGCCGAGAATGCCGCCAACCTTCAGCACGTCTTTGGCGCGGCGGTGGTGGTCCATTGCCTCGAAGCAGCCTATTTGCAGCAGGGTAATAGCCCTGCAATCCGGGGTGGTTATGGTCTGATCCGATGGCTGACCGATTCTCTGCAAAAGCCGTTGCTGGTCCGCTTTCAATATCAGCCGGTTGAAGCAGACATTCTGGTACAGGAAAAAATGGATCTGCAGCCCCTAGGCTGCAACGGCTATGTGCTGCACACCCCTGGTCACACGCCGGGCTCTGTGAGCGTCATCGTCGACGACGAGATCGCTCTAGTCGGAGACACCCTGTTTGGCGTGTTTCCCGGGACCGCGTTTCCACCCTTTTTGCAGGATTCCGGCTTGCTGCTGCAGAGCTGGGCAAAACTGCTGCGCACCCGCTGCTCGCTGTTTCTGCCGGCTCATGGCCGTCCGCGCAGCCGGGCGCTGGTGGAAAGATGCTTTGATCGGCGTTCACGCTAAGGCCGTCGACAATGCCGATGCGCAACAGCCGCCTGCATGGCCTGAACCATACATCCCTCGCTTCAGGTAACCGGGGGCAGGTCTTTGTCAACATTCATTTGCCTAGGAATCGATTATGACAAGCGGATGTATTAATCGTCCGGAAAACCGTTTGCGCAGCCTTTTACATCAGCTCATTTTTGAGTCTGACACCAAGGCGGGCCGCACCTTTAATATTATTCTGATCAACATCATTCTTATCAGCGTAACCACCGCGTTGCTGGACAGCGTGCACAGCATCAGGGATCGCTACGGATCGCTGTTGCTGTTTCTCGAATGGTTTTTTACCATCCTCTTTACCATCGAATATGGACTGCGACTGTACAGCCTCAAACAACCTTTGCGTTATGCCATCAGCTTTTACGGCATCATCGATCTGTTGGCGATTGTACCCACCTACTTCAGCCTGGTGTTTCCAGGCGGCCAGTATTTTTTGACGTTCCGCATCATGCGGTTGCTGCGCATTTTCCGCGTGCTCAAGCTGTCCGAGTATCTGAGCGAAGCCGATGTTATTTTGACCGCTTTGATGGCCAGCCGGCGCAAGATCAGCGTGTTTCTGCTGACCGTCTTGCTGCTCGCGGTCATTATGGGATCGCTGATTTATGTGGTGGAGGGGGAGGCGAATGGCTACACCAGCATCCCGACCAGCATCTATTGGGCCATCGTTACCATGACCACGGTCGGCTACGGCGATCTGGCTCCGCAGACTGCAGCCGGTAAAATGCTGGCTTCGATCATCATGATGCTGGGCTATGCCATTCTGGCTGTGCCCACCGGCATTGTTACGGTCGAGATCTCTCAGGCGAGCAAAAAAAAGGTCTCCACCCAGGCCTGCCCGGCTTGCGGCGCTGAAGGACACGACTATGACGCCAAGCATTGCAAATACTGCGGCGGCCGGCTTTAATCCTTTCAGCGCAGCGGTGGGGAAAAGGGTCGGCCTGGTCCGCACGGGAATTGATCAGAAAAGTTTAATCGACCATGTCTTCTTGGAAACAAGTTTTTGCCATCCTTTGGACCGGTCAGCTGTTCTCCACGCTGAGCAGCGCCGTGGTCGGTTATGCGGTGGTATTCTGGTTAAGCATCGAGACCGGCTCCGCCGAAGTGCTGGCGGTGTCCACCATCGCCAGCCTGCTGCCGCAACTGGTGTTGGGACTGTTCACCGGCGTGCTGATCGATCGCTGGGATCGCAAGCGCATCATGGTGGCCGCGGACCTGTTCATCGCCGTCTGTTCGGCGATCATGGCTTTGCTGTTTTTTTTCGGCCAGGTCAAGCTGTTGCACCTCTATAGCCTGCTCGCCCTTCGTTCCATCGGCAGCGCTTTTCATGTGCCGGCCATGCAGGCGTCCGTGCCGCTGCTGGCGCCGGAGACTGAACTTTTGCGCGTGGCCGGCATCAATCAAGTCATCCAGTCCATCAGCACCATCGCCGGCCCGGCCCTGGCCGCCGTGTTGATCAGCATGTTGAACATGACCTATGTGCTCTTGTTCGACGTCATCGGCGCCGCCATCGGCTGTATCTCGCTGCTGCTGATTCATATTCCCAATCCGGCTAAGCCTGCGGTCGCGCAGGCGCCTGATCTGCTCAACGAGATGAAGCAGGGATTGCGGGAGATCACCCGCAACGCCGGTTTGCTGTGGCTGTTCATCTTTATGATCGTGGCCAATTTTTTCCTTATGCCTGTCAGTGTGCTGTTTCCATTGATGACTCTCAACCACTTTTCCGGCGGCACCTATGAGATGAGCGCCGTAGAGATCGCCTGGGGCCTCGGCATGCTGCTGGGCGGCGCGTTGCTGGGAATTTTTAAGCCCAAAATCAGCAACGTCATTCAGATCAATGCCATGTATGTGTTGCTGGGTTTGACGTTTCTCTTTTCCGGAGTGTTGACGTCGGATGGATTTCCGTTTTTTGTTTTTCTGACCTTTCTCGCCGGCATCTCGGGCGCGGTTTTTTTCAGCGCGTTCACCGTGGTGCTGCAGACTCTGGTAAATCCGGCCGCTCTGGGAAGGGTGTTTTCCATACATGGCAGCATCACGCTCTTGCCGGCCATGATTGGACTGCTGCAGACCGGCTTTATCGCCGATTCCATCGGCATCACCAACGCCTTTATCATCGCCGGCGCCATCATCGGCTTGGTCGGCGTGATTTCGTTTTTCATCCCTGCCATTCGCCGGCTGGTCGCACAAGAGCGCGCGACAGCCAGAGAAAATGCTCTTGCAAGACCTTGCGCATAAGCGGATTCCAATCATCCAGGTCTTAAATGTCGATGCACCTCGATGGCAGAGATATGATTTTATTTGATCCTTCATCAAATTGAAAATTCTTCGTGCCCTTTGTAAACTGCAGTTGAAAAAGCAGGAAATATCAAACTTGGTTTCTTTGACCCGTCGCCGATTTATCGCGCAAGCGCCGCTGGCGGCCGGCGCCCTGGTTTGCGGCAGGAGCCGATTCGGCATCGCCCAGCCCGAAAAGGCGGTGGTCGAAATCGCTCATGGCAAGCTTTGCGGCCGGCGTGAAGACGGCGTGGCCATTTTCAAAGGCATCCCCTATGGCGGACGGGTTTCCGGCCGTCGCCGATTTCTGGCGCCGTCGGCAGTGCAACCGTGGAAAGGCGTTCGCGATGCCCTACGGCTGGGCCCTCCTGCCATCCAGCCCGGCCATCAAACCTATGGCATCGACGAGCCGGCTGCCGACGAAGAGTGCCTGGTGCTCAACATCTGGACCCCGGCGTTGGATGACGGAAAACGTCCGGTGATGTTCTACAATCACGGCGGCGGTTACACCAGCGGATCGGGCGGCAGCGTTGCGCAGGACGGCGCGAACCTTGCGCGGCTTTTTGATGTGGTGGTGGTGCAGACCAATCACCGCCTGGGACTGCTGGGCTTTCTCTATCTGGATGAAGTGGCCGGCGAAGAATACATTGGTTCCGGTTGCCGGGGCGTGCTGGATATCGTGGAAGGGCTAAAGTGGGTGCATGATAATATCGCCTGTTTCGGCGGCGATCCGGACAATGTCATGATCTTCGGCGAATCCGGCGGCGGCGGAAAAACATCCTGCCTCTTTGCCATGCCCGCAGCAGCGCCTTATTTTCATAAAGCCTCTATCGAAAGCGGTCCAGGGGTGCGCATGGCTGAACCTGACGTTGCCGCTGAGACCACCTGGATGCTGTTGAATGAATTTGGGCTCACAGTCGGCAAATGGCGCAGGCTGTTGGACATCCCTGCCGCTGATCTTTTGGCGGTGCAGCTGCGGCTGCAGCAAAAGACCGCCCACGCCAGGCTGAAAAGAACGCTGTGGAGCAGCGCTGCCGGACTCGGTGAATTCGGCCCCGTAGTGGATGGAAAAGTGCTGCCGGCTCATCCCTTTGATCCCGTAGCGCCGGAGATTTCGCGCCACAAGCCGCTGATGGTGGGCTGGAACGAGGATGAGTTCACTTTTTTCGCCATGGCGGCAGGGGACACCGCGGCCGTGCAATTGGATCAGGCGTCTCTGCTCAAGCGGGTGGAGGCCGAATATGGCCCGGTTGCCGGGCGAATGATCAGCACTTATCGGCGAACCCGGCCGCAGGCCTTCGCCGGCGAGATCTATGTGGCGATCCGATCCATGGATTTCAGCGGCATCGGCTCGCTGGAGATTGCAAGCAAAAAGGCCGGGCAAAAAGGGGCTCCCGCTTTTCTCTATCAGTTCGGCTATCAATCCGAGTTCAGAATTCCCGGCACCGAATATGCCCTCGGCGCCTGTCACGCCATGGATATTCTCTTTAAATTCGCCAATGTGGTTCCGCCTCCAGCCGGCGAGCTGGAGAAAGGTTGGCCGGGCAATCGTCCGCAGCGTTTTGCCGCTGCGCGCAACATGGCCGGAATGTGGACCACTTTTGCCCGCTGCGGAAAACCCGCTGCCCAGGGCCAGCCGGAGTGGCCCGCCTATACCCTTGCCGGACGGCCCAGCATGCGCATCGACCACCTCTGCGAGGTTTTTTTCGACCGCTACAGAGAGGAGCGGGAGATGTGGGAGGAGATTTCACAACAGCTGCGGAGTCAGCGGCCGTAAGGAGATTCTGGCCATCAACAACTCTGCATCGCTTGCGCTTTGATCCGTTCTGCTCTGATTATCATCGCCAGGATCTCGGTTCCAGCAGACCATCTGCTTGCGCCGGCGTCGCAGGCCTGCGCGGCCAAGTGAAAGAACTGGATTCAGAACCACCTTACCAACGAGGTACTATGAAACGAAGAGACTTTATCGGACTGTCCGCTGCCGCGATGGCTTTACACCCGCCAAAGCGGTTGCCCGCCAAGCCGGCTGATGAGCCGTCAGCGACGGCGCCCGAACCAGGCATCGATCCCATCGTGCCGTTCCGGTTTTATTACAATCGCAAAGAATTTATGTTCCAGCAGATGATTCAGATAAACCGGTTGAGCGGATTACGGCGTTTTCTGTTGACCGCCCCCATGGAGGAGGTGAGACTGAGCGGTTTTCCATCGCCGCAGGTTTATCGCCAAATAGGGGAGCAGGTGCTGGAGGTTAAAAATCATCTTGCTCCATACGGTCTGGAGGTGGGTTGGTGGTGCGCGCCTTCGTTGCGATCTGGATTCAAGAAAGGCTTTCAGTACATCACGGATCTCAATGGAACGGTCTCTGAAACCACGCCTTGTCCGCTCTGCCCGGATTTCAGTGAGGAGTTCAGCGACGACGTCGCCACGGTGGTTAGAATCGCTCGGCCGTTCATGGTGCAGTTCGAGGATGACTATGAGCTGAGCTGGCAGCCGCCTTCGATCCGATTCGGTTGTTTTTGTCCTCATCATCTGGCGGCGTTTGCTCGACGACAGAACCGGTCCTATACCAGGGAAGAGCTGTTGGAGATTTTCAAACAAGTGACCCCTGAGAGTCTCAGGCTGCGGCGCGCTTGGGCTGAGCTGAGCCGCGACAGCCTGGTGGAACTGGCTGTGGTGATCCGTAAAAAGATCGATGCGATCGCTCCGGAAACCCGCATTGCTCTGTGCCAGTCGGGCATGACCGATTTTGACGGTGATTTTACCGAGGCGGTGACCAGAGCCTTTGCCGGCAACACCCGTCCGGCTGTGCGGTTGTATGGTTCCAGCTATTCCTCGGATGATGCGCTGTCTTTGCCTGAAAACATCTTTCACGCACTGTACAGCCGTCAGCGCCTGCCCGCCGAGTTCGAATGTTTTCACGAGTCCGATACTTATCCGCACACCCGTTTTTTTATGTCGGCAGCGAAAATCCGCAGCCTGATGACCGCGGCGTTTGCCTATGGCTTGGAGGATTCGTTGTTTTATGCCACGCAATATCTCGATCATCCCATGGAGGAGCGCGGATATCTAGAGATGTTTCGCGATGAGGTGAAACGTTTTTCAGAATTTAAACAAGCGGTAAAAGACTGCCCGGTTGCGGGCTGTGAAATACTGCACCGGCCTTTCGGGCATATCGTTAATCCCTATAAAGGAGGCAATCCCGGCGTTCCGTTCAATGATTGGGTGCGGGTGGCTGGTCGGTTCGGCATTCCGTATACGTCGACCAACGGCGCGGTCAAGCTGTTGTCCGGCGTCATGGCGGCCGCGTTGGATGAAGCGGAGATCGAAGCGCTGTTGCGCGGCGGTCTGTTCATGGATGGCGAGGCGGCTCATATTTTGCAGCAAAAAGGCTGGGGCGAGCTGTTGGGGGCAAAGATCTTTCCGGGCCAGACGGCTGATTTTTGCTATGAAGGCGTGCGCACGCCGGAGGTTTATCCTTCTATGCAAGGCAGATTGATGTACAACCTGATCTTTTCCCCGGCGGGGAGCGAGGGAGGTTCGTTTTTTGAATTGCAGCCTAGTGCGGACGCTGCTGTGATCACTGATTTCCTCGATCCTCAAGAGCGTCCAGTGATTCCGGGGATGATACGATATGAAAACAAGTGGGGCGGCCGAGTGGCCGTCATGGCGTTCAAGCTGAGCGGCAATCGTTCTTCCGCTCTGTTCAATTATAAAAAAAAGGAGCTCGTACGTCACACCATCGAGTGGTTGGGCAAGAGGCCGTTGCCGGTTTTTGTCAGACAAACACCCAATGTCATGTGCATTTTTAATCAAGCCCGGTCGAACGTTTATGCTGTGGCGACTCTCATCAGTCTGAATTCTGATCCCTATGATTCGCTGGCGTTGGATGTGGCGCCTGAATGGATCAAGGCGAAAATCGAGCTTTTGCAAGCGGACGGCCGGTGGAAACCTGCGGCGGTCCAGCGCAAAGGTCGCACCCTCACGGTAAAGACCAGGCTGGAACGAATGGCGCCGGTTGTATTGAGATTCAGCTAACCTTCGCAAGGCCCTGACCTTCAGAAGGTTATTTGCCTTGACTTTACAAAAAATATATCGTATATTATACGACGAAAAGGAAAGGATGTGCATAAAAGTTACTCTTATGCCGCCTTATCTTAAAGCTGACAAGCTAAGAAAAACAACACATCGCGGGGTGGAGCAGCCTGGTAGCTCGTTGGGCTCATAACCCAAAGGTCGTAGGTTCAAATCCTGCCCCCGCTACTAAAAAAAGGGATCAATCATTTGGTTGATCCCTTTTTGTTTTTTCATTCCGCTCGGCAATATGACAAGCTGGGCCATACAGGTAAAGCCGCGAAGCGGCATACGGTCATAATCCAGGGCGGAAGCCCTGGGAAAACATGATCCATGGAGTCAAGCCCTGGAAGGGTGGCCGAACTCGTACAGGCGTCCCCGGGCATTGCCGCTGTCAGGGGGAACTTGAAATGCACCACCCAGGGGCACTTCAAAATACACCACCCTTTGCGAAGACGGTCGAACTAGGGGCTTTTCTATCAAACTGCGGGATTTAAACTGCCGTAGGAGGGATCCTGCTGTACGACCAGACTGGAAAGTATTTTTTGTTTTATGCCATTTAGCGACCAAACGACTCGGTGCGCTGTTCCCTTTTTCGTTTTTATTTTCTGAATATAGGCCATGCTGTATAATTCGTTTATCTTTAAGATCATTAGAAATTTTTAAATAAATTCTAGCTCAGACCATCCGCTGAGCTTTTCGTCGGATGCCACCGAGCACAGCATGGTCAGGCCCCTAAGCTTCTTACGGTGTACCCAATCATTTAAAGACATCTTCCCTTTAATTTTCTTTGGATATCTGATGACTATAATGAGTCAACTGAGCCAATGAAGTATACTCTTTTCGTTTGAGGCCACGATATAGCAAGTCATATGTTTGCTTACCAAAGGCAAGTATTGTCGGGCAGTTAGACTTTATAAAGGTCATTTCCTCTCTAAATCTGTCGATTTGAATCCGCACTTTGCTCGCGTCGTCTCGAAGATGTATTAAAACATCTTTTGATGACAACAGGGGGAAATTCAGGGTAATTTCTTTAGATCAATTAAATCTTTTTCTCGGCCGCTTGCTTTTTTATTTTTCTTTAGGTCTTTTAAATTAATGATGTTCACTTTCACATGATCGATGATGGCGATTGTTTTATTCTGGAAGCATTCATCGAAATCAACACCTGAAATGCTGGTGAAAACCTCAATTCGAACAGGTGCGTTTCCAAGCCTCACGATTTTATTTTTATGCAGAAATAAATCGGTAGATAACTCGGGAACCTTAAAACCGAACTTTGTTAATACTTTCACCATTTTTGCTGCATTCTGTGGATTAATGGCGATCCAGATATCGATGTCCGCCGTTGCACGAGGAAACCCATGGTAGCCTACTGCATATCCACCTATCAGTAAATAATCCACTTTATGAGAGTTCAGCAATTTCAAAAAGTCTTTGAAGTCGGGATGAAGCGAGATGGCCATAATTCAATGTCCTCAACATTTCAAGGTGCTCTAGTCTTTTCTGTGGCGATTTGGAATACCAATAGTCTCGATCGTCTACTTCGTCCGTTAAGGGATGTACGGATAATTGCGATTTATCCAAACGTTGAAAATTATAACTTCCTGATTTTTTCATGTTACTTTCTTTAAAATGTAAATTGATTTTCCTGTCCAATGACGGTGCAAAGCACTTAGTAAATGGTTATGCGTGAGTCACAGATTAGCCAAGCGGAAAACTCGCTGATTTTGGTACGCCGCACAGCGTGAAGCCTACCAGCCAATTTTCCAGAACGCTCCCAACCATCGGTCAGCAGCTCCAGCCGCTGTTTGGACAATCTTCCTGCATCGTTTAAATATAGCTTTTTGCCGATTTGATATCAAGTCATTTGTAAACGCGCCGCTAATTTAACCTTTACGGCGTTTTCTGTAATTTTTCAGCATACGCTATACCCATAATTCGTCAGCGTATTAAAGGACAAGGTATGGCGTGTGTGCGGCTGGCGGGGGAAGTCTTTGCGCCGGTTAGCCACCGGCAGTGGTGGGTATTGAACATCATTGTTTTATTAATAAATGTGAGGAGGCCGAGGTTGAAAAAATATTTCACACTGTGGGCTGTGGAAGAGCCTGCCCTGAGCGTGTCGAAGGGAGATGGATTACCGGCCGCCGCCAGCAGTCGAATGCAGAGCTGCAGAGGGTGAGCGGTGTTACGATTATAGATATTGTGAGCGTGTCTGCATATAGAGTCCTTCCTTGGTTTCTGCGCAAGTTGTTCCTGCAGAGATATTGCAGAGATATCGCCTATCTGTATGCTTTTCAGCGAATTTGCTTGATTTCCGGATTCAGATTTACTAACTTACCGGCGAGAAAGAAGCGGTGAGGGTGCCGGATATGGTTTGGCGCCCTGAAAATGGGGTATCAGGCGCTTGACAGAGAATGAATATCCTCGATTTTTACAGCCCCAGAAAAAGCAAATTTCCTATCAATTCCTATCAATGGATATCTTCGATTTTTACAGCCCCAGAAAAATCAAATTTCCTATCAATTATCAATTAATAAGTATGCGATTAGTATGGGATTGACAAGTATTGTTAAGAAGGCAATGTTTTTTGGAACAATGCTAGCTTTACCTCTTGCATCTGTAGCTAAAGATGTGAAGGCTTATTTTAGTTTTACTTCTGGAGGAGTTCCTATAAAAAGACCTGTCCCGACAGAGATTTACTATAATGGTTTAAACGAACCTATTAGTGGCGTTTCAGACGAATCAGGGAATCTTTCTGTGACACTCCCTAACGGCATGCCTGATAATGATTTTAACGGCCGTGTTTCGAATTTATATCCGTGCCCTGCCAACAAACATTCTACTGTGAAAATAAAACATCCTGCAGGCAAATTGGATGTTGATTTAGTGGATGTTGACGGTAGACAAACAAATGACCTATACGAAGGAACTGTTCCTGAAGGACAAACCAAAATAGATTTCGGTTTACCAAGCAGGATTGCTAGCGGATGTTATTTTCTTGTTGTTAAGACAGGCTCTGGCCAATATACAAAAAAATTAATCGTTCTAGAGCCTAGAGGCAATGATGATGTTAACGTCACTACAACCGCAAGTTCATCAGGTATTGCAAATATAGATAGTGTTGTTACCGGTCCTTCATCGGACATGATGGCAAGAAGAGTGATAAGAAACATACCTATTGATGGCGAAGAAGTCAGAAAAAGTATTGATATTCCTTCTGTTTATCTTTTGATTGAGGATGGTACTGCAAAAATTTACACTAACGACGGAAAACCTGTCTCTGGAGCAGATGTGATTTTATCCGGAAAAAGAGGAGAAAATCCCTGGACATTTACTGCGAAATCTTCTCCAGATGGTTCAGTCAACTTTCAGATTCCTCTTCAGCAGGGTGTTTATAGTGATGCTGACAAATTAATTATCAATAGTGCACGCATTTCCGGAAACAGAGTGATTCCTGTTGTTTTGCCTTTGGAAAAAATAGTCAATGGTTCTTCTGTCAACTTAGGAACATTGAATGTCAATCAAGCACCTTCACAAATAACCATTAACGGAAAAACAATTGACGTTTATGGAGATGGAATATCTGCCGACGATATAACTGCTTACTTTACAGTAAACAGAGGTGTTGAGACAGTTAAGGGAAGTTCGGATGCTAATGGAAATTTCACTTTAATTTATTCAGTAGATTCTTCAAAAGTCGGTTCTGGATTTTCAATCAATGCAGACAGTGTTGTTTTTAAGGGAAATAATCCTGCTATTCCAGGACAATCTGTTAAGTTGAGTGGCTCTAAAGACGTTAATTTAGGAAACGTGCCCTTAGATAACTTGGTTGATGTCAGATTTAATGTTTTAGGTCTTCTTGATTCAACATTTTATTCTCCTAAAATATCTGCAATAGGTCTTAGAGACACACTGGATGTAATAACACAGAACGGCTTTGCAGAATTAAAGATGTTTGCAGGTCAATATAGATTGATTGTTCAAGAATCAGATAAAGTTTACGAGATGAAACTAGGATTGTTTGATGTTAAAGGGAATAATCAAACATTGCCTGTTTTTGTTGTCGATAAAATTAACTTTACACCTCTGCAAAAAGAAGTATTTGAGAAGATGTTCAAAATGTATTATGAGGGCGGTCAGGCATGTATAATGACTGAACAACCGCACTTTTATATAGATATAAGGAACATTCCTGAAGGAAAAAAACATTGGCCAGGAATAATTGAAAAATACATAAAAGGAAGTTTTGCCGCAGGATTGAATGGGTTTTTAGTAAATCCTGTTGTTGAAGTCGGAACAAATCCTCCTGAGTATGGAACAAAAGGCATCTATGTTGTAGATTTTTTACAGTTTTCAAATCCCGAAAGTGAGCAAGCTGCCACATCAACCGAATTAGACAAAAATACAGGAATAATTTTTTATGCCAGGTCCACATTTCACAATCAGCTTCCAGATTCTGTTTTTCTTTGCTCTCTTCCTCATGAGTTATTTACAGGATTAAATGATGCTGGAAGATTTGCTGGATCTGTGGGACCTTATGCCGGCATTTTTAGTGTCATTAATTTTTTAAAAGAAAGGCTCGACAATAATATTTATGACCTCACACCCTGGGATAGAAAATCATGGATGATTCTAGAATATCTAGGTCCTGGCCAGAAGAAAGGATTTGAGCAAAGGGATTTTTCAAAAGAAATTACAATAGGTCCAACCAGAACATATTCTGTTGATGAATTAATTCAAGCAGGAATTCATCCTGCACAGCTCAGAGATCATATTGAACGTGAAACAAATAGAGATTTATCTAGATTCAAAACACCTTATCTCGGAGATAGATAAGAACAATTACTTCAGATGAGTTTTATCAAGACCGGGATTCTCAAAAAATTGATTTGGAAAAGAAACCAAAACAAGTAGGTTTAATCACTTCAGCAAGTCTTAATTGATTCTCGCTAAAAGCACAAACTATATAAACATACATACTTAAAGTATTTAAAAATAATTGTGAGGTTGTTAAGGTGAGCGGATTAAAACATATATTGATATTTTTCTCTTTCTTTTAAAGCCCAAGTTCGACAGTAGTAGGCAAAAAAGAATAGGGATTAATCCCTATAATACAACATAATAAGCTCGAAAAGCGTAGTACACGCGTGTTACTACAGAATCAGCTTTAGCGTATGTCTACAATAGATTGTGGCTCTGCAATACCGAGTTTGGCCAAGATTTCCTTTTGGTTTTTCGTAAGCTCGGTCAACTGCTGGATGTGTTGCTTTTCGATTATCAGTTCGCCAAGAAACAAGCGCGCCATTTCCTGACGAACCGACGGCCACGACCGTTTCGTCTTGTTCTCGACAATTCGTACCAACACCAGAGCTAAAAAGCAAAGGAAGATATGACAGCGAATCCGCTCATCTTTGCTATGATAATTGGGTCGTAGATCGAGCGTGGTCTTGAGCGTGCGAAATGCTTTTTCCACGTCATTAAGTTGTTTGTAGCTTAGCACGACATCACGCAAAGACAGTGTATCGTCGCTGGTTTTAATCAGGAACTTGCCGTCGTAGCGGCTCTCATCAGCCGCCTTGCTTTTATCCAGTTTGAGACGGCCGTCCTGCAGTTCTTTCACATATTTGCCATATACCGCGTGTGATTTGAGCGCACAAGTGGCTTTGGTATGCGCATGCCCTTTGCGGTTGTTGATCTTTTCAAGCATTTCTTCTATGGTCTCGACGATCTGCTGACGAACCAGTAACTGTTTCTTCTCTTCATCGCTGTTTCGGACCAGCACGAGCCTCTTGCGTTTTTCACCATCACCGCCCAAACTAACTTCGCGGGCTCGAAGGTTTTCCTTGATCTGGGTATAGTGCCCCTTGCGAGCCAAAGCCAGTTCCGCGGCTGGTTCACCGCTTTTCAGCTTACGGCCGACAATGTAATGTCCACCAGCCCTTTGCAGATAGCGCAAATTGTCTTTGGAATAGCCACGCTTCTTCAGGTCCGTTTGATTCTCAGTCTCAAAATAGGTCGAGGTGGTATCAAAGAACAGCAGATCAACTTCCAGATTTAAAAGTGTGGATACCGACCAGAATATCTCTTTTTCCAGTTCTTCCTGACGCTCGAGAAGATAATCCATGGCCCGGTAAAGCACCCTGTACCTCGATCTCTTCCAGGCCTGGTACGTGAACGTCGCGCTCGATCCACTCTGTAATAGCCAGTTTGCTCGAGGGCGCCAGACAGCGGTCGGCCACCATGGCAAATACGGCTTTGCTGATCGGCACCTGGTATTTGCTCCCTTTGAGATCCTTTTCCAGGATTTGCTTGAGGTGAAGCTGCTGCCAGAGTGCAGCTAAAAGATAGATGCCGCCATAGCTGCGGCAGGATTTTAATTTGACATTACTGGCGCCCAGATTAAGAGCCGCTTTGGCTTCAAGGGCATCTTCTGGCGACAGAAAGCGCGAGATGCTTCCGACCAAACGCTTGAGCTGATCGACATCCAGATCATCGATGCGTCCAAAGTTGAAGAGAATTTTGGCCACGGCGCAGCCTTTTTCGGGGTCGCGCTCATCGTGGGCTGGCTGGACGTAGGTGACTTTGGAGCCGTCTTTGTTTTTGCGTGTAATCTGTCTTATGTACATGCCTATAATACAGGCATAATAAACATTATTCTCAAGTACTTATTGTAATCTCATGTGCCTACACTATTTCGCGCTTTTTGACAGTCGATTTGCTATTTTTATTCAATTTATCTTGTTCCAACAGGCCGATTTTTGCCTACAACTGTCGAACTTGGGTTACAGCTTGAAAGAGTTAACCCGGCAACTTGATCATGTATCCACTTTTACGGGGCAGTCCAGACAGCCCTGTCAGGCAATAATCTATTTATTGCCTGGACCGGAGCCCAGCTCTAAACTGATGATGACATTCCTCCCCGGCCCATTAATCCCGGATCCATGCTCCCGATAATTCACATCAAAAATATTCTCTACACCTAACCGCCATCGGCAGCAGGGGAATGCATAACCGCCAAAGCGCAGGTTGAAAATCTGCCACCCCGGGGTGCCGTCGACCGGAATACGCGGATCGTCACAGTCATCGCTGGACAATCGGTTTTGACGAGAGGCAAATCGAGTATAGACGGATAGAAAATATCTTTCTGACGCCAGCTTAAATCCGAACAAGCCGAATGCCGGGGGAATCCCGCCGACAGGTTCATGCAAAGTGGTATTGTGCCCAATTGTAGAACAAATATTTCCATGAAAATTCAATTTTTTATAAATCTGGCAAGCAAACGACGCTTCTAAACCTCTTATATAAGCCTGACCGATATTCTGTTTGGATTTTATCCGATAGGCGATGCCATTCAGCACGATGGTTTTCGAACCATGATAGCTTGCCTCAGCGCTGGCTAGCAGATCGTAAATTTTTGCATAATAAGCTGAACAATCTAATTTCAATGGTCTGGCGTTGATCTTGAAACCAATATCGACATTCAACACTTTTTCCGGTTCGAGACGGTAATTGGGCACTTCATAGATATTTCCCTTGGATTCGCCCAGTTTGGCGATGTCGCTGAGATTGGGCGCGCGAAATGCCTGTCCGACATTGCCGACTAGATTGCAAAAAGTGGTCACTGAATAAACCGCGCCCAAACTTGCAGTATACGCTTTGAATTGCTGTACGACTTTTTGGGCATCGCCCATGAAATGGGCGTTAAAATAAGAGAAACGCGTGCCCAGCCTCACTTTAAAGTATGGATCGATCTGCCATTGATCTTGAATAAACAGCCCAGAGGTTGTATACTCTGAACCATCCGGATAACGGCCGCGAGGTTGCCATTGCATTGCTTGCGACATGGCGATTGTTTTATAGGCGTTGCTTTTTATAAAATCCTTATATCCTTCGACTCCATACATGACCGAATGATCGGCAAACACCGGATTAAATTGCACGCTGGCGCCCAAGGTATGTACGATATCATTTTCTACTGTTAAATCCGTATCCATCCGTTTTTGCTGCTCCCGGCCCTCCTCCTGTCTCTGCCAGGAAACGAAGGTTTGCACATCGCCCAGCCACTTTATTCGAGAATGATCTTTGAAATTCAGATAGAGCAAATCGCGTTTTTGCGGATGATATACCCAGCGATAATAATCTTCCAGCTCGTATTTATCATAGCGCGGCACACGGATTTGCCGACAGGACTGATAGGCCAGGGTCCAGCATTGCTGATGATGGGGATTGTATACCAGCTTTCCGTTTGCATCATAAGCGTAAAAACCGCTTGGCGATTGCACCGCGCCGTTTTTTGACTTTTCCAATTCCTGATGAGCGCTATTGGCGCCGCGCCGCAAATCATCATAGTTTTTATAACTGCCGCCCAAATCTATCGCTACCCGTTTGCCGGAAATGGAAAGGGCGCCTGCAGTGGTTTTTTCGTGATCAGCGGACGCAAAACGGTTGAGCAATCCATAGGTCAATTCACAGCCGCTTGCAGCAAAGGAAGGCGTTCTGGTGACAAGATTTATAGTTCCGCCCAATGCATCGCTGCCGTACAAAACAGAGTTTGGACCGCGCACGACCTCTATCTGCTCCAGCATGTTTGGATCTATGGTGGTCAAATATTGATGATTGCCGAGCCGATAGGTCGAGTTATTGAGTCGAACGCCGTCGACAAGCAGCAAAATTTGGTTGGAACTCAATCCGCGGATAATGGCTGACCCGCCGCCATGATTGGTTTTTTGAACGGAAATTCCGGCCTCTTCACGCAACGCCTCGGCCGAGGTCTTGGCAGCCCTTTCCTGCACTCGCGAAAATGGAATAAGATTAAGCGGAGCGGAATCAACAAAGCTCGGCGCAGAAACCCGTGTCGCCGATACAATCATCTCACCCAGCGGCATGATCCGGTTTTCCATAACCAGATCACCAAGGTCACGGAACGGTTCTTCGCTTATGCGGATGTTGAGGATGATTTTCTGTTCGAAACCGATATGAGAGATCTTTAGGGTATATTCACCAGGCGTCAAGGGTTTGGTGATAAAATGACCGGTTCTATCCGCGCTGACTTGCTGCACACCCATCACCTGCACGACTGCATGAGGTATCGCTTTGCCTTCCCGCGTAATCACTCGGCCTGTGATTTGTCCGGCCATGCCGTTGGCAGTAAAAAATATGGACGATAACAAGAAGAAGGAGCGCAGCAATAGGCACATCCTGCATTGACAAATAGTTGGGATTCCTGCCGCTGCCGCCAGCGCTACAGCGCCGGTCAGGCTGGTGCTGAGAAAATTTCGGCGGTTCACTTCTTTGGATTCGTATCCACCCTGTGAAGTACATATGCGTGGCGAACTAGAAATTTCGTATATTGGCGGCGTCCAACCAAGGAGAGACCACCATGCCCACACGCCGCTTAGAAAAACAGGAACACATGTTCGCCATAGTCAAGCAATATC
>JAKQNR010000011.1 GCA_029565685.1 bacterium | reverse complement strand
TTGCGACGAAAAGAAAGAATGCATATAATAAAATACCCCCAAAAAACGGAGAAGAGGAAGGCACAGACAGCTTGTTTGTTGCCTTTCTCTTACCGCTTTAAAAAGAGCGTTGAGGTCAATTGGCCTAAACGGAAATAAGGCCTGCCGCTAACCTTTTCTCGGCGCTGTTATCCATCTCGCGGGTCTTGCATGATGGACAAAAGGCTGTAGTGCGTTTTAACGTGCGACAACCGCGCTGAAATAGGCGGCATCTCTGCATATTCTAGAAGAATTCGACCGCAATAGATTTTTAAAAAGCGAATAGGGATTCTGTTCGCCACTCTGGCTTGATCAGGCCTATTGCCCTCTTTCTCGATCTTTTCCACCAACGCTTCCATCCCTATCAAACCCGTAGTTCAAAGGTAGCGATTTCCCAGGGCCGGTACCGATGAATCCAACCGCGGCCATGGCGGTCGACGTCATCCTGCATCACGTTGGCAAGCAAATCCACTCGTTTGACGCTTTTCGGCTTGAGGCGCATTTTAAATTGAGCGGTGATGGACTGATCCGAAACATTGCAGGTTCTCACCAGGACAGCGGATGGACGGGAGGCCGGCATCAGGTGAAAAAGGACGATCTCTTGTTGATCGCAAGCGAGGCCCGAATCGGTCAAAGCGGGCGTGTCCGCGGGCAGAGGAATGCACCGGCGGTGAAAGCTTTCGGCCAGCCGTATCGAATCGGCCGGAGTGATTGTTTCAGCTGCATAAAAGCGGAACCCCCACTGGGTGACGCCGTTAAAAGAAAAGTCCAACACTTTGCACTCGAACAATCCCTTCTCCCGTTTGTCCAGGTTACGGAACAGCGTATTCTGCGAGGGGCACCACAGAATGTCGCGATCCGCCATTTCAAAACGGATATAGCGGCAACAGTAAAATCGATCTGTCTGACGCTGCTCTTCTGCAAAAGGAGAATCCGCATAGATCGCCTTCGGCGTATCGCCCAATCGCAGCTGAAAATTCCAAGTTTCTTCCGGCCGCGGTCCGACCTGAAAACGAATAGTGCTTTCCAGCCGGAACTGAAACTCAACCAGGTCGATCCCCGCCTGGCCGGCATAGGTCAATCCAGCCAAGCGCAAAGCCGGCTCTTCGGCCTCCTTGATGCGCATCAAGTCCTTTTTCCAAACCACGGTCTCGCCCGAAGGAGCGACAATGGTTTTTTCGATCCGGGCCGGCGCCGTTGCCAGATCTGTGTGCATGGTTTCAATGTTCGTGTTCGGATGATCGTAAAAAAACAGGCCAATCTGTTTCCACGTACCGGTGAGCGGCCCAAACGTAATGCCGTGAAAGGCGTCGTTCTCGACCTGCCAGGAGTGGCCGTTATCCGGCGTCGATAACTGCTTCAGATTGTTTGGGGCAGCCGGGCCTTCGACTTTATCGAGCTGCAAATCGATGCCGCCCAGGGCGGGTAAAGACACCATGACCGGGCTGGTGGTTATTCTACCGCTGTCGCTGCGAAAAGCCGGCGTCACGCTCTCGCGGCCTTGCGGCAGTCCATATATATAATAGGTTTGGCCGAGATCACCCCAATCATCGATTTCAAACATAACCGGCGCTGTCACCGGCCAGGGACAAGGATTATACAGCTTGAACGACCCTGGTTTGACCGCTGCGTTCAATCCCATTTTTTTTTGTAATGCGTCGTGGATCAATCGGCTCTGTTGGACGGTCAGCTCGCTCTGATAGCTCTTGACGCCATCGAGATAAAAGAGGATGGAGCCGGCCAGATAGGCATCATGATTCTGCGAAATCAGCATCCGCGGCCAGCCGTCGGCGATCGCCTGCTCGAGTTTTCGTTTCCATATTTCATCTTCGGCCAGCGCCGCCAGACTCTCCGCAGAAAGCAGCAGGCTCTCACATTGATTGCACAAGCGCGCCTGCCGCTCGTTTTCATAGCCCCATCCCCCCTGAAAGAAATTATTATCGTAATTCGACTGATCCATTTTCAGCAGCGCTTCGCCGGGCTCGCTGCGGGAGCCGGCCCATTCGATATATTCCGTCAAAGTCATTTGTTTAAAACCCTGCGCAGCCGCCCAGTCGATGGCCTCTTTATAAGGCGCCACAGAGGCGCCCCAGTCCATGCCCGGCACCCACAATTCCAGCCACTGAAAGATCAGCGGCGATTTGAAATGCCTCATGCTTTCGAGGGCCGTGCGGTAGGGTTCCAGCGACTCCTGTTTATAGCAGCCGGTCAGGCCGGCGTGGTTGGGCACGGTGAGAATTCTGCTGCCGTCCGGGCCTTTCCACCAGATCAGGTCGACGTTCTGTGCGTCCGGTGTTCCGGAATTTTGAAATTGCAGCGACGCATATTTGAATCCCGCAAGTTTCAATATCTGCGGCAGCTGAGTGTAAAAGGACTGCTCTTCGACCAGATAGGTGTCGATGAACTTGCCGATATATTTTTGCGCCGTCAGCTGTCCTAAGGAGAGCTGGCGTAAAGCGGATTCCCAGCCGAAAACCTGGCTTTCCGGCTGACCGAAGGCGCCGCCGACCAGTTCTAATTTGCCGGATCGCAAAATTTCGACGACGCTGGCCAGATAGCTTGGATCTTCTTTTTCCAGCGCGGGCAAGAAAAACATATCCAGTTCATGACAGAAACGATTTGCGTGATCCTCACTCAGCCATCGCCGGCTCTGCTCGAGGTTGAAAACCGTGCTGTAACAGGAGGCATACCAACGATGGTTGATCTCGCCGCTGGGAAAGGTTCCGCCGATGCCGCACTCGGTCCAGTGATTGCACAGAACAACAGCTCCCTTGATCTCTACAGGGTCATCAGCCAAGGCCGCGGATCCGTCCTTTGCCAGGAGTGTGCGGGAGAAGGCGCCGCTGATGACGCCGGCGCCGGTCAGGTGGAGAAAATTTCTGCGATTCATAGCGGTCCTGTCGAATGAACGGTGGTTATTATCCCCTGAAACCTGTGGCATCGACTGATGGCTGGGAAAATAGTTATGCCAAAATGCGTTTATTTGGAATGGCCGCGCACTGGTTAAAAAAAAGAGGGCGATTGAGACTTTAAAGATTTTTTATTTTCAGAATTTTTCTTTTTATACAAAATAGAATATTATGGAACGACGCTCAAGAGTACCTGTTTATGGTGTCACCTCTATCGAGAAATTCAGACTAGGAAACCATAACAGCACAATGAATTGAATCAACCTTCATAGAATTATTTTTCATCTGCAGGAAACCTTCAACCTTCTTATTGCTGCCTTCCACCAAGTTGAGACAGGTTATGATACATCGCTTCAACCTGCTTTATAGCGGTTTCTTTTGATTTTCCATCCCTGCGTGAATTTTGGTAAATAGCATCAAAATCTGATATCGCTTCTTCTATCTTGCTCGGTTGGTACTTGACAATACTCATTTCATATCCAGAGGTGTGATGCAATTTGTAGCCCTCAAGACAAAAATCATCAAGAACTATGTATCTATTAGGCCCAAGGTAGTGGGTACATAAAAAATCAATATTAGAAAGGTTTTTTACTTCATTCATCCATGCTAGGAGAGCTTTAAATCTTATTGCTAAGTATTTCTGTTCATAGGACCGAACAGGCCATAGAAGCATTTTAAAAGTAGTGGTCGGCCGAACCACAAGCTGATGGAACAGCTTTCTTTCATTTAGAAGGAGATTAATATATTCATCTGAATGCTGTCCTGCTTCTTTATACATTGGGTCGTCGGAAACTGCAAAGGTAGAAAATGCAGCTTGAGAATAAATCGTAATCCGTCTTGCTGGTTTTTGAAGTAGGTGAGTAAATCTTTCGATAATAAATTTTGTTCTTTCTATTTTTCCAGTGATCACACGGTCGAACCCAAGCTTTTTATGAGATTCATGATTTTGAATTCCACGTCCTGTTTCTTTGAGGCCAGAAATTAAATTTTTAACAGTACGTTCCGGATTAGTCCAGTCAAATAAGGAATACCATTGAAATGTTGCGAGCATTCCTTCAAGTTTGACATTTTCTGCCATGACTAATGGCCAGATGACTTTACCGCAAGCCATAGCAAACCCGATTTCTTGATTTACCCAAGCTGAAGATTGAGTGGCTTCAGTGAAAAGTACCAGAACAGCATCTGAAGAACGTATCATTTCCTGAAGAGCTGTATCGAATCTTGTTCCGGCTTTTAAAGAGCGATCAATAAAGCATTCGATTTTATGCTGACGAAAAATATATCCAAGAAGATGGGCTATCGCTTCATCTTCGTGACAATAAGAAATAAAAATTTTCATTTTATTATCCTCACATTAGTGCCGGCAGGTAACCAAACGCTGCTGAAATATCTCAAATTGTGATGTTGTTTATTTGCGAAAACGGAAAAATTGTTGTGATAAAAATTGTTAAAAGCCCAATTGGTAACAATCGATAGTTATTAGCAGATCCATTCCGATCCTAAAGATATTTAGAATATTCCATTCAATGGATCGACTGCATCGACCGAAGAAAGCATAGCTTTCTGAGGGACGTGCCGGTTGCAGCCATGGTTGGACGGCAACGATCGTCAATCGTCTGCCGGATCGAGCGGCTTTGGCATTCCTCACTTCAGGGCGCCAGGATCGCCCGGCGTCGTCTCTCCTTCCTGGGAGCGAACAAAAACGCATCCGTTGCCATAGACAGTGACGGATACGGTTCCATCCACCACGGCAGGATGGGAAATCCGTATATTGACAATGCCGTTGTATCCTAAAGCTCGCGCTTTCTCCCCCAGGCGCTCCATCGCTCGAGCCACACTCCTCTCAATCAAATCCTCATAATGATGAAGATTGCCTCCGGTTAGATTTTTTATGTTCTCTTTAATGTCTCGAACGACATTTGCGGCGCAGACGCTCGACGCGAAAAGAAAAGCGCCCACTTGCGTTCTCGCTTCGTCTGGCGCTGCTGTAGTAAGCAGTATCATCTCCGAGCTCATGTCTTGGCGCCTCCTTTCGATCGTGCAGGATCAACGGGCGGCCGCTTCCGCCAACGGGAAAAATAGAGGTGAAGCAAAAATGCGAAAAGAAGGCCGGTTGGAATCAAAACCCCAATCCAGCGCTTCACTGCATGCCAGAAAAGAAATGATTTTAGGTCCGCAACCGTTCCGCCGGTCAGAAAGACTTGGTTCAATCCGTCGCTGCCGATCAACTGGATAAGCCGCGGGTCGGCGGCCAGTCGTCGAATAAACTCTTCGGTGACGTCGATCGGGGCGTTGTCGCCATACCGGACCATCGTCCTCATGGCGTCCAAATCGAGCCACTTGACAAGACGGCCCAGCTGTTCCGCGGGAAAAATCCGCAGTGCGGTTTTAACGTCGCCCAGATCCAACCTGCATAAATTCTCGACAGACTTTGGGTCTTTCATTTCCAGGAGCAGGAAAAGCTGACCTCGATCAAGATCAGTGGGTTTCATGTGGCGGTACAGGCCGAGCCGGGTGACCTCGATCAAGCGTTCCTGCGCCAATTCGCTCCACTGGTATAAAACCTGCGGCGAACCGGTCTCGAGGATAATCGCGTGACTTTCTACCGAAAGGAGCTTGAGCTGCTGTAGGATTCCCCGTTCCACCAACCCGATCACCTCGGCCTTTGACGAAACCTTGAGCGATACTTCCACGAGATGCGCCAGTCTGTCGAAATTCGCCGAGTCTGCCGGAGTCTTTTCGACGATTTCCGTCCGGAAAAGAGCGCTCTCGCGGGTCAGCATCAGGACGCTAGGATACTTTCCCAGGAACGTCAACCATATGTTGAAAACTTCCGTGGCGAGTTCGTTTTGCGCATCGCTCAGAATGCCGGGCAGTTCCTGCCTGAATGTTTGGACGACCTGATGGCATAGTTCGGCCTTTGTTTCATGACTCTTCAGCGCTTTTTGTATATCGGGCAAGGCGCCGTCAGCGCCATGAACAAGGTCAAAAGCGAGCATGCCGGCGCCGATGACCCAACCCACAACCGGAATGGCCGCGGTGCCCACCCGTCCTAAAATACGGGAGACCAAACGTCCGACGATCCGATGGAAGATCTTTTCCGTCAGTTGTCTCAGCACCTTGCTTGCCAGGTGCGATGCGATAATGACGGTAATTCCGCTGATAGCGACTGCGTGCCTGGCGGCGGTATCGCCTATATTGTCCAGGCCGAACTCTGTTCCGGGCTGCAAATGAATTTCTTTAACATGCCTCTGCAGGGCGGGCACGAGGTGCTTTGAGTAGTTGGAGCCCAGATAGGTTTGAATGGAAGTCAGTCCCCGTTCAACGGCCCGCTGGGACGAGGGTTCGAGTTCATTGGTGAGATTGACAGCAATGCGTTCTGCCAGACGCTCCATTTCCTGTTTCAACGCCTCGGAGGTGAAGGCCCGCGTGGCCACCTCCTCCGCCAGCTGTCGCGCGGTCTCCTGGCTCCAGCCGCTGATAAACCGTCGACTATAGGAAGTATGTTTTTTCGTCTCGGCAATGGCGCGGTCGACCTCGACGTCGATTACCCTTTCGATGTTGCTTTGCTGCCAACTGGTGCGGACCACAGCTTCGGCATCTACGTGAACGCCGTAAAACACTCTTTTGCACAGGGTGCTGACGTTCTGCCTCAATTCCTCCTGTGCGCGCGCAGGCCCGGGCATGAGGAAAAATACGAAGGCCATGGCGAGGATCGGCAAAATCAAGCAGCAGGAAATGAGTCTGTGTACGTTCAATCGCGGTCTCTGCTGGAATTGTCTGAATGCATTAGACAATGCAGGCAATCTCTCCGTTACTCGGTCATGAGCGGCCATTCTTTCCTTCCTTTTGCCGACAGGTCCACGAATCGATCGTGCTTGCCATAGATAGCTCAGCGTGCGCAGGGACGTTTCGCTTGCAGAGGCGGGATGGACGGCTCGCAGCGCCGGACTTGCAGTGGATGACTATCGCCGGCCCGTTAGCGCGGCGCGCAGCATCCGCCACCCCAGTATATTAGCCTGCGCCCAATCACGTATGATCATAAACAGTGGAGTTATTCATAAGATTTTCAACAGCATTCGTTCTTTAAATTCGTTGGCAAGCGGTGAAAATGCCACGTATGGCCATAGCCGAGGATTTTTATCTATATATTTGCAGCCGCAATCTAATATGCAATAATTGTAAACTGTCAAC
The DNA here is from genome assembly GCA_029565685.1 of bacterium. GTDB lineage: Bacteria > Zhuqueibacterota > Zhuqueibacteria > Residuimicrobiales > Residuimicrobiaceae > Anaerohabitans. The sequence continues at coordinate 159,286 of JAKQNR010000011.1, read as the reverse complement.
GCAGCGACCCCCGCACTTGGAAGGAGCCACTGCCGACGGCTCATTCTTTGTTATAGCACACTTGCAGAATAACAGGACATGAATGAACCGGTCTCTCAATCCTGCTCGGATTCCAGACTGGCCCATTGTTCCAGCCCAAGTGATCATTCAGCGTCATGGTGATTCTGGGAAAAACGGCATTGCGTAAAGCAGCAAACGAATTACAGGGCGTGAAAGGGCAAGAGATTCCCACCCGCTACCCCTTGTGCAAGGATTAAAATAAAAAAAGGGCACAGCTTTCCTCTTCACGGGATAAAAATGCTGTGCCCTTGATCATGATAAATCCCACCCGATTTCACTATTGCCGGACAATATTATAGCGAAAAGTTTAAACAATTTGACGCAAAATAGCAAGAATTTTCTCATTTATTTTCAGTTCATAAAATTAAGAATTCGATTGATTATCAAAAGAAAACTGTTTAATTTTTCGTCCATTGGAGACCCTGAAAGCGCGCGAAACCGAATATCCGCCGTATGATGATCGATTCCTACATCCAGCCGCTGCGCACAGCTGTTGCATCGCCGATTGTATTAGCTTGTGTTCCTGTTTTCATGTTCATCATTGTTCGATAATCCCTGCATCAGCCGTGGAAAGTCAAAGAGTGAGGTGAATCATGAAAAAAGTCAGGCTTTTGTTCACCGCTGCAGCGTTGTTTACCGCCGCGCCGCTTTTGGCGCAGATCGACAAACCCAATGAAAAATTCCAGCGGGTCTGGGACGGAGGCGCCGGTTGGGGAAAGACCATCTCCAGAGCCTGGGAAGTGGAAGCCGGTTGGGATCTCGATTTAGACGGGAAAAAAGAAATCGCCGCCTACGATGCCGATAAAACCACTCTGTTCATTTGGGAATCGCATGGCAACGGCGACAATAAATATGATCTGATCTGGAAACGAGTGATGGTCGGCGGAGCCGAAAGAAGCATCTTCAGCGGCGATCTGGATAACGACGGAAATCCGGAATTGATCGTGATCCATGAGGCGGAGACAGGCGACCCCGGGCTGAAAGTGTTCGAGTGGGATGGCACGGATAATGGAATTCCACAGACTCCGACCATGATGTATGATCCGCCACGGAACCAGAACAACAGCTTGGAACTGGAAAATACCAGCAGACTGCTGAATATGGATTCCGATCCTGAACCCGAATTTGTCCTCACCTATCGCGGACAGAACGGATTATATCTGGCGATCCTATCGCTGGAAAACCAGAGTTTCCAAAACCCCTCCTGGAAAGTCGAGTTCGTAGAACAGTCCTCAGAAGGTGTGGAGGTCGCTGATCGCATTCACGGCGCCGGCGTCGGCGACATCAACAATGACGGCCATATGGACGTGCTCTGTTCCAGTGAAGGAGAACCGGGGTCCTTTTATATATTTACCAACACAGGGGAGGATACGTATCAAAAGGTTCGCCGCTGGGCTCCGGCTGAACTGCCGGAGATCTATACCGGATGCCAGTCCACCATTCTCATCACCGACATCAATCAGGACGGCCGCAATGAAGGGTTTATATTCGGACAGGATGGATTCATTTACATCATTCATGACGTCACCGACCTGACCAAGCTGTTTGATGCGGATCATTTTATCGATCTGGTGTTCTTGTTCGAGGACGCCAACTTTCGCGGCGGACAGGTTGGGGACCTGGACGGAGACGGCTATCCGGATCTCTATGCAGCGGGCAACGCTTCCAACACGATTGTGGATTTGGAGTGGCTGAACACCACAGGGGATAACGATGTGACCAATCCCGACAACTATGGGTATTATGTCATTTACAAAGACGAAACGGACAAGCTGGAATACACCGCCTGCGCCATCGGCGACCTCGACGGAGATGGAAAGGATCATGGCGACTTGGTCGCGAGCATCAGCCCGGCGGTGAGCAACGACGCGGGCATTTTTCTGTTTGAATACGATCCGGTCACAGAAGTCAGCGCCATTCCGATCACGATCCCCGAGGTCTTGCCGGAGGATTTCGCCCTGCAGCAGAATTATCCCAACCCGTTCAATCCGCAGACCATGATAGTATACGATCTACCAAAGGGTTCATACGTCGATCTTTCCATTTACAACCTTCAAGGGCAAAAGGTGGCGACCCTGGTGCAGGAACATCAGGGCATTGGCCGCTATCGCGTCGTCTGGAGCGGCAAGGATGACCAGGGCCGGAGTGTGGCGGCCGGAGTGTATCTGTACTGTCTAACAGCCGGTCGGACGGCGTTATCCAAAAAAATGATCTTTATGCCATAGCGGAAAGCGTTCTTGCTGCGTCCGCTGGGTGGGCTTTGTTTCCTTCCGGCAGCGTTTCAAGGCGATGAAGAGCTGGACGAATGGACCCGGCATTCACGGATCAGGGGAAATAGCGTCGAAATTAAAGGTGATCAGCCCGGCATCCGCGGCAAAGGGCAGCAGGGCTGCTGCCACCTGCGGATGGTCTTTACAATAGGACTCTATCTGCTTCGTGCTCATCACCATGAACGCGGTGGAGAGTGCGTCGCTGGCTGCGGCATCCGGGGCGATGGCCCAGGCGGCCAGATGAGTTTGAGCCGGCCGGCCATGCAGCGGATCGATGATATGACTGCCCTTTTGCAGTCCGGAGCCGGAGATGGCCATTTCTTTTAACGCTATTCCGCGCAAAATGCGCGAATGGTCCAGCGGATGGCTGATGGTGGTTTGCCAACCTCCTTCCCCGCCGCGGGCATAGACTGAACTGGCGCCGCCGTGAATCAATGCGGTTTCAATCCCCCATTCAGCCAGCACTTCTGCCATTTTATCCACCGCATAACCTTTGCCAAAGGCGCCGAGATCGATCTGCAGGCCTGCCACCTCTTTGGCCACCAGGAAATTCGCCTCGTCGAAAAAGAGATGGTGCAATCCGGTTTTGCGGCCGGCTGCTTCGATCTCCTCTTCCGACGGATGGCGCAGGGATTTGTCCGCATTCAGCCAGCATGCATAAAGCGCGCCCACCGTAATGTCGAACGCGCCCTGTGTCTCAAGGTAATGACGGAAAGAGGCCTTCAAGCAGGCCATGGCGTCCGGACCGATGATCAAATGTTGTCCGGGCTGCAGATGGTTGATGCGCGAGATGTCGCTGTTGGGCAGAAAGCGCGACAGCACGTTCTCCAGGCGATCCAGCTCGGCGAAAGCCGCTTGACTCGCCTGGCCGGCGTATTCCGCATCAATGCCGAAGATATAGAGTTCGAATTCTGTGGCCATGGCGAAATGGGAAAAGCGCAGGGCGTCGCCGGGAGAAAGAGGGTGAATGGATTTGTCGAGAGGCTGAACCATTTATTTTCCAGAGGAGCGGCGGTGCATCGGGCAATCCTTTATGGCGGGCTGATCAGCGTCTGTCGAGAGGTCGAAATGCATTCTCGCGCAGGTCCCTGCCCTGTCGTTTGTAGCGTTCGTCGTTAGATTCCTCGTTCTGTGCAGATTCAACGCCTGACGCTGGAAATTGCGCTGCGGGCTCGGAATGACAAAAACTACCGGCTGCGCAGCCAGCGCTCCCACAACGCGTTGGTCACATAACCGCGCAGTTCCACGCCCGGACGCAATTCCACATATTCATCGAACATCGGCACATATAGGTTGCGTTCGCCCGGCGGCGGAGTCTCATACACTTTATGCAGAACCGCCTGCTCCTGATCCGGGCCGGCCACCACCAGTTCAGCCAGCGGCGCGTTCAGCTCGACCTGATTCCAGTAGCCCACGTTAGTGAAATCGCGCAGATACCAGGGCAAAGGCCAGTAATCGTCCGCCGTGCACACGATTTCAATAAAAACCTCTTTGCCGAGCGGATGAGCTTCAGCCAACTGCCGTATTCGTTCGACGATTTTAAACACGTCGCCGCCGGTATGGCCGTAGACATAGGGATTGGAAGGATCGCAATCATACTTGCTGTTCTGCAGCCGGGTTTGCCAAAGCAAGTGGCCGGCGACACAAGCCACGACGACCAAACCGACGAGCCGCCATGTCTTTCCCGGCAGCGCTTGCGCAATCCGGGCCGCCGCAAAGCCGGCGAGCAGGATCATGGGCTGATAAAACCCCAGCATGCTCCATGGCGTCTTGTAGGACAAAGCGCTGTAAACGATTGCCAGGACCAGGGTGTAGGTGCCGAGGTAGAGCAAAAGCGATGGCGCTCTGGACCGCCTGAAAAAAATCAGATAGAATGAATAGAGGCTCAGCAGCACCACGGCCGCTTCGCTCCACAGCGGCCGACCGGGGGCGTGGTTGAACAGCAGTACTTTGAAATAATAATACCACGGGTGCAGGTGCGCCTGATGCAGCCCGACGGCGCGGTGTAGATAGGTCTGGATGCTTTTCAGCGCATCCAGCATTCCGGCCGGATGCGAGCCGAAGGAAGAATAAAAAAGCCCGGAGACCAACAGGGCCACGGCCGCCAGCAGCGCCGTATTCTTCAGACCGTCTCGATTTCGCACCGCGGCGAAACGCGACCGGTCGAATACAAACACGACCAGCAGAGAAAGAGCCAAGGCGAAAAACGCGATGAGCGATGTCTCTTTGGTCGCGTGCATCAGGCCCATGGCCGCGCCGGTGAAAACCGCCCATGAAGCCCTGCCGTCGTTGGCGAAGCGCCAGCCCCCTGCCAGGGCGGCGCTGCTGAAACAGATCAGCAGCATCTCCTGAATGTAATAACGGCTGTAAAAAACCATGGCTGGAGAGACGGCGCTCAGCAGCAGAGCGATGACCAGCGCGGTGCCATTGAGCTCTCTGCCGAATGCCAGAAACGTCAGCAGCAGCAGCACGCCGAAAAACGCCGGTACGACGCGCAGCGTGGCTTCGTCCACCTGCACCAGATTCCGCTGGCCGCGCAGCCGGGCGGGGATCAGAGTGAAATAATTGAGCGTGGGACCGTGGTATTCATAGGGATCGTAATGATAACGGTGATGTTCCAGCAGGGCGCCGAATTTAGCGGCGTGGACCGCTTCATCGGTATGCATGGGGCGCTTCGCCGGATGGTCCGTGCGCAGCGCCCATGCGAAGAGCAGAATGAAAAAAAATGCGAGGCCACGCCGGCTCATGTCACTTGGCCGGCCGGCCCCAGACTTCCAGTTCGATCCAGTGGTTCAGATCATTGTTGTTGTTGCCGTTGGAGTAACAACGCACATAGCGTCCTTTGACGCCTTTGGCGTCCACCAGTTTGCCCTCAGAGGTCTCGATGTAGAGGAGATCCTTGCCCACGCCGAGACCGGCGCTGTTGTCGTCGTCGTTGTTGAACAGGGTTTTGACGTTGGTGGTGAAATCCTTGTCGTCCGCGGTCTGCACAATCACGTCAAAATAGACGCGCGCCTGTTTGTGATAGTGCCACATAAGGATGGCATAGATCTCGCTTTTGGCACCCAGGTCCACGGTGACGCTTTGCAGAAAGGGCCCCAGTTCGACATAGCTGCCGTCTTCCGCTTCTTTGTCGCCGTCGGTGATCATGGGAATGTCGCCGATCACCGGCGCGTCGTCGGTGCTGATCACCGTTTTATTCAGCGAAAGAACTTTGCAGCCGGCCGGCGCCAGAAAAGCGGGCCGGGCTTTGCCCAACGGCTTTTCCAGATTTTTTAGATTCATGTTGGTGGGCGTGCCGATGAACATGGGTTTGGGCAATTTGATGTCCAGCGGCGCCATCTTTTCTCCCCCAGCCGGCGTTTGACCAAAGGCGGAAAAGACCAGAACCACCGATGCCATAGTTGCCAGTTTAACCATCGTGCTGAAGAATTTGACCATTGCAGCTTTCTCCTTTATAATCCCGTCGAATACTAAACGTTTATCCGGCGGCTTTTGTTTCAAACGAAAACGAAAAAGACTGGTATGAAGCGCTGTTTACAGCGTCCATCCTTTACGATATTCGAAATGAAGCAGAGCGTTGGCTTCCGGACAATTGGTGATCTCGCCTTTGTCGCCGTCCCATTCGAACACCATATTTTTCTCTTTCATACGCACGGCCACATTGCCCAACAGCATGGTTTCGGTCAATGGACCCGAGTATTCGAAATTGGTGGTGGTGGCTTTGGGATCGCCCTTTTTGCAAGCTGCGATCCATTCTTCATGGATGCCGGGTGAACGAGGAATGGTTTTTTCCGGTCGTTTGAAATCTTTCATCTTGGTCTCGGGAATCAGGCGTGGATTCTCGCCATAGGTTCCGCCCATGATGCTGCCTTTGCTGCCGATGAAGAGAACGCCGCCGCCGCCGTCGCCCATGCGGCGCCCGGGCTCGAGATCCAGCGGACGCGGCGGAACCAGACCGCCGTCCCACCAGTACACGCGCACCGGCGGCATCTTGTCGCGTTTGGGAAAATCGTATACCAACACTTCAGCCAACGGCGCCGAGTCGTCGGTGAACTCGGTGGAGCTGGCGTAAATTTTGGCAGGATATTTCAATTTCAGCGGCCAATAGACATGATCGATGATATGCGCGCCCATGTCGCCGATGGCGCCGGTGCCGAAATCCCAGAAGCCGCGCCAGGCAAAGGGCGCATAGGCCGGATGATAGGGCCGCCAAGACGCCGGGCCCAACCACAGATTCCAGTCCAGCGTCGGCGGACAGGACGGCGTCTCTTTAGGCGCCTTGATGCCCTGCGGCCAGATGGGCCGGTTGGTCCAGCAATGGGCTTCGCGGATCTCGCCGATGGTGCCGGCCCAGATCCATTCACAGATCAGACGTCCGCCTTCTTGAGCATGCCCTTGATTGCCCATCTGAGTGACCACACCCATCTCTTTGGCCGTCGCTGCCAGCATACGCGCCTCTTTGACGGTGTGGGTCAGCGGCTTTTGCACAAACACATGCTTTTTCATCTTCATCGCCATCATAGCGGCCACGGCGTGGGTGTGATCCGGTGTGGAGACCGTCACCGCATCGATGTCTTTTTCTTTTTCCAGCATCACGCGAAAATCTTTGTAGAATTTAGCCTTGGGAAAAAGATCCGCCGGACTTTTCTTCTCCTGGTCCTGTTCGCCGTGTTTTTCCGTCAGCTTTTCCTCATCCACATCGCAGAGGGCGATGACGTTCTCACCTTGCATTTTTTCCGAATCTGAAAACCCTTTGCCGCCGATGCCGATGCAGGCGATGTTCAGCTTGTCGCTGGGCGCCTGAAATCCCGGGCCGCCGAGCACATGGCGCGGAACGATGATAAAAGAAGAGGCCACCGCCGTGCCCCCTAAAAACTGCCGTCGGGACAGTTCTTTGCCCGCCAGGGCGCTTTTTTGTTCACTCATACAGCATATTCCTTTCTGTGGTAAATAGATTTATCAATCTAACATAAAATAGAATTCTATTCAAGGCCTTTTTGGCCGCCCGACCGCCCAATGCGGCTATTTAATCCTGGCCTTGAGATTGTTCAAATCCGCGATCAGAACGGGATTATCGACCATGTTCAAAACCTGTTCCACCGCCGCTTTGACCGGCGCCGGATTCTGACTCCAGAGCTTGCGGCCTAGTTTGAGCACCGCGGCGCCGACCTCATTGTGCAACCCGCTGCTCCCCAGACATCCCAGCGCAGTTTCAAGCGCAGCAAGACTGTTGAGCTCTCCCAGTCCGGACAAAACGCTGATTTTTTCTGCATCCTCCCTGGCCAGGGCCAGCGCTTGCTGAAACAGAGCGACAGATTGGGCTTCCGGCCGTCTGCTGTCGTTTTTAATCAAACCGATAAAGCCGCGCAAAGCCAAAACCTGATTGCGGCTGACAGCGCTTTTCTCCGCAATGGCCTTCAGATCATCGATAGGCTCGCTGCCGGGCCAATCGGACAGCGCACGGATGGCGGCCACCTGAATTTCATCGCTCTTGTCCTTGAGAGCCGCACGAAGGACCGGCAGTCCGGGGCTGGCGCCGATGCGGCCCAAAACCCGCAGCAGCGCAATCCGGCCGGACTCGTCTTTCACCTGCGCCAGCCTGGCTAAAACCAATTCCGCACGTTGGTCCGGATCAGCGATCTTGGACGCAACCGCGGTCAGAGCGGTCACCGCTTCATTCTGCTCCTTTTCGCTCTTGGTCTGCAGCAGCAGATCGATCATGGCCGGCAGATCGCCGGCTGCAGCGGTTTGGCCCAGCACCTTGATGGAAGCCAAGCGCACACCGGCGTTTTCATCCTGCGCTGCGGCAAAAAGCAACGGCGTGGCGCTGGCGAGGTTGCGTTCGCCCACGGCGGTGATCAGTTCTCCCTTGACCGCGCCGCCGGCACTGCCGATCGCCTGCATGATCGCCTCATCCACATTCGGCGCGTTCAACAGATACAAACTCTCCTGAGCCGCTTTTTTCTCGTCTTCGCTTTTTTCCGCAGCGGTTTCAGCCAGCAGGGAAACGGTGGAAGCATCGCCGAGGGCGGAGAGTGATTTCAACGCGGCAATCCGTACCGCCGTGTCAGCATCCCCCACCGCGGCGACGGCGCTGGACAGCACCGAACGATCGCCGCGAACAGCCAGAGCGGTCAACATCTGTACCTTGAGCTCTGCCGGCAGCCTGCTCATCAACGCGGCAAAAGGCGCCATTTTCACCTCAGCCGGCAAGCGGGACAACAAGGTGATGGCCATGGATTTTTGGTTGTCGTCCGCGTTCTGCAGGGTGTTGAGAAGAATCTCCTGGCTGTGGGCCTGGTCGGTCACAACCTGGCCGCTCAGCGCCGCCGCACGAATGGGCGCCGCATAATCGGGCGCCTGCAGTTTTTTGTACAATGTGAGAGCGGCGGAAGCGTTGCCGGTCTGCGCCAGTTTATCTGCAGCCTGGAGCATGGCCTGCAGAGCCGTAGGCAAGAGATCAGTTTTCATCTTTGGCAGAGCCTGCTCCAAAGCGGCCACAGCCGCGAGAGTTCCGATTTTGCCCAATGCGGAGGCTGACGCTGCGACCACCGCGGGGTCGCTGTGATTCAGCAGTTTGATCAAGGCAGCGGCGGAACCGGCCTCAGCGCGCTGCCCCAGGGTGTTGATGATGCCGATCCGCGTCAGACCTCGAGATGAACCTAGCGCTTTGTGCAGAGCGTCGGTGATCTTTTTGCCTGGAATGCGTTCCAGCGCGTAGCGGGCCATATCCGCGGTCTTTTCATCCTTGAGCATTTTGCTCAGCGTCGGAGCAGAGGCTTCGGAACCGATGACGCTCAAGCGCTGGCAGACGAACTGCTTGGCCGCCAGGGACGCGTTGCTTTTAAGCAAGGTCAACAGCTTTTTCTCCACCAGCCTGACCATGGCCGGGTCCTGGTAGGCGGCGCGCTCCAGGTCAGTATATTGCATGAGCGGTTCGCGACTGGCGCCCCAGTCATAGGCCTGAACCTGAATCAACAGAGCATCCAGCTTTTGAAGGTCCAACGTTTGCGCCACACCTGATCCAACCATAAAGAAAAGGAAAAGAAACAGGCAGGCAACCGGCAAACAGCGCAGATTGTTCATAAAAACCTCTCTGTACAAGTTATGAATAGGAACTCATTGTCAACGGAAAACCGCATCACAGGCTCCAGGGCGAACGCAGACTGTTGCCGAGCATGGCATTGGCCGTGGGATCATTGAGAATCACTTCCTTTTCCGGATCGAAATAAAGCTTGCGCCCCAGCAGCATGGCGATTTGACCCAGATGGCCGGGTGTGGCCGAACGATGTGCGACCTCAGCCGGAGTGATAGTGAGGCCGCGGCTGCGCACACAATCCAAAAAATTACGGCAATGGCCGGGCGAACGGTACAGCCGCCGGTCATTGGAGCCGAAATGGTAGTTTAGCAGGGATTTGGGATGGCTATCGATGCCGCCGCGGTCCACCCACACCCAGCCGTCCTCGCCGATCCATTTGGTGCCGCTGCGGATATCCTTGTGGCCGCCGGCGATGGTCATGTGTACGCCGTTGGCGTAGCGGGTGGAGATCCGGTAGCGGGTGGCGGTATTATAAACCGGGTGGCTGGGATAGTCGCCAAAGCCTTCGATCTCGATGGGGCCGGTGTAATCCAAACCGAGTCCCCAGTGGGCGATGTCGCCGTGATGTCCGATCCAGTCGGTGAGCTGGCCGCCGCCGAAATCCAGATGCCAGCGCCAATTCTTATGAGTACGGGATTCGATATAGGGCGAATAGGGCGCCGGGCCCACCCAGAAATCATAGTCCAGTTCCGCGGGCGGCGGCGTCACGCGGTCCCTGCCAAACGTGCCGGCGAAATCGCTGTAGCCGGCTGGAAGCCCCACCTGCACATGGTTCACTCGGCCGATGCAGCCGTTGTAAACCAGTTCGCAGGCAAAGCGAAAGCGCTCCAGGGAACGCTGCCAGCTGCCGGTTTGCCACACCCGGCCATGGCGCTGCAAAGCATCCACCATAGCGCGGCCTTCGCGCAAACTGTGAGCAAAGGGCTTTTCGCCATAGCAGTCTTTGCCCGCTTCGGCCGCTTCGATGACCGGGATGGCATGCCAGTGATCCGGCAAGCCCAGCGACACCGCATCGATGTCGGGCCGGGCGAGCAATTCACGAAAATCGTGGTACACGGCGCAGTCGTTGTTGTCGTACTTTTTGTTGACCAGCGTACGCGCGTTCTCCGCATGGTTGCGGTCGAGGTCGCAGACCGCGACGATTCGTACATCCGGCTCGGATAGAAAATTCAGCATATTGTCCGTGCCCTGCCAGCCCACGCCGATGCAGCCCATGACGATTTTCTCGCTGGGAAGAATGCGGCCCGCTCGAGCGATGACCCTGGCGGGCAGAACAGTGGGCGCAGCCAGAGCGCCAAGCCAAGCAGCGGTCTGTTTGATAAAATCTCTTCTCTTCTGTTCCTGCATGATGAAAAAAAACGCTCCTTCCTGAAAAACGTGAATCAGCCGATTCGCCAGGGACTGCGCATGGCGCGCGACAGCAGGCGGTCGGCCTGGGCGTCATCGATGAACCGTTCGCGGACGTTGTCCCATTTCAATTTTCGTCCCAGCTTGATGGCCGCCAGTCCGAGGTGAGCGACCATAATCGAGTGATGCGCGGTTTCCACCGGCGCCACGGTCTTTTTGCGGCTGAGAACGCAGTCCAAAAAATTCTGATGATGATCGGTGCTGACCGTAAGATGGACCTCTTCGGGTCTGATCCGAATGCGCAGCAGCGAGGATGGATTCGCCTCGATAAAACCGCGGTCCACGTGGATCCACCCTTGCTCTCCCTCGAAACGGACGCCCATTTTATGTCTGTGGCTGTCGGCAACGATCATGGTAAAGCCCTCGGCGTATTTGCCGCTGAATGTATAGCCGTTCATCACATCAAAGAGCCCTTCACGGCCGTCCGACCACTCGCCAACGCCTTCGATCTCTACAGGCGCCGAGTTCTCGGTGTTCATGCCCCACTGGGCGATGTCGATATGATGGCCCGCCCAATCGGTCAACTGACCGCCGGCATAATCGCTGATCCAGCGAAAATTCCAATGGCAGCGGGCTTCGCAGTACGGCGCTTCGGGCGCCGGTCCCAGCCACATATCATAATCAAAACCAGCCGGCGGCGTCGATGGGGTGAAATTGCCGGGACGGATGCTGTTGCCGTAGGGCAGGCCCACGCGCACTGTCGACACCTTGCCGAGATAGCCGTTGCGCACCAACTCGCAGGCGTAGCGGAAATTCTGCTCGGACCGCTGCTGACTGCCGGTCTGCCAGACGATGCCGTGTTTTTGCACTGCCTCAACAATCGCACGTCCTTCGCTGATGGTGTAGGCCAGCGGTTTTTCGCCATAGATGTCTTTACGGCTGCGGCAGGCGGCCACGGCGGCCAAGGCATGCCAGTGATCCGGCAGCGCCAGGCAGACGGCATCGATATCCGGCCTGAGCAGCACGGCGCGAAAATCCTTGAAAACAAGACAATCATGGTTGCCGTAATGGGCGTTGACCAGATCGCGCGCCTGATAGAGATGTTCGTCATCCACATCGCAGACGGCTACCACCTGGGCGCGCGCTTTTTGCAAAAAAGCGCGCAGATCGCCGGTTCCCATACCGCCGACGCCGATGAATCCCATGGTGATGCGCTCGCTCGCGGCTGTGCGCCCGGAGCGGCCGAGAGCCCTGTCAGGAACAAAACAAGGCGCGGCCAGTGGCGCGGCCAGCGCCGTGGCCGCGCCGGCGAGCTGCTTGAAAAAAAATCGTCGACCGATTGTCTGCTGCATTTCTTTTCTTTCCATGTTAATCCATAAAAACCGACGCAAGGATAAACCGTTGTGGCCCACAGGGCGCCCATCCTCCTTTGTGCGCACCGGCGGTTGAGGAGGAACTCAGAGCAATCCGGATTTAGCCAAGTTGTTCCAGCCCGCATCGGACGCCACATCGGTCTTGAAAACCGTCAGGTCCGCATCCCACTGGGAATCGACCCAACAGATGCTCTTGTCCGCCTCGCCCTGAATGTCCGTATAACACCAAACCGTACTTTCGGCGGCAGCCCAGGCATCTGTAGTCTCGTAGATCACCAGGTCGGCGTCGGAGCGTATATCGGTCGTGAACACTTTGAGATCCGCCGCACTGGGGATATCGGTGACGAACAATTTCGCCATAGGGTTCTCCTGTTTTGAAATGTATTTAATCAGATGACCCAGGGGCTGCGCATAGCGCGGACGATCAGCCGATTGGCATCCTCTTCCGCAAACCGTCCGGCGACCGGATCCCAATGCAGCCGATGATTCAGCTGAACCGCTATATTGCCGAGATGGCAGACGATCACCGAGCGGCAGCCGATTTCCACATCGGTCACCGGCCGGTTGCGCGTGCGCATGCAGTCGAGCCAGTTCGCGGCATGATCGGAGCTTCGCGCAGAATGTTTTTCATGGACGCCGATCCGGACCGCCGCCAGATGGGCCGGCTGGGTTTTGAGATAATCGCGATTGACCTCTACCATTCCCTCTGTGCCGGTGAAGGTGATGACATTGCCGTCAAAATCAGCGGTCATGAGCGTGCCGGTCGCATAGCGATAGGTGAGATATTTGAACTCTTTGCCGTCCGGCGGAATGATTTCCACCGGTCCGCTGTGATCCATGCCCAGTCCCCACTGGGCGATGTCGAAATGGTGCGCACCCCAGTCGGTCATGCCGCCGCCGGAGTAGTCGTAATAATCGCGCCAACTGGGAAAGCCGTCAAAACTGATGGGGGGCGCAAGAATGGCGTTGTAGGGACGGTAGGGAGCCGGCCCCAGCCAGAGGTTCCAGTCCAATTCCGCAGGAATTTTTTCTGCGGGCAGATCGCAATCGATCGGATGATTTTTAAATCCTGTGGCCACACTGACGCGCACATGTTTAACCTGGCCGATATAGCCGTTCTGCACCAGTTCGCAGGCGTGTCGAAAGCGGTCATCGGAGCGTTGCATGCTGCCGGTTTGAAACACCCGGCCCCAGCGACGCGCCTCATCCGCCATCTGCCGCGCCTGGCCGATGGTGAGCGACAGCGGCTTTTCGCCATAGACGTCTTTGCCCAGCCGCATGGCCTGAATGGCCTGAAGCGCATGCCAGTGATCCGGCGTGGCGATAACCACCGCGTCGATGTCGCTGCGCTGCAGCAGTTCCCGATAATCGCTGTAGGCCGAACAGCCGTTGGCGCTGCCGGCTGCAGCATAAAACTCGTCGACCGTGCGTTTAGCTCGGCTGAGCTTCAAAGCGTCGACATCGCACACCGCAACGATGCGGCTCTGGCTATGCTGCAAAAAGTTGCGCAAAAGATAATAGCCCTGCTTGCCGACGCCGATGAATCCAAGGGTGATGCGATCGTTGGGCAAGACGCTGTTGCCCCGGCTCCAAGCGGATCCTGGAACCAGCGCCGGGGCGGAAAGCGCCGCCATGGACTGAAAAAACCGGCGCCGGGATATTTTCCTCTTGATAGACACGCGTCATTCCTTTATGGTTAGTAGAGAAAATAGAACGGGCGCAGATCAAAAGCAAGATGATTTTTCGCCTGCAGCCGTCGGCCGTTGTCGACTCTGGTCGTTGCCGCGGCGACTGCCGTTTGCCGCGGTCGTATAAGCGGCCGGCTCAGCGGCTTGCGAACGCCTCCGCCCTTTCCACCATGCAGCGGTAATTTTCCAGACTGCGAGTCTTTAATATACGACCGATGGGACAAGCGGAAGGCATCAGCACGAACCCGCGCCCCTCGCCGCCGGCGCCTTCTGCCAGCGCGGTATCCACCTTTTTTCTGAACAGGACGGTGGGAAGGTTTTCGATATCCGAAACCTCCAGATTTCCAAACAGCACCAGCTGCCGGCCGGCGATGCGTTTGACTTCATACAGGGCCATATCTCCCTGCGGCGGCGGCTCGATGGGATCCAAACCGTCGCAGCCGGTGGATAAAATATCGGCAAGGATTTCGCGCAGACGGCCGTGAGCGTGCAGCCGCGCAAAGCCGTTGCCGGCGTGGATGGCATCGATCAGAGGCTGATCATAGCGCACCACATAATCGCGAAACAATTGCGGCGGCAGAAACGGAGGCGCTGCATACTCGGGCCCGTAAATGCGCCAGGGGCGGCCCGGCAGCTGTGCGGCAATGGCGTCGGTCAGGGGATATAAAAACGCCGCCAGTTTTTCCAAAAGACGATGCAGCAGCGTTTGCTCCGTCAGGGCGATGACGGTGAAAAGCTCCATGCTGAACAATCCGGCGGCCAGACAAATGGGATCCGGCGTATCGATCATCGCCACGCCGGTTTCGCCGAGGGCTTGCTCAGCCGAAAGAATGGGCTGAGGATCCGCCGTTCCCTTGAGGGTTTCCATGGGCAACTGCAGCAGCGTCTGCAAATCCTCGACGGATTTGATAAAATGCTCCAACGTCCAAATGGTGTTGATGTCCCTATCGCGGCGGGTGCGGCTGACAAGGGTCCGGCCCGCCACGGTGATCGTTTTGGTGGTAAAAAGAGAGCGACCCGTCTGTTCGGTTGCGACCACGGCAAACGGTTCCACCGGATCCGGCAGGTTCTCCTTAAAGGCCACGCCGCGCAGAACGATGCGGTCGGATTTTTCCCGTGCCAGCTCCAGAAGCGGCGACCAGGAAGGATCGGAATAGATATTGAACGGTGAATCATCCAACGGATTTTCGTCAAGTCCATTGATCTCATAAAAGCATACCGCCGGCCGATCCACGGGCCGGCCCTGGAACGTCGCAGTCAGCCGCTCACGCCGGCTCATCCTGCAATTCGTCATGTCCGCCTTACTCCGCCACCTGAGTGATGCGAAACGCGAATGCATGCTGATGGCGCAGCGGCGTGGACATCAGATTGGGCAGGCTGACGACGATCTCACCCTTTTTCAGCCGCCATTTCAGATCCTTGTCGTGTCCCAAAAGCCGGATTTTAGTGCTGGAGGAGGGTTTGACGTCGCGGATGACCAGCTGATCGTCGGGATAGTCGGGGGCGATGGCATAGACGGTATCGCCCTTGCGGGTGAAAAAAAGCTCTTTGTGAGCCATTCCCGGCTTGGGCGCCACAGTCAATTCGATGATGTCGTATTTTTTCTTGTACTCACCCCGCTCCGCCTCCTGCACCTTGCCCTTGCTCCATTGACAGGATTTTTTCCAGGTGGCGGCGCCATAGATGGCTTCGCCGTTGACCTTGAGCCAGCTTCCCATGCGCAGCAGCCGCTCCTGCATGATATCCGGAATGCGGCCGTCGGCGGTAGGGCCGATGTCGAGAAGGAAATTGCCGCCGCGGCTGACGATGTCGATCAACATCAGCAACAGGGACTGGTCGCTCTGATAATCGTCCGGCGTCTCCATCCGGCTGTAGCCGAATGAATGGGCGATGCCGCGGCACTCTTCCCAGGGATGGCTGGCGTCCGCCAAACCGGAACCGTATTCCGTGGTGTAATAGCCGCCGTGTTTATGCCTTGTATCCTTGCCCCAGCGGTCGTCGATGACCACTTCATCCTTGCAGGGAGATTCATTGAACAGCCAGCTCAGCAGTTCTTCGCTGCGCCAGGTTGAACTGGGGTGGTCCCATTCGCCGTCGGAAAAGATCACCGCAGGGGCGTACTTGTTCACCACGTCCTTGAACTGAGGAAAGAGGTGCTGCTCGACAAAAGCGTTTACATCGCTGTGATAGATCGGGTTGTACCATTCATAGAGCGAGTAATAGATGCCCATTTTGACGCTGGTCTTGCGCACCGCGGTGGTGAGATCGCCCAGCAGATCCCGGCACGGGCCGGTCTCCACCGCATTCCAGGGCCGGCCCCAGGAGCGATTGGCCTGTTCATTCTGCCACAGAGTGTAGCCTTCGTGGTGTTTGGAGGTCAGCACGACATACTTGGCGCCGGAGCGTTCAAACAGATCCGCCCATTGATCCGGATTGAACAGCTCGGCTTTGAACATCGGCACAAAATCGGCGTATTGAAATCCCGGACCATAGTTGTTGCGATGGAAATCGACGTACTCTTTCTGCCCTTGCACAAGGCTGTGCCAATACCATTCCGAATACTGTCCGACTTTGGAAAACGCGGGCACCGAATAGACGCCCCAGTGAATAAAGATGCCGAACTTGGCGTCGAGCCACCACTGCGGCGTGGGCCGCTTGTCCAACGACTCCCAACTGGGCTGCCAGGTCTGCGCCCAGGCGACGCCGAGGCACAAAATCAAAAAACAGATCGCTGCTTTTTTAAACATGACAGGTCTCCTTTTCAATCTTTTTTACTTGTCTGTTTTTCTTTGCAGTCCCATTCTCTCCAACGGCGGCAGTTGGAATCCGGGCGGCAGAAGCGTGGGATCGGCGATGGTGAGTTTTTTCGCCGACGGATCGAACGTTATAAAAGGTGCAGAGTGGAAGGTGTTGCCGCTGAACTCACCCGCCAGCCGCGGGTCATCGGCGCGCAAGTGTTCAAAGCCGTCGATCCAGTCGATGTTGAGATAATAGGGATCCCAACCGGACAGATGGGGCAAACGGCGCCGGCAGATGATCGTGTCGGCCGAGACATTGCCCCGCAGCGTCGCCCACTCGTCTTGCCACACGTTGTAATCATAGATATCCAGCCAACGACCGCCCAGGCTCACGTTGTTGATCAGGCGGTTGTTCTTCGGCGCAGCCGGTTCGTCGTTCAGCAGATTTTTCAATGGCGGATAGCGGACGCTGTAGGGCGGTTGGTCTGCGTTCATCTCCCGGTAGGTTTCGAACAGCGTGGGATAGGTGCCGTTGAAATAATAGCAGGCCCAGCCGAGCCCGCGTGCATCCAGATGCAACGAGGGCTGGCACTCTATGTAGATGTTGTTCTCGACGAGGTTGTCGCGGCCGCCGCCGATCAAGGTGGCGCGGCCGGCCCGGTAAAACAGATTGCCGTGCACATGAAAGCCGCTGCCCCAGTCATCGAGATACACCGCGGCTACGCCGTGCAGCCCCGGCCCTTTCAGATCATGCCAATAGTTGAAGCGGATTACGTTGCCGCGCCAGGTCCAATTGCGGCCGGTATGCAGGGCGCCGGCATCGCCGGTCTGCTGACAGATGTCATGAAATTCGTTATACTCCACCACATGATCGTTGCCGCGCAGATACACCGCCTCATGCGGTGCGTCGTGAACCAGATTGTGGGCCAGCCGATGGCCTACGCCATCGAGAAAAAAGGCATACTGTCCGGTGCGCAGCCACTGACTGTAGTGATGGATGTGATTGTTCACCGCCTCGTGCCCCGAGGGCTGCAGGGTTCTACGGTCGCCGCCGCGAAGGACCAGGCCGGCCAAGCTGACGTCGAACACATCGCACTCGTGCACATGGTGGCGAAGGCCGCCATCCAGGGTGATCGCATCCCCGCCGGTCTGGTAGAGCCGGCAGTCGGTCAGGCGGTTGTCGTGACCGCCGCGGATCAGCACGCCCTGGCCCAGTGTCTGACAAAAGTCCATCCCACGCCATTCGACATGATGAGCAGCCTGTAAGGTCAGCAGCGGTTCGGTCAACACGCTGATTTTTACATCTGCGGGCAGCAGCGGCTGCGGCGGCCAGAAATAGATGCGCCGGCGCTTCCGGTCCAGCACCCATTCACCCGGCTTGTCCAGCTCTTCGAGCACGTTGAGAAAATAGTAGCGTTGATTTTTGGTATAACCGTAGTGATGATGCGGCTCGGCGATGGTGATCTCTTTGTTCCTGGCATCGATGGCCGCCGCTTTTTGGTAGGAGTCGCTCCAATCCCAGGTCCAGAATCCATGAAGATAAATCTCATTCTCCTCCGCCCATTGATCCGGTTGAAGCTCTTGATAGGCGATACGGCCGTAATGGCGGCCCACTGGAACGCCGTTGAACCGTTTTTCCCGCTCCAGGCCCTGATTGAATCTTTGCGCGCCTGTCTGCGGAACATCGGCGATCAACAGCCAGCCGTCGTTGGGAAAACGCGCCATGGTCATCCGTTGATTGTGACAAAACAATTCCAGGGGCGGGCTGCCGCGCTGACTCATCTCTGCAATCTCGCCGATCCCCTCTTTATCCAGATCGATGACCAGCACCTCGCTTCGGGCGCCGGGCTGCAACCGGTTCAGCAGCGCAGGCTCTTGCAGCGGTTGCCACTCTTGCACCACCCGCGCGCCCACCAGCTGCACTTTGCCGGCTGCCCGCCAGACCACCGGATGCCGGCGAGTGCCGGAATCCAAAGAGTCCAGCACCAGGCCTTTAGTCAAGCTGTAAACCCCGGGTTCGATCACCACGGTCCGCGGTTGGCCGCTTGCCTGGCGCAGCGCCTGACGCGCCCGTTCCAGCGTGGCAAAAGGGCCGTCTTGTTCGGTCGCCTGTTGGGACATTTTCCGTCCTGACCAGGCGTCATCCCCTTGCGGGGAAACATAAAAGACAACCGAGTTATTAAAAGAACATGAGAACCCAAATAACAAGAGCGGAATAAAGAGATGGGCTTTACGCAAGAGGCTTCTCCCTATGATGTGATGCTATTCGAATATTGCCATCAGCCCGCTTTGGGCTCTGTACATCGGTCCACAAGATAGAGAATGGATTTATAGGTCAGACCGCTGTGCAGAGACAGACCGATTTCGCAAGTGCGGCTGGTAGAGTAACCGCCGCTGCAGTCTGCGGGCAGCTGTTCTTTTAGTCGTCGCAACCCATGCCGGTTCAATTCGGGATGAGTGAATCCGCGGTCTCCGGCGAACCCGCAGCAGTTGTTCTCCGGCACCACCACTTTTTCAGCGCACAGAGAGGCCAATTGAACCATGCCGGCTTCCAATCCCATCTTTTTGGCGCTGCACACCGGATGAATGGCAATGGTTTCCGGCAAACGTTTGAAGGTCAAATAGGGCGTTAAAAACTTTAAAGTAAACTCGATGGGCTCATATAGTTTCAATTTTTTATCCAGCGTCTCTTTCATGCGGTAGAGACAGGGACTCATGTCGCAGAGGATGGGCAGGTTGCCGTCTTCGCTGGCTTGAAGCAGAGCCTGCTGCAGCTCATTGGCCTTGCGGTTTCCCTCCTCAGTGAACCCTTTGCTGGAAAACGCCATGCCGCAGCACAAGTCATCCAAGGCTTTTGGATAAATGATCTCATAACCGGCTTTACGCAACAGGGCGGCGGTCTTTTCCGTCACCGCCATGGTTTCGCCGTCCCCGGCTGCTGTGCCCATGGAGCGGGTGATGCAAGAGGGGAAATAGACCACTTTACGGCCGTTTGTTCGGCCTGAGGATGCGGTGCTGAGCCTGGGCGCACCGCCGGGCATATGGGGGTTCCACAGCGGAATGCGTTTGCCGGACACGAGGCGCAGCGTTCCGGCTATTCCACCCATGAGGCGGTTGCCGAGGATCCGTTGAAATCCCTGCACCAGGCTCAAGCCCAGGCGCGCGCCGGCGGTCACCTGGCGCATGTGGCCGCCGATCCAGCCGGCGATGCATTTCGCGCGCTCGGTTGCCTGATCGTGTCGCAAAATTTTGATCAACTCGCCGGTGTTGATTTCAACCGGACAGCCACGGGCGCAAAGGCCGTCGGTTGCACAGGTTTCCTGGCCCCGATAGGCATATCCATCCGCCAGCTGGGCCAACCGGTGCTGCTCTTCGCCGCTGGCGCGCAACCGTGCGATCTCGCGATAGACCACAATGCGCTGGCGGGCGGAAAGCGTAAGATGGTTGGAGACGCAATGCACCTCGCAAAAACCGCACTCGATGCATTTATCGATGAGCGGATGTGCAGGCGGCAACGGCTTGAGATGGGCGAGATGAGCCTTGGGATCGTCGTTCAGAATCACGCCGGGGTTGAGCAGATTCTTGGGATCCAGCAGTTGTTTGATCTCCCGCATGACCTCATACGCTTTTTTACCCCATTCAAATTCGACAAAAGGCGCCATGTTGCGGCCGGTGCCGTGTTCCCCTTTGAGGGAACCGTCGTATTTTTCCACCACCAGGGATGCCACCTCGTCCATAAACCGGCTGTACCGTTCCACCTCCGCCGGTCGGTTGAAATCCTGTTTAAAAACGAAATGCAGACTTCCTTCCAGGGCGTGGCCGAAAATGATGGTGTCATGGTAGCCGTGGATGGTGAATAGATTCTGAAGATCCAACACCGCTTCAGCCAAACGGGGAACCGGAAAAGCGACATCCTCGATGATGACCGTTGTTCCGGTTTCGCGCATGGCCCCAACAGATGGAAACAATCCTTTACGAATGTCCCAGAGCTGGGTGTACTCGTCCAGCTGCCGGGTGAAGGCGGTTGGAATCACGGTCTGAAAGCCGACCAGAGCGGACTCGATCTCCTTGAGATTTTTCAGCAGGCGATCTTCAAAAGGGGCGCGCGTTTCCACCAGCAAAGCAGCGGCGTCTTTGCCCAGGGTTTTCAGATAAGACGGCATGCCGGTTTTGTTTTCTACTGAGCGCAAGGCCGCCCGGTCCATCAGCTCCACGGCATTCACCGGACAATTTTTCATGGCGGTCACCGCCCGGCACGCCTGTTCGATGTCGGGAAAAATCATCAACGCCGATGCTTTTTCCGCGCAATCCGGAACCGTCAGCAGAGTGATCTCGCTGATGAATCCAAGCGTGCCTTCGGAGCCGACCATTAGATGTTCGATGATTTTTACAGGATCCTGAAAATCCAGCAACGCATTGAGGCTGTATCCCACCGTATTTTTCATTTTGTATTTGCTGCGAATGCGCGCGCTCAGCTCGGCATCGCTGCGCACCCGCTGGGCCAGGGCGGAAAGGCGATGCAGCAGATCAGCGTGGCTCGCTTGAAATGCAGCGATCGAATTCTCGTCGCCGGTGTCGAGCAGAGTTCCGTCGCTCAGGATCAAGCGCAGAGAGGCCAGGGTCTGATAGCTGTTTTGTTCCGTGCCGCAGCACATGCCGCCGGCGTTATTGGCCACGATGCCGCCGATCATGGCCGAGTTGATGGATGCAGGATCCGGGCCGATCTTTCGCGCCATGGACGACAAAGCGGCATTGGCCGCGCTGCCCAGCACCCCGGGCTGCATCCGGATCCTGTCGCCGTGATCGAGGACCGCGATGTTCTTCCATCCCTGATCCAGCATCACCAGAACCGAATCGGAAATCGCCTGGCCGGACAGACTGGTTCCGGCGGCGCGAAAGGTGAGCGGCAGATCGCGTCGGCAACACTCGCGCAGAATCAACTGGATCTCGCTCTCCGTTTCCGCTTTTACCACCAGTTTGGGCAATAAGCGATAAAAACCTGCGTCGGTGCCAAAGGCCAGAGCGCTGAGATCATCGTGCAACAGGCGTGAGGCGGGGATTTGAAGGGAAAGGGCTTTATGCAGCGCATCGTAGCCTTGGGACAACATACACATTCCTCCACGGATCGATCGGCTTGAATGCTTAATATAAACGATTTATGGTAAAAGACAAAAGAATTTTTCGCACCCCGCAGGTGAATGAATCGTCATTTTTCTTCGCGACGCTCCGCTGCAGGCTTGCAAGACGACCGGCGCCGGGGCGGAAAAGAAAGTTGAACTTTTACTGTAAAGACCGTATATTGCAAGAAAAACAATGGAGTTTTTGTGATGACCTCCCGCGCCCTGATCCAAGACCTGATCGCGCAAAAGCCCGTACCCCGCTGCGGGTTCTGGCTCGGCAATCCGCACCCGGATACCCTGCCCATCTATTACGCCTATTTCGGCGTCCAGTCCCTCCCGGCCCTGCAGCAAAAACTGGGAGACGATCTAGCCTGGATTCACCCCAGTCATAATTCCTACAAGCATCCGGAGGGCAAGCCCATCTTCGACAAAAAGCGTCGCAGCAACGCGCTGGCCGCTGCCGGCGCTTTTGCCGATTGCGAGGACGTCCAGGAGGTGGAGGATTTCGACTGGCCTGATCCCTGTTATCTGGACTTTTCCGAGACTCTGGAGCTGTTGCGCAACCGCGGCGACGTCTATCGAGCCAGCGGCTTTTGGTGCCCTTTTTTTCATGACGTGGCGGACTTTTTCGGCATGGAAAATTATTTCATCAAAATGCACACCCATCCGCAGGTGGTACACGCCGTCACCCGCAAGGTGGTGGATTTCTATCTGCAAGGCAACCGTCGCTTCTATGCCCAGGCGGGCGACCTGGTAGACGCCTTTTTCTTCGGCAACGATTTCGGCAGCCAGTTGGGATTGCTGATCAGTCCGCAGCAGTTTGATGCATTCGTCTTTCCCTATTTTAAAGAACTCGCGGATCAGGCCCATGCCCATGGATATCAGGTCATGTTGCATTCGTGCGGGTCCGTCTTTAGCGTCATTCCCCGCATCATCGAACTGGGCGCCGAAGCGCTGCATCCCCTGCAAGCCAAAGCCAAGCACATGGAGGCGGAAAACCTGGCCGCGCATTTCAAGGGAAAAATCGCTTTCATCGGCGGCATCGACACCCAGGATCTGTTGATCCATGCCGCGCCGCAGCAAATCCGCGATGAGGTGTTCCGCTTGCGGGATATCCTTGGTCCTTCCTGGATCGTCAGCCCCAGCCACGAAGCCGTGTTGCCCAACGTGCCGCCGCAAAATATCGCCGCCATGGCGGAAGCGGCGCACGCCACCTGAACGTTGCCCTTGCCTTCGTAAATGATTTTTCGTATTTTAGAGTCATAATTTCTTCGAGGATGGTCAAGAGAACCCTCGATAACGCCGACGCAGACGCCGCTCCATACGGCCGTCGCCAGGCAGTGGAATCGATGGAATCGACATTATGTTGAAAATTTTATATGTCGCCGGTCGTGAAGCCGGCTATTCGCGAACCCGGATTGTACTCAAGGCGTTGCAGCGCCAGGGCGTGCAGGTGACCGGGTGCTTTCCGCCGGATCGCTCGTTCAAACACTATCCCAAGTTGCTGTGGCGGACGCTGAAAGCCGCGCCCTCCTGTGATCTGGTGCTGGTGGGTTTTTACGGACAACTGTTGCTGCCCATCATCCGCTTGCTCACCCGCAAGCCCATCCTCTTCGACATGTACATCACCACCTACGACACCATGGTCTTTGACCGGGCCAAAGCTCAGCCCGGTTCCTGGAAAGCGCGACTGTATGGTCTGAGCGACTGGTTGTCCTACTTGGCGGCCGACCATTCGGTGCTGGAGACGCAGAGCCATATCGACTTTTTTTGCAACGTGTTCAGGGTCGACGGCCAGAAACTGTCGCGGATCTTTTTGGCGGTGGACGATGAGGTGATCCACCCCAGACCCCAGTGCAAGCGCACGGATGAATTTCTCGTCCATTTCCATGGCGAGTACGCACCGTTTCACGGCATCCCGTATATATTAAAGGCGGCCAAACTGTTGGAAAACGAGCCGATTCGCTTTCAGATCATCGGCCGCGGCATCACTTACGATGCGGATCAGAAACTGGCTCGGGAATTGGGATTGACCAACGTGACCTTTTACGATCCAGTGGCCTATGAAAAACTAGCCGATCTCATGGCTGAGGCCGATGTGTGCCTGGGCATATTCGGCGATAACGACCGGGTTCTTCGGGTCACCACCAACAAAGTGGTGGAAGCCATGGCCATGGCCAAACCGCTGATCACGGCGCGCAACGAACCGGTCCAGGAGCTGCTCCGGCATGAGCACAGCGCTCTGCTTATCGAACGGGCCAATCCCAAAGCCCTCGCCGACGCGATCCTCAGACTGGCGGCGGATTCGGAGCTGGCGACCAAAATCGGCCGGAACGCTTATTCAACTTTTCAACAAAACTGCACCATCGAACAGCTGGGCCTCCAACTCGTGCGGATTATGGAAGGAATAGTTAAAAAATGAAAGTGCCTCTCACAGAGCTTAAAGGTAAGAAAGCCCTGATCACCGGCGGGCTGGGTTTTATCGGCAGCAACATCGCTCAGCAATTGGTCGCCTTGGGCGCAAGGGTGACGATCTATGACGCCTGTCTGGATCCCTATGGATGGAACGACGCCAATATCGCCGAGATCGCCGGGGAGGTGGAGGTCATTCGCGGGGATGTCCGCGATTACGAAAAACTGGCGCCCCTGGTCAAACAGCAGGAGATCATTTTTCATATGGCGGCGCAGGTGGGCCGGGAAATTTCCATGAGCGATCCGCAGCTGGACACAGACATCAACTGCACCGGCACGCTGAATCTGTGCCGGGCTATTGAAAAAAACAATCGCGACGTCAAAGTGATCTATGCCGGCAGCCGCGGTCAGATCGGCGAACCGATCTATCTGCCGGTGGATGAGGACCATCCCACTCTGCCCACGGACATCTATGGCATCAACAAGCTGGCGGCGGAGAAATATCTGCTGCTCTACGGCAAAGTATACGGCTTTGACGCCGTCTCTCTGCGGCTCAACAATGTTTATGGACCGCGCTGTCAGATGCGGCACTGCTTTTACGGCATTCTCAACTGGTTCATCCGCAACGCCATGGAGAACAAACCGATCACGGTGTACGGCGACGGCCTGCAGACGCGGGATTACATTCATGTCGACGATGTGGTGCGGGCGTTTTTAGCCGCAGCGGTGAACCCTGCGGCCAATGGAAATATCTATATGATCGGCACCGGCGTGGAAACGAAATTCCTGGACATGGTGGAACAGGTCCTCAAGGCCGTGGGACAGGGCAGCTATATTCACGTCCCATTTCCGCCGGAACGGGAGAGCATTGACATCCGCAAATTCGTTGTCACCTGCCGGCGTATGATAAAAGATACCGGCTGGCAGCCGCAGGTTGATCTGGCCGACGGAGTGGAACAGACCGTGCAATTCTACCGCCGACGCCATAAAGAGTACCTAACCCCCATAGCCCGGTGACCACACAGGCGTGAACACCAAGCAATTGAATTGATCAAGAATAATGACGGTATAGGCTGAATGCCGTGCACCCCTCCCGGTCCTGATGGTTGCCGCTGCTCTCCTCTGGTAACGACCCTTCCTTGACCCGACTGACGACGTAGGAGATTGCTGTCTTCGCAATGACAAAATATAATGTCGTCATCCCGTGGCGCGAAACCAGTGCATGGCTGAACCTGTTTACAGAATCAGCCAAGCGCCGAGGGATCTAGCGAAGAACGGAACATGCGAAAAACTCTGGTTCTGTGCGACGATAGATTCCTCGCCCTCTGCAACGGCAGCGGGATGGTTGGCATGCGGGGTTGCGGGAATAACAGAAGGGAAGCATCCAGCGACGTGCAAAATAATAATCGCCGCTTTATGGCGACCTCAAGGGGCTGCCGCCCTTGCTGATTTTTGCCGGCGGCGACGAGCTGTTGCGCGATGATTCGGTCCGTTTTGCACACAAGGCGCAAGCAGTGGGAGTGTCGGTTGGATGGCGCATCGGTGAAGGGATGTTTCACTGTTGCCCGGTCTGCGCGCCGCTCTTTCCCAAAGCGACCGCAGCCATGCAGGAGTCGGCTGCGTTTATAAAAACGCGTAGCGCAGGCCGACGCTGAGAGTCAAAAAAAAGCGGTTTGAAAATAACCACATTTTTGTATATTAATAAAAACAAAAATCCCTTTTTGTAACCTGACTCCAGGCAAACTAATGAACACTAGTGCGGGAAAAAAGAGTCCTGCCGGCTCCAGCCCGGACCGGCAGCTGAGCATCCTTATCGAGATCAATCAGGCGGTGAGCCGCAGCGCCGAGTTGACCGAGGCGTTGCGCGTTACGCTGCAAATTCTCGAAAAGTCTCATCACATTCTCTCCGGCGCCGTTTTTCTCATCGACGAGGACCGCCAGACGCTGGAAACCGCCGCCAGCATCGGCTATGGCGATCTCCCCAACCGCACCAAGTATAAAATGGGTGAAGGATTGACCGGCCGCATCGCCGTCACCGGCAAACCTATCATCGTCTCCCAAGTCAGCAAAGAACCCCTGTTCCTCAACCGCATGAGATCCTGGGACGGCGATGTGGAAAAAGAGCAATCTTTCATCGGCGTGCCGATCGTTCTCGATTACACCACCCTAGGCGTTCTCAGCGTCAACCTGCCCTATCAGCCGCGCCGCGATTACGACAGCAGCCTGAAATTCCTCACCCTGGTGGCCTCGGCGCTGTTGCAGCCGATCCGGCTGCGCCAGGCCATCGAGCGCGAACGTCAGTCGCTGATCGATGAGAACGTGATGCTGAAAACCAAACTGCAGCAGGAGCACAGCTTTCACAACATCATCGGCAACAGCAACGAGATGCGCGAGGTGTATGAAAAGGTCACTCAGGTGGCCCGCGCCAACACCACGGTGCTGATCCGCGGCGAGAGCGGCACCGGCAAAGAGCTCATCGCCCAGGCGATCCATTACAACTCGCTGCGCAGCGACAAGCCGTTCATCCGCGTCAATTGCGCGGCGATTCCCGAGAACCTCATCGAATCGGAATTTTTCGGCTATGAAAAAGGAGCTTTCACCGGCGCCGTGGCGGCGAAAAAAGGCCGCTTTGAACTAGCGGACGGCGGCACTATCTTTCTGGACGAGATCGGCGATCTGAGCCTGATGACCCAGGTCAAGCTGTTGCGCGTGCTGCAGGAACAGGAATTTGAACGCGTCGGCGGCGTGCAGACCATCCACGTGGATGTGCGCATCATCGCCGCCACCAACGCCGACCTGGAAAAGCGAATGGAGATCGGTCAGTTTCGCGAAGATCTGTACTATCGCCTCAATGTTTTTTCCATTTTTTTGCCGCCGTTACGGGAGCGCAAGTCGGACATTCTGCTGCTGGCCGACCACTTTATGGTGAAATACGGCAGAAAGCATCAGAAAAACATCAAACGCATCTCCACGCCTGCCATCGATATGCTGGAGCAGTACCACTGGCCCGGCAACGTCCGCGAACTGGAGAACTGCATCGAGAGCAGCGTGCTGGTCTGCGAGGACCAGGTTTTACACAGCTACCATCTCCCTCCCACGCTGCAGACCGCGGACAGCAGCGGCACGCACGCGCGCATGTCGCTGGAAGAGCTGGTGGCCTCTTATGAGAAAGAGTTGATCCAGGATGCGCTCAAATCCAGCCGCGGCAACCGCGCCCGCGCCGCCCGCCTGCTGAACACCACCGAACGCATCATCGGCTATAAAATCGAAAAATATGACATTGACGTCAAACGGTTCAAAACCTGAAACTAAGACTCCTCGACGCCACGCCAAGCCCTCAGAAGGACTATGAATCGCCGATCATTCCTTGCAGCCGCTGCCGCCGGTCTGGCCGCTTGCAGTGGAGTTCCGCTGTGGAGCGCGAAGGCCCGCAGACCGGCCGCCTGGTCCTTATTTTGGTGGACGACTTCGGCTGAACCGATCCGGGCTGTTATGGCAGCGCTTTCTACGAAACCCCGCACATCGACCGCCTGTGCCGCCACGGCATGAAATTCACCAACGCCTGCACCGTCGGCCGACAGCGCAAACCGGGGACGACGCATTGCCGATTCATTGCACTGAATCAGGTTTCAGCAACCGGGCGGAAAGCCCCCTATGCTTGCAGCCATTTTTTACCGCAATCATCAAACCGGCGACCGATTCCATGCGCACTGAAAACAGGCGGACAGGGTGGAATACTGAGCGGCACGGGCTGTAAGCGATACTCGGCAAGCCTCGAAGGATGGAACGGGAAGATGGGATCATACGGTCAGAGAACATGAGGGATAAAACGATAACGCACCTTTTCCAGGTAGGAGCGATAGGCTGGATCCTGCTTCAGCAAATTTTCTTCCGCCAGAGCGCGTACGACCTGCCCAAAGGTGATCAACGCTCCCTTGATCAAATTGCTCAAAGAGGGATTGCCGAGGAGAAAGGCGGCGAGAAACAGCAGCTCGGCCGCATAGAGGGGATGGCGCACCCAGCGATAAACGCCGTTGCTCTTGATCTGCCGGTTAGCCGGCACAATGCCAAAGCTTTTGCCCAGGCTGGCAAGGGCGATGAGGATGGCTGCGATTCCTGCAGTCTGGCCGATCAGAGAGACGGTCTGCAGCAGCGGATTCATAAGAGGACTCGGCCGCAGTGCAATAGAAATCAGGACTGTGCCTGCGGCTGCCAGCCAATCATACCAGCGGTGCGAGATGACGGTCGAGGGACGCCTGGCTAAAAAAAGATAAACCAGGAGCGTATTGTAGAGAAAAAGACCCAAGGCCTTGAACGACTGCTGGTCCAGCCATTTGCTGAACGTGGTTATGACAAATCCCAGCCACAGAAAGGCCAGGCAGAAATTGGTGATGCTGTGAAAGAATCGCGGCCAGGCGGAGACCGTTTGCGGAAACGGAGCGTCGGCTTTCACTTCCAATTGGTCGCCGACTCGAAGCAATCCATTCACAGCGCTGTCCGCAGGCCATTCCAGAACAGAACGGCAACCTGCGACATAAGGGATCATCCGGCGTGGGGGTATCGAAGGCTCTAATCGCAGCACGCGACCATCCTGACGAAGAAAGGCTGCGCCGATGGGCTGATCCATGGTGAACGTATGAATGCCGTTGCAGCGCTGAATCAGGATCGCCTTGGGTGAAAAAATCCGTTGGAGCGAAAGCAGGCCGAGAATACGCTGAGACCAGTTTTCGGCGCAATAAACAGTATGCGGCAGACGAGCGCCGGTGGAACGGTTAACGACCGGCATGGATCACCACATTTTAACCAACAGGACATCGTCCTTGTCCACACTCTGCCGGCGATCGATGGTCATCACTTTGCCGGCGTCCGGCGAGGTCGTATTCACGTTCATCTGTGCGCGAGCGCCTGCAGGGGCTGCATAGGTGAATCCAGGGCTTAGAGAAATGCGCTCCCGGTCGCAGGAGATGAATCTGCCGCTGACCTTTTTGCCGTTGCGCAGATGCAGCTCGATCAGGCCGCTGGTCTCGTCCGGCATCTCTTGCAGGTCATAAACCTGGTCCTCGATCAGGACCAGCTGCGGCACGGTGCTTGGCATGTGATAGCGATGCAACGCCGGTGCACAGGCCAACACCCAGGCCGCACAGGAGAGCGCATAGATCAAAAGACGCCGTTTTGTCATCAGAAATTCTCCTTTGGGGATCTCATTGTCCGGTAAGGCCGGAAAAATTTTTCAAGATACTGATAAAACCCGGTCCGAGGACGACGATGAACAGTGCCGGAAAAATGAACAGCACCAGGGGGATCAGCATTTTGATCCCCGCCTTAGCCGCCTGCTCCTCTGCCGATTGCCGCAGCCGGGTGCGCAGCGAATCCGCCTGTGCGCGCAGCGTGTCCGCCAGACTGGTGCCCAATTTATCCGCCAGGACCAATGCGCCGACCAAAATGCGCAGGTTCTCGACTTTATTGCGCACGCACAGGTTGCGCAAGGCCACCTCCCGGGAGAGGCCGGTGCGCATCTCCTGGGTGACCAGCAGCAGTTCCCTGCTCAGCACCGGCGAGCGCATGCCCAGCTCCTGAGCGACCCGCAAAAGCGCGGCGTTGAGGCCCAGTCCCGCTTCCATGCAAATGACCAGCAGATCCAACGCGTCGGACAGGCTTTCGCCGATCTCCTGCCGTCTTTGCGCGGTGATATAGCGCAGCACCATGTTAGGCAGGCTGAGTCCGACCAGCGCCAAGATCAAGGCCAACAGCGCGGACATGGAGGGAGGATAGACCAGCCTGGCCACGAACACATAGTATAAGGTGACCAGCAAAAAGGCAAAACTCAGACGGATGCCGGCAAACAGCGCCGGGCCGTACTCGTGGTGAATGCCGGCTTCGAGCAGCATAGCCGTGGTCTTGCTCTGATTTTTAGGCGACTCGGCGCCGCCCATCCGCCCCAGGTTCACCAGCGCCTTTTCCAGTCCAGGCGGCAATTTCGACTTTTTTGTCGCCGCCTGGGCGATCAAGTCCTGAGCTGCGTCCGCAGTCACCTGCTCCATGTCGCGCAGCCGCCGGGCGGTAGGGGCGTAACGTTGATGCAGCAGTCGCAGCAGAATAACGATTAAAAGAAATACCGACAGAAAGATCGCGATCAAAGCCAGATAGAGCGGCATGACGTTTCCTACTGAAATTTGATACGAATGATTTTGCGAATCACGAGAAAGCCGAGGATCTGCATGACAGCGCCCGTCAGCAGCAGCTTGCGGCCGGTGGGGCTTTCCAACAAGGGGGCGAAATAATCCGGATTGACGGCGTTGATGATGATCATAAAAACCACCGGCATGCTTCCTAACACCCACATGGTCATTCGGCCCTGGGCTGTATAGGTGCGGATCTGTCCCATTAATTTAAACCGTTCGCGGATGGTGTAGCTGATCTTTTCCAGAATCTCGGCCAGATTTCCACCGGTCTCGCGCTGTAACAGCACCGCGGTGACGAAAAGCTTGAGATCGATGCTGTTGACCCGCTGCGTGAGGTTGACCAGCGCCTCGCGCATGGGCAATCCCAGGTTGGTCTCCTCGAACGTTTTGCGGAATTCCACGCCGATGGGATCCGGTGCTTCCAGGCCTACCATTTGAATGGCTTTGTTCAACGCGTGACCCGCGCGCAGCGAGCTGGTCATCATGTCCAGGGCATCGGGAAAAGCGCGCACGAACGCGCGCAAACGGAGATTGCGACGATAGAGGATGATCAGGATGGGCAGCAGACCCAGGCCGAAGACGATGAGAAAGCGCAAGAGAAAATTTGCCGAATGCCGGGTGAACAGCAGGCCCAGCATGATCAGCAATGCAATGCCCAGCAGCAGAGTGCCGACCGTGATCTTGCTGTCGCTCTGCTCCAGCCACTGCTTGAGTTTGCGGGTAAAATCCAATCGGCTGAGGACACGGTTCAACAGGGAGATATCGCTCAACCGTTCATCGCGCAGCACCAGGGGGAGTTGCTCCGGATTCAGGCCCATCTCGACGGAATAGGCGGCCAAACGGCGGTTGATCTTGCGCCGGCTGCCGCGGCCCCGCTCATAGATCAGCAGCAGCACGCTCAGAATGATCAGGAGAAAAAAGAGGAAAAAAGCTACGAGCGGGAGGATCATGAGGCGGCCTCCTCCTTTTGCTCAAACTCAAAGTTCGGCTCGAACATCGCGTCGGGCAGCTTGATGCCGGAGGTCTCGATGCGTTCGGCGAATTTAGGACGAATGCCGGTGGTATGAAAGGTGCCGATCACTTTGCCGTCTTCTCGAATGCCGAGTTTTTCGAAAACAAAAATATCTTGCAGCGAAACCGTATCGCCCTCCATGCCGACGATCTCGGCGATTTTCTGCACTTTGCGGCTGCCGTCGCTCATTCGGGAGATCTGAATGATGATGTTGATGGCGGAGCTGATCTGTTCGCGCATGGCGCGGTCAGCCAGATTGGCGCCGGCCATAAGCACCATGGTCTCGAGTCGGCGCAGCGCATCGCGAGGCGAATTGGCGTGCAGGGTGGTCAGCGAGCCGTCGTGGCCGGTGTTCATCGCCTGCAGCATGTCCAGCGCCTCGGCGCCGCGCACCTCGCCGACGATGATCCGGTCCGGCCGCATACGCAGGGAATTGCGCACCAGATCGCGCTGCACCACGGCGCCCCTGCCCTCGATGTTCGCCGCTCGGGTTTCCAGACGAACCACATGCCGCTGCTGCAGCTGCAGCTCCGCCGCATCTTCCACCGTAATAATGCGCTCGCTGCTGGGCACATAGCCGGAGAGGATGTTCAACAGGGTGGTTTTACCCGAGCCGGTGCCGCCGGAGATAAGGATGTTCAAACGCGCTTTGACCGCCGCGGCGAGCATCTCTGCCATGGAGGGCGTCAGGCTCTGCAGCCGCAGCAGGTCGTCCATGGACAGGCGCTGCATGCCGAATTTCCGGATGGAGAGGATGGGGCCGTCCACTGCCAACGGCGGGATAATGGCGTTGACGCGCGAGCCATCGGGCAGCCGTGCATCCACCATGGGGCTCGATTCATCGACCCGCCGGCCGATCTTGGAGACGATGCGCTCGATGATATGCATGAGATGCGCGTCATCGCGGAATTGGGTGTTGGTGGACTCTAATTTGCCGAATCGCTCGACATAAACTTGATTAAACGTGTTGACCAGAATATCGGAAACCGTGGGATCGTGCAGCAGGGGCTCCAGAGGCCCCAGGCCAAAAGTCTCGTTGAGGATCTCCTCGCTCAGCCGGTCCCGATTGATGTCCCAGGCCAGAGACTCTTCGTTCTGCAGCAGATTTTCGACAACCTCCCGCACCTGCACACGCAGCACTTCAGCGGGAATGGAGTCAAGGACCGCTAGATCGAGCTTATCGATCAGGCGGCGGTGAATGCGCTCTTTTAGCTCATAATACGCATGCTGAGTCTGCAGATTGGGATGGAGCACGGCCGGGTCCCGCACCGCGGCGACAGCGGCCGTCGCCTGGCTTTGTTTTCCGTTCCCTCCTTTTGGCTCCGTCTTTAGACGTTGCAGCAGACTCATCGCCGGTCTCCTATTCTCTGGCCCATCGTTTGAACAATCCTCCCTTGCTCTGCTTGGTCGCCGGCTCCGCTGATCCACCCTGCAACAGCTGCAGCAGTTGCGCCACCTGCAGGCTGAAACGGTTTTGCGGTTTGGTCATGATCACCGGTTCGCCGGTGTTGACGCTTTCGATCAGGGCGCCGTTCTCCTGCAGCGGCAGCCGGATGAAAACCGGCGAGGAGATGGATTTTTCAATCAGCTCCAGGTCATCGCTCATGCGTTGCGGATAGCGATTGAGGATCACCGCCACTTTTTCCTGATGATAGCCCAGGCGCTGGAACAGGGCCAGGGTGCGCTTGAGATTGTAAATCGCGGCCACATCGAGCTGGGCGATGGTGAGAATGGTATCGGCTTCATCCAGGGCGCGAAGGGTTATTTCGCTGAAATAGCTGTCGCAGTCGATAAAAATAAAATCAAACTCTGGGCGCAGCAGATCGATGATCTGAGCCACTGCGGCCGGCGGAATATTGTCCGCCTGCTCCATATTGTCCGGTCCGGCGATAAAGGTCAAGCCGCTGTGATGGCGGGCCAGCGTAGCGTGCAGCTTGGAGACCTCCAGGCCGGACAGATTTTCGACAAGCTCTAAAAGAGAAACGCGCGGCTTGAGGTCGAGAAAAAGAGCGGCGTTGCCCAGCTGCATTTTAAGATCGAGCAATAGCACGCGCTTGCCCAGTCCCTTGGCGGCAAACACGGAAAGATTGGTGGCCAGGGTGGTGGCGCCGACCCCGCCTTTGACGCCATAACAGCAGATCACTCTGGCCGGAGCATGAATCCCCCGCTCCAGCGACCGCTTTTGTGCGGACAGCACTACTCGTTCGATCTCCTCACCAGGCATCTTGGGAAGAAGAAACTCACACGCCCCTTTGCGCATGGCTTGGACGATAAGCTCCGGAGCGGCGCCCTCAGCGGTGCAGAAAAACAGCGTGTGCGGGAAAAGGATGCGCCATCTCTCAAGCCATTTCAGTCCCTCCCCCCCATGAGAAAGATCCAGCAGTGCCAGATCCGGCTGCAGCTTGTTCAGAAGCGTCTGCGCTGACGGCCAATCCTCACTGTGACCGGCCAAATGTAATTTTTCTGATCGTTCGAGGTGATGGAATACGTCCCCGCGTTTGTCCCCGCTGTCGCTGATAAAGATCCAGGATAATGCTTTTTCCATACAAGCCTGTTCCGTCAATCATTCAACCAGATGGATGCCGTACAGATAGGTGTTGCCGCTGCCCCAATCGCCGTGCGTCAGCATCTCCATAAACCGGCCGTATAGATCCTTGCCTTGCATGCCCTCGATGAAAAAGACCGCCAATCCGGTGACGGTGATCGTGTTGCGGCCCGAGTCAGGCGGAAGGTCAGGATCGTAAAGGGGAACGATGCAGATGCGCGGACTGGAATATCCGGCATAGCTGCTGCCCACCACGGATCCGCTGTTGTTGTCCCAATGAGCGTGGGGATCCATTCCCATCAATTGGTCAACCCCTTGTTTTGTGGGTCCCACCATATTTCCCGGCTCGATCTGAAGCACATCGCCGATCTTGACTATGCCGGAGCATCCGTTGACAATGTTCCTTTCATACTCTGCAGCGCCCGGGATCGGATTGCCCCGGTTTACCGGCGGATAATCGGTGGGATAGAAAAAACTGGGATTGGTGCCCGGAGCGCCGACGGAGCCTGATTTGATCAGCACGCGCTCCCCCAGATCAAAACCGAAGTCAGGCACTGCGAAGGGTTTGAGGTGATTGGCGCCGGTAATGGACCCGAGCTCCGCCGTGGCGTCGGCTATGATGTTCAGATTGGCCATGCCCAATACAGGGGCAAAAAACAGCGGCAGCTGCCGGGAGGACTGCACGCGAACTCGGCTGGAACTGGGAAAGGTGACATCGCCGGCGCTGACCGCCACTGGTTGACGGATGCACTGATTGCGACCGGCATAGTCTATTGCGCGCTGGATGGCTTCACTCCGGCTGGTCATCAGGCCGGCTGCGCCGGCCAAAGCAGAAGCATCCACGCCGGCCTGCAGCTGGTTGCGCGCGGCAAGTATATAGCTGACATCGATGGCCAGGGCCGCCAGGCCCATCACCGCCATCATAGAGACGGCTGCCAACACAAAGATGTTGCCCTGCTCGTTTCGCAACAGGCGAAGGCCGAATCGATTGTTTTTCATAATTACCACTCCCCGGATGGCAAGAGCTGCGCGCCCTTGATGATTTGCGGAGAAATCATGATCATTAATTCGCTTTCTTTGTTGCTGAAGCTGGTGCTGCTGAACAAACGCCCGAGCACCGGCAGGCTGCCGAGCAGGGGGATTTTGGATACCGCTTTAACCTGTTCCTGGGAATAAAGTCCGCCGAGAATGAGATAATGATCCTCTTCCAGGTCTACATTGGTGTCGGTTTTACGCGTGGACAGGGCAGGAATGCGAAAGCCGGAGAGAGTGATGCCGTTTTCAAAATCAAGGCTGCTCACCTCAGTGGCCACTTTAAGATTGACCAGGTTGGAATCGAGGACCATGGGGGTGAATTTGAGTTTGATGCCAAACTCTTTGAACTGGATAGTCACAGTCTGCATGCCGGCTGCGCCGGAAACAATCGGGATGGGAAATTCCCCGCCTGCGAGAAAACTGGCCTCCGCGCCTTCACGGGCGCTGAGATTGGGTTTGGCCAGCGTGGTGAGCAGATTTTTTTCCTCCAGCGCCTTGATCATGGCGGTCAGGTTCTGCGTCGGCACAGCGATAAAAAAATCCACAATTTCGCTCAATCCTAACGGATCGGTGTGGCTGACTACATCGCCGGCGAAGCTGCCGACGTCCACCCGCTCGTTGCCGATCTTGCGGTCCTTGACGAGAAAATCCAGCCCAAGCTCGCGAATGGCGATGCGGTTGATTTCGACAAAGCGCACCTGCAGCATCACCTGATGCATGGCCACAGACCGGCGCACAAGAATGCGCTGCTGACGGTAATTGCCCTGCTCGTCCCACACGATCAGAGTGGTGGAGCCCTCTGCCTTGCCGATCAGCACCAGTTGCGAGGCGGAGATGACGCTGGCGTCCGCGATCTCGGGATCGGCGATGGAAACCTTGCTGATGGCCTGGCTGTAAACCAACACTTGCGAATGCCCTGGTTCAATCGTGGTGAGCTCGATCTGTTCCGTGCCGGCAAAAGCAACCCAATCCAGCATCAGGATGCAAGTCATTAACTGCCATCGCAGCCGGCGAAAAAACGGTAAACATGCAATCAACCTCATTCTGCTGATCTCCTTTTCCAAACACCCTTCACGGCTTTTGCGGCTTGCTCTCTTTTGCGGTTCCCTCATCCAGAATCACTTCGGACCGCACGTTGGACCGATAGACTTCGATCACCTGTTTGGGCGGCTCCTGAACCGGTTGCGGTTGAACAGCCGGCGCTGGTGCGGCTTCGGTGCGCGGAACGCGCGGCTGCGGCGGCGGCTGCACAGGCTTATTTTTATTGATCAGCTCTTTCAGTCGAACGCCTGAAGGGGTGGCTTCAGCCTGATCAGCAGTATTGCGCAACACCAACTGCAGTTTGCCCTCGTAACTTCCCAGTGCCAGCTTTTCCGCCTGCTCCGGGGTCACCAACAGAGTGACCGATTTGACGGTGATCGGTTCGTTGTCCTTGGTGTCCACGGTTTGGTCTACTGCCAGGACCTCGATGTTTTCCAAAATCGTGGTGGTGGTGGATTCCTCCTTGTCGCCGGTCGCGGAAACCGTAGCCAGCACATCGACCCTGGCGTGAGGCAGAATGAATCCGCTGACGCCGCTGACGACGTTGACCGCCACGGTCATGGCGCGCATGCCGGCTGGTATGGCGGCGGCAAAGCCGCTGCTGGATCCCTGCGCAGCCAAACGTGATTCCAGCACCACTTCGCCGGCGTAAATTTCGGTTTTTGTCACCCGGCCCACGAGGTCAGTGATTTGTGAAAAACTGCCGGCAGGCGTCAATTCAGGGGGATATTCTTTTACCTGCAGCATAGTCTCATCCAATCGCGTGCCAACCGGAAGATTGACTTTGGCGATCAGCACCGTACGCACCATCTCCTCTTTTTTCTGCAAAGAGGTTTTCTGATTCTGCAGATAGGAATAGGTGCCCAACGTAGCCAGCAGGGCGGCCAAAACAGCGAGAGGGATCAGGTATTTGAGCTTGAGCAGAAACATCGTATGGACTCCGTGTTAGCCTTCCCAGTGCATCGTCGTACTGCGCGTAAGGTTAAAAGGGCCGACCAGGCCTGGTATAACCGCATTGGTCAAAGGAACATAGGTTCCGCTCACCGTTACGGTTACAGCATGGCTTCCGCCGGGGCCGGAGATGGTGATAGAGACGCCGGTCAGGCCGCTGCCTGCCAGCAAATTCAACGCTGTGCTTCTGACGCGCGCTCCGTCCGGCGAGGTGACTGCTGCAACGCGGGCGCCTTCCCGGGCGGCGCTGGTGAGAACGTTCATGGTCTCCCACAGCCGACCGAATTCGATGATGCCGAAGAGAAGCAGAATAAAGATGGGAATCACCAGGGCGAATTCAACCAGAGACTGGCCTTTTTGCGATTTGCAAAATTTTTTCATCACACCATTCCTAAAAAAATGGTAAAACAGGTTCCCAGAGCGATGGCGATCCCATAAGGCAACTCCAACCGCCGAACAGAGCCGGCGGTTTTTGTTCCGGCTCGTTGCTGGTAAAGGTGCATGCTGATTCTCACCAGCGCCAGCACTCCTCCGGCAAGAGCAATGCAAAACAGCGCCTGAACGGCGGCAGGAAAGGCGAACAGGGCGCCGACGCCGGCCATCAGTTTGACGTCGCCGGCGCCCATGCCGCCTAACCAGTAGACCACAGCGAAAGGGATCGCTCCCACCGCTGCGCCGAGCACAGAGGCGGACAAGCCTGCAGTTCCCTCAGCAGTTACATGCAGACCGATGCCGGCGATGAACGCCGGCAGAGTCAGCCAGTTGGGTATGCGCCGTTGGCGCAGATCCCACCAGGCAGCTGCAAGAGCAATAACCAGTAGCAGCGCAATCTTCAGCCTCATCAGAAATCGCCTCAGGTCATCTGCTAAAATCGCAGGGAACCACATGGATTGATCTAGAAGACGCGCTGGTAATTTCCCCGCTTCATGGGCGACGCTCAGTGTCAATTGCGTCTATCCCAATTATCTCATCACAAAGCCATATAAATTACTATAGCAAAGCCTCTTTTCCGGGTTCCCAGTAAAAGTGCTAAATACTTCCCGAACAAATTGCTATAAAGCTCCTGCAATGTTTCTCAATACAGCGTCGATCTGATTACCAAGAAGCGTAACAGCAGCAATAACGACTACTGCGATCAACACCAGAATCAACGCGTACTCAGCCAGTGTCTGTCCCTCTTCTTTTGAAAAGAGACCACGGAAGAAATTGATGACTGCTTGCATGTTCTACTCCTTTGTTTTGGTTGACAGTGAATTAAATGGTACCGCTGGTGAAGATAGAACGCTTTTGCATCCCCCCTTTCGAGAATATCAGTACGACCTCCGATCCACCACCCGTACGAGCCACAATATAATGAATTCACTTACAGTCACAGTAACTGTTGCTACGGCCAGCTGCCGACCACCCGATTGTACAGCGCGAGAATCTGGCCGCCGAATAAGGTCAAAGCCGCAATAACCGCCAGGGCGATCAACAGCAGGATGACGGCATACTCCATCAGCGTCTGCCCATCCTCCTCTCGCAACCGGATAGAGAAAAAACGGCCGAGCCTTCGCATCAAACGATCCATCAAAGATGACAGAAAGAGCACCAAACGCCTCCCTGCGGATTCGTTCCATTCCATTTTTATAAATACAGCAATCAGGCTTTGCTGCCGATTAGATTAAGCAAAGCGTAAAATTAGTGGAAGCTGTGAAAAAGCAGACAATCTAACCCCGGGATGAGATCCAGCAAATCCGTCGAATGGACGTTGCCCGTCGTCGTTGCTTGACTTGCATCGCACCGGCCGCGTTATCAATCACGCCATCAAGCCTTGTTGACAGATGGGCAATCTCCTGGTTTAACAAGATCCTGGTAAAGAAAGGTTTAACTCACACGGTCTGTGCAAAATACCTTCGCATAGTTACGATACAGCTAAAGCTGCGCTTTCGACGTTCCTCCTGCGCCTGGATGACGCGTTTTTCGTTTAAGCATATCATGTTAACAACGCATCGTTTTACTATAAGCAAAATTATCGAACAAGTCAAGCGATTTTTTATTATTTTAAAATTTTAATAATTAATTACTTAAAAGACATTCTTTGCCGCCTCCCTCTTCTCGCACTTGAGCGGGATAAATAAAAAACACTTTTTTAGACATACTTTTTAAATATCCACGAAACGATTCAGTGAAAATCCTTTTCGTTTCAAACGATTCAAACCCGGCCAGCCGGTCAGCAGCCGGCCGGGTTCATTTTTTGCCTACTAAATTACTTTCTATTGCAGCAGAAGCATTTTCATATCCTTGATGTACCTCCGCTCGCTGCTGACAACCTCCAGCCGGCAGAGATAAACGCCTGAGGTGACTTTACGGCCGGCGTAATCCCGTGCATCCCACCTGATCTGGTAATTTCCCGTGTTCTGCGTTCCGTTGACCAGCGTCGCGATCTCTTGTCCAAGGGTGTTAAAGACCCTGAGAACCACAGTGGCGGGCTCAGGTATCTGATACGAGATGCAGGTCTCAGGATTAAAAGGATTGGGATAATTCTGCTGCAGGTGAAAGCTCATGAGTTCGGGATCACCGGCATGCGCCACGTCAGTAGTCAGGATAAAATGAGCGACCATGCTGGTATCGGCAAACAGGGTGATGCTTTTTACCGACGTCGTATCTTTCTCATCGCCATTCCAGCTGCGGAATTGATAGTTCGTGCCTGCCACGGCGCTCAAAGTGAGCTGAGATCCGAAATCATAATCAGTCTGTTGCGGACTCTGGTTGACTTGTCCGCCGCCGGCCGGATCCGCAGAAACGGCAAGCGTGATCCCTTTGACGACTACCGTATGGCCGTCGCTCCAGTTCGAAACGATTTCCGGATGGGTTCGACACCGAGCTCGAGCGCGAACGATGATGCCATCCGAATAAATGGCTGAGGCTTTGTAAATATGCGACCGTTTGCCGTCCCCCCAGGCGAAATCATTATACGCGGTCATCAGGGTGTCGCTGGAGCCGGCATCCAACTCTTGCAGCATCAAAGCGCTGGCGGCTTTGCCCTTGTACTCCTGTCCGGGTTTACCGGCAAAGTCAATCCGCAATTCAACCTCGCCATCCTCGCCCGAAAGCAGGTTGGTGAAACGGGCGATATAGCCGGTGTTGGTGTTATCTGCCGGAAGCCGGGTTGAAGCATCATTGGCGCCGGAAAAGAGCGGCTGGCCGGCTTCGTCCGTCCCGTTCGAACTCTCGTTGGCGAATCCCGCAGCGCCGAACAGCGACACCGATGACGCATGATCCCATCCGCCGGCGCCTATGTTGGAAAAGAACACCAGATGATATTTTTTGTTCTTATCCAAGCCGCGCAAAGAGATGATCAGCGGGCTGTCCGGCGCATTTTCATAGGAGATGGTCCCAAGGCAGCTGACGATGCCGTTGAAAAACTTGTGCGCATCGGTACCGGCTTTCGGCTCCGCTCCCAACCCGGCGGTATCCTTGAAATAGCCGCCGGTCACCTGGAGCGTGATGTCCGTCAGATCGCCGGATTGGTAATCCATCAGACGGCCCCAACCGGGCAATCCGGATTGGCCGTTGGGCGAGGTGATTTTGGTGATATTACCCGTCTGTTGATCCGTGCAGG
This sequence comes from bacterium, assembly GCA_029565685.1. Taxonomy (GTDB): domain Bacteria; phylum Zhuqueibacterota; class Zhuqueibacteria; order Residuimicrobiales; family Residuimicrobiaceae; genus Anaerohabitans. The sequence goes on along the minus strand of JAKQNR010000011.1, from coordinate 118,806 downwards.
TTCCCCATTCAGAAAAATTGGCATCGCCCCAATCGAACTCGTATTCGATTTCATGGCCGAGGTTGCTGGCCGCGCTGTCGACGGAAAATGTCAACAGTTGCCCTCTGAAAGCGAACGAAGGACCGGTCGGAATGCATGGCACGCTGACGACCTCCTCGATCTCTTCGAAATAGGCGGTCACAGTCCGGTTGCCGTCCAAAGTGACCGTGGTCGAAGCGCTGTCCGCCTGGGCCGCCGCTCGGGACCAGTTGACGAAGCGGTATCCGGCCGCTGGAACCGCGATAATGGGAATCACGCTGTTGGCGGCAAAATGATGGACGCCGACGGCCGGCGTGGTCGTTCCACATCCCTCCGGACTCACCGCCATCGTCAACAAATATTGAATCTGACTAAAATTGGCCTGTACGGTTTTGTTGGCGTTCATCACGATGGTGTACACGCCGTTGGTGTTGATCACAAAAGCGGAATCCGCGCCGCTCCAAGAAGTGAAGGTATACCCTGAACTTGGCGACGGCGTTAAAGTAACCGTTGTACCTATCGGATAGATCCCACCGGCCGGATTCAAAGTCACCGTGCCATGACCGTCGTTGCCGGCGGTCAGAGCGTAGGTGATCTGGATGAAATTGGCGGTCACCGCTTTGTTGCTGTTCATGAAAAGTGTGAACACGCCGCCGTTATTCACCACGTCTGATGCATTGGCGCCGGTCCAGTGACTGAAGGTATAACCGGAAGCCGGATTCGGCGTCAACGTCACCGTGGCCCCGGCCGCATAGACACCGCCGGACGGACTCAACGTCACCGTGCCATGACCGTCGTTGCCGGCAGTCAGAGTATAGGTGATCTGGGTAAAATTGGCAATTACTGCTTTGTTGCCGTTCATGACGATGGTGTACACTCCACCGGTGTTCACCACGTCAGCCGCATTGGCGCCGGTCCAGGAACTGAAGGCGTATCCAGGACCCGGATTCGGCGTCAACATCACTGTGGTCCCGGCCGCATAGACGCCGCCTGATGGACTGAGCGTCACCGTGCCATGGCCGTCGTTGCCCGCGGTCAATGTGTAGGTGATCTGGGTGAAATTGGCAGTCACCGATTTATTGCCGTTCATGACAATGCGATAGACGCCACCACTGTAGGTGACATCCCCGGCGTTGGTTCCGGACCAGGAGCTGAACGTATATCCGGAATTCGGATTCGGCGTCAGCGTCACTGTAGTCCCGGCTGCATAGACGCCGCCTGATGGACTGAGCGTCACCGTGCCATGGCCATCGTTGCCCGCGGTCAGAGTGTAGGTGATCTGGGTGAAATTGGCGGTCACCGCTTTATCGCTGTTCATGACAATGCGAAAAACACCGCCGCTGTAGGTGATATCCCCGGCGTTGGGTCCGGACCAGGTGCTGAATGAGTATCCTGAACTCGGATTCGGCGTCAGCGTTACCGTGGTCCCGGCCGCATAGACACCACCGGACGGACTCAACGATACTGTGCCATGGCCGTCATTGCCCGCGGTCAATGTGTAGGTCGTTAGAATAAAATTCGCCTGCACTGTCTTGTTTCCATTCATAACGATCGTGTACACTCCGCCGGTGTTGATGATATCTCCGACATTTGTCCCGGTCCAGGAACTAAAGGTATAACCTGAAGCAGGCACAGGCGTCAACGTCACCGTGGTCCCGGCCGCATAGACACCACCGGACGGACTCAACGATACTGTGCCATGGCCGTCATTGCCCGCGGTTAAAGTATAAGTGATCTGCGTGAAAAGAGCAGTGACGGATTTGTTGCCATTCATCACTATGGTATATACACCGCCCGTGTTGATCACATCCCCGTCATTGGTCCCGGTCCAGGAGCTGAACAGATATCCGCTGTTCGGTACAGGGGTCAAGGTCACCGTGGTCCCGGCCGCGTAGGTGCCGCCAGGAGGAGTCAAGGTAACAGTTCCATGGCCGTCGTTGCCGGCGGTCAACGTGTAGGTAGTTTGGCTGAAATTGGCTGTCACGGTCTTGCTGCTGTTCATCGTAACCGTTGTCGTTGCGCTGTTTGGATTGGCAACGTTTCCGGTCCAATTCACAAACTGATATCCTGAGGCCGGTGAGGCAGTGACGGTGACAACCGTACCTGAATTATAAGTGTGCGCGCCGATGGAAGGTGTCGTTGTACCCCCTCCTGCCGGACTCACTGCCATTGTCAGGGTGTACGTGATCTGGGTAAACGTCGCGGTCACGCTTTTGGCCGCATCCATGGTGATGGTGGTGGGATTCGTAGAACCGGTCAACGCGCCGCTCCAGCCGCTAAAAGTCCAGCCCGCTGCCGGATTTGCCGTCAACGTCACCACGGCGCCGTGGGCATAGCTGGTTTGGTCCGGATCTTTGGTCACGCTTCCGGATCCCACGGTATTGATCGTCAGGCTATAGGTGTTCTGTTCAAAATTCGCGGTCACCGTCTTGTTCTGATCCACGCTCACCGTGGTCGAGGCGCTGGTCGGATTGGCCACCGCTGCGCCGCCGCTCACCGTCCAATTGACAAAATGATATCCCGTGGCTGCAGTGGCGGTGATCGGCACTGATTCGCCGGATGCATAACTGTGTCCACCCACTGCCGGCGTCGTCGTTCCGCTGCCGCCCGGACTCACCGCCATGGTCAGTGTATATTGCGGAGTGCCAAAATTGGCGGTTACTGTTTTGTCGCTGTTCATCGTGACCGTTGTAGTGGGATCATTCACGTCAGCCACATCGCCGGTCCAATTAAGAAAAGAGTTGCCGCCGCTCGCCGTAGCTGTAACGTTAACGACTTGGTTGGGATTATATAGGTAAGACCCGACCGCTGGTGTAGTGGTTCCGCTGCCGCTGGGGCTGACGGCCATGGTCAGAGTGTAGGCAGAGGCGTTGAACACGCTCAAAATACGCGTCGCGCCGGGTACATACGCTCCGGTGCCGCTTAAATAAGAGACGCTTACCGATGTAAACTCTCTATTCAGACTGGGACGATACAGCCGGTACTGAACGACTTCACCGGCGGTCAAACCGGGATTGCCAAAATCATCAACTCCCATGGCAGGTCCGGCTGTATTGGAGCCGTTCCAAACCAGTCCGCCGACGCATACGCCGCTGCCATTGAAAAAGCCGACCTCATCGCCGTTCTGCAGAGGGGCGCCGCCCAGCGTTTTGTTCGTGCTGGTGGTCATGGCGATCGTCATATTGTTGTCCGTGTCGTACCAGGTAAAGTGCCCGGTAGTGCCTGCGAACGCCATAGCCTGAAAGGCCAGCACAAACAGCGCCAGCGCTTTCAATCTGTAGAGTTTCATGGTTCTCTCCTTTTTAATAAAAAGAGCAATGGTCGCTTGAGTGCAAATTAAAACAAACTCAACATCCGGCAACAGCATAACGGCCATTCAATAAGAGCTCCATCTATCCTTTTCCTGCCTCAGGAGCCATCCTGCGGCCACTCCAGGGTCGCGGCGGCCGCCATGTAAAGAAAATAACCGGACCCAGGATTCATGTCGCCGATGGTGTTGATATGGTGCTCGGGCCAGTAAACCCGGCCGGCGCCATCCTTAACGAGTATAACCGCATGTGCGATGCTGCTAAGAGCTTGTTCTATCGCCACAGGGGATTCATGCAAACAGGAGACCAGATTCCAGCCCTGGCGCAGATCGAGGGAGGCTTTTTCTCCGCTCATCAGTTGCCCGCTGAAGGTCAAATCACCTGCGGTCGTGAGATAGACCCAGTACCCTTTACGCCAATCCCAATAATGGAGCAGATCGATCTGATAATCCGGCCAATAGCTGTTGCCATAACCGTCCTTAAATAGAACCAATTTTCCGGCCAGCGGCGCTAAAAGATTTTCCAACAGGCTGTCCTTCGGAGCGATCCAGCTCGAAACCAGATTCCAGCCGGTCTTCAGGTGCAGCACTGCTGAATCAGGTGCAGTTAGCAATACGTGATTGCGAAATTCATTCGCTTTGTCCGCATGGATTTGAAGGGCTGTCAGATCATCCCCTGCCAGCAGGGCAAAGTCCACAGTGATCGTCTGCTGGCTGTGAATTTGATAAGGGCCTGCTGCAAGAACCTGGGAGACATCGCCGATGCCGGCCTGATGGATGACAGTGCCGCTGCTGATCGCCTCCCATTTTTCTGCGTCGCTGAATCCATCATAGATGCCCCAGCCGGGATTTCCCGGCGCCAGCTCGTCGTTCAAAATCGCCCGGTAAGAAACCGTCCCCTCTGAAAGCAGGGCGCAGCCCACATAGGTTCCGGGTTCGCCTGTAGAGTTATACACATAACCGAGACGGCGGCCGGCATCATAATCCACCCTGTTTACGTCAGAGTGATCCTCATCCACATCCCAGTCAAAAAAGAGGCCAAAGTGAAAGTTGGACAGCGTCTGCGCCCCCTGATTGGCGATCTGGTAGCGGAGAATGATAAAATCTTCATAGCCAACTGCGTTTGATGCAAAGGTATGCTGCTTGACCATAATATTCATAGGAGCGTCTGCGTGGTCGTCCTTCAACGAAATCGTACTCTCCTCGTCGGTGAGAGAACCGGGCCGAAGCAGGGTCAAGGGCTCCGCTGCGAGTTGAACGAAATCCTGATCAGGCACAGGGGTCATGCCGCGGCTGGAGCTGGAAATTTGCGCAGCAGAGGCGCCGGCGATGATGGACCCTTCATAGAGCAAATTCTTGCCGGATCGATAAGTAAAACCCGAGCCCCCTGTGGAAGCGGCAGGCGAGGCATAGCCGATTCTGCCGGACGCGGCAATGGATGTATGAATATGGTTGATGCTGAGCGGTACGAAATTCGCCGAAATTGTAAAGTTGAAATGGTCGGTATCGCTGTACTCCCCAGCGGCAATGGTCACGGTGCATTGGACGGTCTGGTTGGCCGGGGCGTCGTTGGAAATGACGACTTCAAAGGGCGTTGTTTGAGTGGCAGAGCTAAGCGTCGCTAAGCCCGGCATAGTTACCTGCGTGTTGCCCAAAGAGAGATATGGAGAGTTTTCACTCAGCGAAATAGAGATAGTGGTCGAAGGCGCCAGATAATTGGTCAGCGTTAAATAGATGCGCGCGGTCTCTCCCGGCCGGAACTGAGCATCGCCGCCATCGCCCACCAGTTCGACTCCGCTGAGCCGGATGGAGGGCGGATTTTCCGTCACCGCCCTGCCGGCATGAATCCGGCCTTTGCCCAGCATGCCCGCATAAGAGGGATTGAGATGATCGATAGACACGGCGGTGGCTCTGACCTGTTCAGCGCATTGCCGGCCGCTCCACTCCGGGTGTTGGGTCTTGATCAGAGCGATCACACCGGCGGCCAGCGGCGCGGACATGGAGGTTCCGCTGTAACGGGCATAGCCGTTATTGCTGATGGTGCTGTAAATAAGCAACCCCGGCGCGCTCACATCGACCCAATCGCCATAAGTGCTGAAACTGGTCTTGGCGTCCCAATCGTTGGTGGCGGCAACCGCGAACACATTCGAGTAGCAGGCGGGAAAGTTCAGCGTAGTGGAACCTGAATTGCCGGCTGAAGCGACGACCACAGCGCCCAGATCCGTGACATAGTTGATGACATCCTGTTCATACTGGGAAGGAGATCCTCCGCGTCCCCAGCTGCAGTTGATGACATCCGCGCCGTTCTCCGCCGCATAGAGAATGGCCGCATAGCCGTAGGCGATGCCCTCGCCAAAGCGGTCGGCTGCGTTGATCGCCATGAGCCGGCAGTTCCATGCTGCGCCGGCGATGCCGTGCTGGTTGTCGGTCACCGCATCGGCGATCCCTGCCGTATGTGTTCCATGATTGGCGAAATCAGGCTGCGTGGACAAGCCCGTCGGATCGCCGCTGTCCGTGGCGAAATTCCAGCCATGAACATCATAGATATAGCCGTTGCCGTCATCGTCGCGATTATTGCCGGCGATCTCCTCTTCATTCACCCAGAGGTTGTTGTGCAGGTCCTGATGGTTGATCTCAGTGCCGCCATCCACAATGGCAATGACCGCATAGCCTTGGCCTCCCTGTACCCTGTCCCATGCATCCGGCAGCCCAACGACCGAAAGATGGGTTTGCTGGATAAAGAGCGAATCCTTGGGCGCCACATCGAGGGCATGGTAATAGAGCGGTTCGGCGTATTCGATCGAAGGATGCCGCCGCAGCCAGTTCAGAACGGCTTTGGGATTGGACTGAGTGGAAAGAAATCCGTAAAAAACACGGTTCATTCGTGCCGCAGCTCGGGAAGAACGGACCGACAGCGCGACTTGCTGTTTTGGCTTTTCAAGCCGGATCAGGCCGTGGCTCTGTGCCTGTGAACCCAAACGATTCAACATCTGCTCCGGCTCCCACTGCGACAGCGTTAAATCATCTTTGAATTTCAAAACGATCTGGCCGGATCGAATGGACTCGGCGGAAAACGCCTGCTCGCCGCATCCCGGCATAACCGGAACCAAGGAGAGGATGAAAACAGGGATGGGCAGAAAGGCTATTTTACTGCTGTACATGGATTCGCGCTCAAGCTATTAGGGCCGCCCTACAGGGCAGAGTAAAATTAAATGGACACTTATTTGATCAGAGATATTTTGATCACTTGCACAAACGATCCGGCCTGCATGCGCACCAGATACACGCCGCTGGCAACCTGCTCTCCCGACTGATCGCGTCCCTCCCAAATGATATCGTGATAACCCGCTTTCATTTTCCCCTGCGCCAGAGTGCGAATCGCCTGACCGCGGAGGTTATAGATCACCAGCTGCAAACTGCACTCGTGGGGCAACTCGAAACGAATGCTGGTAGTCGGATTAAAAGGATTTGGATAATTCTGCCGCAAGGCAAATTTCTTGGGCGCCTGCACGAGATCCGCTGCTTGAGCCACCCAGACTGCGTTCTCCCGGTAGAATAATTCAGCAGGCAGATCAGTTCCATTCAGTGCGTTTTGCACAGAGACGATCGGCAAAGTAGATTCGACACTGCTGTCAGCAGACCAGAACAGCAGCCGCAACGCCTCTCCCTCGCGGCATCCGTCTATGGCCTCTGTGTGGCGGTCGTCGCCCCAGATCGTGATCACCGCCCGGCCGTCCTGCACCGCACTGGCGCCGACGATCTTTCCGTCAGAATCCGCCACCGCGATTTCATCGTTCTCCCTGAGGTGCGGCGCTTTGACCAGAAGGATGGCATTGCTTCCGGTCATACGGTGAGGCGGTTGAAAATGCAGCACAGGTCTTGTCCGCGTGAAGGCCAAAAGCCGTTTTTTGGGAAGGATCGTGTCGTTGGCGGGATAGGTCAGAGTGGAGGCTGCGTTGAGATAGATCTGATACCCCTGACCGGGCAGCATATCACCGATCATGTTGATGGACAGTTCAGGCCAGTAGACCATGCCGGTTCCGTTCTTGGCGATGACCAGATTGGCGCCAATCGAGGCAAGGGCTGCCTCGGCATTGAGGGGGTTATTGCGCAGATAGGCAACCATTCTCCAGCCGGCGTCAAGCGCCATTGGCGTCAGTTCTGGTGTCTGTTGTTGACCAACGACTGAAAGCGAATCCGTCGCTGAAACATAGCACTGATATCCCTCGAGTGGATTCCAATCCCCGATCAGGTTGATGGCTAATTCAGGCCAGTACACCATCCCGCTGATGTTTTTAAGAATCGTAAGATGCCCTCTTGCCACGATGTCGGCCATCACCGAATCCATCGCGGGTTCGGTCGGGGCCATCCACGATGAAATCATATTCCAACCCGGATTGAGATAAATGGTATGCTGCGCCGGAGCGGCCGCCGTGATGGAGAAATAGCCGTCGCTCTCGTCGCTAAATGCGCCGCTGGGAAGCGTGGTGATGCGCACTTTGCAGCTGTCGGTTTCAATCGTCGGAAGAGTCCAGGAATAACTTTCCGACGCCGTCGGGACCACGGCCGCGATGGGAGTCCAGGCGCCGTTTCGGCCGATGCGGTATTCGAGGGTGGATTCACCGGACAGATCAGACCACCAGACGATGTCCTGTACGCTGCCGGCGCTCCAGGACTCTCCGCCATTGGGTTCCCGCAACGATAAAAAGTCGACGCTGCGCAGAATCGCCTGGTTGCGTCCGATGATCGTGGACCGGCCTCCGGCATGGCTCAAAGCGTACAGGTTGTTCATTGTGCCGCTCTGCTGATATTCCCAGGTCAAACCGCCATCCACGCTGCGATAGATGGTTCCCATCCAACCGACTGCGAGAACGGTTTCTTCCGAATAAAACTTGGCATCCCAGATGGTCTGAGCGGACCACGCGCTCAGGGTGATGGGAGACCAGGTAAGGCCGCCGTCGTTCGTGCGCAGAATCCATGGCTTATCGCCGACGATGATGCCCAGCTGAGGCGTGACAAACGTTACATTGCGAAACAGGCCGGTTGAGTCGGTGTGGACCGTCGTCCAGTTCGCCCCGCCGTTGGTCGTGCGCAGAATAATGCGATCGCCGACCACCATGCCTGTATCGGCATTGACAAAATGAATGCCGAACAACTGTCTGCCTGTGCCGCTGCTCTGCATGGTCCAGGTGACGCCGCCATCCGTGGTCTTGGTGATGCCGCCTGCATCGGTGATCACCCAACCGAGCAGATCAGTGACGAAAAAGCCGTTATTCAGATAATGACCGCTGCCGGTTCCCAGAAGGCTCCAGGTCGCTCCGCTGTTGGTGGTTTTGGCGACGTGATCATAGCTGCCGAAAGCATAGCCAACCGTGGCTGAGGGGAAATAAACGCCCCTGAAATTGATCCAGGCGGTTCCGGGATAAACCGACGACCAAGTTTCTCCCCCGTCCGTAGTGCGGATAACCAAGCTGTCGCCGACGATGACGCCGGTGTTTTCATCCATAAAATGGAGATCGCGGAATTCTCTGTTGAACCCGGAAATTTTCCGTTCCCACCCTTCTGAAGGCGGCAGGGTAGTAAATTGGTAAGGTGCAGAAATAGAGGTGCCCAGCGCGTTCGTGGCCTGCATGCGCATATAATAAAAAGTGTTGGACTGAAGACTGTCCACCATGGGAGACTCAATCCACATTGGGCCGGCGCTGCTAAAAGGTCCACCCTCCGGCACAACCGATTGATCAAAATCACCTGTCAGACCATACTCGAACCTGACCGTGGTCGGCAGCCCCTTGGTGTCGACATAGCCGCGGAACCGTGCCGAGTCCCAATAATAGTCCAGACCTTCGACCAGCAGAATGACCGGCCCGCCGGGTTCAAGCTTGCGCACGCCGATGGTATAATCCCCCGATGAATCCCATTGAATCGTAGTCAGATCCTTTCCCAGGTTTTCCCAGTTCTCCTGTTCAAGCCGTTCGACGAGCTCACGATTGGGAAAAGTGCCCCAGTCGGTGGATTGGGCATAGCGGACATAATAGATGCCGTCCTGCGGCAGAATCCAAACGATGCGTTGATCATAAGGAGGATTGAGATATCCGCTGTTGGTCGTCAGGCTGGCGCCGTCGGCACGATAGAGGAATATGCGGCCGCCCAAATCAGAGTCATTCCGTTCGTGTCCCCAAATCACGATCGTGTCATTAGCAGCGCCCCAGAAACGGTAATAATCCACATCGCCAAGAGGGTCGATCGCGGCCAGAAGCGAATCGCCGTATTCCATCCAGTTGCCGAGATAAGCCGTTCCGTTCGGCTCCACTTCCGTGGTCTGTACAACCTGAGTGATGATAAAAGTGGTATCGCTCACATCGAACACTGCTTCGTTCCCGACCTCGCTCACTCTGACTCGGCAAGAGTCGCTTTCCAACGCCGGTACCAGCCAGGCATAGCTCAAATCCTGCGCAGGGATGTCCGTGGCGATCAGCACCCAGCCGTCCGCAGGTCTAACCTGATATTCCAGTCTCACGCTGTCCGTGAGCAGCGTGGACCAGGTGATTTTTTTGCTCGTCCCTGAGCGCCATTGTTCTCCGCCGTTCGGAGTCAACAAAGTGACTGCTGAGGCGGGCATTGAGATCAGAACGCCGATGAGCAACAGAATCCGAGCCGAATGCTTTTTCATAGCAATGTCTCTCCTGCAATTCCTCACAGTGGCCGGCTCAACCGCGGCCGGATGCAAAAAGAACATGGAAAAGGTTGAACAAAATTCATGGAAGATCCTGCGCCCAGCTGTCAACCGGGACAGGAGGTCTATCGGACTCATTGTGTCACCCCAGGAAACAATAGAACCGCGCCGTAAAAATGAGGCGTTTCGGTCCATTGAAATAAAAACAGCCACTGACCATGATGGACAAGGCATGAACTAGCCGAACTGCCGGTTCAAAGACTTTGCCGAGTCGCCGGTCAGTTCCAAGAAAACGCACTGATCCCCCTTCAAAAATGGACATACGATGCCCTCATGGGCGATCTGTGCCACTGTTTGAAAAAAAACGGTGCGTTCTTGTCAAACAAAAATACTGCAACTGCACACTAGTCGCTCAAAAACCAAGCGGCTGGTTTCTCTTGATAAAAAATGAAAAATGGAGCTGCGTCTGACCTCACTGTTGCCAAGCACGGCGTGGGGGGAAAATAGGATCCTCTGAAGCGGGCTGGTGTCAACCCGAGCGCGGAAGCGCTGCTACAGAATACCCTTGTTTTAATATAGAGACTGGAAACAAAAAAGTCAAGACTTTTTTGTTTCCATCCATCCTTTCAAATCCCGCATCGCCTCCTCAACGCCATCAAATGGACCGGCAGAGAACATCGCTTGAAGCGGAAGTTACAAGGTTCTCAGCTGAAAATTCGCTCGTGAACCGCTTGCTTTTTTTGATATAATTACGTACTTTGTAGCGGCGATGGAGTTCGCCTTAACCGCGTTTACGCTGATAACTCCTGCTTTTTCACATGGCCCTGTGGAATGAGCAGGAGTTTTTTTATTCCTGTCTGCAGACGGAAAACCTTTTACAGCGTTTCATCATTTCCTTCAATCATGGGTGACTTGTGTATAACATTTTTTTGATCGGCATAGGTGGTTTTATCGGCACGATCCTGCGCTATATCCTGAGCGGATTGATACAACAGGGCATGAGAGATGCCTCCTTTCCCTATGGGACTTTGTTCGTCAACCTCAGCGGCTGTTTTGCCGTGGGTTTCTTGTCCTATCTTTCTGAGAATTACGGACTTTTACCCGGAGCCCAGCGTCCGTTCGTTTTTATCGGCATGCTGGGGGGATTCACCACTTTTTCAACCTTTATGAATGAAAGCATGCACCTGGCTATGGATAAGGAGGCGTTCATGACCTTTCTCAACATTCTTCTCCATATTGTTCTAGGCATGATGGCCCTGTGGTTGGGTCGCCTGATCGCTTATAAATCGTGGAGGTGATATATGCTGACGCCTTCGGATGGATATCTGCTGCGAATTTTCATGGGCGAATTGGACAGGTACCAGCACCGCCCCTTGTACGAATGGATCGTGATGCAGGCGCGAGATTTGGACATGGCGGGCGCTACGGTGATGCGGGGGATCATGGGATTTGGTCCCAAGACCCGGACCATTCATTCTTTTAAAATAGAACGGTTATCCGAGGATCTGCCGATCGTCATCGAGATCGTCGATACAATGGACAAGATCGAACATTTTTTGAAATTCATCAGCTGGTTTCTTAAGGAAGGGCTGGTTACGGTGGAAAAAGTCAAGATTAGAATTTACCGCTCCCCTGAAAAATAGACGGATCGGCGTTTCCGGATCGATTGAATCGGCGTGTCGGACGGCAACGCGGTTGCTTTTACAGACCTTTCATCAAACGGACAAACGCAGACGCTCGACCGAAGAACTGCCGGTTTCATAACGTAACTATCCGCTTGACATCCGCACCCTTGTTTTGTATATTAATCCATCGGGAATGCACGGTAGCCTGGTGGCGCCCGCGGACTTCAAATCCGTTGTGAGGCGGTTCCGTCTCGGGTGGGTTCGATTCCCACACATTCCCGCTTTTTTATTCCCAACTCGATCGTCCGCAAATTCCTTGCATTTTTGCCGTCTTTTACTTATTGTAGTTCAATTCCCAACAAACCGGCATGTTAATAGAGGAGAATCGTACCGATGTGCGGTTGACCTTTCACCCTGGAAAGGAGGCGAGCATGAATCATCAAACCTTGCATGCACACCTGAAAAACGCCAATCCTGTCATCTTTCAGCTGTTGACCGAAGCGCCATCCCCTCGGGTTGCCCGAAGTTTTATACTAGCCTATATTGAAGAGCTGTCCAGAATCCTGCATCACGCCGGCGAGCGCCGTCGCGGCCTGGAGTGGAGTCTGCAAATCGAATCGCTGTACGCCTTTCGCGAAATCATCTCCATGCGCAGCGAAACGCTGACCCGGTACAGCTGTTTGCGGCAGCTGTGGCTGCTGGCCAATAAAAAATATGATCAACTGGCGCCGGATTTAAATGAGGCGTTTATCGAAGACCTACGTCATATTTTGCTCGGCATGATCGGCCGAAGCGGCATCTATAAGGATGTCACCCTGCCCGCTTACGCGCACCTGAAAAACCGCCAAGCGGCCCAGGCGCGGTCCATCCACTTGGAAGATATGGCGCGCAAGTCTCTGCAAAAGATGAAGCGAATCCGGCACGGTCTGGAACCAGAGATCATCGCCCGTCGCAAGGCCAACCGCCGCCGCCTGCTCGCCGCCTGGAATGCAGAGGAATCGGATTGGCAGGATTATCGCTGGCACCTGCGTCATCTGATCCGGGACAGCGAGACGCTGGCGCGGTTTATCCAGTTGAGTGCATCCGAGCGACACGCTATCGATCAGGCCAAGCGGCACAGATTGCCCTTTGCCATCACGCCCTATTACGCCTCGCTAATGGATCGTGCATCGCATCGGCGGCTGGACCACGCGGTCCGCAGCCAGGTCATTCCTCCGCCCCATTACGTCGAAGAGATGAGCAAACGCAGATCCGATGAGAACGACCGCCTGGATTTTATGCTGGAAAGGGACACCTCCCCCGTCGATCTCATCACCCGGCGCTATCCCCATATCGCCATCTTTAAACCGTACAATACCTGCAGCCAAATCTGCGTGTATTGCCAGCGCAACTGGGAAATTAAGGATGCGCTGATGCCGCACGCGCTCGCCGGAACGGATAAAATCAAAGAGGCGATCCGCTGGCTCAAGCGCAATCCCGGCATCGTGGAGGTCCTGATCACCGGCGGCGATCCGCTGGTTCTGCCGGACCGCCGTTTCCTCGATCTACTGGAACAGGTGGCCGCTATCCGCCATATAGAACGCATCCGCATCGGTTCTCGAACACCGGTGGCGCTGCCGCAGCGGATCACCGATGAACTGGTAAAAGGCATCGCCGCCTTTTATGAGCCCGGCCGCCGTGAGATCGCAGTGATCACCCACTTTGAGCACTCGTACGAGATCACGCCGGAATCACAGGAAGCGGTGCAAAAATTCCGTCGCGCCGGCCTATCGGTTTACAATCAGGCGGTGTTCACCATCGAGAACAGCCGCCGCTTCGAGCTGGCGGCGCTGCGCCGGCTGTTGCGCCTGATCGGCGTGGACTCTTATTACACCTTCAACACCAAAGGCAAACAGGAGACGCGCGATTACCGCGTGCCCATGGCGCGGCTGCAGCAGGAGGTCAAAGAAGAAGCGCGCATGCTGCCCGGCCTGGTGCGCACCGATGAGCCGGTCTACAATGTGCCCGGCCTGGGGAAAAACTATGTGCGCGCCAGCCAACACCACACCCTGTTGACCGTCCTGCCCAACGGCAGCCGCGTGTACGAGTTTCATCCCTGGGAAAAAAATCTCAGCCTGGTGCAAACCTACATCGATGTGGATGTGCCCATCCTGAATTATCTGCAAGAGCTGGAAAAACGGGGGGAAAAAAGAGCGGATTACCAATCCATATGGTATTATTACTAGGACGGACTATGGGGAATCACCTCCTTCGCATTCTCGTCGCGCTGCTGATCAGCGCCTGGAGCTGTTCGGGGCAGATCAGCCTCAGCCTGGAATCCATGCAAAATCCGCCGGGATTGGCCTGGAAACAGATCGACGCAGCCCATTTCAGAATCGTGTTCCCGGAGGAGATCAGCAGGGACGCGCAGCAGGTCGCCAACCTGCTGGAGCATCTGTATGAAGCGGACGGCCGTTCGCTGCAAACACGGCCGCGCAAAATCTCGCTGGTGTTGCATAACCAGAACACCGAAGCCAACGGATTCGTGGGCTTGGCGCCGCGGCAGAGCGAATGGTTCAACACGCCTCCGCAGGTGGGCTTGATCGGCTGCGTTCCCTGGTATCATCTTTTGGCGATCCACGAATACCGCCATGTGGTGCAGTTTGACCGGGCGTTGCGCGGCATGACTAAATGGCTCTATTTCTCCTTTGGCGATTTCGGCCACGCCGTGGGCGCGATGATGAACCTGCCGGCCTGGCTGTTCGAGGGCGACGCAGTGGTCATGGAAACCGCCCTGACTCGTGGAGGACGCGGCCGCATGCCGGAATTCACCATGCCCATCCGCGCCATGCTGCTCTCCGGCAAGCGCCATTCCTATTACAAGATGACCTTCGGTTCATATTCGGACTGGTCCGCGGATCCGTATGCATTCGGTTATTTGCTGGTCTCTCGCCTGCGCCGGGAAAAAGGCGCCGTCATCTGGTCGGACGTCATCGCTAGCACCATGGCGCTCTCCCTCCTGCCCTACCGTTTCCCCTGGTCCCTGCGACGTAAAACCGGGCTCACCGCAACAGGCCTTTACAACGCGACGATGGAAGAGGTGAAAACGTTATGGCAGGAACAGCTGGCCAATGTCGAATTGACCGCGGCCAAACAGATCAATCATTCCGATCGCTTTCTCACTCACTATCTGTTTCCCAAACCCCTGTCCGACAGCTCTATCCTGGTGCTCAAATACGGTCTGGCGGATCGCTTCAGTCTCACGCAGCTGTCGCTCGACGGGGATGAAAAAATTTTACACTTGCCGGCCAGCCCCTTTCTATATCCCCCTTCCGTGGCAGCGGACAAGATTGTCTGGACCGAACAAAGGCCCCATCCGCGCTGGGGGTACTTGGACTATTCCTCCATTAAAGTGTATGACCTCGCCAGCGGCCGGACAAAGCGGCTGACGGACAAGAGCAAATATATGGCGCCGGCGCTGTCCACAGACGGCCGGCGCATCGCAGCGGTGGAATACACAGCGGCGAACCGGTGTCATTTGGTGATCCTGGATGCCGAGACAGGCGCAGAGATTCGGCGATGGTCCCATCCACAGAACGCCTTTCTTATGACTCCGGCCTGGTCCGCGGACAATCGGTGGATTGCGCTGAACGTGCTGACACAAACCGGCCGCAGCCTCGATCTCATCGATTTGGAAACCGGCCAGTGGCAGGAGCTTATAGCCAGCGGAGAAGAGAACACCGGTCTGCCGACTTTTTACAAGGACTATGTGCTGTTCAACTGGGACTATTCCGGCATCGACAACATCTATGCAATCCATCGCCGGAGCAAAAAGATCTGGCAGGTTACTTCAAGAAAATTCGGCGCCTTCAATCCCTCTGTCTCTCGGGACGGCCGAACGCTCTATTTCAACGACTATGATCTAAAAGGATATCAGGTCGCAGAGATGGAACTGGACTCGACGCGGTGGAAGGCATGGAGTGAAATCTTGCCCCAGCGGTTCGACTATCATGAACCTCTGGTCCTGCAGGAAGCGGGTGGGGACTTTTGCACGACCCTGCACGACACGACTTTTAAAATAGAAGCATATCGATCACTGAAAGATGCGATCCGCCCGCACAGTTGGATATTGCCCATCGCTGCAGACTCATATGAGACCATCACAGCGCAGCTTGTGTCGCGAAATCTTTTGGGAACCATGGGCTGGACACTAGGTTATGCCCACAATCAGAACGAAGGAACCCATGCCGGCGCCGCCCTGCTCAGCTATGCCGGATGGTACCCCATCGTGGATCTCGGCGCACGGTTTGGCGGCCGCACTTCCAGCTATAGGAATGCTCAGGACCGGCCACAGCTCTACTCTTGGAAAGAAAAGGGCCTATCTCTGGGACTGCGCCTGCCGCTGAATCTGACGCGCTCGGTTTATCAGACCCATCTGCTGCTCAGTGCATCGGCTGAGTATGCGCAGATTTCCGACAAAGAGTTCACAGAGCTCTATGAACACAACAACGGAGCGTTTGCGCCGGTCACCTATTCCGCTCAGCTCTCCCGCACCTGCCAATGGATCAATGAGGTCTATCCCCGCTTCGGCCAGTCCGTCCGCGTGCTCTATCGCCACGTTCCCTTTCACAGCGATTATCGCGCCCAGCTGGCGGCCGTGCGGCTGAATCTCTATTTTCCCGGCTTTCACCGTCTGCACGGCTGGCGCTGGCAGCTGGCGGCTGAGAAACAAAAAGCGGAAAATTACCGGTTTGAAAACCAGTCCCGTATGTGCCGCGGATATAGCGATCGCTATCACGATTTCTTTTACCGCTGGTCTGCCGATTACGCCCTGCCGCTCGCTTTTCCGGACTGGAACGGATTGGGCCTGATCTATGTCAAAAAGCTGACCGCCGCTCTTTTCTACGACGATGCGCGGGCGCGGACCGATGAAAAGAAAATACGTTACCGCGCCGCCGGCATCGAGCTGACAGCCTATATGCACCTGCTATCTCTTCCAGTGGAACTGCCGCTGGGCGTGCGTTTTGCCTATCTGCCGGGCGAAAAAAAATGGCAGCCGGAATTTATCATGGCTCTGGAATTATAATGGATCAGGACACTGCTGAACAGCCGGGATTTTCACTCCAAAACCGGCAAAGCCTGATTCACGGCAGACACAAGAGGATTCGCATCAGGGCCTGATAATCCTGTCCGCCATGGCCATGACCTGCACCGTCTGGTCCATGGCGCCGATCTCGCCGATCTGCAGTTTTTCCCTGAGATGAAGATGATCCAGACAGGTGCCGCAGGTGGCGATGCGCGCCCCTTTCTCCTCCAGCTTTTTCAGGCTGGCCAACACCTCGCTGCCCTCAGAGGTCAGGTAAATCCCCGAATTCACACACCCCACCAGATCCACCTGAACGTCGGAGGCTGCCAGTTTTTCCAAAAAAATTTTCAGCAGTTTTTTACCCAGCACGGGATCGCCGCTGCCCATCTGGTCGGAATTCAGATAAAGTAAAGTCATCGCGCGTGCTCCTTTTTTCAATGGGATTTTTATATTGCAAAAGCAGGCTCACGCCTGTTCTTTTTCCAGCCGGATGACCACCTCTCTGGGCAAGGCCAGACCGGCTGCCACCTGCATGGCTTTGAACAGTCCTATGGGTACGGCGCAGGCGGCGCAACAGCCGGACAATTGTTCCTGAGCCAGGGCGAGCAAACGGCTTTGATCCCGTGCGGAAATCTCCGCATAGGCGTCGAGAGCCCCGGAATCAGCGATCCTGGCCGCCAGAGCGTTGATTTTTTCGCAATCGCTTTTAATGCGAAAAGCGACCAACTGGTCATCGTCGCTCTCAACCCTGGCGGTTGTGCTAAAACCGCAAACACCCGCACTAATCTCTACTTTGGCAATCATCGATTTCCTTTCAAAACTGTTCCTGGTAAATACGGAATAAGTGCCTACGAATTTAATCCCGAAACCGGCGGAAAAGGCCTGCAGGCGGGGGGACCTAAGGATTTCGGCCATTCCTGCGCCGTTTGGCGGCGATAGGAATTACCGGCGCGTCAAGTCAAGCACCATCGCGAAAGGCGGTGGTTTGTGCACTAGGAAAATTTTCATATTATTTCCGCCTTTGGTAGGATGAGCAATTCTTCATTTCTGAACCGCAGACTCGCTAAAAACAGTTCAGCCGTCGACTAAAACGATATTCCATTTGCCAAGCGCCCCAAAGCGCCTGCGTTGGAATCCCGCCATTTATAAGCCGGGCTTCGTGGGGTATGAACCAACCGAAAGCCAGAGTGCAATAGAGCGATTTAAAGATAGGATATCGAGCAAAAATATCCATTTCATCCCCCAACCGACTTTTGCCTGAAGGAATCACCAAAGTACCATTGACCGGGGTCGCGTAATGAGGCGCGGAAAAACGATTAAACTTAATTTCGATGCGGGCATCCGCATTAGGAAAAAGTTCCAGCATGATCTCCCGATCGTCCAGATTGCTCCATTGGACTAAATTCATCCAGCCATAATATTTGTCGCCGGCGCCGTAGACCGGATCAAAACTCTCGAGGGCTTTTGTCCGGGGATCGTCTCCACTCGCATATGAATATCGCGCGCTTATTACGGGTCTCCACGCCAAAGATCCAATCGACCAACCGGCCTTGGCAAAGAGACCATACGAGTTGATCGTCTTGTGGGCTTGATCGCCAAAACCTTTTGTATAGCTGACCTCGTATACGGCGCCCTGCGACGCACTATGGTCAAGGCGGAGGCCGGACCAATAGCGAGCAAAGCTTTGGTTTTTTATATACTCCGCGCTGCCAGGCTTCTTGACAGCCGCGAACAGATCAACCGAGGTGGCTTTTATCTTATAAGAGCCGTAAAAGCCGCCGCCGAAAAACTCTGTCTGGAAAAAAGGAAAGGAAATTTTTTGCGGATCGTGGGTTTTAGTGCCTCCGGCCCATGCATCCGCAGAGAGATTATTCCGCTGCCAATGTATTCGGAGCGCATCCCATGTCCAGCGCCCGGTGTTGCCCCAGTCTCCAGGTCCGAAAATGCGATAATCTGCGCAAAAGATTTTTTGCCGGCCGAACGTCAGGACCGCATGGGGAAAAGGATTTAAGATCTGTAAATAGGCATCGTGAAATTCAAAAAACTCTTCCTGTGGATTCATGATGTAAAAATTTTTTCCGCTCTTATCCCCCATGCGGAATGCTTCGGGTTCTTGGCTGTTGCGAAGAGACCAGCCGAAAGCCCGGCTGTCCTGAAGATGCACGGCGAGCATCATCCGATGGCCGACATGTCCCGATAAACCCAAAATCAGGCGCTGCAAAAGAACGGCATCATCCAACCCTCCCAATGCATCAGAACCCTGAACGCCGTAATTCCTGGCATTATAACCCTCATATTTTTCCAAACGGTATCGAAGACTGCCATCGGCCGACCAGTCCGATGATCTGTTTTGTGCGAAGGACGCGTTCAGCAAGGATAACACAAGCAACGAGATGTCAGCCCGGACAAATCGCATCAACGCCCCCTCCGGATAAAGTGATGACGATCGGATGCAGATTGCCCATCCGATCGCCTATCTGCTTTGAAAGCACTATTCCCATGGTATTTTTGCCACGCAGCAGAATTCCATTCCAAAGAAAACATTTTGGAAAGCTTTGTGGCCGTGAACCCGACGACAATCAATCCTATTAACGTAAAGAACTCTATAAAGGCGTTCAACTGGTTTCCAAATCTCAGGATGGCGGAATTGTCGCAGAGTCCTGTGAATAACTTTCCGAATGCCGCGGTCATGCAACCGAATCCAGCTGTAATGCCGAAGGCATCGTGGCGTTCCGTGATCGCACTAAAAATAAAATAGGTGACCACCGATAACAGAGAGGTCAGGATCCCCCCTTTCAACCAGCGCCATTCCCTGGAGTCGTCCACTTGTCTTTCCTCTTTTGTTGTTGAACATTTTATAAATGTGTCGATATCCTTTGCGCTATTTCTTTAATTTATGAAACAGGGCGGTCAGTCTGGTTTGATAAGCGGCCTTGAAGGCCGCTTCGTCTTCAGCCAGAGGTCGGACCGGAATGAGATCGTTCACTTGCTCAGGAGTCAACCCGGAATGATAGAATATCTCTATCGCTCCTTTCAGCATGGCCGGCAATCCTGATTTCAATTCTTCTTCGGACAAACCGAAGGTTTTACCCAATTCAAACAATTGTTGCCACTGAAACCAGAAATAGGTCGGACCCATGGTGATAATCATGGCATAGGCTTCGATCTTATCTTCCGCGACCCTTATGCATCCACCTACGCTGGAAAATAATGCTGTTAGAGATGCCTGTTCAGCAGATGAGAGATGGGGGGAATAAAAACAAGGATTGTAGCCTTTGCCAATAAATGTTGCGGCAGTAGGAAGCCAGCGGGCGATGCGATTAAAGCCGTCCAGTCCGGCCGTCAACCGTTCAGTCGTGACTTTGGGCGCCAGCGAGATGACCACAGCCTCTTTTTTAAGACCATTTTTGATTGCCTCCATTCCAGCCGGAATGGCTGGAGGATGCAGTGCCAAAAACACATAGTCCTGCCGGGCGACCTCCGCCGGATTATCGGTCGTTTTGATGTAGGGGTATTTGTTTTGCAGATCGGTCATGACTTTAGGATTGATATCGCTGACGAAAATATCTTGCATCGGCCCGTTCACCCGCTTGAACCCCTCCAGCAGGATTCGAGCCACACGGCCGGCGCCGATGAAACCCAAAGATTTATCGCACGTTGTCATTTCCTTCCGAATCTGCTGGCGATAAAGGTCGTCAAACTTGACACGGATTTCATCGCGTATGCGGCGGAACTCGTCCAATATGAACTCGTTACTGCCTGTAACTTTGGCCGGATCCTCAAAGCCGATATGAAGCCGATGCCGCACCGGGCCCAGAAATACCGGACAGGTTTCGTTGGCGTGATCGCAGACGGTTATGACATAATCAAAATCATCGTGCAAAAATTGATCGGCTCGTTTGGGCTTTGCCTGGGAGATATCAATGCCCAGCTCCGCCATCACTTGTATCGCCAATGGATGCACAACGGCTGCCGGCTCTGTCCCAGCGGAAAAAACCTCCAGCCCCGGATCAAACGACCGCAGCAAGCCCTCTGCCATCTGGCTGCGGCAGGAATTGCCGGTACAAAGAATGAGAATTTTCATAGGGAATACCTATCTTAGCTTTATTAATATTAAATGTGTTACAGAAGTAAAACGAATTGCCTGAAGGGACTTCCATTGAGTTGGTGAGCCCCAAGATAACTCTGCAGCAGCATGACGTCATCAAGCGTGCCGATGGACCGGCAGTCGCTAGAATTCCTAGCGTTATCATTTTGCTTTTTTGATACGATAACGAATGTTTCCGAACAGACTAGAAAAGAAACAGCGGTTTGCGCCAAGCCTAAAAGGGGGATCGAAATTCAGCCCGAAAAGTCATTCGCAATCACATCTAGACTCCTCAAAAGAGCGCGGGAAAGTGAAAAGCCGAGGCACTCACCTCGGCTTTTCACTTTATTTCTGCGCGCAGTCGATACAAACTTTTTTGCCGGATCGAACGCGAGCATATTCTTCAACCACCATCTCACCGCAGCTTTCGCAAACAAAACTGTTAAAGCTATGGGGTGGTTCTTCCAGAACATAGGGTTGCACTTCCGAGACGATCAGAATCATCTCTTGCGGTGCATTCATCACCCGCTGAACCAGAGGCTCCACGACCTCATCCGGGACTTTTGTGGGGGGAACACCCTTTTCGCGATAATCTTTGAAAAATGCGGATTCTTTGTTAGCCAGCATCGCTTCTGCTTTCGGCGTCACGCGCACGGCACGCTTGGACTTTTTGTCGATCAAGGTGAGAGCCCATTTGCCTTTATGGGTCTTTTTGATATTTCCTTTGCCCAAAGTGCATCCGGTTAGCACTTGAATTCCGTCGCCATAGCAGGTGGCGCAATGATCATCGCCAAGGTCCACTAAGGCCAAAAGGGCGCTGTCGCCAGTTCTTTCCACGCCAAGTGCATTCATGGCTGCAGCTGCCGCACGCAACCCCATGGGCATGGCGGGGCACTTGTGGCCATGAAATTTTTGCCCGAAATCCAACCATTCTTGTGGATCAATCATGAACGCACTCCATAACTTATTTAATTAGAATATTGTTTGTTAACTTGCTGTATACCTCTGCTTATCTTTTACCGCTTCAATTGCTCTCCCAAGCCGGCTCCAAGCCGTCAATTACTCACAGTCTTCCTAATAGTTTTAACAGGAGCTGAGCGGACAGCGCCCACATTAAAAGACCGAGTCCTAGCTTTATCATCATGGGCTTTACTCTCAGGCTGAATCTTGCGCCAAGATTTCCTCCTATAAGAACGGCGACACCGGTCGCAGCAATCAAGGGATAATCGAGCTGGTGAGATGTCGCATGACCTAATATTCCTGCAAGTGCTGAAAAGGATATAATCAGATGCGATGAACCCGCTGCGAACTTGGTTGGATATTTGAGGAGATAGGTCATAAACGGTACGATCAAAATTCCGCCGCCGACGCCTAACAAGCCGGAAACGATACCAACACCAAGACTGAAAATTACAATAATCACATAGCTGGTCATGGACAGGTTTTTAGGACGCTTCTCCTCCGCCTTCACTTTTTCCCAATAGCCATAGATCATCCGCCCTCCCAGAAAAATCAGGAAAAACACGAACAACCATAATAAAACATTGGTATTAATATATTTTGATATCGCTCCTCCAACGAAGGCGCCAAGAACGATGCCTGGTACAAACATGAACGATGCTTTAAAGTCAATCATCTTGTTCTTGTAAAAAACATAACCAGCGGATATCGATGTGATGAGATTCAGCACCAAAGAGGTAGAAGTAGAAATCAGCACCGCGTAGCCAAGCAGAATCAGCAATGGGGAGTAAACCGATCCTCCGCCCTGGCCAAACATCGAGAATATAAAAGCAATCAGAAACGAAAAAAAGATCGCCAACAGAAGCGCTGAATTCATATCCATTTTGTCCGGCTCCTCTATTTCTGTCCGTAAACAGAAGGTTCATGGCCGGAACAAGGAATGCAGACATGCTTTCCATCTTTTTTACGAAGATACCGCTCGAAGACATATTCGCCGCACACTTCGCACTTGCCTTTATTGAACGAACCGGAAATCTTTTTGTGTTTTAAGTCGGGAATTAGCTTTACCGTGAACATCTCGTCGTCTGGTGCGCTGAGTACTTTTTGAATCACTTCGAGGCGAACGGGTTCCGGAATTTGCGATGGCTCGACCCCTTTTTTTCTGAAGGTGAAGAATTCATAACCGCCGAGGGCATCTGTAAATTCGGGTTTGACGGCGATGCGGACGCCGCCTTTCGCAGGCGCCCAGAGTGTCGCGGCAAGTTTTCCAAAGTTCTGCCGTTCGATCATCAACTTGCCATAGGTGCATCCGGTTGATGCCTGAAGCCCATCCATCATGCAAGTTTGCGGATGGCCGACGCCGAGCTCCGCAAACATGAAATAGTCATGATCCTGCGCTCTTGGCACTTCAAGAGTATTCAGCATCAATGCGCCCATCCTGTAACCGATAGGCATGAAAGGACAACGGTGTCCGTGAAATTCAAACGTCCATTCTGGAATGGTAAACATGGCAATTTCCCTTTCCTTAGTAAAATACTTTTTGAGCGAGCTTGTTTTATCGCTCGGTATGATTTATATCCACGATCACTCCCTGATCTTTACAGACCGAAGATTCAAACTGAAGCGTAGGATGATTAATGCCAAAGCGATGTTCCAACGCTTCTCCCAATTGGGTGCTGATTAAATTTGTTTTGCTGATCAATTGATCCCGCACTACAATGTGAGCGCTTAAGGCCCGCACTCGAGACGATAATCCCCAAATATGCAGATGATGCACATTCTCTACTCCGGGAAAGGATTGGATAAATGCTGCTACTTTCTCCAAATTGATCCCTCGTGGGGTTCCCTCGGTCAGAAGGTGGACCGTCTCCGCAACGATGCTCCACGCGCTTTTAATGATAAACAACCCGATGGCCAGTGACATAAGCGGATCGAGCAGACGCCAATCTTTCCACGCTATAAATCCTGCAACGACGACAACCGCGAGTGATTCGAGAGCATCGGTAAGAAGATGCAGGTAGGCGCTTTTCATATTGAGATCATGGCTCGCGTGTGTCTTTAATAAGAGAGTGGCCGCCGTATTGACAACGAGACCAATGACGCCAATGAGAAGCATCCAACCGCCTGCGATAGGCTCTGGATGTGCAAACCGTCGGATTCCTTCATAAATAACATACATCCCGATCAGCATCAGCGCCATGGCGTTGATGAACGCGACGAAGATTTCAACTCGCACATAGCCATACGATTTTTCCGAATTTGATTTCCACCGGACAACTTTTGAAGCCAGGTAGCTCAATATTAACGCGAAAAAATCGCTGAGATTATGGAAAGAGTCGGAAATGAGAGCAAGACTGTTAGTGAGTATTCCGCCGACAAGCTCTACAAGAAAAATAAAAGCGTTAAGAAGAATGGAAACCCCGAGGCTTTTTGCGAGGTCTTGGTGTTCATCGGCTGCGGCTAAATCGCTAGATTCCATGGCAGGATCTTATCCTCCGGCATCTACTTTGCTGCACTGTTGAATGGTTGCACGCCATTTCTGATTGGCAATCTTGCATTCTAAAATATCTTTCATTACGCCTTTTACTTAAATTTTCACAGTGGAAAGCAATAGGCCAGTCCATTTTGCAGCAGGCGTATGCTGAATTATCTTCATTAAGATCTCACTGTTCCGGCGACATTTTGATCGCGGCAGAGGAGCGGATGTGTTCGACTATCTCATCGACTTTTTGCTCCGTGACGGGCGTCTGACCCTTGATGATGCCGAAATCGGTGGTATTGATATGCTGAAATTGAGCAATCCCGCGTTGCTGAAGTATTTTTTCAGCGCAATTGATGGGACAGCCATCCAGAACCACCAGATCAGTAAATTCCAATTTTGATTTCTCGGCGAAATCCTCATCAACAGCGAACCGGGCAAGACACAGCATCCTGGCCTTGCCTGATTTTACCAGTTTGCGCGCCACGATGTCGGAATAATGTCCGGTATTGGAGGCGCCGGAGCAGGCGACAATGCCGATCATAGTCTCAGCCATCTATTTTTTTCTCCGTCTATTTTAATTCTGTTCTATCTTTGCACAAATGCAGTAAATATGAAATAGACTCCGCCCAACAATACCAATACGCCCGCGATCTTTTTGACAAGCCCGGCGGCTCGCGATTGTGAACTCCAATTCAAATAGTCTTGCACCCATTGGCCCAATCCGCCGGCCAGTGCGATGACCGCACAATGACCGATCGCAAAAGCAAGAATAAGCAGAACGGGCTTGAGCCAGCCGCTCTGCGCCAGGCTGAAGACAATGCCCAGCACAGGGGCTAAATAGGCAAAGGTGCAAGGACCGAGTCCGATACCAAAGATCAAACCCAATCCAAAGGCGCCCCAATACCCGGATTTACTGGAGGATGCCGGCAGACTGTTCCAATTCAGGGAAATCACATCCAGCAGATAGAGTCCCATGACGATGAAAATAGCAGCGACGAGGATATTGCCCCAGATGCCCACATCGCCGATCAACCGGCCCAAAGAGGCAGTGACAATGCCCACCAGCGCGATGGTGAGAAGGATGCCCAAAGCGAAAACCAAAGCCAGAGCAAAAGAGTGCCGCGCGCTCCTGCTCTCACGGCTGGTGATATAGCCGATGATCAGCGGGATGCTGGAGAGATGGCAGGGGCTGAGTAAAATACTCATTACCCCCCATACCAGAGCCGCCAACAAGGCCAGAGAAAAACTGGACGCCATGAGCCCGCTGAGATAACTGAACAGACTGTCGATCACGTCTTGTTTTCCTTTTTAACGGGTTTCAGGCCATGGGATTGCAGCAATTTATCAATTTCCGCTTCAGGGAAAAAGCCTTCATGGCGAAAGATCTCCCGGCCTTTTGCATCGAGGAATATCTGAGTAGGGATGAGGCGAATTTTGTATTGCTGGGCGTATTTTTTCTGATCCGGTTTCCAGACATCGTAAAAAACGATCTTGATTTGGTCGCCGTACTTGTCCTCGATCGCTTTCATCACCGGCTGCATCGCTTTGCAGGGAATACAGTTAACCGAGCCCAATTCGACAAAAGTTACCTTGACCTGACTGGAATCTTTCTTGCCTTGAGCGACCGAATCACTGGAACCGCCGCTTTCGCAGCCCCAAATTGAGTGGATGCATAACAAGATGACAATGAGGGCGCTTCGTTTCATTCTATTCTCCTTTAAGCCATTTGAGCAACTCGTCCTCTTTGGGAATGCGGCCGTAACATTTGACGACCCCATCCACCACCAGGGCGGGGGTCATCATCACCTTATAGTCCATGATTTTTTTAAAATCGGTCACTTTTTCGAAAACGAACTCGATGTTGTTTTTTTCAGCCACTTCTTTTACTTTGGCTTCCAGGGTATTGCATTTTGCGCAACCCATTCCTAATACCTGCACGATCATCGGGCATCTCCTTTATAGTATTTTTGTTTAATTCGCAGTGCGACATTGACTAATCCGATCAGCACCGGCACTTCCACCAACGGACCAATGACTGCTGCAAACGCTTCACCGCTGTTGATGCCGAACACCGCAATGGCGACGGCGATGGCCAGCTCGAAATTATTGCTGGAGGCGGTGAAGGACAGCGTAGTCGATTGACCATAGCCGGCGCCGGCGCGATGACTCATATAGAAAGAAATAAGAAACATCACGATAAAATAGATCATCAGCGGAACCGCGATGCGCAGCACATCCAACGGCAGCCGGACGATGTAATCGCCCTTGAGCGAGAACATGACGAAAATAGTGAACAACAGGGCTATCAGCGTCAACGGACTGATTTTGGGGATGAACCGCTCATGATACCATTTTTTATCTTTCATGCGAATGAGAATAAAGCGAGTGAACAGGCCGGCGAGAAATGGAATGCCCAGATAGATGAACACACTTTTGGCGATCTGCCCGATGGTGATGTGAACCTCCATCCCTTTCAGGCCGACTAGAGTCGGCAACACGGTGATGAAAATCCAGGCATAGATCGAATAGAAAAACACCTGAAAGATCGAGTTGAGCGCCACCAGACCGGCACAATACTCGGTATCGCCCTGAGCCAATTCGTTCCAGACGATGACCATGGCGATGCAGCGGGCCAGTCCGATCAGAATGAGCCCCACCATGTATTCGGGGTAGCTGCGAAGAAAAACGATCGCCAGCAAGAACATCAGAACAGGGCCGACCACCCAATTCTGCACCAGTGAAAGCGCCAGCACTTTATAATTGCGGAATACCTTGCCCAATTCCTCATAGCGCACTTTGGCCAGCGGTGGATACATCATCAGGATCAAGCCCACGGCGATGGGGATGTTGGTGGTGCCGGATTTAAACTGATCCCAAAAACCGGTGATGGAGGGCGAAAAATAGCCGGCCAAGACGCCGGCGATCATGGTTAGAAAAATCCAGATCGTCAAGTAGCGATCCAGAAAGGATAATTTTTTTGCGGTGCCCATAGGTCCTCGAATTTGAAATGAGAATCAGTGCGAAAATTTCGTTCAGCGCAGTGGTTTCCTGGCGGTTATGGCCGCCGAAACAATATAATCCTCCAGATTACGGTCCGGCGCCCATTCCCGAATAAAATCGCGGCTCTCATCTTTGGGCGTGATCGCTATATCGATAAAACCGGTTCGATTGAGAAGCCTCTCCAACTCTGAAATAGTAAGGGCGCCGGCTGCACACGCCGCATATAAATCGAGATTGCCGCGAATTTCCTGCGGCAGATCAGCCGTAGCCACCACATCAGAAATGGCGAGTCGGCCATTGGGCTTGAGCACGCGAAAAGCTTCACGCAAGACCGACTCTTTGTCGGGAGACAAATTGATCACACAGTTGGAGATGATCACATCCACAGCCTCATTCGCCACAGGCAGCGCTTCGATCTCGCCCAGGCGAAAGGAGATATTTTTATAACCATCCTGTTGGGCATTGGCCCGGGCATTGGCCACCATCTCGGGCGTCATGTCCACGCCGATGACGAATCCTTCAGGACCCACTTGCTGCGCGGCCAGAAAGCAATCAAAACCGGCGCCGCTGCCTAAATCAAGAACCACCTCACCTGGCTTGAGCGCAGCAATGGCCTGTGGATTGCCGCAACCAAGGCCCAGGTTTGAACCAGCCGGCACTTGGTCCAGTTCTTCCTGGGTGTATCCCAGTCGCGCGGATGTCTGCCGATGCCCTTCGTCAGGCGCCTCTCCGCCGCAACAGGAAGGTCCGCAACCACATCCGAATTCACTTTTTTGCGCTGCAAGGCTATACCGCTGTCGCACAGCCTTGCGAATTTGATCATTTGTCATTTCATTCATCTTTTTTCTTTCTCCGCTAGAAGAAATAGCCAAAAACCACGCCGGTTATTGTCGCCATAATCACCACGAGCATCACGAAAACAAACGTCTTTTTAGTTCCCATCACGGAACGCAACACCAACATACTCGGCAATGAAAGCGCCGGGCCGGCCAACAGCAGCGCCAATGCCGGTCCTTTGCCCATGCCGCTGCCGATGAGCCCCTGCAGAATCGGCACCTCGGTCAATGTGGCAAAATACATAAACGCCCCGGCGATGGAGGCGAAGAAATTGGCAAAGAGGGAGTTTCCGCCGACGGCCCGGTTGACCCATTCGGAGGGAACGATTCCTTCATGCCCCACTCTTCCTAAAAGCATGCCGGCGATGAACACGCCCATCAACAGCAAAGGCAATATCTTTTTGGCAAAATCCCAGGAAGCGGCAAACCAATCACCCGCTTCGCCCTTGTCCACAGCCGTGACAACGGCCAGGCCGACGGAACCGATCGCAAAGAGCAAGACCGGGCTGGACGGGGTAAAAAGTCCGAGCAGAATCACCGGCAACGCAGCCAGACCAAGACGAAGCCAGCTGATATTGAACCACAATCCCAGAACGACAGCCAGACCCAAGGCGCTGAAGGCCGTCAAGATCCACTTGAGGGAATAGACTGTGCGCCAGAAGCCTTCCGTCTCCTCCGGTTTTCCCCAGTTGGCGAAAACCAGGATGGCGATCATGAGGAAAAAATAAACCACCGTCTGCCATAAGGGCCGGCCGGCTTTGGATTCATCCAACTGTACGGGGCCGTCGTGCTCTTTCTTTTTTTCATGCCGGAAAATCCAGTGCATCAGCAAACCGATGATGACCGCAAAGACGATAGCGCCGACCGCCCGCGCCACGCCTAGTTCCAGCCCCAGGATCCGAGCAGTGAGAATGATGGCCAGTACGTTGATGGCAGGGCCGGAATAGAGGAAGGCCGTGGCTGGTCCCAAACCTGCGCCCATGGTATAGATACCGGAAAACAGCGGCAACACCGTGCAGGAGCACACCGCCAGAATCGTGCCGGATACCGAAGCGACGCCGTATGCCAGCACTTTATTGGCGCGCGGCCCGAGGTATCTCATTACCGAATCCTGGCTGACAAATACGCCGATGGCGCCGGCGATGAAAAAAGCTGGCACCAGACACAGCAAGACATGCTCCCGAGCATACCACTTGACCAGGTGGAAGGCCTCCATGACGGCATTGTCAAATCTTTGTGTGCCGATGGGCAGATAGTAAAGCAAGATGAATGCCCCGACCATCCAAAACAACGGTTTGAGTTCTTTATTCCAATTCATTTACTAGTCGCTCTCCTTGCATAGTGATCCGGTTCGTACGGCCTCAAGGTTTAGTCGTGCAAAGCTTAACGGTTTGATTTTGTATATTGTTCGTCGATCGAAAAACAGGCCTCGCCGCTCCTGTCGTTAAACGCAAAACCCGGACAGGACTTGTCACCCTGTCGACCGGCATCCATTTGGGCTGGCAAAATGAACTCGTTGACAGCCGGTCGCTCTCTCGGTTACTCGGATATTGAAGGGGGATGCGCCCCTCACTCTTCCTGCCAGGTTTTCAGGACCAGTCCTTTTGCAGCGGCCAGCACCATCGTCACCAATCCCAGATCAAAAAAAGTGTACCACCAACGCCCATTGCCGCAAAGCATTGCCAAACCGCAGACGACCGACAAACCCATGCTGGTCCAGGCGATAAAGCGCATGAATTCAGCCAAGCGGAAAAATTTGCCGGCACCGACCGGAAAACCCAGGAGAGCCAGCATCGACATCAGGATGGCGCCGACTGCCAGATAAAAATGATTGGCGTCCAGCTGCAGCCGCGACGGCAGCATGTAAGCGGACAGTTCAGGCGCTGCGCTGTAAAAAAGTCCTATGGCCAAAGCAATGACCAGGGCGATCCCCGGCAGCATAATCCGGCGCAGGCGAGCTGAAGGCAGCAGGGCTCTAATATGTTTATCCCCCAGGCCGGCCAATAACAGAATAAAGAGGATAATCATCCCCAGATAAAAAATCGGCTTCATCCAGGTTTCTCGCCAGAGAGAGGCATAGACCGCCCAGGGCGACAACCCCATGAGGCGGTACTGCGCTGTATAAACCGGTTTGCCCTCGTCTGCGAAAGGATAGTGCACCACTGGAGCGGTAAAAAAGCCGGAGCGCGTGCTATGACAGTCCATGCAGCCATTCACGCCCAGTGCCGCCTGAGCCGGATAAACGTCATGGGAGTATTTGTATACCGAAGCATAGGGAGAGGCTTCAAAAGTCTCTTTGGCGAGCTTCCTGTGTTCGCCGGCCGAATAATAGACCAGGTCATTATTGACCCAGACCACGCGTTTGCCGGAAAGATCGAATCCTGTTTGCTGCAAATAGCCGCGAAGCGAAACAATCATGGCGTCGATCTCTTCATCGCGGTTGACTTCCGGCATGCCGTCGCCGTTATCATCGCGGATTTTTTCCAACAGCGGAAATTGCAGCGGATCTTTCAGGTGACGCTGCCACATAGCAAACACATCTCTCATAAAAGGCTGATTCAAGCCGGGCTTGCCCTCTTCCTCGATGCCGGGCCAGGCGCTGTGTACGCGATTAACCGGGTAAATTTTATCCTTGTAACGCGCCAAAACCGGCCTGTAGGGCACGACCGGCTTATCGGCAACGCTAAATTGTGCCAGCTCGCCATAATGGTTCCAGTATTGCAAGTTGGCGTCATAAAAAGTCCAGATATGCTTGGCCGGCGGCGAGATTTTCGGGCCCGGATTATACGCATCGCTGACCTGCACCATGGCTGATTTGAATCCGCGCTCCGGGATGTGGCAGGTTTCACAGGCGATCTTGTTCAGATGCAAAGGCGGCAGCCACGCGTGTTTCGGTCGTGGTGCATTCAGATACCCATCCAAATGACAATCAGCGCAATCCCGCATGGTGTTGTCCAGATCATCCCGCACATGGCCGGAAGGATCGTCTCCCTTGCCGAATTGGTGCTCTTCCTTTCCACGGATAAGCGGATCGGCTGCTGCGCTGCCGGCGGCATGACAATCCACACATTTCAACCCGGCTTTCATATGTACATCGCTGCGGCTGGTGAAATTGGCGCCGCGCTTTTTCCACTGCGGCTTGGCATGACACGTCAAGCAGGTTTCGTTGCGCGGTTCACGTACGAGATGTGCCGAAAGCCTGCCCTCTGCATCGAATAGAGAAAGATCATAAACAAGAGTCACCGGCTTTTTATCTTTGATGCTTCCTTCGACCTTGGCCAAGCGAGCTCCTGCCGTGGCAGCCCAACGGAAATTCCATAAATCTATTTGATGTTGACGTTCTTTTTGGTTGTATTCCGGCAGATGACAGAGCATGCAATCCGCTTCGAGCACGCCGGTTTCACTCCAGAAAGCTTTGTAATAATCGCCGTCCAGTCCGTTGTCGCCGCCCGGCGTCATTGAGCTGGAAGGATCGGCCATATGCTGATCGTAGCGATTGCCCTCCCGATCCAGCTCCGCTGGTCCGCCGCCGGGGTGACAATAGCCGCAGGTGGCGGTGATGAATTCAAAAGAGGTCATGTCGATCTGACGCGCCTTTTCATTCTTCTTGAGCGCCAGGCTGCGATAAAGGGGAGCGGGCGAACACCAGTTGCCGCCGTAATTACCGGGCGAGGTGACCCAGCGGTATCGTTCCTGCATGAAAGCAGGGGCGACTTCATCTTTGCCCTGCTGAAAGTGATAGCCTTGAGTGATCTTTTCATAGTCATGACATTTGCCGCAGGTCTGCCGCGGAGAATAGGGCTGGGAGATATTCGGCGATAGGACCGGATTAATGATCTCGCCCTGTTCATCGTACAGATGAAAAGGCGGACAGATGCCGCCGCGTAACTCCTGCGCGAAAAGCGAAAGCGGCAATAGGGCCATGGTCAGCAAAACAAAAATTCGCAAAGGCCGCAATCCGGAACAAGTTGGACAAAAGGATCTCCCGCAGGCATCCGTGTTCAGCATGGGTCGCCTCACTTTCCATTTCCGCAAATCTTGTAACGATCTACCTGCGCCGCCTTTTTTTTGTCCGCTGCGACCACCGGATCCAACTCCAGCCTTTTAGAGATCAAAGGCCAGAGCTGGGCGAACAGAGGATCAGCAGGCGACGCCAACCGGTAATTGATCCATTTTCCGTCCTTTTCATCCTCAATCAACCTACTGTTTTTCAAGAGGTTCAAGTGAGATGAGATGGTGGAGGTGGCCAATCCGATGATTTCGGTGATCTCACATACACAGAGACTCCGAGTCTCGAGCAACTTGAGAATGCGCAACCTCCCGTGATCAGAGATCGCTTTCAGCAGGTCCACTGGTTCGTGCATAGCTTCCTCATTCATTTCGATATTCTTAGAAATATAATAATATATAAGGTGAGAGTCAAGGGGTTTCTGGAAATGGCAGGAATAATGGAGATCAAGGATGCAAAAAATTTTCCCGCACTGCAGAATCGATCAACGCTTTCGCATAGTCCCAGAGAATCGCGGAACCCTCTTGCATGATCGCATTGGTCTTTTCCACCTGCTCGCGGTTGATGCCGTGCTCCAGCCAGGAGCGGCCCTGGGTATGATAATTGTGCAACATGGGCATAAGCCGGTCGAGACTGCGGGCGAATCGAGCCTCCATGGTGCTGCGCTCTTCGAACTCTTCCCACAACGCCCGCAGCTCTTGCGCCTGATCCTCGGGCAACAGGCCGAAGAGCCGGTCCGCCGCTTTTTGTTCGCGCTCCGCCTTGTCCGTGTTAGCGGATGCGTCGTATACATAAGTGTCGCCGGCGTCGATCTCCACCAGGTCGTGCACCAGCATCATCTTCATGACTTTGCAGGCATCCACCGGCTGTTGCGCGTGTTCAGCGAGAATGCAGGCCATCAACGCCACCTGCCAGCTGTGTTCCGCCGAATTCTCATAGCGATCCTGACCCGGCACGAAGGTCCGACGAATCACGCCCTTCAGCTTGTCCGCTTCCAAAATAAAGGTCAATTGCCTTTGCAGCCGCTCGTGGTCCATGGATTTTTCCTTGTACTTTTCCGTTGAATGCCTTATTTTTTTTCATGAACGCCATCCCCATCCACTCCATCGACGACCCTCGTATCGCCCTGTTTCGCGAGGTCAAGGAGAGCGAACTGCTGAACAAGCACGGCATGTTCGTCGCCGAAGGCGAGCATCTGGTGCGCCGTCTTTTGCACAGCAGTTACGAAACCCATAGTTTGCTGGTAGAAAAGGCCTGCGCGGATAAACTGGCGGCCGATACAGCGGATCGCGATCTCCCGGTCTACACAGTGGATAAAAAACTGATCCGTCTCATCGCCGGCTATGACTTCAACCGTGGCGCTCTGGCCCTGGGCGTACGCCGAGCCCTGCCCTCTCCGGACCACTGGATGCCGCCTGTTGCTGACAAAGCCCGGCTGGTCATCTGTCCGGAGATCAATGATGCGGAAAACCTCGGCGCCATTCTGCGCACCGCCGCCGCATTTGAGGTCGCCGGCGTCATTTTGGGAGAACGGTGCCGCGATCCCTTTTACCGACGCACGTTGCGGGTATCCATGGGAGCGGTGTTCACTCTGCCCATGGCCCAGTCCCTGGATCTGGCCAAGGATTTACAGCGCTTGCGTGCAGACCATGGTGTTTCACTCGTCGCCACGGTGCTGCACGACGCCACCGCCTCGTTGCCGGACTACACGCCGCCCCGGCGCTGCGCTCTATTGTTCGGCACAGAGAGCCAGGGACTGGGATCCGAGTGGCTCTCCCTGTGCGACGAACGCCTCACCCTGCCTATGGCCCAACACACCGACTCGTTGAACGTGGCCGTGGCGGCAGGCATTTTTCTCTATCACTGCAGCCGGTTTTGAACACGCTAGCGCCACACGACCCGGAAGGTGCGGATCTCGTTGGGCTTGATCCGATAGACGAACCCATTCTGGGTTGAGGGGATCGACTGCAGCGGATCCTCGATCAGATTCACCTCCTCCACCCGTTTGATCGAGCGATCAAAACGCACCGCTGCCGTTCCCTCTTTTCCCGCTGTTTCATAAAACCGTAGAATCCACCCTTCCCCCTCTTCCGCTTTTTTCACCGCATTCAAAATCACATGATCAGATTCCACCGTGATGAACGAATGCCTGCGGCTCAGCTCTCCTTTATGTGCCGATGCGCGCAGTACCTGAAGGGGTTCGTTGTACTCGCTGCTCTTTTGCACCACACCGGCCTGATAAAAATCGCCCGCATGGGGGTAGAGAATATAGCTGTACTCATGAAATCCCTTGTCCGCCGAGGGATCCGGATAGGTCGAAGATCGCAGCAGAGTCAGTCGCATCACATGGCCTTTGACGTCATAGCCGTACTTGCAATCGTTGATCAGGCTGACGCCATAGCCGTCGGCCGAGAGATCGGCCCATCGCTGCGCCGGCACTTCAAATCGCGCCTTTTCAAACCGCGTGGTTGAACCGGTGGGCCGGGTGATGCTGCCGTAAGGGATCTCGTAGCGCGCCTGGGCCGCGTGCACATTAAGCGGAAATCCCACCTTCAGCACTTTGTGTTCTTCCCACCAGCTCGCCTGATTGCGCACCTCCACATAGGGCAGTCCATCATACAGTGAGATGTATTGGGTGAAAAAAGAGGTGGGGAAATCCGGCGTTGGCTCTTCTCGTTTTTTACCCTGATAGGCCTGCACGACCTTGAGCGTGGCCCGCACCGGCCCGAATTCCACCAGACTGATCTCGCGAGGGCGGTCAAGATTCACAGGGGGTTGGCTGTAATTCAAATTCCAAGCATCGTGCGCCTCGTCGATCAGAACCTGCAGCATGTTTCCCTTCGGCTCGCTCAACACCGCTCGCTGCGAGCTGCGGTCGAAAACCTCGGAGAGCAGCCCGGTTTCAGGATCGAGTCTGATCCGAAGAAAACGGTTTTCCATGTCCGTCCGGGTGAACGCCAACTGCGATGGAGACGACTGAGACCGTTTTGCCGCCAACCGGTAGGTTTTATAGCCGAGAGACGGGACCTCGCGGGCGATGAACAGCAGTTTGGCGCCCAAGGGAGTCTGATCGATCACCTGGCTGGCCACAGGGTTGCCCTCTTCATCCAGAACCGACCACGATTTATCTTTTTCCAGGTCATTCAGCTCCACCACCGCCGGACTGGTGCGCGACCAGGAGAGCGGATTGAAAATGACCAGCGCTTCACCAGGGCCGCGGGTGTCGATATGCTGCGCAAGGGATTCCAGCGCCCGCTGCGTCAGCAAGCGGGATAATTGTTCGCTCTGCGCGTATTCTTTTTCATTATTTTGATAGACGCTGTTGATGGAGGTGCCGGGAAGGATATCATGAAACTGGTTGAATAGAACGGTACGCCACACCGAAAAGACGTTCTCCTGCGGATAGTCATAGTCATACAGACCCGCCAGCGCCGAGGCTTTTTCCGCTGTCTGAATCAGCGCCTCGCTCTGCCGATTGTGCTTTTTGGTCTTTGCCTGAGAGGTGTAGCAGCCGCGCATGCTCTCCAGATAAAGCTCAGAGCTCCAGGTATGCAATTTCCCCCGGTCCTGGGTGGACAGAGCGTTGAAAAAATCTTCGGCATAGGAGAGGGTCATCTCTGGAAAGGCGGGCGCAGCCTGAGCGCGCAGAGCCCGTTCCAACATGGCCATGGTGGGACCGCCGCCGTGATTGCCGACCCCGTACAGCACCAGCTCCTTGCCGATGTTCAGCTCCTTTTTCTCCTCAGCGATAAAATCGACCAGCTGCTCGCCGGTGAGATCGTGCATATAGCCGTCGCGCATCACATAGGTCGCCAGTTTGCTGCCGTCCGGTCCCTGCCACCAGAACAGGCGATGGGGGAAATCCCGACTGTCGTTGAGATCGACCCGGGTGACGACGAATCCGGTGTAGCCGGAACGGCTGAGGATCTGCGGCAGGTTCCAATTAAAACCAAAAGAATCGGGCAGCCAACCGATCTTGACATCCACACCGAATTTGTTACGGAAATAGCGTTTGCCGTACAGCGATTGGCGGACAAAGCTTTCGCCGGAAGGCAGATTGCCGTCCGGTTCGACCCATTGCCCGCCGACGATCTCCCATTTGCCCTGCTTGATTTTCTCCCGAATTTGCGCAAAAAGCTTGGGATCGTACAATTCGAGCCATTCATACGCATGTGCTTGGCCCATGCTGTACTTGAAATCAGGAAACCGCTCCATGATGTTGAAAACCGATTCAGTGGTATTGCGCACCATTTCCACGGATTCCTCCCAGGGCCACATCCAGGCTAGATCCATGTGCGAATAGCCGGCGCAGTACAGCTTGTATTTTTTCTTGACCTCCTGCTGCAGCGCGTTCAAGTTTGCGCTCTCACGATCAAAGGCGGCGAGAAAGCCCTGCTCATCGCCGTTTTGCAGCTCTTTGCACGCCATCAGCCTTTCCGTGGTTTTCTCGATCTCCGCAAGCCAGTGCTCCGGTCGGTCGGACAACTTTTGCGCTACCCGTTGTGCGATGAGCAGACCCCAAACCTTGTCCTGCAGACGGGCCTGGAATTCGGCCATACCGCTAAAGGTCACGCTGAATTCGCTGACCTTGCCCCATCCCGGCCGATTGACAGCGCGCACGGCCAGCACAATTCGGTCGCCGGCCTGAAGGCGTTCCGAGAGGACAAACTCGGCCGGCCCCCATTCAAAGCTGCCCAACAATGCGCCGTTGACGAAAACGTCGCCGCCGTTGTCGATATACAAACGCAGCGTCATTCTGCGGCCGACCAGAGAAAACCCGCCGATTTTTTCCGGGACCGTCACGCTGCTGCGGAGCCAGACGTTGGTGTTCGGGTTGGGCCATTTAAATCCCGGAAACGTACAGGGCCATGCAGAATCGTCGACCGACACAGCCTCGCCGCCCGGCTCTCCGCCCATTTGATATTTGAGCTGGCCCACGCCGCCAAAGGCTAATAAATTGAGCAGCTCCATGGAAGACTGGCTGGGCCTTTTTTGCGCACCCAGGGCCCAGCCGGAGGAAAAGAAATACAGCACGCCCATGAGCAGGATGAGATGTTTCCCGGTTGTAGAAATTCGCATTATCTTTTACTCCCTTGATAAAGGTATAAAGGCGGACGCCTCGTGCGAGCGACGCTGAATCGATCACAGGTGATCATAAAAACAACGGCGGACACGGATGAACCGAGGAACCAGCCGAGTGAACCGTCAGCAGGCGGAAGGAGGAATGTCTTCGCTGGAACTCTTGCTTATAAAAGACCCCGGTCATGAAAGCAGGACCGGGGTCAGCCTTTGTTAGATCTTTTTATTGCCGGGTCCGGCAAAGTACCAGATCAATAGACCCAGGATGGGCAATATCACGATGAGTAGAATCCACAACAGTTTTTCCACGGTAGACGCCGTGCTTTTCAGAACCTGATAGATGGCCCAGAGATCAGCGATGACAATCAACAGCCATAATAAGGATTTAAGCATGATGCGCCCTCCTTGAATGAGTTTTAAAAAAGCCTCGGGCTGATCCGGCCGTCCTGATTCGGCTCCATGAAGCCGGCCCAGGAACCGGTTCGCATGCCCAAAGGCTGTGCAGCGATAAAAAAGGGCGATTCGATCAGACGAGCTGAAAAACTCTGCCGAATCGAATGTTCAATGAGAGTCCTGATCATCATTTTTTATTCAGCAAACCCGGCGTGATGGCTGTTCGAATTTAAATTTTTTATGCGGCTTAATCAAGAGAAATCTTTGCAGAAACGGCTGTGGGATCAGAAGGGATCAGCGGTTATTCTATACGCGAGGATGCTGCTGCAGGTCAAAATAGGAGCACTCGATCAGCCGGCCGGCCTCGATGCCGAGCAATTCCATCAGTTCCTCAGCGATGGCCGCGCCCTGCTCAGCGGATTGCTCCTTTCTCAACACCACCTCCAGCTCGATGAAATCCCCCAGCCCTTCCACGCGATCGAGATGAATGCGGGCGGCGCCGTGAAGAAAAAGAATCCGGCGCTTGCGGATCCGGCCCGTTTCAGTCAAGACCTGGGCCAGGATACGGTGCAACGCAGCCGGGGTGGAGGTGCGCGCGATTTGGTAAAAGGACTCTTTGGGTCCCGGCTGATCCGCACGCTGATAAAAGATCAGTTCGCCCTCGTCCGCGGACAGAGTGCGGAGCTTCAGTCGGCCGCAAGGGCAGGTGAAAAACACGTCCTCCTGATCGATCTCCACAGGGCCTCGATCAGCCAGTGCAGCCACGACAGGCAACAGCTGTTCGACGCTGTCGATCCGTGCTTTTATCTCAGTGTTTCGCGCCATTCGCCTCGGACCGTTGTTCCCGGCGGATCATCTCCTGGAAAAAGTGCAAGTAGGCCTGCGCATCCAGCGGCAGCGTCACCCATTTTTTCGTATAGCCCGCCAGAACCATGGCATTGGCCAATTCCACAGACTGCAGCGCCTGGGCAAATGAGGTCATCACCGGCTCCTGGCCGGCGACGGCGCGGGCGAAGTTGACATGGCCGGCGGCGTGCAGATCGTCAAAGGAAAGAGGCGCGATTTTGCGTTCACTCCAGGTGGGCTGCGGGGCGCCGAACATCTCCTTATTCCGCTCGTTCCAAGCGGTCAAAGGCTCCTCCAGCTGCGCCAGGGTCACCACGCCGTTCTCCATTTTAAGATAGCCACGGTCGCCCCAGATTTCCATGCGATCCACGCCGGGATGCAGGTGAGTGGCGGTGGAAAAATACAGACGCATGCCGTTGGGGAAGGAAAGCAGAGCGTCGACCTGATCCTCGACCAGCAGGTCGTTGTGAAACTCCGAGGTGCCGGCCTGCGCCGCCACCTCCATGGGCAGACCAAAAAGATAGATGATGCGGTCGAGATCATGAGGGGATTGATTGGTCAACACGCCTCCGCCCTCTCTAGCCCAGGTGCCGCGCCAATCGCTGGATCGGTAATAAGCGCGGGAGCGAAGCCAGTTGTTGTTGACAAAATGCACTGTCTGAATTCGGCCCAATTGGTTCTCATCGAGCATGGTTTTAACCGCCTGCACATCCGGACGAAACCGGTTCATATAATTGACGGCGAACACACGGTCGCTTTGGGCTATGGCTGCGGCAAGGGGCTCGGCCTGGAGCTTGTGTATGGCGACGGGTTTTTCACAAAACACATGACAACCCGCCTGCAGAGCGGCTGCGCTGATCTCCGGGTGCAGCATGTGGGGCGTCAGCACTACGACCGCATCCGCCTTTTCTTGTTGCAGCAGTTGACGATAATCCCAGTAGGGTCTGGCCTCAGGGACCGATTCGAGCATTTTACGGTCCAGTCGGGTGTCGCAGACAGCGACGATCTCACCATGGCAGATTTCATGGATGGCGCGCACGTGCGTGTGGCGGATGGTTCCGAAACCGATGAGAGCGTATTTCATCATTCCTCTCCTTGATTTCTTTTCACGGTGATGAGCCGGGCGGCGGAGGTCAGCCGGGACGATTCCGCGGCATGCATCAGGACGGCATGCAGTCGCCGCCAGGCGCGGTCTGGACGATTCGGTCCCAATCATAGACCGCGGCGATTCGTTTCCCGGGAGGGACTAAAAGAAACTCGTCTTCCGGCCAATCCGCTTGCACCAGTTGATTCAGCAGGCGCAGGTCCCCATTCAGCAAAATGAATTCTTTTCCTTCAGCCTGGGCGGCCTGGCGACAGCGTTGCGCATGTCCCAAATGGCTGGTTTCCGGAATTTCGATATAGATCATTTTGTTTTGGTCATACGCCTTTGATTCCGGATGGAGCGTTTCCCAGATAAAACGGCCGTTTTCGTCGCCGTATTTTTCCATGATCTCAGCCAAAGAGCGATCGGCGGACATCATCCGTGCAAAGTGGTCTTCGTGCACATAGGTGTCGCCGCGTTCCATATAGCCGGCTGCGCTGAAGGGCATGCTGGGATTTTCGCTGAAATGGCGCTGAAAGCGCATACGAGAACCCAAGAACAAAGTGCAACAGTCGTGAGCGCGCGGTAGAACCAAA
Organism: bacterium; assembly: GCA_029565685.1. Taxonomy (GTDB): domain Bacteria; phylum Zhuqueibacterota; class Zhuqueibacteria; order Residuimicrobiales; family Residuimicrobiaceae; genus Anaerohabitans. Next base: position 78,746 of record JAKQNR010000011.1, on the reverse strand, counting down.
GGAATGGAACGCGCCTGGAGATGCAAAACCGAGTTGCCGCACAGCCCAAATCCCAACAGAATGGCGTCGTATTTCTTCGCCGCATCCGCCTCATCGATTTTGCGTTGCAGCAGATCGCGCAGATAGTCGCTGCGGTCATGAGCGCCTTTGTCGGTAAATTCCACGTCAATGACATGCGGCGATTGGGCCGCGCAGAGACTGAGTTCGCGAAAAAAAACTTCACAGGAGATCAACTTGAAACGCATGGCGGTTTCTATTCCATTGTAGACTAACGATTACGAACGCTTACCAAAGCAGAATCTGCGGAACTGAACTGCCGCTGTATTGACCAGAGCCAAAATCAAAGCAAGGCGCGGCCGACCGTACACAAACCAAGACCCCTTTGGCGCCACGAAAAGTTGGATTGAACCCGGCCTAAAATAAAAATGCCGGACCTTGCAGAAGCCCGACATTCTGTGCCTGCCGGCGCTCACGCCTTTCCGGCGCTGCCGAGCACGTGTTCATTTTTATGCTTGTACATGGCTATCAGCTCCTCGCGGGCGGGGCCGAGATATTTGCGCGGGTCGAATTCCGCCGGCTTGGTGGCCAGCACTTGGCGGATCTTGGCGGTCATGGCCAACCGGCCGTCGCTGTCGATGTTGATTTTGCAGACAGCGGAGGCAGCGGCGCGGCGCAATTGATCCTCAGGAACGCCAGCGGCGTTTTCCATTTTGCCGCCGTACTCATTGATCATATTCACGTATTCGGGCATCACCGAGCTGGCGCCGTGCAGCACGATCGGAAAACCGGGAATCCGGCGCTCCACCTCTTCGAGAATATCGAAACGCAACGGCGGCGCCGATTCACCCGGTTTCAGCTTGAACTTGTAGGCGCCGTGCGAAGTGCCGATCGAGATCGCCAGACTGTCCACGCCGGTTTTACCGACAAACTCTTCCACATCATCAGGGTTGGTGTAATGACTCGCCTCATGGCTCACTTCATCCTCGATGCCGGCTAGAACTCCCAATTCGCCTTCCACGGAGACATCGTATTGGTGGGCGTAATCAACTACTTTTTTGGTCAGCTCGATATTCTTCTCAAAGGAGTGAGCCGAGCCATCGATCATCACGGAGGAAAAGCCGGATTCGATGCAGGAGACGCACAATTCATAGGTGTCGCCGTGATCCAGATGCAGGGCCACCGGCAGCGACAACCCGGCGGTCTTGATTATCTCCATGGCGCCCATGGCCATATAACGCAATAAAATCTGATTGGCGTACTTGCGCGCTCCGGAGGAAACCTGAAGAATGACCGGGGATTTGGTTTCGATGCAGGCGGTGATGATCGCCTGCAGTTGTTCCATATTGTTAAAATTGTAGGCGGGAATCGCATAGTTTCCGGTTATGGCTTTGTGAAACATCTCCTTGGTGTTGCAGAGACCAAGGTCTTTATAGTGATGCATAATGAAACTCCTTTCGCTGGCTGATAGGGATCTTGCAGGATCAATAAGATTTTAAATATAATAAAATTTTTAAAAGTTTCCAACACTTTTAAGCAGCCGAAAAGGCGAACAGGACGGATAGTCCGTCAAAACCACCGTTGAGCGATCGGCTGTTCAGCGACCAGCGTGACCAGCGCAGCTGCGGTGGAGTGTGGAGAAGGGGAGCCGCGTCTGGCTAACGCATGGGCTGGCAATTTGGTAAAACCAAAAAGGGCGCCAAGTTCACGAAGCCTTACAGAACGAATCTTCTGATCTCTTCTTTTAAAAGTTCGACGTTGAAATTTATCAGCAAACCGATTGATATTTTGGCCAATTTCATATAGGTCAATATGTGCGCCGCATGAATCGGTCATCATTCATCTACAGATTTGATTCCAAGAATTATTTTGTTTTCGACAAGCATCTCTAACCGGCATTCCCAATCGAGTTGAATACCTTTAGGCCAGGTCCTAAATTTCGATGAACCTCGATTGCACAGCCAATGATCTTGTTCGATAAATCGTCAAATTGCAAATTTTTCGTGCCCTCGTACGTCGAATCATTTTACCTAATGGCCTTGAAATCCATAGATAAAATTCTCCCATGAAATTCGCCAACCATTATCTTCGCACAGGCGATGGCTCCGGGCCCGCCCTTCCCCGGCGGGGCGCCGAACCTTGAACCGATCGGCCGAATAGGGCTTTTACAAAGCGATCTTTGCCAGCGCCTCTCTGTTTTGATGAATTTTTTCCACCGCCCGGCATATATCGTCCATGTCCGCCCGGGTGCCCAATAAAAAGCTTTGATGCATGCCGACGGTTTCCCTGACCAGTTGTTCGCAGTGCGGAAAATGATCGTCGTGCAGCAGCTCAGCCAGCCTTTGCTGAGGATACAATTTTCGAAAAGTCCGCGAGGTCAGGGTCGATTCCAGCACTCCTTCGCGATACATGGGACCGCCTTCAATCACCCCGAGTCCGGTGGATAATCCAATCCCTTCTGCCTTCATGGCCTTGACAAAGACGGTGCGGGAAAGACCGAATTCTCTTTCTTTGAGTCGAAAACCATAATAGTAATACGAAGTCAGATTCGTCTGTGCATAGTCCCGGCGCGGCACAATGCCCGGGATGGTTTTCAGTTTGGAAGACAGGTAGCGGGCGTTTTCATGGCGTTTCCGCGTTTCGGCCGCCGCGCTTTCCATCTGGGTGATGAGAATAGAGGCCTGATATTCCGATGCCCGACATTTGGTGCCCAGAATGGGCGAGGCGCCTTTGTCCGTGGGCATGTGCTTGCCCCGAATGCGGCCGAAATTGTGAAAGGAATAACACAGCTCCATCACTTGTTCATCGTCGCCCAAAATGGCGCCGCCCTCTCCACAGGTGATCTGTTTGCCGTTCTGCAGGCTGAAGCAGCCCAGGTCGCCCAAAGTGCCTGCTTTTTTCCCTTTCCATTCAGCCAGATGCGCTTCGCAGGCGTCTTCGACGATCCGTAAACCATGCTTTGCGGCAACGGCGTTTATTTTATCCATATCGCATACGCCGCCGAGAATATGCACCGGCAGCAGCGCTTTGGTCGCCGGAGTGATCTTGGCCTCGATCCGGTCCGCATCGATCTGCCAGGTATCCGGATCCACATCGACGAAAACAGGCAGGGCGTTGTTGAGCAATATCGCATCGATGGTTGCGACAAAGGTGTACGGTGTGGTGATGACCTCATCGCCGCCCTCGATGCCCAGTGCGCGCAGAGCGGTGATCAGTGCTTGGGTGCCGTTGCAAGTCAGAAGGCAATAACGCGCGCCCATCAAAGCGGCATATCTCTGCTCAGCCTGTGCAACCACCGCATCGCGGGACCACACGCCGCTGCGCAGGACCGGCAGTATCGCGTTCTCGTCCCGCTCATCCCAGACCGGCCAGCTGGTGAAAGGCTTGGATCGCACTGGTTCTCCGCCCAGCAAAGCCGGCTTGGTTCCCTCGGCGCGGCTGAAGCCGAACGCCGGCCTGGAGGCCGCCAGCATGGCGGACAGGGTCGCTGTGGAACCGGCAGTCAAGAACTCACGCCGTGATTTTATTTTCATGTTCTGTTCCTCCGCTTAATCCCCCAACATGGATTCACGCGTCTCAGCGCGAATACGCCTTGTCCATGGCTGCCGCCACCATTTCGCTGATTCGGTCCACGGCCCCAGGCACTGGATTCGACAACATGGGGAGAAATATCAAACGATCGAAAACATTCTCAATGGCGGGAAAATCGCCTTGCCGGTAGCCTGGATAATCCCCGCACAGAGGGCCCCGCTGGTCGGTGAACAGGTCAAAGCCTTTGGCGAACAAAGGCAGGCGATGCAGCAGGGGATACGGGCTGGACGATGCGGCCAATCCCTGCCGGCGAAAGCATTCGATCAGAGTGGCTGTCGGAACACGGCTGGATGCGTTCGGCTGGTGAATGATCGGAAAAGCATAATACCCGCCGCGCTCGGCTTTGGGATACACTTTGACGGAGCGCAGTCCAGGAATTCCGTCTATCTTTTCCTCCACCGCCTCTACATAGGCTTTCCGGCTGCGGTTCAGGGCGTCCAATTTGGCAAGCTGGATGCCCGCGATGCCGATTCCCAACGGATGGGCACGAAACTTCATGCCCAGTCCCAGCGGCTGCAGGTAGGCATAGGTCTTGGTCACCAGATCCAATCCGCCGATGCGATTGACCTGACCGGCGAGGCAGGCGCGTTCAAAAATCCCGGCGTCATTGGTGGCCAGTACGCCGCCCTCGCCGGCACTGACCGGCTTGCTGCCCTGCAGACTCCAGGCCGCCACATGGCCGATGGAGCCGACGATCCGTTGGCCATAGCGCGCGCCATGGGCGTGCGAACAATCCTCAAGAACCGGCACACCGGTCGCATGGCTGACAGCCATGAGCCGGTCCATGTCGCAGACATTGCCCCATAGATGCACGGCCACGATGGCCTTGGTTCGAGGGGTGATTTTTCGCTTCACATCCTCAGGATCGAGCTGCAGGGTTTCGGGATCAGAGTCGGCAAAAACAGGACGGGCGCCCAGAAACAGCGCCGGCGCGATGGTGCAGATCCAGGTATAGGCCGGGCAAATGACCTCATCGCCGGGCCCGACGCCCAGGCCAAAGTAAGCGCAGTAGAGCGCTGAACTGCCGTTCATGGTGGTGATCGAGTATTCGAGGCCGCACCAGTCGCGCCATCGTTTTTCAAACTCCCGGACCACCGGCGTACCGCCGGAGAGTTCGTTTCTCAGCGTCATCGCGTAAACCAGGTCAGCCTCTTCGCGGCTGATCTGCTGCCAGCGATCGAGCTCCGGTTGCTGAGGAAAAGCGGTCTGGATGAAAACCGGGAAATCCTTGTCGCTCATGACACGGTCTCCTTGTTCAAACAGGTGTGGATTAGATGGATCGGGCCTTCGTCCCCCCAGGCAATATAATCAAAAAAAGCAGAGTGAATCAACACGAAAATATCGATCAGGGAACGCTGTTGCTAAACCCAAACGGTTTAGATGGTCGAGGACAAACTAAAAGATGAGCTTGGTTGCCCATGACGCAATCTGTGGCGCAATCCCCTGGATTGCGTACTTTGTTTGAAGGCGCAAGCCAGAGGGCCTGCGCCACGGGCAGGCTTGCGCGGCGAAAAGCCTTGCATCATGAACGGTGGTTCAAACGGGCGAAAAAGAATAATCACAGCGGGCTCGCGGACAAACCTGCGTGACTCTGTTTTCGCCGTCTCAGGCAACCATGTTAAAAACGAAATCCCAACGTAACGTACACACGCGTTTGCATGCGCCCGGGAGTGGACAGACCCCGTTCGCCCCGGCCGACCACGGCTTCGAGAGGTCCCACCGGCGACAGCAACCGAATGCCAAGGCCGGCGCCCTGGAGAATATTTTTACCGTAATAGATAGGTGAAGACGGATCATGGACCTCGAACGCCAGGTTGGCGATCAACAGAAAAAAGATGTCCGGCTTGTGCTCATAGCGATAGTCCATGCGCACGATGCTCAGGTCCGGACAGGCCAATTGGTCATCGTTCATGCCCACGAAAAAGTGCGGCCGGCCTTGATTGAAGTATTTGTACACGGGAACATGCATAGAGCTCCAGCCCCAGAAGGCATATCCCCGCCAGGTGTGCCGGCGATGCACCGTCCTGTAAAGATCAAGACTGAGACTCAATTGCTGAAAGTTCACATCCGTGGCCAGTTCCGGCATGGAGGATACATGCTCCACCTTCAAATTGAGGCCGTTGCGCGGCAAAAGCACGTCATCCAGCCTATCGATGGTCAATCTGGATTCCAGCGTGCGTAGACGATGGTGCCAGGAAAAAGAGAACGACGGATCCTGACGGGCGACATTGGGTTCGATGTCCATTCGTTCCTGCTGATAGGCGACCGAGGCGTTCCACGATTTGCCCAACACCATGCCGATTCCGCCGCCGAAGCTGATGGAGCGGTCCGGATATTCGGCGATCCGCTGGCCGCTGTCGTCGAAAAGATGAATCGGAATATCCTTGTAGAGCACGTGGGCGAATGGATAGACCGGCAGGTTCAACGCGCGCGATGGGTACGAGGCGCGGGACCACAGGCGCGTCAAGCCGGCGAACTGGACTTCATTTTCAAAGCGGAATCCGGGCACCGGCAGGTTGGTCGCCTGCAGATGCAGCGCAGCGACCAGCTTGTGGCGATCATCATAGCGCAATCCCAGGCGCAACTGGCGAAAAGATTTTTCACAGGCATGAAAATGGAGATCAACATAGTGGCTGTCCACCGGGATCACTTCATAGGTGAGCGATTCAAAATAACCCAGGCCGTACAGATCCATGATGTTGTGATTCAACTGCCCGGTATCCAACCGTCCACCGGGCTGCAGCCCCAGCAGCCGATAGATGAATGAAAACGGCAACTTTTGATGATCGGTGATCTGAATGCCGCTGATGAGCGGATTTTTGTTAAAAACCCGTTTTGGCATTACCGCTCCTGCCGGACGATACAGCGCATATTTTTTCTGCAGCGCAAGCAGAGACGGCAAAGCCTCGTCAGCCGCCAGTTTCCCCTGACGTAGAATCCGGCCGATCTTGGCAGGTTGAAAGTCTGCGGCCGTGTACGAGCTGATATCCGGCCGAATGATCACATCGACCATTTCAAGGTTTTGACGCCATCGCTCCAAGCCCACTAGATTGACCGTTTGCTGAAGCACCGTCACCGCAGAGGTCAATTTGTCGCGGCTCAGCAGTGGACTCTGCACATCGACTGCGATCACGATTTCAGCGCCCATCCGTTTCACCACATCCACGGGCAGATTGTTGTTGAGCCCTCCGTCCACCAGCAAGGAATCACCCCATTCCACTGGACTAAAGACCGTAGGGATGGACATGGTGGCCCGAATCGCTTTGGTGAGCGAGCCGGCGCCCAAAACCACGTCTTCACCGGTGACCAGGTCCACGGCTACACAGCGAAACGGAATGGGCAGTTGGTCGAAATGATCAGTCTGATCGTAAGGGAAAAACAGTTCAGAAAGCAGCAGCGACACCTTTTGCCCGTAGATCAGGCCGCTGGGCGGCACAGGTTTCAATCCCTGCAGGCCGAAGGAGATCTGATAGCGGCCGCTTTTTTCTTTTTCGAAATAAGGCAGATCAGGCCGGGGCGGCGTATCGGTAAAGATTTCACCCCAGTCGCTGCGCTGGGCCATTTTTTCCAGTTCCGCTCCGCTGTAGCCGATGGCATAGAGTCCGCCGATGATGCCGCCCATGCTGGTGCCGGCGATATAGTCAATAGGAATATTCAGAGAATCGATCATTTTAATAGCGCCGATATGGGCGAATCCCTTGGCGCCGCCTCCGGAGAGCACCAATCCCACTTTGGGGCGACCGAAAGGCTCAGCCGAAAGCGCTGCGGCTTCCAGCATGAGAAGCAATAGCAGCCAACTGTTTTTTTTCATAGACAAAATCTTTTAAAGTGTTTCGCCGGGGGCAGCGGCTGATTGACTGGTGTGCCTGAAGAAAATCAGGCTAATTTAAACCATTTTGCCGATTAATCCAAGGTGATTCCAAAAAGCGCAGCGGCCGGCGCAAGGGAGACTGTGTTTTTTTTGTTGCGAACTTGGTCACAGACCGGTATATTTATTCGATGTTAGCATGAACTGTTACGCACCAGCCCACAAGACCTGCAACCCTTAGGGCAAAAGATTACGCCTATCTGTTCAGGAGGCCTTATTATGAAATGGATTTCTTTGCTGCTCGCCGTGGCGCCGGTGGCTGCGTTTTCCACCGCTGCCCTGTCGCCGTTCGAGACCGATGTATTCCCCGGCAGTAAGGGTCAAATAAAAATTACGTTCATCGGCCATGGCACCCTGCTGATCGAGTTCGCCGGCAAAGTCATTCACGTGGATCCGGTGTCGGCCTATGCAGACTATCAGACCTTGGCCAAGGCGGATGTGATTCTGATCACCCACGAACACGGCGACCATCTGGATCCCAGCGCGGTGCAAATGATTCGCCGGCCAAACACGCAGATCGTCTACAGCGGCCGATGCGCAGAAATAATGCCCGGCGGAATCGTTATGATGAACGGCGAGGAGAAAATCGTTGCCGGCATTCCGGTTGCAGCGGTGGCGGCCTACAATCTGGTGCACAAACGTAAAGATGGCACGCCGTTCCATCCCCGGGGAGTGGGAAACGGCTATGTGCTGACCCTGGGCGACAAAAGGATTTATATCGCCGGCGATACGGAATACATTCCAGAGATGAACGCCCTGAAAAACATCGATATCGCCTTTCTACCGATGAATCTGCCCTACACCATGACGCCGGCGATGACGGCTGAGGCAGCCCGGGCCATCAAGCCCAGAATCCTCTACCCTTATCACACCGGCGATACAGATGTGGGGGCGCTGAAAAATCTACTGAAGGATGACAAAGAGATAGAACTGCGAATACGCAAACTCAATTAATCGACAGGAGCCGATCATGTCAATTTTACCTTTAAAAGCGGCGGAGGCGTGCCGCTATGATCAAGTTTCATTAGGGGAAGTCATGTTGCGTTTGGATCCGGGCATCGGCCGCATTCGCACTACGCGCCATTTTCAAGTATGGGAAGGCGGCGGTGAATACAACGTCGCCCGTGGATTGCGCAAATGTTTCGGCCTGACCACCGCCGTGGTCACCGCGCTGGCGGACAATGAGGTGGGAAGGCTGGTGGAGGATTTCATCTTGCAGGGCGGTGTGGATGTCTCGTGGATCAAGTGGATGCCGTATGACGGCGTAGGGCGCCAGGTCCGCAACGGCCTGAACTTTACTGAACGGGGGTATGGTCTGCGCGGAGCGGTCGGCGTCTCTGACCGCGGCCACACAGCGGCCAGCCAATTAAAAGCCGGCGACATCGACTGGGAGACGCTGTTCGGCCGCTTGGGAGTACGCTGGTTTCACACCGGCGGAATTTTCGCCGCACTGTCTGAAACTACGCCGGAGGTGATCGAGGAGGCCATGCGCAGCGCCAAAAAGCACGGCACCATCATCTCCTATGATCTGAACTATCGTCCCTCTTTGTGGAAGGCCATCGGCGGAAAAGAAAAAGCGCAACAGGTGAACAAGCAGCTGGCCCCTCTGGTGGATGTCATGATCGGCAATGAAGAGGACTTTACCGCTGCCTTGGGTTTTCAGGTAGAGGGAGTCGACGAAAATCTGGCCACGCTGAAAACCGACAGTTTCAAAAAGATGATCGAACAGGCGGTCAAGACCTACTCCAATTTCAAAGTGGTGGCAACGACCCTGCGCACGGTCAAAACCGCTTCTCTCAATGATTGGGGCGCCATCTGCTGGGCGGACGGACGCTTTTACGAGTCCATTTATCGGGAAAACGTAGAGATCTTTGACCGAGTCGGCGGCGGCGACAGTTTCGCCTCCGGGTTGGCGTACGGATTCTTGACCGGCTGTGATCCTGAAAAAGCGGTAAACTATGGCGCGAGCCACGGCGCGCTGGCCATGACCACGCCTGGGGACACCTCCATGGCCACGCTCAAGGAGGTGGAGAAACTCATGGCCGGCGGCAGCGCACGCGTGGATCGATGAATCAATAAGAAAGTTGACTGCTTGACGCCGAAAGACCGATCTTGGTTGATTATAAAGACAACCCGGCTAATACAATCGTTTTTTTAATCCTGGAGATGGTAAGCAATCATAACAACAGCACAACCAGGTAAAAAGTTTATAATCCTTCTCATGTAGTTCACGCTTTCCGTTGTTGGCTTTTTTTCATGAAATGACAAGACATCGATCAATGTATAACTTTTATTAAAAGAGAATAACTGCGAAATACACAAAAAGCACGAAATAATTTAATTAAAAAGCTCTTAACCATTTCGTGTGTTCCGTGCCTTTCGTTGTCGTTTTTTTCAATGAAATGTCAAGCAGACATAGATTAATTCACAGCTTTTTAGACAAAAAAACCACGAAATACACGAAAAGGACGAAATAATCCACCTACAGAGTTTTAACCCTTTTCGTGTGTTCCGTGCTTTTCATTGTCAGCCTTTTTTAATGAAATGGCAAACAGACATCGATCAATGCACAGCCGCTAGGGCAAAAAAGCTAAAAAATACACGAAAAACTTTTAACCTTTTCGTGTGTTCCGTGCATTTCGTTGTCGGGTTTTTTAGCTCAATGTTATTTAAGTATAAAACACACAAAAAACATGTAACAAAAAGTGCTAAAGCACTTGGAATGTGAGCAGGCGTATGAACCTACTATATAAAGACGAAAGCTATAAAATCATCGGCGCCTGTTTCGAGGTCTATAAGGAAAAAGGAAACGGCTTTATCGAAGAGGTCTATCAGGAGTGTTTATGCATTGAATTTGAACTTCAGTCTGTTCCATTCATCGCCAAGCCAAAGCTGGAGCTCGCGTATAAGCACCGAATCCTCAATCAGAAATATGTCCCCGATTTCTTTTGCTATAATGAAATCATTGTAGAGATTAAAGCCGTCAAACAACTCACGGATGAACATAGAGCCCAACTGATCAATTACCTGAAGGCGACCGGAAAAGAATTAGGCTTATTGGTCAACTTTGGCCACCATCCGATGCTTGACCATGAGCGATTCATCAATCGCTTTAAACCTCTCGATGACGCCAAAGATCAAACAGGTTCGATGAAAAACAATGGATAAAACCCCATTGCCTCATTCATCCAGGAACACTCTATTGAAAGCGATCAAGCCATCAACCCATCGTATTAAAATCCGGACACTCTTGCCGCTGCTCCTCATCCTCCTCTCCATTCCATGTTATAGCCAGGGTGATTCATCAGTTGTGCAGCCGGCAAAACCGCGGCTGCTGGTACTCACCGACATCGGCGGCGACCCGGATGATCAGCAGAGCCTGGTGCGCCTGCTGACCTATGCCAATGAGTTTCACATCGAAGGACTGTTAGCCACCAGTCGCCTGGCCCATGGATATGACACTCGACCCGAACAGATCGAAATCCTGATCAAAGCCTATGCGCTGGTATATGACAGCCTGCGCCATCACGCCGACGGCTACCCCCGGCCGGATTCCCTGCAAACCCGCGTCAAGAGCGGCTTGGGCGATCCGAGCAAGCTGGGCGCCGGATGGGATACCCAAGCCTCCCGCTGGATCATCGAGGTCGCCCAGCGGCCGGACGACCATCCTCTGTGGATCAGCATCTGGGGTGGAAGCCGCGAACTCGCCCAGGCGCTATGGAGCGTACGCGACCGATGCGACGATGAGGCGCTGAATGCATTCATAAAAAAAATCCGCGTCTTTGCCGTCGCGGATCAGGACCGTTGGGGCTACTGGATCAATAAAAGTTTTCCCGAACTTTTTTATATTTACGCCGGTTCCTGCGGCCATCGCTCCTGCCAGAGCTTTCGCGGCCAGTATCTCACCGGAGACACCTCGATGCAAAACCGACTTTGGATCGATGCCAATGTGCGCAAAGACCATGGCCCTTTGGGAGCGCTCTATCCGCGCAATGGCGGCGGCGTCAGCGGCATGAAAGAGGGGGACACTCCCGCTTTTCTCTTCGCCTACAACAACGGACTCATGAACCCCGAATATCCGCAATGGGGCGGCTGGGGCGGTCGGTTTGATAAAGATCGCGAGGGCTATTTCGTTGATGCAGCGGACCTGTTGGATGGCTCAAGCGATGAACGCCATACCGTCAGCCGCTGGCGGCCGTTCTTCCAGAACGAATTTGCCGCCAGAATGGACTGGTGCCGTACAGCCAACCGCGACAGCGCCAACCATCCCCCATTGGCCGTGGTCAATCATCTGCCGGGCACTGCGCCGATTTACCTGCAGGCTCAGCCGGATCGCACCATCCTGTTGGACGCGCGGGCATCCTTAGATCCGGATGGTCACCGCTTGACCGCACACTGGTGGTTTTATCGACAAGCCTCCAGCTACCAGGGCCCGCTGGCGTTGGCAGACGCGGACTCCCTTTGCTGCCGGGTAACGATGCCGGCTGCGGCTGCTGGAAAGTCCATCCATTTGATCCTGCAGGTTACGGATTCAGGCGTCCCGCCGCTCACCGCTTTCCGCAGAATTATCCTCAGCCAATAAAAAAATTTGAATACTTTTAGCCTCTGCGGCATCTAAAAGGTAAACAAAAAACACTCATCTATTAATGGGAATCCTATGATCAGCGTGACCCCGAAAGCTAAAAAAGCCTTCAAGGATCTGGCTGCCAAGCAAGCTGCAGGCGGCCGCACTTACCGCATTGTCACTGCCGGCTATGGCTGAGGCGGCCCCCGGTTAGGACTGGTTCAGGTTGAATCCAGTGAAGATAAAGCGGAACATTCAATGACAATCGAAGGCGTCGAAATCACCTGGGATGACCGTATGGCGCAGATCAGCCGCATGTACGGACAGATCGTCATAGACTACGTTCACATGTTTTTCGAAGAGCGATTTTATGTAGGCTTTGCCGGCAGTTCCTGTTGAGCCGGAACGATCCTCAGAATCATTGCCAACGCTGTAAAAAGCATATGCTGTTTAGCCCTTCACTAAGTTGAAAAAACCAGGGAAGGGCTTTTTTATTTTGATGAATCGACAGACGCACACAGGAAACAGATCATACGTCGGAGGTCTGATAATATTCTTCCCGCAAGACGGCCATGACGTAAAAATCGCAATAGCGGTTATGATGATACATCGCCTGCCGCAACGTCCCTTCTACTCGAAATCCCGCGCGCTGATACGCTTTCACGGCATGATCGTTGTCGCAACACACATGCAGCTGGATGCGATTTAAATTTAAAACATTGAATGCATAATCCACCATCAACTGTGTGGCCTCGCCGGCAAACCCCTGAGACCAGAACGCTGGATTGTAAATCGCGATGAAAAACACAGCCGCGCGGCTGACAAGATCGATGCGCACCAGCGCGGTTTGCCCCACCGGTTGCTGGTCCTCCTGCCGGCAAATCGTAAATAGCACGGTCTCTTTGCTGCCGGTCCAGGCATTCAACTCCGCGCGCACCTGTTCCAGCGTCATCGGCGCAAACAGAAACAGCGTTTCCCGCACCTGCGGGTCATTCTTGCCGGCATAGACCAGTTCGGCATCCTCCTGCTCCACCGGACGCAGATACACTTTTTTTCCCTGATAAAATTTTACCGCAGTCATTGCGCCTCCAGGCTGTTTGCCCTGTACAAGGCCGACTCTCGCCTGCACGCCCTGTACGGACGATAAAAGAAATCATACGGTTCCTTGCAGCTAAAGGAAAGTAATCAACTCTGTCCATAAAATCAAGCGGGGCGCAGGCGCCTGAGCTTTTGGCATGCTTTTTGAGCTTTTGCTGATGAACATTCAGGCGGCGATTATTGTAACAATATTAATTAATTGCAGTTACATCAATTAAAAAAGCCGAACCGATCACACGGATTGTCAAAACAAAAAGACAAGCGTAACAATTCGGTGAGAACAGGGATGATGGAGAGGAAAGGAGAATGGGATGAGGCGGTAAGATCCGATTAAACCGGTTGCAATCAAATCAGAACGGTACCCTTTGCGATGCAACACATCGCAAATCGTTGAAATGAGGCGCTGTCGAAAAGACCGCTGCCCTTATCGTAACTTTTTGGGAGAGTAAAATGAAAACGACACAACCTGGTAGAGAAAGCAAAGCGATCTTGTCGCTTCTGCTTTGCCTGGCGCTCTGGATGATCCTGGTGCAGGCGGCTCCGGCGAGCGAGGTCGCTTTGCCCCGGCAGGCCAATGCCTATCTGCAGACCAACGGCGGCCAGTCGCCGGAAAAGGACGGCGATTGGTGGACGCATGAGACGCACGGCAATCAACCTCATCTGTTTCAGATCGTCGTTCCCGCCGGCGTGAACGATTTCAATCTGGCGGTGGAAATCTTTGATCCGGAAAGCTACTGCACGGATATCTATACGGATCCGGATGAACAGAAGAACAACCTGGTTTGGGAGGACACCCGCGTTCGGTTGCTGGACAGCGATAAATCGACGGTGCTGTATGAAACCGTTTATCCCGGCGGCTCTTCTGCGAGCAACCAGCGATGGGTCTCATTTTATTCCTGGAACGTTAGCGGCCCGCACGAATATTATTTGGATGTGAGCCTGCTCCCTGGTGCGGATGCCATCGCAGACGATGAAAACGGATATAAAATCCGCATTGTCGACGGCGATACAGACGGCAATACGAGCAACGGCAATGAAATCGGATTATACGCCCTGCGCACCGCGTTCTCTTTGATGGGCGTCGGCGATCTTTCCTACATTTTTGGCTTTTACGTGCCGCCGGGGCAATCCAGTCTGAACCTGTACAATTATGATATGGAGCTGCAAGGACCGGTCACCTATATTTCTCCGGACGGCGTGGAGTACAGCGGCACTGTCTCCGGCTCATCGGCTTGGAACACGACGCCGCCGATCAACGACCTTCCGTCGGCAAACGGCGACGTCATCGACCAGCCGCAGTCCGGATGGTGGGCCGCCAAATTCAACATCCGCCATGAGGACGGCAAAAACCATAATAGCAACCAGTTCATTTTCTGGCCCAATGACCTTCCCTTCAACGGCGTCCGCAACCAAGGATCTTCCATTGGCGACCGTGTCTGGCGCGACGCCAACCTGAACGGCCTGCAGGATGCGGGTGAAACCGGTGTCGGCGGCGTTGTCGTCAAACTGCTCGATGCAGCGGACAACCGCGTGTTGAGAACCACCACCTCGGCGCCTGACGGCTCCTATCTGTTTATGAATGTGCCGGCGGGAAGGTATGTGCTCGAATTCACCGCTTCTTCCGCCTGGTATTCTTCCCCCAATGGCTTAGGTTCAGACCGCAACCTGGACTCGAATCCGGATCCCAACAGCGGCCGCACCGGCGTGGTCACGGTAGGGGAAAACATGGCCATTTTGGACATCGACGCCGGTTTTATTCCCAAGAATATTTCCAATCTGGTCGTGCACAAATCCATCGAGGCCAACAGCAATCGCTTTTACCCTGGCGATGAGTTTACCTTTGTCATCACCGTGTCCAACCAGGGTCCGCAGGCAGCCAATCACGTACGGGTGATGGACCAATTGCCTGATGCCGTGACCTTTGTCTCGGCAGAGCGCATGGCGGACAGCGGCCCGGACCCGTTGGTCTGGTACGAAGCAGAGCTGGCGAGCGGCGCCAGCGTCAGCTACCGCGTCGCCGTCCGCACCAACACCCAGCTTGGCACTTTCGAGAACTGCGCCTTTGTCTCCAGTCCAAACCTGGATGAGAACCTGAATGACAATTCAACCTGCAGCCAATTCTTTGTTGTGGAACGCCCTGCGGGCAACAGCAACATCCGCATCGGCGACCGGGTGTGGCAAGATGTAAATAAAAACGGCGTTCAGGATGAAGGCGAAAACGGGTTGGCCAAGGTCAAGGTTCAACTGCTCTCTTCCCCGGGCGGCAACCTGATCGCTGAAACGACGACGGATGAAAACGGCCTCTATGCCTTTGCCCAAGTCGCACCCGGCAGCTACCTGTTGGCGTTCGAGCATTTAAAGGATTATTATTTCACCCTTCACGACCAGGGTGAAGAGGACAAAGATTCGGACGCTGACCCGGTCACCGGTCGTACAAGCCCGCTGAACGTTGCCGTCGACCAGGTCGATGATCGATGGGACGCAGGCATGGTCCGCAGAGAGGCGCCGTCGCAGCTGGACAACCGTATCGGCGATCGCGTCTGGCTGGACAACAACGGCAACGGCATCCAGGAGGAAGGCGAAAACGGCATCGAAGGCATTCAGGTTCAACTGCTCTCCTCACCCAGCGCTACGTTGGTGGCCACCACGGCCACTAACAGCGAAGGACTTTACAGCTTTGTCAATGTGGCGCCCGGCAACTATCTGCTGGCGTTCAGCCTGCTGGACGGCCATCACTTTACCCTCACCGGCCAGGGCGATGAAGCCACTGATTCGGACGCGGAGATCCCCAGCGGACGCACCGCCGCCTTTAGCATCGCCGCGGATGAAAAAAACACCGGCTGGGATGCCGGCATGACGCCCAATGATGTGCCTTCGCAACTTGACAACAGCATCGGCGATCGCGTCTGGCTGGACAGCAACGGCAACGGTGTTCAGGAGGAAGGCGAAAACGGCATCGAAGGCATTCAGGTTCAACTGCTCTCCTCGCCCAGCGCCACGCTGGTGGCCACCACCAGCACTAACAGCGAAGGACTTTACAGCTTTGTCAATGTGGCGCCCGGCAACTATCTGCTGGCGTTCAGCCTGCTGGACGGCCATCACTTTACCCTCACCGGCCAGGGCGATGAGGCCACGGATTCGGATGCGGAGATCACCAGCGGGCGCACCGCCGCCTTTAGCATCCTTGCGGATGAAAAAATCACCGGCTGGGATGCGGGTATGACAGCCAACGATTCACCCGAACGCACAGGCATCCGCATCGGCGACCGGATCTGGTTCGATACGAACAAGAACGGATTGCAGGACGAGGGCGAACCCGGCGTTCCGTCGGCGACCGTCAACCTGCTCTCCGATCCCTCCGGCACGCTGGTGCTGACAGCTTTGACGGATGCGCAGGGACAGTATGCGTTTGAAAATGTCCCGGCCGGCAGCTACCGGCTGGAACTGCTGTTGCCGGACAACCTGGTGTTTACCACTGCCGACGCAGGCGCTGACGACATCGATTCGGACGCGGATCCGGCCACCGGCCGCACCGCTGTTTTTGCGGTCGAGAACGGCCAGCAGGTGTCCCTGTTCGATATCGGCCTGAAACAGAGAACCACCTCGAACCTTCAAGTGGTCAAGTCGATACCGGATGAGCACTCTTATTATTACCGCAATCAGCAGGTAACCTTCCTGATCCGGGTCACCAACCAGGGTCCGGAAACAGCCCAGAATGTGCGCATCATCGACACGGTGCCGGACGGATTGACTTTTATCTCCGCTGCGCCCAGCCAGACCAGTGGTCCCAATCCGCTCATCTGGACCGTCGAAAGCATGGCGGTCGAAGAGACCATCGAAATCTCAGTGGTCATGCAGTCCACGGAAAAACTGGGCGGCATGGACAATTGCGTCATGGTGAGCAGCTCCAGCCTGGATCCGGACCTGGGCAACAACATCAGTTGCGCGCAGATCCACGTGCTGTTGCCAGTGGAGCTGTCTTCTTTCAACGCCCGGTCGCTCAACAATCAGGTGGTGCTGGAATGGAGCACTCAGTCAGAGACCGAAAACCTCGGCTTCCATCTCTTGCGCTCGGACAATGAAAACGGGCCATACACCCAGATCACTCAATCCATGATCCAGGGGGCAGGCACCAGTTCTTCGCTACGCAACTATCAATACCAGGATTTGACCGCATCAGAGAGCAAGACTTATTACTACAAGCTCGTGGATGTGGACTATAACGGACGCTTGAGCCTGCATGGTCCCATCGACGTGACCGTGGCTCTGCCGACGGCCAATGTGCTCGAGCAGAATTATCCCAATCCGTTCAACCCATCCACAAAAATCCGCTTCATCCTGAAGGAACAGGGATTCGCGGCGCTGACCATTTATAACGTCAGAGGCGAAAAGGTGCGCGAGCTGGTGGCGGATCAATTGAATGCCGGCGCCCATATCGTCGAGTGGGACGGCATGGACCAGTACGGCAGACAAGCGCCGAGCGGCATGTATCTCTACACGCTGCGTATGAATGGATTTGAGCAAAAGCGCATGATGATGTTCCTCAAATAAGGAAAAATGACCTTAACCAACAAGCCGGACCTTTAGGGGCTCGGCTTTTTTTTATCCCTAAAGGCAGCCGGCGAATATTCGTTGCTGCAAAGCAGTACAGCCGGCCACGGCAGCGGCGCCCTGTTCCCGCGCAATTCAGTTGCATGTGCAGCGATTATTCGTTACATTGGCGCCACGGCAGAAACGCCGGCGCAGCCTTTCATCGCTGAACAAAATGCGGATATTTTGTGGTCGTAATGAATCGCAGAAACTTTATGCGCTCCTCCGCCGCCCTGTTGCTGGGGTCCGGTTGCACCTGCCGGCGCGTCCGGTTGACCGTTCCTCCGGTCAGACTGGGCAACACCGGTTTGCGCGTCTCCAAACTGGCGTTCGGCACCGGCACCGCCGGCTGGGAAGGCCATTCGGACCAGACGAAAATCGGCGCGCGGGCGTTTATCCGCCTGATGCAGCAGCTGTATGAACGCGGCGTCAACTTTATCGATGCGGCGGACATCTATGGATCCCACCATCTGATCAAAGAAGCGTTAAAGATCATTCCTCGGGAAAAACTGGTGATCATGAGCAAGATCTGGACTGCTCCTGTGGACTGGATCCCATCCGCCTCAGCCGCGCAAACGCTGGACCGGTTTCGCCGCGAACTGGGCGTCGACGTGATCGACCTGGTGCTGCTCCATTGCGCATCAGACGGCCAGTGGCCGGAAAAGCTCAACGTCCTGCGCGAGGAACTGTACACGGCTAAAATGAAAGGGATCGTCAAAGCGGTGGGCGTGTCCTGTCATCACCTGGATGCCTTGAAAGCGGCAGCCCGGGATCCTTGGACCGACGTTATGCTGGCGCGTATCAACAACAAGGGCATTCGCATGGATGGCCGGCCTGAGGAGGTCATGACGGTGCTGCGGCAGGCGCACGAAAACGGCAAAGCTATTCTCGGCATGAAGATTTACGGTTGCGGTGAGATTAAGCTGGAGGAGGAGTGCGAATCTTCGCTTCGCTGGGTGCTTGAAAGCGGCAACGTGGACAGCATCACCATCGGCGTGACCACCCTGGAACAGGCGGAACAGAACATCCGCCGCGTCAACCACTACAGCCGCGTCGTATAACGGCCTTTCGAATACATGCTCTATGAACGATCGCCGGGTTGCTCTTGCGGCGGGCGGAGCAGATTGAATGCGTTCAACTCCTCCGCCGTCATATAGCGCCACTCCCCTGCCTTTAAAGCCCCCAAAGTCACCGGCCCGATGCGCAGGCGCACCAGCTTTTGCACCGTATAGTCCATGGCCTTGAACATGCGCCGCACCTGCCGGTTTTTCCCTTCACAGATGGTTATTTCAACCTGCCGGCCTTTGGCCGGATTCGGGATCACCACCGTGGCCGGACGGGTGAGATAGCCATGCAGATCGACGCCCTGCTCCAACCTGATGCGATGCGGTTCCTGCAGCGGACGATCGATCTCCACCGAATAGGTTTTGGGCACATAGCTGTCGGGATTCGTCAGCCATTGACCAAAGGGGCCGTCGTTGGTCAGGATCAGCAATCCCTCGCTCAATCGATCCAGACGGCCGATGGGGAATATCCAATTGGAAAACTCGGGCAGAACGTCATAGATGGTGGGCCGGTTCTGCTCGTCGACGCGCACCGTGAGATAGCCTTTGGGTTTATGAAAGAGAACATACGCCCGTTCCTGCCACTGCTCCAGCGGCCGGCCGTCGAGACAGATCACATCTTGATTCAGATCCACCCAGGCATAAATCATCTTTTCAACCCGGCCGTTCACGCTCACGCGGCCGGCGAGGATATATTCGCGCGCCAGAGTGCGCGATGCCACGCCTTTTTTAGTAAACGCGCGCATGAGATTGACGCGCGTTCCCGGAGCTGCCTCAGAGTGAACCGGTCGTTTGGGCAAATGAGAATCCATGGGCGAACCAGCGCGCTCAGCGCAGCAACATGATTTTTTGCACCCGGCGCTGGTCGCCGGCAATCAGCTCGAGCCAGAAAACTCCGGAGGCCAGAGGCGCCGCGCGGTTCGTGCGGGCATCCCATTGCAAGGAATGGCTGCCCGCAGCCAGCACGCCGTCATACAGGCAGGCGACCTGACGGCCCTGTACATCAAAAGCGCGCACCACCGCGTGCAGGGCGGCGGGCATGTCGATGATGATGGACACGGTGCTGTTGAACGGATTGGGAAAGGCCGGCGCCAAGCGGATCTCTGACGGCAAAGCACGACCAACGGTCCTTTCCTGCGAATAGTGCCTGCTGCCATCCTGGTCCATCTGCAGCAAACGGTAGACGCTGGATCCTTGCGTTGCGTTCTGATCCGCATCTTCATAGACATAGTCATGTGGCGAGGCGGTGGTGCCGAACCCCGGCAGAAAAGCCAGAGAATGAAAGTCCCCGTTCTCCAACTGTTTTTGCACATAAAAGCCGAGATTATTGGTCTCCGTGCCGGTGCGCCAGAACAGGCGCACGCGGCCGTCTTCCCCGCGCTCAGCCCTGAACGCCTCCAGTTCGACAGGGGTGACAATGCTGACCGCGAGCATGGAGGTATTGCCGCTGCTGTCGCGCACCGTGGCGGTTGCCCAGCCGTCGCCGATGGATCCATGCCAGATAAAGTCGCCGCTTTCATCCGCGCGAATCTCGCCGAGGTATTCGTCCAGCCGGTTGCCGTTGCCCAAAAACAGCTCCACCAGTCCCAACGGGATGGTCTTTCCCGAGACCATGGACCCAGCGCCGTTCAGCAGTTGCGGCGCAGGCAGATTGGCGTTAGCGCCGCTGTCGAGGAAAATGGCCTGGTCTTCCACATCGATGATCCGATTGCGGGTGATGGTGTTGCAGAGGGTGCTGTCATGGCGGATCCACACGCCGTACTTTTTGCCGCTGATGACATTGTCCGGCCCGATGACGTTATGATGGGCGCCTTTGGAGATATAGACGCCGGAGTTATAACGGCTGCTCAGAGTGCCTTCGGGATTGCAGCAGAGATAATTGCCGAACACGCGATTGTAGCTGGTGTTCGGATCATCCAGGCGTACAGCGGCCCATGGATCTTTGACCGTATCGACGCTGTCAGCGAGAATGATATTGCCCGGCCCCAGTTCATTGTACTTCGGATAGCCTCTAAGAAGGTCACCGAAAAAGTAGATGCCGTTATGAGAGTTGGGCAAGGCGACGGCGCCGGCGGCATCAGTGCCGATGCGATTATTGACAAACCGATTGCATTGACTGCCGTAACGCATCTGAATTCCTGACGAGAGATTGGCGGAGATGACGTTATTTTCGATAAGGTTGTAAGCCGGTCCGATGCCGAGACCTCTGTCAGGCAGATTTCCTTCAATCCACAAACCGGCTTCGCCATTGCCTTGAGGGGTCTTGCCATCCGCCGCCACACCGCAGTAATTGCCTTGAATCCTATTGCTGTCTGTGCCCGTGGATTGAAGCCGCAGACCGGTGCGCAAGTTAGCGGCGATGATGTTGCCCGCCCCCGGCTCCAACCCGCCGATCTGATTGCCCCGACTGCCATCGGTCACAAGAAATCCTTCCAACGCATCCGCACGGTGGCGTGTGGGAAAAGCAGCCCATTCGTTGGTCCAACCGTTGCCGGCAGGATCGAGGCCATTCTTCTTGACGCCTATATAATTGCCCTGGACAATGTTGTAATGGCTTCTCTCCAGATAGATGGCCCGGCCGTAAAAACCGGACAGGATATTGCGTTCTTGCGGCGTCGTGCCACCGATCAGATTGTGATGGGGTCCATCGGTCATCCGGATGCCTTCGCTTTTTACCATGCGATAGGGGTAGCGGCCGGTGACGTCGATATTCAGATACAACCCTTGAAAAACATTATGGTGGCTTTCAGAGCCGTACAGCCTGAACAGGTAGCTTGGAAACGCGCCGATGGAGAGGTTGATGAATTTATTGTGCGCGGAACGGATGATGAACGCAGGCACCTCAAAGGGCGCATTGGCGCCAAAGATAGTGATCTCCGGTCCCTGGGGATTGGTGTCGCCGCCGAAGCGGGTCTGACTGCCGCCGTCGATTAAAGTGCCGCCGTCGAGAAGCTCCGGCAATTGAGTGACCACGGTGATTTTCCATGCCTTCTTATTGTTGTCCCAACCCGGATCCTGCGGGGTGAGGGCAAATGCGACGGTATCCGGGCCGACATGGTTCTCGGCCTCCGCGATGGCCCAATGCAAAGAGCCCGCGCCCGTATCCTGGCAATTGGTCACAGTGAAAACTGCGGCATGCGTTAGGCAGGCGTAAAGGAGCAGCAAAAAAGTGCAACTAATTTTCCGATTCATAGAGGAACCCTTCCCAAACCCCGTTCACGATTAACATGGATTAAATATAATACAACAGCCGCTTCAAACCAACAAAATTGTTCATTAAACAAACACACGTGCTTGTTTTTCTAAAGCAGATTTCTTTGGAATAAACAGGAAAAAATGCTATTTTGTGCCATGGCGCGAAAATTGACAAAACCGCCCTGTCTGGTGGCCAGCGACGGCCATGGACAGGTCTTTGAAATCCCCGAGTTGCAGGCGGCCGGACGCAGGTTGCGGACGTTGCTGCAGCCAGAGCCCGGGGACTATCTTCCCATGCCGAACGGCAGCTCGCTCTTTGAATTGCCAGGCCGCAAGCCCGTGGGATTCGATCCGGTGAAGAAGAAATGGGTGACGGTTGAGGAATATCGCGGCGTGCCGGTGACAGCGGTGGCCGCTTTCCTGGCGCCGGCCTACACCCAGATGCTGCATGCGGCGTTTGTGACAGAGCCGGGCGCAGTCCGACTGCCCCTGTTCGCTTATACCGCGGTGGGATGGCGGCGGAATCAGTTTTATGTCCCTGCCATCCGCGTCGATGCGGACATGCGCCAGGATCCCGAGCAGTTCGATCAACGGTTGATCCAGCGCCGGGCCAACGCACTGCTGAAAAAACACCCGCATAACCGGCTGGTTGCGCATCTGGTGACTAATTGCGTCAAACGGTATCACTGCCCGGCGGCGCAAAACTGGGCCATGGGCCGCTGGGAAGCGCCGATCCCCACCAGCCCTTCCTGCAACGCGCGCTGCCTGGGCTGCATCTCCTGGCAGCCGAATGGAGAGGTGAGCTCCACTCAGGACCGGCTGGAGTTTGTGCCGGGCGTGGAAGAAATCCTCGCCTATGTCGTGCCCCATCTGGAAAAAGCGGATCATGCCGTGGTCAGCTTTGGCCAGGGCTGCGAAGGAGAACCACTGCTGCAGGCAGAACTGTTGATCGAAGCGGTGCGTGAAATCAGAAAACGGAGCAAACGCGGCGTCATCAACCTGAACACCAATGCCAGCAGGCCGCAGGTCGTGGAAAAATTATGCGAGGCCGGACTGGACAGCATCCGCGTCAGCCTGAACAGCGCCCAGCCGGAGATGTACCAGAAATATTTTTCGCCGCGGGGATATGGATTCAACGAGGTGATGGAGTCCATTCGCACAGTGGCTGGTTTCAACCGGTGGATCTCGCTGAATTATTTTATTTTTCCGGGTTTCACCGATCATCCGGAAGAAACAGCCCACTTGCAAAAACTGGTGCGGCGCTACAACATTCCTTTCATCCAGATGCGCAACCTGAACATCGACCCAGAGTGGTATATCGAAACTCTGGCTCTGCCGGACGGGGGAAAAAAGGCGGTCGGCATCAGGGCCTGGATGGAGCAGCTGAAACGGAGAAATCCCTTTATCCACTTTGGCTATTTCAATCCGCACCGCGAAGCCATGGCTTCCATGGGCCGGGTTGGCTGATTGCCGATTCAACCGAGAAAAAATACCGATGAAAAAATATTCACCCTGCCTCTTTCCGGCGCTGGCCCTGCTGATCGCAGCCATCTCTTTTTTCTTTCACTATACGCCGGCCATCCGTGATGCGGTCAGCCAAACGCCGGCACAGGGATTTGATCTGAACATCTCCTGGTGGCGAGTCCTTTTCGAACCGTTTTTCGGCCCGCTGATCTTTCTTTTGCGCAGCCCGGAGCCGATCTCGCTTTATGGAGCGCTATTCATCTGGTTGCTCGTGCTCGCCCTGGCCGGCGGCTGGAACAAACACACCTCGGCGACCATGAACCTGAAACGCTGGCTGCGGACCTGGCCCCTTTATTTCGGCTGCGCCGTCGCCCTGTTCCTGATCGCTGTTTTCGCTCCGCTGCCGGGCGACACCATCGTCAATCAGCGGCCGGAGGTCGTCCTGGTGAACTGGCACAGTCACAGCCATTACAGCCACGACGGCATCATCTCGCCGCAAGGGCAGCTGGCCTGGCATCGCCGGCAGGGCTTTGACGCTTTTTTCCTCACCGAACACAACCATTTTGCCAAAACACTTGAAATCGTCGAGCAGCAGCGCAGCGGCCGGCTGCCGGAACATCCTCAGATCATGGCGGGCATGGAATATTCAGGCAGCAATCACATCCTGCTTTTGGGCCTGCACCGGGTTTTCAACTCAAAAGATTATCCTGACAAAGCCGCCATCGATTCAGCGCACAGCCAGGGAGGGGCGGCGATCGTCGCCCACTGGTTCACTCCAGCGCGCAACACCCGCCCCCTCTCCTTCTATGTCGACGCCGGCGCCGATGGCTTTGAGATCGTCAACAAATCAGAGGGCGCCTTGCACCCTGGATCCAAAGCACAGCCGGTCATCGACCTCTGCCGCCGGCAGGGTCTGGTCATGACAGCTGACTGCGATTATCACGGGTATGGCAATGTGTGTCAATCCTGGACCGGTCTGACGCTGCCAGGCTGGCGCACCCTGAACGCTCAGCAGCGGCAACAAGCCATTCTCGAGATCCTCAGGAGCAGGCGCCAGGACAAAATAACCGTCCTGGCCCTGAACGACCGTCCCGCGGGGCTGTTTCCGGTCTGGTTGCGGCCCATGCAGTTTTTCTTTCACTATGCGGCCACACTGAATCTAATTCAGATCATCTCCTGGTTCTTTTGGATGGCCCTGGCCGCAGGCCTAGTCCGTTTTAGCCGCGGCCGTTTGCTGGGCGGCCTCGGGCTGCTCAGCGCTGCTCTGATGATCGGCACTGGATTCTATATGGTCTTCATGGGTCTGCAGCTGCGGGGAGTCAATGAGCTCTATTTTGAAACCAGCCCCTACTTTATCGGACTGGGCCTCTGCGTGTTGGCCGCCTCTGCCAAATATTGTAAAAAAAATTAAAATTGTTTATGCAAAATTCCACTTTTGTTCGTATATTCATTTTAAAGTGAGTATCGGGCAGCTAAGTAAAGGTGAGAGGGTTCGCATGGAATTAACGGAAATTAGCATCAGGCTCAGGAACGAGAGCAAACTCAAAGCCTTTGTTAACGTTACCTTTGACAACGTCTTTGCAGTAAAAGGGCTCAAGATCATCTCCAGCAAAAAAGGTCTCCTGCTGTGCATGCCGAGCCGCAAGTCTGAGGACGGAACCCAAAGGGACATTGCCCACCCCATCACCAAAGACTTTCGCACCAGAATGGAAGAGGAGATTCTGGCCGAATACAAGCGGGTGGAAGAGAGGGCGGATCGTGGGGAGTATGTTTTGGATGCGTCTGAAAAGGAGGAATGGGCTTACGTCGATGACGAGCTCTAGCTTTTCCGACGAATCAAAACAGTGCCGGCACCCAGGCGCCTGAGCCAAGCGCCGGTTAAAAAAACGTCAAGAGGTTTACTCAAGTAAACCTCTTTTTTTTTGCCAACCTTTTTGTCTTTCACGGGTCTATTAGTGTGATGATGGACGAGAACGAAATTCAACTGATCAAAAGGGCGCAACAGGGCGACCGGGCTGCTTTTTCACGGCTGGTGCTCCTGCATGACCGCCGGATTCTTCAAACCGCGCACGCCATCCTCAACGATCTGCCGGACAGCGAGGATGTGTATCAGGAGACCTTTATGCGTGCGTTCCGCCATCTAGCGTCGTTCCGTTTCGAGTGCCAATTCAGCACCTGGCTCACCCGCATCGCTGTCAATCTGGCGCGCAATCGCCTGCGCAGCCGCCGCGTACGTCCGACCGTGCGCTTTGAGGAACAGACCTCACTTGCGCACCCGGCTGAACAGGATTTCGAGCTGCACCGCCGGCTGCTGCAGGAGGCCATCGACCAGTTGTCGGTCAGACTGCGAACCGTGGTCACGCTCAAATATTTCCAAGGGTACAAGATCAGAGAGATCGCGGAGATCATGCACTGCGGCGACGGCGCCATAAAAAAAGATCTCTTTCGCGCCCTGGAAAAATTAAGAACTATCTTTTCGCAAGAGATAAGAGAATAGCGAATGAAAACATGTAAATCCTATCGACCCATGCTGGCGCTTTACCAGACCGCCGAATTGGATCCTGAAGAGCGCAAGGTACTGGACCTGCACCTGCAGGTGTGCCCGGACTGCCGCCAGGCTCTGACGGAATTGGAGCAAATAAAGCAAACGCTGGCCGGCGTTCCGGCCTTTGTGCCGGACGATCGGCTTCTCGCCTCTCTGCGCGAGCGGCTGTCCGACCAGCTGCGCCGGCAACCGGTGAAATCCGGATTGACCTGGCCGCGCTGGACGCCGGCGGTTCAGTGGGGTCTGGCGCTGCTGATTCTGGCCCTGGGCTTCGGCCTGGGCCGCTGGAGCGCTGACCAGCGCCTCTCTGATGCCGGGGCCCTGGAAACGCTGTTGACCGCCGGACAGTCCATCCACACAGGCCAGATCGAGATCGATCCCTATCTCGGAGAGATCGAGCGGATACGCTATCATGCCAAATCTGGGACCGTGGATCTCCGCTACCAGACCGTGAACCACATCGTGTTTCAAGGGCCGGTTGAAAGTCCGCTGGTCAGGCAGATGATCCGCCACGCGCTGACTGAGGAGGAAAATCCATCGACGCGGCTGTATGCGGCCAAAGTGCTGCAGGCCATTGCTCATAAAGAGCAAAGCCTGGATGTCGAGCTGATCGGCAGTCTGGAACAGGTGCTGAGAAAAGAACCCAATCAGGGCGTACGCTTGATGGCCGTGCGTGCGCTCCAATCCGTGCCGATCAACGAGGCCATCCGCACCGCCTTGACGCGCGTACTGCTCTATGATCGAAATCCCGCGCTGCGCATTCAGGCCTTTGACTCTCTGACCGGGCCGCTGGAACCCGTTGAGAGCCGGGAACCCCTGTTGCGTTCCGTTCAGGCGGACACCAGCAGCTATATCCGCCATCGTGCCAATGATCTGCTGAAAAAAATAGAGTTGGAAAAATCGACCGGTCTTTTATCCAGTCGGGAGGGTTAAATGAAAAAGTTCTTTTTGCTTTTGTTAACGACTGCGGCGCTGGCCATGGGGCAGACCGTCACCGGCTCCAGCGGCGATTATCGCGTGGTCCTGGATAAGCGCTTTACGGCTTCACCGGGCGGCACTTTGACCGTCGACAACATGAACGGCGACATCACGGTTCAGGGCGGCGGGGATCAGGTGATCATTCACGCCGAGCTGCACGTCGAGGTCCTCACTCAAGAAGAACTGGACCGGATCGTGAAGGCGGAGAAAGAGGCGTTTCAGCAACAGGCCGGCGGCATCGTGATCACCGCCGGGGCAACGCACTCAAACGTCGTACGTCACCTGACGGTCACTCTGCCGGAAAAATTCAATCTGCAGCTCAAGGCCGGACGGGGCGATATCCAGGTTGAAGGGGTTTCCGGCCAAATCCAGCTGCACTCTGCCGGGGGAGATGTCGGTCTCAAGGAGACCGGCGGCACGGTCGAGGTTAATACCGCGGGAGGCGATCTGGATTTTGACGGCGTTCATGGATCTCTGCGCGCCTCCACGGCAGGGGGCGATGTGGATCTGAAGAATATATTCAGCGAGTCCGTCATCAGCACGGCCGGCGGCGATATCGACCTGCTGAATGCCAAAAACAAAATCGAACTGTCCACCGCCGGCGGAGATCTGCTGCTGCAGAAAATAACCGGCAGCCTGAAAGCGCTGACCATGGGTGGAGACATCACCCTGACCGATGTGCAGGGAGAATCCGTGCAGCTCTCCACCATGGGCGGAGACATCGATGTCGAGGACTGTCGCAGCGCCCTGCAGATATCCACTCGCGGCGGCGACATCGAGGCCAACCGGCTGTTCGCTGAAGCAAATATAAGCACCATGGGCGGAGAAATTCAAGTGGCGGATCTCCAGGCGGCCGCGACCGCGACCTCCATGGGCGGCGATATCTCCATCGAGATGACGCTTGAGGATTTTTCCAAACCGCATGCGCTGCATGCAGAGACCACCGGCGGCGACATCAAGGTGATCCTTCCCTCCCGGCTGCCGGCCCGCATCCTCGCGGAGGTGCGGCTGTCCCGTCGATCCGGATCGCGCAACGACATCTATAGCGATTTTCCGCTGACTAAATCATCTCAGGATGAAACCGGAAGAAAAATTATACGTAGTACAGGTGAGATCAACGGCGGAGGCGACGTCATCGAATTAAAGGCTGACGGCGGCGACGTCTATATACAAAAAGCCGGATCATAAGGAGATCATCATGATAACACGATCGATTGTCACTCTGTTATGCACAGCCCCCTTTTGGGCGGGAACGGTGCTGGCGAACATCGAGGACACGGTGGAAAAAACGTTTCGCGTGGGAGAAAACGGCGTACTGACCCTCGACACCCAGCGAGGCGGCATCGAAGTGCAGGCGGTCGGCAGTGATCAGGTTACGATTGTCGTGCAGCGCAAGTTCAACACCAATGACCGGGAACAGGTGGACCGCATCCTCAAAGATCTGAAAATGGAATTCACCCAGACCGGGAACAACGTAAACGTTCTGGTCGAGCACAAGGACTCGGACAGCTTTTTCGGCTGGGACCGGGCCAAGTTCAACTTGCATTTCATCATTACGGTGCCGCTGAAATACAACGTGGATTTGAAAACCTCCGGCGGCAGCATCTCGGTGGCGGACCTGCACGGCCGCGCCACTACGCGCACGTCGGGCGGCAGCCTGACCTTTGGACGCATCCGCGGGCCGGTGACCGGCAAAACCTCGGGCGGCAGCATCTCGCTGCAGGGCTGTGACGGCGATGCCGACGTGAACACCTCCGGCGGCGGCATTCACATCGGCGAAGTGATGGGCCAGGTGGTGGCCGCCACCTCCGGCGGCTCCATCACCATCAAAAAAGCCAAAGGCTCGGTGCAGGCCAAAACCTCCGGAGGGGGCATTCATGTGGAAGAGGTGATGGGCGCGATCAACGCCTCGACCTCCGGCGGCAGCGTGGAAGCGACGCTCACTCAGCAGCCTGGTGCAGACTGCGAGCTGCGCACTTCGGGCGGCGGCATCACCGTGAACATGGCGCCGGACATACAGGTGAATGTCGATGCCGCCACCAGCGGCGGCCGCGTGGTGACCGAATTTCCAGTCACTGTACAGGGAGAGTTGAGCAAAACGCATCTGAGCGCCACGGTCAACGGCGGCGGCCCCAAACTGATCCTGCGCACCTCGGGCGGCAGCATCTTTCTAAAAAAACTTTGATTTCAGCGGGTTGAACTATTCAAACGCCGCGCAACGCCGCTTGTCTGACACCCATCAAAAAAAAGCGACCTGACTTATCAGGCCGCTTTTTTTATTTCCAGTTTTCGCCCCCTGCCGACTATTTCGCCAACAGCAGCTTTTTCATGATCACCTGTTCCCCAGCACGCAGAATATAATAGTAGATGCCGCTGGTGACCTGCCCTCCCTGCTGATCGCGTCCATCCCAGACCACCTGATGAACACCTGCGGAGAAGGACCCGTTCGCCAGAGTGCGGACGATCTGTCCGTTCAAATTGAAAATCTGCAGTTCCACTGTTTGGGCTTTGGGCAGCTCAAACGAAATGGTGGTGGTTGGATTGAATGGATTGGGATAGTTCTGCGCCAGAGCCAGTACCTCGGGCAGGGCGATCTGTACGGACACCGGGCCATGCTCCTGGCTCTGTCCGTTGCGATCGAGATCGCGCAATTTGTAGTAATAACTTAATCCCGGCTGCACCGATTCATCGGTCCACACATAGCGGCCGTCAGAGTTGGGCGGAATCATGGTCGCGGTCATCGCTTGATACGGTCCCTCAGCGCTGCAGCTGCGCAGAACGGTAAAGCCAAGATTATCCCGTTCGCTGCTGGTCTGCCAAGCTAATTCCGCCTTGCGCCCGATCGCCTGCACAGCCAGATGGCTGAGCTGAACCGTCTGCCGGATCGACAGATGCACGTGCCAACGCGCGACCGCCAAAGCGCTGCCGTCGGAAATTTCGACCCGCACGTACATATCCTCGGAAAAATTGTCCGGTTCCGGCCTCATTACCAGTTCGGTCTGATTGCCGGCAAAGCCGCCGTTGACCTTCCAGAAATAGGTCAGGCTGTTATTATCCGGATCCATGGCAGAGACCGAAAAGGCCAGCGTTTCATAATAATAGGCTTCCACCACCGTGTCCGCGGGCGAGAAAGAGGTGATGCGCGGCGCCTGGTTGAGCGTTTCCACATTGATGCGCCAGGTGGCGGTGTCGGCGGCAGCGTACGGATCGGTTGCAATAAAGGTCACCGTATAGGCGCCGGACTGGGCGCTACTGGGCGTCCACTGGAACAGCCGACTCGAGGTGGAATCGAACAGAGCGCCTTTGGGCAGATTGCGCGCTTTGATGGTCACCGCATCGCCGTCCGCGTCGACCGCCGTGATGGTCGCAGTGATGTATTGTCCGGGCAGCGTGTTTTTCATCTCCGGCACGGTCAACCGAGGCTTGCTGTTCACCGCAGTGGTGGCAAAGGTAACCGGCGTTGCATGGATGTTCAACGCCGAGGCTTTTACCTTTTGCGCAGCCGTCAATCCCAGCTGCCAGCGAATGCGGGCAAAACCGTTTTCATCCGTGGTCACAGGCAGCGCGTCCTGAAACAAACCCGCGCCCTCGGTCACTTCAAAGGTCACCAGTCTGCCTGCCAGCGCTCGGTTATAGGCATCCACCGCCTGAACCGCCAGTTCGACCACCTGCCTGGGCCGGCTGGCGGCGGGAATGTCCTGTTTGACTAAAAAGATGGTCGGCAGGGCTTGAACAATGAATCTGAATTCAACCGACTGGGTCAGCCCCGGCACCGTGGCCGTGGCCTGATATTCGCCGAGCAGGGAGCCACCCGGACGGTAGAGGACCGCGGCCACGCCGCGTCGATCGGTGCGCACCGGGTTGGGGCTCATCGCCTGTCCCTGACCGGTGAAATGAAAGTAAACCGGCAGGCCTTCGGCCACTTTGCCCGTCGAGTCGCGCACCACCACTTTGAACGAATCCGGCAACGTGGTGTTGACCACGCCGATCTGACGGTCGCCGGAGAGTTGTTCGATGGTGCCGGGATTAGGCGGCATGGCGATGGCAGTAAAAGTGAGCGGATCGCCGGCCAGACCGCTGACCACCGCTTGCAAAGTCTGCGTGTCCACCTGCGGACCCAGTTTCCAGTGCACAGAGGCTTTGCCCTGCGGATCGGTTTTTACCGGCTGCTGTTCCAGCAGCGTGCCGCCGCCGGTGAGAATCGTAAAAGCCACATTGACATCCGGAACCGGGTTGCCGTTGGCGTCATACAGATGCAGACCCAGAGGCATGGGCAGCACGCTTCCACGCAGCACCATTTGTCCGGAGCCGAAAGGCACGGCCTCCTTGGGCACGCCGGCGACAAAGGCGACCACCGAAGTGTCGGCGGGGATCATCACGCCGTCCACAGTGGTCCAAACTTTCACCGCGCCGGTGCGTGCCGAAGCGAGCCAGCCCTGGGCCAAGCCGTTGATGTCCGACGCCGCATCAGGCTGATGCACCTGCACATCCAGCCCCTTGGTAAAGATCTGCACCACCCTGCCGGACACCGGATTGTTCTGCGCATCCTTGAGCAGCAGAGAGATCTTGGACGTCTGCACGCCGTCCGCTACGACCGGCGTCACCACCGTACGGCTGGAGGTGAGGGCGCTGGGCGGCCCCACCAGCGCAGTGGCATCGAAATAGAGCGGAGAATTAATCAGAGCAGTCTGACCGTCATCCGTGGAAACGCGAATGCGCACGGTGGAAGGCAGAACCGGCAGTTTCACTGCGACCACCGCCTGGCCCGAGCCCCGGGACAGCGCCTGATAAGTGGTTGCTGTGCCGTTGATAGTCGCATTGCCCTGCTGTACTTCAAAAGTCACCGGATGATTGCTCACCGGATTGCCTTGTCCATCGACCACCGACACGCGCAGCGAATCGGGAAGATATTCGCCAACGGTTCCGGATTGATTGTTGCCGGACACATAGTTCAGCTGTCGCGCCGTGCTGCGGCGTCCGGAGGCCAAAAAGACCAGAGGCGAATTTTTCAGATGCGCGTTGTTGTAATACGCGCGCGCTTGAAACACATTGTTGCCATCGCCAATGGCCGTGCCGATGGTGGGCGTGGCAGAGGCAATGCCTTCCGCATCGGTATTCACATCCAGCGTCTGTTTGCCGCCAAAGCTGGTGCCGCTGAGCACTGCCAGAAAGGTGACCGTGTGATTGGGAACTGGAATTCCGTTGGCATCCACCACCATCACTTTTAACGGCTGCGGCAAGGGCGCGCTTACTCGGCCGATCTGATTGTTGCCGCTCACATAGACCAGCGAATCCGGCGTGGTGGCGGCTGTGGAAGCGGTAAAGATCTGCGGGCTTCCCACCGGCATGCTGTTATACTGGGTGGTAACCGTTACCTCATTAGAGTAGCCGGTGGCCCCCATGGTCAGGGTTGCGCCCGCTTGGCCCAGAGCATTGGTCGTCACTGAAACCAATCCCTGGCCGCTGAACGAGCCGGTGCCTTTGGAAACCGTAAACTGAACCGGATGGTTGGCGATGGGATTGGCGAAAGAATCGGTCAGCGCAACCACAAAGGGATAGGGCAATGGTTGACCGAGTATGCCGCGCTGGCGGTTGCCGGATACGCTGAAAAATTTGACCGGCGTGCCCGCCTGGCCTTCAGCCGTAAAGGTGAGCGGTGAACCCTGCAAACCAGAGCTGGCCGCGGTAACGGTGTTGACCCCCACGGTCACACCCAGCCGGAGCGTGGCAACGGCATAGCCGGCCGAGTCCGAGGAGACTCTTCTGGTCGTCTGGCCGGCCAGCGTTCCGCCGCCCGCGGCGACGACAAAATCAACCTGCTGGCCGGATACCGGATTGGAATAGGCATCGACAACGCGCAGGGTGAACGGCCTCGGCAAGGAGCGGTTCACTTTGCCTGTCTGGCTGTTCCCTGACACTTCGATCATCCGATAGGCGCTGCCGGCGTGCGCGCTGGCCTTGAAAACCACCGGCGATCCATTGGCGCCTTCATAGATGGCATGAAATACATTGTTGGTGTCGCCCATGGCTGTGCCCAACGTCGGCGTGATCGAAGCGAGGCCGTTGCTGTTGGTGGCGGCCTCGGCGGTGGTGGCGCCGGAGAATTTGCCGCCGCCGGAGATCACGGTAAACCGCACTTTGACATTGCTCACCGGCGTCTGGCGGAAATCCTGCAGCTTGACCACCAGGGGTGCGGACAACGGCAAATTGACCGTGCCGGTCTGGTTGTTGCCGCTGAACATCAGCAGTTCGCCCTGCGGCTCTCTGGCTGTTGCCGAGAATTGATACGGAGAGCTGCTGTTGAAAGAGGCCCACACCGAGATGGTCTGCGTGCCGATCGAACCGCCCAGCTTCCAGGCGCACTGCGCCAGGCCAAGGGCGTCGGTCATCACCTGTTGTTCGCCGGCCATGGTTCCGTTCAAAGTGCCGCCGCCGAGAACCACGCTAAAGGTTACCGGCTGGTTCGCCGTCACATTGCCAAAGGCATCGGTCACTTTGACCACCAGCGGCAGAGCCAGCGTTTGATTCATGTAGCCCTGCTGACCGTCGCCGGAGATCTTGGCCATGGTGGCTGCCGGCCCCGGAGTCACCGAAGCGATGAACTCTATGGGCGAACCGGCTACGGCTACAGCATCGTCTCGGGTTGTCGCTGCACGCACGCGGTTCTCGCCTCCGGCCAAGGTTCCCACTTTCCAGGCGACTCTGGCCAGTCCATGCGCATCCGTGGAGATCTGCTGTGCCGCCGTGCTGCCGTTGAGAGTGCCGCCCCCTTGCAGAACTTGAAAAGTGACCGGATGGCCGGGCAGGCTCTTGCCATCCGTATCGATCACCCGCACGGCAAGGGAATCAGTGAGCAGAGCGTTGGCCATGCCGGTCTGGTTGTTGCCCTTGACCATGACCATTGACTGCGGTTTGGTGTTAAAGGGCGTAATGGCGATCCGTTGATTGGCCTGTACGCCCAGCCGGGAGATCACTTTTCCACCAGGCGTTTGCACCTTGACATCGACCAAAGCGGCGCCGCCCAATCCGAAATGCTGTTCATAGCTGACGGTGCTTTGATAGCCCTGATTCGGCAACACCTGCCGATAGCCTAACAATCCGGCTTTCTGATCGTACTGGCCGGCGTTATAGAGCCAAATTTTCGATCCCAGACCATTGACAAAGCCCTTTTGATCCAACACGGCGACATCCAAAAAGTTATTGTTGTTGAGAGCCGCATTTTTCAGAAGAGCGTTTCGGCCATAAGGCATGGTGCTGGTGGTCTCAATCGCGCCCTTGCCGATGCCCAGAATGTCCAGCATGCCGTCGCCGTCATAATCCAGCAGAGCGCCGGCCCGGCCATCGACGTACACCAGCTCGGCGCCCGTACCGGTCTGCTCGGCAAAACTGCGGTTCTTATTGTTCAAAAAGATTCGCGAGGTCGGCTCGTAGGCATCGTGATCCGTCCGCAGGGCATACAGATCGATGTATCCGTCGTTGTCGAGGTCACCGGGATACAGCGCATAGGTGTCGATTTTGATATTAGCGGTTGTGCTGCTGTTGGCAAAAGTGCCGCTGCCGTTGTTCTCGAATATCACGTTCAAAGGAGCTCTATCGGCGCTGGTGCTGCGGATGCCGAGCATAAGATCCAGATCGCCGTCATTGTCGTAATCTGCAACCGTAGGACAGTTGGACCGGGCCGTGAGAGCGACGCCGCGGCTGGTTGCTTCATCGGCGTACCGGCCGGTGGCTGGATTATAGATGAACAATCCGCACGCCAAATCACGACGAGTGATGAAAACGTCGGTATACGAATCGCCATTAAAATCACCGGTCACCGCACCCTGCACGGATCCGGTCACTGTTCCCAGTCCCTTGTCCTGCAGGTCAAAGACGCCGTTGCCGCGATTGACATACGTTTCATGAGCGACATCGCCATCGACGACGATAAAATCCACATCGCCGTCGTTCTCCACATCCAGCGGCAGAATGGCTTTGGCGTTGCGGCCGACGCCGGAGATGTTACGCTGCGCGGACACTTCGGTAAAACTGCCGTTGTTGTTGAGATACAGCAGCGGCGCCGTCGTCCGGCTGCCTTGAATAAGATCCATGTCCCCGTCGCCGTCTACATCGGCGAACGCCGCCGCGCTCCAGCTGCCCGCACTGCCGAGGCCGCGGACAGAAGCTTCCTCGGTGAAAGTGTTGTCAGTGGACTGGACGAAGAGTTTATTGGACTTGCTCTCCGCCCCATCATACAGCACAGTATAGAAATCCTGCAGGCCGTCGTTGTTGATATCCGCCACGGCCAGACTCTGCACGCCGACATGCGGGCTGTCATCGATCTTGGCCGATTTCGACACATCGGCGAACGGCAGACTGGTGGCCGCGGTGTAAACTTTTATACTCTTGTAAACAGGGCCGGACATGCCGTTCCAGGCGTAGGTGCTGTTGCCCAGGCAGATGTAGGCGAAATTTTCCCGGAAAAAGCTGCCTTTAGGCGCCTCCTGGCTGGCGACGATTTTGCCATCGACGAGCAGAAATATTTTTTGCGCGGTCCAGGCCAATCGAATTTTATAGGTGGCGGTGGCATCCCAGGTGAGAAAATCCGCCGGTCCCGTGGGCTCGTCTGTCTCCGCCGCGTTGGGGTAATAGCCGGTATGAATGCGATACATCCAAGCGGCGGTTTTACCCGAGACAAATTTCTTTTCCAGTTTGGTATAAAAAAAGGAGGCCGGCGTATTATTCAACGCGTACATATCGCTCTCCGGCCGCGACCAAATGGAGATGGGCGATTCGCTGTTCTCCTCCAACTGTCCGGGAGGATAAAAATTGGTCACCTCCACCTCCACGCTCCCCTCGGCAGGCAGATATTCCGGCAGCTTGATGCGCAGTTGGGAGAATTTATTGGAAACCTTCCAGCCTTTGCCGGCAATAAATTCTCCCGGCGACCATTTATCGATGTTCCCGTTGATGATCTCGCCGATGGGCTTTTGCCCCGCGCTTTGCAGATTATCTTCATAGAGCAACCGTTCATGTACCGGCGCTGTTTCAGCCGCCCACATTCGTCCTGCACCCGCCAACAGTACCAGAAACGTGAGCTGTACGAAAGATTTTCTCGCAAACATACGATGATCCATCCTTATTGATTAGACAACTGATTCGCCAGGGATTATTTCAACAGCATCAATTTAATAAACTGCCGTCGCGTCTCTCCGGTCAGCGCGCAGAGGTACAATCCGGACGGCAGCGGCTGTCCGGCATCGTCGCGACCGTCCCACCTCTTTTGATAGGATCCGGCCTCAGACACCTCCGCGCACAGCGTTCGTACGACTTGACCGGATAGATTCATGATCTGCATCGTGATCGGCCCCCGCTGATCGAGTTCATAGGAGATCGTGGTCTCAGGATTAAAGGGATTGGGATAGTTCTGCGCCAGGTGAAACTGCCGGGGCGCGGCGCTTGGACCCTCGGCAGCTCGTCCCTCCACCGCCGTGGCCATCTGCAGACTCCACACATGATGCACCGCAACCTGGCCGTCCGACACGGCGAGGTCCAGATCGAAGCGAGCGGGCATGCTGGGATTCGGCAGAATGCGCGCCTCCCGGGTCCGGCTGATCGTCTGGCCGTTGACCCGCCAGTCGTAAATGAGCGAATCGCCGTCCGGATCGATCGCCGCCACGGAGAAATCATAGGAGCGATAATAATTCAACGACAGAGAGAGTGTGTCCGGCTCCACCTGCAGGACCGGAGCCCGGTTCAAATTGACCACGGTGATGAAAATATTTTTCTGCGCCACCGCGCCATAGCGGTCCTGCGCAGTGATCGACAAGGGATAACGGCCCTGCTGAGCGATATCCGGCGTCCAGAGGAACAGCCGGGTGTTGATCGAGTCGAACACCGCACCCCGCGGCAGCGAGGAGAGATGCAACGACCAGGGATCGCCCTCCGGATCCGCCGCATTGAGAGTGAACGCAAGGGTGGCGGTCTCCTGAATGACTGTGTCGGCAGGCGCCAGAATGACCGGTGGTTCATTTTCGATCAGGCGGCCGGTGAACTCGATGATCTGGCCGGCCAACTGGTCGCTGCGCACATGCACGGTCTGCGGTCCGCTTCTGCCCAGTCGCCAAAACATGGCGGCGCTGCCGGTGGAGTCGGTGTAGACCAGGGGATCGCTGCCCAACAGTCCGTTGCCTTCTGCGATGGCAAACACGACCGGAACATGGGCAACGCCGTTGCCCTGCAGATCGAGCACCCGGACCTTGAGCGGATAGGATAAAAATTGCTCCGGCCGGCTCTCCTGCCAGTTGCCGATATAATCGACCAGCAATGCGGGCGGGCCCGGCAGAGCCTGCAGCGTCATGGTCACCGGCGAGCCTTGCAAGTTCAGCGCTGAGGCGGCGACATAATAGGGCCCGCTTTTTCGCCCCAGACGCACATCGGTCAGGGCCAGGCCGTTGTCCGAGGTCCACACCGGCTGTTGACTGAGAATTTGTCCGCCCTCGCTGTGACAGGTGAAAACCACCGGCACATGGGCCACAGGATGATCGAAGGGATCGAGGACCTGAACCGACAGGTCCTGTATGAGCGAAAGAACGGGTCCGGAGCGCTGATCGCCATGCATGGCCAGCAATCGCTGCGGCACCGATTGAGCGACCGACAGATGAAAAAACACCCGCGCCGAATCGCCCACAGAAGCAGCCACCCGCACTCCGCCCAGCGCCGCGCCGGCCACAACCCGAACGCCCGCTCTGCCCAAGCAGTTGCTCTTGGGCATGGCGGAACCTTCAATCACCGCACTGCCCTGCACCACTGTGAAAAGTATGGGCACGCCGGCGATCGGCGCCAGACTGGAGTTGGTTATCAACACATGAAGGCTGTCGCTGAACACATCGTTGGGCAACGCCAGTTGCCCGTCGCCCTGGGCTGAATGCAATTTGACATTTGCAGGCAAACCCGCCTGCGCGTTGATCTCGATCGTCTCAGCGCCGGCGGCGGAAACCAGCATCCGCTGCGTTCCCACCTGCCCTGCCAAAATCCATGTCGCCTGCAACTCGCCGTGGTTGTCGGTGCGGCTCGAGGACGCCGGCCTGATTTCACCGCCGGGAGTGAGCGGCGCCCATGAGACCCAAGCGTCGGCCACCGGATTTTCATAGGCGTCGGTCACCCGGATTCGCACCGGCTGCGCCAGCGCCGAATTGATAATGCCATCTTGATAGTTGCCGCTTAGCACAGAGATGTAGCGCGCCGGTCCGGCCTGAAATTGAGCGACGGTCTCTGCCTTGAGCAGGACCATGGCCTCGCCCACTACAGCGCGGATCTTTTTCGCGCCGCTGCGCGTGGAGCGCACCGCCCCGCGGATTTCTCCGCGTTCATCGGAAAGCCCAGACGGCTGATCGATGCTGCAGGCCTCTCCGTCCACCACCAGATAGGCGGCCACACCAGGCACTGGATTCTTTTTTGCATCATATATTCTCACCGTGACCACAGAAGCATTCAGCCCATCCGCCGGAACCGGCGAGGTTGAACGAATCTCGGAAACGACGGCATCCGGTTGGCCATGTAGAGCCGAAGCGGTAAAAGTCATGGGCGAATTTTGTAAAGCGTGCACGCCATCATCCGCCTCAACAATCACAGACTGAAGATCGGCGCCGATCTCGTCGCCCAACCGATAGCTGATGGCAGCCAAACCAGCGGTATCGGTGAATAGAGTCACCTGCTGCGCCGGCGCATTGCCCAACAATCCGCTGCCCTTGACCACCTTGAAGCGCACCGTCTGGCCGGTCACCGGCTTCCCTTCGCTGTCCAACGCCTGCACCACCAGGGGTGCACGCAGATAGGCGGATGTGCGGCCGGATTGCCGGTCGCCGGAGATTTTACGCAGAGTGACCGCATAACTGCTTTTGGCAGAAATGGAAAAACGCACCGGCGCACCGATCAGATAGCCGCCGTTGTCGGCAAACGCCTGGGCTTCAAAGATATTGTTGTACAAGCCCGGCACAGCGCCGAGCACCGGCGTGGCTTCAGCGATGCCGCTCGCATTGGTCGGCGTGGTGATCATGGTCTGTCCGTTAAAGCGGCCGCCGCGTCTGACCACAAAAAAAACGCTGTGGCCCGTAACCGGAAAACCGTAGAGGTCCGTCACCTTGACCTGCAAAGGTTTTGTCAGAGGCTGGTTGATCAATCCCATGGCGCTGTCGCCTGAGACATAACTCAACACCGCGGCTGCAGCCGAAATTTGTTCGGCTTTTGCGGATTCATCGGCTGCACGATCCGCAAACAAAGCTTGCTCATCCGCTGTCAGGGGGTCAGCGGACGCGTCTGTACGAAGCAAGGAAAGCAGGCTCGCAAAAGCCAGGACAAAAAACAACCATAAAAAAAACCGGCATGCAGCAAGCTTGAGGGATTTTATATCGAGAACCTGTAATAGAGTGATCCACTTCAAAACAATTTTCCTCCGTTTCTGCAATTCATCCCCGTTTTGCAGAACCTCCTAACTCTATTTTATTAACAGGTTGCAACAAATTGCTTCCATGGTTTCTGGATTGATAATAGACTACACCCTGTCGTTTCTGTGCAAAAGCAAATATTGGGCCCTAAACCCTTGAGTAATTCCTATATTCCCAATGAATTGTCACAGGAAGCGAAATTTTTAATATTATGTTTCTATTTATTTTACAGAAAAATATTTTACGCAGCTGCAAAGCGTATTCCAACAGCGCCAGGTCTCCTGTTCGAGCGCAAAGAAAAAGCGTTTCGCTTTTAAACAGTGTGTTTCACAAAGGGTCTGGAAAAAGGAAAACGGCTGTCTGCGGGGAGAGCGGATAAAGCCGTACGAGGAAAAGGAGAAGAACGTGTCTGAAAAAAAAGAAACCGGCGGTTTGTAGAGTGCGACAAGGATATTTGTTTTTCAACAATGAGACCAGACCATGGAGCCGTTCGTCTTTGGCGGAAAAACAAATGCAAGATGATTGTTTCAGAAAAAAGCGGCGTGCAAGAACAGCGATTAAAAGATCAACAAATAATCAGGGCGAAATCGGCGTCATTCGGTTGAAAAGCGCAACGACTCTGACTCGATGATCATACATTCAGAAAATTCATAATGCGGAGAAAACCGGGCATCAGCAGTGCTGATCCACACTGCAGTCGCCGTTTTATTTTCAAAAAGTCAATCACTCGCTCGAGCTAAAGTCACTGCCCTGCACTTTTTTGTCCAGCTATTCACCGAGATAGGAAAAAAAGAAAGCGAATAATTCTATCCCTTGGGTCGCTCCGCCAGCCATTTTTCCACCTGTTTCCGTTCCGGCGCTGAAGGCTGTGCGCCCAGACGCGTGACCGAAATCGCTGCGGCTGCGCTGGCAAAGCGGACCGCCTGCCCCAGCGTCCTTTTTTCCGTCAGCGCTACGGCCAGTGCAGCGGTGAATACATCGCCGGCTGCAGTGGTGTCTTGAGCCTGAACCGCAAAGGCGGGAATGTGCTCCGCCTGATCGTGTGTTTCCAGCCAAGCGCCGCGGCTGCCCAGAGTGATGATCACCGTGCGCACGCCCTTGGCCAGCAGCTTTTGCGCAGCGCGGTGCGCAGAGTCGTCGTCCTTCACCGCCAGATCGGTCAGCGCCTGCGCCTCCCACTCGTTGGGCGTGAGAGTGTCGACCATGGCCAGCAGCGAGTCTGGAACAGCAGCCGCCGGCGCGGGATTGAGGATCACCGGCACTTTATTTTCCGCCGCGATCTCTGCAGCGCGGATCACTGCCGGCAAAGGAATTTCCAACTGCAGCACCAGCGCGCCGGCGGTGCGAATCGCCGCAGCGGCCTGATCTACCCATGCCGGCGTGGTATGGGCATTGGCGCCCGCAGCCGCCACAATGCTGTTCTCGCCTTTATCATCGACCAGGATAAAAGCCACGCCGGTGGCGGCTGAGGCATGGCGGGCGACAAATCGCACGTCGATGCCTTCAGCCTCATACAGCTGCAGGGCCTGATCGCCAAAGGCGTCCTGCCCCAATGTGGCCACCAAACTCACCGCGGCGCCGAGTCGTTGCGCAGCCACAGCCTGATTGGCGCCCTTGCCGCCGGCCGCGATGGAGAACGCGCCGTCGCACACGGTTTCACCGGGACGCGGCAGGCGGCTGGCCTTGATGATCAGGTCGGTGTTGGCGCTGCCGACCACGCAGAGGCGCGGCCGGCCGTCGAATCGAGTCTCTTCCTGCTTCATGGTTTTGTTCCAAACAGGGTCGCGCCGGTGATGCAAAGTTTGGTTCCCAAGGACTCTGTCTTTTTCTTTCCACTCACCATCAGCGTGACCGTGTGTTCGCCCTGCCGCAGATTCATTGCATGCCAGAGAAAGCTGTTTCTTTTTTCTTCTCCGGCCCAGTAATAATGGGTGTCGATAGTGCGGTGCAGCACGCCGTCCAGATAGACATCCGCCTTGCCGCCGTCCTTGAGCCAATCTCCGGTGATGACGATGCCGTTGCCGGTAAAGCCAAAGGCCACCGAGGCGCCGGCGGCCTCTGCGCTTCTTGCCTGCAGCTTGCCGGCCGTCTCGTGATCCTGCCAGGGTCCATCCCACAGCCAGGCGGTCATCTCTTCAGCGGCGATGCGCTGGATGGGGATCGTGGCGGGAAAAGAAACCTCCAAGGCCGGCGGCAGCGGCGGTTGCGCCTTGATGAGCGCCCTGGTTCCGTCGATGCGTCCGCCGTTGTCGACGATCAGCTGTTTGGCGTACTCGAGGCTTCGATCGACCACGGTGCGGAAAGAATAGTCGGTAAAAATGAATTGTGAGTCAGCGATGGCTGCGATGCCGCTCTTCCACTGCTCCGGAATGGCGCGATAGCCGTTCATTACGCCGATCACCGCCGCCGCATTGCTGGGATTGCAGTCCGAGTCCTGGCCGCAGCGGGTGCTGATCTCCAGCGTCTTTGCAAAATCGCCCTGACCGTAGAGCAGGCCCATGACGATATAAGCGCCGTTGAGCTTGGCATCGATGTTAAAAGGGACCAGAGCGCCGCAGAGGTCCACATCGCCCCAGGCCTGCTCCAGCTCCTGCCAAGCGGCGCGCCAGTCGTCCGGATAGCGCTGGTGCAAGCGGATCACATCCTCCACGCAGCGGCGGTAATCGCTCTGCGGCGGAATGGCGCGGACCGCGCTCGCGACGATGCGGTCTATCTCCCTTTCGAAAAATGCGGCGCTGTAAAGCGCAGCCACGAACATGCCGCCGTACACGCCGTCGCCGTAATTCATGATGTGGCCGATCTTGTCCGCCATCCGGTTCGCGGTCTGCGGCATGGCCGGACAGATAAAGCCGATATAGTCGGATTCGATCTGGAAATCGATATCATCGCAATGGAGGTTGTACTTTGGACTGCCGGATTCGGGCGGCAAAATGCCGTCCTGAAAATTCTTCCGCGCCTGCACGTTGGCGTGCCACAAACGATAGCCGGCTGTGGCAAAAGACTCGGCGAACTTAGCCGCCGGCGCATCCAGTCCCCACCGGTCCATGGTCATCATG
Source organism: bacterium (assembly GCA_029565685.1). Classification (GTDB taxonomy): domain Bacteria; phylum Zhuqueibacterota; class Zhuqueibacteria; order Residuimicrobiales; family Residuimicrobiaceae; genus Anaerohabitans. The sequence continues at coordinate 36,311 of JAKQNR010000011.1, read as the reverse complement.
AAACTCATCTGCACATAGAGGTCGTCCTGTTCCAGCGCATTGGCGACCCGCTCCGGGCTCCAGGACAACGGCTCGTCATAGGTTTTGCCCTGAGCGCGGAACTCGGTGGGCGCGCCGTAAGAGACGCCGATCATCTTGCCGGCCCAACCGCCGGCGATTTTATCGCGCAGCTCATCCAGCGGGATCTCTTGATAACCGGCCTGCCGGCAGACGCACAATAAAAGACCGGCCATGGCCGACACAAACATCATAGGCCTCATTTCGTTTCCTCCGGTAAATTTTCGCGGGTGATCAATTCCAGCGGAACCAGCTTTTCCCTGGTGACCCGGCCTGCCAGCGCTTCTCTGGCGATGACCACGCCATAATAGCCCATCAGCTCGGGATGCTGATCGATGGTGGCATGCAGCACGCCTTCCCGCAGCGCCAGTCGAGCCGCTTCGATGTTGTCGAACGCGGTCACGCGGACTTGTCCGCTTTTGCCGGCCTGGCGCAAAGCCTGAATCGCGCCCAACGCCATCATGTCGTTGGCGCAGAACAGACCATCCAGATCCGGATTGGCCTGCAGCATGTTGCTGAACACGTCCAGAGCCTGGTCCTGCAGCCAATTAGCGGACTGACTGGCTGCCAGCTCCACGCCGGTTCCCTGCAGCGATTTCAAAAAACCCCGTTTGCGCGCTTCGGCGTTATCCACGCCGCGAATGCCCTCCAGCATGGCCACTCTGCCTTTGCCGCCCAACAGCTGCACCAGATACGCGCCGGACATTCGTCCGCCTTCTTCGTTATCCACGCCGACATAGCTGGCGATGCGCAAACCGCTCGCAGCGGCCGCATCGGCATCGATCCGGTTGTCCAGATTGATGATCAGAATGCCCTGCGCCTGGGCTTTGACCAGCACCGGGACGATCGCCTTGGAATCCACCGGCGCAATCAAGATCGCCTTGACGCCTTGCACGATCATGTCTTCCACCAGACTGATCTGCTGATTGATGTCGATCTCTTGCGCTACCGTGCCGATCAGCAGGGGAACCGACAGAGAATCAGCGGCCCGCTGCGCACCCTGACCCATCTTGATGAAAAAGGGATTGCTCAGCGTTTTCATGATCAAGGCCAAGGTGGGTTTTTCAGTGCCTTGATTTTTTGTGGAACAGGCGAAGAACAGGCTGCACCCGACGACCAGAGTTGCCAAAAGCTTTCTTCCGTTCACTGCGTCCTCCTTCTGCGATCCGCCATGACAGCGATGATGATCACCAGGCCGATGATGATCTGTTTGATTTCATCCGCAATATTCATCAGCGTCAACCCATTGTTCAGCACACCGATGATCAGCGCGCCGATCAGAGTGCCGCCGATGGCGCCCTCGCCGCCCATCAAACTGGTGCCGCCGATGATGGCCGCGGCAATCGCATAGAGCTCATAGCCGGCGCCGATGGTGGGATTGGCTGAACCCAGACGGCTGGTCTGCACGACCGCCGCCAGACCGACCAACAGGCCGGCAAAGACATAGGCCAGAGTGGTGTAATAACCGACGCGAATACCGGACATTCGCGCCGCCTCCCGGTTGCCGCCGATGGCGATCGCATAGCGGCCGAAACGGGTTTGGTTGAGTAAAAAGTGACCGACCGCCACCACCAGCAGGGCAAAAACCGCCGGCATGGGTACACCCAACAGCCGGCCGTTGCCGATAAAGGAAAAGGCCGAATCCACCCGTCCGATCAGATTGACGGTCTGACTGTCGCTTAACCACAGAGCCAGGCCGCGGGCGATCCCCAGCATGCCCAGGGTGACGATGAACGGCGGGATGCGCCAGGCCACCGAGATTCCGCCGTTGAGAAATCCGATGAACCCGCCGACTGCCAGAGCGGCAATCACCGCAAGGCTGATCTGAAAAAATGGGTGCTGCAGCCCCACCGCCGGCATGACCAACCCCATGAGCACATTGCACAAGGCCAGGGTGGACCCGACCGCCAGATCGATGCCAGCGGTGATGATGATAAAGGTCATGCCCACCGCAATAATGGTGTTGATGGAGGTTTGCAGCAGGATGTTCATCAGGTTTATGGATTTGAAAAAAACCGGCGCCGGTTTGAGCAGGGCTTCGAGGCCGCCGATGGCAAGGCATAGAAGGAGAAAAATAATGAAAATACGAGCCAGCCGTTTTTCAACCAGATTTTTCATCAGGGTTTCTCTGCCTGGGGAGCGGTGGTTTGGTTTTTAAAGTAACAAGTGCAAAGGCAAAAGGCAAGGAGTATTTGGCTCTGGAGGGAAAGCATCGATGCCGCGGGCGCGAAAAGACAGAATGTTATCTTGTCATCCTGCGGCGCAAAACCATGGATCCATGAGCCTGCATGCTGAATCTGCAAGCGCCGAAGGATCCAGCAGCGAACAGAATGGACGAAAGGGTATAGCCCGGTGCGACGATAGACTCCTCGCCCTCTACGACTGCAGCGGTCTTGTGGAGATGCGGGGCTGCGGGCTCGGAAAGACAAAATAAGGATCCAGCGACGAACAGAACATGAAAATAGTTGTGGTCCGGTGTGTCGCTGGATTCCTCATGGCACAGTGAACGATCGTTTTCAATCATCCATCGAACAGCATTCTCTCCGCGTTCTTCGCGACCTTGGTGGTTGAATCGTTTCAGTAAATAGCCACAATTTCAAGATAGAATCCTTCAAGGGAATCGGTCAGCCGAACCGTGACCGGCTTGGCGGTCCAGCCGCATTGATTGAAAAGAGTCCTTAATAGTAGGAGAGGATGATCTTTTCGCGGTCGAACAATTTCAGCGCAATTTTAAAAACCAGCCACAGCAAGGGGATCGCCAGCAGTACGCCGTACAAGGCCAGGCGGAGGGTGAATACCAGATCGCCAAGTACAAAGGGGACCATTAAAAGCATTAGGGGTAATATAAAAAAGAAGGCACTTGTAAGGGCTGCTCGAGAACTTTTCTTAACTATAGAAATAGTCAAACCTATCCCTGCTGTAATAATCGTATAAATAGGAATCAGTATAAAATGCAATAGTATCCATTTAAGCTGTAGCATGTACTTGAACGCTTCAACGCCGGAATGAAAATAGCTGCTGATCAGCATAAAAGCATAGCAGAAAACAGCCAGCAGCAATGAGGGTAGAGTGCTGACCATCATTTTTGTCAACAGCAGATCCGCATCGCTGATGGGCGCATGAAAGAGCAACTCAATGGTTCCCTGCTCTTTTTCACTGGTGAAGGCTGTACAGGCGACTACTGTTGGAAGAACAATAATCAGCAAAGTTATTATATAAAAATAAGCAGAGTTCCAAAGGAATAGATAAAAAGCAACGGATCTATCATAAGTTTCTAGATTAAAAGATGATAGTATTTGCTCAATTTCTAAAAGCGAGATATTATGCCTCATATAAATATATATATTATTATGTTGTTGTGAAAAAAGAAAAAATATTATTATTATCACCAATGGAACACCAATAATAGTATATAAAGTTTCAAAATTTTTACATAAATCGATGAAATCCTTTTTGAATAAATTTTTATTTACTTTCATGTCGTGTTCCTTTAACATGATAAAGATAAAAATCCATGATCGACTGAAATTTTTTATCATCCTTGATAGCTCTGCGTATTTCAGCCATGTTCATATCCAGGATTTTTTTTCCACTATACAAAATGACCAGATTGTCTAAAATATCTTCCATAGCAGAAATTTGATGGGTCGAAATGAGGATGATCTTGTTTTGATCGCAGAGAATTTTGAAGATCTGCTTGGCGTTATATTGGCTTTCAATATCCAGCCCATTGAATGGTTCATCCAGGAGAAAAACAGCCGGATTAATGGCAAGAGTCCGCAGCAGAGCCAGTTTTTGCTTGGTGCCGAAAGAATATGTACCTACCGGCTTATTGAGGTAAGGTTCCAGTTCAAGTAATCTGCTATAGTTAGAAACCTCCTCCTCGTCCAGCTTTCTATTAAACAGTGAAACATAAAAATCCAGATTCCATTTCCCAGTGAACCGCAAATAGAAACCGCACCGTTCAGGCAGATAGGCAACCTGAGCTTTGTAAGCTAATTCATTAAAGTCGATCTTTGCATTGTTATACCGAATGGTTCCTGAGGTCGGATGCAGAAGCGCGGCAAGCAATCGCAGAGTCGTAGTTTTTCCAGACCCATTAGGGCCAGCCAGACAAGAAATTTTTCCAGGGTATGCTTTGCAAAATAAATTAGATAATGCTATTGAACCATTTGCATAATTTTTCGTAAGACCTTCTACTTCTAACATGCTTGATTCCCTTATTTACACATTATTAAAAACAGATCACATCTAAAAGTAAAGGATATTTTATCTTATTATCAATATTTTTAAAAAAAATTAGAAGGGTGTATCATAGAGAATTGGTAATTAATTACGGACACTTGCTGTAATTTACAATATCATCCAGCAAACACATCAAATTGGTTGGGCCAAATACTAAAGCTCCTAATAATCCTCCAAATGAACCGAACCCGGCGACAACACAAATAATGTCCCACGCCTTGCACTGCGAAGCTGAAGCTTCTCCGCCTGAAATCTGTTCCATCTCTTTTTCAGATAATTCCTTCATACCGCCGGCATACTCCAAACTACGGATCGGCGGGGTTCCAGGATAAACGCCCATTGACGGTTTCATGGTTTCATCCTTTCTTGTTAGCCTCTATGATACACCCCTTGTTGCATCGATAGAACGAATCATCGCCGGGCTCAGCAGCGCATCCCATACCAGGCCGCCCTGCTCTTCAATTTGGCGCAGTTTCGCCTGAAACTCAGCCGGCGTCATATGATAGCAACGGGCAAAAGAACGCCGGAACAGGCGCATACAGGGATAACCGACCAGCCGGCAAACCTCATACGGATGCTCAAACCGGCACAGCAGCATAGCCGCCCGCTGCAGCCGCCGGCTGTCGATGAATTGAACCGGCGTCATGGCGAAATACCGTTGCGTAAGCAGGCGCAAGTGCAGCGGCGAGACATTCATCTGTTCAGCCAGCATTTCCGTACCGAACATCCAGTTTGATAGATGCTCTTCCACCAGGTTCTCCATCCAGTCAGAGTCGCTCATGGTCGGCTGCTCCTTCAGATTCAGAAAACAGCGATGCGATAAACAATCGGCAGCCCCGGCTTAGGGCCACTGCATATTTATGATATTTTCCGGGGCTGCCGAGACCATCTCCTTCACGAGGCAGGCCGAGGCTTTTAGTGTGTCGCCTTCCCTTTTGTCCTCAGCCTGGGACCTGCCCATATACGGCTGCCAACTTTTCCATTCTGATCTCCCCTGACCATTTTTTCCGTAAAATTCCTCGGCGGTCAAAAACAAACACAGTGGGCTTGACCGAGCGGCCGAAATGGGAATTGAAAACGGATTTTTCCATCACCGCCCACGTCACTCGATCGCTGACGCTCAAATTCAGCCAACGCGAGGTGCCGTTGCAAAGGTCGAAGCGGCTGTCCGTGGTCAGCAAATAAAAACGCGCATACGGCAGTGTATCAACGCACCGGTCGATCTGGTCCAGCTCATAGAGGCAGTGCGGACAGTGAACGCTGAACAACAGCACCAGGGTCTGACCTGCGCCCGAAAGCTGCAACGTGTCTGCGCCGATGCAGGTGCGGCAACTGACCGGCGTCAGGCGGGAACCGACGGGCAGAACCGGAGGCTGCAGGCTGCGAATCAGCATCAGTCCGAATCCAGCCGTCAGCAGGACGGCGGCTGAAAGCACGAGGACAAACCGGGCATTCAACTTTCTCATGAGGTCCTCATAATTTCATCCATACAGCCTGGCGAAATAAAGCGCCAGAATCCAATGCATGATGATGATCATCATCCACATTATAAAAACCACCAGGGCGGCATCCAGTTTTTTCAATTTTTTCGTCCTGATCAACCCGATGTAAATCAGGCCTAAAAAACCGATTTCAAACAGGTTGAAATGGCTCAAAAAAGCCAGGGCGCCGCGGGCCTCGGGATCAAGAGCCAGCAGGCTGACCAGCGACAGCGGCATCCAGTTCAGATCCTTCAATGTCACCATAGCAGACGGAATGGGAAGCAAATACAGCAGCCGCAACAGCTCGAAAACGACAAATAGAAACGACGCCACGGTCACAAGGCGGAACAGGTCGCGAAACGGAATGTCGATGAAACGAAACACCAGCGGCATCTGCAGCAGCAGGGTTATGAACGCCGCGCGAAACCAGACGAACAGCGGAATCATGCCAAAGCTCCAGAGCCGGAACTGCTTGAGCAGATCGAACATATCTTCGATCCGCTGAGCGTCGAGACGGTCGCCGTACAGGGCATAGTAGGCGTCTTTAGTCATGATCTGAGTCTGATAAAACCAGGACACGCTCATTTCACACAGCAGCAGGATGAGAAAAACATACCTGGTTTTCAAACGCGGACCGGACGCGACCGCAACCGCAGGATTGCACATAAACATTTCACTCCTGGAAAGAGCCTGCCATCGCTGGAAAGAGATTCTTAAACAGACCTTCGTGCTGTAAAAGCGCGCGGGGATCGCCTTGCTCAACGATGCGGCCCCGCGCCATCAGATACAGGTAATCGGTCTCGCGCAAAGTTTCGAGATTGTGGGTGATCAGCAGCACCGCATGATCCCGGCTGTAGCGCCGGATCACTCGGCCCAGCGCGCGCTGCAGTTCGACGTCTATGGAACGGAACCCTTCATCAATGATCAGCACAGCAGGCGCGGCGAACAGCGCCCGCGCCAGCCCCAGCAGCTCGAGCTCGCCGCCCGACAGCCTGCGTCCCTCTTCTCCCAGCGGCGTGCGCAGCCCCAGCTCAAAGCGGCTGCACAACATCGCCAGCCCACAGGCCGCGAGTCGCTCCTCGATCTCCTGCAGGTCGGCGGCGCTGCGGCCGAGCAATATGTTTTCCGCCAGGGTGGCATTGAAAACGCCGATGGACTGCGGGACCACGCCGATGCGCGAACGCAGATGCGTCAGCTCCAGATCCTCGCAGCGTGTGCCGTTGAAGCGGATCTCGCCGGACAGCGGCGGGTACTTGCGCTGCAGGAGCTGCACCAGGGTGCTCTTGCCGGCGCCGCTGGGCCCCCACAGCGAGGTGATGCGTCCAGCCGGGATCGTCAACGACACGTCCTGCAGCAACGGCGCGGATTTGGCATAGGCAAAAGCGAGCCGCTCGACGCGCACGTTCCACGCGCCCTGAAGGATGACTGTACCCTCATTCTTTTCCGCCTCGATGGAGAGCAGGTCCATCATCCGCTGGGCCGCCGCCTGCGCAGCCTGAAATTCGATCAGGCCGGCAACCAGACTTTGCAGGGAGGGCAGAATCCACGACAGCAAAGAATAGGCGGCGATAAACCGACCGAGCATCATCTGCTTGTCCATGACCAGCGCCGCGCCGGTGGTCAGCAGAGCGATCGAGATCATGGCCCCCATGCCCGAGACCAGAGCAGTGAGACGGGCCTGCAGGTTGCCCAGCCGCTCCACCTGGGCTTGAAAATCAGCAAAAGCCGCTTGATTGAGACGCACAAACGCCGGCGCCGCCGAAACAGAGGCGACTTCATCGATGTTCTGCAGGCTGTTGATATAGACCGATTCCAGCGCTGCATGCGCTTTCATAACGCGGTGTTGCTGCTCGCGAATGGGACGGCTTTGCCGCCACAGCAGCCAGGCATGAAGGGGCAGCGGCGCCAAGGTGATCCAACCCAGCGAAGAGGAAAAATAAAACATGAACGCCAAACCGCCGGTCGCCATCACGGAATCCAGCAGGGCGCTCTGCAGAAGGAACAAGCCGGCGCGGTAAATCTGCAAACTGTCGTTGATGCGCGCTGTGATGTCGCCGGTCTTGCGGCTGTCGAAAAACGGCTTGGCCAGATGAAATAGATGCTCGATAAAGTCATCGGTTGCGCTGCGGCTCAGATTCTTGTTGGCCACGACCAAAAAACGGTCGCGCAGATAGCCGAGGACGGTGCGCAGCCCGAGGAGCAGGGTCAACAGCAGGGCGAGAAAAACAAGGTTGTGGAAATCGGCCAATGGGATCAGCCGGTCAATGAGGGTCTGCATGATCAGCAGAGTGCCCAGCCCCAGCGCGGTGAAAAGAAAGCCGGTGAAAACGATCTGCATCAGCCAGGCCGACTGCCGGCGCAGGTAGCCGCCAAGCCAAGCGATCCAGGATCGACAGCGCTGCTGCAGCAACCGGCCGTTCGGCTGCAGCAGTAGAACGCAGCGGCGGGCCCAGAGCGCTTCGAACTCTATTCGGCTGAGATAGAAGCGGCCTTTGGCCGGATCGCCGACATACAACCGCTCTTTTGCGATCGTGTAAATCACCAGAAAATGGTTCCAGCCGTCGGCGAGAACAACATGGGCGATGCAGGGCAAAGGCTGGCGCCGCAGATCATCAAAGGAACCGCAAACGCCGCGCGCGTGGAAGCCGAGACGCCGGCCGGCGGCCGCCATATCCAGCAGGGTGGTGCCGTTCCGGTCCGTGTTGCACCACGCGCGTATTTGCGCCAAACCGGCATCGCCGCCGTAAAAACGCAACACACTCAGCAGCGCCGCCGGTCCGCAATCCAATCGGTCGTATTGACGCACCAGCGGATATTTCGTCAGCCGCAGCCTCATGGCCTTTATTACATAATTTCGCAAATCCTGTCAAGGGACAAAATCGCCACAGAAAAAAAAGTCAGCCTTCGTGGTTATGAATTATCCAGGTTAGAAGGCAAAAGGGGGAAAAAAGGAGGAAAAAAGAAAGAGGAAAGAAAGGGGAAAAAAAGTAAAAGAGAGAAGATAAAGATGAGGAACAAACCGTCGGGCGATCGAGGCGCCGCAAGAGTATAGAGGCGGCCGGCAGAGGATCTAAGCGCTATAGCGCGGCGGACTGATAATCGCGGCATAATCGCAGTTTCTGGTGTTCCGAAGGGGTCATGCTCATATGTATGCGGAACGCGCGGCGGAAGGTTCGCATGGATTGAAAGCCCACCGCTCTGGCCAACTGGTGCAAATAAGGATACTGCGGCCACAGCAGAATAGCCCGTTCAATCCGTCTTTTCTCTATGAGGCGGTGCGGCGAAAATGCAAAATTTTCGTGCGTCAGTTCACGCAAAAAAGAAGGGGAAATATGCAGCAGATCCGCCAGCATTTCCACGCCGAAATTGATGTTGTGCAGATTTTCCTGGATGATCCGTTCGATCTGGTCCGCGAATCTCATTTGGCAACTTTTCCCGGTTAGATGCCAAAATCCTGCAGTAAAAAAGCGTAAAGCGAGTTGCCACGATCATGAACTGCTGCTCCAGGCCCCCAACCTCCCCTTTGCCAATGGCCAAAATCAATCGCAAAAGATAGCGATAAATCGCCGTTTATTCGATCATTAGTATAAATAAAATATTCGATTTTGTCAAGTGGATTCGTCAAAAACTGCGAAAAATCTTTACATTGGCTCAAACGATCTTCAGCCCATAAAAAAACGGGCTGCGCCGGTCGGCCTCAGCCCGTTTTTTCAAATCGAACAGATTATTTTTTCATCCACTCCACCACAGCTGCCAACCCTTTTTTAAAATCCGCATCCGGCCGGTAGCCGAGGAATTGCTGCGCCTTGCCGATATTGGCCAGCGAATGCTTGACATCGCCGGGACGGGACGGCACATACTCCGCCGCCACATTGGTTCCCAGCAGTTCGTTGATGGTCTGCACCAACAGGTTGACCGTAATGCGGCGGCCGCAGGCGATGTTGAACACTTCGCCTGCCAGCTGTTCATGGCCCTCTTCGCAGGCCAGCAGATTGGCCTGCACCACGTTGGCGATAAAAGTGAAATCGCGCGATTGCTCGCCGTCGCCGTGCACCTGCGGCGATTGGCCGTTCATGATCGACAGGACGAATTTGGGGATCACGGCAGAGTACTGGGAATTGGGGTCCTGGCGCGGACCGAACACATTAAAATAGCGCAGGGAGACCGTCTCCAGTCCATAGAGCCGGGTGAAGACTTGACAGTATTTTTCACCCGCCATTTTGGATACCGCGTAAGGAGACAGCGGCTTGGGCAGCATATCCTCGGTTTTCGGCATGGCCTCCAGATCGCCATAGATGGAGGAAGAGGATGCATACACCACCCGGCGCACGCCGGCTTCGCGCGCAGCCTGAAGCACGTTGAGCGTGCCAGCCACATTCACCTCATCGCTGGTGATCGGATCTTTGATGGAACGGGGGACCGACGGCAGCGCGGCCTGGTGAAGAATGAAATCCACGCCGTTCACCGCTTCGCGCACGATATGATAACTGCGCAGGTCGCCTTCCACCAGTTCAATGGCGGAAATGAACGGCTGCAGATTTTCCCGCTTGCCGGTGGCGAAATTATCCAGCACCCGCACGCGGTCGCCGCGCCGCAGCAGCGCCTCCACCAGATTGGAACCGATAAAGCCGGCGCCGCCGGTCACCAAATAAAAAGCCATGAGCGTCTCCTCTGTTCAGTAAAACCATTCCCAGTCGATGCCTGCGATAATCTTAAGTGCTTTTTCGCCGACCACAGAGAGCAGTGGATGATAGTGATCGCTCATCACCACAAACCCGCCTAAACGGATAAATCCGTGATCCACATTCCAAGTAGAGGAAGCGATAAACGGCGACTCGAATGGGCGTTCTTCAACCCCGGGTGCCACGGTTTTCGTGGCCCCGGGTGTTGAGGTGATCTTTCAACCACGGGTGTTGAAATTGTGCGACGCCGTGAATTTCAAGCGACACCCGGAGTTGCCGTAAAAATCGCGGCAACATCCGGGGGCTGAATCCTAACCCCGGGTGCCGCGGTTTTCGTGGCCCCGGGTGTTGAAATTGTGCGACGCCGTGAATTTCAAGCGACACCCCATCGGCGGCACGATTTTGTTCATACCCACCATTCCCCCTGCGCCTAACCGCTCCTCTGTCCGCGGAAAATAATATTGACCGCCGCTTTGCCCAGATACTCCAAATCGGTGCGCAACGGCCGAATCTGCTTTTTTCGCAAATACTCCAATTCCGAGGCCACAATCTCGTCCAGCGTTTTCGGCATGTCCGCATAAAAAGGCGGAATCAATCCCGGCTTGAACTGCACCCGCAGCTCCTGCAGCTCTTTGGGATACAGGCTGAAAAAATGGCCGCTCAGCGCGCGCACGCCCACCAGGGTGATGTCGCCGCGGATCCAATTGTACAGCTGCGGCAGTTCGTCGATCCACAGGCTGCGCATGACCTTGCCCCATTCGGTCACGCGAAAATCGTCCTGAAACTTGCCGCCGCTGGCCAGGTGGTGATTCTCGAAAACATAATCCTGAATATATTCGGAATAGGGATGCATGGTGCGGAACTTCAGCAACTCGATGATCCGTCCGCCATAGCCGATCTTTTTTATTTTGATCAATGGGCCGTAGGATGGAGTGATGTCTCTGGACGGCGTTTTGACCTTTTGCGCAATGTAATACAGGTTGTCGCGGATCGTCTTGGCAGCCACGATTTTGAATCCGCAGAAGCTCAGTCGGCCGAACAGCTCTGCGCGCGACAGCACCCGGCCGCGGCCTTTGGTGACGATAAAATAGATTTTCTTCAGCACCGGCACCTTGGGCCAAATACGAAAAAAGAGAAAATGGAACGAATACAGAATCATGGCCAGCAATTCCGGATATTTTACCTGAAACCGCTCCCGCACCCGCTCGATGGGCTCCTTACAGCCGATAAAATAGCCGCCGTTCTGCAGCTTGCCATGCACTGTGAGAAAATAGTAATTGATCCGGCGGAAATCATTGACCCGGTGAAGGTTGACGAACAGCCGCAGCGAGGCATTCCCTAAAATCTCGATGTTATATGGAGTATGGGTGTTGAACGCCAGACATTCACTGGCCTGCAGGTCCTGCAGCTGGATATGGCTCTCTATGAAAGCGAACAGTTCAGGCTCATTCTTCAGCATGGACTCACTCAGCAGCCGGCGGCAGCCGCCGCCGTTGGCCGTGCCGTTCTGAGCTGGAACCTTTAGCTCCTCCTGCCGCAAGGCGGAGACCACCTGGTCCAGAGAATCGATATCCTCCTCCTCCGGCCATCGATGACGTTTGAAAAAATAATAAACTCCCAGCAGGCTGGACAACAGACTGTACAACAGAATGGAACCAAAGATGATGGTGCGGGAAAAATTAAAAAGCCCCAGCGCAAAAACCAACACGGACATAAGGCCGGCCATGAGCACCGGCGTGATAAAAGAGGGCCAAAGGGCGTGATAGATGTTTTTATAATGCCGTTTTTCGAACTTGGTGGTCACGCCGACCATATAGAGCCAGGCGCCGGCCAGAAACAGAAAAATGACAATGTCCTGGTCATTCAGCTTCCACGCAGACGTGTGCCAGACATCGACGCTGTAGAATGAAACAGCCAGCAGAAAAAAATCCGCCAGCGCGAGGCGAACCGACAGCGGCGCTTTGCGCAGAATCAGCCGGCCGGACAGCGGCGGCTCGGCGGGAAAAAAGCCCGGAAACAGATTCCGCCAGGCGATCTCCAGCAGCATGAACAGCGCCAGGCCGCCAAAAACCACAATGCGGGAAAATTGAACGGCGCCGGAAAGAATAATGGCCAGAGAGACCAGATAGAGCATGGCGGCGCCGAATTTCATCTCTGTGACGAGAAAACGCCGCCGGTCGGCATAAATGCGCAGATCGAATTTCTTAAACCAGAAGGAGGTGAAAAACCAGACCACGCAAAAATAGAGCAGCAGCTTGGCATAGCTCTGCGTCAATTTCAACGCAGCCTCAGCTAAAAGATGCATCGAAAAGAAGGAAAAGAGCAATAAAAGAAAATCGATGCCGATGGCTGTCAGCAGCCGTTTTGTTTCTCTGTCATGCATCCGGTTCCCCCGAGCAGGCGCACTCTGCAAAAAGAATTCATCTTCCATAGCGCAAATCGGCGGCGACAAGGCTGTGAGCCGGCAACGCCGCCGCAAAAGTTAAAAATGAAAAACCTTCAGCGCAAATAACCCGTTGCTTTCTTCCACAAGCCCAGATTGTTTCGGATATAGCCCGGCAGCAGCCGCTTGGGCAGATCCATCAAATCATGGCCCGTGGATACAGTCACGCCGGTCTCCACCGGTCCGCCGATGGTGTAGACCTCGTTGGTGGCCTGATAGCCCAGTTGCAGATAGCCGGGCGACGTCACGCGCAACCGCGCCGGCCGCGACGAACGTTTCGGCGGCAATGGAATTTTCAGCCGCACGCCGCCAAAGCGGTCCACGTTGGTTTTGGCCCCGTACACGCCGACCTCCGCATCGCCCCAGATCCGCGTCGCTTCCAGTTGCCAGCCGTGGTCCTCATGCAGATACTCGGCATACTGCACGCCGACGATCAAATCGATTCGACTGAAAATATATTTCGCATGCGTGCGATAGGTCCACCGGCCCGGATCAGAATAGTTCCACTTTTTATCCTGATACAGGAGAAATCCGCTGTACTCGGCCGCAGCGCCCAAGTGAACATGGCGGTCGAAAAAATAATAGCCGCATTCAGCCGCTGCGCCATAGCGATCCGGATAAAAGCCGCCGACGCTGACAGAAGCGAAACCATCGCCGGGCAGGCGCAGCCACTGGTTCAGCACTGCGCGCGACAGCCGCACTTCATTCGTATACAGGCCGATCTCGTCATGCAGCGGCACTAGAGCCTGCACCAGCAGCCGACCGCCGCGCCACAGGGTGGCGGATAGTTCGGGCAGCAGATTCAAATTGATTTTCAAACGGTCGTCGTAATTGCCCAGTTGAAAAGCCACGCCGGGGCGGACCGTTACATCCACGCGGCCAAAGCTGGATTCAGCACGGCTGGTTTGCTGGGCCGTCGACAAAGCGCCATGACCTTTATCCATAACCAACGCTTCCGCCAGCGCGCGGGCTTCCAGGCCGCCTGAGATGAATTCACGATAAGCCGACAATGGAACATAGATGGTGCAGATCGCCAGATCGCGGTTGCGCGGCGTCAGCGCCACCACCTCCACATTCGCGAGTTTTTCGTTAAGAGCGGCCAGCACTACGCCGGCTGCAGTCACTTCGTTGCGGAAAACGCGGTTCTCGTAATCCACATACAACGTGTCCTCGCCTGCAGCAGCCAGGGAGATATTTTCAAAACCCTGATGCACCAGCGCCTGCTCACATTCGAGCAGTAATGAGCTCGGCTGCTGCGCAACCGCAGCCCGCAGCAGAAACAAGCATAAAAATCCGCACACTGCTTTATTCATACCGCCCATCCTCCTGTTTCGCCAACGGATTTTTTCTCGCTTGAATTAGAATAGTATCGTTTTGGTTTGAAGAAATGATGGAAATGGTGATCGCCCCCCGGACGGCCCGGCGATTTACATTAAACCATTCTGGTATGGCTTCGAAAGACGAAATTTCGTCAACAAAATGAATTATAGGGAATTTTGAGCACATTGTCAAGAAAAGGTTTTTAAACGAATGCAGCCGGCGCGCAATCAATTATTCACTAAGGCCCTCCGTGCGTGGACTGAAATGCCGAGAAAATTGGATTGAGAATCTACAAAACATTTACAGTTTTTCTTTCAATGTGTCGCTATTTGTCTACACTTTCGCTGCCGATTGGTAGGCAATGAAATAATAAACATATTGTATTTACTATAATTATCGCAAGACGATTCTATGGCATTCCGCTTGCAAGCAAAATGCACAAATTGCTAACCTCTATCATTATTAAGGAGTTGGGATGGCGCTACAACTTCAGACTCAGCACGAGTTGTCAGTTCGACCAATTCCAGATAAACTCGAAAGGAAAAATTTTCTTTTGCAAAAAAAAATTAAATTATCTATATTTACGTTTAGAATGGCATCATGGGCGGCCCTTCCACTTTTAATGCAACCCTCAGACGCGCAGCAATTCTTCCAGTATTGTTTACAGCAGTTGTTTACAAATTATACATCGCATTCACAAGCGGTAGAGTGTAACAAAATGTCCTCTCTTCTGTGGCGCGAAACCGCTTGTTGTGCTCAACCTGCATGCTCTAGCATTAAGCTGGCATAAAAAGGCTGACTGCCAAATGGCTGATTATTTTCAAAACAAGCAATACTACGGAATGCGGCTGCCGCTCAAGGGCGACATCGACCTGACCTATCGCTGCAACAATAACTGCCGTCATTGCTGGTTGGTTATTCCTAATACCAAGGAAAACAGTACCAGTGAACTGACCTTGCAGGAATGGATCATGCTAATCGATCAGGCACGCGGCCTGGGAACGCGGGAATGGTCGATCTCAGGCGGCGAGCCTATGCTGCGGGAAGATTTTGTCGAATTGGCCGGCTACATTAAAAGCAAATCCATTTACTTAACTGTTTTCACTAACGGCATGTACATCACACCGGCCGTCGCCAAATTGCTCAAGGGTTGTGATTTACAGGTCTCGCTATATGGCGCCACCGCTGAGGTCTACGATCACATCACCCGCCATCCCGGCGGCTATGAGCGGATGATGCAGGGGATTGCCTATCTGCGGGAAGCGGGCACGCCGTTCACCATTCGAGCCTTTCCCATGCGCGACAATTACCATCAATGGCCGCAGATGCTGGAACTGGCTCACAGCCTGGCCGATACAGTGCGCATCGGCGCCACCTGGCTGTTTTTATCCGCCTCCGGCGATCCTGTCCGCAACGCTGAAATCGACGCGCAGCGTTTGACCCCCGAAAAGGTCATCGCCCTGGAGCCGCCTAACGTCTGCTATGATGAAAGTCTGCTGGAAAGCAGGGGTTGCGCGGTTCCGGATCGGTCCCAAGGCCTTTATGCGGCTTGCCTGACCACCAGAAATCAATTTCACATCGATCCGTACGGAATGATGAGCTTTTGCTCGCTGATCAAAGATCCCCAGCTTCGTTATGATCTGCGCAAAGGCTCATTTATGCAGGGTTGGGAAAAATTCATCCCCTCTCTGGCTGAATTCGGACGCGGCGATGAAGAATACGCCTCAACCTGCGGCGCCTGTCGCGAACGCACCGTGTGCCGAATGTGTCCGAGCTATAGTTTTCTCGAACATCGGCGGCATACCGCCAAAGTCGATTATGTGTGCAGCATCACCGATGCAGCGGAACGCTATCGCGAAAATTGGCTGAAAAAGCATCGCCGTTTTTTCTCGATCGGCGGTTTTTCCATTCAGGTCGATTCGGACCGGCCGTTTACCTTCGACAGCCTGGATGAGCGATTCGATCCATTTCTGACAAACCATAAGGCGGAAGAAGTTCTCCACCTTCAGATCCATCATGACTTGCCCAGATTATCCACTGCCGAACTGGGTGAACTGATTTACGATCAACCGCCCTGGAGAGTATTTAAAAAGCCGAATGGTTGGATCCATCAATGTTACATCGACGATGACGGCCGACGCAAGATCATGCAGACCGCGGTATTCAATCGGAACTATTCGAAAGCAAAAATATTCAACCGCCGGGAAAGCTATTTCGACACATCCGTCAAAAGAGACACTTTGACCTATTTTCCTTCGGACCTGCTATGGCTGAGCCAGGTGCTTGCCCATCATCAGGGATTCTATCTGCATTCAGCGGGCATGATCATTGGCAACCAGGGCGTGCTGTTCGTCGGCCATTCAACAGCCGGCAAATCCACCACGATAAAACTTTTTTCCGGCCAGGGAGAAATCCTTTGTGATGATCGTAATATTCTGAGAAAGCAAGCGGATGGATGGCGGGTTTACGGCAGCTGGAGCCACGGCGAACTTTCCATGGTGTCGCCGGCTTCGGCCCCGTTGCGGGCGATCTTTTTTCTGGAAAAATCCCAAGACAACTGTATCCTTCCAATCACCGAGCAAATGGAACGGAGGAATCGAATGCTCGGCTGCCTGATTCGTCCGGTCGTCACTCCCGATTGGTGGGAAAGAACGCTCCCGTTGATCAATGACGCTGCCGGCAGCATTCCTTGTTATACCATGCAGTTTGATAAAAGCGGAGAAATTGTGGAGATTGTCAAAGATCTTTTACGACAGGGAGATCGCTTGATGAACAAACGAAATGCTGTGCACTCAATGGAGGAGGTATCCAATGGCTAAAAAAGAGTGGAAAAAACCGGAATTGATCGTGCTTTTGCGCGGCAAACCGGAAGAGGTGCTGACCAACAACTGCAAAGTGGTCGGGGCGTTGACTGGTCCCGCGGGCAATTCCCAGGGCTGCGGCGATAATATTAACACAAATTGTGGTTCCTGCCAAGGACGTGACGGCGGCGCCAGCTGATCTTTTTATTGCTCTTTATCGATCGCCGGAAGCTTTTTCCAAGGGATCATTCCTAACTTTCACAACTATGGGCTGCTGTATGACTCTGCATCATTTCTTGGGTAAAGGCTGTCTGCGCCTCGGCCGGCTGATTCAATCGCTGGCTGTCGCGGTCATGCGCCCGGATGATCTTGTCCGTTTCAGCCGCGAGACCTATCAAAAGAGCGACTCGATCGCCTATTGGTGCAGTGATGAATTCATCGCCTCCGGCCTGTACGCGCCGGAGGCGGCTCTGCTTGAACGCCTGCCCAGTAAGCAGGGTCGTTTGCTGCTGCTCGGCATCGGCGGCGGCCGCGAAGCCATTCCCCTGGCGCAGGCCGGCTTTGAAGTAAGCGGCGTAGACTATCTCAGGGAATATGCAGATGCTGCGCGTGAGCAGGCCCGGCGTCGCGGTTTGCACATAGAAACGGTGGTGGGGGATATCGCCAAACTTGACCTTGCACCAGCTTCCTTTGATGTGATCTGGTTTTCCCACGCTATCTATTCACTTGTTCCCACCCGGCAGCGAAGGATCGCCATGCTCAAAACCATGCATCGCACGCTCACCGACCAGGGCCAGGTCGTGTGCCAATTTCATTGGGATCCGACGATCAAGAAAAAGAAAACCCTGACTGGATTGATTAAGGGCTTGGCCTTTCTTACATGGGGAAACATCCATTATGAAAGCGGGGATATGCTGTGGCGAAACAGCGAATTCCTTCATGCCTTTGCAACAGAACTAGATTTCACACAAGAGTGCGTGGCGGCAGGATTCAAAGTTGAAATCTTTCAGATTTTCCCGGGCTGGCTGCGTGGTGGGGCTGTCTTGATCAAGGAAAAAAATTGAATTGTGTATTTCCTTGATACAAGGTCATCAAAATGAGGATTCCAGGTGAGGGCGTTTGAGGCGATTCAGCGGCACTCCGGGCGGTCGGATAAGGAATGTACCGCTCAGAACTCGACTATTTTCCGAGTGTTCTAAACTCACATCCATCCCATAGTATAAAGATCGGCGAATCGCATTCAAAGGGTTCGTACGAGTAGCTTTCCGTTTTGCAGACCAATGATGTAACATACCTTCCCGCACGGCACTCCACTTCCGTGATGCCGATTTCCGGCATGGGCCGACAAGGCATATAAAAGCAAGAACCTTCCGCGGCCTGCAAGCGATACAGATTGTTTGCCAATTTTTGCACGGTTATTTTCATCCCCGGCCGATAGTTGCGCAGCATAGCGCATTGCATGACGCTCTCATCCAGCACAGAGACATCTACGGGCCATACATCATATCTCAGGTCGCTTATCAGCCCGACAAATACCAGGCATTGTTCAGCGCCGTGCAACGATCGCTGTGTGGCGAGCTCATTTGTCACCGATGCGCTGTACAACTTGGCGTGACGCCATATTTTTTCGAGATGAATCCAGGATGCCGACCAAAATGCCAATACGGGCACTAAAATTACTAAAACCAAGTTCGTCTTTCGATTGAAAATTGTTTTACAGCAGCCGGCAAAAGCCAGCGCCAATCCAATGCATCCCAAGCCCAAACCACGACAATCAAAATCAATGATGGCTATCAACGCTCCAATCGTCAGCAATAGAAACGCCGGCATGGCCCATCTCGATCGCCGCTGTCGATATAAAACCGTAGAAAGCAACAAGCAAAACAGGATAGCCAGGGTCAATCGCACTATTACGAGCAAATAATTTCCGCTGGTCCGTGCTTGCATAAGCAAATCAAAACGACCAAAGAATCCCAACAGAGCATCCGGATAATGCCATAATCGCGCCAACGATGCGCTTCGGACGAGATGGCCGGCTCTGCCTGCGCCATGCAAAACCAACCAGCCGATGAACAATGCCAATAGTATGCCGATAAAAGAAGCGCAGGCAACCTGCAGACGCTTGCGCGGTTCACAAGGTTTTAAGGCAAAAAAAAGCAGCAACGGCAGGATCAGTGCAATTTCTTTGACCCAAGTTGCTGCTGCTGCAATGACCGCCAAGACGGCCGGATACCAGCCTGGTCGTCTCTCTGATTTAACATACTTTAAACCGATAAACAACGAAAGAAGGCATAAAACCAGACAAAGCGAGTCAATATGCCCTGATGTCCAAAAATAATGTGGATGGCGTACAGGATGAAAAGTGAGAAAGACGGCAGCGAGAAAAGCAAAGACGTTATCCTGAAGCCATTCACTAAAAATTTTGTAAGACAGAATTGCGGTGATGCCGGCCAGCAGGATACCTGAAAAAACGAATCCAAGAGGAGTTGCTAAACCGAGGCGGGCATGCAACACCAAAAAAGCGCCATATATCGGTCGAAAATGATAAAACGGCGATGGTCGAGTCCACAACCTTATAATTCCTTCATCCGCCGCCTTCAGCCAAGTCTGGTCATCCGCCGCCCAAAGTTGGACGGAGACACCGTGCGATAGTGCCAGGCAAAAAAGGAAAAAAAGCATCAATGCACCGATGCCGATCAGAATTTTATTTTTTTCCTGCATTGGCTTTTAGTCAAATCAGGGCGTTCGCTATTTTGCAGGAGAAAAACTCAATTCATTGCCACTGGCCGAAGCTCTGGTCATAACCCTTGCAAATTGAAAGAGCCGCTCACACTCCAGCTGAACTCCTCCAACCCCCACCAGCCTGCCACGAGTTGAAGGTGCGAAAAGAGGCGGGTGCGCAGGCCGAGGTTCCACTTTTTCGCATCATTTTCCAGCATTAGGAACACTTTTGGCAGAGTTTCGATTTCCATGGCGCCGAACAGACCCACCAATTGCGAGGTGTTGGCCGGCAGCCAGTCCGTGCCATAACCAAGATGGGTAAAAATTCGGCGATTGTGCAAGGTAAAGGATTTGGAGCCCACCATATAAAGTGAGGCGAACACCTGGGCGCTGGAGGGTTCAAGATCCAGCTGTTCGATGGCGAAAAAATCCTGCATGCCCACGGTGAGCGCCGGCCGCTTGGCTGTTTCCTGGAGAAAATTCAACCGCAGACCGGCGGTGCGGTCGCCGGTGCCGCCTTTAAAGTGATCCGGCCTAACCAGGGAGACGAATCCCTCCAGGAACGAAAACACTCCAGCATCGATAGTGTACACCGATGAAGTTTGATAAGGCTGCAGCTTGGCGGCATAGAGCTTGGGGATCCGGCTGAAAGTGGCGGTGATGGTTCCGTCGCCGGGCATATAAGCGGTGGGCGTCACTAACACGCCGCCGTATCCCAGCAGGTTGGATGCAAACGACGTTCCACCCTCTTCTGCCATAAGGTTGGATAAGGTAAAAATGGAAAATAAAATGATCAGTTTAATTTTCCGCATCAGCTTTTCTTTCATCCCTCCCACCCTGTTTTAATCTGCGGTCATCAACATCGGTGACGCGGTTGGTGCGATTCCTCAACCCCGGGCGCCGCGGTTTTTGTGGCCCGTCAACCCCGGGTGTCGCGGGCTTTGCGACCCCGGGTGTCGCTGTGATACGGCGAAACCGTAAGTAGCCGGCCAAGCTGCGACAACTATTAGGGGACCGAGTTTTTCAATCCCAGAAGTCGCAAGCTCGTTCGACACCGTCTATTTACAGCGACACCCGGAGTTGCTGAAAAAACGCGGCAACATCCGGGGTCTGGATGAATTCTCAACCCCGGGTGCTACGGTTTTTGTAGCCCCGGGTGTTGAGGTAATTTTTCAACCCCGGGTGTTGAAATTGTACGACGCCAAGTATTTAAAGCGACACCCGGAGTTGCCGCAAAAAGCGCGGCAACATCCGGGGTCTGGATGAATTTCCGCCGCAAACTTGTCCGTTCCTCAACTCCGTCGGCGACAGAGTCGCCTCCTACAACGTCGTTATATATTCGCAGGCGGTGGCGTGATTCGCTCATCGGCTCTTGACCACAACACCACCAAATAAACTTGCAAATGAATAATCAGGGGATCTTGGCGTTTTCGATCGCCTCAGCCCGCGCATGCGCCACAGCGCATAAAAACGGCGTCTCCCCATCCATTCGACCGGTCTCCAGATACGCGTGCGCCGGACACCACAAACACAGATTGACGATGGGACATTTTCGACAGGAATTTAAAAATCGCTCATCCTTCGAGCGCATATCCCGGACTGCAGGCACCAGCTTTTCCCATGCTTCGCGCAGCGGCGTTTCGCGCAAATTGACCGTGGTCCCCGGCGCCCACAACGACTGACAGAGACGGAATGTGCCGTCATAGCCGATGCTGCAACTGCCCTTGCCGGCCCCGCAATGAAAGAGGTGATCGCAGCCATGACGGGTGTAGGCCTCATTGATCAGTTCATCGCATCCCTTTAACAACAAGCCGAACCGTTCGGTATCCGCCTGTTCCAGCGCCACCACCTCTTCCGGCGTCAGCCGCTCGGACCGTATCTCTTCATTACGCAGCGGATCGCGGTCATAGCGTAGATGCAGCTGGGGATCAAAGCGGTAGAAATCCTTGGTGCGGCTGCGGCCGAATGCGGCGATGGCTTCCATATCCTGCAGATTGGAGCGCAGGGCCATGGCTTTTAGCCGCACGCGAATGCCCGCGCTGAAAAGGGCATCGATGCCGGCGACAAACTGCGAGAAGGAGCCCGGTCTCCGGGTGACCCGTTCGTAAGACTCGACCGAGGCGCCATAGATGGTCACCTCGATATCCCGCGGCGGATACTTTTTAAACAGCTCGATATGCTCAGGCCGGATCAGAGTGGCGTTGGTAAAAAGCGAAATCAACAGTCCTTTGCGCTTGAGCATCATATAGATTTCATTGAAATCGGCTCGCAGCAGCGGCTCGCCGCCGGTGAGCAGGCACCACATCGCGCCCAGTTCCCTCGCCTGATCGGCGAGGTCGGCGATCTCTTTCAGCGACAGCTCCCTCGCTTTGGCCTCCGCATCTCCCGCCGGCAGGTTGATGTAGCAGTGGCGGCAGTTTAGATTGCAGCGGGCGGTCAGATCCAGATCAAAAGAGTAAAGGGCGCGTTTAGCGTCCATTTTTTGCCAAAGCGTAAAATCCTGAATTTTTATCGATGAAACCTGGCTCATGGTCGGCATCGCTCGATTAGGAACAGTTTGAGAAATCTTTTCCTATTTAGATCTCTTTATGATTGACATTTTTTACACCAGAATAATGGTACAGCCCTGCTCGCTTTACCCCTTCGCGGCCTTTGTGGTTTTTATGTTTTCAGGCTCTACCATCAACCGGGGAAAGATATCTTTTGCAGCGATAAGCGTGACCAGCGCTGCGGTGGTGGAGTGTGGAGAAGGGAAGCTGCGTCTGGTTAGCTCTTTGGTTAGGCGTCTCGATATAGAGTAGAGTTATTCAATACCAAGCGCCTCTAAATCTGCTAAATCCTTTTTCCTTCCCGACGATCGTTTATTTTGAATAAATTCCGATCGGCCGATATATTTTACAGGTTTAACATAAACATCAATGTCCCCGGTGTATCTTGGAGCGCCATGAAATGCTAAAGCATAAGAGCCGACAATTAGATATTGAACCTCATGTGCGTTGAAGAACTCGAACAACTCTTTGAAGTCTGTTTGAATTTCCATTATATTGCCTTCTCAACTGTTCAACGGCTTCTATCCTTTCGGCTTTTGATTTTGATTCCCAAAATCGCAAATTTTCTTGTATTTCATTGTGTGCTGATAGCTGTGATTTTTTTACTATTTTCTTAATCATTAAATTTTCCTTTTATTTGCCCAGCATGGTATTAACCGGCTAAAATTGCCCGGCCGATGGCTCTGTCGGGAAAAGATTCTCCGGCTGATCGCATGACCATGCAGTTGGTTGACAAAAGTTAGGGAACCCTATCCGCTGAATGTTTTGTTGATAATTTGATTAAATCCCGAGAAAAGTTAACAAAGCCGGGTATAACGAATTGACTGATCCCTTTCTTCCTAGGATTGAGAGTGATCGGCAAACCGGTTGATGCCTTGGCCAATTTCATGTCGGTCGCTATGTGCGATTTATGGTCGATTATCGAATTGGTCATCGATCATTTGTAGAGATATTCCAATAATAATACAGTATAAATCCAAGTATGAAAATTGTTCCGTTTTTCTTCGTGTCCTTCGAGCCCTCCGTGGTTCATCATTCATCAATATCTGTCTCAATTACGAGCATCAGAAAAATGATAAATCGAAAATGACTGTTTGCCGCGGAATCGTTACACACCCCCTGTCCCCCTCTCAAGAGGGGGAACTGCACACGCAATATTATGCATATTTTCCGGACTGACTGCTACCCCCTGTTCCCCCTCTCAAGAATGCATTTTTCTCAGCATATTCCACAGAAAGAAAGCCGGCACAAGCAGCGGCCGCAGCAGTCCCGCGCGCGACAATGCGGCGATCACCAGCCGTTCCGGACCCAGACCCAATCGCATTCGCCGGCCCTTGTGCTCCACCCGTGCGACCCGACCGATGATATCGCCCCGCGTCGCCCAGCCGTCGCTGTGACAGCCGTTGTCGCCCTTGAAAAGATAACCGCTGCTTCGGCAACCGATGACCCGGTGCACAGTCAGCCTTCGGTTTTCAGGATGGCGGAAGGCGAGCACATCGCCGGGGCGAATGGCGCCGCCAAACGGCGCGATGGTGAGGATATCACCGTTGCGAATGAAGGGCGACATGCTGGCGCCGGCGGCCTGAAAGCGGAAAGGGAGCCCTTTCTCCAGCACCGCAGCCATCAGTTCAGCAAATTCGGGATTGGGTAGGATTCGCCATGAGGAATCATTATTGAACGTTGTTTTACAGCCTGCTTTATCAATCCCGCCAATGCCAGCCAGCATGTCTTTGAAATTCCGCAAATTAATAATAATATTATATTTATTGAACAGTCAAACCAGCACAAGAAACTCTCAACGACTTGGATCGATATGATAAAATTCGTCCATTAATAAAATTTAGAATACCTTCCGCATTACGATACGGCGTCTGCCATATATTTCCCGTTCCCTTTCCAAGGATGGCTCGAGCACCGGAATTATAAAATACTTAAATCCCAGTTTGGCATAAAGTGTGATCGCCCGCACATTATCCTCAAAAACCAGCAAATCCAAAAAAGGCGCACCTTCGTTACGAGCCCTATCCATCGCTGTCCTGGTTAGGGCAGTTCCGATTCCCATTCCTCGCCTGACGGGTTTGACAATCAGGCTGAAGAGCCAATAACCCTGATAAAGTTCATTATCCTGCGGATAACGAATTAGTTGGATAAAGCCGACGATTTGACCTTGATAAAGTGCCACCCACTCGGTCAGGTTCGAAGCGCGCTGCAGCTCGTAATCGTTTGCAGGGTTAAGCCATAGGTGCACTTGTATCAGATCACTGTCGGTAGCCTCGCGGAGTGTAAGTTGAAGAGCAAGCTTTCGATAAACAAAACGATAGAGTGACCTGTCTTGTAGCCGGTGCAAGATTCCCCTTGCGATCTTGTCCAGAAGCATTTAGTTCTTCCTTCACGCAGACGATCGGATTGCACTGCTACTGTTCGCTGATCACGAGGAGGGCGTCGCTCTAATTGTTTTCGTAAAAGCTGGAGTGGGCATTAAATTCGCACGTGGCTGATCGATTGCAAGGGATTAGATTTTCTCTTACACGTTCAGCCACTACTTAATACTACCCATGTAAAGGCAGTTGATAGTAACTCGTGTTCTTGATTGAGATTACTTTTGGCCGTAGCCGGCTTGGTTATTTGTTTTTTCAACTGCCAACGATATTCGTACACGCGCTGACTGGTCCTTTGCAATATTTTTGCCCAGACTTGGGACCCCCGCCAGTCGATGTCTTGCATCCGCTCAACACGACCTCCTCCGGGTTGCTGCGGGTTAGAACCGTCAATTCTGGCTTTTTCCATTGTGCTGAATTGGTTTTCATATTGACTTTCCTCCAATAAGAGTGAAACTGTGAATGCGCTGGATCATTTCCAGCATGAATTGAAAAAAAATGTTGCTCATTCTCTTACATCGACAATTTTCCGCCGCGCCATTTCCGCAATCAGACCAAGCACATCGCGTTCGATCTCATCCCGGGACGCATCATAGTTTTCAGCGATAGCTGCGGCTATTTGCCCGAGCGTCATAGTCCCATCCATTTTTACCCAAATTGCTTTTCCTGTCTCATTCAGGGTATAAAGTTCATCCTCCATATCTCCGATGCCGGCAGCCAGAGGAATGATGATCAACTCGCCCTCGATCTCGCGGGCAACGATATCCTCAGAAGGAGTACAGATGCTGTTCAGGGTGATACCAAGTTCCATATAAATCCTTATATTGGTGCAATAATTGTTTCAGTGTCTAAAATCAATTTCCCGGAGCTGAACCGTGCGACGCGTTCCCGCCAGTCTTTCACTTCCCAGGCGTTCTCGCTTTCAGCGAGTAATCCGAGATAACGCGCCTGGGCGTGGGCGACTCGGCAGAGATATTCTACCGGCGTATCCAGAGTGCCGTAATCCTGCCAGGAACGCGCCGGACACTGCTCGCACAGCCCCTTGAGAAAACATTGCGCGCAGCGACGTAGATACTCTGGATTGGTTGCTTTCAGCTCGCTCCATTGGGGAAAAACCTGCGTCAGCACGAACTTTAAGGGCGAAATCCCGGCCGTCTCCGCTTCAGCCGTGTTGTGCAGATCGTAGACGTAATCGGGATGGCGCAGCCCCATGCACATCTGCGCCCTGCCATAGGCGTCGATGGTCACGCCCTTGCCCGCGCCGCAGCTGAACAGCCTGTCGCCCGGCGGGCCCATGAATCCGGCGCAGAATTGGCGCATCTCTTTTACGTATTCCGGACGCACCTTGAGCATGGCGACGGTCTCATCCGGTGAGAGCCGGAAAGATTCAATGACCCTGTTTTTCACCGGATTATCCCGCCGGCCGCGCAGTTCAAAGTTCATTGCGTATCCCGGCAGCTGCTTCATTTCCGGCAGGGTTGCGGCCCAGGCTTCGAATTCGTATCGCTCGCCGCGGTTGGGCGGCAGCAGACTCTGCTTGACGGTGAAACGGATATTGTGCCGCAGCAGCAGATCGACGCCGCGGCGGAACTCTTTAAAAGCGCCCCTACAGGCGGCCACACTGTCGTAGGATTCCGGGTGCATGCCGTAGACCGACACCTCCACCGGCTGGCGCGGCGGAATGCGCTCGAGCAGCTGCGCCAGCTCCGGCGTTATCAGTCGGGCATTGGTAAAGAGCGTCACCTGCAAGCCCAGACGGCGTGCGAAGAGGTAGAGTTCTTTAAGATCGCCGCGCAGCAGGGGTTCGCCGCCGGTGAAACGCACCGAAATCGCGCCCAGATCAGCCGCCTGCTGCAGCAAATCCTTGACAAAAGATGTCTTCATCTCCCGAGCCGTCAGCTCTGGATCATGCTCGGACTGATTGATACAGCAGTGGATGCAAGCGTTGTTGCAACGCTCGGTCAGCTCAATATCAAGATGTTCCAGCAGCGGCTCTTTATGCAAGGCATAAAACTGATGAGGGTACAATCGCCGCGCATACGACATGTTTTTTAAATACTCCTGATTCTGCCCGGAACCACACCTCACCTATGAAATGTCAGCTCTTCATCTCGAATAGATGGGCTATGCTGACCAAATCAGTTACTATTTTCCCGCTCTTGTCGAAGCGCATCACATAAAACCGGCCTTCGGCAGCCAGGGACGAGACTACATCCAAAGTCTTTTCCCACCAATCCACGGTGACAAAGGGCTTGATCACGCAGGCCAGCAGCCGCCGGATGATCTCCTGCCGATCGATCAAGGGGATCAGACTATTCTCACCCGACTTTTCGATAAAACAGACCGCCCGCAGCGGCGCTGCAGCGGCGGAGACCTTCGGGATATCGCCATGGCTCCAGGAGCCGTAGACTTTCCAGCCGTCACTAAAACGCCGCACGATGTTGCGGTCGTCACAAAGAATCTCGGCGCCGATAGCGGCATGCATCAGCATTCGCGTGGTGGTCGATTTCCCCGCCTCCGAATGGCCGACGAAGAGCATGCCCGCACCGTTGACAATCGCGCCGGCCGAGTGCAGATAGCAGCCGCCGCGGTCAGCCAGCAGCCGCGCCACCAGAATCTGGTCCGAGGGAAACAAGGTCAGCGAGGTCTGGCCGCCGGCGGCAAAAGCCGATGAATCCGGGTGAAAAACTTCCGCCAGGGAATGGTCCGGATTGAACACCACTACCTTCCACAGCTTTTCCTCAAATCCCTGCGGCAGAATACCGAGGTAGATCCACCCGGCATCCGTCTGGTAGATCGCCCACGGCGCCTTGCGGTACTTTTCTCGGCTGAAATCCCAGCCGCTCATCTCCGGCAGGCTGAAATGGTGGCGCACCGTCACCACATCGGCGCCCGGCGCCTCCATGCGAAAGAGCTCGAGTTTGTCAGAGAACGTATTTTCCGTAAACGGCAGATCGCTCTCGATCTGCAGGGTGATATCCGCGATCCGGTACCAGCGGCGAAAATCCCGCATTAATTCACCTGCACCTGATCCAGTTTCGTCTTTTCCGGTTTTTCGCGATAGTCGTAATAATAGAGATATTTATAATACCCCTTGCCGTTGCCGTAATCCACGCCGTTGAGCACGAATCCGATCACCGAGGTCTTGCTGTTGCGCAGACTGGCCGAAACTTCGCTCACATAGCGTTTTTCCGTCTGGGCGAAACGGAACACCAGCAGAACATTATCCACCAACCGCGAGAGGGTCTTGGCGTCGCTGATGGTCAGCATGGGCGGCGCGTCCACCAGCACATAATCATACTCTTGTTCCAGCCGGTCGATCAGGTCCGCCATCTTTTGGCTGTTGAGCACCTCAGCGGGATTGGGCGGAATAGTTCCCGACGGAATCAACGTCAGATTGCGCGTCGGCAGCTTGCGCACGATCTTTTCATAGGGAACCAGATCCATGAAATAATCGGTAAAACCGGGCACGCGATCCACGCCGAACACTGTGGGCTGTTTGGGCTTGCGGATGTCGGCATCGAGGATCACCACCTTGTGGCCCAGCTCGGCATAGGACAGCGCCAGATTCGCGGTGACCAAGGTTTTGCCCTCGCCCGGGATCGAGCTGCTGATCAAAAGCTTTTTCAGCGGCGTGTCGATGTTATAAAACTGCAGATCCGTGCGCAGGCTGCGGAAGGATTCCACAAACGGCGAATGGGGATCGTATTTGTTGATCAACGGGTAATAGAGCGATTGTACGGTCGCGGCCTTGTTGCGCCCGAGGGATCTGCTCAGCAGGTTTTTCAGGCTGTTGCTCTTTTTTTCCGCGTGGCCGTTATTGCCGTTCATTCTGACGCCCATGGGAATCTGGCCGATCACCTGAAGACCGGTAAGCCGTTCCAGATCCTGTTTGGTGCGTATGGTCTGATCCAGATATTCCTGCAGCATGGCCAGGCCGAAACCCAATCCCAGTCCCAGCATGGCGCCTATCAATAGTGCGCGCGGGATATTGCGCGGGTTCGGCCGTTCCGGCATGGCCGCCGGGTTGACGATGCGAATGCCGCCGGCGCCGGTGGCGGCCTTGATCTTGGCCTCTTCGTGGCGCTCCACCAGATAGTTGAGCAGATTCTGATGCACCGCCTGCGTGCGCCGCAGACGCGCCAGTTCCATCACCTTTTCCAATCGCTCCGGACTCTGGCGGCGATACTCTTCCAATAGATTGTTGTAAAAGCGTTCCTTGTTGCGCGTGGAGCTCAGGTTGACCTGTTCGGCCACCAGCCGTTGCGTCAGCATCGAACGCAGATCATCGGCTTTTTTATCCTCCGCCGGCAACGACTTGGTCGAATGAGCGAGTATGAGGCGCCGCAGTTCGCCCTTGGCGGCTTCGATGCGGCCGTCCAATTCGCTTACGTTGACGCTGTCGCTGGAAGCCGCCACTGTGAGTGCGTTGCGCTGATCTTCCAGTTTGGTCAATTGCGCACGCAGCTTGGCGATCTCGGGCACAGACTCGATGGACTGCAGATCGCTGGTCGGCTTGTCCGCGCCCTGCAGCTGCATAGTAAAAGAGGCCAGATTGCTCTCTGCCAGCCGCCGTTCGGTTTCGGCCTGCTCGAGCATGGCTTCCACCTGCGAGATCTTGCTCATCATGCCGCCGTCTTGGCCGATATATAACATTTCGCCGGCGCCGCTGTACTGCTGCAGCGCTCGTTCAGCTTCCTCCAACCGCTCCTGCGCTTCCTGACGCTGCTTGTCGATATAGTGTACGATGTCCTGCGCGCTCTCGACATCGATCTCCTGCATGCGCTCTTTGAAAACATCGGTGGCATAACGCGCGGTCTTGAACGCCAGCATCGGCGAAAAGGCGGACGCCGACAGAGTCATGAGGTTTGATTTCTCGTCCATGGAAAGATTGATGCGTGAAACCGCGGCGGCGATCTCTGGTTCTCCTGCACCGCTCGATCTCAGATCATCATCCGCTATGGCCCGTTTCATCACTTTGTCGTAATAGACCTGACTGCCGATGATCGCCTGATAGTACTCCACCGGCTTGCCCTGGCGCATCCAATATGCGTAAGGATTATAGCGCTCGGACCCCACGCCGGAGGTGTTGGCGCTCTCGTCGATAAGAAAAGAGCTGAACGAACTATAGACAGGCGTGCGGGTGAATTGATAGACCGCAGTGACGATAAAAACAAGGATAAAAATCGTAAAGATCAAAACCTTGCGGCGGTTGACCAAATCCAGATAATCAGCAAGTTCCCACTCTTTTGCCGTGCTCACTTCTTCAGGAGGCATGTTGTTCCTCTGCAAATACTCGGATGGACAGAATAGTAGAATCGCTGCTAACGCAGGGAAGGAAAAAGAAGATCAAAGATGCAGAGACCAACGATGCTGAAAAAAAGAAGGCGTCGAAAAAACTCCCACTCGCCCCCACAAAAACCGGTGCTGAAAGTCCTACCCCGCGATAATACAAAATGTATATATATCTTGTACAATATGCAAGAAAATTCAGTGGCTTGACTTTTCGCTGATGAAATTTTCACAAGCTTGTGATCTGTTGCGCCACAATTCGCCATTTTTGGCGCTTTAATCTTGTTATTAGAAGGGACAATCGCATCATGCGTGCCTTATATAACCGCGGAGAAAACAAAAAGCAATGCCGGGGAATTGACAAAACCACGAGAGCACAAGGTCACGAAGATAAAAGAACGAATCTTCTGATCCCTTCCTATTAAATTCTCTGGCGAGACATTGCGCGAAGAAAGATTTCTTGAATGCTCATTTTGATATTTGCCGAATCAAATCACTTCGTACGCTTCGTGTCCTTCGTGGTTTTGAGCTTTTACGCTTTCATCTCTTGGGGAAAGATTCCTCGGGTAATCGTTTTCCCCACGTTGTTTTTTTTCACGCTTTAATTGAATAAAATGATAAAACCACGAAGAGCACGAAGGTCACGAAGATGAAAGAACGAATCTTCTAATCCCCTCCTTTAAAAGCTCGACATTGAAATTTGCCAACTTTGCTCAGCCGCCCGTTTTCCGGATGAACCTAATAAAAGGTTTTTACAAGCGGAACAGTTCGCCATATTTGACATGCAGAACCAGACCGGCCTGAAAAAAACCCTCGCCGGCGGCGGGGTAATAATCATAAGACGCCGTCACGCCGGCATGCCAATAAATGGACGGCACATAGGTCAGCCCGGCTTGAAACCGACTGACATGAGTCACATGGCCGCGGGGAAACTTGTCCCGGCTGTCGCCGAACGGCGCGGTGATGTCCTGCTCTCCCTTTCTACTGTACGCAGCCGCCATCTGCACGCTCCAGCCGATCCAGCCGAAATAGGCGAAATCCATCCCTATCCGCTCGATGCTGTTGCAGGGATAGCCCATGGAAAGCCCGTTGGAGATATAGTTCTCGTAATTGCGATAGGACATGTAGGTCCAGTTGCCGATACGCGTATAGCTCAGGCCTATCTGCGTAGCCGGCGCTGCCACATCGGTCATAACCGTCTTGACCGTGATGCCCATGCGGTCCGGATGTTCGCCGCGGTCATCCTTCCCCGGTTCGTTGTTGATGATGATGTCATCGATGAGATATTGAGCGTAGAGCGTCCAGTGCGGCGAAGGCTTGTAAAAGACATCAGCGCACCAAAGTCCGTTCATCTGCACCACGTTGTTGCGCTGTTCAACATAATAGAGATTGAGGGGATTAAGATAGATCATCTCCCACGTTCCATGCACATCGCCGTACAGCGCGGCTTCGGAAAAGCCAAGCTGCAAATTCGAAGAAAGCGCAATGTCAAAACGCTTGATGGACCAGAAGCGATTATAGTCTTTATAGGTGGAATCAGCGGACTGTGTGTTGATGGCGTACATGTCGTCCAGCCGGCCGGCGTAAAAAGAAAAGCGAAAGCGTTGCGACGCCAGCTGCAGCCCGGCCGCATCGTACGAATAAGGATGGTCGGAGAGGATCAGGCTTTTTTCCCCGGGTATGCCCCAGTTGCGCGAAATGCGGCCGAGAAAACCGCTGACGCCCTTGTATCGCGCCAGCACATAGCCGGTCTCGGGCCGGCCATAGATCCACTCGCCGGTATCGCCGAAATAGGCAGGGTCGTATTTAAAACGTTGGTCAAAGACCGTCTTGTGCGCCAGGGCGAACCACTGGCTGGTGAATTTTCCCTCCAACTCGGCGCGCACCTCGGTTCGTTGCTCTTCATCCGCCGCCAGAGCGCGGAACGTTCCCTGGCCGCCGAGATAGCCGTAGCCGCCGTTCTCGTCTTTGGAATCACTGCGGTGATAGCTGCCGATCTCTTTGATCAACAATCGCAGCCAGTGGCGCTGCCACGCGGGCAGATCCTGCTGCACGGAGCGGACCACCGCCTGCCGCACCTCCAAGGCGGTGTAAGGTTGAGAAAGGATAAAAGGCAGCTGCATGCGGCCGGAATGAACCGCATAGTGAATGAACGGCGTCAGCGTCGGATCGTCGAAATAGACCGAAGCCTGGTCCTGTGCGTTGACGGCTAAGGAAGCCATGAAGACAAAAATGAGCAGAAACGGTTGTAGGTGCGTCCCTGCTCTCGAGCTGAATTTTGCCATCGAACCGATGCCAATGCTGCTGTCACGAGCTGCCGATTCCATTTGATGCCGTTTGATAATTCGCCGCACAGATATATGAGTGCTCTATTCCCCTTTTATGGTGAGAAGAGAGAATCAATAAGCCTGAACTGCCGTCTTTCGCCGGACGAGCTGATCAGGCTGCTGGAAAAACATGGTTAACAGTTTGACTGAAGTCTTGACCGAAGTACAGGCAGCCGTCATCAAACCGTCTCAAATTGCAGCGTTTTGAGTTTTTCCGGCAAGACGCGCGTACTCACATTTAAAATCTCAAAACCGACAATTTGATTGTCTTTATTATAATCGACAATCACCCCTGATTCAATCTCTTCAGATTCAAATATTTCGCTGTCATCCAATCGAAAAAATTGCGCATCATTCTCTTTGTCCCATTTCAACTTTATATTAAATACTTCGTTTTCTTAATCTACGATCGAAAAAAGCGGTGATGACTTGAGGGGGAAATAGACGGATTGGTTACAACTCGCAAGATACGGCCATTCGCTTCATGAATATTTTTAATATAGTGAATTGTGCCGTCATTTGCAAAAATCTTGTTATCAGGTTCCTTGACAGCGAGCTCCAGCCACCTCTCGTCAATGCCACGTTAAACGATCATCGTTTTGGCATGTTGTGAAAGCACGTAACTCTTTTGATTTCTAACTGTTCAATCACCCCTGACCAAAAGTCAACTCTCTTGCACCCCCATGGTGTTTTTGCGCGGTCATGGATCTTTCGAAAACAAAGGTCAAAAAAATAAAATTCAAGAAATATTTTCCTCATGAACCGCCCACCAGTCACTAGTCACCATTCACAAAAAAACTCTGCCGCACTCACCGGTTCGATGAAATCCGGGATACGCTGCGCGGGTTTGTTGCGAGAGAGCAACAAAATTTTTGCCTGTGGATATTTTTTATGCACGGAGGCAAGCGAAGCGATCTCGCGCTCCAGCGTGGACGGTTGGTCGAAATGCCGGCACACATTGATAAAGACCTCATGATCACCCTCTTCATAGACCAAATCTATTTCACTGGTGTTGCGATAGTAATAAACGCTCTTTTCCTGCCTTTTCAGATGCAGATACTCCTTGCGATTTGAGATCATTGTAAAGCTTGTTCGTGCTCAATAAAGTAGCTGGATTCGAAAAACAGATTTTCATTAAATATTTCAATAAGTACTGATTTTTTAGCTCATACTGTTCTATGAGATCTTTATAGAGAAGCAAATCGGCATATTCCTGCAAAATTTTGGGCCGCAACAGCTCATCCGCTTGAACAACTTCCGGAAATCCTCCTATTGGTATCCGTCCGGTGAAGTACACCCCTGTAGCGGCAGCGCGGACGCGCTAACCCTGCACGGCGAGGACAGCAAAAGTTATGTTGCGAGCAATGCTATCAGCAGAAAGATAAAAAGAGGATTAACGTAATGGGAAAAAGTATGGGGACTACTACTAAGGTCGCGCAGATTACTCGGCTGTTTCCGGCAAAGGTTGATAATTGCAGGCCAAGAGTTCCGACAAACGATTAAAGGGATGATCAGAGATTCGGCTCAGGACATCGCGTAAATAATCAAATGAGTTTTTGTTCGCGAGTCCGGCATTAGCAACTAGAGTATAAATGATAGCAGCTCTCTGTGCGCCTTCATGCGAGCCGGCAAAGAGATAATTCTTTCGTCCCAAAGCTATTGGCCGGATGGCGTTTTCAACCAGGTTATTATCGATTTCAACAAGTCCGTCTGAGGCATAACGACGCAATAATTGCCATCGGTTCATCATATAGCCTATTGCTTTTGCCAGATCACTTTTGGGCAGCACGCGGGTACAATTTTCATGAAGCCATTTTTCCATAGCATCCAAAACGGGAATGGATTCGGCTTGACGAAGCTGGAACCGCTCAACTGACGACAGATTACGTTTCTTAGCCTGTGCTTCTATGTCGTACAACGCCTGGATGTGATCCAGCATCCACAGGCGAAGCGTTGAATCGGTTGGTTGCGCGTCAAAGAAATATCGTCGAGCATGAGCCATGCACGCTAGGGGGGTGATTCCCGGTTGACTGGAAACAAGTTCATAACCGGCATAGCCATCGGTCTGCAAATACCCTTTAAATGTTTTGAGCGTTTGCGCAGGCGCCTCCTGATTTCGTCCCTGGCGATATTCGAAAAAGACCTGGCGAATAGGTGGCGAGTAATAGACCCAATAATAGCCGAGGTGCGTTTTTCCTTTTTTATCGCGATCCAGCACATGGATGGTCGTTTCATCCACCATCAGATAAGGGGATGAAAGCACTTTATCTTTTTGGCAATCATACAGCGGACGAAGCAAGTCGCCGCAGGCCTTCACCCAACCGCCCATAGTAGATTCGGGAATATCGATCCCCAGTCGCTGATTACGTTTCCATTGCCGATATAAGGGCAAGTGATCGATATACTTATCAATGAGAATCTGTGCTAAAAATCCGGGGCCGGCAATGCCTTTACCAATGGGACGGGATGGCAACTGGCCAATAACAACACCTTCTTCTTGGGGTAGGGCATAGATCGGGCGAATGTACTTGAGAACAAAAAAGGACGGTGGGACGTATTCAAGGACTTCGGTAACCTCATCGCGAATTTTTTTCATGCCCGGGACGATTTGTTCCGGTTCGATAACGATTTCTTTGCGAGGTAAATCAGCCGGCAACGCTTGTCGGCCATGACCAACCGGTTGAGAAGTAACCGGCTTGCGGCGGGTATAGCTGATGGTTTCCGTTTTTAGCGCTGGTTGAGTGGTTTCGATATTTGCCACTTCCGACAATATCATCTGGCTATCCGTGTGCGCGGGAATAAAGCGCTCCCGCTTCTGCCCAAAGATCATTCGTTTAAGATGGGCCAGTTCAGCTCGAAGCTTGGCAACTTCAAGTTCAAGTTCTTCGTAAGTGGGTTTTGTCTTTTCGTTGGTCACGGAAACACCGATTCAATAAAAATTAGTTGAACAGATAAATATACATAATTTTCTATTGAAAAGTCGTGACCAGAATCATTGCATCAGCAGATTGTTCCATCTTTTAACACGTATCGGGGCCGTCTCTTGATGAAATTGGAGTCAATGCCTGCAATCATCAGCCACAGCATGTCATAGGATAATTCGACGGCATCCATAGAAGAATCAATAGCTGGTAATTGAAAGGTCCCCTTTTCCAGACGCTTGTAAAAAATCCAAAAGCCATCGCGATCCCACAGCATTAACTTGATGCGGTCTCTGCGCTTGTTGAGGAAGACAAACACATCTCCTGAGAGAGGATTCGCATCAAGAGCCGAACTGACAATGCCGGATAGTCCTTCAAAGCTTTTCCGCATGTCTGTCGGCTGGCGATACAGATAAACGTGAAGGCCGGAAAAACTGTTAAATAGCATGATCCAGGGTTCCATGTACGAGTTCGAGTATCTGTCGGGTATCCGGTGCGCCGTGTATCCGCACCACGACACCATTCGGATAGCGAATAATAACTCTAGGGTGGAGAGAACCAGAAATAAGGGATGGAACCGAAATCGACATGGGAATAAAGCTTGGTTTGGCCGTAGTGGTTGGTGGAGATGAGAGCTTGGACTTGGCCAGACGATATTTTTTATGCCAATACTGAAGTGTGGATAGGGGTATGGATATGGAGCGGCAAAACTCTCGCTGAGCTTGATTACTCTGCAGATATTGCTTGACTATGGCGAACATGTGTTCCTGTTTTTCTAAGCGGCGTGTGGGCATGGTGGTCTCTCCTTGGTTGGACGCCGCCAATATACGAAATTTCTAGTTCGCCACGCATATGTACTTCACAGGGTGGATACAATTATTTTCAGTTTATTATTTATAAAAAAAATTGGAATTAAATATTTTTTCTTAGGTATTTTCCTAATTATTTTAATGTTCCCCCTCGTTCCCAAGCTCCAGCTTTCCCCCTCGTTCCCAAGCTCCAGCTTGGGAACGTAATTGTTGAAAAGCTCCAGCTTTGGTTTAATATTTGGCGACAAGAGATGCAGGAGTTGCCCCCACCCTGGGCATGAAACT
>JAKQNR010000008.1 GCA_029565685.1 bacterium | reverse complement strand
TATCACCAGCACAATCGTTCAATGGATTCCAGTATTCAACTCTGAACCCTACTTTCAACTCATCATCGAAGCGTTCAAGCATGCGCAGAAAAATAAAGCTTTGCGCCTCTATGCGTATGTCATCATGGAAAACCATTTTCATGCTCTGGTGATTGGCCCCTCGCTAGCCAATACTTTGCAGTCCGTGAAGAGCTATACTTCAAAGAGAATTATCGAAAAACTGCGCCTAGACGGAAAAGACCGTGTGTTGAACCAATTGCAATTCTATAAAAAAAATTATAAACAAGAGAGCGCCTTCCAGGTATGGCAAGAAGGTTTTCATCCGCAATTATTGTCGACTGAACAAGCTTGGATGCAAAAAATGGAATATATCCATTTCAATCCGGTTCGCCGGAGATATGTAGAGCGCCCGGAATATTGGAAATACTCTTCAGCGAGAAATTATTATTTGGAGGATGAATCGATAATCAAATTAGATTCTCTATGGGGTGATCCGGCAGCTTAATTTGTAGTCCATGGAGCGCGAAGCAGAGCTTCGCCGGCAGCTGCGTTACCAAGCTGGAGCTTGGTAACGAGAACAAAAATTTTCTGGCTATTTACAATTAGTTTTCACACAGCCTCTGGAGCTTGGGAACGAGAAATAAGCTGCGTTACCAAGCTGGAGCTTGGTAACGAGAAATGTGTCGTGACTGATTCCCCCTCGTTCCCAAGCTCCAGCTTGGGAACGAGGAACTGGGCAGCAATAAAATTATTATTTGGAGGATGAATCGATAATCAAATTAGATTCTCTATGGGGTGATTCGGCAGCTTAATTTATAGTCCATGGAGCGCGAAGCAGAGCTTCGCCGGCAGTTGCGTTACCAAGCTGGAGCTTGGTAACGAGAACAAAGTGCCCCCTGACAGCCGTCGCTGCTCAAATCCGCATAGCGCGCATTTTTTAAGGACAGTCTTTTAAAATTGCGCTTGGTTTTCATATCATGATTAGCTAATTTCATCGAGTTGGGAGCGGAAAGAGAGTCCGGTATGGCCCAAAGGCTCGATCTGTATTTTGGGGGTGTTCCACCGCCTGTCATCGCTTGAATCCATCGCTTCCCACAGCGTTAAGAAAAAAATTCCTGTCAATGAATCCAGTCTGGAGTTGCCACACCACATCATGCGGATGAGTGTCCAATGAGCATAATCGATGTCGTCATCATCGTGGCGTATTTCCTCGTCATGATCATCATGGGATTCTGGTATCAGAAAAAGGCGTCGCAGAGTCTCGAGTCCTACTTTCTCAGCGGACGGAGCATGCATTGGCTCGCTCTGGCCATGTCCGGCTCGGTCGGCACCTTCGATATTTCCGGTACCATGTGGATTGTCTCGGTCCTGTTCATTCTCGGCATGAAATCGCTGTGGATTCACTGGATGTGGGGCGTCATGATGGGCGCCTTTTTTATGGCCTACATGGGCAAGTGGGTGCGGCGCTCCAATGTCATCACGGCCGCCGAGTGGATGGTGACGCGTTTTGGCTCGGACCGAGGCGGAGTCGTTGCCCGCACCACCTACGCGTTCATGGCGGTGCTCACCTTGTCGAGCTTTATCGGCTACGCCTATCAGGGGATCGGCAAATTCGCCGCCATCTATGTTCCCTTTTCTCCCACCGTGTGCGGTGTGGCGATCATCGCCTCGACCACCGTTTATGTCATACTCGGCGGTCTCTATAGCGTGGTGATCACCCAGGTGGTACAGACTGTTATACTCACCATCGCCGCCATCATCATCACGGTGATCGCCTATGTCAAGCTTACGCCGGAGATCATCGCCGCGAGCGTCCCCGTCGATTACACTTCGCTGCTCCCCCATTGGCGTCTTGCCGAACTGGCGGGAACTGCAAACGCGGCGTATGAGCTGTTCGGAGCTTTGGTCATCGTCTGGGTGCTGAAAGGACTGCTTTTGAACTTGGGCGGCCCGGCGCAGATGTGCGATTTTCAACTTTTCCTCGCCGCCCGCAACCCTCGTGATGCGGCAAAAACAGGCGCCGCGTGGAGCTTTTTTCTCATTGTCCGCTGGGGGATGTGCGCCGGCATCACCCTTTTAGCCCTGACCGGCATCGCCTCGACCGCTGATCCGGAACAGGTGATGCCTGTCGTGCTGCGCGACTACCTTCCGGCGGGATTCAGAGGGTTGGTGCTGGCTGGGCTTCTCGCAGCGTTCATGTCCACTTTTAGCGCTACGGTCAACAGTGCGGCGTCGTTTGTCGTCCGTGATATTCTTCAGCCGTTTTTTATGCCGCAGGTGACCGAACGCCGGCTGGTTTCCTCCAGCCGCATCGCAACGGTTGTTGTCGTCCTGGTCGGCGTGGCCATCGGCTTTCAGGCTGATTCCATCACTCAGATATGGAACTGGACGATGATGGCTCTGGGCGCCGGGGTGATCATGCCCAATGTGCTCAGGTGGTACTGGTGGCGCATGAATGGTTGGGGCTATGCCGCAGGTATCCTTGGCGGCATTGCTCTTTCGCTCATCGCTCTGTTCAGGCCTGACGCCCCCATGTATGTGGTGTTTCCACCGATCTGCGTTGCTTCACTGATCATGAGTCTTCTGGTGTCTCTTGTCACCGCGCCGGTGGAGATGCCCATTCTCATCTCGTTTTATAGAACCGTCAGGCCGTTTGGTCTGTGGGCGCCTGTCCGCGATCGAGCGCAGTTACATCTTAACGGCCGGGAAAAGGCCTCCGAGAGCGCCTTTCGCTCCCTCGGCAACACGCTTCTTGGCATGATCGCCGTTACCGGATACTATCTGTTCCCCATGTACTTGGTCGGACACTGGCACGGTATCGCTGTGCTCTGCCTGGTCGTGGCACTGGCGGCAACGGCCGCGCTGGCAAAGACCTGGTATCCCTACCTTCCGGGCGACAACGAAACATAAAGCCTCCCTTCTGTTTCTGCACTCTTTTTTCTCCTCCGGCTCGGCTACGCATGGTCAAAACTCTTTAACTTTGGTCGGCGTAACCTCTCATGAACCGCCAAGGTCGCCAAGAGCGCCGAGAGGCGTCATTCATAATATTTTTGACCCTACTCTCGACGTGCCTTTGTTCGGCGAATCTGTTTGGTTGTTACGGGAAATAAAAAAACGGCCGTGGCGGCCGTTCGTTTATCGCAGTGATTTCTGATACGCCAACAGCGCGCGCAGTCGCGCCTGCTTGTGTTCCACAATCGGTTTGGGATATTCCGGCGTATCCACTTCAGCGACCCACTTCTTGATGTAGGCGCGTTTCGGATCAAATCGTTTCTGCTGCAACTCTGGACTAAAGATGCGGAAATACGGCGCGGCATCGCAGCCGCAGCCCGCGGCCCATTGCCAGTTGCCGTTGTTGGACGACAGCTCGAAATCCAGCAGCTTGTCCGCAAAGTATTTCTCCCCCCACTGCCAGTTGATCAACAGATGTTTGGCAAGAAAGCTGGCGCAGACCATGCGCACCCGGTTGTGCAGAAATCCCGTGGCGTTTAATTCGCGCATGCCGGCGTCCACCAGCGGATAGCCGGTCCTGCCTTCGCACCATTTTGCGAACAGCGTCTCATCGTTCTGCCAGCGAATGCCGGCGTAGGCGGCTTTGAAAGGGCCGTCGACCACATGGGGGAAATGATGCATGATCTGCATAAAAAATTCCCGCCAGATGAGTTCGTTGACCCAGGTTTCGTTCAGCAGCATGCCCCGGCGCACCAGCTCGCGCAGGCTGACTGTGCCGAAGCGCAGATGCAGGCCCAACCGCGTGGTCCCGGCCAGGGCGGGAAAATTTCTCGTCTGGTCGTAATGTAAAACGATCTCCTCCGGCAGGTCCGCGGCCGGGAAGGTCAGATTCGAGGGTTGGAAGCCCAACTGTTTCAGCTCGGGCAGGTTGCTCTCAATAGCAAACCACGAGGCGCGGTCTTTTATTGTCCAGGATTTCAACGATTCCGGCCGCAACAGCGAACGCCATTTTTTCATGTAGGGCGTAAAGACGGTGTAGGGCTCGCCGTTCTCTTTGCACACCTCTCCTTTTTCAAAAACGACCTGATCCTTAAAACTGTGCCATGCGATCCCGTGCGCCTGCAGCAGGCTGGCGACCTGTTCATCTCTTTTCACCGCATAGGGCTCATAGTCCCGGTTGACGTACACAGAATGGATTCGGTATTCCCGGATCAGGCTCTTCCATACCTGCAGGGGATCGCCGATGCGCACCAGCAACCCGCCGCCGTATTTTTGCAGCGACCGTTGCAGCGCGGCGAGCGTACGCAAAATAAATTCCACTCGGCCGTCCCGGCGATCCGGCAGCGCATCCAGAATGTTTTTATCAAAGATGAAAAGCGGCAGCACGGGCAGATTACTTTGCTGGGCTTGAAAGAGCGCGGCGTTGTCGGTCAACCGCAGGTCACGGCGGAACCAAAAGAGAGCGATGGGTTGTTTGGGCATAGGGCAGTCAGCGTGTTGGCCGCACAGAGGTCTGCCTCTGTGCGGCGGATTAGGAGCTATTCTTTTTCCTGCTCGTAGGCATCCATCGGCGGACAGGTGCACACCACATTGCGGTCGCCGTAGGTGTTGTCGATGCGGCCCACGGACGGCCAGAATTTGTGCTGCCGCAGATAATCCGCCGCATAGGCGGCTTGTTCGCGTGAATAGGCGTGCGGCCATTGGTTCGCGCAGACTTCCAGGGCGGTGTGCGGCGCCATCTTGAGCGGATTGTCCTGGCCATCCGCCGCACCGTCGATGACGCTCTGGATTTCCTTGCGGATCAAGATCATGGCCTCGCAGAAGCGATCCAACTCGGCTTTATCTTCGCTTTCCGTCGGTTCCACCATAATGGAATCATGCACCGGGAACGAGACGGTCGGCGCGTGAAAACCGTAATCCATCAGTCGTTTGGCTACGTCCTCTGCTTCGATTTTATACGGCTTGAACGCCTTGAGATCAAAGATCATCTCATGCGCCACCCGGCCTTTTTGGCCGGTGTAGAGAACCGGATAATGTTCCTGTAAGCGCGTTTTGATATAGTTCGCGTTTAGAATGGCGTATTGAGTGGCTGCCCGCAATCCGTCGGCGCCCATCATTTTGATATAGGCGTGAGAGATGATCAGAATGCTGGCACTGCCCCAGGGCGTTGAGCAGACCGCGGGGATGGCCTTGGCGCCGCCCAGCGGCACGATCGGATGACCGGGCAAAAAAGGCTGCAGATGTTCGGCCACACAGATGGGGCCCATGCCTGGTCCGCCGCCGCCGTGGGGAATAGCAAAGGTCTTGTGCAGATTGAGGTGACAGACGTCCGCCCCGATGGCCGCCGGGCTGGTGAATCCCACCTGGGCGTTCATGTTGGCGCCGTCCATGTACACCTGGCCGCCATGGTCGTGAATGATGCGGCAGATCTCCATGATCCGCTCTTCGAACACGCCGTGGGTGGATGGATAAGTCACCATCAGCGCGGCCAGCGTGTCGTGATGCTTTTCCGCTTTGGCCTGCAAGTCTGCGACATCGATGTTGCCCTGTTCGTCGCACGCCACCACCACCACATTCATGCCGGCCATCACTGCGGAGGCGGGATTGGTGCCATGGGCTGAGGAGGGAATGAGGGTCACATTCCGCTGCGTCTGGCCGCGATCATGATGCCAGGCGCGGATGACCAGCAGACCGGTGAGTTCACCCTGAGCGCCCGAGTTCGGCTGCAGGGAACAGGCGGAGAATCCGGTGATCCTGCACAACGCGGATTCCAGCTCTGTGAATATCTGCGCATAGCCCTGCGCCTGTTCAACCGGTGCAAAGGGATGCATTCGGGCGAATTCAGGCCAGCTCAAAGCCAGCATCTCTGTACAGGCGTTGAGTTTCATGGTGCAGGAACCCAGAGGGATCATGGAGGTGGTCAGCGACAGATCCTTGTTCTCCAGACTTTTCAGGAAACGCACCATCTTGTGTTCAGAGTGATACTTTTGAAACACGGGGTGAGCGAGAAAGGCGGATTGTCGCTGCAATTCGGTTGGCATCACTGCGCCGTTGCTTTTTCCCGCCTGTGCGGTTTTCTGCCGCACGCCGGCGAACACCTGCAGGATCGTTTTTACTTCCTGTGCAGAGGTGGTTTCATCCAGACTGATGCCGATGCGCCGGTCGTCGAGATAGTTGAAATTCATCCGGACGGCGAGCGCGGCTTGGCGGATTTTTTCTTTTTCCTCTTTGTCGGCGGTTTCGATCTGCAGCGTATCGAAAAAGGCGCTGTTCCATTGACGGTAACCGAGGCTGGTCAATCCTGTGGCCAGGTCCGTGGTCAGGCTGTGCACGCGTTCAGCGATGGCTTTGATGCCGGCAGCGCCATGCCACACCGCGTACATGCCGGCCATGATGGCCAGCAGCGCCTGAGCAGTACAGATGTTGGAGGTGGCTTTTTCACGACGGATGTGCTGTTCTCGAGTTTGCAGCGCCATGCGGTAGGCTTGACGGCCGTGCCGGTCGATGGATAAGCCGATGAGGCGGCCGGGCATACTGCGTTTATAGTCGTCCCGGGTCGCCATAAAGCCGGCGTGCGGTCCGCCATACCCCATGGGAACTCCGAAGCGCTGGCTGGATCCGATGGCGATATCAGCGCCCAGTTCGCCCGGCGGCGTCAACAGAGCCAGGCTGAGCAGGTCGCAGGCCATGGCGGTGAGCACGCCGGCTTGATGCGCTTTTTCAATGACCGGACGAGGATTGCTGATCTGCCCCAAGGCGTCTGGATATTGCAGCAGCAGACCGAACACACTCTCATCCATCTGCGCGGTCTGCAGATCCGTCACCTTGAGGTCGATGCCCAATGGCACCGCGCGGGAGTGAAGCACCGCGATGGTTTGCGGCAAACAGCCGGCGTCCACCAGAAAAACGTTGGCTTTGGCTTTTTTACTGTTCAGCCGTTTGATCATGGTCATGGCCTCGCCGGCCGCAGTGCCCTCATCCAGCAGCGAGGCGTTGGCCACCGGAAATCCGGTCATTTCACTGATCATGGTTTGAAATATCATCAAGGCTTCCAGACGACCCTGGCTGATCTCGGCCTGGTAGGGCGTATATTGCGTGTACCAGCCCGGATTTTCAAACACATTGCGCAGGATCACCGAAGGGGTGATGCAGTCATAAAATCCCATGCCGATGAAAGAACGATACACCTTGTTGCGGCCGGCCAGTGTGCGGATATAGTTCAGGTAATCAAATTCTGACATGGCTGGATCCAGCGACAGCGGCTTTTTCGAACGAATGGCAGGGGGGATGGTCTGGTCCATCAGCTCTTCCAGGGAACCGGCGCCGACGGCGCGCAGCATTTCCTCGGTTTCATTCGCATCCGGACCGATATGACGTTTGGAAAAAAGTTCAGGGGTTGTTTGCTTGCTCATGGCAGCTCCTTATGTCGTCTTTGACTGTTATCATATCAGCAATTTAGTTATTGCAATTCATACGGCGGTCTAATAATTAATTTCCACAACAACCATTTTGTCATCCT
This sequence comes from bacterium, assembly GCA_029565685.1. Lineage (GTDB taxonomy): Bacteria > Zhuqueibacterota > Zhuqueibacteria > Residuimicrobiales > Residuimicrobiaceae > Anaerohabitans. The sequence goes on along the minus strand of JAKQNR010000008.1, from coordinate 98,021 downwards.
GAGGCGCAAGGCAATCTGTTGCAGCGTCTGTCTGTAGATTCTAAGCGCCGAAGGATCTAGCGACGAACCAAACCTATGAAAGGAATAAGAGCTGTTCGTCGATAGATTCCTCGTCCTTCGCAACGGCCTCTGAATTTTTAGAACACGGGGTTGCGGGCTCGGAAGGATAAGATGATGTTGCAAGTGATTAATTTTTTGCAATCAGTGCGTTGGTCCGTTTTTAAACTGTTTATAGAGCGGCAATACGGCAATAAAATAATTAACTGCCACATGAATAACTTACATAAAAAAAGAGAAAGATTCATCTAAAATTTGAACCTTCGCACCGGTGCAGCGCATTGGCGGCCGAAGATGAACGCGAGCGGCAGCGGTCCCAGCAGGAAGGGAGATGAAAATAAAAAAAGCCCCGGTGGAATTCCGCCGGGGCTGGGAAGTTTCGTAGGCCAGGTTTATATTTTCGTTACCTTGACCGCTTGCGGGCCTTTTTGCGTTTCCTCCACTTCAAACTCGACTGCGTCGCCGTTGTTCAGAGATTTGAAGCCATCGCCAACAATGCCGGAAAAGTGGACAAAGATGTCACCGCCCGATTCTCTGGTGACAAAACCATAACCCTTTGAAGTGTTGAACCACTTGACAGTGCCTTTTTCCATAGTGTTGAAACCCTTTCTTATAATTGTGTACAAGTTACGTACACCTCTTCCGGCCGACTTGTAAATGAACCGTAAACCCGAGTGCGTTACGAGAACCGTCGTTCACAAGCGTGCATTGCTGGTGCGGGCAAAACGTCCGTGCAGCAAAGGTTACAAGGGCACTACACGGTGTACATGTGCTCGAATAATGTAAATGAATTATTTTCAAAAAGCAAGTATTTTTGCCGGGAAAACCTTTGCTTGACTCTGAACATTTTTTTTGTAATTTATGAATTGAATTAAAAATTGGAGAACGCCATGCCACGACCAATCACGCTTTGCACCGGCCAGTGGGCTGACCTGCCGCTGGAGATCACGGCGAAAAAAGCCAAGGCCTTCGGCTATGAAGGATTGGAGCTCGCCTGCTGGGGCGACCATTTTGATGTGTTTCAAGGGGCGAAGGATAAGAGGTATTGCGAAGAGAAAATTAATCTGTTGGCTAAGCATGGATTAAAGACCTGGGCCATCAGCAACCATCTCGCGGGCCAGCTGATCTGCGATCCGAACAATGACAGCCGCTCCGACGGTTTTGCCCCGGCCTCCTGTGCCGGCGATGCGGACAAGAAACGTCAGTTTGGCGTGGATTCCATGAAAGCCGCAGCCCGCGCCGCCAAAAACCTCGGCGTCTCCGTGGTCAACGGATTCACCGGTTCTTCCATCTGGCATTTGCTCTACTCTTTTCCGCCCACGGATTTCAAAGTCGTGGAGGAGGGATATGCCTATTTTGCCAGCATGTTCAATCCGATCCTGGATGTGTTTGACGAGTGCGGCGTGCGCTTTGCTCTCGAGGTGCACCCCACCGAGATCGCTTACGACATCGTCACCACCAAACGCGTGCTGGAGGCGCTCAACTATCGCAAGTCCTTTGGCTTCAATTTCGATCCCAGCCATCTGCAGTGGCAGGGCATCGATCCAGTCAAATTCATCGAGGCGTTTCCCGACCGCATTTACCATTGTCACATGAAAGATTGTGCGGTTACTCTGGACGGGACCACCGGCATTCTCGGTTCCCACCTGCAGTTCGGCGCGGCCGGCCGCGGTTGGGATTTCCGTTCCCTGGGCCGCGGCGATGTGGATTTCGAAGCCATTATACGCGCTCTCAACGCCATCGGCTACCAAGGTCCGCTCTCGGTCGAATGGGAGGATCCGGGCATGGATCGCGAGTTCGGCGCTGCCGATGCGTGCCGCTTCCTTCAAGACCTGAACTATCCCATCCCAGCGGGTATGTTCGATGAAGCCTTTACCAAAAAGTAGTCCAAAGGCCCGGCTCGTCCGGGCTTTTTGCTTTTCTGACAAGAATTTTCTGCACGGGTTTTTATACAATCCTGAAAAACTCATGTCCAAATCGGCCATATCAACCATGTGCGTTTGCCTGCTGCTGCAGTCTGTCGGCCTGTCCCGCGCGGCAGGAACCAATGCAGCGCCGGCTGTTGACCAAGGATTCGCGCATCTTTCGCTTTCGCCGGCAGGCGATCGTCTGCTCTTTGATCTGCTGGAACAGCCCGGTCTTTATCTTGCTGACTTGGCCACCGGCGCCACGGAGACCATCGCTTTGGGCTATGGCGTTGCTTATCGCGCCAGCTGGTCTGAGGACAGCCGCCATGTAGGCTTTAAGCGGTTTATCGGCCGCCTGCAGGTAGCCTCGGTGTATGATGTGATGAACAGAACGCTGCGGGATCTGTGCGAACCTAGCGCGCAGGTCGGAATTCCGGCTTTTTCCGCTGACGGCCGGATCTCGTTCACCATCGACCGAACCCTGTACCTCGTGGATCTGCAGGGCCGGGTGCTGCGCACCTTTCCACTGCCGGCTTATTGCAATCAGACTCCGATCTCCCCGGACGGATCTAGGGCGGCGTTTACCGATCAGGACGACCAATTGCATGTGCTGACCATGGCGGACGGCCGCATTCGGCGCCTGAGCACTGATGCCGTCGGCTGTTTCGCGCCGCAATGGTCGCCGAACAATCGCACTCTGCTGGCGCATTCCATCGACGGCCGCGTGTTAATCTTTGACTCGAGCAGCGGCTGCGTGAAGGATCTCGGTCCCGGTCTGCATGCCATCTGGGACAAGCAGGGCGAATGGATCACCTTTACCCGCATCACCCTGTCCAGCGAAGGCCGGGTGGTCCGTCAGGGCCTTTATTCCATGCGTTGTGACGGATCCGAGGGGTTCTATCTCACTCGGGGCGACCATGATTATGCCGCCTGTTCAGCAGGCCAATGGATTTTCAAGGACGGCGTGGATGGACAATTGCGCAAGATAACGGGTTCGCCGGCCTTGATCAGCCGCTGCGATCGCATGGACCTGCCGGCCGCATTCAGACCGGCTGCACCGCTGCAATCCGAGATGCCGGCCGCCGGCCCCAGCGCCGTTTCGTTCGCCATCCCTTATTTGCATCAGGCCTATGATTCGCCTGATTGGTTTAACGGCAATTCGGCCTGCGGCGCAGCCTCCGCGGTCATGTGCCTGGCGTATTACGGCGTGCTGCCCAAATGGACGGTGACCTGTTCCCGTCCTTATCCGCACACTAGCGATTACGGCCGTTACATCTGTGAAAAATATACGATCAATGGATTCACCTTTGATATCGGCGGCCAGGATCCTGACGGCGTCATCGGCTACGGCGGCTACGGCTACATCATCCGCAATAATTGGCAGAACACCAAGGAGTATATGGCCGAGTACGCCCGGTTGCATGGAGTGAACTCGAACGTGGACTGGTTCCCCTCGCGAGCAAAATTACAGAACGAGATCAGGGCGAAAATGCCCGTCGTCATTCTAAACAGCTTGACCTCCAGCGGCCATTATGTCGCTGCGGTGGGCTATGATCAGGAAGCGACGTCGGTGGTTTGCAATGACCCCTGGGGCAATAAAAACTATGCCTATCCCAGCTTTCTCGGCGCCGGCGCCATCTATGACTGGCCTGGGTTTAACAACGGTCACGCCGGCCTGGAGATCGTGCATTGCTTTATCTATTTCCGTAGTCAACGTTCCAATCTCCGTGTTCAGGGGTTGGCCAAGGCCGATACGCTGAGGGTGAATGAGAGCAGCGCGGTCTCGGTGACGATCAGCAACACCGGCATGATTGCCAGTGACGAATGTCCGCTGCGCCTGGTGCTTTCCACCAACGCCTATTACGATTCCACAGATCTGCGCCTGGCGGAATGCACGGCGCCGGCGCTGGCCGTGGCGGACACCTATCGCGTACAGTTGGACTTTGTCCTGCCGGACACGCTGCTCAGCGCGGTATATGCGTTGGGTGTGCAGGTCGATGCCGACGGCGACAACCTCGAATTGAGCGAGACCGATAATTTTCAATATACGCGGCTGACGGTCATCGGCCGTCCCAAGCTCTACGGCATGACGCCGGCGGAAAATTCAGTCATCGCTGAACCGCGGCCGCTTATCTCCTGTTTTCATCTGGACAAGATCAGCCCGGTTGATCCGGAGCAGGTGAGCATCGCGCTGGACGGCCGGGACGTCTCCGAGCAGGCGGAGAGGCAGGAGGCGTTTACCACCTATCACCCGGCTGAACCGCTGCAGGCCGGGGAACACACGGTGTTCGTACGCGCGGTCAATCAAGCGGGTTTTGCCAACGAGCGGTCTTGGCGGTTCACCCTTTCACCGCAAACCGGCGTGCTGGCGGATCAGACGCCTACCTCGTCTTTTCTTTTTGCCGCTTATCCGAATCCGTTTAATCTGCAAGCGACGATTCGGGTGCAGTTGCCTCAACCCGAGACCGCTGCGGTGGAGATTTATTCTTTAACCGGCGCACGGGTGAAGACGCTGTATCGCGGCGTACTTGCTCAAGGTCAATTCTATTGGAACGGCACAGATGAATCCGGTGGAACGACGGCCGGCGGATTATATCTCTGCCGGCTGCTGACGCCGGGCCGGCGACACACCATCCGGCTGCTGCTGGTAAAATAAGGAATGATTCATCCATGATCAATAACATTATTTTCGATTTTGATTCTGTCATCCTTTGCGCTGAGGGAGTGGAGCTGATATTGCAGCAGGCGCTGTTGCGGCTGGATGAGAAAACCCGATTGCAGTGCACCAGTAAATTGAACCAGATCACTTATCTGGCGGACATCGGGGAGACGCCCATGGCCGAGGCCATGCAGGAACGTTTCGCCCTGGCCCCGGTGTATCGCGAGGACGTGGAGGCCGGAGCGACCCGAATTCTCGCAGCTCTGAGCCCGAAGGTGCGCGAGACCTTTGCCGCGTTGCGCACGGCCGGCAAACGTCTCTTTGTCTTTAGTACGGGATCGGATGAATGGGTCCGACCGGTCACCCGGGCGCTGCAGGTGGAAGACGACCATGTGTTCACCAATCAGCTGCTCTATGATGACCAGGGTCGGGTCACAGGCTTTGATGAGAAAAATCCGCTGTTTCTCAGCGTGGGCAAAGGGTACATTGTAGAGCAGTTGAAAAATGAAGGGCGTTTGCCAGGCGGCACAGCAGTGGTCGGCAACGGCGCATCGGATCTGGCGATCCGGACAAACGGTTGCGCACAGATGTTCGTCTATTTCTCCACCCAGCGGACGCATGAAGAGATACGCCGCCAGGCGGATTTCAGTGTGGATGTTCTCGATCAGATGCTGCCGTTGTTTTTTTCCGAAGACGAGCTCTCCCATGAGCACATGCAGGCGATTTATGCGCAGAATGAGTTTGGCAAATCGGCAGGACAGCCGCAGGTTCTGCTTTTAGAGAGCGTGCACGAGATGGCGGCGAAAAAATTGCAGCACGAAGGCTGGAATGTGCGCCAGGGCAAAGGCGCCTGGTGCAGCGACAAGTTGATCAGCGACGCCGGGGAGGTTCAGGTGCTCGGCATTCGGTCGCAGACGCGGCTGAGCGGTAAAACGATAGCGGCTCTGCCGCAATTGTGGGCCATCGGCGCCTTTTGCATCGGCACCAACCAGATCGATCTGCAGGCAGCGGCGGACGCCGGCATTCCGGTGTTCAACGCGCCGTACAGCAACACCCGCAGTGTGGCGGAATTGGTGGTGGGTGAGATCATTATGCTGCTGCGCCGCATTCCGGAGAAGAACCGAGCCGCTCATGCCGGGCAATGGCTCAAGAGCGCCGCCGGCTGCGCAGAGATACGGGGCAAAACCGTGGGCATCATCGGCTATGGCCACATCGGTTCCCAGGTGTCGGTTCTGCTGGAAAATCTGGGCATGTCGGTTCTGTTTCACGACATCGTCGATAAATTGCCGCTGGGCAATGCCCGCCGCGCCGGCGGATTGGAAGAACTGCTGAACAGCGCAGATGTGGTCACCCTGCATGTTCCGGACACGCCGGAGACCCGCAATTTGATGGACGCCTCGCGAATACAGAAAATGAGAAAGGGCGCGGTTCTGATCAATTCGAGCCGCGGCAAAGTCGTGGACCTGGCCGCGTTGCGGGCGGCGCTCGATGAGGGCGCGCTCTCAGGCGCGGCCCTGGATGTGTTTCCAGAAGAACCGGCTCAACCCCAGGATGTCTTTGTCACGCCGCTGCAGGGAGCGGCCAATGTCATTCTGACCCCGCACATCGGCGGCAGCACGCAGGAGGCGCAGGTCAACATCGCCAACTATGTGAGCGATAAATTGCTGCGTTTCGTTCGAACCGGCGCAACCGCCGGGGCGGTGAACTTTCCGGAAGTGGATCTGCCGCGCGTGCCGCACACCCATCGCATTCTGCACGTTCATCGTAACGTGCCCGGCGTGTTGGCCAAGATCAACAGCGTTTTTGCGCGGCGCAACATCAATGTGGCGGGTCAGATGCTGCAAACCAAAGAACACATCGGATATCTGATCGTGGATGTGGATCAACAGGTTTCCAATCAGGTGCTGGACCTTATGCAACACATCACGGAAACCATCAAGGTAAGAAAAATCGCGTGAAAGGGGATCGGCAGCGATGGCAACGATCTTTACCACCCGGTTAAACGTGCGCAGCTATGAGCTGGATTCGTTCGGACACGTCAATAATGCGACCTATCTCAACTATCTCGAGTACGCCCGCGGCGACTATCTGCGTCAGCGGGGTTTGTCTTTTGCCGATTTTCACCAATGGGATGCCAGGCCCTTTGTGGTCCATGTGGAGATCAGCTATCGAGCGTCGTGCCGGGTGCATGACGATTTGGAGATACGCGGCTGGATCTCCGCGTGGTCGCGGACGGGGTTTGTGATGTCCTATGAGCTGTTCAATCACAGCAGCGGCCGCCTGGCGGCCGAGGCGCAGATGAAATTCGCTTTTGTCAATCAATTGGAAAAGGTGGTCCGCATTCCGGCGCCGTTCAGAGAAAAAATGCAGTGACGCCGGGGACCCGGAAACGGATCAATCGATGCGAAAGGGCGAGTTCCAGTAAAACCGCGTCAATCCTGCAGCTGTGCCGAACCAGATATAGTCGCCGTCCGGATGGATCGCGCGCACGCGGTTGTCCGGCAGGCCATCGGCGGTGGTAAAGTGCACCCACCGTTGCCGCTCGCGGTCAAACTTCAGAACACCCTGGTCTGTTCCTGCCCACACCGCTGAGGGCGTCGCTCTGATCCGATACACGTTCAGCTCCAGATCGTACAGCCGTCCGGCGCCTTTGATCCATTCATCGGCCGCAAGGTCCAAACCGGCGATGCCATCCTCTCCGCCGAACCACACTTCGTCTTCACACACCGAAACCGAATAGATCCTTTGACTGCCCGGATCCTCGAGCCCCTGATAAAAGCCCCCCGAGTCCGCCGCGCTGTCGTAGAGATAGACGCCGTACTCTGTGCCCATCCAGATGGAAGAGCCCTGTTGATCCAGATCATAGACCGCCAGGCCGCCGAGATCGCGATAGGCGATCGTCTGGATGCGCATTGAATCTGTGTTCACCGTTTTTTTCATCACCCGGGAGACGCCGGCTTCGGTGGCCACCCAGAGATAGCGGTCATCCACCAGCAGATCGTTGATGCGTTCATCCAGCAGGTGATGGACCTGATGAAAGGAGCGCCACTGGTCTTTGTCGCGGTGGTAAAGCACCAGCCCGTTGTGAGTGCCGAGCCACACGTGCGGATCATCGACAGCGATGCAGGTGACGCGGTCGTCGCTGAACCCTGTATGCAGATAGGCTTCGTAGTAATACGGCGCATGCCGGTCAATCGCCCATTCGGTCACGCCGGCGCGGCCCGGCTCTTCTTTTTGAACGCCTCCCAGCCAAAAGGCGTCCCGGTCCGGTTCGATGGCGTCCACCGCGGGATTCCACAAACCGTAGGGATAGAGCTCGAGGCGAAATGTGGCCAGGTTCGCCACACCCGCGCCCAATCCCCAGGTGCCGACATAGAGGTTCTGAAAACGGTCGCGCAGCCAACAGGTCAGCGGAAATTTGCGCAATTTGAAATCGGTGATGGTCCGATCCAGTTCGTTGTACAGATAGCCGTCGGACATGAACAGAAAAGGGGGGTCCGGCTCCAGCGGCGCCAGGGCGCCGTGCCATTGGATAACCGCGCTGGATGAGGTGCTGGCGCGGAAATCCGCCGATGTGTTGTCAGACACGAACCATTGTCGTTGCGACGTGGCTAGATAAACCCGCCGGTCATCGCCAAAGCCGATGGAGGTGATCCGCCGGTTGCCGATTTCGCTTTCATCAAAGTAGCGATTGTTCCAGATCTGGGTCGCTGGTTCTTGAAAGCTGACGCTCACATCGGTCACGCACCAGAGCAGGCCGGTGTTAAAATCATACGCCACCAGATAGAGGTTGTTGCTTGCCAAACCGTTGCTGACGGTCCAGGGGGGATCATAGCGGTTGGTGTAGAAATCAAGCCGGCTGAGGCCTCCGGTGGTGGCGAAATAGACATAGCGATCCCCCAGGCAGAGGTGACGGACAAAGCGGGTGGTGGTGTAGGTGATCCAATCGCCTTGTTCATAGTGCGTGTTGCTGCGGTGAATGCGCTCTTGCGGTTGAGCTCCGCCGGCCCACGCCAGCACCAAGAGCCAGACATGCAGGGCAAGGCGTTTGCTCAGAGTGCAACAGCGGCGATGTTTGCGGGCTAAGGTCATGACAGGTTTCCTGTGGAGCAAAGGGTTTCCACTGCATTCCCCGCCCAACCTTTTTCCCGCCACTGCTCCAGTTTGGCTCTGATTTGACGGCTTACCCGGCATTGGACCAGAATACGATCGTGTTCATAGACGACCTGCTTGACCGTGGTGAGATCGTACAGTCTAGCCACCAGCGAAGCGCGGTCCATGGGCAGCACGAGCTCCATATCGCTGTACGATTTTTCCACCTGTTCGTTCAGCACGGCCAGCAGGTGGGAAAGATGGATGCCGCGTTCAGCGGAGATGAACACGCAGGGTTGCGAGTGCATGGCGTGGTACTGCAGAAGAGACTGGTCCGGCAGACGGTCGATTTTATTGAACACGCGAATGATTGGTCGATCGTCCAACTTTAACTCCGCCAAAACGCCGTCGACCACGCGGATCTGTTCTTCGCAGGCTGGATGTGAGATGTCGATCAGATGCAACAGCAGATCAGCGGCCGCCGCTTCTTCCAGCGTGCTTTTAAAGGACGCCACCAGATGATGCGGCAGCTTGCGGATGAAACCGACGGTGTCGATGAGCAGCACCTGCAGATGATTCGCAAGCTCCAGGGAGCGCACGGTCGCGTCCAGGGTGGCGAAAAGCCGATCCTGCACCAGCACGTCGGCCTTTGTCAGCGCGTTGAGCAGCGTAGATTTGCCGACGTTGGTGTAACCCACCAGGGCGACTTTGAACGATTCCTGTCGGTTTTTGCGGCGGATGGTGCGCTGGCTGGAGATTTTTTCCAGTTCTGATTCCAGCACAGCAATGCGTTTACGGATCAGCCGGCGGTCGGTTTCCAACTGGGTTTCACCGGGGCCGCGTACGCCGATGCCGCCCACCTGACGTGAGAGATGGCGCCATTGCCGGGTCAGCCGCGGCAACTGGTACTTGAGTTGCGCCAGTTCGACCTGGGTGCGCGCCTCGCGGGTGCGCGCATGTTTGGCAAAAATATCCAGAATGAGGCCGCTGCGATCGATGATTTTTATGCCGCAGAGCTCTTCGATGTTTTTCGCCTGGGCCGGCGTCAGGTCATCGTCAAAGATGATCAAATCCGCATCCAGGTATTTGGCCATTCGCGCCAGTTCGTCGACTTTGCCGCGGCCGATCATAAAGGCCGAATCGATGCGGTCGCGCACCTGCAGCACCCGTTCCAGCACTTCGGCGCCCGCGGTGTCGGCCAGCAGCTCCAATTCATCCAGATAGTCTTCGACTTGTCGCCGGTCTGTCCGGTGGGTGATCACCCCCACCAGAATGGCGCGTTCGCGCGATTCGGATTCAAGAGTGTGCATACGGCATCCTTGGACTCGAGCCGCATCGTCGGCGTCCGTCGTGTTCTATGATGATGCAATGGTCCGTGGAATCATTCCTCTGATTTTTCATAATACAAGGCCATTTCCACCAGCATAAGCGCCAGGCCGGCCAGCAGAAAATAGCGCCACCATTCCCGGCCTATGCGCTGTTGGCGCACGGTTTCGACTACAGAGCCGGCCCCTTCCAACAGATGAAGATCATAATGGGATTTCAAAATTTCGCTGTCCACGGTCCGCAGATCCAGCTCCTGTTCTGGTAGATTGACCGCCCACTGATTGACCGTGCGCTCCGCGGCCATGAGTCGATACACTCCGATCTGATCTGTGTGCGAATATTCAACGACAGGCCCGGCGCTTCCGTGAGTGTTCAGCAGAGTCCGCTCCAGGCTTTGGTCCGGCCGTTGCATCATCAGCGTTTTGTCCAACCATGCGGCCGGCACCAGAAAGCGCAATGCATCGCCGACGACCGCAGGGGCTGTCACAAATCGTCCTGCGCTGCTCAGATAGGTCACGCTGCGGTGGATCAACGGCGCAAAAAGAGCGCGATAGGGCAGATCGGTGAGCCGGTCGTCGAACCCGGTGGTGTAGACCAGAACAGCGCCCGAAGCCCGGCGCACTTCATACAAAAAGGGATCCCCGGAGCTGTACTGGATGACCGGGCTCATGGTCGGCGTGGCTTCACATTGGACGGCAAAATGGAAATTCGGATTTCCCAGATGAGCGTTCTCCGGTTCAAACAGGCCGGAAAATATCGGGTGCTGCAGATCCGCTTTGCCCAGGGAGAACGTGGTCTGCTGGTTTTCGCTGGATCCAAGGACCTCGCTGAAGAGCGGCAGCCCCAGGCGGCTGTTCAAACCCTGATTGTAGGAATTCAAATCCAGCTGAGAGCCCAGCACCAGCATCAGTCCCCTGCCGGAATCGACAAAGCGCATCAGCCAATCAACCGTCTCCGGGGATAACGCGGTCACGTTGCAGAGGATTACCACATCGTACGCCTCCAGCGGCTGGAAAGCCAGTTGGTCCGGCGTGACCGGCTCGATGAGGAAAGGCGACGGGCGATTGGCATCCGGCCGTAAACCGGTTTGGAGAAAATAACCGTCGGTCGTTTCCGCGCCTGCCAGGCCGATGCGAATGTTCTCCGCTACGGTAAAACAGAAATAGCTGCGGTTGTCCTCGCGCCAATCATCCTCCTCCAGCTGTGCATAGCCGGATAAGAATCCGCTCTGGTCCAGCACGCAGTTCCAGCTGAGAGCGACGCCGGCGCCCGGTTCCAGATGAACGGCGCTCTGGGCCACCTGCTTCCCGTTGATTACGATCTGCACCAGTCGGTTGGCCTGGCGGATGTCGCCCGTATTGAGCACTGACACAGTGCCTTCGAGGAGTTTGTCTTTTTGCAGAATGGCGGAGGTGAGATGAACCCGGCTGCAAGAGAGATTGTTGAGCGTCCGGTCATAGATTGGAAGCGCATAGCGACGGATGCCGGCGGGCTTTTTGCGCAAAGAATCCGGTGAGAAGCCCGAGCGTTGCAGGTCCGCGATCAGATAGAGCTCTTTGTTGATCGAATAAGAGGCGGTCAACAGCCGTTCGCTGAACTCCAGAGCATCGTCGAAGCGGGTGGCGCGTGCGTCCAGCGGCAGCTCCTGGATCTGCTTTTTCAGCAGGGCGAAATCGTGAAAGCTGGTATGGGAGAGCTCCAGCGTGGTATCGGTGGTGGTGACCAGATAAACCTCATCGCCGGGCTGGAAGGCTTCGGTCAGTTCCGCGGCGATGCCGGCGGCCAGTTCAAACAGAGTGTGGCCTGAAGCACGACGGCCCATGCTGCTGGAATTATCGAGGATGAGCACCGCGGTTGTTTTCGCCCGCGTCGAGGAGGCGCCGGCCGAGTGGGAGCGGCAGGTCGGTCGGGCAAAGCCCAGGACCAGGGCCAGCACAATCAGCATGCGCACCAGCAGCAGTAAAAGTTGCCGCAATTTCACTTTGCGGATTTTTTGCTGCCGCAGTTCCAGCAGAAAGCGAAGCGTGCTGAAGGGAATGATGCGCGACCGTGATCGTGTGAACAGATGAATCAGCAAGGGAAGCAGGACGGCCGCGAGGGCGATCAGGGCAGCCGGATGCAGAAAACTTAGCGTAAAGCGGTCCCTCCAGCTGGGAATAAGGCGTCTTCGATGATCTCACACCAGATATGGATGATGGCGATCTGTCCTTCCTGCACATGTTGCGAGGTGGAAGAGGGCACGACCAGAGCGGCATCCGCCTGCCGGGCCATCTCGCCGCCGGTTTTGCCGGACAGCACAATGGTGCGCATTTGTTTTTGCTTTGCTGCAGCCATGGCTTTGAGCACGTTGGGAGAACCGCCGCTGGTGCTCAGACCGATAAGGATATCGCCCTTCTGACCCAGCGCTTCGACCTGCTTGGAGAACACCTGATCATAACCGTAATCATTGCCTATGGCCGTGAGGATGGAGGTGTCGGTGCTCAAGGCTACGGCGGGAAGCGGGGCGCGATCTTTTTGCAGCCGGCCCACCAGTTCAGCGGCGAAATGCTGGCTGTCGGCCGCGCTGCCGCCGTTGCCGCAGATCATCAGTTTATTGCCGCGCTGGAGACAGGCGACCATCTCATTCGCCAACGCTTGAATTTTTTCGCTCTCTTTAAGAAGCAGCTCCATCACATGGGCGCTTTCCGTCAATCGTCCTCGAACCAGTTCGCTCATTTTTTTATTCCAACCTTTCTCAATAACGACTTGAATTTTTCAGTTGCATCCTGTGGGCCTTCCGCCGGTCTTATCGGTTCCACGGTCACCTCTTCGCCCGCCAGGATTCGGCGCGGATTGTCCACGAACAGGCGCTGGGCCTGCTCTGACCCCCAGCGATCGCAGACAAATTGGAACGCGGCCTTGAGTTTGAGCGGCCGCATCTTGACATCGTGCGCATCAGAAGAGACGACCGCTGCCAGCTGGTGGTCCAGCAGGGTGATCGCAGTGGCGCGGACGTTTTGGCCGAAGGTTCCCAGCAGACTGCCGGCATTGATCTGCAGCAAAGCGCCGCGTTCGACAAAATCAAAGGCCTTGCTCGAATCCGCCAGAATCCTGGCGTATCGTTCCGGATGGGCCACCACCGGGATATGCTCCTCGAGCAGGCAATCGAAAAACGTCTTGGCCACGAAATCGGGGATCAGGTTCATGGGAAATTCCACCAAAAAGTAGCGGCGATTGCCGCCGTAGGTGGCGATCCGGCGACTAAAATCGATGTCGGGTTGAATGAACAATTCAGCGCCGAGATGAAGGCGGATGTCGAGGTGTTCCGCTGCGGCGCGTTGAAGCAGTTCATTATAAAGCTTGATGATGGTCGATTCTTCATCCAGGTCTTTTTTGGACATCACATGCGGCGTACAGACCACCTGGCTGATGCCGTCCGCCGCCCCCTGACGCAGCATCTCCATCGTCGTTTTCCAGGAATCCGAGCCGTCGTCCCAATGCGGCAATAAATGTGCGTGCAGGTCGATGAAAGACATAAACGGTGATCTCTCGAGAACAAAGCCGTTAGGATAAAAGCGCTGTTTCTTTATAATGGATAGCCTGGCTGAAAGCCTGTATCAATCCCAGATCCCGATGCTTTTCCAGAATGTTGCCTGTGACGATAAAGCCGGCGCCCGCCTGCACCTTGGCGGCCGCCTCCTCCGGTGTGCGGATGCCGCCGCCGACGATCATCGGCAGTGAACAAGAATTGTTAATGGCGTGGATCATGGATTCCGGAACGGATTGCCTGGCGCCGCTGCCCGCCTCCAGGTAGATCAGTTTAAAGCCGAGGTATTCCGCCGCCATGGCATGGGCCATGGCGATCTCGGGTTTTTTCCGCGGCAACGGTTGGGTGTCGCTGAGAAATTGGGCGGAGGTGGCATTGCCCGATTCCACGAACATATAAGCGGTGGAGATGGCCTCTAGATTCATCGAACGGATGATCGGTGCGGCAAACACCTGATCGCTGATCAAATGGGTGGGATTGCGTCCGCTGATCAGGGAGATAAACAGAATGGCGTCCGCATACGGGGACAGCTGGCGTGTGCTGCCCGGAAAAATGATCAGCGGCAGCGAGCATCGTTCCTTGATGGCTTTGATCAGATCATCGAACAGATGGGAGAACAACAGACTGCCGCCGATCAACAGCGCATCCACGCCCCCTTGCTCGCAAAGCCCGGCCAGTCGCACGGCTTCCTCAACAGGCTGCTTGTCCGGGTCGATCAGCACAAGATAGCCGGCGCCTTTTTTTTCTTTTGTTTGCAACAGGTTTTTCTGAACGTTCACTTCGTACCTCGGTCTCTAGGGTGGAGACTGCTCATGCGCCGGCGCTGAACCGCATCGCTGCCGGGCGCAGCCCGAATCCATGATCCATACATGCATGAAACAGCTGCTCGGGCTCATTTGATCATTCCGGCGAGGATCTCCGGCGTCTGCTGCAAGGCGGATGCGACTCTGGCGGTCTCTTTGGCGCCGGCAAGCGCCATGTGCGGCTGTCCGCCGCCGCTGCCGCCGGCCAGGGCGGCTACGCGTTTGACGATTTCGCCCGCTTTGAGCTTTTTCGATTCGATCAAATCCTTGCTGACCACGCAGAGAAAATTGGCTTTGTTGTCAAGGATCAGCGCCAGGACGGCCACGCCGGATTTCATTTTTTCACGCAACAGATCACCCATCTGTCGTAGTTCATCGATGCCGGATGCCTGTACTTCGGCGGCAATCAAGGGAACCCCGCGCACCGTCTGAATGCGCGCCAGCAGATCGTCGGTTTCCCCGGCTGCCGATTGCTGCCGCAGTTTGCGCAATTCCTGTTCCAGTATTTTCCGCTCTTCGATCAGTCTGCGCACTCGCTCGCTGATCTCATCCGGCCGGCACCCCAACAGCGCGGCCGATTCGTTCATTCCGACCTGCTGCGCGCGGAACAGGTCGATAAAGCCGGTGGCGGTGGCGCACTCGATGCGGCGGATGCCGGCCGCCACCGCGCTCTCGGCGGTGATGGCGAAAACACCGATCTCACCGGTGGCGCGCACATGGGTTCCGCCGCATAGTTCGCGGGAAAAACCGGCGACCTCCACCATGCGCACCCGTTCGCCGTATTTTTCACCGAACAACGCCATGGCGCCCATCGCCCGCGCCTGCTCTAGAGGCATCTCCCGCCAGGAGACCAAGCGATTGGTCTGGATCTGCTCATTGACGATATCTTCGATCTGCCGTAATTGGGCGGCAGTCACTTTTTCAAAATGGGAGAAATCAAAACGCATTTGCTGCGGCCCGACCCAGGAGCCTGATTGGTGCACATGCTCGCCCAATACGGTGCGCAGCGCCTTGTGCGTCAGATGGGTCACGGTATGGTTGCGCTCCGTGGCCCGGCGCTTGGCCCGGTCGATCTCAGCCAATACCGTTTCGCCGACGCCGGGGGTACGGCCCTGTATAACACGGCCGAAATGGACGATATGCTCCCCCAGCTTGCGCGTGTCCGACACCTGAAAGATGAACTCTTTTCCCGAGATCACACCGGTGTCCGCCACCTGGCCGCCGGACTCGGCGTAAAACGGCGTCTGCTTGAGTACGATCTTGTCAGGCTCCACGTGGATGGTCACGGTTTCGATCTGATCCTGTTCATAGCCGACGAATTGCGAGCCGGTTTCCTGGGTCACGATCTCTATCGTGGCGTACTTGTTGTCCTGGGCTTTGCTGGAGCGCTCGCGCTGGCGTTCCATCTCCAGATCAAAACCAGCGACGTCGACGCTGAGCTGTTTCTCCTCAGCCATTAACTGGGTGAGGTCCAGGGGAAAGCCATAGGTGTCGTGGAGGACAAAGGCATCGACGCCGGGAAACACGGTTTGACCTTTTGCCAGGGTCTGGTTGGCCTTGGCTTCAAAAATTTCAATGCCGCGGTCCAAGGTGCGGCCAAAGCCCTCCTCCTCCGCATGCAGCACGCGGCTGATATACTCCTGGCGCTGCCGGATCTCCGGATAGGCGTCGCCCATGGATACGGCCAACGGCGCCACCAGCTGGTGGATGAACGGTTCCTGCATGCCCAGCACTCTGCCGAAACGGGCGGCGCGGCGCAGCAACCGGCGCAATACATAACCGCGGCCTTCGTTTCCCGGAACCGCACCGTCGGCAATAGCAAAGCTCAAGCTGCGGATATGGTCGCACAGCACCCGGAAGGGCACACCCGCTTCGCCGTCGTTGTAGGGTTTGCCGGTCAAGCGGCTGATCTCCGCGATGATCGGCTGGAACAGATCGATGTCGTAATTGGAACGCTTGCGCTGCAGTACGGAGCAGAGCCGCTCAAAGCCGGCGCCGGTGTCCACGTGTTTAGCGGGCAGCATCCGCAGCTCGCCGTTTTCATGGCGATTGTATTGAATGAAAACCAGATTCCACAGCTCGATATAGCGCGCACAGCCGCCATTGACTGCGCAGACATGGCCTGGACCGCGCTGGTCGCAGAAATCCGGACCGCGGTCCAGATGGATCTCTGAACAGGGGCCGCACGGACCAGTGTCGCCCATCTCCCAGAAATTGTCCTTTTTGCCGAACCGCAGAATCTGCGCCGGATTGATGTCCGTGTGTTTTTCCCACATCGCGGCCGCCTCTTCATCCGCCTCGACGTTATCGGACTGGTCGCCGGCAAAGACTGTGGCCCAGAGTCGGTCCTTAGGCAATTGCCAGACTTGGGTCAGCAGCTCCCAAGCCCAGGCGATGGCCTCGGCTTTGAAATAATCGCCGAAGGACCAGTTGCCAAGCATCTCGAAAAAAGTGTGGTGATAGGTATCACGGCCGACCTCTTCCAGGTCATTGTGCTTGCCCGACACGCGGATGCATTTCTGCGAATCCACCACGCGCGGATGCTCGGCCCGGGCGGCGCCGAGAAAGATGTCCTTGAATTGGTTCATGCCGGCGTTGGTAAAGATCAGCGTGGGATCGTTTTGTGGGATCACCGGCGCACTGGGAACGATGTGATGCTGCTTTGAAGCGAAAAAATCAAGAAACGATTGTCGTATTTCATTGGAGGTCATCATAAACCGGTCTTTTTTCCCTTGTTATGTATATAGCTTGAATAATTCATATCCACAAAGGCCGCAAAAAAACGAAGAAAATCCATTGGATAATATTACTAGAAATTTTAGGTCAATGATTTATTCTTCGTGCGTTTCGAGCTCTCGTGGTAGAATAAATTTTAAATCTCTGAATGAAAAAACAAGTGTTAAAAGTTTATTTGTTGTTTATGAATAATGCAGGTCCGCACCAGCAAACGATCAGAGAAGCAATCCGTGTCGATCCTTTTAATTTCATATTTAGTACTGATCCCAATCCTCGAGAATCTCTGAGACCACATCCCAGGAGAATCCGCGGCGAAGCAAAAAGTCGGATACCCGCTGTTTGGCCTTTCGTTCGTCCAGAGAGCCGCAGCTCTTTTTACGCTTTTCCGCCAACGCCCGGGCTACCTGGCTTTCCGTCTGGTTTTCGTAGGCCTTGGCAATGCCTGCGTTGATCTCTGTCTCCGACAGGCCTTTCTGCTGCAATTCCCGCTGCAGCAGAATCTTACCCGCCGGCCGCGTCGCCATGCGGTTCTGGCTGAAAGAGCGGGCAAAGGCATCGTCATCGATCAGCTGCAATCGCTCCAACTCTTGCAGCACGCCATCGATCACCGCTGCGGAGAATTTCGCCATAGCCAGACGATCGGCGAGCTCACGGCGGCTGCGCGCCCGCACGGCCAGCAATCGCAGGGCTTTCTGTTTCGCGCGATGGCGCTCCTCCAGGTCGAGAATCTCCGCCACCCGCTCTTCGGACAGCTCGTCGCCCCGGGCAATGCCGGATTCGACCAGCACATCCTGATCCAGGCCAAAGGCGAAAACGTTGTCAAGAAAAACAGAGACGCGGTTTTTTTTCGCCTTTTGGATTTCCAGTGCGGTGACTTTTCTGGTCGCAGACACGTTTCCCTGCCCCGGAGCGCGCGCCGGTTATTTCCCTTTTTTCTCTTCTTTGTCCGGTTCAGCCGGCGTTGTGCGGATCAGTCCCAGGGATTCGCGCACACGGCG
The DNA here is from genome assembly GCA_029565685.1 of bacterium. Lineage (GTDB taxonomy): Bacteria > Zhuqueibacterota > Zhuqueibacteria > Residuimicrobiales > Residuimicrobiaceae > Anaerohabitans. Next base: position 79,917 of record JAKQNR010000008.1, on the reverse strand, counting down.
TTCGATGGCGTCGACCATCTCCGGGTTTTGCAGCAGATACCGTTTGACGTTTTCACGACCCTGTCCTAACCGTTCCTCGCCGTAGCTGAACCAGGTGCCGCTCTTGTCGATGATCTTGGCGTTCACCGCCAGATCCAGCAGATCGCCGAGTTTGGAGATGCCTTCGCCGTAAATGATGTCGAATTCGGCTTCGCGAAACGGGGAAGCGACCTTGTTCTTGACCACCTTGACCTTGGTGCGGTTGCCGATGACGTTCTCTCCGTCCTTGATGGAAGCGATACGGCGGATGTCGAGGCGCACGGACGAGTAGAATTTCAACGCTCGGCCGCCGGTGGTGGTTTCCGGACTGCCGAACATAACGCCGATCTTTTCACGGATCTGGTTGATGAAAACCACACAGGTTGCGGATTTGCTGATGGCTGCGGTCAATTTGCGCATCGCCTGCGACATCAAGCGGGCCTGCAGGCCCATCTGGGCGTCGCCCATTTCGCCCTCAATTTCTGCGCGCGGTACCAAAGCAGCCACCGAGTCAATGACCACCACGTCCAAAGCGCCGCTGCGCACCAGGGTTTCGGTGATCTCGAGCGCCTGCTCGCCGGTGTCTGGCTGCGAGATCAACAGGTTGTCGATATCCACGCCCAGCTGGCGCGAGTATTTTGCATCCAACGCGTGTTCAGCATCGATAAAGGCCGCCAGGCCGCCCTTGCGTTGCGCCTCTGCGACGATGTGCAGCGCGAGCGTGGTTTTGCCCGAGGATTCAGGGCCAAAGATTTCAATGATTCTGCCGCGCGGAACGCCGCCTACGCCCAAAGCCGCATCCAAGGAAATGGAACCGGTTGAAATGACGTCAATCCCTTCCGCCCGGTCATCCCCCAACCACATCACCGAACCTTTGCCGTATTGACGATCCAGCTGCGTCATCGCCAATTCAAGGGCTTTGCGCTTTTCGTCTTTCTCCTCTGGCATGTTGGGCTCCTCTCTGATTGATGCGGTGCGCCGATCAATCGATAATTCTCTTTGCAACGATGATTTATATTAAGAGCGGTTTGCCCGCTCTAGTATCCTAAACAGGCGTCGCTAATCCCAAGCGTCGCATCGGCGTATACAGCGCTCCGTCGGGACGCAGGTCGCTGCGCATCAGCACCACCTCGTCGACAGAGAAACAGAGGTTCTCGAGGGAGGTGGCCTGCCATTGACGCGCAAGCACAGCCGCCTCTTTGGGCGCCTTGATGCGGGCAATGGTCAGATGCGGGGAAAAAGGCCGCTCTTCAGCCGCAAAACCAGCGGCGCGAAAGGTCTGTTCGATCCGCAGCTGCAGTTTTTCCAGCTCGCCGCTGGGGTCGGCAAGGCCGACCCAGAGCACCCGCGGCGCTCGCAGATCGGGAAAGCCGCCTGTGCCGCGAAGGCACACTTGAAATTTTTGGCTTTCGGCACAGCCGCGTTTCAGAGCATCGGCTGCCGCTTCCAGTCGACCGGGGGTCACATCACCGAGAAATTTCAGCGTCAGGTGCAGCCCCTCGGGCTTGGGCCAACTGGCTGTTCCCTTGGCCAGAGGCCGGAGCCGGCTCTGCAGAACGGCCAGGTTTTCTTTGATCTCCTTCGGCAGTTCGATGCAGACGAAGGATCGACAGCTCGGCATAGATTAAAACCCTATGATTCTTTTTCGCAGCAGGTTCAGGGCGCTGTTGGCGAACCGTTCCTTGTTCAGCCAGCGTTCGCCGCTGAAAATGTGCCGCTCCCATTGCGATCCGGATTTGTCCGCCACGCCGATGAACACCAGGCCGACTGGTTTATCGTCGCTGCCGCCGCCCGGCCCGGCGATGCCGGTGGTGGCAATCCCGTAATCCACGCCGGCGATGCGCCGCACATTTTCCGCCATGGACATTGCCACCTGTTCGCTCACAGCGCCGTGTCGTTCGATCAACGACGTGGGCACATGCAGCAACTCGGTTTTAGCGCGGTTGCTGTAGCATACCACCCCACGTTCGAAATAAGCCGAACTGCCGGCAATGCTGGTCAACTTGTGCGCGATCAGTCCACCGGTGCAGGACTCTGCCGTAGCCACCGTGGCTTTCCTTTGGGTTAACAGCTCTGCGACCACCTGTTCCAGAGTGCACTCATAGTCCGCATAGATATAGCGGCCCGCTCGTTCCAGCACGCGGGCGGCCGCTTGCTCCAGCTTTTGCCGCGCTTCAGCGGCCGAGGTTCCCTGAGCGATCAGGCGGACCTGCACTCCGGAGGGCGCGGGTAAAAAGGCCATCTTGGCCCAACGTTCGACCTCGGCGGGATTGCCGATCTTTTCATATAGCATGCTTTCGGCAATGCCGTTGGTGCAGAAAGTTTTCGATTCGATGAACCATTCGGTTTGCCGTGCGCGGATCTCCGGAAGAATGCTCTCGTTCATCATGCCCTGCATCTCATGGGGCACGCCGGGCAGGACGTAGACATGCCGGCCGGACTGTTCGAAATGATATCCCGGCGCAGTTCCCTGCCGGTTGTAAATCACCTGTGCGGCCGAGGGCACCATGGCCTGACTTTCGTTGGACTTGGCCAGCGGTAGACCGCGGTGGCGAAATCGTTCGCGGATCTGTTCCAGAACCACCGGGTTCAGGACCAGATCGCATTGAAAGTATTGGCATAGAGCCGAGCGCGTGATGTCGTCGTGCGTCGGTCCCAGGCCGCCGGTGATCAAAATGATCTCCGACCGGCGCTCCGCTGTTGCCAGGGCTTCGCGGATCATGGCCGCGTCATCGCCCACGGTGGTCACTTGTAACACCGGCACGCCGATCAGCAACAACTGCCGCCCCATCCAGGCGGCGTTGCTGTTGATGGTTTTTCCGCTGATCAGCTCATCGCCGATCGATATAATTTCCGCGTGCATGCAGTCCTAGAACAGGGATGTGTACAGATACCGGCCGATCTGCAAAACCAGATTGGCATAGACGCCTGCCGCCACATCATCGGTCATGATGCCCCAGCCGCCGGCTAGGTTTTCAGCATCGCGAACCGGCGGCGGCTTGAAAATGTCAAAAAAGCGAAACAGCAAGAATCCGCTTAAAAGCAGGAACGTAGTTCGTGGAAGGAACCATACAGCGATCCATTGGCCGACCACTTCGTCCCAGTTCACCCGGCCGGGATCCTTGCCCCAGATCGACTCACAGTAGCCGGCGGCCCAGACGCCGAGAAAATAGGCAGCCAGGATGACGGCGAGCAGGTCAGCGGCGGTCAGCTCAGGCAGCAGAAAAAGCGCAAGCACGGCCAGAAAAGAGCCGACTGTACCCGGCGCTATGGGGAAAAAGCCGCTTCCCAGTGTAGTCGCGAGAACCAGCGCCGGATAATCTTTTAAGCGAATGGCATCAGAGCGCATCAGGTTCCTTTTTGTCTGCCTGTCCATATTTTGTTATAATAAAATTAAAATATTATAAAAAAAAAGCATAAAGGCAAGAGATAAAAACGATTCTGCGGGGACAACTATAACGGCAGGCGCCCGTCCAAAGCTCTGGACAGAGTGACCTCATCGGCGTGTTCGATATCTGCACCCATGGGAATGCCCTGAGCGATGCGCGATAGCTTGATCTGCAGAGGTTTGATGAGTTTGGTCAAGTAAAAGAGGGTCGCTTCACCCTCAGTGCTGGGATTGGTGGCGATGATCACCTCTCTGACGTCGTTCTGCAAACGGGCGAGCAATTCCCTGATTTTCAGATCATCGGGCCCGATGCCGTCCAGGGGCGAGAGTGCGCCCCCTAAAACGTGGTACAGGCCTTTATATTCCCCGATCTTTTCAAACGCCAGCACGTCGTTGGCCTCTTCCACCACACAGATCGTCGACCGGTCTCGCTGTTCGCTTCTACAGATGGGGCAGGGGTCTTGTTCGGTGATATTGTAGCAGATCGAACAATAGCCCACCTTGCGTTTGAGGTCCAGCAGCGCTTGCGACAGCGAGTCCACCTCAGCGGCAGAAGTTTTTAACAGATAGAACACATGCCGTTGTGCGGTTTTGCGACCGATGCCGGGCAGCTTGGCCAGCTCATGGATGGCCCGCTCCACGGTTTCAGAATAATAGCGCATGGCCACTTGGCTCGCAGAACATACAGCTGGACTGGATGTCGGCGCTCGGTCTCATCAAGAAAGCCCCGGGATTTTCAGACCACCCAGCATGTCGCCGGGATTAAAACCGCCGGTGGCCTTGGCCATCTGTTCCTCGGCCGCGGCTCTGGAGTTGACCAGCGCCTGGTTCACCGCGGCCAGCACCAAATCTTCCAACATCTCCACATCCTGCGGATTAACCACCTCCGGATCGATCTTGATTTGGAGAATTTCCTGACTGCCGTTGGCAGTGACCGTCACCATATTGCCGCCGGCGCTGCCGATGACTCTGAGGTCCGCCAGTGCGGCTTGCGCTTTGGCCAGTTCTTCCTGCATCTTTTGCGCTTGTTTCAGCAATCCCGACATGGCGCCTTTGTTCATCATTTCAACTCCTGCTCATTTCAAAAATTCCGTATCAAAGGTATCAACAATTTTTTTAATCAATTCATTCTCTTCCGCCAGTTTTTCGAATTCGCGTTTGCGGTCGGACGGCAGAACGGCGTTGGGATTTTTCGGTACGCGTCCCTCGGCGTCACGCACTCCGGAGACCTGCAGGCGCACGCCCAGCAGGTCGAAGAGCAGGGTTTGCACCTGTTCCCGGTTGGCCTCCAGCGAGCTGATGCTGAACCCATTGTGCGGGGCAAAGCCGATCTCCAGCCGGTTGTCGGCCAAGCTCAGCGGCCAGCTTTCACTCAATAGGGCGCCAAGCGCGATTCTGGTCTTTTTGATGTGATCGGTGATCTCCGGCCAGCGGGCCTCCAGCTCAGCCAGAGTGATTTTTGCACCAGCGCTGGGCGCCGGCGGGGCCGCTGCGGCAATAGAGTGCGGCTTTGCGACAGCCGCGCTGGGCGGAACGGGCGGTGGGCCGGCAGCGAGGCCGGTTTCTAAATTAGGGTTTTTTTTTACATCCAATTGCTCTAAAAGCTGCGACAGGCGCACGCTGCGGTTGAGCTTGATCAGCTTGACGATGGTGACTTCCAAATGCAGGCGGGCGTTGGCGCTGCGGCGCAGGAGATTTTCCGCATCGGCGCAGATTTTCGTCAGCCTTAAGAGGTCCTCCACCGAAAAGGCGTCTTTTTGCGCCAAATAGCGCCCCTTGCTCTCCTCCGAAGCGTCGATCTCGGCCGGGGAACCGGTGGCTGCGACGACGAGAAAATTGCGTAGATGTTCCTGCAATCCGATCATGAATTCACTGTAATCATAGCCCTCGGAAAAAATACGGCTGGCCAGGCGCACACCCGCCAGCACGTCCCCGGATTGAATGAGATCAGTCACCTCAAAGAACAGCTGCTGGTCGATGATGCCCAGCAGAGCGGCCACGCCTTGCGCCGAGACGGTGTCGCCGGCATAGGCGATGATCTGATCCAGGACGCTCTGTGAATCGCGCATGCTGCCGTCTGCTTTCACTGCGATCATCCGCAGAGCCTCTTCCTCGATTTCGATATTTTCCTGCCGGCACAGTTCAGCCAGCTGTTCCATGATTTTTTTCACACTCATGCGTTTGAAATCAAACCGCTGACAGCGAGAGAGAATAGTGGCCGGCACCTTGTGGGCTTCGGTGGTGGCAAAGACAAAGAGCACCTGCGGCGGAGGTTCTTCCAGGGTTTTTAACAGCGCGTTGAACGCCTCGTTGGTGAGCATGTGCACTTCGTCGATGATATAGATGCGGTATTTGCCCGGCGTGGGGGAGTAGCGCAATCCTTCACGCAGGTTGCGTACTTCATCGATGCCGCGGTTGGAAGCGCCGTCGATCTCAAACACGTCGAGGCTGCGGCTTTCGTTGATCTCGATGCAGGAGGAGCACTGGTTGCAGGGGGTGACGGTCGGACCTTGATCGCAATTGAGCGCTTTGGCTAAAATGCGCGCCACCGTGGTTTTACCCACGCCGCGAGGACCGGAAAAAAGATAAGCGTTGGCGATTCGGTTCTGCCGGATGGCATTCTGCAGCGTGTGGGTGACATGCTGCTGCCCCACCACGTCATCGAAAAACATGGGACGATACTTGCGCGCGAGGACCAGGTACGACATGGCGTGTTCCGACGATTAGGATGGTGTTTCAAGAAAGAATGGCTGTGCACCCACCTTCGATCCCTCTGTTTCCTGGGACCGCGGTTCACAACTCCGTTCAAGTACTCCCACGGCACAAAGTCAGAATGCTTACCGTTGCTCTCTTCCGATCCTGGCGGGGTTGGGCACCTTTCTATTGCGTAGGGCTTGAATGATCAACGTTGCTGACCGCAGAAGTGCAGGGAAATAAGCAGACCTCAGAATGGGAATTCGATCCTGCTGGAGCGGGTTGCAGGTTACAGGGCACCGCTAGCTCCCCATCTAGCACAGCCATTGTGGAGCTGATGGGATTCGAACCCACGACCTATACGTTGCGAACGTATCGCTCTCCCAGCTGAGCTACAGCCCCATACTTGCTCTATAACACCTGCGGAGAGGGCGGGATTCGAACCCGCGGTAGGCGTAAACCTACACACGCTTTCCAAGCGTGCTCCTTCAGCCTCTCGGACACCTCTCCTAATTGACTCGGCGGTCATCGCCCTTTGAATGAACATCCCACCGGGTTGCGGAGAGGCAGGGATTCGAACCCTGGGTACCCAAAAGGGCACAACGGTTTTCGAGACCGCCCCGATCAGCCGCTCCGGCACCTCTCCTGCTCGTTTTACTGTCCGCTTCAGCCTGCGTCGCGTCGGCTCGTCTTTTCCCTACGGACCTGCTGGAAAAAACGCCTGATCAGCTCGCTGCACTCGGCCTCGGCCACGCCGCGGATCACGTTCGTATGCACGTCGATCCGCTCGTGCTGCGCAAGCTGAATCGCACCGCCGCAAGCGCCGTAGCGGGGATCCTGAGCTCCAAAAACGATGGTGGGAATGCGTGATAAGAGAATGGCGCCCATGCACATGATACAAGGCTCGAGGGTGACATACAAGACACACCCCTCCAGCCGCCAGGACGCCAGCGTGTTGGCGGCCGAGGTGATGGCCAGCATTTCGGCGTGCGCCGTCGGATCCTGCAGCGTCTCCATCATGTTGTGACCGCGGCCGACGATGCGGCCTTGATGAATTACCACCGCACCGATCGGCACTTCCCCTTTGTCAAACGCTTTTTCCGCTTCGCGGAGGGCCAAGGCCATCCAATCGGCGTGATCCTGCACGGCAAGAGCCTTTCCTTCTGGCGCGCCCGGAGGAGTTCGAATCCCCAACCTTCTGATCCGTAGTCAGATGCTCTATCCAGTTGAGCTACGGGCGCGGACAAACCAGTGCGGTGACAGCGTAGCGCGTACGGGATTCGAACCCGTGTTACCGACGTGAGAGGCCGGTGTCCTAGACCCCTAGACGAACGCGCCGAAAGTACGATTTTAGCCTATTAATATACTAATAGGGTGCGAAAAAGTCAACCCTTTTCATCGCCCCGCCGCCCCCTCAGTCGGCTTGCAGCTCGAGCTCCTCCAGGATGGCGTAGATCTCTTCCGCCGACCCTGCCTGAATCAATCTGTTCCGGTTGGCCCCGTCTTTGAGCAACTTGGAGAGCTTGGCCAGAACCTTAAGATAGTCGCCCACCGCCTCCATGGGCGTACCCAAGAGAAACAACAGCCGGATCGGCTCCTGGTCCATGGCGCAGAAATCCACGCCCGGAGTCAAGCGGGCAAAGGCGATGACGATGTTTTTCACCGTGCGCGTGCGCGCGTGCGGGATCGCCACATTGCCGCCGATGGCGGTACAGCCCAGCTTTTCGCGCTGGAACACCTCCTGGAGAAAATTCTTTTCGTCGTCAATGGCCTTTTGCTGTTTCATCAGATGCACGACTTTGGTGATGACGTCGTTTTTGTCTTTGCCGGTGAGATCCAGAAAGACAAGATTGGGAGCCAGATAATCTAATAGTCTCACGACACCCTCTTTTAAATTGGAATACAACTTACTTTTAATATCCAATTTTTTCAAGTGATATTTTTATGCTTGATTAATTTTTGAAATATCGTTAAAGTGGGGTCATTGGGGCTGCCCGGGTGGCTTAGGGAACGCCTTCCGCAATGATGGGAAAGAGAAAATGGCTATGTCCGCGGTGAAATGGGGATTGATCGGCTGCGGCGATATCGCCCGCAAACGGGTTGCACCGGCGTTGCAAGCCTTGCACTCCAGCGAGCTGGTGGCGGTGAGCAGCCGTCGGCCCGAGGCTGCGGCAGTTTTTGCTCAAGCTTTTGGCGTCCCCAGGCGCCATGATCACTGGCGAACCCTGCTGCAGGACCCAGAGGTAGAGGCGGTGTATATCGCCACGCCGGTATATCTCCATCAGGAACAAACCATCGCCGCAGCCCAGGCCGGCAAACACGTCCTCTGCGAAAAACCCATGGCCCTGTGCGTCGCTGAATGCGACCGTATGCTCGACGCCTGCAGCCGACAGGCGGTCAAATTCAGCGTCGCCTATTATCGTCATTTTTATCCACTGATCCACCGGATGAAAGAGCTCATTGACGGCGGCAGCTTGGGCGCCGTCTCCCTGATCCAGATCAACGCCTTCTCCCCTTTTCAAGTGCAAGCCGGCCAGCCGCGCCACTGGCTGCTGCAAAAAGCCCTGTCCGGCGGCGGGCCGATGATGGATATCGGCTGTCACCGCATCGAAGTCCTGCTTCACCTGCTGGGCCCGGTTGTCGGCGTAAAGTCCTTCACCACGCGGGCTGCGTACCGGGACCGGGATGTGGAAGACACCGCTGTGGCGGTGCTGGAAATGCAGACCGGCGCCATCGCCGTGCTGTCTGTCACCCACGCGTCTATGGATGCCCGCGACAGCGTAGAGGTGTTCGGTGAGTACGGCACCCTACAGGCGGACCCCCTCAATCAGGGCTCGCTGATCATCACCACCGAGCAGGGCCGGCGCGTCGAACAGCATCCGCCGCATGCCAACCTACATGCGCCCCTTATTGATGATTTCAGCCGGTCGATCCGGGAAGACCGGGAGCCGGCTTTTTCCGGGAAACAAGCCAGAGAGGTTTCACGTATACTGGACCTGATCTATGAGACCTGATCGCCTTTATACGGAGCCCTTCTCACAGCGGCATCTTAACATTTAACCAAGGAGTCTATTGTCGTGGCCAATGCGGTTAGTTTGAAAAACGTCCAGAAGAGCTTTGATGAGGTCCGGGCGGTGCAGAATCTGTCCATGGACATTCCAGCCGGCGAAATTTTCGGACTCTTGGGTCCCAATGGCGCCGGCAAAACCACCACCATCCGCATGCTGCTGCATATTCTGATGCCGGACTCCGGGATCATCGAAATTCTCGGCGACTCGGGCTCTCGCAAGATCACTGATCAGGTGGGCTATCTGCCTGAGGAGCGCGGCCTGTTTAAAAAGATGCGGGTGATCGACACCATCAAATTTTTCGCTGAACTGAAGGGCCTCTCCGCCAGGAAGGCTGGGCCGTTGGCGGACAAGTGGCTGGAGCGGGTGGATCTGCAGGAGTGGCGCAACCGAAGAGTGGAAGAGCTTTCCAAAGGCATGCAGCAAAAAGTTCAATTCATCAGCACCATTCTACATCAGCCTAAACTGGTGATCCTCGACGAACCCTTTGCCGGATTAGATCCAGTCAACACCGGCCTGATCAAGGACATTATGCTGGAACTGGTGCATAACGGAAGCACGATTATCTTTTCCACCCACCTGATGGACCAGGCGGAAAAACTGTGCGACAGCCTGTGTTTGATCCATCGCGGCCAGAGCATGCTCCAGGGCAAACTCACGGACATCAAAGCCCGTTTTGGCAGGAACCGATGCCGAATCCGCTATGACGGCGATGCCCGTTTTCTGCAGGATCGTTCGCTGGTGAGCCGGTATGACGATTACGGCCAATATGTGGAAATTCAACCCTGCGACCACGTCAAGCCGCAGACGATCCTCGCCAAGGCCATGGAGCAGGTGACGGTGTCCGGGTTTGACGTCACCGAACCTTCGCTTAACGAAATTTTCATCACCGTCGTCAAGGGTTCATGACTTGTAAGGAGAGTCGTCGTGAAAAAAACGCTCACGTTGATAAAAAGAGAATACCTCGCCCGCGTCCGAACCAAGGGCTTTATCATCGGCACCCTGGCCATGCCGTTTTTGGTTTTCATTTTGATCGGCGTCCAGATGTTGACGGCGCAGATGGGCGCCCGGGAGAAAAAGACGCTGGCGGTCATGGATCTGACCGGCCGGATCGCTCCGGTTTTGCAAAAACACATGTCGGAGACCTATAAAAATTCTCAGAACGAACCCTTATACCAATTCGAACACGTCGCCGTCATACCGGAAAGCCTGGCGTCCTTGAAAGCGCGCTACACCCGACGGGTGCAGAGTGAAAAGGTGAGCGCGCTGATCGTGCTGCCGCAGGACGTCTTTGACAAGAACGCGTTTGAAGTGTATGCCAGGAACATCAGTAATATGGAGTTTAATTCCAATCTGGAACGGGCGGTGTCGTATGTGGTATCTGGATTGCGACTGGAGCAGAGCGGCCTCGATCAGGCGTTGGTGCGCCGGCTGACTCAGCGTCTGGAGCTCAGGACCTTTAAGGTCAGTGAGGAAGGCACCAAGGAGGAGAGCGGAATGGTGATGTTCGGCATCAGCTATGCGATGATCCTGATTCTGTACACCGCACTGCTCATGTACGGACAATTCGTCATGCGCGGAGTGTATGAGGACAAGAACTCGCGCGTCGTCGAGGTGCTGCTGTCTTCCGTGCGGCCAGATCAGTTCATGGCGGGAAAGATCATCGGCATCGGCGGCGCCGGACTCACCCAGTTCCTCGTCTGGGCGCTGTTCGTCGCCCTGGGATCCACCTATGGCATGCTGATGGTCAAACAGATGGCCCCGGGTGCGGAGAGCCTTGCGCTGCCCACCATCTCCTTTTCCATCTATTTGTTCTTTTTTATCTTTTTCATCTTTGGCTATTTCATTTATGCGACATTGTACGCCGCGCTCGGCAGCATGGTGAACGATGAGGCGGACGCTCAGAGTCTGCAGTGGCCGGTGACGATTCTGATTTTGATGGGCTTTCTCGCCATGTTTTTCATCATCAATAATCCCAACAGCACCCTGGCAGTGGTGCTGTCGCTCATACCCTTCTTTGCGCCTCTGCTGATGTTCTTGCGCTACACGGTGGGCGCCGCCCCGCTCTATCAGGTGTTGTTGAGCATCGCCGTTATGATCGCCTCGATCTATGGCTTGATCTGGCTGACCGGCCGTGTGTTCCGCGTCGGCATTCTGCTGTACGGCAAACGGGCGACGCTGCCGGAGGTGGTCAAGTGGATCAAGTATTCGTAAAGGGGAGCGCGGAGCTCCTGCTCCGCGATGATCGGCATGGCCAAGCTGAAAATGACCTGTCCGTACATCCACCCATTGCTTCCCACTCGGATGCTCCGCCGCCCTACCTGCTGTAGGATCTTTTATTTTTACGGTGTTTCAATCATCTCGCTGATACGCTCGCGGACGAGCAGGCGCAGCTCATCGACCTTGCAGCCGGCGATCTGTTCCACGGGAATGGGCCGACCGAAGCGTACCTTGATAAGGCCCGGCCGAACCAACCAGCTGCCGCGGTTTTTAAATTGATACAGTCCGGACAGGCCGATGGGCACGATCGGCACGTCCGCCATTTTGGCGAAATGGAACGGCATTTTTTTAAATTCGCTCAGCCCTCCGGTGCGCGTACGCGTGCCTTCAGGCAGAATGATGACCGAGGTGCCGTTTTTTATGATCTGCGCCGCCCGTTGCATGCTGGCCCAGGACGCCCGGGCGTTTTTGCGCGAAATGGGAATGTTGCCGATGGCGCGGAGAAACCACCCCACAATGGGCCAGTTGAATTGCTCCGCCGCCTGCAGGCCCCGGGCCAGGTTGGGAATATACCCGCCGAGCACTGGAATATCAAACAGGCTGACGTGATTGGACATGAATAGATAGCCTTTAGCCGGATCCACCTGTTCCAATCCCTCGACCCGAACCCGGCCGCCGAACAGCCGCACTAGTCCGCGCAGCAGCGCACGGCCGGGCCGATTGTAAATTTTCATCGGCAACACCATGGCCATCAGGGTGATGCTGAGCAGGGCCAACGCAGCCAGCGGCAGCCCGATCAGCCAGCGCAGGGCACTGGTAACATAGATCATGAGTGATAATTCCTCGCCAATTCCATAAAGATCTCCACCTCGGTCTCGATTCGGGAGCGCAATCCGTCGAAATAGAGCACGCGCAGCGGAAAGCCGTTCAGATCGCGGCTCACGCGCGGATAGACCGCTTCGCACACGATGCCGTTCATGCAGGTGAACGGACTGATGTCGATGACTCCACGGACACCGTGGTGGTGATACCAGATGGCTTTGCCCAGACTGATCACCATCTCTCCATGCGCGCCTTCCCTCGGCAGATACGGACGGCTCAGCTGCAAAATTTCACCTATGTGACGCGGCTCTGGATATTTTTTAAAAGCCTGGTGAAACGGCTGCAGCAGCCTGTGCTCATCCGCCGCCATGATCGAGTTTTTTATTTTTTCGCCCAGCATGCTGAAGGAGCAGCGCCTGCCGGTGCGGATGAGCCGTTTTTCCGCTTCGTCGCTGGTGTACCAGACCCATTCAGAGACATCGGACATCCACACCTCTCCGCCGAACTTTTCCACCGTTCGCACCAGCTGGTCGTTGCTGAATTCATCCAGGCGGCAGAAAATTTCTCCGACGACGCCGATGAGCAGCCGCGGCCGGGTGCGATCCTGGGCGATGGCGGAAAAATCGGCAAGAATGGTCTCCAACGCAGCGACCATTCGCTGCAGCCGTTTCCGCTGGGAAACCTGCGGCGTGGCGATGGCCTCGCAGAGCAGATCGAGCGAGCGGCGATAGACCGCGTCGCTGGCGCCCGGCTGCAACTCGTACGGCCGGGTGGAGAATAATAATTTGCGCAGAATATCCGAAGCCACCACTGCACGCCAGCCGGTGCGCACCAGCTCCCGCGCGTGCGCTCCGATGTCCGCATAGCCGTCGGTGCTGGAGGGGGAAAAGAGCAGCACCTCGTCTTCGCCCCGTTGACTGAACACCTTGCGCAGCAAAGGAAGATAATGGCCGAAGCGGCAGGGTCCGTTGGAGGTCGGCATCATGACCGCGGTTTTCGCCGGGTCATAACCTGGCTGTTGGGTGATCTGCAGCAGACTGCCCAGGGTCACGGCTTCGGGCAGGCATTCATCGCCGGATAAATACTTTTTCGCCAGCTGATAGGTGGCGGTGGTCGCCTCCGGCGCCGGCTGCGCCTGCACGCCGATGGAGCGGAAAGCGGCGGCCATGCAGGCGCTGCCCTCCAGCGACATTTGCGGAATATACAGTGTTCTTCCGCTCAGGGGATTACGCATGCGGCTTTCTCGAATTTGTCAGCCCCTCTGCGGCCAGGTTCGCCTGCGGGCTGGGAACCGTCGGACGGATCATGCCGGCCAAAATCCCCTTGCTCTGCAAAAAAGCTTCACATCGGGTCAGAGCGCCGGCATCGTTGCTGTGTTCGTCGAATTGCAGGGTGAGATAGGGAGCGCCGACGGCATCGCGGACAAAATGCTTGATGTAAGAATCCGGGCCGCATTTGAAATTGGTGATGTATATCAGATGCAGGTTTTTTTGTCCGGCCATCCACGCCGCGGTCTGGAGAATTTTGCGGCCGTAATTCCAAAACATGTTCTCATGCCAGGCGGAGATGTCGATGCCTCGATACGGCACAAAATCCATGGGCAGTACGTCGATGCCGTACCCTTCACGCAGTTTGGCCGGAATGTTGAGATTCAGGCCCGGATCATACAGGTTGTAGGCGCGGCCCACCAGCACGATGGCCGGCTTGCGGTTTTGCCGCAGCGTCTGCAACGCCTGTCGACCGACCTCTTGAACTTCCTGTTGAAAGGCTCTCTGCGCCGCATAGGCCCAGCGCACCGCCTGGCGATGGCGTTTTCTGGACACGCCGAATTTTTTCGCCATCGCGAACAACGACGCTTCCACAGATTCCTCTCCATCGCGGAAACGGATCACCGGCGCTAGCAGTCGGCGCCGCCACCCTTCGTCCGTAAAGCTGTTCTTCAGCACCAGCGGCAAGGTTTGGCCCCAGGGGCAGAACCACGACTCCGTTTGCGGGAATTCGGTTTCGCCGTTGATGGCATTGGCGACGAACACATAATCGATATCCGTCTTTTCAAACAAGCGCACGACATGACCGTGACTGGCGATGATGGGAAAGCAGGGTTCCGCAATGCTGTGCTCACGGCCGAGGGCGATGATGGGGCGGTTGCTGGTTTCGCTGATCACCACCTCGGCGCCGAGGGCGCCGAAATAGCTGCGCCAAAACGGAAAACGGTCATAGTAATAAAGCGCTTTGGGTATGCCGATGCGGATTCCCAGTCCATCCGGCCCGGGAATGTCCTGATTCAGCAGATTGGTGTAGAGCCCGATTAAATCGGGCAGCACGGTGCGCTGGACCGCGTTCGTTCTCTTGCGGTAGCGGTCCGAGCATTTATCCCCCCAAAAGGTTTTTTCGCCGTTGACCGTGATTTGCTGGATCTCACACTGATTGGAGCAAGCCTTGCAGCGAAAATGGGTGATGGAGAACTCGGTTTTCAATTCAAAGCCGTAAAACCGGCTGGCATGGTTCTGCTGCGCCATATGATCACGCGCCAGCAGGGCAGCGCCGATGGCGCCCATCACGCCGTTATGCGGCGGCACCACGATGCGCTTGTGCAAGATTGCGGCGAACGCTGCGGCCACCGCTTTGTTATAAGCGGTGCCTCCCTGAAAGTAAATTTTGTCGCCGATCCTTCGGTCGCGCACCACCCGGTTCAGATAGTTTTGTACCACGCTGAACGCCAGGCCGGCGGCGATGTCTTTTTTGGCTACGCCCTGCTGCAGATAAGCGGACACATCCTTTTCCATGAACACGGTGCAGCGTTCGCCCATTTGCACCGGGGTCTCTGAGCAGAGCGCCAGTTCAGCGAATTCGTCGATGATCGAGATGCCCAGCTTGGCCGCCTGTTCTTCGAGAAAGGAGCCGGTACCTGCTGCGCAGGCCTCGTTCATGGTGAAATCCACCACCACACCGTTTTCTATGGCGATGAATTTTGAGTCCTGGCCGCCGATCTCAAAAATTGTGTCCACCGCTTCGTTGTACAGGCGGTTTGCGATGAACGTAGCGCCGGTCTTGTGCGCGGTGATCTCGTCGTTGATCGTATCCGCGCCCACCAGTTCACCCGCCAATTCGCGGCCTGAACCGGTGGCGCCTACGCCGAGCACGCGCACCTGGTCGCCCCATTTTTCCTTCCACACGGCGAGCTCCCGCTGTACAACCTCCACCGGCCGGCCCTCGGTGCGCGTATAGATTTCGTCCACGACCCAGCCCTGTTCGTCCAGCAGAACCAGGTTCGTGCTCACGGAGCCGACATCGATGCCCAAGTACACGCTCAGCCGGCCCGCGGAGGGCAGCGGCCGTACTGGAGGCTGGGCAAAGACCACCAGATCGGTGGTGAGTTTTTCCGGCCGATAGCTCTGTTCTTCGTTCAACGCGATGTGCGTTTTGTTTTTCAGTTTTTTCGAGTCAAAGGGCGCGGCGCCGGCCAGCGATGCGCACCCCAGAGCAGCGATGAACGCATGCTCCTGCGGCACAATCAGTTCATGTTCCTGCAGGTGCAACAGGCTGCGCATGGCCTGCACCACGCCGGCGTTGGCTGCCACGCCGCCGATAAAGGCCACTGGCGGCTCGATGGTCTTGCCGCGAAGAATGGCGCCTTTGTAATTGCGCACTACGGCTTCGCACAATCCTTTAAAGATAGCGGCCGGAGAGTAGCCGCGTTGTTGGGCATGCACCATATCCGATTTAGCGAACACCGAACAGCGGCCGGCGATGTTGGCCGCGATATCGGCGCTCAATACCAGCGGGCCGATCTCGTCAATTTGATAGCGCAGCCGCTGCGCCTGTTGATCGATGAAGGAACCGGTGCCTGCGGCGCAGTCGCCGTTGCGTTCATAGTCCACGATGGTAGGTTCGCTCGAATCCTCGTTCAGGCGAATCCGCAGATAACGCGAATGGTCGCCGCCGATCTCCAGAATGGTTTTGACCTGCGGTAGAAGAGCGGCCACGCCGCGTCCGATCGCCTTAAAGTCGTTGATCAGCGGCGCCTGCAAGCGCTCGCAAAGTATTCGCCCGTGGCTGCCGGTGATTAGTATTCGCAGCGGCTCCGGCCAGGAACGGACCAGCTCCAGCAGGGTCAGCGCCGCTTGTTCCGGATTGCCGGCTACTGCGGTGCGGCCGGCGAGGAGCCAACCCGCACCAAAGGGACGAATCCGTTCAAAGCGTGCGGCCAAGTCGGCGGCAGGGGGGTGCGAACAAAGAAGGACCAGTTTGGCCTCGACGGAACCTATATCCAGTCCGATCTGGGGTATGACTTGAACACAAGGATTCATGGCTTTATAATCGCGTGAGCTTAGACATGATAAGGGTGAACCTCTGATTATGAACACTGACCATGATTAAAGGAGTTGATGACGCAGGGGGCGTCCTCGCTGGCAGGAGGACATTCAACCGATCTCCAACATTCTTTGCACCGCACGCAGTGCACGCCGGCGGATCGACTCTTCAACATGCACTACATATTGGATTCGCTGCAGGGAGAGAAGGGTCTGCTCCAAGGTGATCTCGTTCATATGCGGGCAACGGACGCTGCAGAGCCGCAGCATCTCCTTGTCCGGATTCTCCGCAGCGATGTTGTCCGCCATGCTGCATTCCGTCAGCAGCAGGAACTGCGGCGCCGTTTTTTGTTGAATGTACTTGATCATCGCCGAGGTGGAGCCGGAGAAATCCGCCGCTGCAGTCACTTCCGGTCGGCATTCGGGGTGCGCCAGAATGACCACGTCGGGAAATTGTTTGCGGATGTCCTCGACGTCTTCGACGGTGAATTGGTCGTGGACCTCGCATTTGCCGTCCCAACCGATCATGGCGTATTCCAGGCCGGGCTCCGCTGGCTGCAACCCGGCTGCGGTTTTGACTGGGAACACGATGCGTTTGCCTGTTTCCCGCGCCACATTGCCGGCCAGGTAGCGGTCGGGCAAAAAAATCACTCGATCGTTTGCCAGCGACTGCACCACGCGCACCGCATTGCCCGAGGTGCAGCAGATGTCGCTCTCCGCTTTTACGTCGGCGTAGGTGTTGATGTAGGTCACCACCGGCACGCCGGGGTGAAGCGCCTTGAGCCGGCGCACATCCTCTGCGGTGATGCTTTCCGCCAGCGAGCAGCCGGCTTTGGGGGAAGGGATCAGCACGGTTTTTTCCGGATTGAGAATTTTTGCGGTTTCGGCCATAAAACGGACGCCGCAGAAGACGATGAGGTCTTTATCCGTTTTCGCCGCCTGGCGGCTCAACTCCAGCGAATCGCCCTTAAAATCCGGCACAGAAAGATACAGCGCCGGCTCCATATAGTTGTGTCCTAATATGACGGCATGGCGCTCTTTTTTAAGCCGGTTGATCTCCGCCGCGATTTCCGCTTTATGGCGTATCTCCGCCACCGGAATCACATGGTGCAAACGGGAACGCAGCATTTCAAACAACGCGTCCTTATCGGTGTCCTGCATAACCGCCTCTTGGTGTGATGCCAGGCAAAAAAGCCTGTTCGGTTTAGCCGTCGACTTTTTCTTGTTCCATCTAAAATAAAAAATAATTATATTAAAAGTTTAAATCAAGGATGATTTGTCCGGGGGGTGTAACATTGCGCAAGGATGCACTATGAAGAAAACAGTCCGTTGGCTCATTCTGGGCCTGGTTCTTTTATTATTGGGGTTGAATAAATGGCGTCCTTGGGCCAAACCGGCGGCAGCGGACCGCCGGCAGAGCGGCGGCCGCGGCGGCGAGGTGATCGAGGTGCGCGCTTATCAAGTCAAACCCCAGGATGTGGAAAACGAAATTTCAGCCACCGGATCCATCCTTGCCAATGAATCGGTGGCGCTTACCAGTGAGATCTCCGGCCGAGTGACGCGGATCAATTTCCGTGAAGGAAGCCGGGTGCGCAAAGGAGATCTGCTGCTGCAGATCAATGACGCTGAACTGCAGGCGCAATTCAACCGTGCTTCGGCCCTGCTCAAGCTGGCCCAGGACACCGAAGCGAGGCAGAAAAAGCAGCTGGCCATCGAAGCGATCAGCCAGGAGGAGTATGAAGCAGCGCTCAACCGGTTGAACACCGCAAAGGCGGATGTGCAATTGATTCAGGCGCAGATCGATAAAGCGCGAATCCAGGCGCCGTTCGACGGCGTGATCGGCCTGCGTTCAGTCAGCGAGGGCGCGTATCTCAACGCCGGCAGCCGCATCGCCACTTTGGTTTCGATCAATCCGGTCAAGATCGATTTTGCCGTTCCGGAGCGCTATCAATCGTTGTTGTCCAAAGAGCAGCCGGTCCTGTTCCGCGTGCAGGGCGAGTCCGAGGAGTACAGCGGCCGCATCTATGCCGTGGAGCCGCAGATCGACACTGACATTCGCAGCGTGCGCTGCCGCGCCCTTTGTCCCAATCCCGACGGCCGCATTAAACCCGGCGCGTTTGCCCAGGTTCGCATCACCTTGCAAAAGCTGGAGGACGCGTTGATGATTCCCAGTGAGTCGCTGATCCCCGATGCACAAAATCAATCGGTCTTTGTCGTTCGTAACGGCAGGGCCTTTGACAAGACCGTGGTGATCGGATTGCGCACCGCTGACAAAGTGCAAATCGTCAGCGGCCTGGCTGCCGGCGATACCGTGATGACCACCGGCTTGCTGCAGGTGCGACCGGGCAGCCTTGTCAAGGTGACAGAATTGAACTAGGAGCCCACATCCATGAGTCTATCTGCCACCAGTATCCGCCGGCCCGTCCTGGCCATTGTTATGTCCCTGGTCATCATTTTGTTCGGTTTCATCGGCTACACACGTCTAGGCGTGCGCGAGTATCCCAGCGTGGACCCGCCCATCATCACGGTCGATGCCTCATACACCGGCGCCAACGCCGACGTCATCATGTCGCAGATCACCGAACCATTGGAAGAATCCCTCAGCGGCATCGAAGGGATTCGCACACTCTCCTCTTCAAGCCGTGAGGGCCGAAGCCGCATCACCGTGGAATTCAATCTTGAGTCCGATCTGGAGACGGCGGCCAACGACGTGCGCGACCGTGTTTCGCGCGCCATGCAGTATTTGCCGCGCAACGCGGACACGCCCATTGTCACCAAGTCGGATGCGGATGCCGTGCCGATCTGCAATCTGAGCGTCATGAGCGATCGCCGCGATCTAATGGAAATGACCGACATTGCCACCAACAATCTGCGGGAAAAACTGCGCACCATTCCGGGCGTCAGCGAAGTGCAGGTTTGGGGCAGCAAAATGTATTCCATGCGACTGTGGTTCGATCCAGGCAAGCTGGCCGCATTTAACCTCACTCTCATGGATGTCGAGTCCGCCCTGACCCGGGAAAATGTGGAACTGCCCTCCGGCCGCATCGACGGAGCTGCCACCGAGTTGACGGTGCGCACCATGGGCCGGCTCAACACCCCTGAAGAGTACAACAATCTCATCATCAAGGAAAGCGGTCAGTCCATCGTCCGCCTCAAGGATGTGGGCTATGCCGAGCTGGGCCCGGAAAACTATCGTTCCGGGGTCAAACGGGATCGCATACCCATGGTCAGCCTGGTGCTGATCCCCCAGCCCGGCGCCAACTACATCGAAATCCTCGACGAATTTTACCGGCGCATCGACCTGATGCAGCGGGATCTGCCGCCGGACATCAAACTGAGCATCGGTTTTGACAACACCAAGTACATCCGCAAATCCATTAAGGAAGTGGCGGAGACGGTGATCACCGCTTTTGCGCTGGTGGTGTTGATCATTTTTTTGTTTCTGCGCGATTGGCGCACCACGGTCATTCCGGTGATCGCCATCCCCATTTCGTTGATCGGTTCTTTTTTCATCATGTACGCCGCCGGATTTTCCATCAATGTGTTGACGCTGCTCGGCATTGTTCTGTCCATCGGCATGGTGGTGGACGATGCCATTGTGGTGCTGGAGAACATTTACGCCAAAGTCGAAAATCATCTGCCGCCTTTGCAGGCGGCCATCTCCGGCTCCAAGGAGGTCTACTTTGCCATCATCAGCACCACGGTGACGCTGGCGGCCGTGTTCCTGCCGGTCATCTTTCTGCAAGGATTGATCGGCCGCCTGTTCCGGGAATTCGGCATCGTCCTCGCCGGATCCATCATCATTTCGGCGTTCATCTCGCTGACGCTGACGCCGATGATGTCCTCGCGCATTCTGCGGGAAAAGGAAAAGCACAGCCGTTTCTACTATTGGTCTGAACCGTTTTTCGCTCGTATCACCGAGACCTACCGCCGGGCTCTGGCGGGTTTTATGCAGCATCGCTACTGGGCCTTCGTGGGTGTGGCCGTGGCTCTGCTGATCATTGTGGCGACCTGGATCGCGCTGCCCAGCGAGCTGTCGCCCTACGAGGATCGCAGCAGCATTCAGATTCGCGCCACCGGGCCGGAGGGGCTGTCGTTCGAATACATGAGCCGTTATATGGATGAGCTGGAGCAGGTGGTGGAGCAGGCGGTGCCGGAGCGGGCCTCGCTTTTCAGCATGACCGCCATGGGCGCAGGCGCCTCCAACAGCGGGTTCATGCGTTTGACCCTGAAGGAGCCTGAAGAACGAATCCGCAGCCAGCAGGAGATCGCCGAGGAGCTGGCGCCCAAGGTCAACCGCCTTTCCGGTGCGCGGGCGTTTGTCGCCCAGGATCAGTCGCTCAGCACCAGCCGGCGTTCCTCTCTGCCGGTGCAATATGTGATCCAAGCGCCTGATTTCGAAAAGCTGAAGGAGGCGTTGCCCAAGTTCGTCGAGGAGGCGCGTAAAAATCCCATATTCAATTTTGTCGATACGGATTTAAAGTTCAACAAGCCGGAACTTCAGGTGGTCATCAACCGGGAACGAAGCCGCACTCTGGGGGTTTCCACTCAGGACATCTCGGAGACGCTGCGGCTGGCCTACAGCGGCGGGCGCTGGGGTTATTTCATCCGCAACGCCAAACAATATCAGATCATCGGTCAGCTCGGCCGCGGCGATCGCGATGAACCGATGGACTTGAAGATGCTTTATGTGCGCAACAAGAACGGTCAGATGGTGCGTCTGGATAATCTGGTGGAGCTGGAAGAGCAAAGCAGCCCTCCGACTCTGTACCGTTTCAATCGCTATGTCGCTGCCACGGTGTCCGCCGGCCTGGTTCGCGGCAAGACCATCGGCGACGGCATCCAGGCTATGGATGAGATCGCCGACCGCGTGTTGGACGATTCGTTCCGCACCGAGCTCACGGGTCCGTCGCGCGATTTCAGCGAAAGCTCCTCCAGCGTCCTGTTTGCGTTTTTCCTCGCACTGGTGTTGATTTTTCTGATTCTGGCGGCCCAGTTCGAGAGTTTTCGCGATCCGTTCGTCATCATGTTCACCGTGCCTTTGGCGTTGGCCGGCGCGCTGCTGTCGCTGTGGTACTTTAATCAGACCATCAATATTTTCAGCCAGATTGGTTTAATCATGCTGATCGGTCTGGTGACCAAAAACGGCATTCTCATCGTCGAGTTCGCCAATCAGCGCCGCGCTCAGGGGCTGGACCTCATGTCCGCGATTCAGGATGCTGCGGTCTCCCGCTTCCGTCCCATTGTGATGACCAGTCTGTCCACGTTTCTCGGAATCCTGCCTATCGCCATGGCTCTGGGCGCCGGCAGCGAAAGCCGCATTCCCATGGGCATCGCCGTGTGCGGCGGTCTGGTGTTCTCAACGTTTCTGACGCTGTTCATCATACCGGCGATCTACAGCTATCTCTCCAAACGCCACCGTTCGTTCGAATATCTTGAGGTTAAGGAATAGGAAACATCATCATGAAAATTGAGCGGCTTTGGCTGATTTTTTCACTGCTGCTGATAACGGGGGCTATGGGCCAGGAACGGTTGACCCTGGACCAGGCCATCGAGCTGGCGATGGAGCACAATTACGCCATCCGCGTGGCCCGCACTGAGTCGCAGATCAGCCGCAACAACTTCCATCCGGGCAACGCCGGCATGCTGCCGGAACTGGCCGCGACCGCGTCCACCACCCACAGCGTCAGCAATTCGAAACAGACCTATGTCACCGGCAATGTGATCGACCGCACCAACGCGGTTTCGGACGCCAAGAACCTGGCGTTGAATTTCAACTGGACGCTGTTCGATGGTCTGGCCATGTTCGCCAACCTGAATAAACTGCGCGAGTTTCGTGATATGGGTGAATTGGAGGCGCGCCGGGCGGTGGAAACGACGCTGAACGAGGTGATTTCAGCCTATTATGACATTCTCCGACAGAAGCAGATCCAGCAGTCTCTGGAGGAGGCGGTGACGATCTCGGAGCAGCGGATGAGAATCAGTGAGGCCAAGCATGCGATGGGTTCTGAATCCCGGTTCGATCTGCTCAACGCACGGGTCGATTTGAACCAGGATCGTTCCAGATTGATGAACCAGGAGATCAGCCTGAACAATGCCAGGACCTCGCTCAACGAGCTGTTGGGCCGCGCCGGCGACCTGCACTTTGAAGTGGTGGATACCATCTCTTTTTCCCGCCGGTTGACGTTGCCGGACCTGCGGGAGGGACTGCTGCAGCACAATACCGATCTGTTGTGGGCGAGGAAGAACCACCGGGCAGCAGAGTTCGATGTGGCAGCCGCCTGCGCGCCCATGCTGCCGCGCCTCGGCGTCAACGTCGGTTACACCATTGCCCGTTCCGAATCGCAATCCGGCCTTATGCACAGCAATAAAAGCCACGGCTATAATTACGGCGTGAACGCCAGCTATACACTCTTTGATGGATTCTCGATCCATCGCAATCGGCAAAACGCCCGAGTGATGGAACGCAGCCAAGCACTGAGAGTGTTGGAGCTGCAAAACCAGCTGGAAGCGGAGCTGACCCGTCTGTTTCAACACTACCAGGCCAACATGGCGTTGATCGACATAGAGCGGGAGAACGTTCAGGTGGCGCGGGAAAACGTGGCCATCTCCATGGAGAAATACCGCTTGGGCAGCATCAGCGCGCTGCAGATGCGCGATATTCAGGTCAAATACCTTGATGCCGAAAGCCGTCTGATCAGCGCCCAGTATTCGGCTAAAATCCACGAGATCCAACTGCTCAAATTGAGCGGCGAGCTGGTCCGACTGGAGGAAAAATCCTAGAGCGCCGGCTGCGTTGGAACCGCCTTAATATTTTTTCGTTGCCAAGCTCCCGAGGTTGGGTGGAAATATACAAATTCATCGCTGAATATTGACGCTAGAGGTTTTTCGAGCTTGGAGACCAGGCGACGGCCTCATCGCGAAAGGTCATCGCAGATCGGTAAAAAAAAAAGCGACCCATCGGGTCGCCGTGAAAAACAGGAGCGCATTCACTCGGCAATGAACTGGCGCAGATAGGCGCCGCTCTGAAAGAGCGCAATCTTGCGGCTTTGCAACGATCCTTCAAACGCACGATCCTCCACCTCCACACAGACCGCTCCGTCGTATCCGTTGTCGCCCAGCACAGAGATGAACCGGCCCCAATCGACGTCGCCCAACCCCGGCAGCTTGGGGGTGTGAAATTCCAGCGGACAGGCCAAAATGCCCACCTGGTTGAGCCGGTGCTGATCCACGCGGCAATCTTTGGCGTGCACATGAAAGATCTTTTCCTTGAACTCGCGCACCGCAGCCAAATAGTCGATCTGTTGCCAGACCAGGTGGGAAGGATCGAGGTTCAGACCGAAATGATCCGACGGAATTTCCTCGAACATGCGACGCCAAATGGCCGGCGCATGCGCCAGGTTCTTGCCCGCCGGCCATTCGTCCTTGGTGAAAAACATCGGACAATTCTCGATCGCCACTTTGATTCCGCGTTCTTCGGCGAATTTGATCAATCCGGGCCACACCTGTTTGAACCGCGGCCAATTGTCGTCCACGCTTCGGGTCCAATCACGGCCGATAAAAGTGTTGACCACCTGAACCCCCAGCAGTTCGGCTGCTTTGATCAACTCCTGAAGGTGCTTGATGTAAACCGCCGCCTCCACCGGATTCGGAGACAGCGGGTTGGGATAATATCCCAACCCGCTGATGGTGATCCCGGATTTGAGGGCTTTGCTGCGCATCTTCTTCGCCGCCGCTTTGTCCAGGTTTGTCACATCGATATGGGTTACGCCGGCATAGCGCCGTTCCGCCTTGCCTTTGGGCCAGCACATCATTTCAACGCACGAGTAACCGCTTTCCTTCGCAAAGGCCAGCACATGCTCGAAATCCAATTCCCCCAGAATGGCGCTGACAAATCCCAATTTCATGACAAGCTCCTTGCTGATGAAACCGCTGCGGCAGGCTGCGGTTTACTCCACAGTCACCCAGCTGTTCTTTTTGTTGCTTTTGGCGATGGCTTCACACAAGGCCAGTTCGCGGTGACCGTCCAAAAACGTCGGAAAAGTCGGTTTGGCTTTATAATCGCCTTTGGCGATATAGGCGTAAAAAGCCTTGAAGCATTGTTTGAATGTATCCGGATAGCCTTCATTGTGGCCGCCGGGATAGCTCACGTAGGGTCGCACTGCTTCGGAAAGCAGGCCTGGATCCTTGATTAGCTTTTCATTGGGTTTGTCGCGATAGCCCAGCCACATTTCGTTGGGCGTTTCGCTGTCCCAATAAGCGCCGCTCTTACTGCCGCTGATCTCCCAGCGCAGGCAATTTTTGCGGCCGGCGCTGATCTGCGAGACGAACAGGGTGCCTTTGGCGCCGTTGTCAAAGCGCAGGAGAATGGCGCCGCCGTCTTCGGTGTTGACCGTTATGTCTTCCGTAGCCTGGATTTTCTGCACCTTGCCGGAAAAGGATTCCACCTCTCCTTTAGGCCGTTTGCGGATCGGAAAGATGGTGAGCAAGTCGGCGCACAGGGCGACGACCCGCAGTCCGGTGATATATTGCACCATATCCAGCCAATGGGTGCCGATGTCGGCGATGGCGCGCAGACTGCCGCCCTCTTCCGCCAGGATGCGCCAGTTGTAATCCGTTTGATAAAGCAGCCAATCCTGCACATAACTGCCGACGATCGAATGCACTTTGCCCAGCCGGTTTTCCTGCACCATCTCGCGCGCTTCCATGCACAGCGGATAGTAGCGCAGATTGTAATTCACGCAGGCGGCGAGTTTGCTTTTCTTGGCCAGATCCACCAGCGCTGCGGTCTCGCGCGTGTTCATGGCCAGCGGTTTTTCGCACAGCACGTGTTTGCCGGCTTTAAGCGCGTCGCGCGCCATTTGAAAGTGCAGCCGGTTGGGCGTAGTAATATGAACGGCATGGACGTTTTTATCTTTAAGCACTTCGGTATAGCTTAAATAGGCCCGGGGCAGCCCCAGTTTCTGCGCCGCCTTGGTCGATTCGGCTTCATCCACACCCAGAATGCCTGCGACCTCGATGCCGAGGCGTCGCAGCGCTTCCGTGTGCGTCGGGCCCATAAAACCCGCACCGATGATCGCTGTACGAATAGATTGCATTTCCGACCTCCTTGTTAGAGTGCTCAAAAACAGAAATCAGGCGCCGGCTCCTGTCAGCCCCCGGCGTGTGCATTTTTGCTCCATTGAAAGCAAATATATTAAAACGTGTCAGCATTTACAAGCAAAAAAGCGGCTTGGACATGGGCGACAGACTGGCAGGTCTTGGCAACCGGAATGCGGCCGTCAGACGTCCGCATCCTGCACCAACTTGAAGGAATGGGGAATCTTTAACTTGAGCACTCCATGTGACTGTGAAACCACGCCGATGGGCTTGCCATGGCGGGTGGCCGCGTAATAGCGCAGAGCCTCACCGGGATGGGGTGTTTCCCCTTTACTTAAAAGCTGGTGCAGCTGATTGGAGGAGAGCTCCATCAGCGAGGCCGTGATGCGGCCGCTCAACCACTGGGCAGCACTGCTGGTGAGCTTCCAAAAATGGGATTTTTTCACTGCCAGGGGCAGGCCGGTCTTGACCAGACCCGTGTCCGGGATCTCCGGCCAGGCATCCGTGGTAAGCCAGAGTTTGTGCGTATTGACGCGGAACCGGTAGGGTGCAAAGAAGGACGGTTCGATGCCCCAGAGTTGGTGCAGATTGGTCAGGATGGGCAAAATTCGCGGATCATCAAAGCGCTGGGTCGGCAGCCAGCGGACCGGCTGGTTCACCGGCCTGATCGGCAGGCCTGCGGTCTTGCGCAGACGCGCGAGGAAAAAGCCCTCCATGGGATCTGGAAAGGGATAGATGCGCAGCGTCTTTTGCAGGTCGGAGGGAAAAGCCCGTTCCTGATAATAGCGCCACCCGGGCCTGGCTGAACGCAGCGTCCACTTCGGCGCAGTCTCCACCCTCACCGGGTAACGCTGCAGAATGCGCTGCAGCACCATTTCGTTTTCTTCCGGCGTCATGGAACAGGTCGAATACACGATCACGCCGTTGACCTTGGCCGCCTTGACCGCGGAGATGAGCAGCTGCTCCTGAATGTTGACGATCGTCTGCAGATAATGAGCGTTCCACTGCTGTCGCTGCAGCCGGTCGCTGTAAAAGTTCAAACCTGAGCACGGCGCATCCACCAGAACCCGGTCAAAGAACTCGGGCAACAGCCGGCCGATCTTCTGTCCGGGCAGATTCAGCAGCACATCGTTGACCACTGCCGCCCGACTGAGGTTGGCCATCAAAGGTTCCATGCGTTTGAGGGACGAGTCGTTCAACAGTAAGCGCCCCTGGTTGTTCATCAACGCGGCGATCTGAATGGATTTGCCGCCGGGGGCAGCGGCAAGATCGAGCACCGTCTCTCCGGGCTGTGGATCGAGAGCCAAAGCGGGCAGCTGCGACGAGACGCCCTGATAGCGAAAATCGCCGATAAAAAAAGAGAGCGTGTGGCTGAGCGGCAGGGGATCGGATTCGAGGATATAGCTTGCCGGTTCTACAGGATGCGGACTGTAACTCATCCCCCACTGGTCCAGTTTATGGACAAAACGCCTGCGATCGCATTTAAACACATTCACCGCTACCGTCGGCGGTTCCGGCGCGGCGGCGAGAAAGGCGGGCAATTCGTCGCCGAACAATGTTTTTAAGTAGGCGATTAGTTCCATGGCCTTGGTGTTGTATATTTTTTTTGAAAATTACAAATATCCTCTGGCAATACAAATAAAAAAGTTTTATATTAAAGACTGAATTTTTTTCAAGGAAGGTACTCATGACATTTGACTGTATGACTTTTCCCTGCCAGGACGGCTGCTGCCGCCTGGGGGTGCGTGCCACGGAAGAGGAAAAGAATCGTATCATCGCCTCCGGACTGGGGACCGAGGAGGATTTTGATCCTCATCCGATCGTTGAAGAGGACGGCGTCTATTATCACACGCAGGTGACTGAACGAGGATGTGTGTTTCTGCATCCCGACCGCGGCTGCCGTCTGCATGCGAAAGGCGTCAAGCCGGAGATCTGCATCTATTTTCCCTATGATCTGGAGGATGCACAAGAGATGTATGAGGAAGGCGCCATGCCGTGTTTTCATCACCGGATTTTTGATCGAGACACGGGACGCTGCACCTGGTAAGACTTTGCAATGTAATTATATCATGCCGACCATGCATCGAGTTGCCGCAAAGGCGCGCCGCCGTGGTTCTTCAGCCGGCTGCAGGCAAACCACAACTGAAAAGGTAAGAGTATGAGCGAGGAAGCGTTTGTCTTTGATTGCTTGAATTTCCCCTGTCACGACGCTTGTTGTTTTTACGGCGTGGACGTGCGGCCGGAAGAGCGCGAACGACTCATCCGCGATGGCTACGCCACGGCCGAGGATTTTACCGGTCCGACCGAGGAGGACGGAGAGCTTTATTACCGCACCCGCACGAACGGACGCGGCTGCGTGTTCTTGAAAGAAAACGCGCGCGGCTGCCGTTTGCATGAGTTCGATGTCAAACCAGAGGTTTGCAACGTATTTCCACGCGATGAGGAAGAGGCCCGGGAGATGTATGAAGATGGAACCCTGCCCTGCTTTCCTCACATCTCCTTTCCGGCGCCCAGCATCGAGTCCGAGTAGAGCGACGAGTCTGTCCGCCGCGGTTTAAGGGGTCTGCTTTCTTTGCTCAAGGGCCTGCATCAGAGATCGCCAGGCCAGCATCGCGCATTTGACGCGCGAGGGGTACTCACAAACGCCCTGCAGGGCGTTCAACTCATCCAGCTCTTCATCCGACGCATGGTGACGGCAGGCGGCGCTGCAGACCGCGTCGCTGTGCTCGTCCTCCTCCCTCTTTAGCATGCGCTGAAACCGCTCGATCACCTGCTTGGCGTCGTCGATACCAAGTCCTTTGATCTTTTCGGTCATCAATGAAGCGGACGCCTGACTGATGACGCAGCCCTGGCCTTCAAAGGCCATGTCGGAAATTTTATCCTGCTCAAAACGCACGGTCAATAGGATCTCATCGCCGCAAAACGGATTTTTCAGCTCCACAGAGAGATCGGCATTTTCCACTCGACCTTTATTGCGCGGATGTTTGTAATGATCCAGCAGGATTTCCTGGTAGAGTTCATCTAGAGCCATTTTTTGAAATAGTCCTTCGCTTGATAAAGCGCGGCGGCCAACCGGCGTACATCTTCCTCATCGTTATACAGGTAGAAACTGGCACGCGCCGTGGCCGCCACCCTGAGCCGTTTCATGACCAGTTGGCAGCAATGATGGCCGGAGCGAACCGCCACGCGTTCCTGGTCCAGAAAGGTGGCCAAATCATGGGGGTGAATGTTCTCCAGGTTGAACGACACCACCGGCCCGTGAGCGTCCGGCGGGCCATACACACGAATACCGGGGATGGCGCAAAGTTGCTGTATCGCCATCTGGCCGAGCATCCTATCGTGCGCTTCGATCGCCTCCATGCCGAGTTCGTCCAGGTAATCCAGGGCTGCCGCCAGACCGACGGCGCCGGCCAGATTCTGCGTGCCGGCTTCCAGCTTCCAAGGCAGATCGTTCCAGGTGGTTTTCAAGTGTTCGACCCGGCCGATCATGTTGCCGCCGAATAACAGCGGATCCATTTCCTCCAGCAATGAACGCCGGCCATATAATACGCCGATGCCCAGGGGGCCGAGCATCTTATGAGCTGAGAAAGCGATAAAGTCCGCGTCCAAAGCCTGCACATCCAGGCGGGCATGGGGGGCGCTTTGGGCTGCGTCGATTAAAACCAGGCTGCCGGCTCGATGCGCGGCTGCGATCATCGCCTCCATCGGATGGATGGTGCCCAGACTGTTGGACATGTGCGCCACTGCGACCAGTCGGGTGCGCGGCCCCAGCAGCTGGTGGAACTGCTTCATGACTAACCGGCCCTGTTCGTCGAACTCGACGAATTTCAGCTGTGCGCCAGTGCTTTGGCACACCCGTTGCCACGGCACCAGGTTGCTGTGGTGCTCCATTTCGCTGATCAGAATCTCATCGCCGGGGCGAAGAAATTTGCCCGCCCAGCCGAAAGCAGCCAGATTGATGGATTCCGTGGTGTTGCGGGTGAAGATGATCTCTTCGGTCGCAGCCGCGTTGATGAACCTGCGAACGCGTTCCCGCGCCGCTTCATAACGAAGCGTCGCTCGCTCTGCCAGCGCATAGCTGCTGCGATGGGCGTTGGCGTTCTCCTGCTCGTAAAACTGATTCATGGCCGCCAACACGCTTCGAGGCTTTTGCGAAGTGGCCGCGCTGTCCAGATATACCCAGCCTTCTTTATCCGCCTGCTGAAAGAGGGGAAAGTCCCGACGGATTTTATCCACCTCAAGAGCCATAACCGGTCTCTTTCGTTACATCGATTTGAACCACATCTTTCTCCACCGTCACCGGATACACGTTCACCGCCTCGTACGCCGGCGGCGTCAGGGCTGCGCCCGACGCCAGATCGAACAGAGCGCCGTGCCTGGGACAGGCGATTTTTCCAGCGCTCACAGCGCCGTCGACCAGGGGATTGTCTTCATGGGTACAGCGGTCCTCCATCGCGTACACTCGATCCCCTTGCCTCAGCACGAGGAGCTTTTTTCCGGACACTCTGACCGAACGCGGGATGTTCTCCACCAGTTCGGACAAAGCCATCAATGAAATCCAGGGCATCGTTTTTTCCTGTATGCACTT
This sequence comes from bacterium, assembly GCA_029565685.1. GTDB lineage: Bacteria > Zhuqueibacterota > Zhuqueibacteria > Residuimicrobiales > Residuimicrobiaceae > Anaerohabitans. The sequence continues at coordinate 49,707 of JAKQNR010000008.1, read as the reverse complement.
AACAGTTCTGACCCAGCTTACAACCAGCCCAACTCCAGCCGGGCCTCTTCACTCATACGATTTATGCTCCAGGGCGGATCCCATACCAAAGTGACAGCCACTTCTTTCACGCCGGTCATCGCGGCGACCGCCTTTTTGACCTGACGCGGCAGAATTTCCGCCGCCGGACAGTGCGGCGAGGTGAGGGTCATGCGGATCGAAATGCGATCAGGATCGTCCACATCGATATCATAGATCAAACCCAGATCGTAGATGTTGAGCGGAATTTCGGGATCATAGCAGAGGCGCAGCGCATGAATCGTCTGCTCCCGGCGCTCTGTGTCGCTCTTTTCCGTTTTCATTCTGTTTCCCGCTGCAGAAACTCGTGCACCCAGGTCTCCACCTGCCCGCGCAGAATTGGCGTACGAATGCGGTCGACGATCTCTCCGGCAAAGGCGTGCACGAGCAAACCGACGGCGTCCTTTCGGCTTAATCCACGGGTCTGCAGGTAGAACAGCGCCTCTGGATCCAGTTGTCCGACTGTGCCGCCATGGGTGCAGCGCACATCATCGGCTGAAATCTCCAGCTGCGGCTGTGCGTGTACCGTCGCCCCGTCGGAGAGGAGCAGGTTTTTGTTCGATTGCAGCGCGTCGGTTTTTTGCGCGTCCGCCGACACTTTGATGCGGCCGTTGAACACCGCTCCGCCCTCGCCGGTTAGAATGCCTTTGTATAATTGACGGCTGTTGCCATGAGGCTGCTGGTGGTGGAGCAGCGTATGATGATCGATCCACTGTCCACTTTGGGCCAGGTATAACCCATCCAGCCCGGTCTCAACTTCGGCGCCGTCCAGAGTCACGGTCAGATCGGTGCGCTCCAGACGGCTGCCAAAGGAAAAAACGTGGCATTGATAGCGGCTGTTAGCCTGTTGATGGACCGCTGTCCGACTCACATGAAAAGCGGAGAGCGCCTCTCTTTGCACTTTATAATGATCCACCGCAGCGTTGTCGTGCAACAGCCATTCTGAAACATGGTTGGTGAGATAACCGCCAAGGCCGATAAACGTTTCCACTATGGTGGTCCGGCTGGAAGGGCCGAGGACAAATAGATTGCGCGGATGCACCGCGGCTGCGCCGTCGCCCACACTGACATAGTAAAGGTGGATAGGGCGGCTGAGTTCAACGCCGCTCTCCACCTCGATAAAAGCGCCCTGTTCAAACAGAGCGGTGTTGAGGCTGGTGAACGGAAACTCCGCCGAATCGGCAATCCGGCCCAGGTGCTGTTGCCACGCGGCTTTTCCGTTGCCCTGCAAAATCTCCGCTGCCGTGGTCAGACGTAATCCTTTGATATCCGTGCGGCGTGTGGACCATTCCGGATTCAAACGGCCGTTTACGAAGACCAGGCGAAACGCGTCGCTGTCCCAGTAGGTCAGCGGCCGCAGCAGATCGATCGCCCCTGTGAGCGGCGGCGCAGCCGCAGCGCGCCAGTCGATCTCGCTGATCTGCTCTATGTCGGTAAAACGCCATGCTTCATGGCGTCGGGTCGGAAGTCCTTGACGGAAAAATTGCTCCCGTCCAGTCTGTTTGAGCGCCTGCAACGATTCCGGCATCCGGGTCTGATTTTTTTTCTCCCACCCGGCCAAGAGTTCAGCAAAAGGTTTCATGAGGGCCTGAGGGATTGTTGTGTTTTTATCTCATCATAGCCATGGGCCTCCAGGTCCAGGGCCAGCTCTTTGCCGCCGGTTTTGACGATGCGGCCGTCGTAGAGCACGTGGACCACATCCGGAACGATATAGTTCAGCAGCCGTTGGTAGTGCGTGATCACCAGAAAACTGTTCTCCCGGCGGCGCAGACGGTTGACGCCCTGAGCGACGATTTTGAGCGCATCGATGTCCAGTCCTGAATCGGTCTCGTCAAGAACCGCCAGGCGCGGTTCCAGCACGGCCATCTGCAGAACCTCGTTGCGTTTTTTTTCGCCGCCGGAAAAACCTTCATTCACCGAGCGGTTAAGGAAGGAGGAATCCATTTCCACGCCTGCGGCTTTTTCGCGAATCCATTTGATAAAGTCGCCGGCGGACATGGGCGGCAGCCCGCGATGGCGGCGCACTTCGTTCAACGCGGTATGAAGAAAGTAGGAGGTGTTGACGCCGGGGATTTCCACTGGGTATTGAAAGGCGAGAAAAAGCCCTTCACGCGCCCGCTCCTCTGGAGCCATGGCCAGCAGATCCTTGCCCTGAAAATGTACAGAGCCGGCGGTGACCGTGTACTCGGGCCGTCCAGTCAGCACCTGGGCCAAGGTGCTCTTGCCGGACCCATTGGGGCCCATGATCGCGTGCACCTCGCCCGGCAGAATGTGCAGGCTGATGCCTTTGAGTATTTTATTGCCTTCGACGGAAGCGTGAAGGCGGTCGATGACTAACATGTATTTGCTCCGTGAAAGAGGCTCTTCTACGAGTTAAAAAAATTAATCGCTCTTCCGATGCATCAGCCCACACTGCCCTCGAGGCTGATGCTCAACAGCTTTTTCGCTTCCACCGCAAACTCCATGGGCAGCTCGGCCAGCACCTCTTTGCAAAAACCGTTGACGATCATGGAGACCGCATCCTCCCGGCTGAGGCCGCGCTGGTTGAGATAAAAGATCTGGTCGTCGCCGATTTTGCTCGTTGTCGCCTCATGCTCCACCTTGGCTGTGCGGTTATGCACCTCCAGATAGGGGAACGTGTGTGCGCCGCAGCGGTTGCCGATGAGCATCGAGTCGCACTGGGAAAAGTTGCGTGCGTTGGTCGCGCTTTTGGTCATTTTGACCAGACCGCGGTAGCTGTTCTGGCCGAATCCGGCGGAGATGCCCTTGGATACGATGGTGCTGCGGGTGTTTTTACCGATGTGCACCATTTTGGTGCCTGTGTCCGCCTGCTGTCGGTGGGTGGTCAAGGCGACGGAGTAGAACTCACCGACCGAATCATCGCCTTTGAGCACGCAGCCCGGATACTTCCAGGTGATGGCGGAGCCGGTCTCCACCTGGGTCCAGGAGATTCTGGCGCGATCGCCCGCGCACAGGCCGCGCTTGGTGACGAAATTGTAGACGCCGCCTTTGCCTTCCTGGTCGCCCGGATACCAGTTCTGCACCGTAGAGTATTTGATGCGGCTGTCCTTTTGCGCCACCAGCTCGACCACGGCGGCGTGCAGCTGGTTCTCGTCGCGGATGGGCGCGGTGCAGCCCTCCAGATAACTGACGCTGCTGCCCTCATCCGCGATGATCAGCGTGCGTTCGAACTGGCCGGTATTGGCGGCGTTGATGCGAAAGTAGGTGGAGAGCTCCATCGGGCATTGCACGCCCAGGGGCACATAGACGAAGGAGCCGTCGGTGAACACCGCAGAGTTGAGCGCGGCGAAAAAGTTGTCCGTATACGGCACCACGGAGCCGAGATACCTCTCCACCTTGTCGGCGTGCTGCTGCACCGCCTCTGAAAAAGAACAAAAGATGATGCCCAATTCCGCCAGCTTGTCCTTAAAGGTCGTGGCCACGGATACGCTGTCCAGCACCGCATCGACCGCTACGCCGGCGAGTTGTTCCTGTTCAGTCAAGGGGATGCCCAGTTTTTGATACAGCCTGAGAATGGCTGGATCGACCTCGGCCAGGCTTTTCGGCCCGCTGTGCGATTTCGGCGCCGAATAGTAGATGATGTCCTGATAGTCGATGGTTCCGTAGCGTACGTTGGCCCAGGCCGGCTCCTTCATCTTTTGCCAATGGCGAAATGCGTTCAGCCGCCATTCGAGCATGAACGGCGGTTCGTTTTTCTTGGCCGAGATCATACGGATGATCTCTTCGTTCAGCCCTTTGGGGACCTGCTCGGCGGCGATATCGGAGGTAAAGCCGTATTTGTACTCTTGCCGAGCGAGCTGTTCCAGGGCGTTTGCATCGTCGTTCATAGATCCGCCACATTAACGGTTTTCAACACCAGGCGCATGCGCGCCTCCACCACGGCCAGGGACTTTTTTAACGTGCATCCCGGCGCTCTGGAGCACATGCGGCCGCCGCGTCGGCAGGCCGTCAGGCTGACCGGGCCGTCGATGATTTCGATCAGTTGCATCAGCGACAGCCGCCGCAGATCCTTGTGCAGGCTAAAGCCGCCGGAAGCGCCCTGGCTGGAGACCACGATTCTTTTGCGCGCCAGTTCCTGCAGCAGCTTGGCCAGCAGGGGACGGGAGAGGTCGAGCGCAGCGGCCAGGTCTTTGACCGTGGCGCTCCGATCCCCCTGGCGGGAGAGATGGCGCAGAGCCAAAATGCAATATTCGGTTTTTCTCGAAAGTCTGAGCATCCTAAATCAAGACTATTTTAGTCCTATTTATATTCTAAACAGTCTTTTTCTTCGGTCTATTCCGCCCTTCATTCGGGGCAAAAAAAAAGGCGACCCGTCGAACGGATCGCCTGGTGCATCAAACCGAGCGGTTATAGATAATCTTTGCGAAAATCTTTGATTTTGGATTTCTCTTTCAAGGCCGCATACCACTGACCGAACATGCTCTGCTGCCGCCGGTTGAGGATCTGGGTTTTGAGATTTTCCTTTTGCGAAGCGAACTCTTGTTCGTTAAAGCTGCTTTTCTCCAGCAGGCGGAGGAGAAAGTAGCCTCGGCTGCCTTCCACCGGCTTGGACACCTGGCCGGGATTCAGGGCAAAGGCGGCGCCCACGAACGCAGGTTCTCTGCCGACATTGGGCACATAGCCGGTCATGGGGAAAGAATCGGTGATCTGTACGGTCAGTCCGTTTTCCGCGGCCACGGCGGCCAGCGAAGCTGCGGATGCCGCTCGGCTGTAGGCCGCCTGGCATTTTTCTTTGGCCGCAGCCATGGCTTTTTCGTGTTTGAGTTTGTTGACGATCTGTTCTTTCACTTCCGCCAGGCTTTTCACGTGTTCAGGAAGGATGTCCAGAACCTGCAGCACCAGGTAGCCGCGTTCGATCTGGAACACATCGCTGACCGTGCCTTTTTTGCTGCGGAAGACGAAATTGTTCACCCGGGATTCCATGCCCACTTCTGGGATAAAGGCTCCGGAGAAAAACGGCTGGCTTTTTTTGCACACCAGGTTTTCCGCTTTGGCGATGGCGGCGAGGTTGGATTCCTTGGCCGCCTCGGCAAGATAGGCCGCTTCCTCGCGCAGGTTTTCCCGCGTCTTGGGGCTGATCTCATATTTGAGCAGGATATGTTTGGCCAGGACCTGCGGTTCCTTGTTTTCGATTCTTTTATCTTCGACTTTGATGATGTGCACGCCGAACTGGGACTTGACCGGGCCGACGATTTCGCCCTTGGCGGCTGCGAAGGCCGCTTCTTCAAAGGGCTTGACCATCTGGCCTTTGCCGAACCAGCCGAGATCGCCGCCGTTTTTGGCCGATCCGGCGTCCTGGGAGTAGATTTGCGCCAGGTTGGCAAAGTCGGATCCGGATTTGGCCTCCGTCATAATATCGGCGGCCTGGCTGAGGATCGCCTCGCTGTCCGCTTTGGTGGCTTTGAACTCTAGCAGCACATAATCGATGATCCGCTGTTCCGCCTGTTTATAATCTTTTTTGTTTTCATCATAATATTTTTTGATTTCGTTTTCAGAGGGGGCGGCCGCACCGGCGGCGTACTGATCCGCTGAAAAGAGCACATACTCTGCTTTGGCTTTGAGGTTGCGCTTCATGTATTCCTGCCGGGCGTCATCTTCGGTCACCACCGCCGAGGCGCGGATGAGGTTGTCCAGTTTGCGCATGGGCAGGGAGGAGCGCAGATAGTCTTCCACCGCGGTCCAGAACTGGCCGGCGCCGGGATTGTCCAGCGCGGCCTGATAACTCTTCATGTCAAAGGCGCCGGTGCTGTCCTGGAACACTCGGTTCTGGCGCAGCTCCTGAGGCGGATTGTTGTAGATCTCTTCGAGGATCTCATCGTCGGAAGCGTCGAGATGGACCTTTTTGACCACGGCGCTGAGCAGGCGCTGTTGCACCAGGGATTCGAACACCTGGTTTTCGATCTGCTGCAGCTGATAGCCCTCCGGATCGCTGCCCGATTGTTCGCGATGCTGAGCGAGTTCGTTTTGGTAGCGTTGGGTGAACTCTTCATAGTGAATTTCATTGCCGTTTACCGAGGCGATGACGCCCTGGGGGGTGTCCCGTTTCAGCCCCCCCATACCCCAGTCCACGACAATGGTGGCAATGAAGGCAAAGACCAGAATCATCAGGATGGTCTTGGTGCCTTCGCGCAGTTTATTCATCATTCCCATACGGATTCCTCTTGTTAGGATGAGCTAAAGAGCTAAAACATGTCAAATTAAGATAAATTCCTCAAAGAATCAAGGGTTTTTCCGGAAGGGGCGGCGCTTTTGTATGAAAAAGGCCTGCGGAAAAACCGCAGGCCTTTGGGAGGTATCCGTTTGGGAGGAACGAACGGATGGTTGCTGCATCTCGACCTCGGCAACCGACGGTGAACCCCGGACGCCGGTCTGGATCAAGGCCGGGGCTACTTGATCAGCGCCATTTTCTTGACCTGATGATAGGAGCCCGCTTTCATTACATACAGATACATGCCCGAAGGCAGGGAGCGGCCGTCGAAATTGATCTTGTGAATGCCGGCGGCGAGCTTGCCGTCCACCAGCGTGGCCACTTCTCGGCCGAGCAGATCAAAGACCACCAGCTGAACGCGTCCCTCTTCCTTCACCTTGAACATGATCTCCGTAGTGGGATTGAAGGGATTGGGGAAATTCTGGCCCAGTTCATAACGATCCGGAACAGCCAAGTTGATCTCCTTGATATCGGAGAGCATCACCTGGCCGTCGGTGTCGATCTGTTTCAGGCGATAATAATATTTGCCGCTGACCACGTCTTTGTCCACATAGCTGTAGGATTGCGCGGCCGTGGTGGAGCCGGCGCCGGAGAGAAAGGCGATTTTTTCAAAGGTCTGGCCGTTTTGGCTGCGCAGCACTTCAAAACCAAAGTTGTTGGTCTCGCTGACCGTCTTCCAGTCCAAGGCCACTTCATAGCCCCAGCCGCGATCGCGACAGGCGGCGGCAAAGGAGACCATCTCCACCGGCAGGGCGGTATTGCCCACGTTCTGCAGTCCGCCGGTTTCCGCTTCACTCTTGGTTACATAGCGGCTGGAGCTCCGGGCGCCGGCAAAGGTGCCGGTACCGATGTTGGTGAACAGCACCACTAGGGTATCGCCGGCCTGCCAGGAAGGCAGAATCGCGGCGAAATCCATCAGGTTAATCTGCCAGCCGCCGGTATCAGAGCAGGAATCCGCCGCTGTCGTATCGGCGATATCGCTGGTGAGATAGGCGCGATAGACGATCTCTTTTTCCAAAGGAATCGAGGCATCGGGATTTTGCACCGTGCCATAGATGATGTTGTCCAATTGGGCGAACCCAATTCCGGCCGTGCCCAGTATAAAGCTCAGCATGACCGTTGCTATAAGCGTTCTGTATTTCATGGTATAACCTCCAAACAGTTCTGGGTAAAGGGGAGGCGAAGGCCGCCCCCCAGTTTGACTCGCTTATTGCGGCCATGTGGCTGGTGCGCTGGTGCTGGCGTTGATCAGCACGGGTTCACCAGGGGCGATGGAGAAATTTTCCGTTTGACGCGAGATGCCGGGAATGTAGACCTGGCTGAAGCGATTCTTCGCCGGATCGAGCTTGAGCACCGCGCGTACGCCGCCGATGGCCGCCGCCAGACCGGAGGCGTTCTGAATCGCGAGCTTGTCCAGAGGCAGAGTGATTTCCGTGTATTTGCCCGCAGCGCTCCGGTTTATGGGGAACTGAATGGAAGCGGGATCAGGCACGGCGCCGGTCATGAACCAGTCTTCAGCCGCCAAATGGTTGACCGCAACGAGCACCGGTGAACCGACGCTGAGGGTGAAATCGTCCTTGGCGCGGCTGATGCCGGGGATGAAGACCTTGCTGAACCGGTTGGTGGTTGAATCCAGTTTGACCACCGCCACCACGCTGCCGACCGAAGCGGCCACCTGGCTGGCTTTGGTCAGCATGCCGTTGATCAGCGGCAGGGAAAGATACGTGTAAGCAGTCTGGGTCGGAACCGTCGGCCGGTTGATGGTGAATCCATACTTGCCGACGCGGTTGGTGATTTCGGATTCATTGTCGCTGTCGATGGCGCGCACGCAAAAGTACTTGCGCAATTCCGGGCCGTTAAAGCTGAACGTGGTGTCTGCTGTGGTGATGACCAGCTCCCCTTCGCTTTCAGGATCAAAATGAGCTTTGGCTCCATGGCTGAACACCTGATAGCGCACGCCGAAAAGCTCGGGGGTGTTGTTGATGCCGTCGGTCACTTTGCGCCAGTGCAGTTGTACCGTAACGCCGGCTTTGTCCGCTGCAATGGCAGCGGGTTTTTTCGGCGGAATGTTGTCGATCGCCCGGCCGCTGCCCATGACCGTACCGGACATGAGCTTTTCGCTCTGCACTGCGGTGATGGCGGCGTCCGCTGTGCGTTTGCCGGAGATCACCGGCCGGCCGCGGTCGCGCAGCAGGACCGGATGAAGGTCTTCCAGGGTCAGCCAGCCGTCGCTCGCCGCGGCCGACAGAGCGGAGATCGTTTTGTTGGGATCCCAAACCGCACGCACCCAGAAGCGGGCGGAATCCTGGTTGCCGAAGAACAGCTTGACGCGCATCGAATCCCGGGCCGTGCCGGTGGTATCCGTGGCAGTGATGGTCTCTGTATAAGTATAAATTTTTCCGCCCTGTTCGAAAAAGATCTCATAAAAGCTGACGGCGGGCTGCACGCCGAATCCCGGGTGATTGGCGGAAAAATCCCAAGTCAGGTTGACAAAGCCGCCCTGATCGCCCGGTACATCGCTGACGGTCAGCCGGTTCGGCGCATCGATGGTCGGATCGATGACCGTGAACGGATCCGAGGTGCTGTAGAACCGGTCGTAGCTGTCGTGTTGCACCGTCAGGGTGAGCAGCAGATTGGTGGTGGTTTCATAGCTGGTGATGGTGAAATAGCCGATGCCGTTGTGCAATCTCTGCAGCCCGTCGGGCAGATCGATGTGATCCTGCGACAGATTGCTGGAAAGGGTGAACTGCTCCGGAAAATTTTCATCCACATTGCCGTAGCGATCGCGCGCGATCACCTCGATGGTGAACGGAACGCCGCGATAGATCTCTCCGTCCGGGACCAGCGAGATATCGAACTGGCTGGCCGAGTGCGAACGTACGGTGAAAGAGGCGGTCTGCTGGTTGACGTTGCCCACCAGGTCATAGACCTCGCCGTCCTGTTCCGGATAAAAACGGAGCAGACCCTCCTGATTCGGCAGCCACCAGGATTGAGAGACCGCGTGCAGCCAAACCCGGCCGGGGCTGCTTTCCGCTACGTTGTCGAACACCCAGCTGATCTCATAATCCACGCCCATATTTAGATAGAAATCCCATTTGCCGAGCGTTCCTTCATCGATGTCCTCGCTCAAATCAACCTGCACCTCGTTGGTGCTGATGGTGCGTGCGGCCATGATGGCCGGGCCTGCTTTATCGCGAACCGGCATCAGCGGATCCGGCAACGCTCGCATCACATTGTCCGCCCAGTCGGCAAAACCCAGGCCTGCGGCGACTTGAGCAAAAAGCACATCGCCGGTGTCGCCGCCATAGGGGGTGAGAGAGGGTCCGGAGCCTATGGTTTCATTGAAGCGAATATAAACTTCCACGGTATCTACATAGTCCGGTGAGCCCGGGTAAACGCTCAGGTCCACGCCGAGGTTTTGTTTGGTGCCGTCATAGCCGGTGATGGTCCAGTTGGCCGGCCGAAAGGACTTGATCGGGTAAACCGGTGATTCCGGATCGAACACCAGACGCAGATGATCCAGCTTGCCGTCATAGTCCCTGTCCACGGTTTCCAGCTGAAGCAATTTCGGCGCGATGTCGTCTCGTTTGACCGGTACATCGGAGCCCAGCAGGCTCGGCGGTGAATTGCTCAGACTGTAATCGTCATCCCACTGGGTGTTGCCGTTGTTGCCGGTCGAGGCCACGTCTCGTACCACATTGGGATTGAAAAAGTTGATGGCGCCGCTGTCCAGTTTGGTCCATTCGCTTCCCATATGGTTGAGGTACACCACGCTGTCGCGGCTGCTGCCGGAAAGCCCGGTATAGTACACGTTGACGCCGTTGTACAGAGAGCCATCGACGAACCATTTGAAGCGGGAGTTGCTGGTCGGTGAGGTCGGCCAGGCGGCGGTGTTTACCTTTTCGCTGAAAACCATGCGAATGCGTTTCTTGCCTGCGGTAAAGGCTTTGATCAGGGCCGGCCCCGCTTTATCGCGCGCCTGCAGGGCATAACCGTTGTTGCTGGAAAGGATCGTATCGGTTGCGTACAGGTCTTCGCACAGCCCCTGATTGTAGAAATCCCTGAATCCATTGGAAACGCCGGGGTTGTAATAGGATAAAACAGGCACCACACCCGTGTTGGCGATTTTAGGCGTAGTGGCGATAAGGCGCAGGCGAACGGTGTCATACGCAGCGCTCCAATAGGTCACGCTTCCGGTCAATCCGGCGATGCCGGTGCCGGAAACGGAAAAACCCTCGGTGCTGGTGCGGGACGGATCCATGGCGTGGTCAAAAACCACCTCGAGATAATCCAGAACGCCCCAGCCGTTCAGGCCGCCGGTGCCCAATTCAGAAGGCAGGGCGTCCACGGTGTTGAACGCCAGGATATTGGGCAGAATGCCGTCCTGAATGGTGACCAGGGCGCCGCGGGACGGCGACGGTCGTCCCGGCGGCATGGCGGCGTTGGAAAGACCGTTATAGTTGTTGAGCAAGTCCTTCACCACACTGTCCGCCATAAACTGAATGGTGCCGGTGACATTGCCGTCGGGGAAATTGTTGGTCAGCTGAAAATCAAGCACGTTGTTGCTGGCGCTGCTGATGACCGCAGAGATGGGATTGGTGCCATCGTCCCCGGCCGGCAGGTAAATTTCAAAATCCGTGTCGCCGGTATCGATGGTTTCGATGTTGACCGATTCACTGAAGGTCACTTCAATCTGCCGGCTGGTCAGAGCGCTGGCCAAGGGTTGGCGGCGCATGGCGCGTTTGGTCTTGGCGCGGACGATAACCGGTCCGGCTTTGTCCTCCAGTGACAGAGAATTGGATTCCGCATAATGGAGTTTTTGCGAAGAGCTGGCTTCGCGGAACTTGTCCGCTTCGCCCGGAGGCGGCACATAGGTGAGGATGCCGGACAGGCCGGTATTGTAATCCGACGAGTTCACAAACACGGTAAAACGGCGTTTGGTGCCGTTCCAATCGCCGACGCTGACCAGGCTTTGAATGTGCGTTTCCGTGCTCACCAGCCCGGAGAACATGGTCGGCGTGGCCAGAGTGTTGCTGGTGCGCATATCCTCGCTCCACACCAAATCGATCCGGTCCACATAACCGTCAAAAGCCGTTTTGCCGCCGGCGCCGTCGTCATAATAATAGGCGTGGCGGATGGTCGGCTTGATGCCGTCATCGCAGGTGCGAAAACCAGAGTCGATTTGCAGTGCCAGCTCAAAGCTGCCCACGCGCAGCGCGCCGGCGTTGACCAGCATGACCCGCGGTCGTATCGCGGTGTTATAGCCTGCGTTGTCCTCCCACAGAGAGTCGGCTTTCAGCGACCGACCCTTGCGAATGGGGATGTAAAAATAGGCATCCCGGTCGCCGCCGGCTATGCCGGGAGGACTGGTGACGATGCTGTCGCCGCTGACAGAATAGGTATCCTGCCAGCCGAAGGCATCGGACGGATTGGTTTCATTGTCGTTTCCGTCAAAATTCAAGTCCACCAGAAAGGATACGCCGGAGAACTGATCGTTCAAGTTGTCCCCGCCCAGGGTGGACCCTTTGACTTGGATCTTGATCCATTTGGCGTAGCCGCTGTTGGCCGGATCTGCTGTCTCGCGGTTGACAATCGTCGCCAGTTGCGCAAATGACGAGACGGCCATGACCAGGAGCAGTAGAACCGTAGTGAGTAAGTAGCTTTTGGTCCTATTCATGTTTTGCCTCCCTTTGGTTCTTGGTATCGAGTCGATGCAATGATGCCTCCCAAAACAGCCGAAAAAGCTTTCGGACTAATCATTCTGGGCAAATTCAGTGCCATGGTTGCGGCAACCGACCAAGGACGGTTAAATAATGTTAAAAGTCCCGCAAAAAGACAAAAACAACAACCAATTGTTAATATGTTGATTAACCATTCAATCCCCGCAGCGGTGCGAACGGCTGCAAGCGCGGCCCGCTGATAGAATCAGGCATGGTAAAATTTTCGTCACTGCTTGAAACATTTGTGCGGGAATGAAACAAATTCGGCCATGAATTGCAAATTTGTAATCGCAAATCCGTTTTGAATTGACGATTGGTTTTTGTAAATTTTTAATGACTGGAAACAGGATTTTTTATTTTTCACGAAAAGGCGCTCTAGGAGTGAACACTGCGGCCGAACCCAGGGGCTGCAGTGGACAAGCATGGGTGGTGATCGATGACCATTGCGACCACCGATGGGGGGATTGCCTGACTCCGGGTGCCTGATCTTTTTAATGTACAATGAAAATAATGAGAAAAAAAGTATTTTTTGCCAACAAGTTGTTTTCTCTTATCGGCGACTTTGCCGACGCCGTCGGCGTGCCGGTCTATGTAGTGGGCGGATATGTACGCGACCGGCTGCTGGGCAAAGCCGGCAAGGATATTGATTTCGTGGTCATCGGCGACGGTCCTGCGTTCGCCCGTCTGCTGGCCGAGCGTTTGAACCACAGTCGCTGCACGGTTTATCCCAAGTTCGGCACTGCCATGCTCTCCTATCGCAATTATGTGCTCGAGTTCGTCGGCGGCCGCAAGGAAAGTTATCGCGGTCATTCGCGCAAACCAGAGGTGGAGGGGGCGGATCTGCAGACGGATCTAGCCCGACGTGATTTTACCATTAACGCTATGGCGGTGGGATTAAACGCCAGGGAATTTGGCCGACTGTACGATCCATTCAACGGACAGGCCGATCTGCACCAGGGGGTGATCCGAACACCTCTTGATCCGGAGCGAACGTTTCATGACGATCCCCTGCGCATCCTGCGCGCAGTTCGGTTCGCCTGCAGGCTCCATTTTCGTTTGGAGGAGAAAACCCGACAGGGACTGATCCAGCAGAGGGAGCGGCTGAGAATCATTTCGCAGGAGCGCATCACCGATGAGCTGTGGAAGATTCTGGCCGCCTCCAAGCCCTCGCTGGGCTTTCGTTTGATGGAAGAGACCGGGATTTTGGAAATCGTTCTGCCGGAGATCCTGGCGCTCAAGGGCGTTGAGCAGATCGGCCGTTATCGACACAAGGATGTCTTTGATCACACGCTCAAGGTGCTGGATAACGTAGCGCGGACATCGGACAAATTGCCGTTGCGCTTGGCGGCTCTTTTTCATGATGTGGCCAAGCCGCAGACCAAAGAGTTCAAGCAGGGCAGTGGCTGGAGCTTTCATGGTCATGAAGAGCTGGGCGGCCGCATGATGGCGGTCATCGGGAAACGGCTGCGCCTGTCCAAAGAGGTGGTGGACTATTGCCAGAAGCTCATTCGTCTGCACCTTCGTCCTATTCATCTGGCGGAAGAGGGGGTAACGGACTCGGCGGTGCGCCGACTTATTTTTCAGGCCGGAGAGGAGATGGACGACCTGATCACTCTGTGCCGCGCCGACATCACCTCGGGCAATGAAAAGTTGGTGGCCCGGCATCTGGCTAATTTCGACAGTGTGGCGAAACGCATGCAGGAGGTGGAGGAGAGCGATCGCCTGCGGCGGTTTCAGCCGCCGGTCCGCGGAGAGGAGATCATGCAGGCGCTGGGATTGACGCCGGGTCCGCTGGTGGGAAAAATCAAGAGCGCCATCGAAGAGGCCATTTTGAACGGTCAGATTCCCAACGAGCATGATGCGGCGTTTGACTATATGATGAAGATCAAAGACGACCTGCTGCCAAAAGCCGGCTGACCTGTCACGCCTGGTCAAAGATTTTTTTAGCGTTATGAAACTTTTACCGTTTCCATACGTCTTTGTAACTGTTGTCTTTTAACATTTTCTGGAGGAAAAGCCGATGGATCAAGAATCAAGCGCTCCGGTGGTTTCCCCCCAGTCGCCGTCAGGGCTCTGGGCACGGATTATCAATGTTTTCATGAATCCGCAGAAAACGTTTCAGGCGGTGAAAGTAAAACCGGATTGGCTCGTGCCCGCGCTCATCTTCGCCGTGGTCATGGGGTTGTTCGGCTATATCCAGATCACTGATCCGGGATTGGTGCAGGCGGCGAAAACGCTCACCATGGAGAAGCTCGAGGGCAAGAACCTGACCACGGAGCAGATCGACGCCGCTCTGGCCATGGGCGACAAGTTCCGCGCCTTTACGCCGGTTCAAACCGTCCTTTTTCCGCTGCTGATGTTTGTCGCGCTCGGCGCCGCGGTGTGGCTCTTTGTCAGCAACACGTTGTTGGGCGCCAAAGCCCGTTACGTACAGATGGTGTCGATCACAGCGTATACGCTGTTGATTACCGCTCTGGGCACGCTGATCAAGCTTCCGGTCATGCTGTCCACCAGCAACCTGTTCGTCCATTTCAGTCTGGCTACCTTTATGCCGGATTCCAGCCGTGAGACCTTTCTCTACAAGTTTCTCATGTCAGCCACGGATCTTTTTTCCATTTGGGCCATGGCGGTGCTTTCCATCGGCATCGCAGTCGTCTGCGACCTCAAGATTAAAAAAGTGTGGCCCATCGTGGTTGTGGTAAATCTGCTGGTTTTTGCCCTTTCTGCTCTGGTCATGTGACCGGGAAACCGCGGTCCCTTGCCAGCGCTGCGTACCTGTAACCAATTATCACTTCAACTGTGGAGTACCAAAGCATGAAACGCCTGTGCACGCTCTTGATCTTTTTTGCGATGAACATCGGTCCTTCGTTCGGCCAGGCCGTTGCCCCCATGACGCTGCAGGACTGTATTCACACAGCTCTCAAGAACAATTCCAGCCTGCGTATCGAGGAGCAGCGGTTAAAATCCGCCGCGACCAATGTCACCGACGCCTATTCCGATGTGCTGCCGACCCTGAACACTTCTTTCGGTTCCGGTGTACGTTATTCCGGCGCCTCGGTCTACAAAAAGCTCACTAATGTTTTTGATCCGGTGACCTTGACTCCCAAATTGGATCCGATCACCGGCAATCCGATTCAGGAAGAGGTGACGATCTATCAAAAGAGCCAGCAGGTGAAATCGCACAGCGCCTCGGCGTCGTTGAGTCAGACGATCTTCAACCTCGGTTCGCTGTACAACATCAAAGCGGCCAAGATGGCGGAGCAGGCGGCGGATCACTCGGTCAAGAACACCCGTTTAGCGGTGATTCTGTCGGTGAAGGAGGCCTATTATGAACTGCTCAAGGCCAACCGCCTCAAAGCGGTGTACGATGAAGCGGTGAAGCTGGCTGAGGAGGAACTGGTCGACGCGCAGGCGCGGCTGGATATCGGCATCTCTTCGCAGGCGGAGGTGTTTCAGGCCAAGGTAAACCTCGGCACGCAGCGCACCAGTGCGCTGAACCAGGAAAATGTGGTGGAGATGGCCAAGGCGAATTTGAACAACGCCATGGCGCGCGACACCAATCTGCCGGTTGAGATTATCGAGGACCAATCCGATCCGATTTTTCCCACCCTCACTTTTGATGAGGCGGCCCGAATCTCTCTGCAGAACAACCAGGCGCTCAAAGAATTGGGCTTGAACGTCAAGACCAGCTATTACAACATCAAACAGGCTCAGACCCGCTATCTGCCGACCGTCGGCGGCTATCTGTCCTATAACCGCAACAACGACGACATCGGCCGCGTCTACAGCACCAGCCTGGACCGGGATTTCTCCGCCAGCCTCGGCGCCAGTTTGAATTTGAACCTGTTCAACGGGTTTTCCGACAAGGCCGGCGTGCAGCGCGCCGCCATCAACCATCGCATCGCCCAGGAGACGTATCAAGAGAATCAGCGCACTGTCCTGGCTTCGGTGAAGCAGTATTTTTTGCAGCTCGAGGCTTATAAGGACATTCTCGAGATCAACAAGCAAAATATCGAGGCGGCGCAGGAGAACCTCAGGCTGCAGCTGGAGAAGAGGCGCGTGGGAGCAGGCACCGAGCTGGAGGTAACGCAAGCGCAGACCGAGTTGACCCGTGCGCAGGCCAATTATGTCAACGCCGAGTATAACGCTAAAATCGCCGGGGCGCAACTGGAGATGGTTATGGGTGTGGAGAACATTCCCCAATAAGGATGCCGACGCCTGATCCTGGCACGGATTTCTGTTTTTCTCTTTTTATCCAAGATATGGAGAAAGTGCATGTCGAAAAAGACCAAGCTGATCATTTTTTTAGCAGGCGCCCTGGTGCTGGCGGCCATGATTTTTTACAATGTGCGCAAGGGTAAAACCGCGGCCATCGATGTGACGCTGGCGGAGGTGAAAAAGGGCGACATCACCAAAGTGGTGTCCGGTTCCGGCAAGGTACAACCTGAAACCGATGTGAAAATTGCGGCGCGGATCTCGGCAGAGATCATCGCCATTCATGTTAAAGAGGGAGACCAGGTTAAAAAGGGACAACTGCTGGTGGAGTTGGACCGGCAGCGATACGAAGCTCAGCTGGAGCAGGTCGCCTCTCAAGTGGCTTCCGCCAAGGCGGCGGTGAAAAAAGCAGAGGCGGACTATGCGCGCATCATGGACCTGTTCAGCAAAAATCTGACCTCGCAAGCGGAGCTCGATGGAGCGGAGGCGACTCGGGAAGCGGCGGTCAGCCAGTTGGATCAAAGTCTGGCTTATTTAAAACAGTGCCGCGATGATTTGGAGAAAACCCGGTTGAATTCGCCCATCGACGGCACAGTGACCAAACTGAACAAGGAAGAGGGAGAGATCGCCGTTGGTTCGCAGTTTTCCGCCGACGTCATCATGAATATCGCCGACCTGAGCCTGATGGAAACCGTGGTGGAGATCGATGAGAACGAGGTGGTATTGGTCTCTCTGGGCGACAGCGCCCGCATCGAGGTGGATGCCATCCAGGATACGACGTTCAGGGGCGTCGTCACGGAGATCGCTCACACCGCCACCACCCGCAACGAGGGCACGCAGGAGCAGATCACGAATTTTGAAGTCAAAGTGCGGGTGACCTCCGATGTGGCCAAGCTGCGGCCGGGCATGTCAGCCACGGTGGATATCGGCACCGATACTCACAAGGGCGTTCTCTATGTGCCGATC
The DNA here is from genome assembly GCA_029565685.1 of bacterium. Taxonomy (GTDB): domain Bacteria; phylum Zhuqueibacterota; class Zhuqueibacteria; order Residuimicrobiales; family Residuimicrobiaceae; genus Anaerohabitans. Next base: position 32,520 of record JAKQNR010000008.1, on the reverse strand, counting down.
CAATGCGTCACCGCCCGGGCGGTGAAAGCGGACTCGGCCGAGATCGTGAAGGGGAAACAACGCCATAAAGACAAGGAACCGGTTCGGCCGGGCGAAGAGCAAAAAGCGCCGCAGCAGGAGGTGGTATTTGTGGTTGAAAACAACATCGCCAAGCAGACGCCGGTAAAGACCGGGATCAGCGATGACAACCATATCGAAATTATCTCCGGCCTGACGGAGGGGCAAAAGGTGGTGTCCGGCAGTTACAAGGCGCTGTCCAAGCTTCTCAAGGACGGCGATCTGGTCAAGGAGAAGAAGGGGATGCAGTTCAAAGAGGACGACAAGGACAAAAAAGCATCGTAATAGTGCGAGGGCTTCATTTAAAGGAATCGGCACATGCTCATTCAACTGGTCAATCTATCCAAAGTCTATGATATCGGCGCGGTTCGTGTGGAAGCGCTGCGCGGCATTAACCTCTCCATCGAGCGGAACGAATACGTGGCCATTATGGGCCCCTCCGGATCCGGCAAATCGACTCTGATGAACGTACTCGGCTGCCTCGATACGCCCACCAGCGGCGAGTACCTGTTGAATAACAACCGGGTCAGCGAGATGGACGACGATCAACTGGCGGAAATCCGCAATCGCGAGATCGGGTTTGTCTTTCAGACGTTTAACCTGTTGCCGCGCGCCAACGCCCTGCATAATGTGGAACTGCCTTTGATTTACAACGGAACGCCGACGCAGCAGCGGCGGCAGCTGGCCAAAGAGGCGCTGGAAAAGGTCGGTCTGGAGGATCGTATGCATCACAAGCCGAACGAACTCTCCGGCGGCCAGCGTCAGCGGGTGGCCATCGCCCGAGCCCTGGTGAACAAGCCGTCGATCATTCTGGCGGACGAGCCGACCGGCAACCTCGATTCCAAGACCGGGGATGAGATCATGGAGATCTTTGAAGCCCTGCACGAACAGGGCAACACCATCATTCTGGTCACCCATGAAGAATATATCGCTGAACATTCGGACCGCATCATTCGTCTGCGCGACGGCTCGATCGAGCGCGATGAATCGATGTCGAGGTAGCGTATGCCCCGTTTTTTAATCTATGCCGCAGAAGGCGTCAAAATCGCCTATGAGGCGCTCAGGGCGTACAAGCTGCGTTCCATCCTGACCACGCTGGGCATCGTCATCGGCGTTACCACCGTGATCACCATCGTGTCCCTGATTCAGGGATTGAACCGAGCCTTCACTTCCGAGATCTCCAGCCTCGGCACCGACACGCTGTACATCGGCAAGTGGCCGTGGATGATGGACGGCGATGATTGGCTTAAATTCCGCAACCGCCCCAATGTCACAATCAAGGAGGCGAATGAGGTGCGGTCGGCCTCCCAGCTGGCTCAGGCGGTGGCGCCGGTCATGCGCACCCAGCGCATCATCAAGTATCAGGGCAAGAGTCTGGAGCGGGTGGCTGTCGTGGGCACCACTGAAGATTATCTGCTGACCGCCAACGCAACGCCGGAGGAGGGGAGGTTTCTCATCCCGTCGGACGTAGATCAGAATCGGGCGGTGGTGGTCATCGGCAGCGAAGTGGCGGACAAATTGTTCGAGAAGGAAGATCCGATCGGCAAGCGGGTGAGCATTGCCGGCCGCAAGTTTCGCGTCATCGGGATTTTAGAAAAACGCGGCACCATGTTCGACAACAATCTGGATATATTGGCGATCATGCCCATCGGTGCGTTCCAATCCGTTTTCGGCGCCACCCGGCGGCGCATCGAGATCCAGGTCAAGGTGGTGAATCCGGCCATGGTGGAAGAGGCGGAATATGAACTGACCGGCATCATGCGCCGCGTCCGCGGACTGCCGGCGATCAAGGAAAACAATTTCGCCATCAACAAACAGTCGATGTTTCTCGATATGTACAACAAATTGACGCGGGTGTTGTGGGCTGTGGCCATCGGCGTAGGGGCCATCTCTCTGCTGGTGGGCGGAATCGGCATTATGAACATCATGCTGGTGTCGGTGACCGAACGGACGCGCGAGATCGGCATTCGCAAAGCCATCGGTGCGCGTAAAACCGATATCCTGTGGCAATTTCTCATCGAGAGTATGATGATCTGCGGTCTCGGCGTCGTCATCGGCATCGGTCTGGCGGTGGGGTTGGCTAAGCTGGTGGCCGCCACTACCCCTTTGCCAGCGGCCATCACCCTCTGGGTGGTGTTTCTGGGATTGGCTTTTGTGGTGGGCATCGGCGTTTTCTTCGGCATCTATCCTGCCAGCAAGGCCGCCAAGCTGAATCCCATCGAGGCGTTGCGGTACGAATGAGCCGGAAGCGGATTGATCTATAGTAAAGGTGTTCTGCGATGCAAGTAGGCGAAAGTCTGGATCTGGCGCTCGGCGCCATCCGTTCCAACAAGATGCGTTCGTTTCTCACCTTGCTGGGCATCATTATCGGCGTGATGACCATCATCGCCATGCAATCCCTGATCACCGGGCTGCGCAAAAGCATGACCGATCAGCTCAACATCCTCGGCAGCAATGTGTTCAGCGTGCAGAAATTTCCCGCGGTCGGCATGGGCCACGGCTGGTGGGAGAAATACCGCAACCGTAAGGATCTCACCTATGAGCACGCCATGGCCGTGCGGGAGCGGGTCAGCGCTGCCGCTGCGGTCAGCGCGGATGTGGACACTTGGGGGCAAGAGATCCGCTACAAGGATAAGAAAACGCTCAACAATGTGTCCGTAATAGGCACCACCCCCGAGTATCTCGAGAACAACGGGTATGAGATCGCCTCCGGGCGCTTTATCACCGAGCAGGACCTGGAGTACAACCGGCGGGTGGCGATCATCGGCCTGGACGTGTTGAACAAGCTCTTCGGCTCTGAAAGTCCGGTGGGCGCCCACATCAAGATCAAGGGCGAGCGCTTCGAGGTCGTCGGCGTGTTTGAGAAAAAGGGCAGCATCTTCGGCAGCAGCATGGACAATCTGGTGGTGGTGCCTTTTTTCACCTTTCAAAAGTTATATGGAAAAGAGCGTAGCATCTCGATCACCGTCCAGGCGCTGGACGCCGGCTTTATGGAGGAAGCGCAGGAACAGACCATCGGCGTTCTGCGCGCCGTGCGTAAAGTCCCGCCGGACAAGGACAATGATTTCGAGATCGTCACCAACAACACGCTTACGGATTTTTTCGACAACATGACTAAATATGTCCGCATCGTCGCCATCGCCATCGCCTCCATCTCGCTGCTGGTGGCGGGCGTGGGCATCATGAACATCATGCTGGTTTCCGTGACCGAGCGTACCCGCGAGATCGGCATCCGCAAATCCATCGGCGCCAAGCGCCGAGATATTTTGTGGCAGTTTTTGATTGAAGCCGTCGTGCTCTCTGAAGTCGGCGGCGTCATCGGCATCGTCATCGGCCTCGGCATCGGCAAGTTGGTGCAGGCCTTGTCGCCGATCCCGGCGGCCGTACCTGTTTGGACGGTTTTGGTCGGTCTGATTTTCTGCTCCTTTGTGGGCTTGCTGTTCGGAGTGTATCCGGCCACCGAAGCGGCGCGCTTGGATCCGATTGCGGCGCTGCGTTACGAATAGCCGGCTTTCCCCCAAAGCCCGGGGCTGAAGGCGGCTGTTTCCATTCATCGGAGGATAATATCATGGAGATTAAAACCAGAACCGAAGGGGCGGTGCGCATTCTCGAAATGACGGGCGATCTGATGGGCGGAGCGGAACTGGACCGGTTTCGCCAATGCATCGATGAGGCCATTGAAGAGGAAAAGGTGAATGTGGTGGTGGACTTGGGAAAGGTCAATTGGATGAACAGCTCCGGCCTCGGCATGCTGATCAGCGGCTTGACCAGCCTGCGATCCAGCGGCGGCGACCTGCGCCTGGCCAACCTCACGGAAAGGATACGGCGGCCATTGCAGATCACCAAGCTGGATTCGGTGTTTCAACAATTCACTTCGGTAGCCGATGCAGTGAAGAGTTACTAGCAAAGGAGCGTGCCCATGAGCCCGATCAGCAGGGAAGAACTGCTCGAAAAAATCCGCTCCCGATCCTCTTTGGCCGGTCTGGATCTGACCCGGGTTGATCTGTCCTACGAGTCCCTCAAAGGGGTGGATCTGTCCGAACTGGATCTTCGGGATGCGCATCTGCAGAACGCCAACCTGGAGGGCGCTGATCTGCACGGGTCCAACCTCAGCGGCGCCTTTATGTTTGGCTGCAATCTGTTTCGCGCCGACCTCACCGGAGCGGATATTCGTGAAGCCAATATGCAGGATTGCAATCTGGATCAAGCCAAGTTGAAGGCGGTGCAGGGGGAACATGTCGCCCTGTTCGGCTCCAGCCTGGAAAAAGCGGACCTCAGCCGCGCCGATCTGCGGCGCGGACGCATGAAACGGATCGTACTGCGTCATGCCATATTGGACGGAGCAGTGCTGCAGAACGCCCACCTGGAACGGTCGGATCTGACCGGCGCCAGCTGCAAGCAGACCGATTTCACCAACGCCAACTTGACTAACACCCGGTTGGATGGCGTGGACCTGGGAACCGCAAAGCTCGACGGCGTCATCGGACGATAGTCGGCTGGAACAATCCCCGGCATTCGAAGAGGCCTGGATGAAAATCCCGGCCTTTTCTTTTTACTTGCATCTGAATCCACATCGGCTTATTTTTCTTCGTCATTCATAACCTATCGGCCTCCCACGCTTGGAGTATATTTGTCAACGGATTTGCAACAAAGGCTGAGCCGCTTGAAGGAACTCATCCAGCCGGGCTTGATCGCTTATGCGCCGGAACAGGAGCCTCGTTCGCTCTACGAGCCCATGCGCTATTCGCTGAGCGGAGGCGGCAAGCAGCTGCGGCCGCTCTTTCTGCTTTTATCCTGCGAAGCGGTGGGCGGCTGCAGCCGCGATGCACTGCCCGCCGCCTTGGCGCTGGAGCTGGTGCACAATTTCACTCTGGTGCACGACGACATCATGGATCATGACGAGTTGCGCCACGGCCGGGAGACTGTATATAAAAAATGGGAGGAGAGCACGGCCATTCTCGCCGGCGACGCTCTGCTCGTCCAGGCTTTCCGCGCGTTGGCCGGAGTAGAGGCGGCCTTGCTGCCCAGAGTGCTGGCCGGCTTTACCGCCGGCATTCTGGAGGTGTGCGAAGGCCAGGCCCAGGACAAGGAATTCGAACTCAGGGCTTCAGTGACGCTGGATGAGTATTACGGCATGATTGCAAAAAAGACCGGCCGGCTTTTTTCCCTGGCCTGCGAGATCGGCGGCCTGCTCGGCCATGGCACTGAACAGCAGGTTCAGGGGCTGGCGGAGTTTGGTGCGTGTCTGGGACGCGCCTTTCAGATTCAGGACGATGTTTTGGATCTGGTCTCCGACAAAGCGATGCTGGGGAAAGATATCGGCAGCGATATACGGGAAAACAAAAAAACGTTTCTGATGGCCTATCTGTTTCAATACGGCGCGCAAGAGCAGCAGCAACAGATACGCCGGCTGGCGGAAAAAAACGAGCTGAGCCGGGAGGAACTGCAACTGGCGGCCGCCGCGTTCACCGCGGCCGGCGCCCTGCCGGCTGCTGAGACGGAAATAAAACGATGCATCACGCTCGCGGAAACGGCGCTCCAGCCGATCGAGGAGGAGGCGAGGAATCCGCTCATCCTCATGCTCACCGCGTTGGCAAAGCGAAAGTTTTGATCGCGTCGGCCCTTTAGCCTCAGGGTAAAAAAAAGGCGGATGCCTCATCCGCCTTTTTTGATTATAAGCCCTGGACTGCGTTGGGGCTAGTTTTTATCATAGACCATTCTGGTTTTGCGCTCTCCGCGCGGCGTGTCCCTGGTGGATTCGACGATCAATTGATCCCCCTCCCGCGAATACACGTCCACGGTTCTCATCTCCCGGCTGTGGCCGTCGCGATTGAAAACCTGCAATGATTCCACGGTCAAGGTTTTGCCGTCCGCCGACCACTTGCACACAGAGCTTTTTTCTCCCATGCGGCTGTCGTTGATGCATTCTTTGCCGTCCAGCGTCAAGGTTTCACGCACTGTTCTGTCCTCGCCGCTGCGGCTTTTCATGGTGCGTTCGATGATCAACTGGTCGCCCTTCTGCGTGATGGTCATCAGGCCGCCGCCCATGCCTGGACGGCCCGGATCGCCCGCAAAACGGGGCGGCCGCATGGTTGAATCGGGACCGCCGGCATCTTCGGGACCCCGCCGATCGCCCATTCGGCTTTGGGCTGGATTCAGTTTCCAGGTTCCGGAAAAATCGGTCTTGTCCTGGCCGGCACAAGCCATCCCCACGGCAAAGGTTATCAACAGGGCGCCGATCGTTTTCATAATCGCCTCATTAAATGTGTAAAAGATCTTTGCGGAAAAGACGTATCTGCTTGCGATTTGTTCCGGTGTTTTTTATTTTATGGCATTCTCCATCTTGTAACATTCGAGGAACTCTGTGCGCATTCCCATGAATATTTTATTTTTCGTGATCGTGTTGATCTGCCTTGAACGTGTGGTCACGCTGGCGATCAAAGGCGATCTGTTCAAGCCCGGCGCCCTGCAGGACTCTTTTAAAGAATTGGGCAAGACGGTCTGGCTGGGCATGCGTCTGTTCGTGATTTTTTGGATTCTCTACCTTGCGTTTTTATACTGGGTGCAACATCGGCCCTGAGCGAACGCCTCTCCTTCTCAATCCCGCCCGCGCGATAACACGCCGGCCTGATCATACTCGGGTTCAAACGAGCCGTCATCCAAACCAAGATGCTGCAGCAATTCCAACGCGGACAACAACGCCTCCCGTTCACCCGTGCGTATAAAGTGGGTTATCCAATGGCGCATATAGTCGCGCAGCGTCTGCCGGTCCTCCTCGCTCATGGGCAGATTCAACACCCGCAGCTCCTGCAATAGTCCCTGGCTTTCCGCCCATCGTCCATGGCGGCCGTACTGATTGAGCGCGCCGAACAGGGCGACGCGGCAATTCTGTGCCAGCGAACTCTCCCGGCGATAGCGATAAAACCCGTCCGCCAACACGGTGAAGGCCTCATAGAACAACCCTTTGTCGAACAGCGCACGTCCCCAGCGATGGTATAGATTGATCTCAAAGTCGACGTTGGAGCGCGAATCCCTATTGAATTTCTGCGCCAGCAGAACGAATTGGTAGGCGCGGTCGAACGCTTCTTCCTTTGCCGCCAGGTAGGCGCGGTTGTAGGCCAGCAAACCCAGCAGCTCGGTGTTGCTGATCACCCGGCCGTTGGAATTTTCGTGCGCATAGATGCGATCCAATCCGATCTGCGCCGCGCGATGGTCAGGATAAAACTGCAGCAGATAGCGCGAGTACTCGGCCAGGTTTTGGGTGATGTTGAATCCCATGGGCGTGGTGTTCTCCACCATCAGGCGCCGAGCGAAATGGGAAAAGAGAGTGTAAGTGTGGGTGGGGGTTTCAAACGCTTCGGTGGGCCAGCCTAAATCGGCGCACACGAGGTTGTAGAGAATGGTGCCGGCCACGCAGTTGAACTGCTTGTGGCGGATCACGTCCAGCAGCGTGGTGGCCTGCTCCCGGTAGGTGATCAACCAGGAGCTATGCAGGAAACCGAACACCTTGGCCGCGGAGCCTTCGCGGTCAAAGGGATCGAAATGATACTCTTTGATCCGGCCCAGCAGAGTGCGATACCAATTCATGGCCACTGCGAGGGAATCCTCCGTGTCTGCGCCGGAGAGGATGAACGCCGCCTCGATCAGGGAGAAGCGGTCCAGGCGCTCATCCTCAATGTCCTGTTGCAGCTTTGCCTGCAGATCCAGGGCGCCGGCGGCGTTGGTCCAGCCCCAGCAGAGGGCGGCAAGGAGAAAAAGAGATTTTTTCAGCCGGTTCATGTCTGCAGACGGTCAGCGGAGCGCGCTTTCGATGGCCCGGGTCATCTCTTCGCTGTCGGGCTTGACCTTGGGCTCAAAGCGCGCTACGACTTGCCCTTTCCGATTGAGGAGAAATTTGGTAAAGTTCCACTGAATCGCGCCGCCGAATCCCGGATTGGTCTTTTCATCGGTGAGAAAACGATACAGCGGATGGATGTCCTCGCCAGCTACGGATATTTTGGAGAACAGCGGAAACGTGACGCCGTAGGTGGCGCTGCAGAAAGCTTTGATTTCCGAATCGCTTCCAGGCTCCTGGGCTTTGAAATTGTTGGCTGGAAATCCCAGGATCTCCAATCCCTGCGCCTGGTAGGTTTCGTACACTTTTTGCAAAGCTTCGTATTGCGGCGTCAAGCCACAGCGGCTGGCGACGTTGACGATTAAAACCGCTTTGCCGCGATAGCGTGTGAGGGACTGCTCTTCGCCGTCAATGGTGCGCATGGTAAAATTCAACGCGCTGTCAGGGCCGCTGGGTGTACAGTCTGATAGGCCGACGGCCAACGCCACCGCGAACAGAATCAGTGCAACGGTGTTTTTCATCGGGTTTCTCCGAATTTTTTCTCTTACAACGCCACGGCTCGGTTTTTATTCCGCGCGGCCGGTTCAGTAAATGGGAAACAAAACAAAGATAAGCGGATCCCATATCATGTGCGAGAGCAGAACCGCCGGCAATCGGTCGGTGAGAGCGTAGAGGCCGCCCCAGAAAACGCCGCACACCAGCGACGCCAGCAACAGCACCGGATTGGCGGTGCAGAGATGCACCGCCACATAAAGAGCGGTGGTGATCGCCGGCGCCGTCCACTTGCCCAAGCGGTGGCGAAAAAACCTTTGCACAAAACCGCGCCAGTAAAATTCCTCGCCAAAGCCGATAGGAAAAAAGAGCAGGCCGGCCACGGCCGCCGGCGGCAGGCTGCCGCGGTTGGCATAGATGCTGCCGATATTTTGGTTTTTATGGATCCCCAGCCCAGGCAGCCATTTTTCGATCAGAGACAACGCTTCGTTGCCGATAAAAAAAATCAAGTACAGCGCCAGAGCGGACCCGACGCCGATGAGTACATCGCGTCCGCTGGGCAGCAGATCCGCTTTTTTCAACGAGCCGCAGGCCAGGGTGATGCCGCTCAGCAACAGGGTGTTGAAACTCATCATCAGCCAAAAGTTGAGCGGCTGCACCACGAATACGAGGAACCAGAGAACAAAAGCGAAAAGCACGCTGAGCCGGACGCATTTTTTCATAGCCAACGGCTCCCCAGCAGACTGAGCAGCAGCAGCAGACTGAATGCGCCGTGCAGCTGCGCCGTGGCGGCATCGATCATGGCGAACTGATTTTGCGGGATGTCGGCTTTATGATGAACCCGCGCAATCAATTTCAGCGCCAGCGGCAGGGACAGAAAAGTGAGCAGGGTCAGCCACGGCAATCCGGCCAGCCCGATGAGGATGAGGATCATGGCATAGGCGCTGAAGACCAGCACATAGTACATTTTTTTCGCCGCCGCTTCGCCGATCAGGATGGGGATGGTTTTGATATCCACCACCAGATCGTTTTGAATGTCGCGCAAATTGTTGCTGTGCAACACGGCATCCACCAGAAACGAGATCGGCAGGGCATAGAGCACCGGCTGCCAGGCGAAGCGACCGGTCTGCACCATGTAGGCGCCGAGGGTCATGGCGGAACCAAAGGCGATGAAAACCGCCACATCGCCGAGCGCATGATATTTGAAATGAAAAGGCCCGATGGTGTAAAAAAAGCCGAGAACGCCGCCCAGGGCGATGAGCCAGAGCAGCGCAAGACCGTTGGGCGCAGCCCAGACCAGGTAGGCGCCGATGAACGCAGCCAGGCCGTACAACACGGCGGACCAGAGCAGCAATTTCTCCGGTTCGATGAGCTTGGCCACCAGCACGCCGCTGGAGCCGTAGGTGCCCTCGCGGTCCACTCTCTTTTTATAATCCGCATAATCCGATAACGTGTTGGCCGCCGCATGGGCGATCACGCAGCCGAGCACGGTCAGGATGAAATGAAACCAGTTGAACGATAGAGTGGGGACCTGCAGGACCGCCAGCAGACTGCCCAGCAGCGGCGGCGCCACACTCATGGTAAAGGTGAACGGTCTGACTGATTGCCAGTAAACCCTTGGCGGCGTCATGTTGTCTCTCCTTGGGGTGAATAGATTTTTTTCTCCGCAACCACCAGGTGAACCAAGCCGAAGAAAAAGGGGTGAATATCGACCGCCTGCAGCCCGCTGACGGTCAACACCTCCATCATCGCTTGCGGCGTGCGGAAAGCGTACATGGATTCCATCAAATAGCGATAGGGCTTCGCCTGTCCGGTGATCAGGGCGCCGACGGCCGGGGCGATGATTTTTTTATAGATCTGCAGCACGCCATGGCTGAATCGGTTCTGCGGTTTGTAAAAGTCCAGCAGATAGATGCGGCCGCCGGGTTGCAGTACGCGCCGGCATTCGTCCATATCCTGTTGCAGCCGGACGAAATTGCGCACGCCGAATGCGCAGGTGACGGCGCCCACGGAAGCGTCGGCTAGGGGAAGCCGGCTGACCGCGCGGACCGGGTGAAACCTGCTCCAGCCGCAGCGTTTTTTTTTATCCGCAGCCAGGTCGAGCATCTCCGCAGAAGGATCGCTGCCGATGACCACGGCCTGAAGGACTTGATGAATAGCGGCGGCCATATCGCCGGTGCCGCAGGCCAGATCCAGCACCGGCGCGTTCCAGCCTCGTTGTTGATAGTATGCCGCGGCGCGACCAGCGGTAACGCGGCGCCAGCGGCGATCCAGTCCCATGCTGGCCAGGTGATTGAAACGATCATAGTTTTTTAAAAACCGGCCGGAGAACTCGAAATGGGTGTAGGGCTTCATTTTGTTTTGACCAGGAATTTGCCGTGCGTGTACGAGCCGTCCATCCAGTCGATTTTTTCCTTGATGCGCATGAAACTCATGCCGACAAAGCGTGGATTGCGGCTGAGGGCTGCGATATAATCGCCCAGAGGCTGGTCCAGCACCTTTTTCGCCGATAGGCTGGCATGGCGGAAATAGGGCTTGCCCTCTTTTTTAACGATCAACAGCATGTGGGCGGAAAAAATGCCCGGCTGGTTCTGAATGAGGCTGACGATGTCGCCGTCCCGCAGCGCCTTGGCATGTTTCTCCACCTGGTCGAGCGGAAGGTAGGCGATCGTTGTGGTTCGGTCCGGCAGCAGCACCGGGATGTCGCTGATCGATTTGCCGGCAAAGAAATTTTTGTGGCTGATGGTGCGCGTCGACCAGCGCACGTCCTTGGCGCCGACTTTTTTAGTGACATCCTCCAGACACCACTTGTTGGCCGGCAGCCAGTCCACCATGGTATAATGGTTGCGAGCGGCCATGGAGATGATGCCCTGGCGGTAGCGGATGTGCTGCAGCACATTGAAAAATTCTTCGTAATAGTCCGACAGGGAGAGGGCCAACACGATCTCACAATAGGTCATGCAGTTCACCTGGCGCAGGTTCAGCAGCGGCTGGGTCTCGTAGCGGCCGTTCTCGCCCTCTCCTTCACAGACCAGCTCATAAGGTGCGTCGAGAAAACGTTCCGAATAGTAAGTCATGCGTTGCGCCGGTTCAGCAATGGCGGCGCGGACCCGGCGGATGTCCTGATCGATCTCAGCGACCGTCATCTGGTAGTAAGGCTTTTCCGGTTTGGTTTGAGCGGATACCAGACCCGGGATCAGGAAAAATAAAAGCCGGTTCATTTTCATTGCCGCAAACCTCTTTTGATTAAAATTTACTGTTTTGCAAATAAAAGTTCGACGTGCGCCCGTCCGGTGAACGGTTCGATGCGCACGCTCTCGGTGGTCGGATCATAGACGCCTCCCTGCACAGACTCGGCGGTCTGTCGATTCGGGTGCGGCAGCCGGATCACCACGCACGCGGGCTTGCGCTCGGAAGTGCATTCGATGTCCGCGACGATTTTGTTTTCGCCAAGGTGTGACGACGCCTCCAGGGAGAGTGGACCGAAATAGGAGGCGACGTTTTTCAGTCGTATCTTTTTGCCTGGTTCCAGATAGCTGCGCGGAATGCCCGGCAGCAGGTTCAAAGCGGCGCCGGCTTCTATGTACAACATCCAGCGGGTTTGCATGAGAAACCATCCCTCCTCATGCGTCTTGTGCGGACTGACTTCGTACAGATGCTCCCAGAAAGTGTAGGTTTGCCGGTCCGCCAACGCCGCGACCGTATTATAGTAGGCTTTGAGAAAAGCTGCCGGCTCACCGCGTTGCAGGTGCGCCAGGGGATGCCGGCTGTAATAGGGTTGGCTGAATGCCGCATTGTGCAGCGTCATCAGGTCGTTATGGAACTGCAGCATATACTCCGCCGCCGGCTCCCGCGCGTCAATGACCTCTTGCAGAACCAGATAGAGCGGTCCGAGCAAAGAGTCGCGGGTGATCATGGCGCCGTGGGTGAACCAGGCGCCGCCGTCGGCGTGCAACGCCAGGGGACCGCGGTACTCTGCCCAGGGCGCCAGAGTCGGGCGCCAGGTGCCGTCGGCCAGAGGGATGACCGGCGATTTCGCCAGCCCCTCGAACACCGCGGTGCGGATATCCCGGCGCAGGTCCGCCGCCTCCTGTCGCCAGCGTTCAGCCTGAACCGGATCGATGCTCTGGTACATTTCCGCCGCCCGGCTGAGGCCAAGATAAGCGTACCCGCTCAACATGAAAGAGTGAAAGGGATCCTCCGGATCCGCGGTTTTGCCTTCCAGCATGCCATAGCCTCTGCCGCGCAGTTCTTCACGCAGGTTGCGCCGGCGCCATGCGATCAGATAGTTGCACGCTTTTATTACATGGGGGGCGATTTGGACCAACCAGGTATCATCGCGGGTGTAGCGATAGTGCTCGCCCAGGCTCCACAGCACTGCGCCGGTCTCCAGCATATAGCCGCCAAAGTTCTGCATCATGCCGTCGTCGTGTTGTTTGTCGAGAAAATAGGTCAATGCGCGGCGGGCGATGTCGTGCCGGCCCATGGAGTCAAAGGTCTGAATGATGGGCGCGCTTTCCGAGCCGATGGGACAATAGACGCCGATGGCCGGCGCCAGCGTACCGTCAGGCTCCAACCCATAGGTGATGAGATCGAGGTGCAGCAATCCGGCGCGGATCATCTCCTCGATGCGTTGCTCCGGCAGCTCGATTTGGGCGGCGGCAGCCAGTTTGGCTTGCCAAAAGCCTCGGCAATCCGTCAGCGCCTGATCGAAATCGATCCCTTGCAACGCTCGTGCGCGTTCCTCCGGGATCGGGCGATTGGGGATCGCCATGGTCAGCTGAATGCGGCCGCCCGGCTGCAGCAACACCGACACCTCTTCGATCGGCAGCGGGCGATCGTTCAAACGCGAGGCGGCAAAGACGCGGCCGGTTTTATATGAAGAGAGGCCGGTGGTCGGGTTCAGCGCCCATTGATCCGATTTGATCGATAACGGGGTCGCTGTCTTTAGAAAGGCATAGCGCGGCGTCTGCGCTGTGTTCTCCGCGGTCACGCGCAGGAACAGAACCGTCTCCTCCGGCTGGTTCATCTCAACCAACTCCAGGCGCTTGAAGGCCGCCTCCTGCTCCGCGGTAAAGGTGTGGCCGGCGCTGTAGCCATCGGCGACCAAAAAATGGGTGCCGCGCAGAGTCTGCGGCTGCAGCCGCTGTTTTTCCATTCCCGCGAAGGCGGTCAATTCGTAGCGGATGCTTTCATCGATCAACGTTCCATGCAGAATCGGCAGACAGCCCTCATCCAGCCGGCGGGTGATGCAAGTCTGAACGCCCCATCCCCGGCCCATAATGAACCGATAGCGCGCTGCCCGGTCGTTGGTCTCCGCCAGGCGGATTTCGGTTCCAGCCATACGCGGCTGCACCCAGTCCAGCCGCTCACTTACGGCGAACGTCCGCATGTCGCGGCTCAATCCCAGCCAGGTCTGGCAGCTCATCTCCTGGGTTTGGGCGGCGGCATGGGCAAAGGATTCTTCCGGCGCCTGGTTGATCTGTTCCAGCTTAGTCCGCCGGCCGCTTCTGAGTATCTGTGACGCGATGGCGGAATAGTCGCGCGGATCCTGCGCCTCAGTCACCGCCAGGCCAAAGAAGGGCAGAAAGATCGGATGATCGCGATGGACATCGCGGAGAAAAAAGCTGCAGGAATCTTGGTCGGTCTGCAGGCTGACCAGGGCGGCGGGATATTCATCCGCCTCGATGTTTACCTCAAGGGCAAAGGGAGCCCGGGCTGCAGCGGAAAAGCGGTTTCCGTTTGTTTTCCCTTTGCCGAGCGCCACGCGCGACGACCGCAGCAGGCCATTGCTGACGAGGATCGATCCGGAGCGCGGCGCCTGATGCCAGACGATTTTGAGCGAACGGATTTCCGCCGCATGAAGGGAAACAGCAAAGAGAAGCGGGATGAGAGGTAAAAGATGCCGGCAACGGTTCATGGATGATTTATGCTTTCCTGTCATGAAGGGCTTTGGCTTTGCGGGCAATTGCCCGTTATGAGGATATATGATGAAAAGGTACTCCATCTAAAAGTAAAAATCAATAATTAAACAGCTCGTGGGCCTGTGTTGGCGGATAAGGCCGCTGCCGGATTGGGGCTGATCGCTTCACGGGCGGTCTGGGCTGCATACACCTCGGAATTCTGAAATAAAGTCAGAAACCTGAGGCCTGTAAGGGCGGTTGCGGCCGGACGCAGGTTGCTCATGGTATTTGCCTTGACAATCAACTGATTAATTTTATATTAATTAACGCGAAAAATTGTCTTGCGGGAACCAGGACGCCATTGTGTTAAAGTATGGCATTCAATTTGCGTGATGTGGAGCATGACCAAGATCGTTTCAAGCCATGGACAAAAGGGATTCCTGCGCATCCTGTCGCTGAGTGTCCTGACGGTTGTGACCGGATGCAGCGATGAAGGAGTGATCAATTCGCCGGTGGCGGCGCCCCTGCCTGTTCAGCGGATCAACCGCATCGTGGTTGACGAGCGCACGGTAACAGTGGAGGTGACCTGCTGGACGCCCGATCCCTGTTACACCTATCTCTGGACTGAGGAAACGATTCAGGGCACGGATTATTATTTCCGGATTTTCGGCAGATCGACCGGCCACGGGCCCTGTCCCTGTGTGGTCGGCTCCATCGATGTACCGGTTTCCATCACCACTCCACGCGCCGGCCGCTATGGTCTTCATTTCTGGACCTACAGTGGGACCAGCGTGGACACGAGCATTGTCGTTTCCCGTACATTCTATAAATTGTATAAAGTTCGCGGATGAAAAAAAACAGACAAAAAATATTTCAGTGGCTGTTGCAGGTTGATTTGCTGTTCTTGTCCTTGCTCCTTGCCTGCGATACGGTGCACCTCTTTGAACCGGTTGAACCGTTGATCACGCCGGCGGCGTCGGCCGACCGGCCGATGGTGACGGTGGTCATCACTCAGGATCCGGTGCACACCTGGCAGGCGATGGAGATCCATGAAGACGGCCTGGCGGTAGTGCGCGGCCACAGCCGGTATCAGGAAAAGAGAGCCCGGTTTTCCGCTCAGGAGCTGAGAGCGCTGCGGGAGCAATTTCAACAACAAAATTTTTTGCAGCTGCCGGAACAGCTGATCGATCGCGCCAATTCTTCCGCCGCCGTTTACGAGATCGCCTTTAACAGCGGTCAGGATTCCAACAAAGTGCGCACCAACGACCTTGTGGGCAACGCCTCGGTGGCGCAGCTGCTGTCCCTGCTCGATTACGCGGCGAAACGGGTGATCGACGACGGTTTGGAATTTGCTCTGGAATCGAATCGCACGTCGATCGTAAGCGGCCGACCGGCGGTATTACAATTGGCGGTCAGCAACCGGGGCCCCGCGTCGATCCCTCTTTCCTTCCATGGCAACGGCATCTACCGGTTCTTTGTTCAGCCCGTTGATTTCGAAGAGTCAAAGAGTCTGGCGCCGTCCAGCGTCGTCTCGTTGCTGGGCGCATCCAGGGAGACTCTGCCGCCGGCGGCGACAGGATGGATCAGGCCGGGCGAGACGCTCCGCTATGCGCTGCCCTGGGATGGCCGCGATGCATCAGGAAACCGTTTGTCCGGGCCGATGATGATCTGTGCCGAGCTGCTCTCTGTTCCCGGCGGCATTACCGCGCCGCTTCGTGTGACGGTTGAATAATTATTCGGAGCTCAGCCATGAAATCCTTTTGGGGCTTGTTGCCGGTTCTGCTGGCCTTGTGCGGTTGCTCTGGGGATTCCTCGCCCTTTGGACCGCTGGAGAGGAAAAGCCGGTATATTTCACTGCCGGCGATTCCCGCAACCACTCAAGCCGTAGCGGCATCGGCCAACCAATTCAGTTTCAAGTTGTTTCAAGAAGTCAGCCGGGATCAGGGGGCAACAACTGTTTTCATCTCTCCGTTCAGCGCCTCCATGGCCCTGGCCATGGCCTACAATGGGGCGGCCGGAAAAACTGAAACCGACATGGCCGCCACGCTGGGATTCGCGGGTCTGAGCCGAACGGAGATCAACGAATCCTATAAAAGACTTTATGATCTTTTGACCGGCCTGGACCGCAGGGTGACGGCAAAAATTGCCAACTCGGTCTGGCATCACAACACGTTCTCCGTGTTGCCGGAGTTCATTGAACGGAACCAGACCTATTTCAACGCCGAGGTCTGCCCCGCGGATTTCAGGAATCCGGCTGCCGTCGACCTTATCAACGACTGGTGTGATCGCAATACCAACGGCCGCATAACCAAAATCCTCGATCAACTGCAAGCGGACGACTTGATGGCGCTGCTCAACGCGCTCTATTTCAAGGGCGCCTGGACCTACGAGTTTGATAAATCGCAGACCCGAGACAGGTTGTTCACCCTGCAGGCCGGCAGTCCGGTCACCTGCAAAATGATGTCTGTGACCGGCTCGTTCGACTATTTCTCTGCCGATGACGTGCAAGGCGTCGATTTGCCTTACGGCGGCGGACTTTATTCCATGACTCTGCTGGTGCCGGGATCCAGCCTGACCGTGGACGAGCTGGCGGCTCGCCTGAGCGCGGAACAGTGGGCGCAGTGGAAAAGCCGGCTGCATTTGAGCAACGGTACGGTGATGATGCCCAGGCTAAAGCTGGAATATGAAGTTGTGTTGAACGATATTCTCTCCCGCCTCGGCATGGCAATCGCTTTTAATTCGGGCCTGGCCGATTTTTCCGCCATCAACAAAGACCTGCCGTTGTACATCACGCTGGTCAAGCAAAAGACGTTCCTGCAGGTTGATGAAGAGGGTACAGAGGCCGCCGCGGTCACGGCCGTCACCCTGGGATACAAGTCGACAGGGCCGGCAAGCGGATTTCTGCTGCAGGCGGACCGGCCGTTCCTGTTGATGATTCGCGATCATGCGGCGGATACCATTCTGTTTATCGGCAAGATCATGGAGCCGAAGCAATGACAGCCGGGCCATCGCAGGCCGGCCTGCTGATCCGCATTCTTCACAAACAGCACAAGAATGAGCGTTAAATAATATTTTAAATTATTCGGCTACAAAACATTTTTACCACAAAGAGCGCGAAGCGCACGAAAAGAGAGGCCTCATTAAATTAATATATTTAAAAGAATTGTAAGGTTGTTTTTCTTCGTGTTCTCGTGCACTTCGTGGTTATTAAAAATTTAGGCTAAACATAAAATTGACAAATTTTTACTGATATATTATTGCCGATTCATCAGACATCGATATAGTTGTACAAGTAACGATCATTTTCAACAGCGAGGTAAGAGATGAGACGATCCGTTTATTTTCTATTATCCGTCGTCGTTTGTCTGGGACTGGGCTGCACGGGCGATGGTTCCATCATCGATGCTCCCGGTTCCGGCGGCACTGTTTCACCGGTGCATCTTTCCAAAGCGGCCAAGCAAGTGGTGGCTTCCGGCAACCAGTTCAGCTTTACCCTGTTGCAGGAAACGGTAAAGCAAAATCCCGGGGAGACTGTTTTTCTCTCTCCGCTCAGCGCTTCCATGGCGCTGGCCATGGCCTGCAACGGCGCCCGCACCGCCACTGAAGAGGAGATCCGCACCATGCTGGGCTACGGCGGTTTGACCCAGGCCGATCTCAATGAGTCCTGCAAAGCCCTCTACGACGTGCTCACGACGTTGGATCCCAAGGTAACGCTGAAAATCGCCAACGCCATCTGGAACGATTACACACTGGCGGTGCTGCCATCCTTTATTCAGGTGAATCAGCGCTATTTCAACGCCGAGGTGGATGCCCTGAACTTTAAGGATCCATCCGCCCTGGAGGTGATCAATAGCTGGTGCGACCTCCATACCAACGGCCGCATTCCCAAAATTCTCGACCGGCTCGATCCGGCTACGGTTCTGGCGATCCTCAACGCGCTGTATTTCAAGGGGACCTGGACGATAGAGTTCGACAAGACCAACACCCGGGATGACGTCTTTAATCTGGCCGGCGGCGGCGCCATGGGCTGTAAAATGATGCGGGTGACCGAAAAATTCTCCTATCTCCAGACCGACGAGCTGGCCGCGGTGGACCTGCCCTATGGCGACGGTCACTTTTCCATGACCCTGATGCTGCCCAAACAGGGCATGGCCATCGATGAGTTCGTCCAACGCTGCACCGCGGCTCAATGGGCGATCTGGAAAGAGCAGTTCACCCCGCGTGAGGGCACGGTGGAAATGCCCAAACTTAAAGTGGAATATGATGTCACTTTGAACGACATTCTGAAGGCATTGGGCATGCCGTCTGCTTTTGATCCGGGTCGGGCGGATTTCTCCGGCATCAGCGCCACGGACCGGCTGTTCATCTCGCTGGTCAAACAGAAAACTTTTCTGCAGATCGATGAAGAGGGAACGGAAGCGGCAGCCGTCACCGCCATCCTTTTCGAGCGCACCTCGACCGGCGCCGGCTCCGACCGGTTTTACCTGCGCCTCGACCGGCCCTATGTGCTGATGATCCGCGATCATGCGACGGATTCCATATTGTTCATCGGCAAGATCATGGAGCCGAAGAATTGAACCGATCCGGCGTTTGCAAGGCTTTTATTTTAAGGCTGTTTTTCGGAGGCGAACGATGAAAAAGCGGTTGGTGATTTTTTCCTTCCTCGCCCTGCTGTCGGCCGTAACCGTCGGTCAGCACCGTTTGGCGGAGATCGAGGAACCGGTGGTCACGGAATTCGGCGTCTATCAACCGCAGCTGGCGACCGTGCGGCCCGATGCCCCGGCGTGCGATCCGGGTGCGAATCTGGAAAAGCTGAGCAATCTGCAACGGTTTGACCTGTCGGAAGAGGCTCTTGCCTTGCTGAAAAAGAACCATTTTTGCGTTACGCCGGCGACCGGTCCGCGTCATTTGAGCAGCTCCACCGGCTGCAATGAGATGTTTGATCTCTATTGTCAAAACCGCGAGCAGGGCGTCCCTAATTTCGTCACCAGCGACGCCATGCTGCACGCCTTTCACCTCTGTTTTGATTATATTTTGAAAACCTGTGAGGAAAAGCGCTTCATCGACCGGCTCAATCGGCTGCTGGACGGGCTGCTGCAGGAGACCATTCACCAGCATCAGGAATCCGAGGAAAGCGTGATCCGCGCGGCGCTGAACGTCAATCTGAATTATCTCATCGTGGCCAAACGGCTGCTGGATAGCAGCTATGTGGAACCGATCAACGGCGGCGCCTATCTCGAAGAGCTGGCTCTGATCGAGGACGCCTCTCGCTATGTCCAATCGCCCCTGTTTCACTATGATGAGGATTACACCCAGTATATCGTCCGCGGCCATTACACACGCTCATCCGCTCTGAGCCGGTATTTCCGTTCCATGATGTGGCTGGGCCGCATGACCTTTTCCTGTGAAAGCGTGCAGGATCCCTTCAGCCGTGAGGCCACCCGCAGCGCTCTGCTGCTGCTGCAGGCCTTTCAACGGCTGCGGATCGACGGGCAACCGGCCCTGACGGCCTGGGATGAGATCTATCAGCCCACGGTGTTCTTTGTCGGCAAGAGCGACGATATCAATCTTCTCACTTATCTGCCTTTGATTGAGCAGGTCTATGGCGCGGATTTCGCCGGCAAAAGCGCAGCCCTTTTTCTGGATGAAGCGCTGTTGACCGGGTTTCTGCAAAAGACAGAGGTTTTGCCCGCGGCCGCCATTCAGTATCCCGGTCAGCCGGCAAAGGGATTCCGTTTTATGGGCCAACGCTTTATTCCGGATTCCTATGTACTCGACCATGTGGTGTATCCATACGTAGCCACGCGCACCATGCCCACGGGCCTGGATGTGATGCAGGTGCTGGGCAGCGAGCGGGCCTTTGATCTGCTGCCGGATAAAGACCGTTATGATCCCTCTTATCTCAAAGCGATCGATTCAATAAAAACAGAATTCGCCGCTTATCCGGCTGCCGCATGGGCGCAGAACCTCTACTGGAACTGGTTGTACACTCTGATGCCGCTGCTGTGGGTTAAGGGAGAGGGCTATCCCCATTTCATGCAGACCGCGGCCTGGGTGGATAAGGATTTGTATGCCGCCCTGGCGTCCTGGGCCGAGTTGCGTCATGACACCATTCTTTACGCCAAACAGAGCGGCAGCAAAACCGGAATGGACCCGACCGCTCTGATGGTGCAGGGGTATGTGGAACCCAATCCCCATTTCTTCGGCCGTATCGCCGCGCTGGCCGATTTTTTAACCACGGGTCTGTCGACGCGCAATTTGTTGTTCGATGAGTTTAAACAGACCTTGAACCTGTGCACTGAAACCGCCCTGCGATTTAAAACCATTGCGGAGAAGGAGTTGAGCTCTAAACCGCTGAGCGGGCAAGAGTATTCTTTGATTTTCGAGTTCGGCAAAGTGCTGTTCCGCATCGTCACTTTTGACCGGGACGGCACGGCCGGCCCGGCCTATGGTGCGGAGCAGTCGGGGCTGGAGCCCATGCCGGTGGTCGCCGACGTGCACACCGACCTGGATTTCGGCGCCGTTCTGGAGGAGGGGGTGGGTTATCCTTTCGCCCTTTATGTGATCTGCAACATCGAGGGTGTTCCGGTTTTGACCAGGGGCGCCGGTTATTCCTATTACGAATTCACCCAGCCCATGACCGATCGTCTGACCGATGAGAAATGGAGGGAACAGCTGACATCAACCGCACCGCCTCAGCCTGTCGCCTGGAGTTCGAGCTTTATCGCAGACCTGCCGGCGCACAATCCCATGCCGACTTTTTATTCATGGAACAGACCGGCGACAGAGTGGGTTCAGGCTGTTTTCGACACCAGCAGCCAGACGATCAGCCAGGGCGATTCCCTGCGGGTCTGCATTCAAGCCCATGTGGAATGGCCCACCGACCTCCCGATCGTCCGCATTGAAAACGATCAAATGCAGTGGACGGTTGACAACGTCACTCGGGTTCCATACAGTGCGATCTGTATGTTCCGCGCCGTGTATCCGACCGATCACCTGTCGTTGGGAGCGTATCGTCTGGTGATCAGCCTGCCGGTTTCAGGCGGCCCATTGGTGTATCGCAGCCAATTTACCGTCACCAGCGCGACCAGTGTGCGGGATAAATCGATCTCGGCTGATCGATTCGAGCTCTATTGCAATTGGCCGAATCCGTTTAACAACACTACCGTTTTTACTTACGAATTGCCGAGCGATCAGAATGTAACACTGGAAATTTACAATGTAAGGGGCGAGAAAGTAATAACCCTGTTCAGCGGCCGGCAGACCGCCGGTCGGCATCGAATTCAATGGCATGCCGCCGACGCCGCCTCTCTGCCGCTGAGCAGCGGCGTCTATTTTCTCCGTTTAAGCGGCAATCAATTTGAAAAAATCAGAGCTTTATCGTTGATCAAATGAACCGAAAGGAGAATACGATGTTTTCCCCCAAAATGGTCGTGTCGTCCTGCGCGCTGTCGTTGGTCCTGCTGTTGACCGCCGGTGTGTTTGCCGCGGATCTCAAACCGATGGATCCCTCTCTGGCGGCCAGAATCGAAGCCCTGCAATCGAGCGTTTCCGCTGCAAGGCCAACGCAAACATTGATCGTAACCGCTCTGGGCGGCATCCGCGGTGTGGTGCATGGCTTGGACTCTGCGGATGTGGGCCTTGTCTATGTAAACGCCTGGACGGATTCCATGCCCAGAGAGGGGTACAATTACAAGGGCTTTGCCGTCGTGGACTCTACGTTTTCCTATCAGATCGACAGCCTGGCCGCAGGCAACTATTATGTGAACATCTGGGCGGAAGGGTATGTGAACAAGTATTATCCGGATGTCAGTGATTTTTCCCGAGCGCGTCTGGTGCCGGTGCTGGAAGGCCAGATCACCGATCACATCGATTTCACTATGGAAAAGCTGAGCCCCGGAACCGGGCGGATCTCCGGTCGGGTGGTGGATGATTCTGGCCATCCTATCTTTCATGCCATCGTCTATGTGCACGCCTCGGACGAGCCTTTTAACTTTGGCAAGGCTGAAACCGACCTGGACGGGCGTTTTCTCATCGATGGACTGAAAGCCGGGTCTTATTTGGTCCAGATTGTGTCCGAGCGGTTTCTCGGCGAATTCTACGACAATGTTTATGATGCCGCCGCGGCCACGCTGGTGCCTGTGACTGAACCGGGAGAAAGTGTGTTGACGGACATCGCCTTGTCCATGGGCGCATCCCTCTCCGGACGGGTGGTGGATCAAAACGATCGTCCCGTGGTTGGCGCCCATGTACAGGCCATGATCCCGCGTGCGGACAGCGCCAATCCCGACAAACCCGAATTCTACGAACAGAATTCCGCCAAGACCGACAGCGACGGCTTGTATCAAATTCAGGGACTGGCGCCGGGCGCCTATGTCGTCAGTGCAATTTTTTACGACGCGTGGTATTCCAACTACGCCTATCATCCTGAAGGCCAGGATCCGGGTCAGGCGCAGATCGTAACCGTGTACGCGGATGAACAGATCGAGCATATCGATATTCGCATGCGGATTCAATCCGGCGCCGGTTCTGTCAGCGGCCGGGTGCTGGATCGCGGCGGCCAGCCTTTCGAAGGCGCGTGGGTTTATCTGCAGAGCCTCTACGATCCGGCCTTCTCAGGTCCCTATTTCGGCATGTCCGCCAGAACGGACCGGGAGGGCAAATATTATTTTGAACGGGTTCCGGTCGGCTCTTATCAGCTCTCCTGCTGGGCGCAGAGCGGCTGGCAGAGCGCCTATCGCTGGTGGCCGGATGGCGAGAACGTGGAGCAGGCGCAGATCATTCAGGTGAATGAAAACGATTGCCTCGACGCCATTGATTTTAATCTGCCCATCACCATCGGCCGTTCCTCCATCCATGGTTATGTGCTTGACAGCCAAGGCAGGCCGCTCACCTGGGCCAACGTTCAGGTGACGCCCATATCGAACGACGAGGCGGCCAACCAATCGTTTGTCTATGCCAGCACCGATTCGAACGGATATTATCAGGTCGATCAATTGACCGCCGGCGACTACCTGGTCTATGCCAGCTACTGGGAGAACCAGAACTTTGGCCGGCAGTGGTGGGACCACAAGGACAGTGCCGACCTGGCCGACAAGTTGCCGCTGGCCGATGGCGAGAAACGGGGAAAGGTGGACTTTGAGCTCACGGTTAAACCGGCATACGGCGCGATTGTCGGCACTGTGACCGATGCAGCCACCGGCTTGCCCATCCCGAGAGCGTACATCGAAATCAAAATCGAAAAGATGGAATTCAACAAAATGATGCGGCCTTTTTGGTATTATCCGTTTTACGCCTTCACGGATGAGAATGGATTCTTTGCCTTTGAATCCTTGCGGGAGGGTTCCTATATTCTTTCCGCCTACTGCAACGGTGGGTTCGCTTATTACCAGAACGGCTGGGTGGTGGAAGAGGCGACGCCGGTTCAGGTGATCGGCGGGGTGAAAACCGAAGCGAATTTCAGCATGAAATTGCGCCACGACGGCGGCGGAGTTATCAGCGGCCTGGTGGAGCAGGATTACGGCATTCAGCCCGTGGATGACGCCGGCAATGCCGTCTCGCCGGGTAGAAACGCCGCCGGGTTTCAAACGGTCTCGGCTCATCCCATCGAAGGCGCGGTGGTGATCGCCAAACCAGCCCTGACGATTTTACAGTGGCCGCAATCGGAGATGTTCTACACCGCGGTGACCGGTCCGGACGGAACCTACCAGTTGACCGGATTGCCGGCCGGCGATTACTATGTGAAAAGTTTTTCCGCCTATTACATGACAGAGTATTTTGACGACGTCTTTGATCCAAGTGAAGCGACGCTGGTTTCGGTAACGGAGACAGAGCCTCGAATGGATGTCAATTTTAAATTATCGCCTATAATGTATCTGTTCCTCAAAGAAGCCGCCCTGGACAGCCGCAGCTACAACGGCGCCATGGTCTACGGCCGCATCACCGACAAAAATGGCAATGCGATTCCGGATGCTACGGTGTATCTGCTCGATGAGAACGGCAAGGCGGTCGGCTTCACCAACAGCACTGCGGACGGCAGCTATCAGTTGGCCGGCATGAACGCGGGCAACTATACTCTGCAGGCGGTCAAGATGGGATTTGCCGCCACCTATAACGGCAATGTGGGCAGCAACGAGCTGGCCGAAAGGATCAACCTCGGCAACAGCGCTCAGCAGGTGGATCTGGTGCTGTCCATGCTGGTTCCAACCGGCGTGGAATCCTCTGATGGCGCCGCGCTGCCCGAGTCGGTGGTGTTGTTCGGCAACTATCCGAACCCGTTCAACCCGTCGACGCAGATTTGTTTCAGTCTGCCGAAGGCGTTGGAAGTGACTTTGGTGGTGTACGATCTGAGCGGCAGACAGGTGGCCCGGCTGGAGAACGGCAAGCTGTCCGCCGGTGTGCATACCATAGAGTGGAACGGCCGTTCGGCGGCCAGTGGAGTCTATGTCTATCATTTGCATGCCGGTTCGCAGGTGTTGCGCGGCAAGATGGTGATGCTGAAATAGGGAAATTTTTCCGCTGCGCCTTCCAGAGGGTTGGAAGATCTGGGAGGCGCAGCGGGCATGGAATGTTCTCGCCCTTGGGACCAGGTTGTGTCCAAAATATGATAAAAAGACTGGGGAATAATAATAAAAGGATCGGCCGAATCCTACGTGCCTGATTTAACTGCGGAGAAAGCGAAGCAACGCTGAGACAATGAAAAAGCTTTTAGAATAATACCTCTCGGCGCTCTTGGCGGTTGAACAGCAGCCCATTTGCCGAATGAACCATATAAAGTGCTAATGTGGCCATTAATGATTGCAATGCCGTAAGGAAGGCCAGGCAGGGAGAGATGATAATGAAATATTCGCTGACGGGGATGCTGCTTTTTTCTTTTCTTTTAATGGTTCCCCAATGCGACCTTTGGCAACGGATCAACGGGCCTGAAGAAGCGGCAAACGTCGTGGTGGTCATGGACCGTACGCGATTCGCCGCGACCGATTCCGTCCGGGTTACCATCATCAACCGGTCGAACCAGCCGATTTACCTGGAGGGATGCAGTCCCTTTTATCTGAACACCTTAGTGGAAGGTCGTTGGGTGGCGCACGCCATGCGCATGTGCTACTGGGAGGGCATTGCGATCAAGGTGGAACCCCGTCAGCGTTATTCCGAGGTGTTTCGTCCGGGCGTGTATTTTGTTCAAGGAGCTTTTCGCTTCAGTGCGGCCGTTTATACGGATTGCGTCGATGGACAGCCCATCAGCCAGGCGGGATGCCGGGCCAGGGAGACAGTCCTGGGCCCGGTCTTTACCGTTGCCCCGTGATCATGTATTCTTTTGTCAAGGCTGATCTCATGCAAAGAGTTTTGCTGATCTTCATCACCATCGCCTGTGCGGGATCGTTGACTTGCTCCCAATCGACGACGGCTCCCGATGCCCCTTCCCTCATTCGCATCCACTATCAATACGGCTTTAAAAACGAGCTTGATACGTTCAAGGGGATCTTGCAAAAGGACCTTGTCCTGGACGGAGTCATTCAAACGCCTTTCTCTTTAACCCTTGAAGAGCAGCGGACTATTCTGGATAAAGCGCTGGCAGTGGACTTTTTCGCCTGGCCGGATACTTTGCACAGAGAGGCGGGGGTGATGATGAGTCCGGATCCAAGCCCGGATTTTCTCATAGTGGATTACCGCGACCAGGAAAAACGATTGGTGTGGTTTTATCCCATCGATTGTCGTTCCGTCTATAGTGCTCCGTTGATCGAACTGACCGCGTTGATCAAAGAGATCATTGAATCACGGCTGGAATATAAAAAGCTGCCTCCAGCGCGAGGCGGATATCTTTGATAGGCCGGTAATTTATTTGTCGCGCTCGCGGCAATGTTCTGTTTTTACCGATCTAGGCCGCAGCGGACCATACGGCATGAAAAGAAGTCATTGCCTCATTAACCATTTTGTCATTCTGAGGCGCCCGCTCGCTGTCCCGCTATTCTAACCCTTGCTAAGAACATTTTTTCTTGCTAATTTTGCGAAGGTCATCAAAGGAGAAAACGTTCTATGGGCCAGACCTTTGCGGAAAAGATACTGGGCTCCAAGGCCGGTAAGCGTGTTGCGCCGGGCGAGATCGTCGAGGTATGCCCCGACATCGCCATGAGCCACGACAACACGGCGGCCATTGCCAAGACATTCAAAGAGATCGGCGTGGAACGGATCCATGATCCGGATCGGCATGTGATCATTCTCGATCACTGCGTGCCCGCGGCCAACGAAAAGTTCGCCCAGAACCACAAAGATATCCGCGCTTTTGTTCAGGAGCAGGGCATCAGTAATTTTTTCGATATCGAGCGCGGCATCTGTCATCAGGTGTTGCCGGAAGAAGGGTTTGCCCTGCCCGGCACGCTCATCGTGGGCTCGGATTCTCACACCACTACCTATGGGGCTTTCGGCAGCCTGGCCACGGGCATCGGCCGCAGTGAGATGGCGGTCATTTTCGCCACCGGCAAAATCTGGCTGCGGGTGCCGGAGACCATGAAGGTGGTGGTGAACGGTGTGTTGCCAAAAGGCCTCACCTCCAAAGATGTGATGCTGAAACTCATCGGCGATTACAGCGTGGACGGCGGATTGTACAAATCAGTGTGGTTCACCGGGCCGGTGATCGATGAGATGTCGGTCGCGAGCCGTATGGTGTTGACCAACATGGCGGTGGAGTTTGGCGCCAAGAACGGCTACATGGAGCCGGACGACAAGACTCTGGCGTTTCTGCAAAACCGCAGCCGCCGACCTTTCCGGGTTGTCCGCTCCGATGCGGATGCCGGCATCGATCAGGTCATTGAAATGAATGTGAATTCGTTAGAGCCGCAAGTGGCCTGTCCGCATACCGTGGATAACGTCAAACCGGTGTCTGCCGTGGCGGGCACGAAAATCGATCAGGTGTTTTTCGGTTCCTGCACCAACGGCCGGCTGGAGGATTTCGAAATCGTTGCCGGCGTGCTGAGAGGCCGGAAAGTGCATCCCTCCATCCGCATGATCATCATCCCGGCTTCGCAGCAAGCATTTGTTCAGGCATTGGAAAAGGGATATATCCAGACTTTGGCTGCAGCCGGCGCGGTGATCGTCAACAGCGGCTGCGGGCCGTGCATGGGCAATCACGAAGGCGTGCCGGCGCCCGGAGAGCGCGTGCTCAGCACGTCCAATCGAAATTTTAAAGGCCGGTTCGGCTGCAAGGACGCCGAGGTGTATCTGTGCAGTCCGTTGACCGCAGCGGTGAGCGCGTTGACCGGGGTGATTACGGATTTTCGCAAGGCCGGTGCTTTTTGAAAACAGGATGGCCGTGTTATGGCGAACGAAAGCGACGGCGCTGAAAAAGATAATTGGAGTAAAGCACTCCCCTTCAATACCAAAAGTGCAATGATAAGATGTCGAGGTTTTCTTATAAAAACGGTAATCGTGTCATTCCGTTTTAGCGGGTGAGAAATCTATCGCCGAACTGATTCTTGTATGGCAACGATACATACTGTCAATCCTGTGCATCCTGTTAGCGTTAAAGACTGAATTGCAGGATGTACAAGATTGACAGGATTGGGATTGATTTGTTGATACAACTTTGCCTGCGTTGATATCTTGCGTTTCACTTCTTTTTTCCCGATCTGCTTGCCCGAATTCGTCAGTTAAAATTTTATAGTCACTTTACTGCTTTCAGCGTCGATGGCGATGGTCTGCCGCTCAGCTAACAGCGAATTGCCCGTGGCCATTTTAAGATGCCATTACGGAACCGCAGACCCTGATCCACCGTTTGCTGCAAAGCCGCATGACCTACGACTGAGGCCGGCTTAACGGGTGGTTTGCCATATCTTTGCTTTCGACGCGCATCTCTACCGCCGTCGTCCATGTCGGCCTCTGTTTCTACGCTTTTTCTTGCGAAAGTTGCCGATAAAGCTTAAATTTTGAGCGCACTTGGAAAAGGGTGAAAAATTTACAGGTATTGTTATGTCCATCATCTCCGGCAAAATCTGGAAATACGGCGATGACGTCAACACCGACGTCATCTTCCCCGGCAAATACACCTACACCGTTACCGATCCCAAAGAGATGGCGCGGATCGCCATGGAGGATCTGGATCCTAATTTTGCTGCGCAGGTCCGGCCAGGAGATGTTATCGTCGCGGGCAAAAACTTTGGCTGCGGCAGTTCGCGTGAACAAGCGGCGTTCTGCCTGAAATACGCCGGCGTCGGCGCGGTGGTGGCGCGTTCGTTTTCGCGTCTCTATTTTCGCAATTGCATCAACGCCGGATTGCCGGTCATAA
Source organism: bacterium (assembly GCA_029565685.1). Lineage (GTDB taxonomy): Bacteria > Zhuqueibacterota > Zhuqueibacteria > Residuimicrobiales > Residuimicrobiaceae > Anaerohabitans. Next base: position 3,956 of record JAKQNR010000008.1, on the reverse strand, counting down.
CCTTGCCGCATTCGCCGGATCTGTTTAAAGCCGGCGACGTTATTGAAATCCATCTGGCCGAGGGGTATCTGAGTTGCAGCGCCGGCCGGTTCGAGTTTCCGCCGTTGCCGGATGCCGTGATCGGCATCTTCAACGACGGCGGCCTGATCCCGCACACGCGCAAAGTACTGGGCCTGGAGCGGTGAACAAGGCGGAATCCTATAAATGGGCCGCCAAGCGGGTGGCTGCTCAGGTGGAGCGCCATCAGGATCTGATCGCCACCCTGGCCAACACCGCCGCCATCCTCAAGGAATATTTTCCCGATTTTTTCTGGGTCGGGTTTTATTTCGTTAAATCCGATCATCTGCTGTTGGGTCCGTTTCAGGGGCCTCCGGCCTGCGTGCGGCTGGACTTGGACCACGGCGTCTGCGCCCGCTGTGCCACCACCGGTCAACCGGTGGTGGTTGCGGACGTACAGCAATTCCCCGGTCATGTGGCCTGCGACCAGCGCAGCAAGTCAGAGATCGTCATGCCGGTGGCGAACCGCCAGGGCGCTGTGTTTGCGGTGCTCGACATCGACAGTGAGAGCCTGAACGCTTTCGACGAGCAGGATGTGCGCGGTTTGACCCCCATTGTCCAAAAACTGCGGCAGATCGGCTGATTAAAAGGAAATCCCTTGACATTCATTTTCGCAATGATTATCATACAATTCGCTGCAGTCGCTCTACCGGTTAAAATGAACGGCTTTCAGCAAGCATGATCATAACCAATAAGGAGTTCACTCGATGAACGATCAGAAGAGAACGCCCAAGGATTCCTCCACAGGCGAAGAGAAGAAAAAAATAAACCGTCGGGACTTTTTGCAGGGCGCCGCCACGGCGCCGGTGCTGGGCCTGTTCGGTTATGCGCTGTATAAGCAGCAGAGCTATGAGAAAGCGCAAAAGGCCGCTCTGCTCAACAGCAAACCGGTCCCTTCCGGTTTGTCCGATATCAATGTCGCGTTGTTGGGCGTCGGCGCCCAGGGGGATGTGCTGCTCAACGCCATGCTCAAGATTCCGGGTTTGAAATTCCGCGCGGTTTGCGATATCTGGACGGATTTCAATTTGAAAAAGGCGGTCAATCTATTGGGAAAATACAAGCACACGGTGAACGCCTATGAAGATTACCGCGAGATGCTGGATAAGGAAAAAGGGCTGGACGCCGTGGTCATCGCCACTCCGGATTTTTGGCATGCCCAGCACACCATCGATTGTCTGAAGGCCGGTTTGCATGTCTATTGCGAAAAGGAGATGTCCAATACGCTGGAGGGGGCGCGGAAAATGGTGCAGGCACGCAATGAGACCGGCAAGTTATTGCAGATCGGCCATCAGCGGCGCAGCCATCCGAAATATATTCACTGCTATGAAAAGGTCATTCAGGAGACGAAAATGCTGGGGCGCATCGCCACGGTCAGCGGTCAGTGGAACCGGGCGGTGCAGCCGGACATCGGCTGGCCGGAAAAATACGCTATGCCGACGGATCGGTTGAAAAAATTCGGGTTTCAAAATATGCATCAATTCCGCAACTGGCGCTGGTATAAGGGGCTGGGCGGCGGCCCGATTGTGGACCTCGGCTCGCATCAGATCGACATCTATTCCTGGTATCTGGGCAGCAATCCGATCTCGGTCATGGCCAGCGGCGGCACGGACTATTATGAGCCGAAAACCCACGAATGGTACGACACCGCCATGGTGGTCTATGAATACGACACGCCGCAAGGCCGGGCCCGGGCGTTCTACCAAACCCAGACCACCAACAGCGCCAATGGGTATTTTGAATGCTTTATGGGCGACCAGGGCACGTTGGTGATCTCTGAGGCCGGCGGCCGCGGCAGCGCCTATCGCGAAAAATCAGCTCCGGCGTGGGACGAATGGGTGCAGAAAGGATACATTTCGGCGCCCAAGGTGCTGGAGACCCCGGCGGCCGGCAGCGTCGCTCTCGACGTGCGCGAGACCGTGCCGGCGGATGAACACAAGATCCCCGTCGAACTGTACGACCCTTACCACAAACCGCATTTGGAAAATTTCTTCAACGCCGTGCGCGGCAATGAAAAACTCAACTGCCCGGCGGAGATCGGTTATGAAACCGCGGTGGCGGTGCTTAAAGTGAACGAGGCCATCGAAGCCGGCCGCAAATTGACCTTTGATCCAAAAGAATTCATCCTTTAACCCTAATGAACAGGACTCGATCATGATCGATGAAAAAAAATATACCAAATGTCAATTGAACGCCATCGTGTTGCTGCGCGTGCTGATCGGCTGGCATTTTCTCTATGAGGGCATCGCCAAGTTGATGAAAAGCGACTGGTCGGCGGTGGGTTTTTTATCTCAGTCCAAATGGATCTTTTCCGGCCTCTTTAAATGGATCGCCGCCAACCCGACGGTGCTGGAGATCGTCAATCAGATGAACATCTATGGGTTGATTCTGATCGGCCTGGGCTTGATCATGGGCTGTTTTACCCGCATCGCCAGCTACGCCGGCATTTTGCTGATTCTGCTGTACTATTTCTGCAACCCGCCGTTTGCCGGCCTGTTTTATTCCATCCCCATGGAAGGCAGCTATTTGATCGTAAATAAAAATCTGGTGGAAGCGGCTGGATTGCTGGTGGTCGCAGCGACCGGCACCGGCAAGTATCTGGGTTTGGACCGGTTGATCTCCAAATGGATTAAAAAATAGGCGGATCAGCGCCACAGAGACTGCTCTACAGAGTCGTACAAAGTGAGCGATAGAATGAATAAGGGATGGACAAACCATCCCTTATTTTTTTTTGTGCGCTCGGCATGTTCCATACACTTGGGAGTGCAAGTCTCCCATGAGCCCGATAAGGGGAATCATTAGCTGGACGGCAAGGATGACCGGGGCGACCCGGCGTTTGAAGGAAGCCGCAGGCAAAGCACTGGCCCGACGAACAGGAATCATATAGAGGCATGCAAGCCGGACGAGGAGGCAAATATCTCCAAAGTCCGATACTTATCCGGAAGGTTTGCATGTAGATGTGGCGGGTATAAGTGTGAAGGTGTAAGGAAATTACCCGAGGAGACCTGATGATTTGTTCTCGTTACCAAGCTCCAGCTTGGTAACGCAGCTTCCGGCGAAGCTCTGCTTCGCGCTCCATGGACTACAAATTAAGCTGTCAGCAGGCAGATTAAAGGCGGCCGGGGGTGGGCACTTGTTTTGTTCTCGCTACCAAGCGCCAGCTTGTTCTCGTTACCAAGCTCCAGCTTGGTAACGCAGCTTCCGGCGAAGCTCTGCTTCGCGCTTCATGGACTATAAATTAAGCTGTCGAATCACCCCATAGAGAATCTAATTTGATTATCGATTCATCCTCCGAATAATAATTTTATTGCCGCCCAGTTCCTCGTTCCCAAGTTCCAGCTTGGGAACGCCTTTGTTTTCAAAGCTCCAGCTTTGATATTCTTATTTGCAATCAATCTTCAACTGGTGGATCCCCCCAAATTGAATCCAATTTTATGATTGAATCATCATTTAGGGTATAATTTCTCGCTGAAGAGTATTTCCAATATTCCGGGCGCTCTACATATCCCCGGCGAACCGGATTGAAATGGATATATTCCATTTTTTGCGTCCAAGCTTGTTCAGTCGACAATAATTGCGGATGAAAACCTTCTTGCCATACCTGGAAGGCGCTCTCTTGTTTATAATTTTTTTTATAGAATTGCAATTGGTTCAACACCCGGTCTTTTCCGTCTAGGCGCAGTTTTTCGATAATTCTCTTTGAAGTATAGCTTTTCACGGACTGCATGGTATTGGCTAGCGAGGGGCCAATCACCAGAGCGTGAAAATGGTTTTCCATGATGACATACGCATAGAGGCGCAAAGCTTTATTTTTCTGCGCATGCTTGAACGCTTCGATGATGAGTTGAAAGTAGGGTTCAGAGTTGAATACTGGAATCCATTGAACGATTGTGCTGGTGATA
>JAKQNR010000044.1 GCA_029565685.1 bacterium | reverse complement strand
TCTGCAGCCGGTTTGAAGCTGCAATGTGGACACACCGGCGAGGCTTCCAGTTCCTGCTCGGTGAGCGCAAAACAGCCTTTCAGCCCAGCCAAGCGATTCTGAAAATCTAAAAGATGCTGACGCGGCATCAAATCAATGGTGGAGAGCTTTTGCAGCTCTCTGAGACGGTCATCGCCCAGGAGCTTGGCCTTGCGCTTGTCCTCGTTCACGCCCAGACGCGCTTTGGCATGCATGGAAAGGTAAGCCAGCAGGTAGGCCTTCTTGAGGTCGCCGAGCTTGCGCTGGGTCTGCTGGCGAAAGGCGGCTGCGTTTCGTTTGGCCGGGTCGCTTATCTGAGCGAGGACCTCGTCGCGCACCGTTTTCATCCTGTCAATCCACTCATGACTGGTGGGCAGCACCGCTTCGGCTGTGGAGAGATACGATGAAGTGGCGCCGAGGTCGACCACCAGTTCCTCAAGCGATTTGATCTCGGCAAGAGCACTCAGCCCGTCCCGATGGGCGGTCACCTCCGCAGCACTATAGCGAAAGTTTTTCAGTTTGCCGGGCGTGGTGTAGGCCTGCAGAGATTCGAGAAAAACTTTGGTCTCGTCCAGTTTTGTGCGCAGCTTACGAATATCCTCTTCAGCCAGCAGACTGCGTCCCCAGAAACCAAGTCCGGTCTGCATATTCTGCTGCACCAGCACCAGTTGTTCCACCGTATGAGTGACGGTTTTTTGCAGTTCCTGCACAGGCTCATCCTTGCCCTGGGTGACCAGTTGCGCCATGCCCGGCGTGAGTCCGAGCAATTCAAAGAGCGCCTTGAGCGCCGGCAGATTCCACTCCTTGGGTGGTTCGATGTGCTTGAATTGGACCAGTTCATCGATGCTGGTCCCGGCCAGTTGCGCGAGCCCGCCGGCATCAAACTTTTTACCCGGGATGGCAAGGACCACCTCACCCGAATAAACCAATGCAGCCAGCACTACCACGGCCCATTCAGGTTCAAGACGCAAAGACTGCGGTGCGAGGTACTCCACGCCGAGCGCGTCCTGGATCAACTCGGAACGGTTGACCACCTGCCCGGCGCCTTTCTTTTTTACAAGGTCAAGAATATACTTGGCGTATCTGGAGCGAGTGGTATCGAGCCGGTCGCCATCGAGGAGTTCAAGCGCATCGAGCACTGCGGTGGCCTGGCGGGTGCGACTCTGGCCTGCAATGGAGCGAAGAGCATCCTGTGCCGCCTGCGTCCGGTTGGCGCTGGTGATAAGAACCGGAAAAAACGGGTATTCTGGAGCCTGATCCTGAAAGCTGGTTCCAAGACAAACCCCTGCTATGGTATTCACCAGGTCGCGGAAATTGATTCGCTCATGGGAACCGATCCCGGAAAGCTCGCGGATGGATTTGCCCTTTGCCCACTCAACCAGGGGTTTGGCGCGCCCCTGCCAGGTGACCTCGAAAGCAGAGGTCATGTTCTTTTGCAGCCACTGCACAAGATCACGCAGATAATTGGACGCCTTGGACTCGTAAGTGGATTTGGCATGCCCCGAAGCGGTGGAGGCGAGGTCGAGCGCTGCGGCATAGTTGCGCAGGGCTGTGAGAAACTCCTCATCCGTCTTCTTTAAATGGAAGAACAGCTCATCGGGCTTTTTTTCGTTTTTAAAGTGCGGTGCATCGAAAGGTTGAATAAAGTAGAGGTAAAAATCCCGCGGCGGCGCTGCCGTGGAGCGTTCATTAGGCGCGCCGAAAAAAAGATAACCCTGCCGAGCAGCTTTGCGCTCCAGCCACTCTATCTCGTGCTGCCATATTTT
>JAKQNR010000021.1 GCA_029565685.1 bacterium | reverse complement strand
ATCGTCACCGAGCTCTGGGAACCCTCCAGCCCCTATCTGGCCGGACGCGGGCCCATGGCGCTCCATTTCATTCATATGCCCAACAAAGCCACCATTCGCATCTTTACCGTGCAGGGCTATCTGGTCGACACCATCGAGTATGAAAGCGAAATCAACGACGGCACCGCGGTCTGGGACATCATGTCCAAGGACAACATGCACATCGCCCCTGGCAATTATATCTATCATATCCAAGCCCCGGGCATCGGCGAAAAAACCGGAAGATTGGTAATTATCAAATAGGACCTTATCGATAAAAACCGAATCAGAAAAGACAGAAAAACTGCAGCCTAGTCTCTTCTCGTTAGGAAGAGGGCTTTGCTCCTTCGCGGTTCACGTGTGAAAGAAAAAATTTGATGAAATCTTTGATTCGACTGTTCATCCCCGCCCTTATGCTCTTGCTCAGCAGCTGCGGAAATTGCGGGCTGCCGGCGGAGGAAAAAATCGATTTTTCGATCCAATCAGCCGTAAGCAGCGCGGACATTGTGCGTACCGTCAGGCCGGAAACCGCGACCATCCATCTCTATCAGGGAAACGGACGGTTCGGCAGCCTCTATGGCCCGTTGGGATTGCATCTGGATCAAAGTAAACCGGAGTATTTCAAATTCGGCGTGCCGCGGTTTTTCCACCTGCAGCATTTTGCCCGGGCCAAGTTCGGCATGGATTATTTGCTTCCTCTGGTTTGCCTTTTCTGGGAGAACGAAACGGAAGAGATCACCGACGGCCATCAGCACCAGTCCTTCTATGACGGAACGATAACCACCTGTTTTGCGGCGGGTGAGACAAAAATAACCGTAAAGACATGGTTCGATCCCATCGAAAGAGACCTCTGCGGCATCAAAATCGACGTAGATGGAAAAGCGCCGCAAGTAGTCCTGCAACCGGTTGAAAAGCTGCATGTGCATTACCGCCAGGAACTGGAGCAAGCGTCATCCATCCGCTTGGACTCCGACCTGTGGAAAATCCACCTATCCTGTTTGAATGCGTCCTCTACGCTGTTTCTGCGGACCGATGCGGGAGCGAAGGAGGCGGAAGGTCGCCTTCACCTCGTTTTGCGCCAAGGAGAGAACCGTCTGCTGCTCTCTGTGAACGCCGAGCCCAAAGCGACGGCCGACGAATCCCTCTCCCGCACGATCAACTGGTGGCATGAAAAATGGGGAAGCATGGGATGTCTGAGCCTGCCCGATGCCAATGCGCAAAAAATGTGGGTGCGGACCATGGCGTATCTCCTGTATTCGCACAATGAAGATAAAACCGGCATCGCGCCGCCGATGGGATTGACCGGTGGGGGATGGCCATTTGTCTTTCCGGGAGATTTGGCGTTTCTGCCGCCTGTTTTGCTGGCCACCGGAAACCTGTCCATCGTCAAATCCTGGGCCGAGTACCTGGCGGAAAGGCTTGAGGGCATGAAACAGGTGTCAAAAAGGCTTTATGGCGTCGACGGCCTTTGTTGTCCGGCCGCGATCCCGTATGCAGGATTTGAGGGATACTATGAGCCCACGCCTCCTACTAAAAATCACTACTCTATCAACATCTCCGGACTGCTGGCGAGAATGATGGACGAGACCGCCGCCTTTGTCAACGACGAACATTGGAAGAAAACATACGCCGCGCCGGTGATCCGCGAAACAGCGTTGTTCTACCGCGCCATCAGCAAAAAAGAGGCGGATGGCTTTTGGCATCTATTTGTGGAGCCATCGACCGGTCTGGATGAAAACGGCGCCTTCAATCAAAAGGATTACCTCTGCGCGTTGTTCAGTGCGCAGTATTGTTTCCAAAAAGCGGTGGAGTACGGCCTGGATAAGGACGGCTTTTACCGACAGGCGCTGCGCGACGGCCTGGCTTTTCCGACGCTGTTGCCGGAGCGGGGATATTATTACACCAACCAGGCGGCGAAGCATGAAAACGCAGGCACACAAAAACATCCGGTGCAGCTGAATCCATTGGCCTTGTTGCCGCTTTATCCGCACCGGTCCGAGCCTGAAACGATCGCCTATGAACGCCGCTATAACATAACCATCAACGCAGAACAGCCGCATTTCGCCGGCTGGACGCTGGCAGAATTCCTCCTCAGCGGCACCCGCATGGGTGATAGCGAGGAGTGGAAAAAAGACTGGGACAACCTGCTGCGCTCGGATCTCGTCGACCCGGATTGGATACAGATATACGAATCAAGCGGCAACGACCGCACCTACTACCTCACCACCATGGCGATGATCGCACAGTCCTTGGTCCATAATTTAGTGGACGACTGGTATGGTGGGCTGGAGATCGCCCGCTGCAATCCCTGGAGCGGGAAAAGCCTTTTCAAAAACATTTATTCTCGATTAGGAGTTCGCGTCAGTGGAGCGGTGGAAGACCAGTCCGTGAGGGTGGTCTTGACAGCCTGGAAAGATTGTGATTTCGATTTGCAGAACGCGCGGATCAAGTTGAAAAAAGGCGAGTCCAAAGCCATCACCCTGAAAGCGCACCCTTCCGGATCTTTGCAGCGTGCACAACGCGTACAGCCCTGATTCCAAAACAGCCGTCGCACTGAATGGAAGGCGTTTTCCGCAAGCCGGCAGCGGTCTGCTGCAAAAAGTGATGATCAGACCATTTACCAAAGGCTTTGTTTTAATCTTTTTCAGAGCATGCATTTATTGGGAGGCAGGATATGACATCCCGAAAAGGCAAATGGATGCTAGGCCTATGGGTGGTGTTACTGTCCTATATGGAGATCCTGGCCGGCACAACCGGCAAGATAACCGGACGGATTACCGATAAAGTGACTCACGAAGGCTTGCCGGGGACGAATGTGGTCCTCGTCGGCACGGCCATCGGCGCCACATCTGATGCGGAAGGCTATTATACGATTATCAACGTGCCGCCCGGTCAGTGCGACATCGCCGCTTCCATAATCGGGTACGCGCGCACGACGGTACAGGGCGTCAAGGTGAACGTCGATCGCACCACTGTGCAAAACATCGCCCTTTCCCAGCAGGCGATTGAGGGACAAACGGTGACGATCACCGCGGAACGGCCGTTGTTAGAGCGGGATCGTACCAGCACCGTTTCCTACACCGACGCCGAAACCATCCAGGATCTGCCGGTCACCACGCTCTCTGAAATCATTCAGCTGCAAGCAGGCGTCGTGACCGGCGAAAGCGGTGAGATGCATTTTCGCGGCGGCCGGCAGCGCGAAGTCGCGTACATGGTGGACGGCGTGCCGATCACCAACGCGTACTCGCAAGGCGGCGGTCAAAACATCTCGGTGGAAAACGCCTTTATCAGAGAGCTGCAGGTGATCAGCGGGACCTTTAACGCCGAATACGGCTCCGCTCAATCCGGCGTTGTCAACATCGTCACCAAAAACCCGGAAGACCGGATTCATGGCAGCGTACAGGTCTACGGCGGCGACCATGTCAGCAACCAGAACGACATCTATCTGGGCATCGATAGAATCAATCCACTGGCTGAAAAGGATGTTCAGGCTACACTGACCGGTCCGATCTGGCGAAAAAAGCTGGGCTTTCTGGCCAATGTCCGCCTGAACGAGCACGAAAGTTATTACTGGTATGAACGAAGGTTCAATCCACTGGACGGCTGGAAAATCGACGCCTACAGACGCTGGTACCGGGAGCATTACGCCTCCACCAGCGCCCAGTCGGCGGAAGTGCCCATACCCGACTCTCTGCGGACGGGCGACCGGTCGATGGGTCCGTTGACGCAAAACCGGGCGTTGACCTTAAGCGGCAAACTGACCTTCACCCCGCTCCGCTCTCTGACGCTATCCTATTCGCTTTTCTCCTCATTGAACAAATCGCAGGGAGGCGGCGCGGCGAGAAGGTATCAACCCGACGGTGCGGCGACCGCCTGGGGGTACGGCATCAACCACATTCTCAGCCTTCGTCATATGCTGACCGACCGGTTTTTTTATAATCTCCACCTCTCTTACCAGAACAGCTGGGCCAAGAGCTATTATCGCTCGGACTATAAAATCGCCGACTATCCCGGCGACAGCGGCATTCAACCGATCTACGCCTCCTCCAACGGTTTTTCACTCGGCAGCACCGACGGCGGGTACGCCTCTAAATCAGGAAAAAATTATATCAAGCAGTACCTGGCCAACGGGGATATCAACTGGCAGGTCGATCGCCGCAATCTGATAAAAATGGGATTTGAAATCAAACAGCATCGCATCAACACCTACTACTGGCCCATGGTGGAGACCGAGGAATGGAATCGTTACAAATACACCACGGCCATCAAGGGCGCCGGTCTGCCCTGGAACGCCTATTGGGAGCAAATGGTCGAGTACTGGAAAAACTGGGATGCCGCCTATCAGACGACGAAATATCGCTATCCCCGTCCGGATGAGATTACCCGCTATCGCGACTATGACATCCAGCCGATGGAGGCGGCGCTGTACCTTCAGGATAAGGTTGAAATGGGTGAAATCGTTTTGAATGCGGGCGTGCGCCTCGATATCTTTAAGGCGAACGAAAAATATGTCATCAACAAACGGATTGAATCCTATCTGCTGGGGGATCCCATCAATTTGCGAGAGGCGCCGATGCAGTGCCACCTGAGTCCGCGTCTGGGTTTTTCATTTCCGGTTTCAGACAAAGGCGCCTTTCATGTGGCCTACGGCCATTTTTTCCAGCACCCCAGTTTCGAAACGATGTATAATGAGCCGCTGCGGGTTTTATCGCCGCCGCAGCTGGCCGGCATGCGATTGGGCAACTGCCTGCTGAAACCGGAACGAACGGTTTCCTATGAGGTGGGTCTGCAGCAGACGCTGGCTGCGGCGGTGAATGCGGATCTGACGCTCTTTTACAAGGACTTTCGCAACCAGTTGGGCATCGAGGCCGTCACCACGGTGGATGCCGTAGGGTACACCCGCTATGTGAACCGCGATTACGGCAACGTAAAAGGCATCACCATCGCTTTGGAAACGCTGCCGCAGGGTTTTCTCTCCGGAGGATTTGATTACACGTTTCAGTATGCCGACGGCAGCGCCTCTGATCCCGCTTTTCTTCAGCTCGTTCAGGCAGCCGCCCGTCTGGGCGCCAATCCGGTGCAGTTCATCGAGCGGCAGATTCTGCCGCTCGACTGGGATCAGCGTCACACCTTAAATGCGACCGCTATCCTCAGTTTTCCCTGGAACTGGAGCGCCAGCCTGATCACCAGCATCGGCAGCGGCCTGCCGTATACGCCTACCTCGGTGGGCACGGTGCTGTTCCCGGATCGCGAGTTTAAAAACACCGCTCGCCGCCCGATACGCTGGAATGTGGATTTCAAAGCCAAGAAACGCCTGACCCTCAGCGGCCTCAAGGGCATGGTCTATCTCCATGTGTATAACCTGTTCGACCATCTCAATCAAAATCGAATCTATACAACCAGCGGCAACACCTATGAGAACGCGATGCTTCCGGAACAGCGCGTCGTCCGCGACGAGCGGTTGGCCGAGGAGGGCGTGTTCACGCCTGATGAAATCGACAATAAACCGGAATGGTATTCTCCGCCAAGAAAAATTCAAATCGGTTTTGGCGTGGACTTTTAAACGTTGACGAAAGCCCGTTCAATCCCTGTTAAGCAACGGATCAATGCCAGTGGAGATATCAAGGTGAAAGTGAAAAAAAGCACAACGGCGTGGCAGGCCCTGATAGGCCTGCTCTTGTTTGGGGCGCCGATCACCGGGGCTGATGACATCAAAAAAGAACCGCCGATGAGCGAAAAAGATATGGCCCAGAGTTCTTATCTTAAAAGCCGCGGCGGTTTGCCCGCGTTCCTGAAAAAAACGACCGACGCCAAAGGGTGGTCCAAATATATCCGTTTTTCCAAGCATGACGGCAATCTGGTGGAAGCGGGCTTTTGCAATCAGGGTCAGCTCTCCAGCGGCTATTTCGACGGCGCTTTTTATGGCATGACCTGGCCCAAAGGCGCCAACCGCCGCAGTTACGGCTATGTCTTTGTCTTTTATGTCGCCGGCGAGGTGATCGACGCGCGCGGCAACACCATTCATATCGTTTCCGACCGGTTTAACCGCAGTCCGTTCGAGTATTCAACGGATCTCACCCATCTCTGCTATTTTATGCCGGCGCCGAGATTTTTCAACATGGACACACCGGACGCAGCGGAGGTCGATATCGGCGGCATCAGCGAAGACGTAGGCATCGACGGCCTTCCCGACACGCAGGACGCAGGGGAGGGCGATGGCGTCCTGCAACCTCAGGAAGATTTCAACCACAACGGCGTTCTCGATCTGTCCATGCGCAATCTCAGCAACTATCTGGCAATGAGCCATAAACGGGAAACCTGGCCCGCGGACTGGCCGCCTGGAAGTTACAGCGGCGACCCGCGCGGCCCCGACGACTTCCAGGCCCTCGGCCCCTGCCATGGCCGCTGGAACGGCGAATACGGCTATTATGTGCGCGCCGACCAGGAATCCTACTATGTCATGGACGATCATGAGAACGATGAATTTGAATACTATCCGGAGAACCTGCCGGGCACGGATCAACCGGACACCCGTCCCTGGCCGGACGGCCGGCGCGGCCTCGGTGCAACGGTCAAAGTCCGCAACTATCAATGGAACGCGCGCCTGGCTGAGGACATTCTGATTTCGATCTATGATATATGGCCGACAGGCAAACCCATCGATAAAACCGTGGTCGGCATGTACGCCGACATCGATTTGCACGGCGTAGATCTGGCCAGTTTCGACACCATCGATGATATCACCTACGTCTGGGATTCAGCCAAAATGTGGCGAGCGGACAATTCCCCGCCTGTCGGCTATTTCGGCTTTGCCTTTCTCGAAAGCCCGGGCATTGACAATGACGGCCGCGACAACGATGAGGACGGCCTCGTCGATGAGAGTCAGTATAACGGCATCGACGATGACAAAGATTGGCGGCCGTGGCAGGACGCCAACGGCAACGGCGTGTGGGATACAGAGGATAAAAATTTCAACGGTCTGCTGGACAACGACGAGGATCTCAACGCCAACGGCCTGCTGGATTATGAACCCCTGTACGATGATGTCGGCTCGGATGGCATCGGCCCGGATCAGGACGATTACACCGGTCCGGATCAGGACGCCAGCGAGGCCAACGGCCTGCCGGACGCGGGCGAGCCAAACTTTGACAACACCGATAACGACGAGTCGGATCAAGTTGGTTTGACGTCGTGGTATCTTAAAGCCGTCAACAGCCGGCAGGTGAACGACGAAGAGTTCTGGAACATCGAGCTGCAGCCCGGTACGTTTGTGGAAGAACCAGGCTGGCAATCCGATGTATCTTTTACTTATGGGTGTGGATTCGTGCCGCTGCAGTTGCCGTCGGCCGGCAACAGCCGCAGGCCCTTTCAGCGGTTCGCCATCGCCTGCATGTTCGGCTGGGACGAACAGGATATCTTCCGCAACAAACGGACCATGCAGCAGATCTACGATTCCGATTACAACTTTGCCAAGGCGCCGCGGCAGCCCTTCCTCGCCGCTCACACCGGCGACCAATCGGTCGTCTTGACCTGGGATAATCGCGCCGAGTTTTCCCGAGATCCTGTCTATGGATTAGATTTTGAAGGCTATAAAATATACCGAAGCACGGATCCCAGTTTTAGTGAGATCAAGACCATCACCGACGCCTTTAACAATCCCGTCTTTTACACCGCGGTGGCGCAGTTCGATCTGAAGGACGGCTTGTATGGACCGCATCCCATTGCCCTGGGACGCGAGAGCGGCCTCGACAGTGACCTGGGCATTTCCATGAACATGGGCACAGATTCAGGTTTAAGGCATCACTGGACCGATCGGGACGTCACTAACGGCCGCACATATTATTATGCCGTCGTTGCATACGATCGCGGCTATGATCAGGACTTTTACAGCCGCGGCCTGTCCGACCGGCCCAATCTGCTGACCATTTCCCCCACCGAGTGCGCGGCTATCATTCAGACCGACAATCTGGGACGCCCCATCGCCTTCGATCCGAACTGCGTCGCGGCAATGCCGCAGGAACCGGCTGCGGGGTATGTACCGCCGACACTGGACAAAGGCATCGAGCATGTCAGCGGATTCGGCAACGGCAGCGTCCAACTCAAAATATTGACGCCCTATTCGGTGAAAGCGGGCAACACCTATCAGGTGAAATTCGTCGACGATGGATCGATGATGTCGCTCAACGGTCAGGACGAAGCCTATTTCACCGGCCTGACCTCCGGCGCCTATTTCATCAATGTGAGCGAAAACGACACGCTGCTGACGCCGGAGGCCAGATATGATTCCACCAGCCTGGCGGAGCAGATCTTCAACGGGCTGATCCTCAGCATCAACAACTATAACACCATTGACCTGAAAGAAGCCCGGTGGATCAAAGGCGAATCCGGCCTGGAGATCGCGCTGAAAAAATTCGGCGGCAAAGCGGTGCCCCGCGATTACGAAATCCGCATCATGGAGGTCGGCGCCGACACCTCTCTGTCATCGAACAAGCCGACCAATTTTCAGGTATGGGATGTCACCGATCCTGCCCGGCCGTTCAAAGTCAAGTATCAGTTGATCAGCCGAGTCGGTGAACCGGACTCGCTGCAGAACAAGCTCAACGCGGGCGACTCTTTCTGGATTTATATCAAACGGTCGGTGCAGCCCAGCGGCAAGGTGACCTACACTCAGAAAGCCTGGCAGGTGGCGTTGAATTCCCCGGCCAGCCCACCAATCCCCGCGGCTCAGCAGATTCCGCAAAAGGGCGATATCTGCCGCATCACCACCACCAAGCCGTTTGATCGCAATGACCTCTTTCAGTTCACCATCGTCGGCAATGAAATCCGTCAGAATCAGGAGAGAGAGGATCTGGCCGGCATCTATCCAGTGCCCAACCCCTACTATGCGGCCAGTTCGCTGGAACGGCAGGTGCCGATTGACGTACAGGGCGCCGGCCGGGGGGACCGCAGGATCGATTTCGTCAATTTACCGATGCGCTGCACCATCACCATCTACACCATCGCGGGCAAACTGGTGCGCGAAATAGAGCATCAGTCGTCCATGGATCAAGGCAGGGCGATGTGGGATCTCCGCACCAAAGACGGTCTGGAGGTCTCTTCAGGCTATTACTTTTATCATGTGGCCTTGCCGAACGGCGATGGAAAATCAGGAAAACTCGCGATCATCAAATAAACCAACGAAAGAACTGGCCGGTGGACGGCGCCGGCGCCTCGCCGAGTCCACCGATATTTCACCTTTAATGCAAGGGTTGATGGTATGAAATTCATCTGCCGATCGTTTTTGGGTTTCATCCTTGCACTGGCCTGCACCCATCCAGCCTGTTCTCAGGAAAAAGATTCTGAGAGCGGCGTGCAATTCGTCGCCGATGTCTCCGGGGTCGGCACCAACGCTGCTGCGTTTCTCGAAATCGGCGTCGGCGCCCGCGCCATGGCCATGGGCGGCGCCTATGGCGCCGTGGCCAACGATGCCAGCGCGCTGTATTGGAATCCCGCGGGCATCGCCTGGGTCGACCGGCCGCAATGCGAGTTGATGCATAATGAATGGCTGGTCGACACAAACTACGAATTCGCCGGATTTGTGCTGCCGGTTGCGTCGATCCGCTCCACATTCGGATTCAGCCTGATCACTCTGGATTACGGAAAAGAAGCGGTGCGAACCGTGGATCGCCCCGAAGGCACGGGTGAGACCTTTACCGGACGCGATCTGGCCATCGCGCTCTCCTATGGTATTGCTTTTACCGATCGCTTTTCCTTCGGCCTCAGCGGCAAATTCATCAACGAACGCATCTGGAGCGAAACGTCCACTGCAGCGGCGATCGACGTCGGCGTGTTTTACAGCACACTGCTCAAGGGACTGAAACTGGGCGCCTGCGTCAATAATTTCGGCTCCAAACTGGAACTCCGCGGCCGAAGGCTTCGCACGGTGGTGGATCCGGATCCCTCGGTCACCAATTTTGACCGCGTGCCGGTCAATTATAAAACCGGCGTCTACCCCCTGCCCCTGCTTTTTCGCGTCGGCGTCTCGTATGAGAAAACGATAGGCTCTTTCAGCCAGGTGCTTTTCGCCCTGGACGTGAACCATCCCAGCAACACCACCGAAAGCGTAAACCTGGGCATGGAATGCGGTTTTGCTGACATGTTCTTCCTTCGCGGCGGCTATGCCGGACTCTTTGAACGAGACGCCATCAACGGGCTGACGCTGGGCGGCGGTGTGGATCTCGTCCGCCGCGGCCGGATGGGCATCCGCATCGATTATTCCTGGTCCGATTGGGGCGTGCTGGAAAACGCCCAACGGTTTTCCCTTGGTCTGATTTTCTGATCGGCCGGCAGGCGTTCGGATTCAATTTCCCGGTCCAGTAAAGCAAAGGCCCTGCAGTGCAGGGCCTTTGCGCATCGTTTGATCAGACCGGAGCCAAAAGGAGATGGCATCGGGGCTGACGTCCGCCCGTGTACATCATAGAACAACCGCAGGACCGGTCACGGTCAGCTGTTTGGTTAGGCTCTGGGTGGTGGTCGCATCGCGAACCGCTTTCACGCGGGGCTGTTTGCCGCCCACAGAAATTTCAAACTCACCGGGTTCGACAACGCGTCTCATATCCTCATCGATCACGGTCAGCTGTCGCGGCTGCAAAGTAAAGCTTAACGTTTTGACCTCGCCGGGTTGCAGAAACACCCGCTGCACGCCCTGAAGAGAATGAATGGGAACCGGCACCGACGCCTCGACATCGCGGACATAGAGCTGCGCCACTTCCTCTCCAGCCATGCCGCCGTCATTGCGCACATCGACGGAAATCTGCACCGCTTCCCCGGCGCGGACCGTTTCCGGCATGATAAACCGGTCGTAGGCAAAGCGGCTGTAGCTCAACCCATAACCGAAAGGATACAAAGGTTCGCCGTGAAAAAAGCGATAGGTATGACCCTGCATATCATAGTTGTCAAACGGCGGCAGTTGATCCACTGATTGATAAAAAGTCACCGGCAAACGGCCGGCGGGATTGTAATCGCCGAACAGCACATCCGCGATGGCGGTCCCTGCCGCCTGGCCGGGGTACCACGCCTCGAGGATGGCTGGAATATGCTTATCCGCCCAACCGACAGCCAGGCTGCTGCCGTTCAGCAAAACCAACACAGTGGGCTTTCCCAGCCTTACGATCCGCTCCATCAGCGTCTGCTGTGTTTTCGGCAGATCCAGAGTCAACCGGTCGCCGCCGTGAAATCCCTCCACCGGCACTTTCATCTCCTCCCCTTCCAGCCGTGGGGATAATCCCAGACACAACACCACAGCATCGGCTTTACCGGCAAGGGCCTCGGCCTGCTTGAGCAGATCGGGCTGCGGAGGTTGCCACAGCAGCTGCATGCGGCTGTAGCCGGCATATTCAACATACTCTACTTTCAGGCGATACGATTTTCCGGCCTGCAGATGGACCTTTTCGTTGATTTTAAGCGGATGATGTTCATGGTCGTAACTGAGCAGCAAACGGTCGTCGAGAAAAACCCGGTAGCGATTCATGCCAAACCCGCCGAGGTAATACTCACCGGTGCGTGGCGCGCGCAGTTCGCCGGTCCAGCGGACACTGAACTGATCGTCATCGAGGCGCGGATCCGGAGAACCCTCCCACCATTCGAAATCGATGGCCTTATCCACACGGGTAAAAACCGGGTCCCCTTGCAGCTCTAGGTTGTCATAGTATTCGGCCGTCAGGCCGTTGCTCTTTTTTCCATCCATCGTCGTGAACAGGGCGGAAGTGGGGATCGGCTCCAGCACCGGCATATTGACCGCCCAATCGCAACCCCGGCTGTAGAACACCTTGTCTGCGCCAAGCTTGTCGCGCAGGCCCTGCAACGGGGTGACCGGCCGGCTGGGAAACCCATTGTAATTGGCCAGCAGCACTTCCACATCATCGGCATTGGGGCCGATCACCGCAAGCGAGTTGATATCTTTGTTCAACGGCAGCAGCGATCCTTCATTCTTGAGCAGCACCATGGATTTGCGCGCCGCGGTCAGCGCCATTTCCTGATGTGCCGGGCTGTCCAGCTCTGAAAAGGGGATGCCGGCATAAGGCACCCGCTCATCAGGATCGAAAAGGCCCAGTTTGAATCGAGCGGTGAAGAGCCGGAGCAAGGAGCGGTCGAGCTCCGTCTCGCTGAGCAATTTGTTTTTCACCGCCTCGACGAGGCTGTGGTACTCCTGACCGCAACACAGATCGCAACCGGACTTGATGCCCAGAGCAGAGGCCTCGGCGGATGTGGCGACCAGTTTGTGGGTGCGATAGCTGTTGCCGATGGCG
This sequence comes from bacterium, assembly GCA_029565685.1. Taxonomy (GTDB): domain Bacteria; phylum Zhuqueibacterota; class Zhuqueibacteria; order Residuimicrobiales; family Residuimicrobiaceae; genus Anaerohabitans. Next base: position 384,623 of record JAKQNR010000021.1, on the reverse strand, counting down.
CCGCAGTCCGAGACCACATAACCGTTGAACCCCCACTGTTCGCGCAATATCTTGGTCAACAGCAGCGGACTGCCGCAGCACGCTTCGCCCTGATAGCGATTATAGGCGCACATGACGGAATAGGCCTTTCCCTCGCGGATGCTGGTCTCAAAATGGGGCAAATAGCTCTCCCATAGATCGCGCTCGCTGATAACGGCATTAAAGGTGTGGCGGGAGGTCTCCGGTCCGCTGTGCACGGCAAAATGTTTGACGGTCGCAACGGTTTTTAAATAGCGGGGATCCTCGCCCTGCATGCCGCTGATAAAGGATACCGCGAGGCGGCCTATCAGATAGGGATCTTCCCCGTACGTCTCCATGCCTCGTCCCCAGCGTGGATCGCGAAACAGATTGATGTTGGGCGACCAGAAGGTCAGGCCCTGATAAAGGCGGCGTTCATCGCGACGCTGGTATTCATGAAATTTAGCGCGCGCCTCGGTGCTGATCACCTCGGCCACCTGATGCATCATCTCCGGATCAAAAGTCGCTGCCAGGCCGATGGCCTGCGGAAACACGGTGGCCAGTCCGGAGCGGGCGACGCCGTGCAGCGCCTCGTTCCACCAATTGTATTGTGGAACGCCCAATCGCGGAATGGCGGCCGCCGCATTGACCATCTGCCCGACTTTTTCCTCCAGGGTCATACGGCTGATGAGATCCTCAGCCCGCTTTTCCACCGCAAGATCGGGATTCTGGTAAGGCGCTTGATCCGTTCGCTGAGAACAGGAAGACAGCACGACCAGCAGGCAAAGGAGGGGAAGGATAGTGACGATCGACGGCATTGGCATTTCCTCCATAACACACTACGGAAATTTTCTCTATGACCGTTCGGTACGCACCCGCACCGCCGCGACGCATGTCCCGGCGTCGGCATTGCGCATCACTGAACTCACCATTTCTTTTTAATGGCAAAATTTTTTCCGCTGCCGCAGCGGCTGTAAAGGGTGGCCAGAGAACGGGTCATTGCATTTTCCGGCGTATTGATCAGCGTCAACCTTCCGGGCGCCACGAGCGCAGCCGCAGTGCGGCATCCTCCGTACCGGGCCAGACCTGGCAGAAAGGCTTGCTGCAGCAAAAAGGCTTCGTCCTCGAGCAAGCCGCCCATAGCGTCGACGACCACCTGGTCAAAATCTCCACTGAGGCAGGCGGCGAGCAGAGCCCAAACTCCGGCCTGCTCGATACCGTACAGACGCAGGGAGGGCGCGTGCTTGAAAAAGCCGGCTGCGGTGAGAATGTCCTGAATCCTTTCCTGACAATCGGTGCGATTAAACGTGGTAAAATGCTTGGCAGCTGGATCTCGGACCGGTTGGGCGCAGACATGTTCGCCGGTATTGAAGCAATCGATAGCGAGAACCTGCACGCGGTCACGAAGCAGGGAGGCGAGCAGCGGAAACGGTTCGTTGGAGCCCTGTTTAACCACGCCCGTTTTGCCGGCCGAATGAACCAAGATGGCGGCCTCCTTGGCCTCGCGTCGTGGCTTGAACCACAATGCCGGAATCCAATGGTTCTTCCCTTTTTCACTTATCATCAGGTGGGTCACGGTGTAGCCCGGCATGGTCTTTTCCGTCAAAGTGTGCACATCGACCTGCGCAACGGATTCAGCAGCCAATACTGTTCGCATCACCGGCCGGTAAAACAGCTTAAAAGACTTCAGCTGTTGCGCATCGGACGGCCAGGCGCGCTCCAGGTTTGCGCGGGCCTGGTTTTGCAGCCAGGTGGTTAAGCTCTCTTCGGTCAGATCGCCGGCCGGCTTTTCCTCATTTGGAAACACCCGCAGCCGATCGGCAGGATCCGCCGTGAACGCCGTCTCTTTGATCACAGAACCTGCAGACTGACCGAGCAGCCACTGGCCGAACCAGCTGTAGACCGCCTCGCGGCTGTCCCGGTTGTAATTATGGGGATAGTCAAACTGTACGCAGTGGACGCGGTCAGCGGCGCCATAGAGTTCATAGATGGATCGGATCATGGGAAATTCCACGGTCGGATTGTTGACCGTCCAATCCTGCTTGGTGGAAACCAGCAGCAGCGGCCGCGGCGCGGTCATGGCCGCAATCTCGACGTTGAAACAATCCAGCCGCAATCCCGGCGCGTTCTCACACAGGCAGCCGCCTTGAAAGTGAGCCGAGACCATGTTCACCGGCGCGGCAACCCGGATGCGCGGATCTACCGCGGTAAGCATGAACGTTTGCGTGCCGCCGCCGGATTCGCCGGTGCAAGCAATGCGTGAAGAATCCACCTCCGACAAGCCGGCGACAAAGTCTAGACTGCGAATGCTGTTCCACAACTGCAGCCCCATGAGATTGATGCCCCACAATTGATGACGCGGCGAATCGGCGAACCGGTGGGAGATCTGCTTGCTGTCCTGGTAGCCCACCATATCATAGCTGAAGACGATGAATCCCTGCCGGGCAAAGTTGATGCAGCGGCCAGGCACCGAGTTGAGCTCTGTGTCCTCGAGACGTCCGTTGGTCCAGTGTCCGTGCGGAGTCAGTATGGCTGGAAACGGTCCGGTTTTTCCGGCCGGACGATAGAGATTGCCGGTGACCCAAAAACCCGGATAGCTTTCAAAAAGGACTTTTTCCACTGTATAGTCTTCATGCCGGGTCATGGAAAAAATGCGGCTAGAGAGCGCGGTTTTTTCCGGCAGCGGATAGAGCCCGGTGCTGATCAGGATGTGCATGCGCAGGTGTTCGCTGAAGGCCTGCCACTGCGCCAGCGTTTTGAATTCAGGCATCGTGTACTCTTGTTTTTCGCCTTTGCGCATGTTCATAAACCGGCTGTCGCGAAAAGTGGAATCCTCATGAACCAGGGATCGATGCAGAACGGCTGACAGTGAGGAGCACTCGACGCGCTCAGCCGACAAAAAAACCAGCACGATCGAAAGCAGAAGGAAATAGGGAATGCGCATACTAACTCCTTGTGGAAGTGACAAGCGGCAATGGCCGGTTCGCGGACAGCGAACGGACTATTCAGCCTTAAGCGGCTGCACGGGAAAACCACGACGGAACGTATAGCGGCGATGATGATCAAAAAAAAGATCCAGCGAAAACAGAACCATATCGGCCAGAGCGGTTTGCTGTGCGTCGAACGTTTGAACGATGACGCCCACGCGCAGCGTCCGATTCTCTCCGGCTGCCAGGGTGTAGTCAAGCGGCGTCGTGCCGGTGATCGGCTTTTCAGTCACCCCTCGGATCAGTTTGGGGTCGGCCTGCAGATCCGCCAGGGTGGGCGCGCAGAGAAAAGCCCGATAGGAGAGCGCCGGGGAGACGATGCCGCCGTTTTTCAACCCCTTCAGGAATCCGCCGGCATCCTGCGCCGGCCCGATGCTCAGCCAGTGCACAGGCGGACCGGATAAATTGGCGACCGAAAGCTCATACACCGCCAGATAAGTCCAGCTGCCGTCGCTTTCATCGTACAGCGGCGTGATCAGGGCGTTGGACTCTTCGATGCTCAGATCGGACAGGGCCAATTGGTGTGCGATGTTGGCCCGATACAGCGCGATCACGGCGATGAACAAAGCAAAAAGAGCAATCAACAGGGCATAGGGAAAACGGACGGTTGCTTTCATGGGGTTTCCTTACGGCAGAAGATGATGGCGCTGCAACAGGGCTTTGATTTTGTCTTTCTCCGCTTCGTCGGCCGGCAGAGTCGGTGCGATGGTGTCGGGCCGGCACAGGCCCAGGAACGACACGGCCGCCTTGATGCCGCCGAGGAACGACTTGCATTCGTACACGCGAAAGATCTCGTTGATCTCCGCCTGCAGCGCGTAGCATTGCGGTGATTTGGCCACGATCGCTTCATACAGACGGACGCAGCGGGCAGGGATGAGATTGGAGATGCCGTCTAATCCACCGTCCGCTCCGGAGAGGATTCCGGCGGCCCACATGTGGGTTTTTCCGATAAAGATGCTCCAATCCGGCCGCGTTTTTTTCAGGCAGATCAGATTCATCAGATACACCCAATCCACAGAACTGTCCTTGATGCCAATGATGTTCTCCACCTGCATCAATCGCTGTACGGTGTTCAACTCGATAAAGGCTTTGGTGGTAAACGGAATATTATACAACATCAGCGGCTTGCTCGCCGCCTGGGCGAGCGCGACAAAGTAACGGTACAGTTCGCTCTGATCGTTGGGGGGGAAATAGAACGGCGGATGGGCCACCAGCACGTCGGCGCCCAGCCGCTCGGCGATGCGGATCTGATCGAGCGCGCGCACCACGCTGGTGTCGCTGACGCCGGCGTACACTGGAACGCGGCCGCGAACCTGATCGATCACGCACTCGAGAGCGTGGTTCTTATCCTCATCGATCAGGCACAGGCCTTCACCCGTGGTGCTGTTGACGAAAATGCCGTGCACACCGCCCTCGAGGAGATGGTTGGTCAGGGCGCGCAGATGGGGCTCGTCCAGTCGCCCGTGCTCATCCACCGGCGAAAGGATCGGCACCACGATGCCTTGGTAGCGGGGCTGATTCATGGATACCTCGAAGAATAGTGATGTGCCGTTTCGAACCGGCGCAGGGTTGGCAACCGCGTCGCTGTGCGTGAAGACCGGCGCCGGCCTATTCTTTCTTCTGCAGCAATTCCAGATAGCGGCTGAACAGCGCCTTGTCGATGGCCTGCATTTTTTCGCGATTGTTCACATCCACCTGGGCGTTCATCTGGTCGATGTAAACGTGGAGAGAAAAGCGATGCAGCTTGCCGGCTTTATCCTTGGGCAGCGGTTTTTTCAGCATCGCCCGAAAGGGTTCGGCGAGCGGATCGTGGGAACGGCCGGTTTGGGAAAAAACCAACAGCTCACGGCTCCAGCCTTCAAACAACAACAGGCTGCGAGCCTCCGCTTCTTTGTACTGCTCGCGCAACTCGAGATAGAGTTGCTTCAGGCCAGGCAGTTTGACCCGATACAGATCGATCGCCTGAGGATCGATCAGCAGGCTGCGGACATAGGCGCGCTGAGCTTGACGCAAATCACTCATCAGGTAACAGAGATCGGCATAATACCCCCAGAGGTCGGCGCGCTGCTCTTTGACGGACTGCAATGTTTCTTTAAAGGCTTTTTCCGCTTTGTTGAACTGACGGGTCAGGGTGTAACAGAATCCCCAGTGCAGCACCTTGCCGCTGTCGACAAACGGCCGGGCCGCCTTGACCTGGCTGAACGCCATCTGCGCCATCATCTGCTCAACCAGATCGGCCTCCCGGATCAGCAGCGTATTCTTCTGCACCGCCTGCGGAATATCCTGAAACACCGCGGCCAGGGCCTCGGCGGGATTTTTAGCTCTTTTAAAAAATTTAGCAAAATAGTCCACCACATGTGCGGTGGCGTCCAGGTTCGCTAAGAAGGGATTGATAGAACGGGCGATCTGCAGCTCTTTTCTGGCGGCGCTGAAATCGGCCTTGAGCAGCGCCTGATGCGCAGCCTCCAGATGCTCATCCGCTTGAGAAAAAAGATCCAATTGATCCATGGCGTTGATTTCCGTAGAGTCCATTGTAATGAGAATTAAATAAAAACGTTCATGAGTGTAAAGAGCAACAGGCACACCAGCCAGCCGGCCAGCGGCGTCGCCACCCAGCCGGAGACGATCCTGCCGACGATTTTCATGTTGATTTTCGAGCTGTCCTTAAGCACACCAAGACCCAACACCGAACCCACCACCGCCTGGGTGCTGGAGACCGGAACGCCGATCTGGGTGAAAAGATGGGTTGAAATCGCCAGGGCCAGCACGCTGATGAAAGCGGAAAACGCGTCCAAAGGAACGATATCCCGGCCCACGGTCATCATCACTTTGCGGCTGTAGGTGGCTACGCCCAGCGCAATGGTCAGTCCGCCGTACACAGCGGCGGATTGGGCGCTGAGCATGCCGGCGCCCACATAAACGCCGAAGACATTGGCTACGTTGTTGCTGCCCAGGCTGTACGCGCCATAGCAGCCGGTCAGAATCACGGCGTAGCGCAAAACCGCCGTACGCCATATCACATGGCTGATCAGCGGCCGCATTAACACTCCGAGCGCCGCGTACAGCAGCGCGCTCAACAAGCCGGCGGAAACCGGCGTCAACAGCCAGCACAAGCCGATCTTGACCAGCACGCCCCAGTCCGGCGCGCCATCCGTACAGCCGATGAACAGCAGAGCGCCGATCACAGCTTGAGAGGAAGAGGCGGGCAGCGCCAGCACCGACATAATCAGCATCACCACTCCGGCGCTCAAAGTCGCCAGAAACGCGGTGGTCGCAGTGGTCTGCGCCACCGCGTTGACCGTGGTCATGCATTTGGGGCCTTCGTGCACAGCGCCGATCAACAGAAAAATGATGAGCAGGATGGCGGCGGTGCGAAAACGAATCAATCGCGTCGCCACCGCCGTGCCAAAGACATTGGAGGCGTCATTGGCGCCCAACGCCCAACCGAGAACGGCGCCGCTGGTGAATGGCCACATCTTTTAGACTCAGGCCTGGAACTTGATCATGATCTCTGCCAAGCAATCGACTACATCCTCGATCCGGTTGGAGATCTCTGCCATTTGCGACAACACCTGTTTGACATGCATTTTTTCCGCCAGGGACAGTCCCGAAGCAAACAGGGATCGTGTCAGCTGGTGTTCGATCAGATCGATCTCGTGCTCCATGGTCAGAATCCGTTGCAGGCCTTCATGCGCTCTGACGCTGACCGCGGTATGATCGCGCAAAAACAGCTGCACCACCTGAACCATCTCTTCCAACTGATTCATGGTCTTGTCGAAAATGCTCTGCAGCGGCGGCACCACGACGGCCGGCAGCGCCGGATGCTCGCAGACCAGCTTGTCGGTCAAATCTTCGCCGACGCCGGCCACGTCATCCAAGGCGTCCACCAAGCGATGCAGATCGCCGCGCAACAGAGGCAGGAAGGCGCCCTCGCTCAACAGATCGTATACCGACCTGCGCAGCACATCGGCCTGATGTTCGCTATCCTGCACTTCCAGCCATAGCGCCTCACAGGCGGCGGCATCGTTATCCAGATAGCGATCGAACAGCTTTCTGCACGAATGCAGACACAGCTGCGTTTGCAGCAGATGCTGTTGCATCTGCTGCAGCACATGTTCTTCTTTTTTAGCGAGCGACATCATGGTTCAGGCCTGTGCTATTGGTTATAGGCTTGTCGATGGGCTGCAGCCGCTTTCGGCGGCTTAAAAATCTCCAGTTACGCCCAGGCCCGGTTTGTCGGGCAGAATCAGCCACCCCTCTCTCACCGTCACCCCTTGAAAAGGATCATGGGCCAGCAGCAGATTGCCGTCCAGATCAGGAAAGTCGGTCAACGGCGACAGATGCGCCGCAGCGGTGATGGACAGGGAGCTGGAGACCATGCAGCCCAACATGATCTTCATGCCCAAAGACCGCGCCATCCAGATCATCCGCAACGACTCCTGCAGTCCTCCGGCCTTGTCCACTTTGATATTGATGCCGTCAAAAGCCTGCGCCAGCGCAGGAATATCCTGGCTGGTCTTGACCGACTCATCGGCGATGATGGGGATGGTCGCCCGTTCTTTCACCCAGGCCGTCTCCTCCAGCATGTGCGCCGGCATGGGCTGCTCTACTAGATCCACACCGTTTTGCGCCAGCCATTCCACCTTGCGCAACGCCAGTTCCTTGTCCTTCCAGCCTTCATTGGCGTCCACACGCAACGTCTTTTGCGTGACGCTGCGGACGGCGGCCAACACCTCTTCGTCGTTGTCTTTGCCCATTTTGATTTTCAGCAACGGATAAGGCGCCGCCTCTTCCACCTTTTGCTTTACCATTTCCATGGTGTCGATGCCGATTGAAAAAGTGGTCTGCGGCGCCTTGCGGGGATCCAGGCCCCAGAACTGATACAACGGGATGCCCAACCATTTGCAGAGCCAATCCATCAGAGCGATATCGATTCCGGCTTTGGCCGCGGTCTGGCCTTCACACACGTTCTGGACCGCGGCGTTGACATCGACGTATTTCCAGGGATCGCAGCTTTGCAGAATCGGGCTCGCCTTTTCGATCGTGGCCACCGTGGACTCGAGGCTTTCTCCGTAGCGCACGTTGTGCGCCGCTTCCCCCAGGCCAAAAACACCGTCCTTTTCCAGCTTGACGAATGCATATTCTTTGAACGTGCTGGTGTTGCGGCTGATCGTCCAGGCATGACGCAAATCCAGCCGCTTGGTTTTTATCGTTACCTTGAATCCGCCTGCGGACATTTTTTTCTCCACCGCTGACGCGGAGGCAGCGGTCAAAGAAGCGGCACCGGCGACCGCCGCACCTTTGGCAGCGGTGTGGATGAATTCTTTACGCGACATAGACATTGATGTCTCCATTACAGTCCGCTGATCACCGCATCCCGTGGATGGCTCACCACAAAACTGATCAGAATCTCTTTTTTCTCTTTAGGCGTCACAGTCAGGTTCCAAGTCAGTTTGCCCGTCTCCTTGTTCCACTCATCGGCGTTGGGCGTCAGCTTGATATCGGAAACCTCCACATCCTCATGGCGGCTGATGGGCGCCTGATCCTGAACCGCAAGGACGGCGGTTTTGCTGCGGTAATTCTCACAGGTGATTTTATAGACATATTCGATTTCGGTCTTTTTACTGATCATGCCCTTATTGCGTTCAAACCGTTTGACCAGCTCATGCTTGATCTTGATATTGGGATCAATGCCCAAGGAGAGCTCTACTTTTTCTCCCACCGCTTTATTCAGCAAATGGCTTTTGCCGACATAATCGCCGTCCACATAGGTGATGGCCGGACCGGCGATCAGCGGATATTCGCTGTTGTTTGTAAAACTGCCCTGCAGATACGCGTGCGGACTCATCTTGGGGATCGTCAGACAGGAGAGCGCCGCCGGGAACACCTGGCGACGGATCAACACCTTGGTCGGCTCATCGCCGCTGCTGAGAGTCCGCTTCCCGGCGATGACAAAATGAACCGAAGCGCCCTTGGCCTCCACGACAGAAGGCGCGATGGCATCCTGAACGCTGTAGAGTGCGGCTTCTTCCGCTACACGGCCCTGCGGCGCCGCAGCGGCTTTCGACATGCGCACCGGCGGCTCCGGCCTGTAAATGTTCAGATACCATGGATGCAGCTCGGGCGCCTGAGCGCCGAACGCCGGCGTGGCCGTGGAAAGGCTCAATGACACATCGGCCCACTCCTCGCCGGTTTTCTGGCGGACCTCTGCGGAATAGACCATCTCCACCTGATCCTGCGCCGGCAGAGCCCGCAGTTCATAGGTGGGCGACCAGGCGACATCGCGGACCAGATAAGCTACAGTCAACCCGGTGGACAGGGCCGTCTTGCTCTGCAGCAGCAGTTGAATGCTTTTTTCCTCTTTGGGGCGCGCGGATTGAACCTGCTGCAACTGTTTCTTCAACGCCTCCCGCTTGTTTTCGATTTGTTTGCGCTGCATTTCCAACTCGGTGATCTCGTTGTACACCATGGTCAGATTCTTGCGCAGAAACGTCAACGTCGAACTCCACGAGGCCACATCCATTTTAGCCTGCAGCAGCTCTTGCGACGCCTTGGCATCCGCAGCCACTTGGATGGAGGTGAGAAATTTTTCCTGGCTCTTCAACGCCTTGATCTCATTGTCCGCCTGAAAATCCTGCAGATCCAGTGCGGCGATTTGCTCTTCGATCTTTTTCACCTGCAGTTCTTCCGCCTTTTCCAGAAACCAGCGTTCCACTTTGACGTCTGAAATCTGCACTTGTCCTTCGTCTCCGAGGCGGATATGCACGGACTCATCCATCAATGTCGTGGGCAGATGCCCGATCTCGATCCTATTTTCGCCTGCGTTGAGCTGAAGCTTGACTTCACGTTGTAAAAGAGCCATGCTGTTATATACAGTCACTTGTGTAATCGTGCTTGGAACCTCGCGCGCCAGAGCTGTACAAGCCACCAGGCAGCAACCCAGCAAAATCAGCTCTATTCTCATTCTGCACTCCCTCCACGATAACCAACTGCATAGGTTTTTTAAAATTAACCATAAACCCACAAAATAGCAAGTGGAAAGTCACGAATTGATTTTGCCCTTGCTCGGCAATTGTTGACAATGTATCAAGGAATTGCTATATTTATGGGCCTGCAGATGCGCGGTGGGAAGCAACAGAGCCTCGCAGCGATCAACCGGCACTCAACGGAAAGGATTCCGAGTGAACGATCCCCGTTACGACCGACTAGCCCGACTCATCGTCCGCCACTCCACACGGCTCAGAAAAGGGGAAAAAATCCTCATAGAGGCCATCGACATTCCGTCCGACATGGTCATCGCTGTGATGCGAGCGGCCCATCAGGTGGGCGCGGTGCCGTTTGTCACGATCAAAGAGAGCCGCGTGCTCCGCGAACTCTATCGACAGGCCTCTTCCACCTCCATGTCGGCCATCGGTCAGTGGGAGGCGCAGCGCATGCAGGAGATGCACGCGTATGTGAGTCTGCGCGGCCAGCAGAACGCCATGGAAATGTCCGATGTGGCGACTGAGCAAATGAAGCTCTATCAGCAGCATTGGTGGAAGCCCGTACACCTGGACATCCGCGTCCCTCGGACCAAATGGGTGGTACTGCGCTGGCCCAACCCTGGCATGGCGCAGCTGGCCAGAATGAGCACCGAAGCGTTTACACAATTCTACTTTGACGTGTGCACGCTGGATTATCGCAGAATGGAGCGGGCGATGAAAAACCTGGCCGCCCTGATGCGCCGAACCGACCGGGTGCGCATCACCGGTCCGGGCACAGATCTGTCGTTCTCCATCAAGAATATTCCGGTGATCCCGTGCAGCGGATCCCACAACCTGCCGGACGGCGAAATCTTTACCGCGCCGGTGCGCGATTCGGTAAACGGACGGGTCCGGTTCACCGCTCCGACCATCTACCAGAGCGTGGTGCATGAGAATGTGGAACTGGTCTTTCGCAACGGCAAAATCATCCGCGCCAAATCAGACAAGAGTGAGCTTCTCAACGCCGTACTGGACACAGACGAGGGCAGCCGGTATATCGGTGAATTCGCCCTGGGGTTGAATCCGCACATCACCCGGCCGATGCTCGACATTTTATTCGATGAAAAGATCAGCGGTTCGTTTCATTTTACCCCAGGCAACAGCTATGACAACGCTTTCAACGGAAACCGCTCCCAGGTGCACTGGGATATGGTATGCATCCAGACGCCGGAGTACGGCGGCGGCGAGATCTATTTCGACGACCGGCTGATCCGCAAAGACGGTCTGTTTGTGCTCAAAGAACTGCAGCGGTTGAATCCGCAAAACCTACTGGACTAGGTTTGCATGGCAAAGCTCAACCTGCGCCGACAAGACGGCGCCGGAATGGACGTAAACACAACACTAAAAAAAGGATGACCATGAAAATCGCCATCGAATACTGCACCCAATGAAACTATTACCCGAGAGCAGCCAGTTTGGCTGATGCACTGAAAAAAGAGAAAAACGTTTCTGTCACATTCATCGAATCCAGCGGCGGCGTTTTTGAAGTGTTCCGCGATGGACAGAAGATTTATTCTAAACAAGCGACCGGCCGATTCCCGACTCTTGACGAAATCCTCAAGCTTCTGTGAACGCCTCCCTCCCGGCCACTGAACAAGAAAGGAAAAAGTACGAAAACAAAAAAAGAGGACGCCACCCTGGACGACGCCTGGCGCGCTGTGGCCGATATGGATTATCGCCGTGCGACCGAAATCGCCAACCGGATGCTGAGCAAAGATGGAGACGATCCGGATGCCCTGACGCTGCTCAGCCGGATTCAAGTGGGTACCGGAAAGATCGATCAAGCTCAACAGACCTACTCCTACATCTACCAGCACAAAAAAATGGCCGCCGGCATGCGTGCCGAGGCCGCCATGGTGCTCGGCCGGCTGCCCGAAGCCCTGGCCCTGTTGCAGAAAACCTTGAAAGAGGATCCACAACAGCCGGAACTGCTATTCATCGCCGCGTTGATCGAATATCAGCTCGGTCACATCCAGCGGGTGGAGGACTATATGCTCGCGGCGCTGGAAAGCGGTTTGGATTGGAACGACGAAGATCCCATCACCCTGGTGGTGGAACACTGCTTGACCGGACCTGAATACCTGGATCTCGAACACATCTATCTCGATTGCCAGGATCAGCTATTCGAAGGCAAGAGCGGATCGAAAAACCGCTGGTTCAGCCTCAACATGTCCATCTATGAGCTGTACACCGCATCCACCCCGGCCAAGCGCAACAAGATCGCCACCGATCTGCTTCATCTGCTGGACGGACCGAAGGATTTAACCCCCGCGTCCGGCAAAGAGAAACTGCACGCCATTCTGACCGATTTCTCTCACAACGAGCAGGACGCCCGTTTCGGCCTGGAAGGCCTCAAACTGCTGGAAGCGGGCAGGTACGACGAACTCGCGCGCATGGTGCTGGCGCTGCAGCTCGAACATCTCAAAGAGTTCTCCTCTATCGTGGACATTCATCTTGACCAGATGGACAGCAGTTCCATGCAGACCTTGACCACCAAACTGCCCATGCGCATGGCCATCGGCCTGCTCACCCTCTACGCCATGGCCACCTCTGAGGATCGCAAGTTCCAATTGATGGAACAGGAGATCGAAGCGGATTTGAGCGCCGCCCTGATCACCGCCTGTTTCAGCGCCTTTTACCAGGAAATCAATATGTACAAAAAACGGCAGCAGCCGCAGCCCGGAAAAATGAAAAAGCAACTCCGGCGTTAGCATCGGCCGACGCCGCAGGATCTGTTTCCGCCATCATGGGAGGTGACGCTATGTTGTCTGAATTCCGCAACGAGCCATATGTTGATTTCAGCAAACCGGAAATCCGTAAAGCCCAGGAGGAAGCGCTCAGCCGCATCAGCCGCGAATTCTCCAACGAATACGGCCTGTTCATCAACGGCCGCGAAGTGAAAACCGGCAGAACGTTCAAGTCCTATAATCCATCGCACAAAGACCAGGTGCTGGCGGTCTTTCACAAGGCGGGCAAGGAAGAGGTGGACCTGGCGCTGCAGGCTGCGCTGGCTGCCCAGGAAAAGTGGAAAACCATCGACGCCAAAGAGCGGGCCATCGTTCTGCTCAAAGCGGCCCAGATCCTGCGCAAACGCAAGGCGGAGGTGAACGCCTGGATGATCTCCGAGGCTGGAAAAACTTGGATCGAGGCCGAGGCGGACACGGCCGAGGCCATAGATTTTCTCGAGTTTTACGGCCGTGAGGCGGTCCGTTGGAGCGAAATCAAGGGCGCCCTGCCCTTTGCCAACGAAGCGACTGAACTGCGCTACATCCCTTTGGGCGTCGGCGCCGTCATCCCGCCTTGGAACTTTCCCATGGCGATCCTCACCGGCATGTCCAGCGCCGCCCTGGTCACAGGCAACGCCGTGCTGCTCAAGCCGGCCTCTGACACGCCGGCCATCGGCTGGCAATTCGTCAAGATCATGCAAGAGGCCGGTCTGCCGGACGGGGTTCTTAATTTCATTCCCGGCAGCGGCGCGGAGATCGGCGATTATCTGGTCAGCCACCCGCAAATCCGCTTCATCTCCTTCACCGGCTCCAAAGAGGTGGGTTTGCACATCGCCGAATTGGCCGCCCGCTGTTCGCCGGGACAGATCTGGATCAAACGCGTCGTTGCCGAGATGGGCGGCAAAGACAGTATCGTGGTGGACAGCGATTGCGATCTCAACGAAGCGGCGACCGCCATCGTCTTTTCCGCCTTTGGCTATCAGGGGCAGAAATGCTCCGCCTGCTCGAGGGCCATTGTCTTGGAACAGGTGTACGACCAGCTGCTGGAATTGATCTCCGCGAAAACCAAAGCCCTGAGCGTCGGTCCCTCTGAAGATCCAGCCATGTACATGGGGCCGGTCATCAATGCGGCGGCGGAAAAGAAAATTCTCGAGTATATAGAGATCGGTAAAAAAGAAGGAAGGCTTTTGACCGGCGGCGCCAAGGCCGCGGGCGACGGCTATTTTATCCAGCCCACGATCTTTGCCGACATTCAACCCGGCGCCCGTTTGGATCAGGAGGAGATCTTTGGACCGGTGCTGGCGGTGATCAAGGTGAAAGATTTCGATCAGGCCCTGGCCATCGCCAATGCCACTGAGTACGGCCTCACCGGCGCGGTGTGGACCCGGGACCGTTATAAAATCGAAAAAGCCAAAGATACCTTTCACGTCGGCAACTTGTACATCAACCGCAAATGCACCGGCGCCATGGTCGGCGCACACCCCTTCGGCGGCTTTAACATGAGCGGCACCGACTCCAAAGCCGGCGGCATGGATTATCTGGGACTGTTCCTGCAGGCCAAATCCATCGCCGAACGGTTGTTCTAAGCCCTCGATGGAGATCTCTCTGCTGTTCGAAGACGACGATGTGATCGCAGTGGACAAACCCGTTGGGATCGCCTCGATTCCGGAACGCATGCCGGATCAAACCGACCTGCTCTCTTGTCTTACCAAGCAACGGGGCGTTCCGCTCTGGGTGGTCCATCGACTTGATAAAGAGGTCAGCGGCGTGATCCTGTTCGCCAAACACCCAGCCATGCACCGTTTTCTCAACGATCAGTTCCAGGAAAAAAAAATCGACAAAACCTATATCGCGATCGTGCACGGCCGTGTGGCCTCTGATCACGGGGTGATCGACAAAGCCATTCGCGCCTGCGGCTCCGGCCGCATGGCGGTCGACGAACGGCGCGGCAAACCCTCCCAAACCCACTATCATGTTTTAGCGCGCACCCATCGCGCCAGCCTGCTTGAAGTTCGACCGCAAACCGGCCGGCGCCACCAGATCCGTGTCCATCTGTACAGCATCGGCCACCCGGTGGTCGGCGATCCGCGCTACGGCGAAAAGCGGCTGAACCTCGGCTATGTTCGACTCTATCTGCACGCGCAGTCCATCCGCTTTCATGATCTGCATACAGGCCGGGAGATCCAGATCAACTCTCCGCTGCCGGCTGCCTTTGATCTGGTCTGTTCATACAAGGAGGTCCGCTGATGCGCTTCTCGATGATCGTTTTCTTCTTTTTGCTCGCAGGGTGTTCTCGGCACGGCCAACTCGCTGTCCGCACCCTGTCCCAGGCCGAGTGGGCCAAGCTGCAAATCCGCAGCAATGAAGAGCTGTCCACTCCGGAGTGGATTCAGGGCAAGCTGCTCGACCTCGCCAAAATTAAAGCCGAAACCCGGCCGGACGTCCTGATGGCGTTTATGTCCGTCAACACAGAGATCTTTAAACTGCAGCAGCCGGCGAACGAACTCTTAATAAAAAGCGACAGAACCGATGAGCTCGGCTTTCAGCATCTGCGTTTTGCCCGCCTGCACCAAAACATCCCCATCTGGAACGATGACCTGGTCGTGCATATCAATAAAAAAGGCGAGGCCTATCTGGTCAACGGCCGCTATCACGCCAGCCAGGAGATCAACGGCCAGGCTGTGGTCAATGCAGAAAAAGCGGCCTCCATCGCCCTTGATGCCGGCAAAGAAAAAAAACTGGACCGGGTTGATGAAAATGAGCCGGTCTGGTATCCGGTCGGCGCCGGCCTGCGGCTTGCCTATCATCTGGTGCTGAGCGGGGAGAACAAGAGTTGGGACTATTTTGTCGCGGCGGACAACGGCGAAATTTTGTACGATCAGGATCGGCGCAGATTCCAGATGGCAAGATAAAAAAAATTTTCAGACCCGTCGACATCCTCCGCTCGTGCTCTTGAAAAATGGAACCAAACAACGGAGCAAGTAACGCCAGGGTCGATCGCGTTCGGCCGCCGAGGCTGAATTAAAAAAATGAAATAAAGAAAAGTCAAAGAAAATGTATAGACGGCTTTGCTTGATATCCGCACTGCTCTTTCTTGCCGTCGGCGCGCTGCACCCGGCCATAGACGGCCGTCATGTGGCCCCAAAGACCAAAACACTCACCGCCCGAATCCAGCAGGCCGCTGATCTGCGCCAGGCAGGGACCGCCTGGGATCATCGTAAACCGCTGATCGCAGGCGTCAAAGCCTCTGGAAAGCTGTGCCAGGCGCAGAATCCTGCGGAGCGCATGATCAGCGCCCTATCCGCTCGAAAGCTAAAAGCGCACAGCCTGAGCATGGCGGAAAACGGCACATTGGCTTTTATCAGCGGCAACCTGGGAAACGCCTCGCAACTGGATCAAGTCCTGCTGCCGTCGGTGCAAACCGCTGCTGCCCTGGCGCACGATCAGCAGCGTGAGGACGCCGTGCTCGCCATCAGCTGGCTGCAGACCTTTGCCGCCTCTATCGGCGTGGACAAACCGGCGGAAGAGTTCGTCGCCACACGCTGCCAAACGGATGATCTGGGCAAACGCCATGTGCGGCTGCAGCAGGTTTATCGCGGCTTGCCGCTGTGGGCCAACGATCTGTACGTGCACATTGACGCGTCAAATGAAGTGTATGCCGTCAATGGACGCTATGCGCCCACACCGGTTCAAGTGCGCAGCAGCGAAGCCGGCCTCTCGGCTGCGGACGCCGCCGAGATCGTGCGCAACGAACTGCGACAAAAAAACCTTCTGGTTACCATCGCCCCTGAAACGCGCAGAGCCCTGCGCCTGCCAGAGCCGACCACGGAAAAAGCGATCTGGATCGACCGGCAGGGCGGCAGCCATCTGGTCTGGCAGGTGGATCTGCACGCCAATCTACGCGACTGGTTCACCTATTTCGTCGATGCACAGGAAGGGACCGTGTTGCACAAACTGCGCAACACCGCGGAAGGAGCGGTCAACGCCTCCGGCGTGGATCTGGCCGGAGTCAACCGGTCTTTCCGCGCCTATGAGAAAAACAGCACCTATTATATGCTCAGCGACACCAATCCGATCACCAGTGCAGCGACAAACCTGCCGGACAATCCGGCCGGCGGATTATGGGTGATCGACCTGAAGAACACCGATCCCACAGAGTTTTCGAATTATTATCACGTGCAATCGAGCTCGGCCACCAACTGGTCGGATCGCAGCGCGGTTTCCTCCATGTACAATCTGGGCTTGACCTACGCCTATTATAAAAATGTACATGGTCGGAATGCAGTCGATGGCGCCGCCTCCACCATCGTTAGCGTGATCAATGTAACCGAAGACGGCCAGGCCATGGACAACGCCTATTGGAACGGCAGCGCGATTTTCTGGGGAAACGGCAGCAACTATTTCAAACCCCTGGCCGGCAGCCTGGACGTTATGGCCCACGAACTGACCCACGGGGTGACCCAGTATACCGCCAACCTCATCTATCAGGATCAGCCCGGCGCCATGAACGAGGCCATGTCCGACTTTTTCGGCGTCATGGTGGATCGTGACGATTGGCTCATGGGCGAGGACATCATGAAGCCGGGCACCGGCGTCGCCCTGCGCGACGTGGCTCAACCGGACAATCGCAATGTCATGAGCCCGTTGCCATCCAAGATGAGCCAGTATCTCTACACCAGCCAAGACCAGGGCGGCGTGCACAGCAACTGCGGCATCCTCAACCGCGCCGCCTATCTGGTGGCCGATCAGATCGGACGCGACAAGACGGAAAAAATCTGGTACCGCGCCCTGACCAACTATCTCACCAGGCAATCACAGTTCATCGACGGCCGCAAGACGCTGGAGCAGAGCGCTCAGGATCTGTACGGCAGCACCGAAGTGAATGCGATCAAACAGGCCTTCGATGCAGTCGAAATCTTTGACAACGGCGGCACGTCCACCGGCGGGGATGAAGTGAATCCGACCTTGGGCGGCGGGCAATGGATCGCATTTGTGCGCGATGACCTGCAGATCGGCCTGTACAATATAGCCAGCAAACAGAACTATTATTTTGAGAACATCCGCGTCAAAGC
Organism: bacterium; assembly: GCA_029565685.1. Taxonomy (GTDB): domain Bacteria; phylum Zhuqueibacterota; class Zhuqueibacteria; order Residuimicrobiales; family Residuimicrobiaceae; genus Anaerohabitans. Next base: position 366,819 of record JAKQNR010000021.1, on the reverse strand, counting down.
CAAAGAATACAATTACAGCCAATTCTCGGTCACCGCAGACGGCTATTTTCTCTACTTTGTCAACGAACACGGCCAAATCGCCTATCTCGACCTCAGCAACCTCAGTTCCCAGGGCACTTACAACTATCATGCTTTTGAGGACGTCTACATCCAAAATCCGGGCGATATCTGGAACGTGGCGGTAACCCGGGACAACACCGCCCTGGCTTTCACCTCACACTACGAAAACGACAACACCATCTATTTTTATTTTAACGGCGCCTTTCATTATATCGCCCTTGAACTGCCCACCACGCAGCCCGGCATCACCGGCTCCACTATCCGCTACCCGGATGTGATCTGCTGGTCGCCGAACCTGCGCTATCCGAAACTCGCGTTTGACGCCTACAATGTGATTGAATTGACCGGCGGCGGCCGGCGCGACTGGTGGAGCATGGGCGAAGCTCAGGTCAATTTTTCCACAGCGTCGGTACAATTGACTTCGCTGCTGCCGGCGCAGCCGGAAGGCATCTCAGTGGGCAACGTGCAGTACAGCTCCACGGATCCCGATGTGATCATCTACAGCTATATCATCGAAGAGGAGAACTATTGGGATATTAAAATACACGATTTCTCCAATCAAAACGCGGATGACTATTTCGCCTTTCCCGACCGACAGGTGCAGCGGCCGTCTTTTTCGCCTGATGACAAGAAATTCGTCGTCGACCGTTTCAGCGACGGCAAGCTGCTGATCTGCACCATCGCGACACGGACCTTTGAGGCGCTCAAAATCCAGGACGCCTATAACAAGGACATCAACGCGCGCTACCCCAAGTGGTTCGTCATCGGCGGCGCCTATGACACCGGCGTCGCCGCCCACACAACGGCCCAGGCGCCCGGGGGATTCCGACTCTTGGCCAATTATCCCAACCCCTTTAACTCCGCCACCCGCATCGCTTTTCGACTGGACCGACGGCAAAAGGTGACCATAGAGATCTACGATCTCGCCGGCCGTCTGGTGCGCACCCTGGTGAACGCGGAACAGAGCGCGGGCGAACATGTGGTCGGCTGGGACGGCATTGACCAGCATTCGCGGGCCATGCCCTCGGGCGTCTATTTCTGCCGACTGTGCGGCGAAAGCCAGATCGCCGTCAGCCGGAAAATGCTGCTGGTCAGGTGACGGCAACCTTCGTAAGGTGGCCGCCTTCCTAAGGTTAAGCTCTCTCGACATAGGACGACCAACGAATCATCAACGCCACCCAGATCAATCGCGTGGACGGCACGCGAGTGCCGGACTTACCAGAGCGGAGCGGAATGCCGGCGACATCGATACCCGTGGTGGGGTCGTCCAGAAAGAGAATTTCGGGCTGGTGAATGATGCCCACGGCGATGGCGAGCTTGCGTTTCATGCCTTTCGAATAGTATTTGACAGGCCGCCTGCCTGCCACCGTCAGATTGAATCGCTGCAGCAGCGCCCGAGCCCGGGGCCCCCACACCGCCTTTTTTATCCTGTATAGAGAAGCGGAGAAACAGAGATTTTCAAAACCGTCCATTTAGTCGTAGAGGTCGCTGTCATCCGGCACGATGCCGATCAATTCCTGCGCCTTTTTAATCCGGCGGGTTTTGTCCATGCCATTGAAAAGGATACGGCCTGTGGTGGGAAGAGCAAAGCCGGCGAGTGGGTCGATGGTAGTGGTTTTGCCGGCGCCGTTGGGACGCTAAAAACCAAAATCTCGCTTTTTTATGCTCAAAAATCAAGATGATCCGTTCCAGCAGCCCACCGAATCGTTTAGTCAGATCATGGGCAGCCAAAATTTTAACGGCATACGTTTTGATTTACATTCTCATCACGGTTTATCTTTTTTCTGCGGATTAACCCCTCGTCTCCGGTCCGCGGGTGCAGAATACCGACGATTGGATCTCGCGTTGTTAAAAGTAAAATCCGTTCTTCGGAAAAAAGGACAGTGAGAGGGGTTTTAAAACAGGCGCCATCTGGACAGCATGAGGATAAACCCGCCGCCATAGCATATCGGGAGAAGATAGAGTAGCCTGCATGGCCAGGTCGAGCGCGGGATATGAACGGCGATCAATTTTTTCATCGCTTTCAGGCTCCATCCGATCGCCACTGCCATCAATAACAGGAAAAAAATCGTCAACGCAGGGTCAACCCACGCAGGAAGACTGTAAAGCTTGACGGCGCCCTGTGCAAGCTGGCGGGCCGTCTCTTCGCCGGAGGGATCATGGAGCGCATGCGGCCAATACGGAAGTCGCGACGTCATCTTGAGCAGTGCCTTGATCACATGCGCTGCAGCCATGATCGGGATGAGAACGATGCCAAAGCGCAACAGATAGTCATTCAGTTTCAGGCGGCCGCCGGCGAGACGAAACAGGGCGAATGGCATGAACCAAATCAGCGACGGCAGCGCGACAAACAACGTTATGGAGGTGATCAACCCGTCTGTCCAGATTCCTTGTGTGTTCAAAGTCCTGACGATGGTCGACGGCAGTCGTAGCAGCAGCTCTGCGGTTGTTGGCCATTCGGTGAACACCTCGTAAATCACGAATCCGGACACTGCCAGGCTAAACGCCGCCTGGGCGAAAGTAAAGGGGACCAGTTCCATCAAGTCCTTGAACCAGGGCCGCTTGTACCAGCCAGGATTGGGCCTTCCTGCAAGACCGGGGTTATTGCGATCGCACGCCTTCAGGCACTGCCCGCAGAGCAAGCACTCGGTATTTTGATCGAGACGGGCGGGGTACAAGCCGACGCCGCAGCTGCGCCCTTGCAGATGATAGGCGGTTTTGGCGGCAATACAGGATTTGTCGTTGCAGGCAGCGCATACCGCTCTGCTTCTGACACCCCACCCGAAAGGCGCCAGACGGGCATAAAGGCCGAGCAAGTGCCCTACGGGGCAGATATGGGCGCAAAAAGCGTTGCGCGAAAACAAAAGACCGGAGAGCAGAGCCGCGTTCATCAGCAAAATCAGATAGACCGCCATCCGATCAGGAATACGATGGATAGCTAAAGTGTGAATGCCGACAAACAGGATCAGCATATAAAATCCCGTGATCACCCATCCGGAACGAAAAAACGCCGGCGGGGTTATCCGCAAGCCAATCCGACTGGAAAGAGAGGTCAGCATTTCCATGGGGCAAACCATGCACCAAACACGGCCCATGAACACTGCGGAAATGGTGATCAACGGCCACCAATACGACCAGACGATAAGGTTGGCCATATTCGTGTTGCGCAGAAACTTGACGGCCTCCGGCCCAGCAGTGTTTGCCGCCAGGCCGCCGACGATCAACAGAACAAAAACAAAAAAATTAAAGATTTGCAGTGCTAATGGAAACCAGTTCCGTGTAAGCCAAAGATTGAGCAGACGCATCATTCCGTCCTCTTTAGCGACAAGCCGCAGTTAAAAAAGTCATGGTGTGCATCAACTGCAGGACGCCTAAGATGAGCCTGTTTTCTGCAACAGGCATAAGAAATAAACGATCTTTTTGCCCCGCATCGTCCTTCGGGCAATTGCTTTTCGAAAGCTCGGCGGTTAACTTCGAAACTTTTAGCCGCGTTTCCCATTCCGATTTATCTGGATGCCGCCGACAAGTCGAGCACGGAAATTAATTTTCATGCAACTCATCGACCAACTCCGCAGCCTTTCTTTTTGCCTCTTTTAATATCTTTTTCCCCTCTCTGGTAATCGTATAATATTTACGGATTTTACCCTTGATGTTTTTGTGTGTCACAATTAAAAATCCCTTTTGCTGCAACCGGTGAAAGATCGGATACAAAGTGCCGAACGAAACCGTATAGCCGTGTCGTCGCAGTTCATCCGCGAACTCCTGGCCATACACAGGCTCCCGGGAGGCGTGATAGAGAATGTGTATTTTAATGAAACCGAGAAAAAAATCCCTGAATGTCTGGTCTTCCATAAGCGATACGTTCCACGAGAACTCTTGCCTTTTCAGGTTTTGGCTCTTATTATCGAATATCGATATCGGAATTTGATATCAATATAGGGCGCCGTCGTGAAATAATCAAGCAAAATATAGGAGATCAATGAAAAGGATTCTGCTGGCCCCGATTTCTGTCGCACTTTCCGGTCTCATCCTATTATGCCGGTTTCGGCTTGGAAAATTTGCATCTCCACAGGCGCCCGCATCGCCAGCATGGTCGATGCGCGCAGTCCAAGGTATTTTCAGCATTAGGTTATTGGGCAGGGCAATCAAGCGGATAACGGGCATTGTTTGATTCTCTGCGCGCCGCGCAGCCGCTGGCAGCCGCTGATTGCATTGAAAATAAGATCCCGTGAGCTGCACCACAAGACAGACCCGTAGGATCCGTTGCCGCATTTTATCGTTGACGTCGGGGTGCTGAGGATTAATGTCCGCCCCCACGCACTTGCCGTGCAGTGTTTCGAGAACCAACCCAATTCAGGAATTGAGCAAGATTGAGGAAAGATATACAAGGAAAAAAGTGGGTAGGTGTGTGGTTAAAAATCGCCCCCTATGGGGACGATGAGAACCAAACTCTTACAGGATAAATCAAACTAACTGAACACGGTATGGAGCAGCAACGCATTGCCCTGTGCGCGGCATCGTTACAAATAGATGCTTCACAGAAAAACTCGCGCGTCTCAGCAGTTTACCCTGCTTAAATCAAGGAATCCTTTCCGGCTCAGATCTCTTGCAGGCCGGTAATCGGCGCCCACCCCACCTTGCCGTCCGGCAACGAGATGCGCACATAGCCGCCGCTTTTTTCCTCCAACCGCACTTTGCACCCCTCGTGCAGCGCAAAGACCTCAGTGCTGTTGTCAGCAGGCGCGCTCAGCACGCTCACCTTGTGCTCCATGATGATGGCAGCCCGGTCATGGCTGCTCTGGTTGACGCGCACGATGAAAAAAAGCGCCCAAAGGGCGGTCAGAATGACCAGCGGCATCCACAAATAACCGGTCAACCGACGCCAGGGATCGCGATTGACGAACCATTTGCCAATCATCGCCAGCGCTGCCAGAACAAGCCAAAGGAGCAGGAACCCTGCCAATTGATCCAAACTCAAGGCGGATTTAATTCTGCCGCCGATCCGTTGCCAAAAAAACTCGGGCGGAGTGATGATCTTGTCCACCACATGCAGTCGGGCGAGCTCCAGATTGTACTGCAGGTCCGGATCGGTCGGGTTGATCCGTGCGGCCTTTTCATAGTACAGCAGACTTTTGCCGATCTGCTGCAGCTTGTAGTAGCAGTTGCCGAGATTGTAATAGAGCTCGAACGCCTGATAGCCGGCTGCGGCCGCGGATTGATAATGGACCGCAGCTTTTTGATAATCTCCAGCCTGGTAGGCGGCATTGCCCTGGACATACTCATCGGCGGGCTGGCCGGCCGCCAGGCCGAACAAGGCCAGGCACAAACAAAGAATTCGCTTCATGGCTAAAATGCTTTTTCCAATTTAATGATCGCTTCTTTCGCCTGCTGGAAGATTCGGCCCATCTCCTCTGCGGCGCCGAAGGCAGGGGCAAAGCGTTGAAAATCACATGTCTGCAACAAGTGCATATAGGACTGCACCAGACTCGAGTCCACCCCTCGGGCCTGCAATCGTTCCTGCAGCTCGCTCTGAATTACGCCCGCCTCAGGCAGATTGAGTTTGTCTGCAGCAAAACCGATCAGCGCGCGTGAAACTTCGGCATAAAACTCTTTCTGTGTGTTCACGGACAGCAATTTGTCCGCCTTGGCCAGTCGTCTCATGGCCATACGATTGGCGCTGCGGCTGCGCGCATAGGCGACATCGCCGCTCAGTCGGGTCAGATGCCGCTTATAGCCATAGGCCGCAGCCAGGGCCAGAAACGGCAGCAGACAAAGCAGCTTGAACAGGCTGCTTTGATAAAAGGCGGCGCCGATTCGGTGAAATTCCGGAACCGCAGTCTTGATAAAGCGGATATCCTGCCCCACCAGGCGGACTTCTTCTTTGGACAGACCGGCCGGCGCAGCGACATAGGCGCCCTCTCCTTTTTGCACCGAAATGGTGAACTCGGGGGAACGCTCCACCCTGTATTGTCGTGCTTGCGGATCGAAAAAAGCCAGCTGAATGGAGGGAATGCGCTGCTGACCGGGAAAACGCGGAATCAGAACATATTCGTAGCTCTTGCTGCCGCTGATGACCTCGCCCTGCCGGTTGATGGTTTCAGACACCTTGGGCTCGTATTTTTCGAAATCGTTCGGCAGAACCAGATTCGGCTTGGGCAGAGAGCGAATGTTGCCCTGTCCGGTAATGCGAACTTTGAGCGTCACGGCCTCGTTGGTCTTGACCGTCTCTTTGTCGACGCCGGCCTCCAAACGAAATTGCCCGACCAGGCCGTTGAATCCTGCTGGTTTATCCTGTTCAGGCAACGGCAGCACCTCGATCTCCACCGGACGGGTGGCCACTTCCTTGCGCACCACCCGGCTGAAAAAGGGATCATCAAAAAAACTGTCGAAAATATCGTTGGAGCGACGCCGCGAAGCGGCGCGAACGTCAAAGGGGATCACCATGGACTGGATCGTCTTTCGGCCCGGCGAGGTGGGGAAATAGGCCGATTTTTTTATGTCCGCCACCACATACTTGCGTCCGTTATAGATCTCCTCCCGCTGTTTGAGCGTGGTTCCGATGTCAAACTCTTCCACCCAGAATCCGGGTGAGGGCTCTATCTTTGGCTGACCCATGCCGGCCACCTGCACCAACGTATAGATGCGGTAGGTGACGATCACCGGCTCGTTCTGATAAACCTGCCGTTTGTTGACGATGGCGCGGAGAAACAGCTGCTCGTCGTTCGTCGCAGGCGCAGAAGGCTGAGGGGCCGCGCGTTGTCCTCCGGCCGGCGCCGAAGGCGGCGCCGCTGCAGCGGTGATGACCAGGTTGATCGGCTGCGATTCAGCCGTGCGCCCCTTGTAAGTCACCGCGACCGGCGGAAAGGTGAAGCTGCCCTCTTTGAGCGCCTGATAATAGTAGGTTATGGACTTTTGCACCGACATACGGCCGTTGATGATCTGCACGCTCTGCGATGTGCCGCCGCTGCCCAGAAAAGCGAGAAAAGCGCTGACATCCGGCAGTTCCGGCTTTAAGTTGCTGTTCGCGCCCTCGCCTTCCAGTTCCACGGTCAAAATCAATTGTTCATTGACCGACAGCTGCGTTCGGTCGACGCTGGTGCGCACCACCAAGGACTGCGCCCATAACGCAGTCACTGCGCTGAACAATGCCAGGGCTAAAATTTTTGCTTTCATATCTCATTCATCGGAAAAGGTGCCCCCTGCACGCTACCAGTCTTTTTCCACCCGCATCCGGCCGGAGGATTTAAGCTTGCGATTATCCGACAGGTTTTGCGGATCCTCCTTTAACGCCTCCAGGATTCGCGCTGCGTCTTCTTTGGAAAGATCATCCGGCGAAACCGGTTGTTCCTGAGCCTGCTGTTGCTGCTCCTGTTGATCCTGTTCCTGCTGTTGCTGTTGCTGTTGCTGTTGCTGTTCCTGTTGCTGTTGTTGATCCTGCTGTTGATCTTGTTGCTGTTGATCCTGCTGCTGTTGTTCCTGTTGTTGCTGTTGCTGATTCTGTTTGGAAGCCTGATCTTTCATCAGCTTGCGCACATACTCCAGATTGTACTTGGCATCCTGATCATCGGGATTCAGCTCCAGCGCCTTTTTATAGGCCTCGATGCACTCCGGCCACTTGTTCATGCGGAAAAGCGTGTTGCCGGTGTTATAATAGGCCTGGCCTTGAGCGATCGCGTCCGCCTGATTCAGCGCCGCCTGGTTCTGTTTCAGCGCTTCCTCATAATTTTTCTTCTTGTACTCTGCCGCAGCGATGTTGAATTTAAGGATCGGCGATTCCGGCGCTTGCACCTCCGCATCCCGGTATTTGTTAAGCGCTTCGTCGTACTTTTGTTCGTCATACAGCTTGTTGCCCTGAATAATTTTTCCCCGACCCGGCTGGCTGAATGCCGAGGCGATCAGAGCCAGTAGAATAATGACGATTGATTGATTTTTCATAGGCGTCCAATAAAATAACGATCAAACACGAAGAACAAAAACGTCGACAGGGCGAATTCGATACCATCCGTAAGAAATCGTGCGTCAGGTTTGCCGTGCTTTTCCGGCAGCGTCTGCACTTCCAGCGACGGCCATCAGGCTGCAACCACGGGCGCGCAGCTCCTCCCGATGCTTAGGGCGGCGAAAGCGTTCACGCTCAATGGAACCGGCCGCGCCACTCCTGCTTGATCTTGCGGCGCTCTGGAATAAGCGCTTCAAGCACCAGCAGCGCAAGGACGAAGACGAGCACATATTGGTAACGGTCTTCAAACTGGGTGTACTGTAGAGAGCCCAGTTCTTTCTTTTCCATACGGCTGATGTCGTCATAGATCCGTTTCAGCTCATCCTCTCCGCTGCTGGCGCGGTAATACTTGCCGTTGGTCTGCAGGGCGATCTTTTCCAGCGTCACTTCATCCAATTTGCTCATGATCACCTGACCGGAACGGTCTTTCTTAAAGCCGCCGCTTCCATCCATCTGCGGGATCGGCACGCCCTGAGGGGAACCGATGCCCACACAGTGGATAATCACGCCCTGCCGTTCGGCTTCTTCGGCCAGCTTCATGACATCGCCCTCATGGTCTTCGCCGTCCGTGATCAGGATCAGGACCTTGTGCTGCCGGTCCCGGCTTTCAAAGGCGCGGAGCGCCAGTGCGATCGCCTGGCCGATGTTGGTCCCTGGGGTTGGAATCAGGCCGGGCTCGAGAACGTCGAGGAACATGCGGGCTGCGCCATAGTCAAGCGTCAACGGACATTGAACAAAAGCGGTTCCGGAAAAGGCGATCAGGCCTACGCGGTCGCCCTCGAGCCGGTTGATGAACGAATCCACCTCATGTTTGGCTTTTTCCAAACGGCTCGGCGGAATATCGCGCGCCAGCATAGAGGTGGAGACGTCCACGGCGATCATGATGTCGACGCCTTCCCGCTTGGCCTCCTCCAGCTTGGTGCCGATCTGCGGGCGCGCCAGGGTCAGGCTGAGCAGTGCGATGGCCAGAATCAGCAATCCCCATTTCAGCCACTGGCGGGCGCGACTTGCGCCGGCGGCCAGTTTTTGCAGCAACAGCGGATTGCCGAACGCCAGCAGCGCCCTCTTTTTAGCCCGCATGACGTAGAGGAAAAAAAGAATCAACGCCGGGACCAGCCAGAGCAGATGAAAATACAATGTGTTTTCAAATCGCAGCATAGGCTTTTACATTAAGGTAATTTGCGAAAACGGGTGTTGGCCAGCACGATCTCCGCCAGCAACAGCAACAGGCCGGCCAGCGCATAGCCGACAAACCGTTCGTCGTAGCGCGTGTACTCTTTGACCTGAATTTTGGTCTTTTCCAACTCGCCGATCTCTTGATAGATTTTTTCCAGGCTGGTTTTATCCGTAGCGCGGAAATATTTGCCGCTGGTGATTTGCGCCACCTGGCGCAACAGGTTTTCGTCGATATCCACCGGCCGTCGTTCATAGCGCTTGCCCCAGATGGGATCCATGATCGGATAGAGCGCCTCGCCGCGGGTTCCAGCGCCGATGGTGTAAACGCGGATCTTGTAAGCTTTGGCGACCCGGGCGGCGGTGATGGGATCGATCTCGCCGCGGTTGTTCTGTCCGTCGGTCAACAGGATCACCACCTTGCTTTTGGCTTTACTGTCGCGCAGGCGGCTGACGCAGTTCGCCAGCGCGTTGCCGATGGCGGTTCCGTCCTCCACCATGCCGCACTGGATCTGTTCCATGAACTTGAGCAGAATGCCGTAATCCAAAGTCAGCGGGCACTGGGTGAAGCTCTGTCCGGCGAAAACAACCAGCCCCAGCCGGTCGTTGGCTCGGCCTCTGATGAAATCCTGCGCCACCAGTTTGCTGACCTCGAGTCGATTGTGCGGCTGGAAATCCTCAGCCAGCATGCTCGTCGACACATCCATGCACAACATGATGTCGATGCCCTCGGTGATCACCTCACGGGATTTGCTGCCGGCCTGAGGACGCGCCATGGCGATGATAAGGGCCGCCAGGGCCAACAGGCGCAAAGCAAACAGGCCGTGGCGATATTGCTTCAACGGCGAATGGCGCGCCAGCTTGATGATATCCAGATTGGAATAGCGCAGGCTCGACTGCAACCGGCGGTGACGCCGGATATACCAATAGATCAGCAGCGGAATGACGAGCGACAGCAACAGCCAGGCAGGATCGGCGAATCGGAACATGTTACGCCTCCTCTGCGGCTGCGGCCGGAACCGGCGCCGCTGCTTCGGCCGCTGCGGGTTGCGGTTCCTCAAGCACCAGTTTCGTGGCCTGGACAAAGGCCCGCGCCTGCGGGACCGCCTGGCGCTGCTCGTCCGGCTCTGGAATATATTTGGCGAACTTGACCAGATCGCTCATCCGCAACAGAGACTGCAGCAGCGTTTGCGGTTCTTGCTCCAGTTGCTGTTCCAGCAATCGGTCCAACAGTTGGCTGGTCGTCATCTCCATAGCGTCGATGAAATAACGATCGCTGATATAGCGACGGACGATCTCCGAGACCGCCACATAATAATCCTTGATCCTTCCGCCGGCCAGCCAGTCGCCCGCCTCGAGCTCTGCCAGCGCCTCCAGTGCGATCTCATGAGCCGGCCGCCGTGGTTTGTCGCGCATGGGCAACAGGGGCTGGCCCTGCTTGCGGCGGCGATAGTACCACCAGCCGAGCCCGAGCAGCGAGAGCAGTATGACGACCGCACAAATGGCCAGGACGATCCGCTTTAGATCGCGCGGCGGCGTCATCGGCGGTTTGATGTCGCGGATATCGCCTTTTTCATTGGGATTCAGACTGGCGACGGTGATGGTGATGACCTCGGTCCTGAGATGACGCCGGGTGGTGTCCTGGGCGGTGCGGTAATACACCCGCAGCGACGGAATGTCAAACTCGCCGACATCGAAGGTGGAGATCTGATAATCGGTGCGCGAGACGATCTGGCCATGGACCGGCTTCGGCGGCGCCACCTGATAGCCACGGATCTCGAATTGTCCCAGGTTTTTGCCCGGTGAAGGCTGCTCCAATTGAACGTCGGCATCGTGGGTGATGATCACCGAGTAGGTGATCACGTCGCCGATGTTGATCTTGGCGCGATCCACTTTGGATTCAACGGAGACGCGGCCCTGCGCCATGGCTGCGACGGCGCCAAAGATCATCCCTATCAATGCTGATCGTACGAATTTCAAGAGGATCTTCCTGTTAATCTATGCAACGTTTGCAGCGAACGAATCTATTGAATGAGTGTTCATGCTGTTCGGCAGCGCCCCGCACCGCAGTGTGATGCAGCCGCCGTTTTCACGGCGAACCGCCGAGAGCTGCAGCGGGCCGCCGGCCTTGGACCTCCGGCAGCGTCCGGCGCGGCGCCCCCAAGCAAAATCGTGTGCCGGCCGCAGTCTTTGCGCCGGAGCTATTGAACCTGATTTTCGAAAAACTGAACGTTCTCCGCCAACATGGTCTGGTTGATCAGGCTCTGGAAAGCGGCTTGATACTTTTCCCGATAAAGCTCCTCGGCGACCTGCTGGCGGACTTCGGCGAGCGTCTTTTGCCGAAGCACTTGGCCGTTCTTGTCTTTTTCCGCGTAATCGGCTTTGTGCGCTTGATAATAAAGATCCACGTCGCTGTCGGTGATGATGATTTTCCCTGCCACTTTGTCCTGGATCAAGCGTCGCACCATGAGCATTTTTTTGCTTTGGAACGCGCCCTCCTGCACCTGCGGATCGTTGTCCAGGCCGGCCCGTTTGGCGCTGTCGTAGAGCAACTCGGTGGCGACAAATTCGCGGAGGAATTCGAGCTTTTTATCCTTGCTGCGGAATTGATCGCGGGCGGCCGGCGGCAGCTGATCGATTTCAAAATTCAGATCGCCCTGGGTGATGTCGCGGTTGCCGATGCGGGCCACGACAGCGCCGGGACGCTGGCGCACCACTTTGGCGGGATCCGCCTGCACGGTCTCATCCAGCGCCTGCTGGGCGTCGGCGGAACGGTCCAGCCGTTCCAAACAGGCGACGATGCGCTTGTTGACCTGATCCATCACTCTGCTTTCTGGGTAAAGGTGCTTGATCTTGAGATAATAGGCCAGCGCCTCCTGGTAATCCTTGAGGCGTTCGAAATAGGTGTTGGCGACGATGAAGGCGATGTTGGCCTGCTCGGTTTCATCCGCGTCATAGCGCGCCAGATAATCCTGATAGACCGCCACCGCCTGCCGGTACAGCGACCGGTTCATCAGATCCGCGGCATACTCGCGAATCCGTTCGCCCTGTGCGGCGCTCTTTTTCTCAGAGGAACACCCCAGCAACAACGCTGCGGCGATTCCATAAATCCAAAACATCCTTTTCATCATTCGCATTCATCCCTCTTGGTTCGCCGGCAGTGCCGCCGGACGACTGAACGATCAGCGAAACCGCTTGGCGCGCATGCGGAAAAAGCGGATGAGCGGTTCGATATACGACTGCTGAGTGCTGATGTCGATATGATCGACCTGAATGGAGCGAAACAGCTTTTCCCGCATCAACGCATTCTCTTTGGAACGCACGGCGATATCGCGGCGCACCGCCGGATCCGTCGTGTCGAGCAGAAAAGTTTCGCCGGTCTCTGCGTCCTCCAGCTCGATAAAGCCGACGTTGGGCAGTTCTCGTTCACGCGGATCAGTGATGCTGATGGCGATGATGTCGTGCCGACGATTGGCGATCTGCAGCGCCTTTTCATAGTCCGTGTTGATAAAATCGGAGACCAGAAACACCACCGCCCGGCGATGGGTGATATGCGACAAAAACTGCAGCGCTTTTCCGATGTTCGTGCCGCGGCCCTTGGGGCGGTGATAGAGAATCTCCCGAACCACGCGCAGTACATGGGATTTGCCTTTTTTCGGCGCGACGAATTTCTCCACCTCGTCGGTGAAAATGACCAGGCCGACTTTATCGTTGTTCTTGATGGCGGAAAATGCCAGCAGAGCGCAGATCTCCGCCGCGATCTCGCCCTTCATCTGCTGCACGGTGCCGAATTCGCCGGAGGAACTCACGTCCACCAGCAGGATCACGGTCAACTCGCGCTCTTCCTCAAAGATCTTGACGAACGGCCTGCCCATGCGCGCCGTGACGTTCCAATCGATGGTGCGTACATCGTCCCCGAGCTGATACTCACGCACTTCGGAGAACTCCATGCCGCGGCCTTTGAACACCGAGTGGTATTCGCCGGAAAAAACGTCATTGACGACGCCACGAGTCTGGATCTCAATCCGTTTGACCTTTTTCAGTATCTCTTTTGGAATCATGTCTCAAGCCAGGTGACCAATGCAAACGCTCCGATGCACCGTCGGCTGCCGCGGCTGCCGGCGGTCCGAGCCTCAGGGGACTTCGATCTTGTTGATGATTTTTCGCACCACCTCTTCGGCGGTGATCTCTTCCGCCTCCGCCTCATAGGTGACGATCACGCGATGGCGGAGCACATCCATGGCGATGGAACGGACGTCCTCCGGCGTCACATAGCCGCGCCGCCGCAGAAACGCATGCGCCCGGGCCGCCATGCTCAAATAGATGGAGGCGCGCGGGGACGCACCGTAGGCGATCAGATCGGCGAGCTCCTCCAGACCGAACTCTTTGGGCTTACGGGTGGCGAACACGATATCCACGATATAGTTCTCTATCTTGGGATCGATGTACACCTCGTGCACCACTTTTTTAGCGCGCAAAATTTCCTCGGGCGTCACCACCGGATTGACTTGCGGCAGCTCGGACGCGGTCATACGGCGCATGATCTCCAACTCCTCGTTGCGATCCGGATAGCCGACCGACAGCTTGAGCATAAAGCGGTCCACCTGCGCCTCGGGCAGCGGGTAGGTGCCTTCCTGCTCGATGGGGTTTTGTGTGGCCAGCACCAAAAAGGGCGCCGGCAAAGGAAAGGTCTGATCGCCCAGGGTGACTTGGCGTTCCTGCATGGCCTCCAACAGGGCGGATTGCACCTTGGCCGGAGAACGGTTGATCTCGTCCGCCAACACCAGGTTGGCAAAGATGGGACCCTTTTTTGCGTTGAACTGACCGGAGCGCTGATCATAGATCAGCGTGCCGATGATGTCCGCCGGCAGCAGATCCGGAGTGAACTGAATGCGTTGGAATTGGGTGCGGATGACGGACGACAGCGTTTTAACCGTCATGGTTTTGGCCAGACCGGGAACGCCCTCGAGCAGAATATGACCGTCTGCCAGCATGCCGATCAACAGCCGCTCCACCATATATTTTTGGCCGACGATGACTTTGGCGACCTCGGAGGAAATTTTTTCGACGAACGCGCTCTCTTTTTCGATCTTGGCGTGTATCGCCTGAATATCCATGTTCATTGAGCCTCCCATTACATCGATTGGGGTTTTTGAGTCGAGCTCGACAACTGAAATTCAAACAGCGTGTATAGTCTTTCCAACGTCGGGCGATCGATTCCGGTTCCAGAAAATTTGGCCAGATCCGCGCTGCGGATCACCTCCGCCACATCCGCGGCCGCCCGGCTTTCGATCGGCAGCGCATGCAGCGCAGCGAGAAACTCTTCACTGGTGGCTTCCAGACCCGGCAGGCCGTGCTTTTCAGACCAGTATCTGCGCAGCAGCCTGGAGAGACGCGACAGCGCCTCACCGGTATCCAACTCCCTGCTGTCCAAAGGAATCTGAGTCCTGAGCTGTTCCAAATAGCGCTCTTCGATGGGCTTTTGCTGCTGCGCCAGGGCCAGGGCCTTTTCAGCCTCCTGCTTTTTCTTTTTCTGCAGTTTTACAAAGACATAGACCAGCGCTGCGAGCAGCAGCAGCGCCGCCGCCAGATAATAGAGCCAATCGTGCGCGCCCGGCTCAGCGACCGGATCCACCACTCGGATCTCGACCCGGTTGGTAAACAACCGGTATTGTTTGCCGTTGCCGGCATCGGCGTAACGGACCGTCAGTCCGTTGACATACCCCATGCCCAAGCTCATGGGCCGCAGGGTATATTGAAAATCATGAACCGACAGGTTGCGTCCGTCCACCACCGCCACGCGATTGGCGGAGGAATTGCCGACCACCTCGAAATTCTGCGCCGTAAGATTTTCCACTTCGATGATCTCATAGCGATCCAGATCGCCCTGCCACTCAAGCCGGATGGTCACCGGCACGGTCCGATTGAGGGGCACCGTGGATTGTTCGGCAAATGCAGACACGCGGATGCCCTCTGCGGGCAGCGCCGGTGCGATCGTTGTTTGCGAGCGAACATAGCTCGCCGCCACAAGAGTCAGGCCGAGCCATAAAGCCCTCCTGTGCATACGCTCTCCTTCCAACAAATCAACACAGCCCGATGACGATCGAAATATTTATTTCTGGGGACTGGCAGGCTTGTCCGCGGGGGTGTCGCCCAACTGCAGTTCGATTTGACTGATATCTTGTCCCAGATGATCCAGTTCCCATTGAACCGAAGAAGCCAGTTCATGCGTGGGCCATTTCTGCAGAAACTGCTGGTAGGCGGTTTTGGCCTTATCCAAATCCTTCAGATCGTTGGCGTAGAGATAGCCGATCATAAAGGTCGATTGTTTGACATAATTGCTGTTGGGATAGTCTTTGACGATGCGCTGGTGCGTAGCCACCGCCCGCGAGAAATCTTTGAGGTTGTTGGCGTAGGTGATGCCCAGCCGATACAGGGTCTCCGCCGCCCGGGTGGATTTCGGGTAGGCTTTGACTAAGCGTTCGTACATCTTGGCTGCTTCCGCCCATTGTTCTTTGTTTTCAAAGTCCAGCGCCTTGGCGCGCAACTGCTCTTCCGTCAGTTTCTCGCCGCAGCCCCATATCAGCGCCGATATGAAAAGCATTCCCAGCAGTCCAGAAGCTCTTCTCATACACCCTCCGATCAGTGAATAACCTGTTTATCTCCTGAAAATCCGGCGGCGCTGTTGTGCACCGCCGTATATGATGCCGTTACCGCATTGATCCACTCTGCGCAAAAATACTTGCTAAAATCGGCAAAGTTCCATGAAAAAAACAGTTTATTTACTTTTTTTCTTAAAATCAAGCGAATTATCCTTCACCTCCACCACAATCGTCGAACCCGGCGGAAAATCGCCTTGCAACAGCCGCATGGCCAAGGGGTTGATCAGCTCCTTCTGGATCAGCCGCTTCAGCGGCCGAGCGCCGAAGACCGGATCAAAGCCCTTTTCAGCCAACCACGCCTCTGCCTTGGCCGAGAGCTGCAGAACCAGCTCTTTTCCCTGCAACAGGTGATGAATCTGTTTCATCTGCAGACGGACGATCTGAGCGATGTGCGCCTGGCTCAGGCTGTGGAACACGATGACCTCGTCGATGCGGTTGAGAAACTCGGGCCGCAGACTGCTTTTGAGCAGACTGTGCACCTGCGCGGTGATCTCTTCATGAATCTGTTCACGGTTCTCATCCGTGATGCGCTGCGACTGTTCCATGATGTACGGCGCGCCGATATTGGAGGTCATGATGATGATGGTGTTGTTGAAATTCACCGTGCGCCCTTGGTTGTCGGTCAGCCGGCCGTCGTCCAGCAACTGCAGCAGCACGTTGAACACCTCCGGATGGGCTTTTTCGATCTCATCCAACAGCACCACGGCATAGGGTTTACGCCGCACCGCTTCGGTCAGCTGGCCGCCCTCTTCATAGCCGACGTATCCCGGCGGCGCGCCGATGAGGCGGGAGACCGTATGGCGTTCGCTATACTCGGACATGTCGATGCGCACCATGGCGCGCTCATCGTCAAACAGGAATTCGGCCAGCGCCCGCGCCAGCTCGGTCTTGCCCACGCCGGTTGAGCCGAGAAAAATAAACGATCCGATGGGATGGTTGGCGGACTGCAGTCCGGCGCGGCTGCGACGGATCGCATTGGCCACGGCCGAAACCGCCTCCTCCTGATTGATCAGCCGCTGATGGATGCGATCTTCCATGTGGATCAGCTTTTCTTTTTCCCCCTCCAGCATGCGTGTGATCGGAATGCCGGTCCATTTGGCCACCACCTCGGCCACGTCCTCCTCGTCCACCTCCTCCTTGAGCATTTTACGGTCTTTTTGCAGGTCCACGAGCCGATGGTTGCCCTCTTTGAGCTTTTTCTCCAGCTCGACCAGGCGGCCGTATTTCAACTCAGCGGCCTTGGCCAGATCGCCTTCGCGCTCCGCCGCAGCCATAGCCGTGCGGCTTTGCTCGATCTGCTCCTTGAGTCCGCGGATCTCGCTGATCGCCTGCTTCTCCAGCTGCCAGTGCGCTTTCAGCTGGCGCCGTGATTCATCCAGTTCAGCCAGATCCTTATCCACTTCCTGAAGACGTTTAGCTGAGGCGGCATCGCTCTCTTTCTTCAACGCCTGGCGTTCGATCTCCAGCTGTTTGTGCTTGCGCTCGACCTCGTCCAATTCCACCGGCATGGAGTCGATTTCGATACGCAACTTGGAGGCCGCTTCATCGATCAGGTCGATGGCTTTGTCGGGCAGAAAGCGATCGCTGATGTAGCGATCCGACAGTGCGGCCGCAGCCACCAGTGCGTTGTCCTGAATGCGCACGCCATGATGCACCTCGTATTTTTCTTTCAACCCGCGCAGAATCGACACCGTTTCTTCCACAGAGGGCGGATTGATCAAAATGGGCTGAAACCGCCGTTCCAGCGCCGCGTCTTTTTCAATGTGTTTGCGGTATTCGTCCAGCGTGGTGGCGCCGATGCAGTGCAGTTCACCGCGCGCCAGCGCCGGTTTGAGCATGTTGGAGGCGTCCATGGCGCCTTCGGCAGCGCCGGCGCCGACCAGCGTATGCAGCTCGTCGATGAACAGAATGAACCGCTCCTCGCCTTCGTGGATTTCCCGCAGCACGGCTTTGAGCCGCTCCTCGAATTCGCCGCGGAACTTGGCGCCGGCGATGAGGCTGCCCAGGTCCAGAGCCATGATCCGTTTATTCTTGAGGTTTTCCGGCACATCGCCCTGAACAATGCGCTGGGCGATGCCTTCCACCACAGCGGTTTTACCCACTCCAGGCTCGCCGATGACCACTGGATTATTTTTCGTCCGGCGCGACAGCACCTGCAGCACGCGGCGGATCTCATCATCGCGGCCGATCACTGGATCCAATCTGCCGCTGGAGGCCAGTTCGTTCAAATCGCGGGCATAGCGTTTCAACGCCTGATACTTGTCCTCCGGCGCTTGGTCGGTCACTCGTTGCGAGCCGCGCAACTCCTTGAGCACCGTGAGGACCACATCCCGGCTGACGCCGAATTCGCGCAGCGTCCGGCCGGCGATGGTTTGATCCTCGCACAGTCCGAGCAGAATGTGTTCGACGCTGATATAGTCATCCTTGAGCCGGCTCGCCTCTTTCGCCGCCGTCTCCAGCACTGCATTGGCCGCCGAAGAGATATAGATCTGCCCCAGGCCGCCGCCCTTTACCTGCGGCAGCTGTTCGATGGCTGAGGCCGCGCGGTTTTTCACCACGTCAGGTTCTTCGCCGATCTTTTTCAGAATCGTGCGGCCCATGGCATCCGCAGGCTCCAACAACACGAACAACAGATGCACCGGTTCAATCTGTTGTTGTCCGTGCTCAGAGGCCAGCTGTTGCGCGCGGTTCAACGCCTCTTGAGATTTAACCGTCAATTTATCAAAAGAAATCATAGAATTCGTCGCTCCCCATAGTATAATGCCGGGCTTGAAACAAGCCCGGCATCTTTATCTTCAGCCTTATTTCTTATCGTCCACTACTTCAAAATCCGCCTCCTCAGCGTCCGGCTTTTTCCCTCCCTCCGAACCGCCGGACCCCGGCTCTGCAGCGGTCTCCGCACCCGCGGTCTGGGCGCCGGCCGCTTCATACATCCTGCTGGCCATCTGGTGCAACAGCTGGGTCAGCGCGTCGATGCCGGATTTGATCTCCTGCACGTTCTCGCTCTTGACCGCTTCCCGCAACCGGCCGATGCCGGCTTCCAGTTTGTTTTTAGTTTCAGAATCGATCTTGTCGCCGGCATCCTTGATCTGCTTCTCCGTTTGATAGATGATCTGATCCGCCTGGTTGCGCGTGTCGATCAATTCGCGTTTCTTTTTATCCTCAGCCGCATGCGCCTTGGCGTCATTGACCATCTTTTCCACTTCATCCTTGCTTAGACCGGTGGAAGCGGTGATGCGGATGGACTGCTCCTTATTGGTCGCCTTGTCCTTGGCAGAAACATTGAGAATGCCATTGGCATCGATGTCAAAGGTCACCTCGATCTGCGGCACACCGCGCGGCGCAGGTGGAATGCCGTCAAGATGAAAACGGCCCAGGGTGCGGTTGTCCACCGCCATCTCGCGCTCGCCCTGCAGAACGTGAATCTCCACCGAGGTCTGACTGTCGGCGGCGGTGGAGAACACCTCGGATTTGCGCGTCGGGATAGTGGTGTTCTTTTCGATGATCTTGGTCGCCACCCCACCCAGCGTCTCGATGCCCAGTGAAAGCGGCGTGACGTCCAGCAACAACACATCTTTCACGTCGCCGCCGAGCACGCCGCCCTGAATCGCGGCGCCGACCGCCACCACCTCGTCGGGATTGACGCCGCGGTGCGGCTCTTTGCCGAACAGATCGCGAACGATCTGCTGCACCTTGGGCATGCGCGTGGAACCGCCCACCAGCACCACCTCATCGATCTGCTGCGCCGTAAGGCCGGCATCCTTGAGCGCGATGCGGCAAGGCTCTATCGTGCGCTGAAACAGCGCGTCGCACAATTGTTCGAACTTGGCGCGGGTCAGCGTCATGCTCATGTGTTTGGGACCGGAATCCGTAGCCGTGATGAACGGCAAGTTGATCTCGGTCTGTGCGGTGGTGGACAGCTCGCACTTGGCTTTTTCAGCCGCCTCCTTCAGGCGTTGCACCGCCATGGGATCCTTGGACAGATCCACGCCCTCCAGCTTGATGAACTCATCCACCATCCAGTCGATAATGCGCTGATCGAAATCATCGCCGCCGAGGTGGGTGTCGCCGTTGGTGGACTTGACCTCGAATACGCCGTCGCCGATCTCCAGGACCGAGATGTCAAAGGTTCCGCCGCCCAGGTCGAACACCGCGATCTTTTCATTCTTCTTTTTGTCCAACCCATAGGCCAGCGAAGCGGCGGTCGGTTCGTTGATGATTCGACGCACATTCAGACCGGCGATCTCGCCGGCCTCTTTAGTGGCTTGGCGCTGGCTGTCGTTGAAATAAGCCGGAACCGTGATGACCGCATCGGTCACCTTTTGGCCCAGATAATCCTCCGCTGTCTGCCGCATCTTTTGCAGAATCATCGCCGAGATCTCTTGCGGCGTGTACTCTTTTTCATCGGTCTTGACTTTGACCACGTCGTTCTGGCCGCGGATGATCTTGTAGGGAACCTCCTCTTGCTCGCGATGCACTTCATCGTAGCGCCGTCCCATAAACCGTTTGATGGAATAAATCGTTCTCTGCGGATTGGTGATGGCCTGGCGTTTGGCCACTTGACCTACCAGCCGCTCGCCGGACTTGGTAAACGCCACCACTGACGGCGTGGTGCGCGCGCCTTCGGAATTGGGTATGACTACCGGCTCGCCGCCCTCCATCACCGCAACGCACGAATTGGTAGTTCCCAGATCAATGCCGATTATTTTTCCCATGATAATGCTCTCCCTTTATGTTTATAATGATTTTTGCCCGCACAGATCAAAATTCTTTATGACAGATAAAACGCCCATGCTGACCTGTACACGTATCCGCTCTTTCTTAACAAATTTCATGCCAAGAGATCCGACCGGAAAACCTTAGTGATAATACACAAAAAAACAGGCAGATAAAACAAATAACTTTATCTGCCTGAAGGAATAGTGAAATCTGCCATATCGCCTATAAATATGCCAGAATGGCAGAAAGATGGGTAAAAACGCTATCAAGCGGCTGCTTTGTCGGACTTGGTTTTCTTGTCAGCTGAAGAGCCGGCTGGTTTGCTGTCAGCGGGTTTGGGCTCTTTGGTTTTGGCGCCTGCTGATTCCTTGATTTGATCGCTTTCACCAGAGGCGGGTGGATGAGAGGACGTTGCGGTGGAAGAATTGGTTTTTTTGTAATCCGTAATATAAAAACCAGACCCCTTGAAAATCAACCCCATCCCCGCTCCCATCAGCCGCTGAACCGGGCCAGCACATTTGGGGCATGTCGTGATCAGTGCATCGCTCATTTTTTGAAATGCTTCGAATTGGTGATGGCACAGAGTACAGCGGTATTCGTACGTTGGCATATCCTATCCTCTTTCCTTTGCACAAACCCAAAAATCCCGGCCGGTATTGCATTCCGGCCGGGGGCTTTGCAGCGTTATTTCTTTTTCGGCACGCGCAGGGCGCGCAGATAGCTGTTGTCGTCGCGGAAGATGCGCAGCAGGACGACGTCGTCCTCCTTCAGTCCTTTCACCGCCGTGTTATAGTCGCGGACGGATTTGACCGGCTTGTTGTTGACCGAGGTGATGATGTCGCCGCGCTCGATGCCTTTGCGGTCCGCCGGTGAATTGGGTGCAACGCGGCTGACCACCACGCCGCTCACATTCTGGGCGCCGAGTCGTTCCGCCAACTGATCGGTCAGTTCTTGCACGGTGATGCCCAGTTGCTGCGCATGGTCTTCGCCGGTTACGGCGGCCTCTGTTTCGCCCTCACTGGGACGTTCGCCCAATTTGACCGACAGTTTTTTCTCTTTCTGATTGCGCCAGACCACCATGTCGATGCTGGCGCCCGGCGCCATGCCGGCGACAAAATTGGTCAGCTGTTCAGAGCCGGCGATTTCGGTGTTGTTGATCTTGAGGATGATGTCGTCTTTTTCCAGACCGGCTTTTTCCGCAGGTCCATCTTCGACCACTTTTTGCACCAGCGCACCGGTGACTCGGCTCAGTCCCATGGCCTTGGCCATGTCCTCATCCAGCGATTGCACGTAGACGCCCAGCCAACCGCGGGTGACTTTGCCTTTGCTGATGAGCTGTTCCATGATGTTCTTGGCCAGATTGATCGGAATGGCAAAACCGATGCCGACATTCGCCTGTCCGACGATCGCCGTGTTGATGCCCACCAGTTCGCCGCGCAGATTGACCAGAGCACCGCCGCTGTTGCCTGGATTGATGGCCGCATCGGTCTGAATGAAATCTTGGTAGGTCAGCCGCGTGCCGCTGCCCAGACCGGACAGAGAGCGTCCTTTGGCGCTGACGATGCCGGCGGTTACGGTGTTCTGCAGCTCATCGGAAAAGGGATTGCCGATGGCCATCACCCATTCGCCGACCTGCAGTTTGTCCGAATCGCCCAGGTTGACGGTCGGCAATCCGCTCTTGTCGATCTTGATCACCGCCACATCGCTGCCTGGATCCTTGCCGACGACCTTGGCTTCATACTCTTTACGGTCGATGGTGACCGTGATCTCATCCGCATCGCTGATCACATGATTGTTGGTGAGGATATAGCCATCCGGATTCACGATCACGCCCGATCCCAGACCGCGCATGACCCGTTCCTGGCTGCCCTCCGGAATATCAAAGAACTGACGGAAAAAGGGATCATTCAAAAACGGATGGCTGGGCTGTTTAACGGTTTGAGTGCTGTTGATGGTCACTACCGCCGGATTGGCGATCTGGGCGACCTGGACGAACGCCTTGCTCAAATTCTGCAGCCCTTCCAGTTCCTCCGGTATAGGCGCATTAGCGCCCAGCGCCACCGGGTTGCGATTGGCGGCAACCTCTCCCACCAAACCGCTGAAATTGGCCGACAACACCAACATGGCGGTCATGCCGATGAACACGCCCAGAAAAAGAAGCACAATATTTTTTCTGCCTTTCATAACCTATCCTTTCAGTATCTATCCGTTCGTTAAAGGGAACGGAGGTTGAACGAAATAAAAGCGATCAGGTTCCGCGTTAATAATCCAAACCCATTTGCGCGGCGAATTTCTTCAGCGTCTGTTTTGCCGCCTCCAAAGTCACCGCCGGTATGTGGACACGAACCGAAACATAAAAATCCCCTGTGGCTCGCTCGGTCTTGATGCCCAAACCTCTCAGCTTGAACAGCCTGTCGTTCTGCGTGCCGGCAGGAATTTTCAGCTCCACCTTTTGTCCGTAAACCGTAGACACAAGCAGGCTGGAGCCCAGCAAAGCCTGCACCACGTTGATCTCGGCCGTGGAATACACATCCAGCCCCTGACGCCGAAAACGGGGATGGGGTTGAACGTGAATGGTGATAAACAAATCTCCGCGCTGACGCCCTCCGGCGGAAACGCGGCCTTGCCCTGAAAGCCGGATCCGTTTGCCGTCCTCGATCCCGGCCGGAATCGTCACCGCGATTTTTTTGCTGGTTTCCCCCTGTAGGGTCACCATCTGCTTGCCGCCGTGCAGCGCGGTTTCAAACGGCACCGTGATCTCAGCCTGCAGGTCCAGTTCCTCCGGCATGGCGGAAAAACCGCCGCCGCGGGTCTGGCTGAAAAACTGGGAAAAAATATCATTGAAATTAAAATCGTCAAAGCTGAAGGAACCGCGGCCGCCGGCTCCGGCGCGTGAACGATAATCAAAGCCGCTGAAATCCGTAGCACCCAACCGGCGCATCTGATCATACTGCGCCCGCTTCTTTTCATCGCTCAACACTGAATAAGCTTCAGAGATCTCTTTAAACCGCTCCTCCGCCTTTTTATCGTTCGGATGAGCGTCCGGATGATGTTTTTTTGCCAAAATCCGGTAAGCCTTCTTGATCTCTTCCGCCCCAGCCTTTTCATCAAGCCCTAGTATTTTATAATAATCTTTGTTCATTCTTGCACGCTACTGTTTGTTATTGGAGCAATAAAAAGCAATCATTGTGCCAAAGCGCAGAACAAAGATTAACCACTTTATCTACAAATAGTTAAATAAGCTATAACTGGATGATGCTTTTTGTCAAATTGGCATAAATTGACAAAAATTGACATGCTCGCATAAACATTGCAGTAAAAGCTATTGAATCCAGCGCGCAAGAGCTATGGGCACGATAAACGCCCCCTTCATCTCATAAAAGAGAGGGCGTTCATCATTATTCGTGGTTCCGGATCATGATCAGCCGGATCAATTGCACCACCGCCATGGCAGCGGCTGCCACATAGGTCAGTGCGGCTGCATCCAGAACGCTCTTGGCGCCCTGGATTTCATCGTTGCGTAAAAACCCTCCGCTGGTCAACTGCGCCATGGCGCGCCGGCTGGCGTTGAATTCCACCGGCAAGGTGACCAATGTGAAGGCAACGGCGCCGATGAACAAAACGATGCCGATGGTGATGAGAAAATCCATACGCATCAACATGCCGCCGAGAAAAAGGGGAATGGCCAGCTTGGAGCCGATGTTGGCCATCGGCAGAATGGCGCTGCGCAGGGAAAGCGCGGAATAAGCGGTGTGGTGCTGAATGGCGTGACCGGTTTCATGCGCCGCCACGCCCAAAGCAGCCAGCGAATTGGAATCGTACACCGGTTCCGAGAGCCGCAGCACTTTTTGAGTCGGATCGTAATGATCGGAGAGCGAACCCGGCACGGTCTCGACCTTGACATCGTCTATGCCGTTGCGCTGCAAAAGCATGCGCGCCACTTGGGCGCCGGTCAAACCGGAAGCAGCCCGGCGTTCGCTCATCTTTTTAAACGTGCTGCTCACTTTCCACTGTGCATAGACGCTCAGGATCAGGGCGGGCAACAACAAAATCATGTCGTTCATAGTAAACATCGAATACCTCCTATCTATAACCGTCTCTTTATTAGATAGCGTTGTGGGCAAAAGGGTTCACCAATTCTTAAAAAGAACTCTGCCTAAAACCACTTTCCCTTCGCCGACCATTTGAACGCGCCAATCACCGGATGGTTTCCCGCGCATCCGCCGTCTGCTCCACGCCGGTCGCCTCCAGCCGTGCACGACCGTCTTTTTTTTCGAACGCCATAATTCCATTATCGATCCAGCGAGAGCGGATGCGAACGATTCGAATCATGGCCGGCGGCGTTCCTCAACATCGTTTGATCATGATGAGCTTGTTCCCTTCCGGGGTATTGCGTTGATAGCTCACCGCGTCCATGGAGCGTCGTATGATGTGCAGCCCCATGCCGCCGGTCTGTCGCGCCGCTGCAGCGGCCATCACATCAAAGTCATCGTCGGTGGCTTCAAAGCCGTCCCCCTGATCGATCACCTGAATTTCGATCTGTCGCGGCGAGGCGTAGACCTTCACAGTCAGTTTTTTCGTCGGATCCGAGTGATAGGCGTGCTCCACCACATTGAGACAGGCCTCATACACCGCCAGCTTGATCTTGTTCACCTCATTTTCGGAGAAGCCGAGACGGCGGCCGATCTGGACGACAAAATCGCAGGCTTTGTACACCACGTCCGGACGGCTGGGGATCGACAACGACTCGCCCGTTCGTCCATTGGCGTTCGCGTGCGGCGCTGCCTCCGCCTGTTCCGTCTCCGGCGCGTCGGCCTCCTCCAGGATGTGCAGGTAGCCCAAGGGATCAAAGCCGGTCAAATCATCGCGCGCGCGGCCCGACAGGTTGACCAGCGTAACCTCTCCGCCGTGGCGGCGCGCGCGCGCCGTCAATTCAAGCAACAGCACGACCAAGCTCGGCGGCAGCTCATCGAGCTGGGCCAGATCGATGATAAAGGCTCGGATGCGGTTGCGATACTGCTCATCAAACGCGGCAAGAATGCCTGGGATCAAAGAGATATCATGCGCCGAACCCAGCGGCGCCAGTCGCACCAGATCCGGGCGATCATAGCTAATCTGAACGAGGTCGTTTAGCATATCGGATTCTAAACGTCGGCTAATTGATATTTGAGAACCTTGCCGAGAATCGTCTTGGGCAGCTCCTGCTGAAAAACGATTTTTTTCGGCATTTTATATTTGGCCAGTTTGTTGGTGCAAAAAGCGAGGAGATCGCTTTCACTGATCGCTTGCCGAGGCTTGGGCACCACAATCGCCTTGACCACCGCGCCGTAATGGGCGTCCGGCATGCCCACCACCGCAGCCTCAGCCACCGCCGGATGCTCGAGCAGAACGGCCTCCACTTCGCTGGGATAGATGTTGTACCCGCCGCAGAAAATAATATCCTTTTTACGATCGATGACGTAGAAAAAGCCGTCCTCATCCTCATAGCCGATGTCGCCGGTGAGCAACCAACCATCTGCCGATCGCACGCGTGCAGTCTCTTCTTCCGCCTGCCAATAGCCCTCCATGACCTGCGGGCCGCGCACCTGGATCTCTCCGATCTGGCGAAGACCCAGAGGTTGCCGGGTGAACAGGTCGCAGATGCGGGCTTCGGTGCTGGGCAGCGGCAGGCCGATGCTGCCGAATTTGCGTTTGCCGTGCAAAGGATTGCAGTGGGTGATGGGCGACGCCTCGGTGAGGCCATAGCCCTCCACTAGATGGCCCTTGGTCAATTTCTCGAATTCACTTTGCAGCGACACGGGCAGTGCTGCACCGCCGCTGATGCAGGCGCGCACCGAGGAGAGATCGACGGGCCGGAGGCGGGCATAATGGACTACAGAGCTGTACATAGTCGGCACCCCGGGGAACAGCGTCACCCGGTGCTTTTTAATGTCGCGCACCACCCGCTTCAATTCGAAGCGCGGCTGCAGCACCAGCGTGGCCTGCGCCTGCACTGCCAGATGATGGCAGGCGGTCATGCCGTAACTGTGGCTAAGGGGCAGCACGGCCAGCACAGTCTCGCTGCGGTCCTGTACATCCCCGATCCAGGCGCGCGCCTGCAGCGTGTTGGCCACTGCATTGCGATGGCTGATCATGGCTGCCTTGGCCGTGCCGGTCACACCGCCGGTGAACAGCAGCAGCGCGGGCAAGGCGGTGCGGATGGGCGCCAGCACGGTTGCCGGCCGATAGGCCAACAACTGGCGAAAGAACAAAGTATCGGGCGTGCGATTGATCTTGTTCAGAGTCTGTCGCATTTGTTTCTGCACCTGCATCGCCCAGTTGAGCAACGGCGGCATATAGGTTTCCAAACAAGCGACCACCACATGGGTCAGCCTGGTCTGTTGGCGGATTTTACTCACTCTTCCGTAAAGACGATCCAGCACGATCAGCACACGGGCGCGGCTCAACTCCAGCTGGTGCAGCAATTCTCGTTCGCTGTTAAGGGGATCGATGGGCACGACCACGGCGCCGGCATAGAGCGCCGCCCAGTAGCTGATCATATACTGCGGAATATTGGGCATGCACAGCGCCACCCGGTCGCCGGGCTGAACGCCTAATTTATGCAATCCGGCGGCGAATCGCTGCGACAGATCGTGAAGCCGCCGATAGGTGAATTTGCGGTTGTAGTAAACCATGGCGATCTTGCTTGCAGCCTCCCGGCTGGCTGCATCGAGAAAATGATAGAGCGGTATATCGGGCAGATCGATCCGAAAGGGCACGGCCGCATCATAATGCTTGAACCAACGCTCATCCCCCGACGTCGACGTGCGGCGGAAAAATTTGTCTCGAACCGCAGCCAGGCTCATTCGAGCGGCGCGGGTGTGGAGAGATAAATCCTTGACGATTCCCATTTGATCCCATCTATTGAGTGGATCTTCTGCCTGCTGTCCCAGCCACGGGCCGGCGGAAAAACTCCGGCTGCCTTTAAGCGCCGGCAAAAACTCCCACCGGCTGTCGTTCTTCTCCAGCGGGGGTTACAAAGATCGCGGCTTGGCCGACGACCGGACACTTGTTTTCGCAGATTCCGCAACCGATGCAAAGATCTTCGCGCACGTAGGGAAATTTCACCGTTCGCATTTCCCCCTCCGGCGTACGCACCTCCCGTTCATCGAAGCGGATGGCTTTTTCCGGCAATGGACAATGCTCTTCGCAGACCAGACAATCCTCCAGGCGATACCAGGGGATGCAACGGCTTTTATCGAAATAGGCAGTGCCCATTTTGCGCTGCTGTTTCGCGTCCAGGTCCAGCTTGCTGATGGCGCCGGTGGGACAGATCTCGCCGCACAGCGTACAGTTGTATTCGCAATAACCGGTTCTCATCACCGCCCGGGGACTCCAGATGCCCTCCCAGCCGCCCTGAGTGAGCGCAGGCTGAAGACAGGCGCCGGTGGAGGAACATATGCGCACGCACGCCTGACAGCGAATGCAGCGGTCGAGAAAAGCCTCTTCCGGCAGAGCGCCCGGCGGCCGGATCAGCCGTCCTGTTTCATTCCGGTTGCCGGCGCCGACGCGCGTGGCCGCCAGACCGACGATGCCCGTGGCAGCGGCCTGAATGAACCGTCTGCGCGACAGATCAATATGGCCCTGGTTTTTGCGCCGGCTGAACCGGTAAGAGATGGCCTGGGGTTTGCATACGGTTGCGCACTCGGCGCACTGAATGCACTCCGTCGCGTTGGTGATGGTGTAATCATCCTCAATCGCATTCATGCGGCAGCGACGCTGGCAAAGGCTGCACGAGGTGCACTCCTGATTCACATCGCGGCCAAACACGCGAAAGCGAGAAAAAAGCCCCAGCAGGGCGCCCAGCGGACAGAGGTTGCGGCACCAGAAGCGGCGCGAAACCAGACCCAGCGCCAGCACAGCG
This sequence comes from bacterium, assembly GCA_029565685.1. Taxonomy (GTDB): domain Bacteria; phylum Zhuqueibacterota; class Zhuqueibacteria; order Residuimicrobiales; family Residuimicrobiaceae; genus Anaerohabitans. The sequence continues at coordinate 338,306 of JAKQNR010000021.1, read as the reverse complement.
ATGAACAGCAGCAGAACAGGCATGCTCTGTTCAAACGAGGCGGACTGAACCGGCAACAGCCGGTTTTGCGCCCAGGCGTAAAGCGAGTACCATTGCTCCTCTGCAACGCCGCTGGCAAAACCGAACTGAAAAAGGCCCTGGGTCAGCAGCGCCATGGCAGGATAAAGGCTCACCGTGAGCACGCGGGTGAGCATGACCAACGGATCGAAAAACCAGGCCGCCTGCCAGGAAAAGAGCGCTGCACAGAGCACAGCGACCAGGATAAAGAATTTCCACGAGCGAAAGCGAACGCTTTCGCGGCCGGCGGGTTTTCGACGACGGAGATAGCGATCGCTGCCATCGATCACCGTGCCCAGCGGGCAAATCCAGCCGCAGAAAAAACGTCCCAATGGAATGGTGAGCAGTAGAAGAATGACCGCCGGCAGCATGGAGGCGATCCAGGTCCGTGCGGATAAAGCCGTGGTTAGAGCTGCCAGCGGGCTGGTGCGCAAAAAAATATCAGAGGGCCACCCGCTCTCATAGGGAAACCGTGCGTGCAGAAACAAGCCGAGGAACAAAAGAAGAAACACGATCTGCGAAAGCTTGCGAATGCGGTTTGCCATTTCAGCTGTTGATCTCCTCGATGGAAACGCGGGATAAATCCAGTTGTCCCAGGCCGCGTTCGAAAGCCAGTCTCAAATACTCCACCTGCTCCGGTTTGACGCCGAACAGCGTCATGCCATAGGCGTCCACCGCCACCCGATCGACGCCGGCGATGACGGTCTTTTTCTCCGCCACATCCGCCAGGCTGCCGCCGGTGGGGCCGTTGCGCAACATAACCCGATAGGCGTCGATAATGGTCAACGTAGGTTTGACCGCAGAATTGATGTCGACGATTTTAGTCATGAATTTGTTGTGAATGGAGCCGCGGTCGCCGCCCATCACACCCATGATGTTCTTGAATCCCAGAGTGTACTGCGAGATCGAATGGTGTTTGGCGACAGGCATGTTGATAAAGACATCGGCCTCCAGCACATCGCGATAAAGGGGCCAGGATTTCAGCAACACCCCTTGCGGAAGCTGGACCTCTTTGAACCGGCTGTCGATGATGTGACGGACTTGCGCGCCTGCGGCTGCGGCGGCCTTTTCGATGCCGCTGCGGCTGTAGCAACGCTGCGCCTGATTGCAGGTGCGGTCCAAAACCCGCACGTAGCTGGCGCCCGCCTCGAGGCACATTTTGACGACCTCCGCCACGGCCTCCGGGTTGGTGTTGGCCGCCTGTTCGGGCGACCGGTCCCAGCCGATGTTCGGTTTGAGCAAGACGGTCTGGCCTTTTTTGACAAACTGAGACATGCCGCCCAGTGCTTGCACCGCTTTGCGCACCAGTTCAGCGGGTGAGGCGTTGCGGACCACTACCAGCTTGGACGCTGGAGCAGCCGTCCAAGCGGCGGCGGGCAGAACCAGGCCGGCGGTCAGGGTTTTACAAAATTCACGTCGATCCATTTATGCGTTCCCTTCCAGGTATTATTCGGCTGTTGTCAAAGTGCTGCGGCGGGGGCGGCCTTGTTGAATGTGCGTCGGATCAGGCTCAGGCCAGCCGGATTCCGGTCTGAAGGAGGGGAACGAACCTCTGTGCTCCCTGCTGGGCAGCGTGACAAAACAAAGCCCACCATGATCGGTGGGCTGTGTAGAACGGGTGCCGAAGCCGGGATTTGAACCCGGACGCCCGGTGGGCACTACCCCCTCAAGATAGCGTGTCTACCAAATTCCACCACTTCGGCATCAAAATAATTTTACTTTCCAGCAGGCGCCGGCGTGGTCGGCGCCGGAACCTGAGGCAACGTGCGCGCCGGAGAGCTGGATCTGCGTTCTCTTTCTTGCTCCACCAGGCTGGACTGAGAGACGCTGCCGCGGGTCAAAAAGCCCAACAACAGGGCAAGGACCATGAACGTGGCGGTCAGGACCGCGGTCATCTTGGATAAAAAGGTGGCGCTGCCGCGGCCGCCGAGTACGGTGTTCATGGAATCGATGCCGCCAAAGGTGCCGGCCAGCCCGCCGCCCTTGCTGGATTGAATGAGAATGACGAACGTCAATAGAACACAGACGATGAAAAACAAAACGATCAGTACCGTGTACATGCACACTCCCAAATAGGTTATGCGGTTACAATCTGCAAAAAGGATTTGGCGTCCAGACTGGCGCCGCCGATCAGGCCGCCGTCGATATCGGGCTGCGCCAGCAGCTGCGCAGCGTTATCCGGCTTCATGCTGCCGCCGTACTGAATGCGCACGGTTTGCGCCACGGATTCGCTGTAGAGCTCGGCCAGCAGAGCGCGAATGAAATGATGCACCTCCTGAGCCTGCTCGCTGGTGGCGGTCACTCCGGTGCCGATCGCCCATACCGGTTCGTAAGCGATCACCAGAGTTTTCGCCTGCTCGGCGCCGATATCCGCAAAGCAGCCGCGCACCTGGTCGCCGACCACGGACTCGGTGATGCCGGCTTTGCGCTGATCCAGCGTCTCGCCGACGCAGACAATGGGATTCAATCCCGCTGTCAGCGCGCGTTTGATCTTTTTGTTCACCATAGCGTCGGTCTCGCCGAAATACTGCCGTCGCTCGGAATGGCCGAGGATCACGTATTGGCATCCGGCGGATTTCAGCATATCAGCGGCGATCTCACCGGTGAATGCGCCTTTTTCCTCCCAGTGCATGTTTTGCGCTCCCAGGCGCACCACCGATCCCTTGATGGCCTCGGCCACTGCGGTCAAGTTCGTAAAAGGCGGACAGACGACAATCTCGCCGGCTCCGTCCTTCGGCGCGGCAGCGGCAATGGCCGCCGCCAGTTCCGTCGCCTCCGGAACGGTCTTGTACATTTTCCAATTTCCCGCTACGATCCGTTTTCGCATAAGCATCCTGACTGAAAAGCAGGCGGCGCGCTGTGCGTCGCCTGCTCTGTTCAACGAGTTAAAAAGAAGCCATCTTGACTACCAGATCCACCACGCGGCAGCTGTAGCCCCATTCATTATCATACCAGGCCACCACTTTGATGAAATTGCTGGTGCCTTCCAGCACCATGGTGGATTTGGCGTCAAAAATCGACGAGTGATCATTGCCGATCACATCCACAGACACGATGGGATCTTCGGTATACTGGAGAATGCCTTTCAGCTTGCCTTCAGCGGCGGCTTTAATCGCACTGTTCACCTGTTCGATACTGACATCCTTCTTCAATTCAGCGACCAGATCGACCACCGAACCATCCCACACCGGAACGCGCAGGGAAAAGCCGTCCAGTTTGCCTTTCAGCTCTGGGATCACCTTGCCCACCGCTTTCGCCGCACCGGTGGTGGTGGGGATGATGGCCATGGCCGCCGAGCGGGCGCGACGCAGGTCGCTGTGCGGCAGATCCAAAATGCGCTGATCGTTGGTATAGGCGTGCACCGTGGTCATATAGCCGCGCTTGATGCCAAAGGCGTCGTGCAAAACTTTGGCCACCGGGGCCAGACAGTTGGTCGTGCACGAAGCATTGGAGACCAGTTTATGTTCGGGTTTGAGGTCGCTGTCATTGACGCCGAGAACGATGGTGGCGTCGATCTCATCTTTGGACGGCACCGTCAGCACGACTTTTTTCGCGCCGCCGTCTAAATGCTTGGCAATTTGCTCTTTTTTCCGGAACACACCGGTGGACTCGACGACGTACTCTGCGCCGGCTTTGCTCCAGGGAATATTGGCAGGGTCTTTTTCTGCGCTGATCTGAATCTTTTTCCCGTTGACGATCACTGCATTGCCTTCGCTGGAGACTTCGCCTTTGAAAAGACCATGGGTGGAATCATATTTCAACAGATGCGCCAACGTCGGGGCATCGGTGATGTCGTTAATGTGGACAATTTCGATATCCTTGCGCTGCACCGCGGCGCGAAAAACCAGACGGCCGATACGGCCAAAACCGTTAATGCCTAATTTGATAGCCATGAAACCATCCTCCATTGTACGTTGAATATACAAAACCAGGGATTAACGAAACAAGTTCAAAACCATGGCCGAAAACCGGTATCATAGTTTGAGCTATTAAAGTAAAAAAAATTACCCGTAATGTCAAGTATAATTCTTGCCTGAGAAATCATTTACACGCGAACCAGCGTCAGGCAGTAGACCTGGCGGCACCCCTGGGCTTTCAGGGTTTTGGCGCATTCGTTCAGGGTATGGCCGGTGGTGAACAGGTCATCCACCAGAACCACCACGCCGCCGGCCGTTGCCTCGGGCCTGGGAACGACAAAAGCGCCGGCGAGATTGCGTGAGCGCTCCGCCTTGGCTAGTTTGGCCTGCGGCCGCGTGTAACGGACGCGCTGCAGCAGCGCTGCCTCCATGGGCAGCCCGGCGGCTGCGGCTGCGTGCTGCGCCAGCCGCTCAGACTGGTTATATCCGCGCTCCCGCAGGCGCCGCCGGTGCAGCGGCACAGGCGCCAGAACCGCTGCCTCCACCAGCGCAGCATCGCGCAGAGCCAGCCCGAGCTCGCGGCCCAGGGGTTGGGCCAAACTCTCATAGCCCTTGTACTTCATCAGATGGATCAGCTTTTGAATCGACTCATGAAAGGGAAACAATGCGATGGAAGCATCGAACCAGGCCGGGCCGCTGAGCTGATGCGTCAGCTTTTCAGCCGCCAGCACCGGCTGCTCCAAGCGGGGCAGGGTCTCCAGGCAGGTGCGACAAACAAGAACCTCTGCTTCCAAATCGTTGTTGCAAAGCACGCACCAGGGCGGATAGATGAAATCCAGAAGCGGCTCTGTCAAAGAAGACAGAACAGAGACCCACGTTCGTTTTTCAGCCGCTGAACGCATCCTACAACGGACTCCTCCCCTTGGCCGGGGCTCGGGTTTCAGCAAAATTACACAATGGGGTCAGGCGCCAGGTCTACTTGAAGCGGTAGACAAACGCGAGCCTGGGCTCCATGCGCTCCTGGGATTTATAGTTCTTGCTGCCCGGTGAAGTTTCGACGAACGACCAGATGTAATCCACATAGAGGATGAGGTAGGGTTTGATCTTGTAGCCCAGGCCCAGCCGCGCCACGCTGCGATCGTCCAAAGTAAACACATCCTCTGCCTGGACGATGCCGAGCTTGTCGTAGCTGGCGCGCGCGGCGATGGTCGGCAAGGCTTCGGTGGCGTCAGCGGCCAGATGCAGCTGGCCGCTCTTCTCGGCATCCAGCTTGGATACGGTGCCCAACAACCGCACCCGGTTGCCCAGCACATTGCCGTAGAGCTCGCCGAACGTCCCCCGGGTTTCCTGCAGACCGATCAGCAGGTCCGTCTTGTATATTTTTTTGCCGTGAGAAATCTGCAATTTCTGGATTTCATAAAAGGGGTCAAAGAACGATGGGATAAACTCTTCGCCCAGCCACCGGCGTTCCAAACGAGCCTGCACCTCCACCAGCCCCATAAGATTGGCAAAGCCTACGGACACACCCACGGCGGCGCCTGCGCCGAAATCACGGCTGAGATTCTCGCGCGAGCTGTAGCCGTGAATCACGGCATAGTCCGCGTACAAAAGGGTGTTGAACACTCGAGATTTGATCAACGGCAATTCCACATCCACGCCGTACACGGAAACGCCGTCGTTGCTGGCCGCCCAGGCGTCCGGATCCAAATCCCGGGCAAAGCTGGCGCCGACGGCAAAATTTTTCAAGATCGGAACATCGAGAATGTACAGCGGCCGGTAATAGCCGCGAAGGCCGAATAATTCCGAGCGCCCCATGTTGCTGGCCATGCTTTCGAAACCAAAGTGGCCGAGATCCAGATCGAACTCCATGCCGATTTTACGTTCATCGTAATCAATCTCGTTGGTGAAATAATTGACGATAAAGCCGTGGCCGATGCGCGCAGCGTCCAGCGTGCCGATCCGCGTATAAAAGCGGTCTGTTTTGCGTCCATAGCGGAAATAGCGCAGCAGGCGAAAATAGTCGTACCCCGAATCCCAGTCCTTGGCGCGCAGCGAACCGTTCTCCGTATCATACAGCAGGTTGATGTTCAATCCGAATCCCAATGGCCCGATGGACAGTTCCGGACGCAAACAAAAAGAAAAGTAGGATTGGTCGTCTATGGTGGTGATGCCGATCCCGCCGAACAGCCGGTTCTCGTTGCCGGTCCAGTAACCGAACCCGGCATCCGGGAATTGAGCCGCTCCATAGCCCGCCAGACCCAGCAGACTCAGCAGAATCAGCGCCTTTTTCATCTTGCACTTCCTTTCACCACAGATCTTCCATCCCCGGAGGAACATCCCAATGAGTCGCCCACTGAAAATGGCCCTGTCCTCCGGCCGCAGTGCTCCGGTCCACAGATAACAGCCGTTTGTGTTCGATCTCCTCAGCCGCCAAATATTCGAACATCTCTTTAGCCTTCGAATGGCGGGCTTTGAGCGCCGCCTGGCGATAAAACTGATACGCCTTTTCCTCCGCCTGCATGGCCAGGCGAATCGCCTCCTCGCTCGAAAGATCCGCGGAAACCTGATGGCTGCCGATCTCTTGGGCTGTAACTTTCGGCGCAGGCGCCTGGCCGCCGGAGAGTTTGACATACAGTTCGGAGAGCTGATCGAAATGTCCCTGCTCGATGGCGCCAAAGTAGGTGAATTTGTTGCGAATTTTTTCCTGCTTCATCACCGCCGCAGCGCTGCGGTAAAACTCCATGGCGCCTTTTTCCCGGCTGATCGCCAGCTGCAGGGAGGCCAGAGGATCGAGGTCAGCGACCTCGGTGTGCAGATGGATGCCGGCCACAGCTTCGCTGAAGGCTTTATTGAAAGCGGGCAGGTCCTCTGGTTTGCGTGAAGATATATACGGTCCGTCCACGCACACCTCTTGATCCACATAGTGGGCGCCGGCCAGTTTGACGTCGTCGCGTATGCCGACAAAACAGGTGGTGGTCACGCCCTCGAGCAGCCCGGCGGAGATCAACACCTGAGCGCCGTGGCAGATGGCGCCGACGGGACGACCGGTCTGCCAAAAGGCTTTCACCAGAGCCAGCGCCGCATCATTGACGCGGATGCGCTCCGGCGCTCCGCCGCCGGGAATGATCAGACCGTCATAATCCGCTGCGCGAATTTCGTCGATGGTCTTGTCCGGCGTCAAACTAACGCGGTTGTATTTGCCGATGAGGGTCGAACGATCCAATCCCACCCAATCCACCTGAGCGCCGAGCTTTTGCAGATACTCTTTCGGCAGCGTGGCCTCTTCGTCATGAAATTGCGGACCGATCAAAATAGCGATTCGTTTGTCTTTCAGCATAATCATTCTCAGAGTTGTACAGGTATTCGGAATCACCAGGCCGATGAAAAACCGTACTTCGGCCGGTGAGGGGGTTTACTTTTGATCCAGCTGACGCAGCCGGTCTCGCAACCCGGCCGCCACTTCGTAGGCCTCTTCCTGCACCGCCCGGTCCATCAGCCGCTGCAGTCTTTCCCGCTCGCTGAGCGGCTTTTGCTCCCGCAGCTCATCCAGCCATTCGCGCAACAGGGTTACCTCCACCATCTCGTTGCCCAGATGCTTACTATACTTTTGGTAATGGCGTTCGATAGCCCGGATCCCCTTTTCGATCAAGCGAATCGCCTCATCCATTCCGCCGGAAGCCATGGCCAAAGAGGCGGCGGCGCGCACATACATCATCAGCACATAAGGCCGATACTGTTCGAACGCCCAGATGATCTCCTGATTTTTTGCGTATTTATGGACCAGATCGAAAACCCGGAGATTCCGGCGGGTGTCCCTGACCACGCGTCGGTAGTCTCCTAAACGCAGCAGGGCGATATAACGGTGATAGAATTGAATGGCCTCCTGCTGCAGCCGCAAGCAGTCGACGGTTGAGAGCGAGAACGTAGCGCCGCCGCTCTCGAGTGCGGTTTTAGCGCGGTCTTCAAAGTAACTGAGGTAGGAATCAAAGTGGTGCGGGCGTTTGCCGTCAGGCCGGCCGTCCAGCTCCATCTGCAGCAGGCCCAGGTCAATGCGCATCTGCAGTTTTTTGCCGCCGTCCTGACCGTCTATGATGCGCACGTTGACGTCATTGGGATGGTATTTCCAGCGCTTCAACAACCGCCCGATGTCATCGCTCATATAATCCTCTTCAGACAATGCTCGCACACGCCTCCCTGGCAGGGGAAGCGCCGCTTATCTATACGATCCGAATCAAGTAAAATAGGCGATCGCGTTGCTGAACAAAGCGGCTCCGTCGGCCTCCCGGTTCAGGCCGATGCGGGTCCAGGCCGGATGGTGGGTCGGATCTATATTGCGTTCCGGATGCGGCATCAACCCAAGTACGCGGCCGGTGGGATCACAGATGCCGGCGATATCCGCCATGGAGCCGTTGGGATTCCAGGGATAGGCGGCAACGCCTCCGTCCGGGTTGACATATTGAAAGACCACCTGACGATTGCGCCACAGCTCCTGCAGCACCGATTCGTCGCGCACTACGAATTTGCCTTCGGCGTGGGCCACAGGAAAATACACCCTTTCCTTCATGGCGCGGGTAAACACACACGGGCTTTCATTGATCCGCAGATAGACCCAGCGGTCATCGTATTTGCCGGAATCGTTGTTGGTCAGAGTGACGGATTGCTCCGCGGCAAAATCCACCACCGGCAGCAGGCCTGCTTTTACCAACACTTGAAAACCGTTACAAATTCCAATGATCAACTTGCCCTGTTGATGAAAGGCGCGCAAATGATCTGCCAGGTGAAAGCGCAATTGATTGGCCATCACCTTGCCGGCGGATATGTCGTCGCCGTAGGTGAAGCCGCCGGGAATGGCCAGAATCTGATACTCTGTCAACAGCGCCGGATTTTCCAGCACTCGGTTGATGTGCAGCAGGACGGCGGCGCCGCCCGCCTGGTCAAAGGCAAATGCGGTTTCCAGATCGCAATTGGATCCGGCGGCGCGCAGGACTAGCACTCTGGGCTTCATCAAACAGACGTTCCTTTTCTTTCCTGATCAGACCTCGATGTCATGGCCGGTTACCAACGCAAGGTGTTTTGCCAGGAGCTTTTTAAATTCGCCAGGTTTTCCTCGATCAAACGCTCTCCCTGTATGCCGTCGATGACAAGCTGGGGCGCGGCGGTCACCTGCCCCAGCAAGCCAAAGGGGATCGCCTGCAGCGCGGCGCAAAACGCCGCCTCTTTATCAGGCTGCACCTCGACTACCAGCCGGCTATTGGATTCAGAGAACAAGAGCACATCGTCGCGAACCACATCCGCCGTGCGCGGCACTGAGGCCAGCGAGACGGACAGACCCAGCCCGCCGCTGAACGCCATCTCCGCCAGCGCCACCGCCAACCCGCCTTCTGAACAATCGTGGCAGGAAGCCACCAGCCCGGCGGTCATGGCGGCGTGCAGAGCCAGGTAAAGGCGGCGCGCCGATTCCGCGTCGACCTGGGGCGCCTTGCTGCTGCTGGCGTTCATCACCTCATAATAATGCGATCCCCCGCATTCGGCCCTGGTCAGGCCGACCACATAGAGCAGGTTGCCCGCCTTTTTCAAATCCATGGTGACCGCCTGGCGGCAGTCCTCCATGACGGCGATCGCCGAGATCAACAGAGTGGGCGGAATGGCGATGCTGTCGCCGGATTCGGTTTTATATTCATTGTTAAGACTGTCCTTGCCGGAGATGAACGGCGTGCGGAAAACAGACGCCACATCATAGCAGGCTTGCATGGCGCGCATCAGACCGCCCAGACGGTCGGGTTTGTCTGTGCTGCCCCAGCAGAAATTGTCCAGCAGCGCGGTGCGCTCCAGAGAGCCGCCCACTGCGATAACGTTGCGCACCGCTTCGTCGATGGAGGAAGCGGCCATCCAGTACGGATCGATCAGACCGTACTTGGGATTCAGGCCGTTGGCGAGGATGACCGCCTTGTAAGAGTCCATTCTCGGCCGCGTCACCGAGGCGTCGGACGGTCCCTGCTGATCCACGCCCACCAGCGGTTTGACGACACTGCCGCCCTGCACCTCATGATCGTATTGACGAATCACCCATTCCTTGCTGCAGACGTTGGGCGCAGCCAGAATTTTATGCAACACAGGCGTTAGATCGGACAAAAGTTCCGGCTCTGTTTCCACCAACACCGGCTTTTCGTAAACCGCCTGGCGCACCACCTCAGGCATGCCGTCGTGGAGAAACGCCATGTCCAGCTCTCCCACCAAAGCCGAGTGATAGAATAAACGGATTTTGTGATCGTCCGTGGTGCGGCCGATGACCGTGGCCTCCACATCCTCGCCGGCGAACAGGGCGAGCGCATCATCGACATGCTCGGGCGGCACAAAGATCACCATGCGTTCCTGAGCTTCAGAGATCCAGATCTCCATGTACGAGAGGCCGTGATACTTGAGCGGCACTTTTTCCAGAAACACCTCAGCGCCCGTGGTCTTGGCCAATTCGCCGATGGCGGAGGAAAGGCCGCCGGCGCCGCAATCGGTGATGGCGCGATAATATCCCCGGTCGCGCGCCTGCATCAGGGTGTCCACCAGCTTTTTCTCCACGATCGGATTGCCGATCTGCACCGCGCCGCTCCAGGTGCCCTCGCTCTCAGTGTGCAGCTCGCCCGAGGAAGCGGTGGCGCCGTGAATGCCATCGCGCCCGGTGCGGCCGCCGACGACGATGATGGCGTCTCCCGGCGCTACGGTCTTCTCACACAGGTTCCTGGGCAGCAAACCCACGTTGCCGCAATAGACGAGCGGATTGCCGAGATAACGATCGTCAAAAAAAATAGCGCCGTTGGAGGTGGGAATGCCCATGCGGTTGCCGTAGTCGCGTACGCCGGCGACCACGCCCTGCATCACCCGCTTGGGATGCAGCACGCCCTTGGGCAGATCTTTCATGGCCAAATCCACCGGGCCGAAGCAAAAAATGTCGGTGTTGATGATCGGCTTGGCGCCCAGGCCGGTGCCCAACGGATCGCGGATCACGCCGCCGATGCCGGTGTTGGCGCCGCCATAAGGCTCCATGGCAGAGGGATGATTATGGGTCTCGACCTTGAAACAGACATTATAGTCATCGTCAAAGCGGATCACGCCGGCGTTGTCTTTGAAAACCGACACGCACCAGGGCAGATCCAACTCACGGGTGACCCGGAAAATGGTCTGTTTGAGCGGATTGCGGATCACCCGGCCCTCAAACTCTACCAATCCGGTGAGAGTCTTGTGGCTGCAGTGCTCAGACCAGGTTTGGGCGATCATCTCCAGCTCAATGTCGGTTGGATCCCGCTGCAAAGAGCGAAAATGATCCTGAATGGCGTGCATCTCCGCTGAATTGAGAAACAGGTCGCGCTCACGGCTGAGCCGCATCAGCTGCTCCTCGTCCGCGTCGCGCAGAGGAATGACGATCAATTGGAAAACCGGGTCCTCCATGGTGAAAAAGAGCTTCTCACCCGGCTGCATGACGTGCTGCACCACTTTGTTGATCAGCAGCTTTTGCGCGATCAGCTCTTTGTCGCCCGCGGAAAGGACGCCGAAAAACTCGAACCGTTTGGCGGTTTTAGCCTCCTGCACCGAGGTGATGCCCAGATCACGAATGCCCTTTAAAGCGGTCTCAGCCACCAGATCCGTCACTCCACGGTTAAAAGTAACCTCAACGGACCAACAAGGCGGCTCTTCCTTGCATGGAAGCGGCTGATCGATACCGTACTGCTGCGTCACCAGATCGGCCAGCAACGATTTGGCGATCCTGGTTTTCTCCTCCTTCTGCAGATCGCCGGAAAGATAATACACCTGATAGACCTTGACCCGGTTTACTCCGGTAACGCCCAGATCCCTGGCGCCGGAAAGAATGCCTTTGGCTTCAGAATCCTGAAAGTCGGCCGACAGGCCCAATTCGATTCGCGTGATCACATTGGCTCCTTGAATGTATCAAATATAGTTTAAATATATTTGCAGGTAAATGCAAGGGAAATCATGGCCGTTGCCGCGGGCGCGCTTCAAGGCCGGACCGCCGTAGGGGCATGGAAAAGCGTGGTTCATGCATTCAAAGCTTGACTTTTACACCTCAAGGTTTTAAATTAGCCAAAATTAACAATCAGCCATCACTCTCTCTAATTGTTTTTATTATAATTAAACGGAGCACCTGTTTTGCAGACCGAAGAAAATAGACCGCCCGTTGCCTGCAAATCGGCGCGAAAATTTATTTATTTTGTGAGTGGCGTCATTTTCTTTTCCCTTTTCTTTTTCACCGCACCGCCGCTTTCCGCCGCTACACCCTTTGAACCCCTCTCCTTCACCACCCATCTGCTGAATGACTATATCCACTTGATCCAATTCAACAGCCTGCTCAGGGTCGAAACCCCCACGATCACCGGGCCGGATTCCAGCGGTCTGGAACCTTACCTGGGCCTGGCGGAAGATCAAAGCGACAGCGAAAAGAACGGCCCGATCAGCCGCATGCAAAAGCTGCTGCTGAGCTGGAACAAAAACCTGCCGCTCAAAGTCTCAGGCCATTACGATAAAGCCACCTCCATGTCCGTCACACTGTACAAGCTGGTGCATGATTGCGGGCACGATGGCAGCTATATCGATCGCGAGACCGCGCATCAGCTGCTGGCCATGGAGTACAACTGGCCGATTTCGAAAAAGGAATGCAGCCTGGTGGCCCAGGTATTGAACGAAGCGGTTAAATTTCTCGGCCTGCGCTACCGGCTCGGCGGAAGCGGCGTCAAGTATATCGACTGTGGTATGTTCACCCGCATGGCCATGATCAGCGCCGGCATTGCAGAAAAGGTGTTCAATCGGACTGCGGCCATGCAGTATCGCTATGCCGAACAAGGCGACATGGGCCTGTTCCTGCGCCCTGCCGGCGAGCCTCCCCAACCAGGGGATCTGGTATTTTTCAACTGGCGCACTCGATTTCAAAAACGGCGATACAAGGGGATCACCCATGTGGGGTTTTTCCTCGGCCAAGTGGGAGACCGTCTGCTGGTGCTGGAGGCCGCTTCACGCGGTGAACGCCGTGTGACCATCAAGGACCGCAGCGATTCCATCAACCGCATCGCCGGCTATGCGCAGATCGTGGGCCCGCCCGCAGGCGTGGATATTTTCGATTACATCAACATGGCGGCAGAGGACCTGGAAAACCTGATGGTTCCCAAGTTAGGGGGCGACTAGCGAAAGAGGACCATCTTCTGTGCCGCTTGGCGCGCGCAGAACAGGAATAAAGTCAAAATGCCGGATCCCTGTGGATCCGGCATTTTTTTTGAGTTGTCGATTGCAAATGGATAAAACCGCAAAAAAGTTTGCCGGAATTTTCAATAACGAACGCTCTGATCCCTTGCTTTTATTTTACCAGCACCATCTTTTGCCTTTGTACGCTGTCGCCAAACTGCAGCACCGCCCAGTACAATCCCGTATTCATGGCCTTCCCTGATCCATCGCTGCCGTCCCAGATCACTCGATGGAAGCCGGCCGGCATGTTTTGATCCAGTAAGGTGGCCACGGACTGTCCGAGAAGGTTTATCACCGTGAGCTTGGCCCGTCCCGGCGCCGCGGTGGTGAAGAAGATCGTTGTGCTGCTGTTGAACGGATTGGGGTAATTGGCGGCGAGATTAAATTCCTGCGGCGAACGTTTTGCCTGTGGGCAGGAGATCGACGTTCGGCTGTTGACCGCCACGACGGCATCCAGATCAAAGTCGCCGTTAATAGCCCCTTCCTGCCAACGGTCGCCCATGTCCGTGATCCTGACATAGCGGATCCAGTCCATTCCGACGTCCGCCAGGTCGAACTGATCAGCTCCGGAGCGCTGTGGATCAAGGGGATGGCTGGTGCTCTGCACCACATGGCAGCCGGCCAGACCTACGCAGCTGCTGGTATCATAGGGAAAATCGACAAAGCGGTTGCCGTCCTGGCTGACCGCCACTGTGGCAGCCTCCATAAACGGCTGTCCGGTCCAGAGGTTCATGAACACGTTCTCAAAGATGATAAAATCCACGCCAGGCCCATCGACAACGACGTTATCGGTGAACGCCAGTGTGATCTCGCCGCCGTGGCCCAGAGACAGAATCTCCGCCGGGTCGCTGGTGGTGCTGGCGCTGTTGAGCCCGCGATCCGGATCCGGCGGGCCCAGCACGTTGTCGGGAAAAAAATCATAGCCGATTTTGCTCCAAGGCTGGCCGGGAGAAAAAGCGACCACCTCATCGGCCCAGGGATCCGAGGAATCGCTCCTTTCCACAATGGCCATGTCCTGACTGCCGTCGCCTGCAGGATAGGTCATCACCACTCGGTCCTGCTGCACATCGAACTTTTGCACCACATCCTGATCAAAGGCGCTGATGTACAACTCGGCGTTTTTCTTATCCCAGAGCAGATGCATGGCGCCGCGGCCGACGCGCAGAGGATTTCGTGCATTGTGCAGGATCTCGCCGCTGTAGATGTTCACCTTGTACAAAAAGCCGCCGGTATGATCGCCCCAATCGCAGATATAGGCCATGCCGTCGGGCAGCACCGCCAGATCCCCGGGATAGCCGCCCACCACCAGGGTATCGACCACCGCCGGGCCGGCATAGTCCGGCGGGGCATAGGGATTGATCACCGCCAATTGTCCGCTGTTTCCACCCCAGATGCCGGAGCAGAGCACATAATAATTCCAATCCGGTCCCTTGCGCACCACTTGCGGATTGGCCGGCACCGCTACGCTGGTGAGCAGAGAATCGCGGGCGATATCGATAAAAGCGACGGTGGATGGCTGATAATCCGGATAGCCGCCGGTGTTGGCCACCAGAGCGGTGGTCCCATCGACGATGATCCCTTGCGGCGCCCTGCCGCAGGGGATGAGTTTGGCGACGCGGCCCTCGCGGATCTCCACCACAGCCACTGCGTCCATGAGCAGCAGGGTCACATAGACGCGGTTGGCGCCCACCAGCGCCATGCCATAGGGGTTGGAGCCCTCAGGCAGCGCGACGCGCTTCTCCACCTGCAGCGAGCTCGCGTCGATGATCATGATCTCCGGCGGCACGCTGTTCAGCGCCAGGACTTTATCGCGATAGGCGAGTATCTGATTGGGGATTTGCCCCAGGGTCGCCACATCGTTATGAACAGCGCCGGTCTCCAGATTTACCGTGGACAGCGTGCGCGCCAGATTGTTTTCAATGAACAAGGTGCGCGGCATGTCGCCGGCAAAAGCAAAACGAGCAATCCCCCAACACACCAACAACCACATTTTTTTCATCAAAGCATCCTCAGATTCTTATCCATAATGTCAAAATTAATTAACTCTTTTCGGCAGTAACGTCTTGTGCTCTTTCGATGTAAAGGCAGCTGATGAACCGCCAAGGTTGTCAAGAACGCCGAGACATACAATTTAAAAGTTATTTCATCCCCTCGGCGTTGCTTAGCGCTTTCTCCGCGGTTAAAGAAGGCACGCAGGTCTCAGATGATCCCAATAAAAAATCCGCCAATAGCTTACATCTTGCGTTTTGTACTTTGGCCTTGCCCTGAACTCGATTTCATGCCTTCCATCGCCCAGACGAAAACTCGCTTATGCGGTTAAAAGGCAGCGCTCCACCCTGCCCGCCATTCCCGGCCCGGCAGAGGCGCGTTTTCTAAAACTTGGTAGCGCACATCGGTGAGGTTCAAGCAGGACAGCTTGAGATTATTCTGTCGGCCGAGCAGACGAAAGGCATAGTGCAGCGTTATCTCGTGCAAAGAAAAGCCGGGCAAGCGCACGGTATTGGCTTCCGTGACAAAGCGCGCGCCGCTGCGCCGGAAATTGTAATTCACCTGCAGATCCCGCCATCCCCATTGCAGGCCTGCCTTAAAGCTGTGTTCCGGTCGGTACGGCAATTGTTTGTGCCGCGTTGTTCGTTCCTCGCCGAGGTTTTCACTGCGCAGATGGCTGTAGGAAACCTGCGTCTCCAAGCGCCAACGGTTGAGATGCCAGCGCCATTCGAACTCTTCTCCGGAAAGACGGGCATCGGTGTTCACCGGCGAAAAAGCGGCGAAAGAGCCCAGACGCCAGATGATCAGGTCCTGCAACTGATGGCGAAATCGATTGAACCGGAACAGGCTGTTGCGCCACAGACCTTCGATGGCCCATTCCAGGTTCTCACTCCTCTCCGGACGCAGCCCGGCGTTGCCGCGTACCCGGTACTGCTGATAGAACAGATCGGCAAAGGTGGGCAGGCGGAATCCATGGCCCCAGTCCGCCTGCAGCCGCCAATCCAGCAGCAGCTGTTTGCGCAGGCTCACGCCCAGTGATGGGCTGAGCGCTTGATCCAGACGCTGGTCCTGGTAGTGTTCGGTCTCAGCCGCATCATAGCGCAGGCCGGCCTGCGTTTCCAAACGCATATTCCAACCAAGATCGGTTTCACAGCCATGGCGCACATAGACGCCGGCGTTGCGGACATCGGCGGCTCCGACCGGCGTCAGGGACGGGTACAAGCGATCGCGATCGGTAAAACGGGTCGCTCCGGCTTCAGCCCCCAGCTCGATCTGATGGACCGCGCTGATCTGCTGCAAAAGATCGCTCTGCAGTCGGCCTGCCGTCACTTGGTTTTCGTTCCAGTAGCGCGGCGTTGACCGATAGCGCACCGGCACATTCTCATGGATATTTTTAAAGGAGGAAAAATCTTGATTGAAAGAGGCGCGCACGTTTAAGGTACGCCGGCGCTGTTTTTTTTCGAACGAAAGCACGGCCAGGCTGCGCCGGGTGGCGCTGCGTGCATAGGGCGTCCAGCTGTAGACAGCGCCGGGCAACCCGCGATGGCCGAACAGATGCTGCGCGGAAAAAGACCAGCGGGATCCGTTCTTCTCCCGGCTCCAGCGGCCGAACAGCTGCCGCTGCAGTACATCCGCGTTCAAGCGAGTCTCAGTGAAGCGCCGGCCGGCGAGGTCATACTCATAGCGGTAATCGTTGCGGCTGCGATGCTGTTCGACGGTCAGCAGGAAATCGCCATAGCCGCTTTTCCGCATCAGCGTGGCCGCCGCATCGGCAGCGGCAAAGGAGGCTGCGCGCAGCTCCGCGGACAGCTGATTTTCCCGCGCCTGCCGAGTGATGATCTGCACCACTCCGGCCAGAGCATTGGCGCCGAAGCGACTGGACTGCGGACCTTTGGTGACCTTGATCTCTTCGATGGCCGCCAGCGGCAGGGAGGAAAGATCGATGGCGCCGGACAATCCGTTCTGCAGGCGAACGCCGTCCACCAGCACCAGCACCTGCCCGGCCTGACTGCCGCGAATGGAAATCGTTTTGGCGGCGCCGTTTTCCTGGATCTCCACTCCGCAGGTCGCAGCCAGCAGCTCAGCCACATCCTCGGCCTGACTTTGCCGGATTCTCTTCTGGTCGATGACGATCTCTGCGGCCTGCGCCGTTTTGTCGACGCCGGCGAGGATCTCCACGTCGGGCAGTTCGATGAGCGCCGGCTGCAGTTCGATCACCAGCTGCTGAGGCTGATCATGGCTGACCAGAACGTTGCGCACCCGCTGCGTTCGATAGCCCAACAGACTCGCCTCCACCACGTACTCGCCTGCCAGCAGATTTTGCAAGACGAACCGGCCGCTGCGGTCGGTCACCGCGCCCACAGCGGTGCCGAGCACGGTCACGTTGACGCCGAACAGAGCGCGGCGATCGGACCTGTCCAGGACCTTGCCTTCGATCTTGACGTCAGATTGCGCCGGCAGATTCTGAAGACCGGTCATGGCCAGCAGCACAAGCGCCAGAGTGTTTTTTTTAAAACGATTCATACGTCGAACTGGTCATCGATGAGGAGACCTGGAGAAAGCAAGGAATGAGCGATTGCAGGAGGTCGAAAAAAAAAGCCCCAGTCTTGCAACATGGGGCGTCGTTATCTTTAGGTACCAGCACCTCACCCGCGAAGGCTAATCCAATCACTCTCTGGCAGGTCTCCTGGCTTTGAACGTCAATCCTACCGGTCGCGCCTTCCCGGTTTCCCAGTGGCTTTTGCGATGCGACTTTCGTAGTTCATTACAGTAGCGGGGCTGCGACGGATTTGCACCGTCTTCCCTTTTCATCCGTTTGGAACCAAAGCATGCGTTTCAAAGAGCGATGCAATATAAAAAGAAATTTTTATGAAAGCAACAGCTAATTAACCGGTCAATCAAAAAAATCCCAGACAAATCCCCAGCGCAGCTGCTGTTTCGGCATGGAATAGCCGGGAAGCAGCTGATAGTCGATGCCGGCGAAATTTTGCAGTAAAAAGAACAGGCGCGCACTTTTAATTTTAAGACCCAGATGGGCGAACGGAACGACCACCGGCGACAGGGCGGTCGACGGCCGGCGCGTGCCGGGCATCAGGCTGTTCCCGTCCCGCTCTCCCCAAGCGTCAAATCCGACGCGCAGCCGCACATCCAAATCGCCGGCGAAAAAAACATTCGCATATTGCACACAGCCCCAGGCCTGTTGCGACGGTTGCCGCAGCGGCTCCTCCTCGCTGTCGCGGAACTGACGCAAATCGGCATAAAGAGAAAAACAGCGGTTCAATTTCTGTTCCACACCGATGTCCACCGCCCAGCGGTTTGCGTCCTGCGCAAATGCCGCTGTTTGCGATTGCAGGCGGGAAAGCGTCATACGATCGCTGCTGTAAGAAACACAGATAAAATAGCGGACCGCGTCGCTGTTTTTTTCCACCGCCCACCCCCAATGATCGCTGCGTTCCTGCTGAAAAGCCCGGTCGCCGGCCACATAGCTCTCCACGCCGCAGCCGCCGCTCAGTCCCGCCGAAGCGATATGGCTGCCATACCACAGCCGTGAATTCCATCCGCGCGCTAGGGTTGCGGCCAACTGGGCCTGGGGCAGTAGGGCGATCTTTTCATCTCCAAAGCGCAGCGCTTTAATGCCAGCGAGCCAGAACCAGGCTGCGTTGACCTGTGATCCTATTTGCGTCCAGGCTTCCAGATCATTGCGCCGGCTGTCGCTGCGACCGGCGATCTCCATGCGGCTGTGCTGCCACAGTCCGCCGCTGTGCCACTGCAGCGGGCCGAACCGTCGGCCGTATTGCATCAACAACCGCGACCGGCCGGCGTTCTGAATCTGCTGAGCGGCTGGGGATGGACGATGATAAAATTCGCGATAGAGATCGGTGTACTGCCACAAAACGCTGACGCGATGGGCCTGCAGGCTGAGGCCATGGTCATAGCGATCAAGTTTCTCATGCAAAAAAGGAACCTCGGGCGTCGGCGCCGACCACGGCACATCGCGGTCCATTTTGTTGAGCAGCAACAGATAGCGCAGCCGCCACTGCGGACCGAACCGCCGTTCGACGCTCAGATTGACCTTTTGCGCGCGATACTTTTCATCCGCCGCAGTGCCGCCGTAATTTTTCAACACCGCGCCGGCCGTGAGCGCGCTGTGCAGCGTTGGTTTCAACCCCAGACGCACATCGACATCATCATAGCCGTTGCCGCCGGTGCGGTAGGCGGTTGCAGAGCGCAGACCGCTGCCGGCCAGATCGCGGCCGGCCACGTACAGCGAATGTCCGGGCGAAATCAGCCCCGTGGTTTCGCCGCCGGGTCCGGCCCAGGCGTCCATGCGCTGGATTCCTTCCACCGGAACCAGATTCCAATCAACCACTCCGCTGACCGGGTCATTCAACAGCAGGCCGTCCCAAGTCGCATCCAGGTGGCGAAAGGAGCCGGCGAACAGGGCGGCGGCGGCGAGTTGGCCCACACTGCCGCGATCAAAGACGAAAACGCCGGGAACTTTTAGCAGATCCGCCGCACTGCCATAGCCGGAGCCTTGAATAGCCGTCGAATCGATCATCCGTATGACCGGCCAGGCCGGCGTATCGCTGTTCACTTCAGAATCAGCCAGCGCCGGTCCTGCAGACGCCGCAGCGGCCGTCAGGCAGACGATCAGAATCAGGATGTGTTTCATAGCAATCGCTTCAGCCTTTTAAGCAACACAGGAACCAGGACGGCAAAACCAACGGTATTGACCAGCAGATGAACCAGGTAAAAGACCATGCCGGATATAAAAGTCATCGCCATTTTTCGCCTGTCGCCGCCGGCGATGAACACCGCGAAACTGAGGGTGGTCAGCATGTCGAACACCAGCGTGCAGAAAAAACCCATCAGACCGAACCAGGCCATGCGCACCGCTGCCGGCAGGTCCAGCCAATGGGTGCGCCCCACCATGCCGCCGGCCCAGCCGACCACCGCCATGGAAAGGACCTGGGCGATGAGCAAGGGCAA
Organism: bacterium; assembly: GCA_029565685.1. Taxonomy (GTDB): domain Bacteria; phylum Zhuqueibacterota; class Zhuqueibacteria; order Residuimicrobiales; family Residuimicrobiaceae; genus Anaerohabitans. The sequence goes on along the minus strand of JAKQNR010000021.1, from coordinate 318,171 downwards.
GGAGGGCGCGCCGAACGGATTGAACATGGAAAATAGAAATTCAGCGGTCAGGCCGATGAGCAGCCCGTAGAGCGGGCCCATCAAAAAACCGGAGATAAAAATGGAAGCGGTGACGAACTCAAAATTGGGCAAAAGCAGGAACAGATAGCCGATCGCGATCGATGCCGCCGTCAGCAGCGCGCACTGAATGATTTTATGGTGCCGTGGTCGTTCTGCTGTTTGCATGGTCCTTCCGGCGCTTGCATCGTCCTGATGATTCACTCCGCCAATTTACTAAAATATCCCCTCATTGGCAAAAGTTAAAAAATGGCTTGCAAATAGAGAAATTTTTGATTACAATAAGGTGTACTTTATTACACTAAAGAGACTACCATGCAATTTGAACAGATCAACGAGGCCGTTCAGGTGCTCAGCCATTATGACGGCGGCAAAATGCGTCCGCTTCGTTTTCATTGGCGCAACCGGACCTATCACGTGGTCCAGGTCCATGGCGTCTGGCATGAGGCGCTGGGCAGGGACCGGGTTTTCCATTTTCACGTATCCACACGGGAATCCGGTTCCTTTGAACTGATTTATAACCATAGCGCCATGAGCTGGCGCATCGGCCGGGTTACCGTAGGCTGACCGCTCGGCAAAGGACGTTTGCAGCTTTAAACGGCCGCTGAGAAAGCACAGGCCGGCGGCCGTTTCATTGCGCCGGCAAATTCCGTGGCAGACTTTTTTTTATGGAATTCTTGGCCATTTGCCGAAATGATTCAACCACAGAGGACACAGAGGATCACAGAGAAAAGCACAAACCAAATTTCTCTCCGCTTGACTCCGTTGCCTCTGTGGTGAATTTATTTCACAGCAAAACATTCGCCCAAAGCGCCGCACTGTCCGGTAGGGCGTTCAGGAAAACTTTTTCATCTCATCCTCGATGGCCTCGCGAAGCGATTCCGCCTCATTGCTGCCGATGAGAAATTTTTTACCGGATTTGTAGGTGATCTCCACAACCTCTGTGCCGGCGATGTTGTACATCCAGCCGGCCGGCGTGAGCCGTATTCCCCAGCCATAGTGCCACGGCACTCTGATCACGCGGCAGCCGGCGATTTCCCGCACTCGAATGGTTTTGCTGAAAACCCCCTGACCGAACGAGCAGACGATCACGCCGCGTTCCACCACCACCGTCAATTTGTAAAACATCACCAGCGCCATGATGAGAAGAAGCAGCGCCATATAATGCACCAGACCGATGGTTTCCAACGTGGTGGAAGCCAGGGTGGCGATGATGCCGATCACCAGCAGGCTGATGATCAGGTAGCCTGTCTGCGAATTGCGATAGGCGATCATCTCGATCTCCTTTCAGCGGTCCAGGAATAGACCGGGAACGCAGCGGCTGTTGCGGCCCGGTCCCTTGCTCTGAACCTTCTGGTTATAACAATGCCTATTCGTGCGCCATGCCGGTGACCGGCTCCTTGCTCTCGCGGGTATAGGAGAGACAGAACAAGAGCGCCGCCAGGCAGAGATAGGCCAAAGTGAACTGATACGGCACCTGCTGGGCGATGCCGCTCAACTTCCACGGCAGATACATGGAGCCGTCGGGCATGGCGGAATGGATGATGCCGAAAAAGGAAAAGAACGCCAGCACCACCAGATAGAGCGCAGAGATTTTCAAGCGCCGATCCACCAGCTCTGCGAGAAAGGCGGCCCAGAGCATAGCGGTGACGATAAAGCCGTTGCCCAGGGCGATGATGACCTGCAGTTCCGGCAGCGCCTTGCCTGGCGCGTTCATGAGCTCGTGGAATTTTTCCGCAGGGATGGGCTCCGGCGAGCCCATCTTGATCGCCAGCAGCCGGGCCACGGTGGGAAAAAAGGCAAAGGCCACGGCCGGAGCGTGGCGTTTGGGCACGGCGACAAACGCCTGCATGATGATATCAAAGGCGACGAAGACCAGAATCGGCGCCAGCACCGCGCGCGGGATCAATTCGATGATGAACGAGACATAGCCGAGCATGCCGCCCAAACCGACAAAAATGCCGGTGAGCAGGGTATAGCCGGCACGGGATCCCATATTTTTGTAAGCCGGCTGACCGATGTAGGGCGTGGACTGGGCGACGCCGCCGCACAGACCGGCTGCCAGGGTGGCCACGGCTTCGGTCAGCAGAATATCGCGCGTATTGTAATCATCGCCGGCCACCCGCGCGCTCTCGGTGACATTGATGCCGCCCACCACAGTGAGAATGCCGAAAGGAATGGCCAGGGGAAGATACTTGACCGCAGCGGACAACCCTTTCATGAAATCCAGCGTCGGCAGCGGCAAACCGAAATGCAGATCCAGGGGCGGTGGACCGCCATAGGTCCCTCCCACCAATCCCAGCGGTCCGATCAGATAATAGAGCCCGGCGCCGATGACCACAGAGGCCAGCACGCCGGGTATTTTCCCCGGCAGCCGAATCCCGGCCACCAGTGTGTAGAAAATCATGCCCAGAGCGATCACGCCGACCAGCGGCATGCCAAAAATATCGATCAGCGGCGTCATGCCGATCAACCCCAATCCAATGCCTGCCAGCGAGCCCAGCAGTCCGGCCTGCGGCACCATCTTTTGCACCCAGCGGCCGAAAAACGAGAAAACCAATTTGACTGCGCCCATGAACATCATGGTGGCCATGCCGATATACCAGGTCATCATCGCCGCGTCGCGTTCCGAATAGCCTTCTGCTTTCAGTCCCATGAATGCCGGCCCTAACACCACCAGCGCCAATCCGATGGTCGAGGGGGTATCCAGTCCCAGCGGCATGGCGGTGACCTGTGTGTTGCCGGTTTTCCTGGCCAGACGAAAGGCCATCCAGGTATAGACCAGATCGCCGAACAGCACGCCGAAGGCGGTGCCCGGGAACATGCGCGTATAAACAATGTCCGCCGGATATTTAAAGACAAAGATCAAAATGCCGGCGAGAAACGAAAGCACGGTCAGGTTGTCGAACATGAGGCCGAAAAAACCGTTGAGGTCGCCGGCCACAAACCAACGATATTTCGCTGAAGCCGATTTGGACATGTGTCCTCCGTATCCTTGAGAGTCTGTCATCAATGGGTCAGCAATCCGGCGATGGCCGCAGTCATCCAGGTGGCGATGGTGCCGCCGAGGACTGCTTTCAGGCCCAGTCGGGCGATGTCGCTGCGCCGGTTTTCCGCCAGCGGTGAAAGCCCGCCGATCTGAATGGCGATGGATGAAAAATTGGCAAAGCCGCACAGGCTGTAGGTGGCGATGACGATGGATTTGGTGGACAGCAGACCGGCGCCCACCGTGTCCGCCATCTTGAGATAGGCGACAAATTCATTGACCGCCAGTTTGATGCCCATGAGGCTGCCGACCTCCAGCGCCTCTTTCCACGGCACGCCGATGATGAATGCGATAAACTGAAAGATCAGGCCGAAGAGCAGCTCGAGGTTGAGCGGCTTGTTAAACTGATTCATCAGGATCCCGTTCAATCCGGTCAGGTTGCCGACAAAGCCCAGCAGCGCGTTGATCAGCGCGATGAGGGCGATGAAGGCGATGAGCATGCCGCCGACGTTCAGCGCCAGGCGCACGCCGTCGCCGGCGCCGCCTGCGGCCGCTTCGATGACGCTGCCGTAGCTCTTTTCGACTTTGAGGCGGACAGTGCCCATGGTCATGGGTTCGCCGGTCTCCGGCATCAGTATTTTGGCCACCACCAGAGTGGCGGGAAAGGCCATGATGGAAGCGGCCAGCAAATGGCCGGCGAAAAATACCTGCGACTCTTCAAAGGCCGCACCCTGGGACTTGGCCAGGGCCAGCCCCAGCATCTGCATATAAGCGGCGAGCACGCCGCCGGAGATGTGGGCCATGCCGCTGGCCATGATGGTATAAAGCTCTGACTCGGTCAGGGTGGCGAGATAGGGTCTGATCACCAAGGGGGCTTCGGTCTGGCCCATAAATGTGTTGGCCGCCACATCCAGAGTCTCCGCCCCGCTGGTGCGCATCAGCCGCTGCATCGCCCAGGCCATGCCTTGAACGATCTTTTGCATGATGCCGAGGTGATAGAGCACAGCCATCAGGGAGGCGAAAAAAATGATGGTGGGCAGCACTTGAAAGGCAAAGATCACCCCCAGGCTGCTGTCGCCGCTGCTTTTAGCCAGCGGGCCGAAGACGAACTGAGCGCCGTCGCCGGCAAAATTGAACAGAATGACGAAAAGCCGGGAGATCCAGTCAAAGACCTCACGGCCGAGGTCGGTTTTAATCACCAGAAAGGCAAAACCGAATTGCAGCAGGATGCCGGTCAGCACCAGTTTCCAGTTGATCGCTCGCCGGTCGGCGGAAAAGAGAAAGGCGAGAAAGGTGACGAAGCCCAGGCCGATGAGACCGTGAAAAAGCGAAAGGATGTGCATAGCGTCCCTTTGTTGTGGTTGGGGAAGGATTTGCGGGAAAATATAGTAAAGATTTGCCAAGGATGCAAAAGATTCGTGCAGCCGATGCGGGAAGAAGCGTCGCAGCCGGGCCTCATGATCGCCCTGGGAATTTTTTACCGGCGGGACCATCGGCCGGGCCTCTTTGCCCGGTCAACACCTGATAAATTCCGCGGGAAAATTCTATCTCTGGAATTCAAGGTTATTCGCAGATATTATTCAACCACGAATCACGAGGACACAGAGGATCACAGAGAAAAGCAAAAAAGGGGTTCTCCGTTTAACTCCGTTACCTCTGCGGTTGGCTCTTTTCAATAAAACACAATAAACCGCAGAGGATACAGAGGATCACAGAGAAAAACAAAAAAGGGGTTCTCCGTTTAACTCCGTTACCTCTGCGGTTGGCTCTTTTCAATAAAAAACAATAAACCGCAGAGGACACAGAGGATCACAGAGAAAAGCAAAAAAAGGGGTTCTCCGTTTAACTCCGTCACCTCTGCGGTTGGCTCTTTTCAATAAGAAACAATAAACCGCAGAGGACACAGAGGATCACAGAGAAAAGCAAAAAAAGGGGTTCTCCGTTTAACTCCGTTGCCTCTGCGGTTGGCTCTTTTCAATAAAAAGCTATAAGCCGCAGAGGACACAGAGTATCACAGAGAAAAGCATAAAAAGGGGTTCTCCGTTTAACTCCGTTACCTCTGCGGTTGGCTCTTTTCAATAAAACACAATAAACCGCAGAGGACACAGAGGATCACAGAGAAAAGCAAAAAAAGGGGTTCTCCGTTTAACTCCGTCGCCTCTGCGGTTGGCTCTTTTCAATAAAAAACAATAAACCGCAGAGGACACAGAGGATCACAGAGAAAAACAAAAAAGGGGTTCTCCGTTTAACTCCGTTGCCTCTGCGGTTGGCTCTTTTCAATAAAACACAATAAGCCGCAGAGGATACAGAGGATCACAGAGAAAAACAAAAAAAGGGGGGCGCCGTTTAACTCCGTTACCTCTGCGGTTGGCTCTTTTCAATAAAAAACAATAAACCGCAGAGGACACAGAGGATCACAGAGAAAAACAAAAAAAGGGGTTCTCCGTTTAACTCCGTCGCCTCTGCGGTGATTTTTTCACAGTAGAAAAGGGATAAACCGTTTGGTCCGTTTCATATACTCCCGGTAAGGCTCGCCGAAATAGCGCACATTTTCTTCCTCTTCGCGCAACACCGTCAGAAAGAGAAAAAACGTGGCCGCTGCCGCCAAAACCAGGCCGGCCGACGATATCCTTTTAAAGAAAATTCCCCAAGTCAGCAACAAAAGCGAACAGTACATCGGATGCCGGATGTAGCGATAAATACCGGAGGCAACCAACACGGTGGTTTTTTCAAAAGAGACCAGCGGCCCATCGTCCCGCCGCGGATCCGCTTTTCCCATGCGACGCAATTGCAGAAACCCGCACAGCACGACGCCGGCAGAGAGAAATAACAGCGCCCAGGAGAGCAGCTGATGCGGAGCGAGAGGATTCTTGAACCAGTAGAAAACATTGAGCAGAAACAATCCCAACATAAACTCCCAGGCGAACAACCGATAAAATCCATGGAAACGCGGCCGGGAAAGAGAAGCCCAGGAGAAAAAAACCAATACGCCGGAAAGAACCAGAAACAGAACGCATTTCATAAACGCCCCCTAATAAATAATTGAACAACAAACAAGCATCGATCGCCTAAAGTCCGATGCCGTCCAAGCCGGCGCCGCAAAAGCGGCAGCCGCCGTTGTGAACATGATTCGCCAAAATCTGAAAACCATAGCGCTCGATCACCTTTCTGCCGCATTGCGGACAATAGGTGTGTTCGCCCTCGTCCCCGGGAATATTGCCGCTGTACACATACCGCAAACCGGCCGCCAGGCCGATCTCGCGGCCGCGCTGCAGCAGGGCCAACGGCGTGGCAGGCGTTTGCGTGTACTGGTAATCAGGATGATACCGGCTGATGTGCCAGGGCGTCTCAGCGCCCAGCTCCTGGCTGATAAAACGGGCGATCTCCTGCAGATCGGGCTCCGAGATCTGATCCGGCACCAACAGCGTGGTCACCTCTACCCATACGCCCAGCCCTTTCATCAGCTTGAGGGTGGCGAGCACGCTGTCGAGATCGCCGCCGATCACCCGACGATAAAAATCTTTGTTCCACCCCTTCAAATCAACGTTGGCGGCGGCGAGATAGGGCGCCAACTCCCGCAACGGCGCTTCATTGATATACCCATTGGTGACAAATACCGTGGCGATCCCTTCCGCCTTGGCCAGTCGGGCGATCTCTAAAGCATACTCAAAATAGACCGTCGGTTCGGTGTAGGTGCAGGCGATGGTCCGGCATCGCCGCAAAATCGCTGCGTCCACCACCTGCCGGCTGGTCGCCAATTGCCCGGTCGGCTCGCCATGCACCTGAGAAAGATCATGGTTCTGACAGAACCGGCAATGGAAATTGCACCCCATGGTGGCGATGGAAAAACTCGCAGACCCGGGATAAACATGGAACAGCGGCTTTTTTTCGATCGGATCCACATGCATGGCCGCCGCCTTTTCGTAAACCAGCGAATAGAGCACGCCGCCGCGATTCCGCCGCACGCCGCACACGCCGACTCTGCCATCCGCCAGTTTGCAGGCGTGCGGACACAGCTGACAGACTACCTGGCCGTTTTCCAGAGCAATGTAAAATTGCGCCTCTTTCATTTCACTCCTCGCTCACCAGCACTTCCAATGTGAGCAACGCCTGCACTTTGATATAATCTTCGCTGAAAATCTGCCGTTCCTCGCCGTTGCTGCCGTCCAGGCTCAATTCCGTGGCGATGAAAACCGGTTTCAGGTCCATTCCTGCATTTTTAAAAAGCGCCAAATCCTCTTTGTTCAACTCCAGGGACGTTTCGATATGCCGGGCGGCCGACGCCCGGCCGGCCGCATCCATCGCGGCTGCCGGCAGCTGGATCGGGCCGAGAAGGACGTTCGGCCGGTCGTACAGGCGCGCCAGGGCATCGGCCAAGCGCAGGTGCAGGACGCCGCCCAGAGGCAGATGGTTTTCGATTCTTAATTGAATCACTGCACTCTGCAACCGATCGGTGGCGTCAGCGGAAATCCGCACGATCTCCCCCTGGTCATACAGATCGCCCTCTTCCGCCGCGGGTTTGATCTGAATCTGAGTGGTGTCCAGACGCACCTCTTTGGCGGTCCAACTGACTCGAGCCGGCACGTCCAATACGACTTGGGCGCGCAGATAATCCGACGCGCTGATTCGACCATAGGTCATGCCATCGCCCACCCAAGCCCGGCCGGCGATCGCCAGATGCGTGGGACGAATATCCATAAACTGAACGATGGGGCTGTTCTGGGCGGTAAACAGGGGCAGCCGCGTGCGCACTTCGCCGCTGCCGCCCGCTTGAATTTGCTCATTGATGGTGAAAGAGACGCTTCGGCCTTGCTCGTTCCAGGCCCGCAACGTGCCTTCGAAACGAAGCGGCAATTGGATGGTATTGAAAATATCCAGCGCGAGTCTGGCGTCGCCGAAACGGACATGATCGAGATCGTCGAGACGCTCGGGCAGAGAGAGGCTGCGGAAAACCGTGTCCAGCACCACCTCCTGCTCTTGCAAGCGGCCGGACAGATGATCGATCGCCAGATCTGAAAACGCGACACGAGCGGTAAGTTTACTTTGTTGATCCAGCACGTAGAGCTGATCGCCCGAATCCCGGGTCACGCCGTCGAAATCGAGATGCAAAAACTGCGCCGCGCCGTTCGCCGGCAGATCCAACCGGGCGACGAACTGACGCAGATCGATCCGGCTGACGGAGCGGGAATGGGACGTGAGCGGTACGACGAATTGGAGCGGATCCCCGCTGCCGTTTTTGATCTCCTGGATTTTCCACGACAGAATCTCTGCGGAGATGGGCGTGTGGTTGTCCAGCGTCACAGCCACTTTGCCTCTTTGAAACGCCATCTCTTCGACCTGCAGAGTCATTCCAGGCAGCAACTCGATGGATTCTTGCTCCTGCAACGTAAGGCTGGGAAGTTTGGCGTGCAGAAAAGAAACCCGCATCTCATCGATCTGCGTCAGCGCCTCCAGCGACTGGTCCGGCCGGATCGGAACCGCGGCGCCGGCAGAGCCGGCCACAGAGCCGGAGATCAGCCATTGATTGTTCTCCGGAATGCGTTTGCAGTTCAAGTCCAGCGCTACCAGCGCCGAGTCATAGGGATCGATCCGCGCCACCCGCGGCGCGCTGAGTAAAATATCGCCGCTGACGCCGTCGCGCAGCTGCAGCGCCACATTTTCCAACGCCACCGGCAACCGGCTGTAAAGGCGCAGCCGGCCGCGGCCGGTCTCGATGACCGCGGAACGAAAGCGCTCGTCCGCATGCTTGACTCCCGCCACCCGTTGAAATACGGCAGGGTGAATGACGACGCTCTGCCCCTCTTTGCCCGTCGCTTCGCTGCACAGCTGCAAAAAGCTAAAGTGATCATAGCCGACGATCATGTTCGGTATCGTCAAATCGGTGAGCGCCACCTCAAAAGTCTGTTCAAAATCATCGAGAACAAAATTCTCGCCGATGGCGGCGGCCGCGATCTCCTCTTCCACGTGAAAGCCCAGGCGGCCTTCCGCGTCGAACATCACTCGGTCTTCGTCTTCGACCATTTCCCTCACGGTGTAGGAGCGATTCACCAGCGGGATGTTCCATTGGGTCTGCCAGCTCGGCGCCTTGGGCGTTTTCAGCGAACAGCCGGCGCACAGCAGCAGCGAAAATAAAAAAAATCGCAGGGCCCTTTTGTCTCTCATTCTCTTCATCGCCCTTCACCGGGCCAGAGCGGCCAGGATAAAAGCCGCAGCGCCCATGCCGATCACCGGATAAGCGCCGCGGCAGGCTGCGGTCTTTTGATCGTAATGCTCCGGAATCATCTCTGCATTGCGGGCCGCTTGGCGCATCACCCACTCCCAGAGCAAATCGGCCTCCTGTTTTCTCTTCATCCGCATCATGGCCGGTATCATGCGCAGGGTGACGAACAGGTTCTCCTCGCCGACTCCGGCGTTCAATGTACGGCCCAACGCATAACCGCGCGTCGGGCTGATGCGCAGGTGAGAGTCCAGGGCCGCCAGGGTGGTGCGGGCCGATTTCCATTCAGGCAGCACCACGCCCCAATTGACCGCTTCCATAGTAGAACTGTCCAGCAATTCCGGAAACGATCGTTTTTCCCAGCTTCTCGCCAGCACTTTGGCCTTGCCCACGGTCAACCGGGTCAGAATGCTTTCGCGCAGCCGCGCTGACTTTTCGGTGCACTGTTTCAGAACCGCCGCATCCTCCAGCGTCCGCGCCAACACCGCTGCGCAGGTCAATCCCTGAAAAGCGGCGGCGGAGGTGTAAAGGAACTGTTCTCCCGGCACCGGCGCATCCCACAGGCCCGAGTCCGCGCGGATCAGATCGTTGTCGGCGAACGAAAACAGCAGCGGCTGCACCACATAATCTTTAACCAGAGACCAAACCTGATCCAAAAAAGCCCGGTCGCTGCTGTGCTTGTAGTAATCGTGCAACGCCCATAGAAATAACGGATGGCTGCTAAAGTACAGCCGCGGCGCGTCGCCGATCGAGGTCGCGCGTTCAAAGCCGATGCCGCTGTAATGCGCCAGCGACACCATATAATTGCGTCCCAAACCCCATTCCAGATCGCCGATGCGGTGAGAGCGAAACGAGCCGGCATCCGAGTAGAGCATGAATTTCAGCGCAGCCCGGGCTTCGCTGAAATGGCCGACCGCCGACAACGCCGCCACGCTGTAGCTCATGTCGCGGGTGACCGCGATCTTGTCATAGCCATAGGCCAGCGAGTTGACGATCTGGCCATAGCCCGGTCCTGGTTCACGCACCTGCGCCATCTTGATAAACGCCAGAGATTGACGGAACACTTCGTGCTTGAGGGTGATGATGTCCGCAGGTTCGTGGCCGGCGAGGTGCCAGTGCATCCACCATCGCTGTTCCGCCTCCACCATCCGTTTCGGCTCTGTTTTAGCCAGGTCCGCCAGCACCTTGGCCTGGGTCGGCGGCGTCATGCCGCCGGTGTACACACCGGCGAACATCACCCACAGGTCGTCTTTATCCCAGCCCTCGGTGACCACCGTTTGCACTTCGCGCAAAGGCGGATCGATGAAAGGAAGAAAATGCGCACGGGTGAGGCGGAATCGTTTGGCGGCGGGAATGTGCAGAACCCAAAACAGGGCTTTGTGTTCGAGGATCATCGGCGCCCAGATGTAGGAGATCAGGCTCGCCTTTTCCGTGGTGTGTTCGACGCGGATGATGCAAGTGCCGTTGATATAGCCGCTGTTGGCCACCGGCCATTGCTGCAGCGGAATGGAATGGGAACCGATGGTCATGCGAAAGCCCAGCGCCTGCACCAGATTGGGCGTGCGATAGCCGGCATCCCAGTCGTCGTTCAGGTGAGGATAAAAAGCGTCCACCACCCCTTTGTCGATGTGATAGGTCGCATAGCACAGGCCATTGGCCGTGGGCAGATGTTCGATCGACCGTTGCGCCTCTGTCGCAGCTGCACAGCAGCCGCTGACCAGGAGAAAAATAAGTGAAAAAGCTTTCATCGTTCTGCATGGGACGAAATTCACCGCCACCGCACGCACCTCCGAATCCGTTCCACCTAACATACCGCCGCCCTTGAAGCGTTGCGGAATTCAATTCTCCTTTGCAGGCTTTTGCGTCAACGCCAGCAAAGACTTGATCAGCGCCTGAGTTCCTTCACGGCCTTCGCCGCGCGCCTGACAGGCGGAAAAAAGCTGATGCACCAGACTCAAGCCCGGCGACGGCAGCTGCATCTCAAACGCGGATTGCAGCGCCAGGCGCAGATCTTTTTGCTGCAGATCGATCATGAAACCCGGCGCAAAATCCCCCGCAGCCATGCGCGGTCCCAGATTGCTCAACTGCCAGGAACCGGCTGCGCCGTTTTTCACCGCTTCGATCATCACTCGCGGATCGACGCCGGACCGCTGTGCGAAGCGCACCGCTTCGCACACCGCCAGGTTGGTGACTGAAACCAGAATTTGATTGCACAGTTTGACGGTCTGACCCATGCCGTGTCCGCCCACATGGGTGATGGTCTTGCCCATCGCCTCCAGCACCGGACGGCAGCGCTCCAGAGTCTGCGCCTCGCCGCCCACCATGATCGCCAGAGTTCCGGCTTTGGCGCCCACATCGCCGCCGCTCACCGGCGCATCGAGCATCTGCGAGCCCTTTTCCTTGATCTGCGCCGCCATGCGCTGTGTGGCCGAGGGCGAGATGGTGCTCATGTCGATCACCACGCTGTTGGCTTTCAAGCCCTGCATCACGCCGTCGTGGCCGAACAGCACCTGTTCCACATCCGGCGTATCGGTCACCATGGTGATGACGATGCTGGACCGCTCCGCCGCCTGCTTGGCTGATGCAGCGGCGACGGCGCCTGCCTGCAGCACCGGTTGCATGCGTGCCGGCGTGCGGTTATAAACCGTGAGAGAAAATCCGGCTTTGAGCAGATTCAAGCACATGGGTTGTCCCATGATGCCCAGGCCGATAAACCCGATGCGCTCCTGTGCCATTGTTATCTCCATTTTTACTTTTCAGACCCCGGGGTTGCCGTGGTTTTTACTTTTCAGACCCCGGGGTCGCCGTGTGCGCAGACCCCGGGTGTCGCCGTGGTCTTTACGGCGACCCCGGGTGTCATTCTTTGAACCCTTGCCAACGCCCCCGTGTGTCGTTTCAGATTGCGCGACTCCGGCTGTCGCATTCAAGCGATCACCCCTTATACACCCTTGCCATTTTTTCCGCCCACAGCGCCTCTTCGTCTTTGCCGTGTTTGCGGCAGCCCAGGCTATAAATACGGCATTTTTCCACCAACTGGCCGGCGGTCAACCGCCGTTGTTCATTCGACAGGGGCTCCTGCCGCAGCGTCTTTTCCAGACTGATGATGCGATAGCGGTCCAGGCTGTGTTGCTTGGAAAGCTGCGGCCAATCGCCGGCCTGTTTCACGATCAAGCGTTCCGCCAGGAACAGCACCGGAAACCGTGAACAGACCCGCAGCCAGAGATCATAATCTTCGCACGCCGGCAGCTGCTCATCGAACAGCCCCGCTGTTTCCAGAACGCGCCGATGCAGCAGCACCGACGACGGACTGATGATGCACAGCGCTAGGCAATGTTCATAGATCCAGCCTGAATGCTTTTGATGATGCTTGCTCTGATTCTTCCAGCGGCCGTCTTTGCGCCACTCTTCATCCGTATAGCAGATCAGCGAATCCGGCTGCTCCTGCAGGGCCTCGCACTGGCGTTGCAGTTTGTTCGGTTTCCACAGATCGTCGGAATCGAGAAACGCCAGCCAGTCGTACCGCGCCTCGCGGATGCCCCGGTTGCGGCCGGCGGCCACGCCGCTGTGCGGCTGCCGAATCATGCGCACGCGATCTTGGAAACGAAGAACAGCGTCGGCGGTGTCATCGGTGGAGCCGTCGTCCACCACGATCACCTCATCCGCCGGACGGCTCTGCGCCAGCACCGAATCAATGGCCCGGCAGACCAGACCCGCGCGGTTGTACACCGAAATGATTGCGCTGATTTGCAGGCCTGTTTCACTCCTCTCGCAGAATCAAGTTCAATGCGGCCGAATGACCGCCAGCAAAAAACAGAGCAGCGTGACCGCCGCCAAAGCCCCGGCCGCAAGGGCGATGGCTTTTTTCTCTCTGCGCGTTTCGCGAATGCCCATCAGGGCGCTGATGACGAATCCGCCCGCGAATCCGCCAAAATGGGCCCAGTTGTCGATATTGGGAAAAAGAAAGCCGAACACAAAGGCCATGATCGCCCAGGCACCCACCTGGCGATAAAGCGCGCTGCCGAAATCTCCGCCGCGTTTGCGGCCGTAATAGATCAAACTGCCGAGCATGCCGAAAATGGCGCCCGAGCCTCCCAGCGTGAACATGGAGCCCATGGCGACCGAAAGCATAAAGCCTGTAACGCCGGAGACGGTAAAAATGATGAACGCCCGGCCTGTGCCGAACAGCTCTTCCACCATATAGCCGAGCTGGCGCAGCCACATCACGTTGAACAGAATGTGCAGAATGCCTCCATGCAGATACACCGCGGTCAGCAGCGTCCACCAGCGGCCATGGCTGATGGCGTAGCGGCCGGTCATGCCCATGCGGTCCAGGCTTTCCATGCCCGGAGAGAGAAAAGACAACATGCCGCGCGGATGCAGAATGGCCGAAAGATCCAGCGCCAGGCTGATGACATACAGAGCGATGCAGGCAACGGTCAACGAGGGCGCCAGACCGCGGAAATCAGCCAGCCAGCGGCTGAGGCTTGGGCCCCAGCCCCACAGGCCGGGATTTTTCCTGCCGCAATGAATGCACGAGGGGGCATTGACCGAAATCAGCCGGCCGCAGCCGGGACACACCATGGATCCGCTTTTTTTCCGTTCAAGCATGAAACCACCCTTGCGATAATGGCGATAAAAAATGGAATTGATTTGCTCAATCTGCCGCTTGTCGTGAACGGCGCCGCCGTCTCGGCGATGAAAACGCCTGAAAAAGACCTTGCGACGCCGTATCGGCGATTGCATCAGCCGCTGTAAAACCGCGTCCAAACGCCGGATGCACCGCCCTGGCCAGTGAACCGCACTTGGCCGATTGTGACAATATGCAAAAAATCTCTGAAATATAAAACCATCTTTTTCTTCCGCTCCTGCGCAGCCTGCAGGCTGCGAAAAAGCTGTTGATTATGGCCGGCGTAAGGTCTATATTTAATGGCGCAAACCATAAGGAGCATTATGAAGATAGGCATTGTCGGCCTGCCCTTTTCGGGCAAAAGCACGCTTTTCAACGCATTGACCGGTTCCGCGGTCAGCACCGGCGCTCACTCTATCGGCAAGGCGGAAGCGCAGCACGCGGTGGTCAAAGTGCCGGACCAAAGGCTGGAGCGGTTGTACCAGATCTACAAGCCGAAAAAAAACGTGCCCGCCACCATCGAATATCTGGATCTGTCCGGATTGAGCGCGGACGAAAACAAAAAGGGCGGCTTCAGCGACCAGTTCCTCGGCCAGATCCGCATCGTCGACGCCATTCTGCTGGTGATCCGCTGTCATCAGAACGAGAACGTCAGCCACCCGCTCAACAGCATCGATCCCAAGCGGGATCTGCAGCTGGTGGAGTCCGAGTTCATTCTCAGCGATCTGTCCATCATCGAAAACCGCATGGAGCGGCTGCAGCGGCAGATGCGCGTGCGCAAGACCGACGCGGACGTCAAAGAGTTTCATCTGCTGGAGAAATTCAAAGCGCATCTGGAAGCGGAAAAACCGCTGCGCCGGATGCCCATGGCGCCGGACGAAGAGCTGATCGTGCGCGGCTATCAATTTCTCACCCAAAAGCCGCTGCTGGTGGTGCTCAACATCGACGAAAAGGACATCCGCCGCGAGGCCGACATCAGCGCCGAATTCGCCGAGTGGAACGCGCAGCCGGCCACCGCGGTCTTGCCGGTGTCCGCGCGCATCGAAATGGAAATTCAGCAGCTGCCGGAGGACGAGGCGCAGGTGTTCCGCGAGGACGCCGGCATCAAAGAGGCTGCCATGGACAAGCTGATCCGCGCCTCTTACGATCTGCTCGGATTGATCTCTTTTTTCACCGTGGGCGACGACGAAACCCGCGCCTGGACCATCCGCGCCGACACTCCGGCGCCCGCGGCCGCCGGCGAGATCCACAGCGACATTGAAAAAGGGTTCATCCGCGCCGAGGTGGTGAGCTATGACGATTTCATTCAGCGCGGAACCATGGCCAAATGCCGCAGCGACGCGGTGCTGCGCCTGGAGGGCAAAGAGTACATCGTCCGCGACGGCGATATCATCAATTTCAGGTTTGCGAATTGAAAAAAAGCATTTTGTCCTCTTTTTACTTGACATTGAAAAAAAATAACCCTATACTTTATCATTAGCAGCAAAATAAATCTTTCCAGAACACCTCTCTCCATTCTCGCTTTTTAAACAGAAAAACAACTTCAAGGGCATTGGGGCATGGGGTATGTCTTGCCGGTTATACCGTTTGTCAAGTTGCGTTTTTTCCTCACAATGCAACAGGGCGGCCTGCTGCCGCGTTGGAAAGGTTCCATGCTGCGCGGCGCTTTCGGGTTGCAGCTGAAAAAGCTGGCCTGCGTTTACCCCGATGAGCCGGACTGCAGACCCTGCAGCTTGCGCCATGCCTGCGCCTACGCCTGCATTTTTGAACCATGTATTGAAAAAAAACCTCCGCAATTCCTGCGCGGACTCGACACCGCCCCCGGCCTTACACCTTTTATTGCCCCGATTTTACAGAAAACTTTTCTTTCGACACTGGTTTTCAATTCGATTTCACGTTGATCGGCACGGCCTGTGCCTGGTACCGCGAAGCGATCATTGCCATTCTTAAAATGGCCCAGGCTGGTCTTTCCGTTCGGCGGCATCCTTTCAGCGTGCAGGCGATGCACATGCTGACCAGCGGTGGAAAAGAGTGGCAGATTGTATATGATGGTTCAAGTATGCGCAGCGAGCCGATCGAACCTATACCTGTACCGCCGGCGCAGAGCCTGCTATCGCCGTTGCGTCTTGAGTTTGTCTCTCCGCTGCGGGTTAAAATCAACGGCAAATATGCCGGCCGAATCACCTTCCGCCAGTTGACCTTTCAGATGTTGCGCCGCGTACTGGAGCTGGCCTATTTTTATGCACCGGACCAACCTCTCGATTGGGAGTTCAACCATTTGCTTCAGACTGCCGACACTATTCCAGTGGTCGATCAGCATTTTCAATGGGCTGACTGGGAGCGCCACAGCAACCGCCAGGAAACCGACATGCAGTTGGGCGGCATGCTGGGGCATCTGACCCTTGAAGGCGATCTCGAGCCCTGGCGAGAACTGATCAACGCCGCCCACTGGCTGCACATCGGCAAAGGGACGGCGTTTGGGTTGGGAAGGGTGGAGATAAGGGAATGCTTGTAAACCACTTGATCGGAGCAATATAAGACAAGGATAAGCACAGCATTTCAGAAACTAAAGGATTACGCTTTTTTCTAATTCACAACTATTGACTAATTCCCCATTTCAGAGAGTCAATAGCATCTGAAACCAATTCCAATCATGGAATTCTCGGATCAATGAACGCACATTGTCCAAACAGCAGAGTTAAAGTATTTTAGATAACAGCATAATGAACAATGCAGATGAAGAAATGAATTCTAGATCTGATACTTATGCCGGTAGCAAAGGAGGAAACATGCTCAAGAGTCAGGATATTAAAGATCGTACCGAAGAATATTGGGAGTATAAGTGTGATTATGACTGCTACATTAGGGAATTGCTCGGTCGAGAGCTCGCAGAAGCTAGAAATCAAGATTCGACGAGGCTACACGGCTTGGCACACCCAGTACACGCGCTAGCTATGACGGTAGGCGACTCTTTCGAGCCGTTGATACAAACCGTCTGTGTACTGAAACCGCAGCGCCTGATATTAATTCTCAATCGGAAGTATGGAGATAGCATATCTGGCATGGATCATGGAAGGGAACTCTGCCGTCTAGTGAAAATGCTAGGTACGGTACCCACCCTGCCGTCCGACCTTCGGCCTTCGCTTACTGATAATTACTTTGATATCTTCGAGGTTCCTCAATATTCCGGACTACCTTGGCGACGTGCATTTACTCGCCATTTCGATTTAATTGAGATTGCACAAGATACGCCGACTGAGGTCTTTCGATCGCTACTTTTGGCGTTTCAGGCAATCGAAGCCCAACCACCGAAAGAATTTATGAACGCAGTGGATATAACTGGTGCTAAAAAAAGCATGGTAGTGGGCGCATTCCTTTATGCGGTGCACTCTCGACTTCCGATCACCTACGTTGACTTTGATAAATACAACTCCAGTTTTCATCGCCCGTATGGTTATACCTGCAGGATTGGGCAAATTGCTGATCCTTATCAAGCCTTCCAGTTGCGAGATTGGGAGCGGGTCATCCAACTGTACAATCGCTACAATTTTCGCGAAGCACGTGAATTAGTTTTAGGCATCCAACAAGTCATGGCGCAACATCTAGACGGCGAAAATGAATACTTATTATATGAGCCGACCGATATTGAGCGAGTAACGCGACTTGTTCGAGTTTTTGATATGTACGGTGCCTGGGAAAATGGCGATTACCGGAAAGCAAAAGCAATTTACGATGCCTTTTCTCCTTCGTTGCCGAAGGAAATCGTTCCCAGCGCAATACTTGTACTAGGAAGCTTTTGGCCTTCAACATCAGATGAAGAAGATCCTGGCAAAGCTGCACATAAACTTTTGCATGAACACATTATGCTCAAACGCGGAAATGATCAATTAGCGTCCTCGATTTTTAGTCAACCTATTCAATTACTCTCTTATGTACGCGATGAATTGGCCAAAGTCAAGCGTCTGGTCTCAAAAAATGAGGATTTTCGTTCGGCATATCTGCGAACTGCCGGTCTGCACGAATTTCTGTTGAAGGCACGCCTGGCTCTCTGTTGGCTGAATGACGGACTTGAAGTGAAACCAAAGGGAGAAACAGACTGGAAGAGGCTCAATTCCTGGAAATTGGATCAGCAGAGACGCGCATTTGAGGACATGTTGGAAGAATCCAATGAATGGAAGCTGCGCAAAACCCTCAAATCATCCCCGCCTACGGAATATAATGTTTCAGGCGGCAACGTACGCCGGTCTAACACTGCCCCTGTTCTTCAAGCTTACAGCGCAGGTCATTCGTTAGATTTGGATACTCCCAGCCAGCAAGCTCAAGAAGTCACACAAACACCCATCTTCATCAAACTACGAGGAGAGGCAATTCACACACATCTTTATATCTCAAATAACATTTCAGAAGCCGCTATATCTTTAGTGACACAAGCTTTAAAAGAATTTGAAGTTAATTGGCTGGAACATTTCCATGCCGGAAGCCTGCAGGCTGCTAATGATCAAATATTTGAATGTCCATCTTGGGCAAGATTGTGTGACACTCTAAAATTGGATTTTCTTCCCCCCAAGTTGCGTAATTAACAAGGAGGAATCTCATGCGCTACCTACTGGCCGCTGAAGCTGATAAAATACAAGAATTTATCTTTCGCTCCTCACGGTTGCGCGAAGTTGTCGGCGCCAGCCAATTGTTGACACGTTTCTGTATGGAAGGTGTGCCTTTGCTACTCGAACAGCACGCATACGGTGGCAATCGTTCGCGTGACATCGTCGTCAACGATGGTGGTAGTTTTCGTATCATCATTGAAGATTCTGATCCCAAGAAAGCCTACCAAAAGGCAAAGCAGTTCGGTTGCGATCTGGCGGAGCTGTATCGCCTTGCCGTGGATGGTGTAATCTCAGTGGCCGAACCTATACCGCTCGAAGACGACTTTAATGCGGCGAACAAAGCAGCCGGCAAGGCATTGCACCGAGCTAAAAGCCATCGTGAGGGTGCAATCGCCGAAGTTCATATGCCCTATATCGCGTTTTGCGCTTCCTGTGGTGTTGGTTTGGCTGAACAGCATGGCAAACTGGCAGGCGAACCCTCGAATGCCCAGTCACGATATTTGTGTAAAGCTTGTCAGACCAAGGCATGGGAGCGAAACATTAAAAAGCATACCATACTTGGTGACTTTTTGGAAGAAGTAGTAGGAAGCGAGGTAGATGCTGCATCATTCGAATGTCCTAAAGAAGCTGATGAGGTAGCTATTTACAATAACCGTAACTATGTGGCCTATCTGATTGCTGATGGTAATAACATGGGCCAACTATTCGATGCCTGCACGAACCAATACCAGCTTTCTGAGCTATCGGCACGACTGACCTCTGCCACTAGGCGAAGCCTGGCAGAGCCAACGAAAGACCTAATGACATGGTCACAAGCTAAAAAACCATCGCTGGTTCCGGTATTGCCCCTGATTCTCGGAGGTGACGACCTATTTGCGCTAATTCCTGCCTCTTGTGCACTGGACTTTGCTCGACGCTTTTGCCTAGCCTATGAGGAACAACTACAAAAATTGGTTGACGAAATAGAGCTTAAAGCTCACCCGACAGTTGCTGCGGCGGTAGTAATCTGCAAGAGCAAGTACCCCTATACGCTGGCCCATAAGCGAGCAGAGAAATTTATGAGCGAGGCCAAACGCCAATGCAAGTTGCTGGCTTCTGATACGGGTGAACAGATGTCAGCGGTTAATTTCGAAGTGATCCTGGGAAATCGCCTTGCCGGACAAGAAGTGGATCACGAACGAAGCATGGCAGTGCGTACAACGCTGCGGCCTTATTGGGTGGTCAAGGATGGAGGAACGATATCACCACAAGCTGAGTTGTACGGACGCGATTTGCGGAATTTGCTCGATCAACGTTTCGCGCTTAAGGATGTGCCAAACAAGCGTTTGATTGAACTGTGCAATCATTTTGAAAGTCTGCCACCGGACATCACTGTGGCGAATCGTCAAGAATTTATAAAAAAGTGGATGATCGGGCTGGAATCTTTTCTCGAACGCTGCAGCAGTAAAACCGAACTTGCTATAAAAGTAGCGTTGGGCAACCTGGGACAATTTGTTAAGCGTGATGTGGCACACTATTGGTGTGAATTGCAGCGCAATGGCGGTAAGCCTTTGGCACATGGTATGCTGGATTTATTGGAGGTATGGGACTTTGCCCAGGACTTAAACAAGAAGCCTGAGGTGTACGAACTCGAGGAGGAGGACGCGCTATGAGCAAGCGTTTGGAGTTCGAGATAGAATTTAAAAGCGATTATCATATCGGCGCGGGTCATGGGTTGGGAATGCAAATAGATTCAGCGTTACTACGCGACTCTGATGGAGTGCCCGTGCTGCGTGGCACGGTCCTCGAAGGTTTGTTGCGCGACAGCCTGGTAAATCTCCTGGGTTCAGCGCCACTGGCACGGCTGAAGAATTGCGCTGAATCTGGCATGACCACAGAAAAATCCTTCTGTGGGCAATGGGCGATAGAAGAACCCGACTGTCCGGTCTGCGCCATCTTCGGCTCACCCAGACATGCAAAACGCTGGCGGGTTTCATCAGCTCGGCCTGTTGGTTTGGCGGATCCGCAAAATCCACAAATTGCTTGGCGGGCTGGCAAGACTGCGGCCCAAAAAACGACAAGGGTGCGGGTGAGTCCGCACACGCGGAGGGCTGAGGAGAACAAACTGTTTACATGTGAGGAGGCAAATAGCAGTTTGCGCTTTCGATTCACTGTTGAGCCATTAGTAGATGACGTTGCTGCAGATGAAGAAGCGGCGTGGCTTGTCGCCTCAGCACGCTGGCTGCGCAATTTGGGCGCCAACAAGTCTCGAGGTTGCGGGGAGTGCGAACTCCACCTAGTGGATCGCTACCAGGAGCAGACACTGCTTGATAGTTTCGATACCGTGCTACGAAATGCACCACAACAATCAACAGTCCAGGCAAGCAAAATTACGGCAACGACGCGTATAACATTGCCCACGCAGGATGAAGATCACACCTATCGGCTGCTAGTGCTCGTTCGAGCTGATGAGCCGCTGTTAATTGCTCGTCGCGCTGAGGCAGGGAATCAGTTTGAAACGTTAGAGGGAATCCCTGGCAGCGTTTTGCGCGGGGCGCTAGCATGGCGAATCGCCAATCGTGCGGGATTTAATGCTGATGAAACCCGATCAAAGAGTGATGCCTACCGCAACTTCGTGGATCTGTTTTTTCGCGGAGCTATGCGCTGCTCACAATTATTGCCGGTGCAAATATCCGAACGAATAATTTCTCAGGGTTACCCTACCATAGCTGCTCCGCGTGATTTGCTGACCTGTCCGCTTCACCCAGGCTACCAAGCTGACCATGGCCATGGTGTCTGGAGTCTAGCATCAGATGCAACTCCACCTGATAGGTGCCCAGTATGCCAGGAGCAAAAAGGAGTTGAAACCAAGTTGGAAGTTGTGGGTGGCTTCCTACCTCTCCGATCTACAGGGCTCACAAGAAAGTTCCGGCTGCAGCGTACGACCGAAATGCATATCCGTCTACATCCAAATACGCGTCGTGTGAAAACCGGCGATCTGTTTGGTTACACTCTGTTGGAATCAGGGCAATACTTTATGGGTGAAATCACATGCTCAGACGCTATGACGTGGGAAACTCTGCGGCAGATGGCTGGATTGAAATCAAACGGCGCGGTGAATGAATTGCGATTGGGTAGGGCCAATAGGCGTGGCTATGGCAAGGTCAGCCTGCTCTTTGAGGTGGCCAGTAAGTCTCCTTGGCAAGGACCAGCCTTGCCCACTCGCGTTCAGAATACCAACAATATCGTTCTGACGTTGCTCAGCGATGCGATTGTTACAGACCAGTGGGGCCGTTTCGAACGTGGATTTGAGGCAACATGGCTTAGGCGCGAATTGTGCCTGCCAGCCGGTGCTTCAGTGGAGATCGCATTCGAAAACCATCAGCAGTGTTGCTTCAGCGCGGTTCGATCAATAGATACGTTCAACGTCAAGCTGGGATTGCCGCGAGCGCGAGATTCAGCGCTGACTGCCGGATCAAGCGTACGCCTAACCTTTGCGAGCATCTCGTTACCAGAATTACAAAAGCTGCTCGAGAAAGCGGAATATCGCGGCATCGGCCTGCGACGGGATGAAGGTTTTGGCCGTGTGGCATTTAATCATCCAATCTATCAAGAATGCTCGAATTGGACAGATGGCGCTTTGATACTTGGCACTCTCGCCCTGGGAAGCGCAGCTCAAGAGCATGAGCTAGCCCAAATTACCCGGTTTGAGCAGAAATGGCGCAACAAGCTAAATGACACGCTATACAATAACCGTCTTTCCTCATGCTTTGAATACCCCCTATTCGAGGCAGTTGCTCGGTTAGAGCACGTTTTGAGTACAACATCGCGACAGGGTGCAATTGAGGTTCTGAAAAATCTGGGCAAAAAAAATCAGCTCCTTATCCAACCATTGGGCATTCGTGAAAAAGCGAATTTTTTTGAAAATGAAGGTGAAGGTAAGGACGGCATTAAAAAGATAGATGAGTTGCTAGGCGATCTAGAGAAATTAATCGCCGAACAAAGCGTGGGTACAGAATTGACAATACAACTATGGCGCATTGGCATGGAGATGTTGGCCGACCGAATCGCGCAATCTGCGCGTCGAAAAGCCCAGGAGAGGAGATAACCATGAAATTTAGAGCCATCACGGCAATTCTGACGCTGCGAACGCCACTGCATGTAGGGACCGGCGTGGGTACTGAGACAGCAGATGATCTGGTGCGTCGCGATGCGCGTGGTAGATTACTGATCCCCGGCACGGCATTGGCTGGCGCATTGCGCAGCATTGCCACGCGGCTGGCGCCGCGTTTCCCAGAGGCGGAGTTGTGCCATGCTTTGAAAGCCAAGGATTCTAAAAAAGCGTGTGATTGCCTGGCTTGCCAATTATTTGGTGATGTAAATCCGCAGGAGGATGATAAGAAGGATAACTCAGCTCGCCTGCTGTTTTACAACGCTTTATTAGACTCCACCCCCCAACTTCAAATTCGCGATGGTGTCGGCATCGACCGAACGACTGGTGCAGCCGCCCGCCGCGAACGTGTCAAGTTTAACTTGGAAGTGCTGCCTACGGGAACGACGTTTAAATTGCGAATAGAGTTGGATCGCCGTCTGACGGACAATGCGGCGTTACAATTACTCGCTGCAACGCTGGCTGAGTGGCAAGCTGGACGAGGAGTAGTCGGCGGCCGCATTGCGAGGGGCTTGGGTGCTTTCGATTTACTGGATGTCCAGTTCATCGAACTCGATCTGGATCAGCCGGATGTATTGATGACTTTCTTGCGGGATGGGCCACCATGGAATGCACAAATTGGCAAAAAAGACTGGATTACAGAGCAGATTCAAGCTATTCCAGTAATCCCCGCATTGAAGGGTAGTGTAATCGATCCCATTGCAGGGAGTTGGATTATAGCTGAATTTACACTGGCAGCTAAAGGTCCATTTCTGACACACGACCTAGCTCAGGCTGGCCGTAGTGGCTTTGATCATGCGCCGATACTGGCAGCTTATGCCTTGGGCGCAAAACCTATTCTACCCGGCTCTAGCCTGCGCGGGGTACTGCGCAGCCAAGCTGAACGAATCGCCCGCACATTGGCGACGCTGCAAGCTTGGGATTCTACAAATGACCAAAACCAACGAAAAAACGTTTTCCTGGCAAGCTGCCCGGCGTGCAATCCTTTGACGACAAAGACAACGGATGAGGTAGCCAGTTGCAATAGTTATATTAAATCGTTATCCAAGGAAGAACGAGATCAGTTGGAGCAAGTCGGGGCAGAAAACGAACTTTGCCTGGCATGTCGCCTCTTTGGCAGCGCTTGGAACGGCAGCCGCCTACGTGTGGAAGACGCGCCTCTCAAGGAAGGCACACAGGTTGAATACAAGGTGATGGACTTTCTGGCTATAGATCGCTTCACTGGCGGCAGCCGTGATGGTGCCAAATTCGATGCCGTAGTGTTATGGAAGCCGCAATTCCGTGTACGCCTTTTTATGGAAAATCCCAAACCATGGGAGCTAGGGTGGTTGGCATTGACGTTGCGCGACCTGCATGGTGGCCTGGCTTCTATTGGATTCGGCCGCGCTAAAGGATTTGGACAGTGTACGATCGAGGATCGCAAGTTGACTATAGGCATTTTGAACGACGATGACTTCCCGTTGCCACAGCCCAACCCTGGCAAGGAAAATGCAGCAATCAGAGCAGCTCAGGAAGCTGGCAAACGGCTATGTAAATTGCCTGGAGCGACAAGCGGCTTGTACAAGACCATTATGTTTAATTCTGAAACTACTTATGAATGGTCCGCACTTGCCAATGGCTGGGTCACAGTCTTCAATGCAATGATTAGGGATCCGAAGCTTGGTTTTAGACGCAAATTTGAATTAAAAAATGATAGTTATTTCACACAGAAGAATGGTTACTGGCTTCCGGAACTATATCCCGCGAGGATGAATGATGAACAAACTAAACGTTGAGTTCGATAGCCTTATTGGGAAAATGAATGCTGCGCCGCGCTACGGCAAGGATGGGCCGAATCGTCTCACCATTCTGGGCGGCCAATTCCAACCAGAGCGGTTCACGGTTTTTCTTACAGCCTGGCGTAAACGATGGCAAAAGTTGCCCTGGAGAATCTGGGAGCAGATCAACGAGATTGTTTTTGCAGATGAGCCACTGGACCCCGAACTTCTGCAACGAGGGGAAATCTTTGGAGAGGGGGGGCATTTGTCATTGCGCCGCGACGAAAATCGCTGGTTCTGGCGCTACATCGGCCCACCAGACCAACTCGCACCAGAAGGATTTAATCAAGAGCAGGAATGCGATAATTTCTGGGCCGCTAAACAAAATAGCGATGTGATATTCTCTTGTTACGAGGATCACACACTGCTCTGGGGCAAAGAGATTCAGGATCAAAACAATCAACCGACAGGGCGTTGGTGGGAAGATCGTGTAGCAG
Source organism: bacterium (assembly GCA_029565685.1). Lineage (GTDB taxonomy): Bacteria > Zhuqueibacterota > Zhuqueibacteria > Residuimicrobiales > Residuimicrobiaceae > Anaerohabitans. The sequence continues at coordinate 293,276 of JAKQNR010000021.1, read as the reverse complement.
CAGCAAGACTGGTTTATCCTGCACAATTAAAAAGCTACGAACGCGTTTATTTAAAATTCTGGCGCTTTACCGCGGCCGGCCGAACGCAGTTTGTTTGGTATTATGGGTTGGAAGGAGGAGTATAATGAATGAGGGAATTATTATCAGTTTTAAGAGCAATAGCGGTGAGATTCAAGGTGATGATGGCAAAGTCTATGCTTTCAATAGTAATGCCATCGTCAACAACGACTTAACCCAAGTCAGCACTGGCTATCGTGTACAGTTCCAGCCGGTTGGAGACCAGGCTCGTGATGTGAAATTGATTACATACCGCTTTCTTAATCCATACAATTTTGTGCGACCGATGGAAGTGCACAATCCAATGGTTGCACCATTGTTGGGGCGCTGTGCCCCACCCCCGCATGATCGCTATACAGGATTAACAGGGCAGATCACATGTCATCTCACAACTGCAACACCCCTCTTCGTATCAGATAGCCACAACATCAAGATTGAACCTGTTAACGGCAAGGATCATTTGCACTACCAGTTTTTTCACGATACTGAAGGTCAAATCGCCATACCAGGAACGGGGCTTCGTGGAGTGATACGTTCGGTTTTCGAAATGGTGACAAATTCTTGCTTCTCCAATTTCGCGGAAAACAAACGGCTAAGCTATCACCTGCCACCAAGCGACGCACTACGGTTGGTGCCTGCGCGGGTGCGTGATAGAGGCACAAAATGGGAACTCGAATTACTGCCTGGCACAACAACCATAACACCTGCGGTACGACCATCGGGACCTCAGTATGCAGCATGGGTGCATGCCTATCGTCCATTATGGGCTACTAGTCAGTCATCCGTAAAGGTACCAACTTCACCTTACGCCAGGCGCACGGGTCTATCGTTAGGCGGTTGGGCGCATAAAGACCAGTGTGATGCGCTGGTCGAGAAAGCAAAGCATCCTTTACGTCATTTTGAATTCTGGAATGTGGTGGCACTTGCCAAACCTGGCGCGCGGCTGCCCAAACCCACTGCTGGCCAATATAAAGTTACAGGCTATCTATGTATCACCAATCAGAATATTGAAAACAAACACGATGAAAGGCTGTTCTTCAATAGCGGAGCGACCCATTTGATAGATCTACCTCGGGAAGTTCGCCAACGCTATGAAGAGTTGATCCAAGATTATCAGGAGCGCCATGCAGCCGAAGTGGAAAAACGTAAAAAGAAAGGATTGCCAATTGAGCAACCAGTTGGCAAGGAACCCGGATTCAGTCGGTTCATCGTGCATAAACAAGCTGCAGAACTGGCTGATGGCGATTTAGTATACGCAATGCTGGAATCGAAAGGTCTCGGATTTACGGTTAAATATATTGTGCCAGTTTCAATACCGCGGGTTGGATTTGTCCACAATTTAGGCCAATTGCTGCAGCCTGACGACCTGCACCACTGTGATGAATATACACAGCTTTGCCCGGCTTGTCGCACCTTTGGATGGGTGTGGAACAGCGATGATCCTGAACAACCTCGCCTAAATGTAAATGTTCCGGCTGCATACGCTGGACGTGTGAGAATCAGTCATGCCCGGCTGGTCCACAGTGCCGGCACTTTCGATGCAACACTAACAATTCTATCCTCGCCCAAACCCACCACAACTCGTTTCTACCTTCGGCCAAGGTCAGGGAAACCACAAAATGGCTTGGATGACGAAACAGTCAGCTATAACACATCTGACCAGATATTGCGCGGTCGTAAAGTCTATCGCCATCATGGCGCACGCTTGAACGAACGTGAATATCTATGTGCTCATGGTGCCAAAAGTGATCAAAACCGGACAGTCCATAATGTGCAGAATACGGGCGCTGTGTTTGAATTCAAGGTAGATTTCGAGAATCTAGCTGAAATCGAATTTGGCGCACTATTGTGGGCCCTAGAGATGGAAGGGTGGCACCATCGAATCGGCTTTGGCAAGCCCTTAGGATTTGGATCAGCTACAATACAGATACTAAATATTGCTGTATTGGATCTTGAAAAGCATTACCAGGGGCTCGGCTTGAACTATGAAATGGAAGAGAAAACGGACAAAAAGTCTCTTTGGATATCTATTTTTAAAAAAGCTATGCAGGATCGTTTTGGCAAAGATTTCGAAAAGTTGGCTGCGATCCGAGACTTGCGATCCATGTTGGCGGATTCGCCTTCACTACCTATTCATTACCCACGTTCCTGGCTTGAGCCACAGCCCGAAGGTAAAAATTTCGAATGGTTTGTAGGTAACAAGCGTAGTGGGAAAGATGCTGGTCCACGTCTGGTTTTACCACTGGCTGATGAAGATAATGTCGGATTGCCATTGATAGACAAGTATGGTGATCAGAAGTAATAAACAATTGAACGAGGTGCATCATGGCATCAGGTCAAACTCGCACCGAGTTTTCTGTTTGGGAATTGATGTTTGTTGGGGAGAACTTGGTCTCTCTGTTGAATGCACATTCGCGTAAAACGATCAGTCCGACTCGTACGGACCAAATTGGCATGATCGGGCGCCTTCGCATGCTGCAAGCCGACCTGGAAGAACTCGAATTGACAGAATCGGAGGCAACATTATCAAATAAAATTGAATATCTTATTTCGCAATTGGATTATCCTGACCGTAAGTCGTCACGCCTCGGCCCTCAAGCGGCCGAGGTGCGTATCTTGGCACGCAAAGTATTAGAGAAACTTCAGAAAGAAGCCAGCGATAGAAGTACTTTTGTTGCTCACCGTAGTCGCGATGGAAAAGTAGAGTCCATGCTTCACGATCCTGTTTCGTATTTCGGGCTTGCCTCGGAGGACCCGTTCAAACTCAGTAAAGAATGTCGGAATGATTTCGAGGAGGCGGGAAAATGCTACGCAATCGGTTTCACCGCAGCTTGCATTATGTTTATTCTGAGAGCGACTGAAGCAGTTATACGAAGCTATTATGCTGAGGTGACAGGGCAAATGGTATCTAAGAGACCTTGGGGCGATCTGACCAGAATACTCAAAATACCTGTCCTGGGATGCCCCGAGCCCCTTGTTAATTTATTGGATGAAATTTTGAAGAAAAAACGCAACCATGCTATGCATCCAGGAGAACGTAGTGATAATGAACAGAATGTAGAAATCGCAGAGAAGGTCTTGAATGAATGCAAGGAAGCCATTCAAATGATGATAAATGATGTGCGGAACCGTCAGCTTCGCACAAAATAAATATTACTTCGTAAAGCAAATTATAATGGCTTAGAATGACGAGTATCAAGTTTGTTACATATCCTGAATGGAGATGGCAATAGAAAGATGGTAAAAGCAACTACCGCTGTAAGAACGCCCTCAGCGAGAAAAAGCAAACAAGGCAGTGGTTGATCAGAGCGGGCTATAGCAGTAATTTGCAGAGCCTGGTAATGTGGAAATAGGACATATTATTTATCAATAGCACGGTTTTATTGAACTGCTATTAATTGATGGGAGGTATTGTAAATGTGGAATTCCATCTCCAATCTGGCTGATGTTTTTCAAATCATTTCCATGGTCATTTTTCTTTACGGCGCATGTGTTTTTTACATGCGCTCACGACGCTACAAGAAGGTTGTGGAAGAAGCTAAAACCGTCAGCGCAAAGCCCATGGCTCTGATAATCTGTGTCAGCGGTACGGATATAACAGCTCAAGTGCTGCGGTTTTTAGCCAAGAAAAATATGCCGATGGATCACGAATCGTATATCTGGACGGATGGTATTCTGGCGGAAAACATCACTTACCGTCTAGCGGATATACTCAAACTCAAAGATAAAATGACGCACGCCGGCGTCACCGAGGTCCATCTTTTCATGATGGCGCCACTCGCATTTGCAGTTGCCGTAGGTGCTGTTCTGGATAATTGGGTGCGAGTGAATGTCTATCATTTGAATAGAGAAAAAAATGAGTATGAATGCTGGACCTATTTGCACAAAGGATTCGTGCCGGGTTTGGGGTACAGCAAGACACAGGAGCTTTTAAATGAATAAACAGCCGCAGGAGATTACCATTGACCTGGGAATATTCTATCAAGAAAATGCCAAAGTTGAGAAGTGCATGGAATATCAAAATAAGGCAGCCACATTGGCCGGAGATGGCAACATCATCAGGCTCACCGGCCGTGCGCCTATCTGGCTCTATCTGGTGGTTGCACATGCTTTGCACGGCAAGGCACAGAAACTTCTCTACAATTCACCGGTCACAGGCGACGTCTTGATTTTTGATCATAATCCTTATTGAGCGTAAAGGAAGAGATTGTTATGTCGCAATACTTTACGCAAGTCATCAATTACGACACCCTCTTTTTCGCCTGGCAGCGGGTGCTGGAGAATCACGGCTGCCGTGGCAGCGATGGCGTCACCATCGAACGATTTGCTGAGAATCATGAGGCCCGCATCGCCGCTCTGAGCAAGGACCTGGCTGCTGAACGTTACCACCCCTTCCCGCTATTGCGCTTTCCCGTGCCCAAAAGACATCGTGCCAGCTTTCGCTACCTCGCAGTGCCCACAGTCCGCGATCGAGTCGCCCAGGCGGCTGTTTATCTTGCGACCAAAGATCTTTTCGAGGCTGAATTCGAGAATACCTCCCATGCCTACCGCGAAGGCCGCGGGTTGCGCACGGCTTTTCAGCAGATCAGGCAATGGTATGACAAAGGCTATCGCTATGCCGTGGACGCGGATATCGACGCCTTCTTTGATAATGTCGATCATGATCTGCTGCTGGGCAAGCTGCAAAAGATAATCCCGGAGCCGGAATTGATCAGATTATTCCGCAAATGGATATCCGTCGAAGTCTATGACGGCCAACGCATCTGGCCTCTGGAAAAAGGCATCCCCCAGGGTTCTGTGGTTTCGCCGATGTTGGCCAATCTTTTCCTCGATGAGTTGGACGAGATGTTCATGGCCTTTGACCGCCGGGTCGTGCGCTTTGCCGACGACTTTTTAGTGCTCAGCAAAACCGAATCTGAAGCGGACGAAAATATAGAGTTGACGGACATGATCCTGGAGGAGCTGCAGCTCAAACTCAATCCGGTAAAAACGACCATTGTCTCATTTGATCGGGGATTCAAGTTTCTCGGCTCTATTTTCCTGCATCGTACTGTTTACTGGCCTGAATGGCAAAAAAATTCCCAAGATTTTCAAGTGCATCTTCCCCCCGCTCTGACCTTGAAAAGCTATCTGGAATTGAGAAACCGATAGGCCGTCGACAAACCGTTATGGCAACGCTTTATCTTATCGAACAAAACACCATTTTGCGCAAGAGCGGCGACCGCTTGCTGCTCTGCCAAAAACCGCCGGTGAACCGTTATACGCCGGGCGTACGCCAGGATGACATCTTGGTGGAGTGGCCATGCAACGACATCGACCATGTGATGGTTTTCGGCAATGTGCAGATCACCACGCAAACATTGCACCAGCTGCTGGAAAAAGGAATTGAAACCGCGTTATTCACCCTGCATGGCGAATTGCTGGGCCAAGTGACGCCGCCCATGGGTAAAAATATTTTTTTGCGCATCAGACAATTCGAAAAATTTCAGAACCGCACTTTTAAGACTGATTTCGCGCAAAAAGTAGTGCACGCCAAAGTATCCAATGCTCTGCATATGCTGCGGGCGCATGCTAAAAATAATCCGCACATCCTCGAAGAAAAAGAATTATTGGAACTGCCGGCTGCGTTAGAAAAAATTAATGAATGCGGAGATCCCGCATCGCTGGTGGGATTGGAAGGGTCCACCGCTGCGTCCTATTTTAAAATTTTGGCCAAGCTGTTGCCGCCGGCCTGGCAATTTGCCGGCCGCAGCAAACGGCCGCCACGAGACCCGGCTAACGCCGTACTTTCTTTCGGCTACACTCTGGTAGCGAGTGAACTGGCTTCGCTGCTGGACGGCGCTGGATTCGATCCTTGCCTCGGTTACTTCCATGAACCGGATTACGGCAGGCCCAGCCTTGCCCTGGATCTGATGGAACCCTTTCGCCACCCTCTGGTGGACCGCCTGATGCTGACGCTGTTTAATCTCAGAATACTGGATCAACCGGATTTCAAGGCCATGCCGCGCGGCGGCATTTATCTGACTGAAAGCGGCAAGAGAAAATTCATCGAGCATTATGAAAAAATGCTGGGATCCTATCAGGATGATCTGCCGCAGGAAAACGATCAGCCTAAATATCGCGCCGCGTTTCAACAACAGGTGGCGCACTTGGCTAAATGCATCAAGGATGAAGAATCGTTTACGCCGTTCCGATTGGATAGAAAAGAGAATAAATAGTTCTTGCTATGCTGCTGATAATTTCATATGATATTACAGATGATAAAAAGCGAACGCGGCTGGCCAAAAAATTAAAAGATTTCGGCCCCCGCGTGCAAAAATCGGTGTTTGAAGCAGATGTCCATAAACAGGAATTGGACAAGCTTTTTAGTGTTCTGAGCAAAGTAGAGCTTGATCAAGATGACAGCATCAGGTTGTATCGAATTTGCAGCCAATGCGCAGGTGTAATAAAAATATGGGGATGTGGCAAAGTTACCAAAGATGCGGATTATTACATTGCTTAGTATAAAACAAATTTTATGCCAATTTTTTTTACGTTTTCGCGAGCCGAATAACACTAACCCGTCTAATATATTAATTAATAAATATTAACAGAGCAACGCCATCTTGAAACTCATCAATCGATATCCTTCCGATTTCCCGCAAAAGGGATCTAACACCCCCCGCACTCACAATGCAATATTTATATTGAGCCTACAGACCAAAGAGCATCAAAAGACCTGATCACCACGGAGGGATTGAGACGGTTGAACGCGAAGGGTATCTCATAGTTATCTATGAAAGTGCATCAAAAGACCTGATCACCACGGAGGGATTGAGACAAACCGGCAGTATGTTGATGACGCTAAGAAGTTAAAAAATGGCATCAAAAGACCTGATCACCACGGAGGGATTGAGACTGCTGTTCTGTTCGTTTGGGTGACGTCGCCATTGTTAGAAGCATCAAAAGACCTGATCACCACGGAGGGATTGAGACTGGAGGTTTTTGACGAACTGAGTGTCGTCACCTGCTTCCGCATCAAAAGACCTGATCACCACGGAGGGATTGAGACTTTCTCGTATTAATACAGTAGAAATCATTTTGGACAATAAGCATCAAAAGACCTGATCACCACGGAGGGATTGAGACTTAGCGGCATCGTGTACCGGTACAAATTCATCACCAGTACCGATTGCATCAAAAGACCTGATCACCACGGAGGGAATGTGACTATTTACTAGCCTTTGCCCGTCCGTTTGAGCTGTTTCAGCTGAGTCAACACCCGGGGTCGCAAAGGGCGCGACCCCGGGGTTGAAGGAGCATCAAAAAGACCTGATCACCACGAAGGGATTGAGACATAATTATTAACGACGCTCCTATCGTTGTCATCATCACGGCATCAAAAGACCTGATCACCACGGAGGGAATGTGACTATTTACTAGCCTTTGCCCATCCGTTTGAGCTGTTTCAGCTGAGTCAACACCCGGGGTCGCAAAGGGCGCGACCCCGGGGTTGAAGGAAGGGCGCGACCCCGAGTTTGAAGGAGCATCAAAAAATCTGATTGCCACAGAGGGATTATGACTATATACTAAGCTTTGCCCGTCCGTTTGAGCTGTTTCAGCTGAGTCAACACCCGGGGTCGCAAAGGGCGCGACCCCGGGGTTGAAGGAAGGGCGCGACCCCGGGGTTGAGGGAGCATCAGAAGACCTGTTCACCACCTAAAGATTAAGACCATGCCCGGTACACGTCATACGTGGAACGTATATCGTAGGCTTATCAAATTGATCATTGAGTGTAGATCTAAAGCGACATCCTGAATCTGTACAGGAACATGGCGACATTCCGCGGTCTGAGGAATGCGCCCCACCCCGGGTGTCGCGGGCTTTGCGATCCCTAAATGCGTTTTATAGCGCTCAGCATTGCCGCTATAAACACGACAACATCGGGAGTTGGAGTCTATCACCGGTTAATCGAATTGATCATTACGCTTAGATATAAACACTGGAAAAATTTCATAACGAAAGAGTTGTCATGAGAATTGCCGATGTTGCACTCTGTATCGTATTTATTTTCTTCCATATCCCTGCGCACGCGCAAAATTTGCCATGGACCGATAATTTTGAAGACGGAAACATGGATGGCTGGATGATCACAGACGATGCGCCGTTTAGATCAGGTCCGTCAAATTGGACGGTCTCAAACGGCGCCCTGTATCAGACCTCTGATATCCGCACCACGGAAAATGAATTATCCGTGTACAAAGGCACCCATGCGGCGGCGGGAAATCCGGACTGGTCGGATTATTATTACGCGGCCAAAATCTACACCAGCGACGATGAAGGCATCGGCATGCTGTTCCGCTATCAGGACGAAAACAATTATTATCGCTTTCTGACGCTCGGGAACACCAACCATTGGGGATCGCCCTTCAAGCGGCTTGAAAAGCAAGTGCATGGTCGATTCACCACCCTGGCTCAATCGACGGATGATGTGAAAATTCCCGGCGGCTTTATCGGCAAAATTCATGCAGCAGGCGACAGCATTTTAGTGTTCGAAGATGAGAAGCTTTTATTCTCCGTACGAGATGGCAGTTTCAGCCGCGGGAAAATCGGTCTCATGTGCTACGCAAACAGGGGAGCCCTGTTTGACGACATATATGTCGGGGATCGGGATACGCTGTTAAAGAACATCGCGGATCCAAAAGATCCGCCGATCGTCAAAACCAACCGGGAGCTAGTCGTCAAGGCGCTGACGTTGAATATATGGGTGAACGGAAAGATCTGCACGCCCGCTCAGGTCGCCGATCTCATCCTCTCACTGAATGTCGATTTCGCCGGCTTGCAGGAATGCAACAATGCCTTCGGAAAAGCCGTCGCCGATCTCACAGGCATGCACATGGCTTCCGGCTTCGATTGCTACCTTTTCAGCAAGACGCCTTACACCAAAATAAACAGCCTGTTCATCAATGGAATCAACGGATGGACCAACATAGACGGTCAAACCGTTTCCGTCTATAATTTTCATATCCGCTGGGACGAAGAGGGAGATCGACATGCGAACACCATGGTGGCCACGCTGAAAAACGATCCGATCCCGATTCAAATCGCCATCGGCGATTTCAACGATGAACATTACAGCACGCAGATAAGCATCATCGAAAAACATATGCGGCTTTGCCTGCTCGATCTCGGCTGGGCGCCCAGCCAGAGGGTCACGTGGCCCGCATTCGGCTTTTATGGCGGCGAAGGCGCACAAATGATCGATCTCGTGTTTTGCAATAAAGCAAGCAAGGGCAGGGCCGTCGCAGGCGAAATTATGAACGCCTCTCCTTTGCTGTCGGATCACAAGCCGGTCTGGGCCACTTTGAAATTTCCCGCCGATAAAGACACCGTGGGTCCCCGGCTTACAAAGGTGACGCCCTACCTCGGCGCGGAAATGATCGATCTGTGGTTTGACCAGGATCTGGATTCCACCTCTGTGCAGAATAAAAATCATTACCGGATCACGCCGTTGGATGGCGGCTCATCAGTGTCGGTTGTACAAACGGCTCTGGTAAAAGATGCGCGTCGTGTCCGAGTGATCACTTCTCCCCATGAGGACGGCAAATCCTATCGGATCCACGTATCAGGCGTTACAGATGAATTCGGCGTCCCGGTGACGGCAAACGCCGCTGAGAAAAGCTATACGATGCGACAAAATCTTTTAGAAAATTTCGGCGCCGAAGCAGGCACCAGCCATTGGGAATTGTACGGCGGAATGACGGCCGTATCCGAGCGTGAAAACCAATTCCCCTATACCGGCGGCTATTTCTTCACCGGCGAAAACCTTCAGGATCTTTCGACTGCGTCCCAAACAGTGAACTTGAGACCATGGGCCGACGAGATCGATCAGGGCAGAGTGGCCGCCGAGTGGAATGCCTATTTCGCCACCGGCTATGAACTGCTGGGCGAAATCAGGGCCAGCCGATGCGAACCCTATGATGAGGGTGAAATGATCGTCGATTTTATCGATGGCGACAACCGTGTACTGCATCAGGCCAGCAGCAAGCGATGGGATACTCTGTTCTGGCATCCCTATGGCGAGACCACCAATATGCCTCCCGGAACGCGCAGCGCCGTTGTTCGCATTCATTCTTATCGAAAGATAAAGAATGGTTTGTCCAACGACGCCGCTTTCGACAATGTCTTTTTTGCCATCAAACATCTGGAACAATCCCACGGATCAGGCAGCAACCTGCTGATCAACCCCTCGGCGGAAACCGGCGACCTGACCGGTTGGACAGTCTCTGATTCTATCCGCGTCAGGGCTCATGAAGAGGAAAAAGCCAGGCCCTTATCCGGGTACTATATGTTCGCCAACGCCGGCATCTCAACAGCCCAGGCCCATCAGGAATTCGATTTCAGCCAAATGGGCGCTCGAATCGATGCTGGAAATCTTGCCGTCAGGTGGGGCGGCTATATGCGCGATTATGACGGCGCGAGCGCCGGCGAAATTAAATTGGAATTTTATGACGTCCATAAAAGCTTGGTGGGAGAGGTTTCCACAGGCGAACAACGCATCGCCGAATGGTGGCACTATGACACGGAATCCATTGTGCCGCCCAACACGCGATATGTGAAATACATATTTAAACTTAATGCAGTCGCCGACGAAGGGGTTTATTTTGACTTTTTACATTTGATTCCCGTCGAAAAAACCGGCACCTCCATACTCACGCGCGATCGGGACATGAGATTTACATTGCTTGGCAATTATCCGAATCCGTTCAATGCCGGCACCACCATTGAATACGGCTGCACACGCGCAGGACACATCAAGCTGACTGTGTATAATCTGCTAGGACAAACGATCACCACTTTGACGGACGCCTATCACGATGCAGGGCATTATCAATTGACTTGGAACGGCGAAGACAGGTTGGGAAACAACGCACCTTCGGGTGTTTACCTATATCAATTAGAGACCGAAAAAAATACTGAGACAAAAAAAATGCTGCTGCTGCGATGACGATCGCTGAGAACTAGTACTTATAGACGGATATAACCGGCCATGCTCTCGCAATCCATTCTGAAAGACTCGCTGATCGAAGGAGATGCGGCGCTTCTGCCGGTCCAGGCTATAATGACCGCTCAGCTCAACCATGAACAGAACGAGCTTGATAAAAAAACTAAAAGCGCCATTCTTGCCTAGTCGCATGAAATTTTGTCTCGCCTGGAGGTATACTTTAAGCAAAGATAAAAGCGACGCCCAGAGTCGCCGCATAGTGCGCGGCAACATTCGGAGTCTGACAAGCAAAAAGTGCGGCGACATTCAGGGGGCTTGGGCTCTAAAACCACACCCGGCGTCGCCGCAAAGACCACGGCGACTTCCGGGGCCTAGGGAATATTTAAAAACAAGGACAACACATGAAGAAAGCCTCTTTGGCGTTGCTGCTCGTTTGTGCGTGCTCTCCCCTGCCGCGGGGTTGGATCGATATCACGCCGGGACCGGATCTTCAGGGCTGGACGGTTGTCGATGTGCCGGTTGACGGCCCGTTGTCCCCTTCGCCGCAATGGTCGGTGGACACGAAAACGGGCATCGTGCGGTGCAGCGGCCGGGGCGGCCGCGACTGGCTGCGCTGCGATAAAAAAGAGTTCAGCGATTTTATTTTACATGTCGAATGGCGGTTCGAAAAAATCGCCGAGCCCGCCAAATACAACAGCGGCGTTTTTGTCCGCAATTCGGCCGAGTTTAAAATCTGGCACCAGGCGCAATGCGGCAGCTCGAGCGGCGGATTTCTATTCGGCAATTCCCTGGTCAACGGCGAAATCAAACGCGTCGACACCCGCGATCAGCTGTCCGGCGCCAATCCAGTCAAACCGGCCGGCGAATGGAACTGCTACGAAATCACCTGCATCGACAGCTCGCTGAGCTTGAAGGTGAACGGGATCGCCACCAGCCGGTGGGAGCATGTCGGCGTTCTGAGCGGGTATGTGGGGTTGGAGGCCGAAGGATACGCCGTCTTGTTCAAGAATCTGCGCCTCAAGGAACTATAAAGCGCAATCCGGTCTCTTCGTCGATCCTGGCGATCTGCAGGCAGAGAGCCGGATATTGAGTTTGGCGACCCTTTTAAAAAAAAGTCCGAAGACTTTACAGCCTTCGGACTTTTTTATATACACTATAAACTAAAACGCAGATCAGCGGTTCACTCGTTTAAAATTCCTTCACCCTTTTCCATCGCTCACAGGATATCCTGATACGCCAGAAACAGCGCGCGGTAATAGCGCATCACCCGCAGGGGATCGCTGCTGGCGCTGCCCAGTTCGGCGCAGCAATAGCCGGTGTAGCCGGATTTACGCAGCAGTTTCAGCAGCCTGCGCCAGGGGTATTCTTCCAGATAAAGATCGCGCATGTGCACGAAATGGATCTTTTTCTCCAACCGTTTATAGTTGGCCTCCAGACCGCCGTCCTCCAGATCCGCCTGATTGCAGTTCCAACAGGCGAAGACGTTGTCGTGATCGGCATAATCAAAAATCTTTTTCATCCGCGGCACGCGGCTGGTCTCAGAGCCATGCACTTCGACTCGAATCTCCACGCCGTATGTCTTGGCAAAGGCGCCCACCAGAGCCAGGGACTCGCCGATCTGTCTGAGCGTGGTCTCTTCGGGAATTCCTTTATCCAGATGCAGACGGTTGGGCCGCACCTTGACCCCTTCGGCGCCCACATCCGCGGCGAGTTGCACAAAGGCCTTGCAGGTTTCGATGTTCTGTTTCAGAACCTGCGGATCCGGAGAATCGAATTCGCACACCGAGCCCAAACTGGCCAATTTGACCGGCGAGCCGGCGAATTTTTTCCGCACTTCGCGGCGCTGTTCATCGGTCAAATGGGGTTCCACGCCGTGGCCGTGGGTGGTGCGCAGCTCCACAGCCTCGAATTTGGTCTCAGTGCAGTTCTTGATCAGCGTGTCGATATCCCAGTCTTTGGCCAAGTTATAGGTGACCAATCCCAGTTTCAGGGGCGTTTCGGCGTTCAGCTTGACTTTGGCTTCCGCTTTTTCCAGAGTCAATAAAGCGCCCGAGGCCATCGCCAGGGCGGATGTTTGGAAAAAATTTCTACGCGAGACCATGGCGACCTCCGAATGGTTGGTTGTCGATTTTTCCCTACTCATCAAGTATTTTTAGCCCGAGCTTTAAGCAAAAAATAATCGTCGCACTTTTAATGTACACACCCCCTGTCCTCACTCTCAAGAGGGGGGACTGCACGTGCTATATTATCTTCATTTATAAGTGCTAGAAAATCTGCCGGGCCATTTCCACCAAATAGCTCATGCCGTAGGGCTTTTGCAGATACGCGCCCTGAGAGGCCTGCACCACCTCCAGCGCAGCGGGGACCGGCGGATAGCCGCTGGACAAAATGATGGGGATGCGCTTCTCCTGCAGTATCTTTTTCGCACAATCGAGGCCGGACATGCCTTCGAGCGAAAGATCGATCACCGCGCCGTCCACCTCGTCGACATGGCCCTGCAGCCATTGAATCGCCCGCTCGCCGGTCTCCAGCGCCGTCACTTCATAGCCGTTGTTCTCCAACGCCCGCTTCATCAGCGGCGTCAGATCCGGATCGTCATCCACGATCAACAGCGTTCTGGCCTGACGAAAAGCGATCACCGAAGCCTCGAGATCCTCGAGCGCCTGTTCCGGCGCCAGCGCCGGCAGATACAGCTGCACCATGGTGCCGACTCCGGCTTGACTGCGTACGATGAAACGGCCCTCATGAGCGGCGACAATGCCATAGGCTGCAGCCAAACCCAGGCCATGGCCGCGGCCTTCCGGCTTGGTGGTGATGAACGGCTCGCACAACCGTTGCCAGACGCGGTCGTCGATGCCGGGTCCGTTGTCCAACACTTCGATCACCGTAGCGGCGAACGGCTCTGCAGCGTCCGGCAGTTCAGCCGGACGGGTGCGGATCAGCAGACGGTCGCCGGCCAGCTGCAGCGCCTCCATCGCATTGCGGCAGATGTATTCGAACGCCTGATGCAGCAGCGAGACGTCGGCCATCACTCGGCCGCAGAGCGGAGAGAGATCAAAACACATTCGCACCGGCCGCGCGAACAGCTCCGCCTGCAGGCTGCCGGCCTGGCGGACGAGCGCATTCACCGACACCGGCCTGCACCGCAGCGGCACGCTTCGGCTGAAATACTGCAGTCGCCGGAGCAGCATGAAGGTCTGTTCAATATCCTGCTGCAGGTGCAGAAACGGATCCTGCTGGGAATGCGGGATCGAGCTGGGCAGGGAAAGCCAGGCGCTGCGGCTGAACGCGGAGAACAGCGGCTGCTCCAGATTGCCGGCCAGCGCAGCCGCCAGCTGCTGCAGCCGCTCCAGATCCGCGCCCTGGCGCCAGACTCTGGCTGAAGCCAATTCCGCGATCAGGGCCTGATCCTCCTCAGCGGACTCCGGAGCGGACTCTGAATCCGTCGCCTCCTGCCCGCCGGCCGCGGTGACCGCCACAGTGATCAACTGCAAACCCAGCAGATCGTTTTTCGACAGATGGACGCAGACCTCTTTGGGATTGCCCTCGTTGTCCAGCAGCGTCAACGGCCGGCTCAGCGACTGCTCGGTCAAATTTTGGTCCTGGCGGAACCGCTCCAGGGCGGCATGCCAGGTCTGCTGCGAGTCGCGCAGCAGCAGTTGATCAAAATCATTGCGCACAATGGTCGCAGCCGGAATATGCAGCAGCTTGTGCATGGCTTCGTTCCACACCACCACCTGGTCCGCAGGATCGAGGACCAGCGCAGGCCGGGCCGACGTGCGGATCAGCGAGGCGCCCTGCTCCGGCTGACTGGCGAGCTTTTGATACAGATCGCGCAGCTGAACGCGCAGCTGAGCGGATTTCGGCTTTGCCAAGGGCGGCGGTTCTTCGTCTTCAGCCGTTGTCTCCTGCGGCGGCTGAACACTGCTCTGGCCGGCATACTTTTCATAAAACAGAAACTGGTAGCCCACCGGTTCGTCCTGAAAGGATTTTTGCGGGTGCACCGACAGCGCCACAGAGACCGGAGCGCCGCTTTTGCGGCATAGATCCAATTCGAACTGCTGCACCGGCGCGGCGTTCGCGATGAACTCGGCCAATTCGGCGCGTTTAACCGGCTCGGCGGTCAGATGAGAGAGAAAATTCAGGCCCACCATCTCGTCGGTGTTGTCGTACCCCAGCATGGCGATGGCCGGCAGGTCCGCTGCGATAATATCCAAAGAGGTGGTGGTGATCACACTGCCCTGCAAACCTTCAATGGGCTCGTCCTTTGCGCCGACCGACTCGCCGGTCTCGGCCAACCACTGCTGCCGACCGGCCTCGAGCAGCCGTTGCAGCTGGCTGTGCACGCCGGAGGAGACCAGAATCATCGCCTCGGTGGGCGGATGAGGCTCTGCGTCCATGTAGGCCAAGGGATCGAGCCCGTCGCTGGAAAAGCCCTCGAGCACAAAGCTCCACTTTTTCAACTCATTGGTTTGCCCGGACTCGATGCAGGCGTAAAGACAGACGCCGAGATATCGCTGATGATAGACAACGGGCAGCAGGGCGCGGCGTAAAAGTCCGTTGAAAAAACTGCTGTACACGGTTTTGCCGTCCGCCAGCCCCATCTCCTCCGCATTGGGCGCGGCTGCCAGGACCTTGTCGATGAACCCGTCCAGCGGTTTTCCATCAGTCGGACCGAAGGCCGGCGACAGGGTCTTTTTCGTGAGCGGACGGCCCTGATGATCGTAAAAGATCATCGCGATTTGATATTTTTCGGAAAAGGTGTCAGAAAGATGCTGCAGAACAGGAGGTGTGATCAGATCAACCAGTGTTTGACTTGATGGCGTCATGTCGAACCGATTTTTTTCAAGAGGTGAACCGCAGACGGACTCGTCAAAGCCCGACCCATTAGGATGCCGACGTCGGCGAAGCGGCGCCGGCCTTCTTCCGCCGGTTCAAATCGAATAAAATAATATAGGTGAATTAACCGTCAAGATCAAGGGTAACGTTAGGACGCAGGATTCAAGGGGCCGAGCAGTTGCTGCAGTTTAAAGCGAACCGGAGAATCCAAACCCAGGCCGGCCAGTTCCTCGGTGCGGCGCAGCAGCGTTTCCGGAGGGCCGTCCATCACCGTGCGGCCGCGCTGCAGGATCAGCAGACGGTCGGCCAGCAGCGCTTCTTCAGGAAACTGGGTGATCAGCACCGTCGTCCGTCGGGGCGTTGCCGGCTGGTCATGCCACTCCCTGAACAGGCGCACCATCTCTCTGCGGCCGGCGGGATCCAGCAGAGAGGTGGGTTCGTCGAGAATCAGGTAATCGGGTTCCATGGCCAGAACCGAGGCCAGGGCCAGCCGTTGTTTCTCGCCGCCGGAGAGATAATGGGGCGATTTTTGCCGAAAGGGCAACAGGCTAAAACGGCGCAGCATTTGCTCCACCCGGCGATGCATCTCTTCATACTCGACGCCGAGGTTCTCCAGGCCAAAGGCGATCTCGCGCTCCACGGTGGCGGAGACGATCTGGTTGTCGGGATTCTGAAAAAGCATGGCCACGCGGCGGCGGATCCGGCGCAGTTGTTCCGCATCGCGGGTGTTCAGGCCATCCACCAGCACCTCGCCGGTGGAGGGCAGCAGCAATCCGTTGAGACAGCGAGCCAGAGTGCTTTTGCCGCTGCCGTTGGCGCCCATGATGGCGATAAAATCGCCGTCAGCGATTTCAAACGACACATCCGCCAATACGCGGCGGAACGAGCCCTGCTCCGAGATATAATCAAAAGAAATATGATTGACAGCGATCAATGGGTTTATTCCTGACTAGCTATTCCTCTTTCAACGCCGGCCGGTTCCTGGATCTGCGAACCGGGGCAGCGACAGTCACAGTCCATTGCCATTTGCGTCCTTGCGAAACTGGGTCTCATAGAGCGTGGCATAAAGTCCGCCCTTTTGCAGCAGATCGTCGTGCGCGCCGCGCTCCACAATCCGGCCGCGATCCATGACCAGAATCATATCCGCGGCCAGAATGGTGCTCAGCCGGTGGGCGATGACGATATTGGTGCGGTCGGCCATCACCTTTTCCAGCGCATCCTGAATCAGCGCTTCGGACTGGCTGTCCAGGCTGCTGGTGGCTTCATCCAAGATCAGAATGCGCGGATTTTTTAGAATCACCCGCGCCAGCGCCAGCCGTTGTTTCTCTCCGCCGCTCAGGCGAAAGCCGCGCTCGCCGACGACGGTGTCATAGCCGTCCGGCAGCCCCTGAATGAAATCGTGAATGTTGGCCGCCCGGCAGGCGGCCTCCAATTCTTTCTGGCCGGCGTTCAGCTTGGCGTATTGCAGGTTGGTGCGGATGGTGTCATGAAACAGATGCGTCTCCTGCGTGACCATGCCGATCTGCGCCGACAGGGATTCCAGCGTCAGATCGCGCAGATCCTTGCCGTCGATGCGCACTGCGCCGGAGGTCGGATCATAGAGGCGCGGAATCAGATAGGTGAGCGTGGTTTTGCCCGCGCCGCTGGGTCCCACCAACGCGACGATCTGTCCCGGCTCCACGCGAAAGCTGACGGCTTCCAGCGCGTTGCGGCGCGCCTGACTGCGCGGCGCCTGGTCATCGCCGTCCGGGCCGTTCATTTTTCCGGAGAGCACGCCGGTCACGTTGTCCATACTGCCGTAGCGATGCACGTCGCTGAGCTGCTTGCCGTTGCCCGAGTCATAGACAAAGGTGACGTCTTCGAACTGAATTTCACCGCGCACTCTTTTCACGGTCTGCGCGTCCGCTTTCTCGACGATATCCACCGGCAGATCGATCACCTCGAACACCCGCTCAAAACTGACCATGGAGGCGGCGAACTCGACCGGTGCGTTGGACAGCCCCTGCAGCGCGCCGTACAATTGTCCCAGGTAGGCGCCAAAGGCCACAATGGTGCCCACGGTAAAAGTGCCGGCGATGACGAAATAGCCGCCGAGACCGTAGACCAGCGCGGTTCCCACGGCGCTGATCAGGCCGATGATGGCCATAAAGATCGATCCGGTGAACGCCCGTTTGACGCCGAGATCGCGCACCTGGCCGGCCCGACCGCCGAACCGTTCGACTTCCAGCTGCCGCCGGCCGAACAGCTTGACCAGCAGCGCGCCGCCGATGTTGAGGGTTTCATTCATCATGGCGTTCATCTGCGCATTGGCTTCCATCTGCTTGCGGGCGATATCGCGCAGCCGGTTGCCGAGCAGACGCGCTGCCAGGATGAACAGCGGCATGATCGCCACGCCGATCACCGTCAACCGCCATTCCAGGGACAACATCACCGCCAAAATCGCCGCCGCGTGAATCAGCTGGGTGACGATGCCGACGATGGTGCTGCTGATGGCGTTCTGCGCGCCGATCACATCGTTGTTCAGTCGGCTCATCAACTCGCCGACCTGGGTGTTGGTGAAAAAGCGCAGCGACATCCGCTGCAGGCCGGCGTACAGAGCCATGCGCAGGTCATAGATCACCCCTTCGCCGACGCGCGCATTGGTGCGTCGCTGGCAAACGCCGATCACGCCGTTGACGGCGGGGATCAGCAAAAGCGCCAGCGCCAGCCACATCAGCCGGTGGAGGTTTCCGGACGGAATAGTGCGGTCCAGTAGATCCCGAATGATCAGCGGATTGAGAAGCATCAGGCCGGTCTGCGCCAGGATCAATCCGAGAATGAGCACGATGCGCAGACGATAAGGTTTGGCATGCTGCAGCACCCGCTCGAGCAGATCCCGAGTGATTTTCGGTTTTTCGTCTGTGGCCTCGATCATGCTGCGCAGACCGCCGTGGCCCATACGCATCATCATAACCTCTGTCCTCGTCGAACAAAATGCCTGCCGGCCGTTGCCGCTGACCGGCCGCATCTCCGTGGTGGATGAATGCAGCGGCAAACCGCCGGTTCGCCGCAAATGGTTCGTCCGCTCGAGCCGGCATCTCTTTTTTTCAAGGGTGTGAACGAAAAGGGTGGAATCCTTTGCAGGGACGCCTTTTCTCAGAGGCAAAGATACAAAAGATTTTCAAGAATTGCACAAAAATAAATGAATCGCGCTCAAATCCGACAAAAGCCGGCCGGCTAAACAATCGCTTGATTTTGCCCTTTGATTTATTTATTTTACCGCAAATGCCGCAGGACTCAGCTACACGACCGACCGTTGCCCCATTCGCCGAACCGGTGCGCCATCCTTCAGGCATCATCACCCTCAAGCTCCGGCCGTTCTGTTGAACCATGGGCGTCCGGATTCACCGCCGAATCTGCGGCGGGTTTTGTCAATCAAGGAGCATAACAATGAATCATCTCGTTATCGCCTCCGCGCCTCTGATTTTGCTCAGCCTCTTCAGTGCAGGTGGAAAAACGGTCATGATCACCCAAGCGCAAAATCAGAGCAAGGTCAGAGTGAAAAAGGATGCCAGTTTTCAGCTGCTGTTGAACGCCAACCCGACGACGGGGTTCGATTGGCGGATCGTCTCTTATGACAGCGCCATCATACAGATCAAGCAGAAAAGCTTCATTCAAAGTGAAACGCACCGAATGGGCGCACCGGGAAAACAGGTGTTCAAGTTCAAAGCGATCGCCGCCGGCGCCACCGACCTGCGGCTGATTTATGCGCGCCCATGGGAAAGAGCAACTGCTGAAGCGGACAGCTTTCGCGTACACATCATTGTCCCAAAATAGTCAAGCTGAAAAGCGGGGCGCATACGGCGCCTGATGTTTATTCAGTCTAACTTGCAGGAGGACTTGTGAAAAAACGCGTAATCAAGGCCATTGTATGCCTGGTCGTCTGCTGCTCCTGGTCCCAGGCTCAGCGTTTGGACGAGAGCCAGGCGCCCTCGGAGGTGCGTAAAGTGTTGGGGCAGCTGCGTCTTGCCATCGAGACGGAAAAATTGAACTTTACCGTCGCCTACAATCCGGCGCATCGCTACACCATCGCCCAGCTGTGCGGCTTGCGCGTAGCCAAAGCCGGCGATTGGTGGCGACAGGCCAAAGAGCGAAATCTGCTCAAGCTGAAGCCCGTGACCCTGAAATCAGGCGCACTGGGCGCAGGGTTGCCGGCGGTTTGGGATTGGCGGTTGCACGACGGCGTCACCCCGGTGAAGGATCAAGGCGGCTGCGGCAGCTGCTGGGCCTTTGGCTCCATCGGCGCGCTGGAATCGCTGCTCGCCATCAAATCCGACACCCTGGTCGATCTGTCGGAGCAGCAGCTGGTCTCCTGCAACAGCCTGGGCTACGGCTGCGGCGGCGGCTGGTGGGCTTTTGACATGCTGATCAACCCAGGAGCGGTTTTGGAAACCGATTTCCCCTATGTCGCTGCGGATGTGGCCTGCGGCGGACCCTATGCCTATCCTTTCAAACTGAGCGGTTGGGCTTATGTGGACGGCGATGACCAGGTGGCGGCCACCGACAAACTGAAACAGGCGATCTACACCTATGGCCCGGCGGCAGCGGCGGTGTATGTGGGTGCTGCGTTTCAGGCCTACAGCAGCGGCGTGTTTGATAAAGATGAACTGCCCGGCGGCGGCTTGTTCAGCTGCTCTCCCTCTTCAGACGTAAATCATGCCATTCTACTGGTGGGCTGGGATGACGGCAAAGGCGCCTGGATCCTGCGCAACAGCTGGGGACCGGGCTGGGGTGAAAGCGGCTACATGTACATCAAGTATGGAATCAACAACGTGGGGTTTGCCGCAACCTGCGTGTATTGAACGCACAGGAATGGACTGGAACAGAAATGCCAAGGACCAGAAAGACCGAACCGATCCAACATATCATGAAATTCGGCGGCTCCTCTCTTGCCACGGCCGAAAGAATCCGCCACGTCATCGAGCTGGTGCAAGCAGGCTGCGTCGCCCACGGCCCGGTGGCAGTGGTCTGCTCCGCCTTCGGCGGCGTCACCGATGCCCTGATCCAGGTCGCCGAGACCGCAGCGCGCCACGAGGCGCATTACACGGACCTGCTGGACAAGCTGGAAGACCGGCACCTGGCGGTTCTGCGCAGCCTCAGTGGCGGGCAGCTGCCGGAGGCCGCCCAGTTGATGGAAGATCTGCAGGCGCTGCGCGAAGTGGTGCAGGGCGTCTACTGGGTGAAAGAACTGACCAGCCGCAGCCTCGATTTCATCCTCAGCTTTGGCGAACGTCTCTCCTGCCGCATCATCGCCGAGGTCGCCAACAATGCCGGCTTGGACGCCGTAATGGTGGACAGCCGCCGCCTCATCAAGACCAACGACCGTTTCGGCGCCGCGGCTGTGCTGATGGAGGAATCGCAGCGGCTGATTGAGGAATTTTTCAACGACAACGACCGTCTGCCGGTGATCACCGGTTTTATCGGCTCCACGCCGGATAACGAAACCACCACCCTGGGGCGCGGCGGTTCTGATTACACCGCGGCCATCGTGGGAGCGGCGCTGAACGTGCGAGAGATCGAAATCTGGAGCGACGTGGACGGGGTCATGACCGCCAACCCGGCCAAGGTAAAAAAAGCGTTTCCGTTGGAACAGCTCACCTATGACGAAGCCATGGAGCTGTCGCATTTCGGCGCCAAGGTCATCTATCCGCCGACCATGCAGCCGGCGATGCTGAAAAAAATCCCCATCCGCATCCGCAACAGCTTTAATCCCGCCTTTGCCGGCACCCTGATCAGCGCCGAACCGGCGCCAGGCCGATTTCTGGTCAAAGGCATCTCCTCCATCAGCGATATCGCGCTGCTGCGCATCGAAGGCAGCGGCATGGTCGGCGTGTCCGGCATCGCCGGCCGGCTGTTCGCCGTGCTGGCCAAACACCAGATCAACATCATTCTGATCACCCAGGCCTCTTCGGAGCATTCCATCTGTCTGGCGGTGGAGCCGCAGGTGGCTGAAAAGGCCAGGCGGATCATCGAGCACGAGTTCGAGCTGGAACGGCAGGCGCATCGCATCGATCCGGTGGTGATCAAAGACGGCCTTTCCATTCTGGCTGCGGTGGGGGAAAAAATGCACCACTCGCCGGGATTGGCCGGCCGGCTGTTTCAGGCTCTGGGCGTCAACGGCGTCAACGTGGTAGCCATTGCCCAGGGCTCGTCGGAGCTCAACATCTCGGTGGTCATCGAGCAGACGGATGAGGCGAAAGCGCTCAACGCCATTCACGAGGCGTTCTTTCTCTCGCCGATGAAAACGCTGCACCTGTTTCTCGCCGGCTGCGGACTGATCGGCGGCACTTTTCTGCAGCAGCTGAAGGAGAATCTGCCTTTCCTGCGCAAACAGCGGCGCATGGACATCAAGCTCATCGGCTTAGCCAATGTGGAGAAAATGGTTTTTGATGAAAAGGGACTCTCGCTGGAACGATGGCGCGAGGTGTTGGAGGAAACCGGCGAAGCCACGGTTCTGAACGAGTTCATCGACCGCATGCTGGCCTTGAATCTGCCCAACAGCATTTTTCTCGATTGCACCGCCAGCGACGAGCCGGGGCGGAATTACCTGCGCATTCTGCGCTCCAACGTCTCGGTGGTCACGCCCAACAAACGGGCCAATTCAGGCTCTATGGAGCAATACGAAGCGCTGCGTTCCGCCACGCTGGACCGCGGTTCCCGTTTTTACTATGAGACCAATGTGGGCGCCGGGCTGCCGATCATCAACACGCTGAACGATCTCATCGCCAGCGGCGACAAGATCCTGCGCATCGAAGCAGTGCTCTCCGGCACGCTGAGCTATCTTTTCAACTCTTTTAACGGGGAGCAGCCGTTCAGCCGCGTGGTCGAACAGGCGCGCGCCCTTGGACTGACCGAACCCGATCCGCGCAACGACCTCAGCGGACTGGATGTCGCCCGCAAGATCCTGATCCTGGCCCGCGAGACCGGCGCATCCATGGAGCTGTCGGACATTGAACTGGAGAGCCTGCTGCCCGAGCCCTGCACCAGGGCGGAAACCGTGGAAGAATTTTTTCAGACGCTCTCTCAGTTCGACGCCGAGATGGAGGCGCGGCGCAGCAAGGCGGCGCACCAGGGCAAAGTGTTGCGCTATATGGCGGTGCTGCACAACGGCCGCGCCCGGGTGAACCTACAGGCGGTGGACATGCACCATCCGTTTTATTTTCTTTCCGGCAGCGACAATGTTGTTTCTTTCACCACCACCCGCTACAGGGAAAGGCCGTTGATCGTACGCGGGCCCGGCGCCGGCGCCGAGGTGACCGCGGCCGGCGTGTTCGCCGATGTGTTGCGCGCAGGACAGAACGGATAAACCGCGAACCGTTGCGACGAAAACGATCAACGCTTTATGGAGATAAAATCTGTAGATAAATTGCTGCCCATTCATGAAGCGCAAATATTAACTTAAATGAAATTGGTCAAGGCGAGTGTCGGCTTGTTGATAAATTTCAATGTCGAGCTTTTGAAGGAGGGGATCAGAAGATTCGTTCTTTAATCTTCGCGGCCTTCGTGCTCTCGTGGTTTTATCAATTTGTCAATTATGCCGCAAAAAGCTCAAAACCACGAGGACATTAAGTGATTTGATTTCTCAAACATCACCATGATCACCCAAAGGATCTTTCCCCCTTCGCCGAACCCGCATAAAACGCTTGCCTTTTGCCCGCAAGATTTGTAAAATTCACAAAAGGCCTGTTTCGATCGCGGAGAAACCTATCCTTTACCGAGCCATCCTGTATATCCTGCTGGCTGCGCAATGCAGCCTCGCACAAACCTACCTGACGGTAAAAAGCAAACCCGGCGACGGCTTGTACACGCTGCTGCGCCGTTATTCGCTGCCGACCGATATGATCGCGGTGGCCAAATTCAAAGATATAAACAAAGGGGGACTGCGCAAAAACGATCAACTGCTGGCAGGCCGGAACTATCAGTTGCCGGTGCTGATCGTCCCCTATGACGGCCTGAGCATCGCTTCCTCACTCGGTCTGGACGATAAAAAAATCGTCGATCAAATCGATCAATATAATTTCAAGACCTACCAGGCCGGACTGCGCCAACAACCCTACACCCGCAGCAAGTTGCTCTGGCTGCCGCTGCACCTGTGGACCCCTAGCGCGGAAAAACCACTCGACCAATCGACGCCGGAAACGGCGACGGGCAAAATAACCCCGCGCTCACAGGCGCTCAAGGGATGCCTGTTTTATCTGGATGCCGGCCACGGCGGCCCGGATCCGGGCGCCATCGGCAGACGCGGCAAAGATTTTCTCTACGAGGACGAATACGCTTACGACATCACTCTGCGGCTGGCGAAACGGCTCGCCGAATACGGCGCAGCGGTGCAAATGATCGTGCAGGACCCCAATGACGGCATTCGCGACAGCGCCATCCTCGCCTACGACACCGACGAACGCTATTGCGACAACAGCGCCATCTCCCACGACCTGGCCCAGCGCCTGGCGGACCGGGCCGCCATCGTCAACCGTCTTCATCGCCGGAACAAAACCCGCTACCGCCGGCAGATCGCCCTCATTCTGCATGTGGATTCCCGCTCCAATGCTCAGCGCATCGATATCTTTTATTACTATCAGCACGGCGTCCAAGAAAGCCGCGTGCTGGCGGAAATTCTCCACAATACCATCGAAAAAAAATATCACGCCGCCCAGCCGGGCCGCGGCTACGACAGCTCCATCTCCACACGAAATCTGCACATGCTGTCCGCACTCGATCCCACGACCGTGTACATCGAGCTCGGCAACATCCGCAATCCCAAAGACCAGGAGCGTTTCATCATTCCGGATAATCGTCAGGCGGTGGCCAACTGGCTCTGCGAAGGTCTGCTGGAAGCGGTGCGCAAAATGAAATAACCGCTTTCAGTCCCAAGCCCGCAGAGCCAGTGACAGCCGGCGTTTTATTTGAAAAAGAGCCGCCAGCTCTCAACACTGCGCTCGCTCTCCCCCGTTTCACCGATGCGCAGATAGCGGCCGTTCCAGCTGAACAGTACGCGATCGGCGACCGCCAGATAGCGGCCCAGTGCGGGGTACGCTTTCAACAAATTGAGGCACGCGTCGCTGTCGCGTTTGACCGCCAAAACAGGCTCGCCGTTGTACCGCGTTTCCACCCACTCGCCGTTGCGCAGCGAGAACGCTCTGCCGCCGACATAACGAATCTGCTCATTCGAGTCCACGACCTTTTTTTCCTTCATCTCCCGCAACCCTTTGCTCAACTGCACCGCTTCAGCGCCTACGGCATACATCGGCGCCTGGGCCGACGCGCTGAACGCATAGGCGTCAAGCTTGGTTCGGCTCGAATGGCGATCGCGAACAACAGGAAGTACCCTGGCCTCGTCCTCCTGGCTGAGAAAAGCCGTATACGGAGACAGCACACCATACTCTTTGCTGAGCGCTTCGATCTCTTTTCTCACTTCGGCGTTTTCGCCGTGAGTGCGCATGTCATCGACCAGATAAGCGATTTTTCGAAAAGCCCACAGTCTGGGCAAAAAATCGTTCTCCGCTTTTTGCGCGAACTGGCCCTGGTAGGTGAAACGCCGCTGGGCATGGCCGCTGGTGCCGCGCAAAACCACCGGAGCGGCGCCGGCCTGTGCATACCTGCCCACCATAATCAGCTGATCGTCGTCGAACAGATCCGGCAGCTGTTTTGGATAGACGTCCAGCACCCGGCCTTCGGCCAACTCTACCTGCAGATCGGTGAGCACCGGGCTGCTCACCTTGTCGAAAAACCGGCCGATTTTTTCCTCGATGTTCTCTTCCGGCGCAATATAGTCGGAAACAGCGCGGCCGGTCTCGGCGATCTTGTCCAGCAGGTAGGTGTTGACGTCATAACCCACGCCAAAGGTAAAAATGCGCTGCGCCGTCGGTTTGCGCTGCACATGCGCCAGAATGGTTTTGATGT
The DNA here is from genome assembly GCA_029565685.1 of bacterium. Classification (GTDB taxonomy): domain Bacteria; phylum Zhuqueibacterota; class Zhuqueibacteria; order Residuimicrobiales; family Residuimicrobiaceae; genus Anaerohabitans. The sequence goes on along the minus strand of JAKQNR010000021.1, from coordinate 267,457 downwards.
CCTGAACCCCGACGGTGGGCAGTCCGTCGGTGATGAACAGCACGCTGCCGGAGCGGCCGGCCTCTGGTTTGAAGGAAAAGGCGGTTTCCAGCGCCGCGTCGATATTGGTTCCGCCTGAAGCCTCCAGCTTGCGCACATAGGCCGCCGCTTCCTGCCGGCCTTGAGCGGCATCGATCCATCGGGGTCTCCAGGTCCGCACCTCGGAGCTGAACGTGACCAGGGCGAACCGGTCGCGGCTGCGCAACGTGTTCAAACAATAGGTCAATGCCGCCTTAGCCTGTTCCATCTTTTCACCGGCCATGGATCCCGAAGTGTCCAGAACAAAGACCACGTCTTTGTCGATAATGCGGCCTTCAGCCCACGAGCTGCGCGGAGAAACCAACAGCATAAAATAGCCCGGCTCAGAGCCGGTGCGGTGGCAGAGCAGGTTCATGCCCATAGCATCGCCGGAGCGGCTGTAGTAAAGGATGAAATCCGCTTCATTCTCGCGGCGGTCGCCTTCATAGGCGACGTGCGCCTCGCGATCCGACCGCCTGTGCACCTCGATGGCGTGCGAAGGAGAATAGATGGAACCGAGAGCGGTTTGAGACTTCAGCGTGACTGAAAAAAACTGCCGGCAGTGGGCGGGATCATGGGCGGCCCTGCTTTCCTCGTTCCGGGCAAATTGCGGCCTGGGCGGCAAGGCGGGTCCTGCGCCACGTCCGCCCTGCATCTCGCCGTGCAGAGGATAAAGAAAACGGACCAATCCGTTCTCAAAGGGGAGAATCTGGGAATAGGTCAACTCGATCCGGCGGTCCTGATGCGCCGGCAGCGGGAAGAGGTTCAAACGAAAAAACCGATGATCCGCATACTCGAGCAGCGCCGGATCGATGTTGCGGCGAACGATGTCCTCATAGAGGGCGCGCGCCTGATCGCGGTCGAGCAATTCACCGGCCAATTTTTTGCCGTCCACGAACAGGGCAAATTGGTTGATGATCGCTTCCTGCGGAATGGGGAAATAATAAATCCCTTCGAGCGGCCGTGGGGAAGGATTATGGAAAGTTTGAGTGACTTTGATTTCCGCGACCTGATCCTCAAGGTCGGCGGTGAAACGGTGTTCAATCAGCTCAGCGGATCCGCCGCCTGGACGGGGCAGGATAAAGCCCTGGCTCCAGCCGGCGGCGTTCCACCACAAAATCACCAAAGGCAAATATTTTTTCATCCTCAGCTCCTTGTACTTTGGGTCCATTGATAGTACCAGGGAGCTGAAAAAATATTCCCTCAAAGTTTCATTTTCAAGCTTTGCAGCCGCTGTTCATAACAGGCCTGGCCCAGCGAATCTGTCAGCACCCGACGATGCGCCCGGTAAAAAGCGGCCGCTTGTTCGGCCAGGGCATCGGTGGCGCCTGCCTTGACCAACGCATAAAATAGAGCGGCGGTCTGCACCACCCGGCTGTTCAAAGACCGTCTTTCCGCTTCCGACAAGGCCAGCACGTCCGCGGCGCTGAGGGTTTCGAGAAAGAGCAGTTCGCGCTGGAGCGTTTGCAGCGCCAGGCGGCGTTCCTCTTCGCTGTATGCCCGGCTCATTTTGCTTCTGTCTTTTTTCGCCAGAGAGGTATAAGCGGGTTTGGCTTCGACCTGGAGGGTCATGAGCGGCGCGCCGTTGCTCTGCATCACCGCCATGCCGTCCGTGGCAGCGTTGCCGATCACCGGCGCCGGCAGGGTCTCGTTCGCCGCCTCTCTTTCTCCCGCTGCACTCGGCGGCGCGCTTCCGGCCTTTTCCGCAGACGAAGAAAGGCCGGCGGGTTGCGCATCAAAGTCCGGCGCCGACAGGATTTCGTCCGCCGGCCCTTTATACATCGCTGCACTCAGCGGCGCGCTTTCAGCTTTTTCCGCAGACGGCTGGCTGGTGGTTGCGGCAAGTCGCGTGGCGCCGGCCGGCGCCGCTTTATCGTGGATTTTTATTTCCTTTTTTTCCGCCCGCGCCGTCACCGCCGGCTTTGCTTTGGTCCCTTCGAGGGGCCGTCCGGTCGCCTGGACCGGCGCTACGGTTCGATCCTCCTCAAGGGAGAGCGGGATGATCCCCCTTTGCCGGAAAGCCAGGTCCGTGGTCAGCGCCACCAGTGCGATCATGGCCGCCAGGCTGACGGATCCCACCCATACCGCGCGCCGGCGGCGAAACCAGGCGGCAAAGCCCGTTCCTGCGCCCGCTGAACGGGCGGGTACGATGGAGACGATGCGGTCGGTCAAGTCGCGCCAGTAGGTCTCGGGCAGACGATAGCCGGTCAGAGCCTTTTTACCCTGCGTGTGCAGGGCGAGCAGCTGTTGCCCTTTGCTCCGGCACGCACTGCAGGTCTGCAGATGCTGTTCTACTTGCCGTTGCTCCGGCCCGACCAGTTCGCCGTCCAACCAGGCGGACAGCTTGTTCTCTATTTCTTCACAGGTCATCATGACATCCTATTAAATAGATTCATACAACGATTCTTTCAACCGTTCATATCCACAAAGCCGGCAACCGCCGTTTCAGCCCCGATTAAATATAGTCATGCAAAGATTCTTTCAGACGGCTGCGGGCGCGGCTTAGCCGCGACATCACGGTTCCCAGAGAGAGGTTCAAGGCTGCGGCGATCTCCTCATAGCTCATCTCCTGCTGGGTGCGCAGGACAAAAACCGTACGCTGTTCTTCCGGCAATCTGGCGATCTCCTTTTGCATCTGCAGGATCAACTCGTTCCGCTCGATGTCTCGATCCAGCGACCCCTCCTCGACCAAGTCGTCATCCAAGGCCACTCGGTTTTGCGTAGCCCGGACCTGCAGGGCGGTCAGCGCCGTGTTGACCGCAATACGGCGCAGCCAGGGAAAGAATGGATAACTTTCGTCAAAGGAGGAGAGGTTGCGATACACTTTGATAAAGGTATCCTGGGTGATGTCGTCGCTCAGGGCATGCGAGCCCACCATGGCGCGCACCAACGCATAGATCCTAGCCTGATAGCGCTCCACCAGCGAGCGGAATGCCTGCTGATCTCCTGCTTTGATCCTGCGCACCCAATGCAGGTCCTGCCGCCGTTGAAGCAATTGTTGCCAGCCGGTCATGGTCTATTCCTGTTGTGCATCATCCGGGCCTCAATGACAGTACCGGGTAAAAACAGAATTATTCCCTTGCAGCAGATAGTATAGCATATTTTTGCCCCGGATCAAGGGTTATTTGCAGGGAATAATTTTCTTGAATGTGTTGAATAAATTGTATATTATACGAATCGTTGCCTCCAGAGGAGATTTTGAATGATAAAAAAAACCTGTCTTGTTTTTCTGGCGTGGCTGATGGCCGGCTGCGGAAGCGGCGAAAAGCTGACCCGCACCACCATCCAGACCGCTAACGCGCCGGCGGCGATCGGCCCCTATTCTCAGGCTGTGCTGGTGGGCCGCACGCTCTACCTGGCCGGCCAGCTGGGCATCGATCCAGCCACGGGCAAAATGGTGGAGGGCGGCGTGGAAGCGCAGACCACCCGCGCCATGCTCAACCTGCAGGCCGTGCTGAATGAGGCTGGATTCACTTTTGACGAGGTGGTGGTCACCCAGGCGTTTCTGGCGGACATGAACGATTTCGCCGCGTTCAATGCGATTTACGCCAAATTCTTTAAATCCCAGCTGCCGGCGCGCGCGGTGGTTCAACCGGGCCGGCTGCCCCGGGACGGCGCGGTGGAGATCATGATGACCGCAGTCAAAACAAACTGAATTTGGATTCATCATGAAACGATTTTATCTTCTGCTTTTCCTTTTCGCGACGTCCGGCGGCTGGGCCGCGGAGACCGTGTTCATGTGCGTGCCCAATTCGCGCCGGCACCGTCTGGGCCAATCGCAGAATCCGGTGATCGGACTGTTCGTCAGCAATGATCAGGCGAAAACCTGGCAGCACCGGGGGTGGCAGGAATCCGTGCGCCTCTTTTACGCCGAAATGGGCGCGGACAGCGTCCTCTGGGGCGCAGCGGGCAACGGCGTGATGCGCTCCGTCGACGGCGGACACACCTGGAAGATCACCACCGACTGGCGCGTGACCGAGGTGCTCAAAGTCAAAGTTAGACCCGACCGGCCGTCCACCGTGTATGCGGCCTGCGCCTACGGCGTGTTTAGAACCACAGACCACGGACAAAATTGGCGCAAAGTGCTGGATCGATTCAGCGCCGACCTGCTGATCGATGCCTCACAACCGCAAACCCTGCTCGCCGCTCAGGAGGAGGGGATCTCGATCAGTCGGGACGGCGGCGACTCCTGGCAGCTCTGCGGCCTGTCCGGCAAGGGCATTCGTGTGCTGGCGCAATCGCCCGGCGCGGATAAAAACTGGTGGGCCGGCACAGAGGACGACGGCGTGTTCGTTTCCACCGATCAGGGACGAACCTGGCAGCCGCGCAATCACGGGCTGAACCATTCCACGGTCTATGCCATCGCCTTTCATCCCACGGATGCAAAGAAAATGTATCTGGGCGTCCACGAGGGCGGCGTCTATGGTTCGACGGACGGCGGCGCGACCTGGCAACGCTTGTCCTCCGGATTGGGCAACGCCGTAGTGCACAGCCTGGCGGTCCTGCCCTCGAATCCGCAGGTGGTGCTCGCCGGCGCCATCAACGAGGGCTTGTTTATCAGCCGGGATGCCGGCGCAACCTGGACGTTTGCCGGCCAGGCGGAATCCCATATATGGGGATTGTCCGTCCGTTGACCTGAACTCAGCTCGATCACGGATACCTAATGAAAAAAACCCTAGTTCTTGTTCTGATTCTCGGCGCTTCATTGCAGGCCGGCGACGACTTTGCCCAGCGCAGCCGGATCATCCTGCAGGCGGCGAGCCGCGAACCCAGGCCGGATTTTTTCACCCTCACCGCCGCCCTGCTGCAGGGGCACGACCGATTCGCTCAGCTGGACTCTTTGCTCTTTGATCAGCGCGTATCAGGCTCTTTCCTGAGTTATTTGGCCGTCAGCAGCTACCTGCATCTGCAAAAGATACTGCCGGATTCCATCAAGACCAGAATCCGCGACATCTACCGGCTGCGCCCCATCTACCGGGGCGATACGGAAAACCACTGGGCTATGTATTACACCGGAATGTATCTGGCCAGCCAGACCTGGCCTAACGAATCAGGCGAACGGTGGTTCAACGGCAAAAGCTCTGCGGAAAATTTCGCTGAAGCGGAAGAGTACCTCCGCCACTGGTTCAATCTATCGGCCGCCATCGGACAGGGCGAATTCGATTCGCCGACCTATTTCATCGCCTTTGTCTCCCCGCTGTTGCCGCTTTATGATTTCAGCCGTGATCCGGCGATGAAAAAAAACGCCGAGAACATGCTGAACCTGCTGTTCGCTGATTTCGCCATCGATCATCTGACCGGCATGTACGGCGGGGGACACAGCCGGGATTACCCGGAGGACATCATCAATCCCTTGATCCCGGCCGCCACCATGTTCGCCTGGCTCTATTTCGGCGAACCGGACTTTCCGCCCTGGCAGGAGAGCCGGGGCAAACTGCGTCATCGCGGTTGGGAGACGGTGTTCGGCGCGCTGAGCCGCTATCGTTTGCCTGAAATCATTCGCTGCATCGCCACCGATCGTTCGCAGCCCTATGTCAGCACAGAGACCCGGCGGACGCGCAACGTCATCCGCTTCGGCCGCGAACTGAATCCGCCGGTCTACAAATACACCTACATGACTTCTTCCTATGTGCTCGGCTCGCTGCACGGCGGCATCCTGCAGCCTATTCAACAGCACACCTGGGATGTGTCGTATGTCTCGGACCAGCCCTACAACACGTTGTTCACCCTGCACCCCTTTTATTCCGGCAAAGAGCTGGCCATGTTTTTTCCAGAGGAACAAAAAGTGCTGGCGGACGAGGTCAACCGCTACCACCTGATTTACAAGGATCCCAACAAATGGAATTCCAGTTCGCCCTATGAACAGACCTTTCAGCACAAGAACAATCTGATCGTTCTTTACGATATCGACTCCAGCGCGCAGCATCCTCACATCGACGGCTTTTTTCCCAAAACGCTGCGGCAGCGGTTGACCGATCCGTCCGGCTGGATCTTTTGCGATGCCGGACAGACCTACATCGCGTTCTACCCCTTGCGGCCCTACGAGTGGATCGAAGAAGAGCACAACTGGCGCTGGCGCAGCCGCGAGTTGAAAAACGGCGTGGTGGTGCATGTGGGATCAAAGAAAGAGGACAGAAGCTTTCAGGCCTTTATGAAAAAGTGCCGCCGGCCGCCGGAATGGACCGCGGACAGGACCGTTCAGTACCGCACTCCGGCCGGAGACCTCATGCAGTTCTCCTTTAATGGTCCGCGCAGGCTGAACGGCCGGACGATCGATTTTTCCGAGTATAAATTTTTTAACAGCCCTTACATCACCAGTGAGATGGGCAGCAGAATCGTCACACTGCAGTATAAGAAAAAAAAGCTGGTGCTGGATTTCCGCGGATTGGATGAACAACAGAAAAAAGAGTGAAACGGCTGCGAGCGCGGGAAACCGCGCTGCGGTTCGGTTTTACCGGCCGTTTCACAGCGGCTCGAGGCGGTCTCTCTAAAGCAAACCGGCGCAAGCCTGCTCATTGTTCACCTGGAAAAAAGCCGGAACCTATGCGGCCATGGCCGCCTGTAACCAATGACCGGCGCGCGTAGACCGAGAAAGCGAGCCGGGAGCAGATAGCGGAGCGCATCTCCGGCAAAACGCTTTGAATTCATGGCCTTTGACCAGGCCGTCGTCTGCAGGAGAAAATTATGTCCCAATTCGAACTTGTCGGCTTGATCGTTTCCTACGTCTATGCCTTTTCTCTCCTGCTGATCGTCGAGGCGGCGGGCAAACGATGGCGATGGCCGTTGAACGTCAGCCGCAAGATCATCCATATCGGCGCCGGCATGTGGACGTGGGGCATTTTATATTTTTTTCATCACCGGCTCTGGGGCATCCTGCCGTTTGCCACCTTTATCCTGCTCAACTATCTTTTCTACCGGCGCCGGACCTTTTCGCAAATGGATGCGGAAAAAACATCGCCCGGCACTGTGTATTTCGCTGTTTCCATCACTCTGCTGTTTTCAATTTTCTGGTGGCCGAAAGGTCCCATCGACCATATTCCAGTGGCCATGGCCGGCATCATGGCCATGACCTGGGGGGATGCCTTCGCCGGCCTGATCGGTCAACCCTGGGGCAAAAAGACCTATACAACCTTTGGCCATGCACGTTCCTGGCTGGGCAGCGCACTCATGATGCTGATCAGTTTTATAGCCATCTGGTTGACTCTGACCTGGCTGCCCGGTTCTTCACTGTCGCCATTCAGCACAGTCACCGCCCTGCCGCAGCGATTTTTGTTATCGATCGTGGGGACGATGATCGCAACCGCGTCCGAAGCCCTGTCGCCCGCTGGCACGGACAATCTCACGGTACCGCTCATCACCAGTTTTTTATTGTACCTGCTGGGGATGCTTTGAAACAAGGCGCAAAAGCGGCTGTACGGTACAAATGACTTGATCTCGACTCGACAAAGGCCTATATTTAAAGAATCGTATTTATCCCGCACCGGAAAGTGAGCCTTCTGCCTGCGGAAGCCCATCGAAGAGCATCCCAAGATCGAAAAGGATGAGTGGATGATCCGCACTGATGACCCCCTGTTGTCCTATGGACTCAACGAAACCATACAGACCGCCTTGGATTCCTGCATCGAACCTGGACTGGAACCGGCGCGCGTGATCAGCGCGGCGCGGGAACGGTATCAGGTGCAGACGCGACAGGGGGCCGCGTTTATGGAGGTGCCGGGCAAGTTCTATTTTTCCGCCGCAGATGGACGCGATCTGCCCACCGTAGGAGATTGGACCTGTGTACGCAGAATCGATGAGCAGACCACGCTGTTGCACTCGATTCTGCCGCGCTTCAGCCTCATTCATCGCAAAACAGCCGGCAAACGATCGGATTATCAGCTGCTGGCCGCCAATGTCAACAAGGCATTCATTCTATCCGGACTGGATCAGGACATCCATCACAGCCGGGTGTTGCGCTATATGGCCCTGGCGGCCGAAGGCGGCTGCGCGCCGGTGCTGTTGTTCAGCAAAAAGGATCAACTGTCGCCAGAGGTCCTGGCGCAGCGACAGGAGCAGTGCCAACGCCTTGCCGAAGAGGTCCCGTTTTTGCTTTACAGCGCAGAGGACAGCGAAGACCTGGCGATGATTTTATCCTGGATCACGCCGGGCGAGACCATCTGCTTTCTCGGCCCGTCGGGCGTGGGCAAATCGACCTTGATCAACCGGCTGGTTGGGCAGGAGATGCTCGCCACCGGAGAGGTCCGCGACAAAGACGCCAAGGGCCGCCACACCACCACCTTCCGGCAGCTGGTCCTGTTGCCCAACGGCGGGATGGTGATCGACAATCCAGGGCTGCGGGAACTGGGCTTTATCGATCTAGCCGCGGGCCTGGAGGAAACCTTTGCGGATCTCTACGAACTGGCGCAGCAGTGCCGCTTCAGGGATTGCACCCATCAGCAGGAACCGGGTTGCGCCCTGCGGCAAGCGGTGGAAACGAAACAGATCGCCGCGGAACGTTTCAAGAGTTTTGTCAAATTGTCCCTGGAACAGCGGCAGGCGCGAATCGATCCGCTGGTCCTGGAGCTGAAACGCAAACAAAAAGAAAAGATTCTCGGCAGGGCGATCAAGCGCTATAATGAAAACAGGGAAAAGTAGGCCGCAGCAGCCTGTGCCGGGCCATCTGCGCCGGCCCACCATCAGCCGGTGTCGGCGTCTACGCAGTGTCCCGCGGCCGGGCCGGCGGCATTAGCGACGTTCCTCGCTGTTCTCCATATTACCGATCTCTCCTCAACGCATTGCAGGGGCTGAGAGCCGGCTCAGGCGTAGGGCGCTGGAATCATCACACACAGGAACAGGAGCTCCATCATGTCCTTCCTCGGGTTGCATCTTCTCGACTGGATCGTCATCATTTTCTATTTTGCCCTCATGGTCCTGATCGGCAAATGGGCGCAGCGCAAGGTGAAAAACGCCAAGGATTTTTATCAAGGCGGCCGCAGCTTTGGCAAAGTGCTCACCACGTTCATGAATTTCGGCAACATCACCAGCGCGGACCAGGCCACCGGCGTGACCCGCGAGATCTATCGCCAGGGATTATCCGGCCTGTGGTTTCAAAACCTGGTGCTGCTGATTACGCCGTTTTACTGGTTTTCTGCGGTGCTGCAAAAGCGCACGCGCTATCTGGGTCCGGGCGATATCTACCTCCACCGTTTCGAGAGCCGGTTTCTCGCCGGGTTGTACGCGGTCTATATTCTGTTGATCGCGGTCTACGGCGGCGCCATGGGGTATCTGCTCACCGGCAAGACCATGCAGGCGCTGATGGTCAAACCGGCGGCGGAATATACCGAGGTGGAACAGCGATCGGTGGCGGATTTCAACCGGCTGCAAAGCCTGACGCAGAAACGCACCACCGCCCCATTGACTGTGGAAGAGAAGAGCGAGCTGTCGCTTTTGATGGAAAAGCAGAAACGCGGCGAACTGCATGCCTATCACTCTTACCTGAATCTGACCCTGTTTCTGCTCATCTATGCCTTTTGTGTGGGCAGTTACACGGTGCTCGGCGGCATGTTCGCCGCGGCCATCAACGACGTCATCCAGGGGCTGCTGATCATTCTGCTCAGTTTCATCCTCATCCCCGTGGGTCTCATCCGTCTAGGCGGATTCAGCGGCTTGCACGCCAAGGTGCCGGATTACATGTTCGAGCTGTTCGGCTCAGCCGCCACCAGCGAATACACCTGGTATTTCGTCATCACCATGGCGTTCATCAACCTGATCGGCCTGCCGCCGCGCAGCTTTGTCATCGGCGGCGCAGCCAAGGACGACCTATCGGCGCGCGTGGGCCTGCTGGCCGGCTCGTTCAGCAAGCGGCTGATGATGATCGGCTGGGCTCTGACCGGCCTGATCGCGGTCGGCCTGTATCAAGGGTTGGTGGACGACCCCACCATGATCTGGGGCCATCTCACCCGCGACCTGCTGGGCAAGGGGATGATCGGGCTGATGATCGCCTCGATCATGGCGGCCAACATGTCCACCATCTCCGCGCAGAGCCTGGAGTGGGGCGCGGCGTTCAGCAACAACATCCTGCTGCCGCTGCGGCCCGCCACCTCGCAGAAAGCCCAGGTCCTCGCCGGCCGCTTGGTGATCATGGTCATTCTCTTTGCCTCGATCTTTTTCGCGCTGCGCGTCAACGATATATTCGTCATGTTCAAATACGTCCTCTCAGTGGGCACTATCATCGGGCCGGCCCTGTGGCTGGTCTATTTCTGGCGCCGGCTGACCACCCGCGCCGTGGTGATCCAGATGCTCGTCTCCATTCTCATCACCGTGGTGATCCCCAACGTTGCGCCCACTTTTGACAGCGTGCGCAAAAATCCGGCGCTGACCATTCAGACGCGCGAACGGGTGGCGGTGCTGCAGACCCGTGCGCTGGAGAGCGACGTCGCCGCCGGCCGCGCCGACCGGGTCGGCGAAATGATCGAAAAACGGCACGTGCAGCCGCCGTCAGCGGTCTTTTTCGATGAAGTGGTACGGGAAAATCCCGATGATCCGAACTCGCCCCTGGTGGGCAAGGGCGCCTTTCGCAATCAGCTCTATTACCTCTCGCTCCTGGGTCTGCCGGTGGCTGATCTGTCCAAGGCGCAGCTGGCCACTTTTTCCTTCATCTTTGACATCATCCTGCCGTTTCTGCTTCTGTTCGGCATCAGCCTGTTGACGCGGAAAAACTCGGAAAAAGTGCTGAACGAGTTTTACGCGGCGGTGCACACGCCCACGGTGGCGGACCAGCAGGAGGACCAGCGCCTGCTCAACGAAGCCATCGCGCATCCGGAGCAGGTGGAAAAACGCAAACTGTTCCCCGGAACCCAATGGGAATTCTGGAAGCCGACCAAACTGGACATCTGGGGATTTGTGCTCTGCTGGGCGCTGGTAGCGTTGATCATCCTGCTGTACATCGTCATCATGAAGATCGGCGCGTAGGCCTGAGAACCCGGCACAGGATGATCGCCATGGTCTCAGGCAAATAGCGCGACCGAAGGCGATCAATCAAAACCGTACCGCGGCCGGCGCAGGACCTGTTCTTTTTATCAAGCCCGGCAGCCCTTAAAGCGAAAGCCCTTGCATACTCTACAAGGGCTTTGGTTTTTAAATTAAGCTTCATCATGGCGGCCTTTGCCGCGAACGACGATTGGCCGGCCAGGTTAGGCGCGTATCCGTCTCATGCGCTTATAATCACCGCCGGCGCCGGCATGTACACGTTATTTCCCCCGCTTTACGTACATGTCCGCCACCTGTTGCAGCAGCTCCTGCAGCCCGGTGGCGGTGGCCAGCGGATCGCCCACATAGCCGTCCACCCACTGGGCGCTGTCGAACAGACGCAAGGCCAATTGCGTCAAAAAAGGATCCTGCGGATCTTGGCGATAGATCTGTTCCATGTTCCGCAGCAGCGGATGCCGCGGATTGATCTCCAGGTTGCGCTTGGGCAGCTCCACCTGATGCTGCATATGCATCATGATGCGCTGCATCTGGCTGGACATGAACGAATCGGTTCCCACTAAAAGCGCGGGGCTGTCCACGAGCCGTTCGGAGACGCGCACGTCCTCAACCTTGTCGCCGAGAATGTCCTTGATGCGGCGCGCCAGACGGTCCATGTCCTTCTTGTCATAATCGGCAGCCGGCTTTTCAGCCGTCTTGTCCGGCAGGTCGTTGAGCGTCTTGACGTCCGCCTGATCGGCGGATTTGAACTTTTTCCCCTTGTACTCCATCATGCCCGGTAGGGCGAACTCGTCGATGGGTTCATAGCAGTAGAGCACCTCGATCTCTTTGGCTTTAAAGATCTCGAGAATGGGATTGCGGCTCACAGTTTCACGCGTCGGGCCGGAGAGATAATAAATCTCAGCCTGCTTTTCCGGCATGCGCTCCACATAAGTCTGCAACGAGATCAGCTCTTTCTCGTCCGCACTTTTGGAGGAATTGAAACGCAGCAATTCCGCCAGCTTTTCCCGCTGAGTGAAATCGGCATAGCCCTCTTTGAGCACGCGGCCGTGCTGCCGCCAGATCTCCAGGTACTTGGCCTCGTCGGTGCGCGCCAATTCCTGAAGATGCGAGAGGAATTTAGCGACCAGCGTGTTTTTGATTTTGAGCAGATGGGGATTTTCCTGCAGCGTCTCGCGCGAGATGTTGAGCGGCAGATCGTCGCTGTCGAGCACGCCGCGGACGAAACGTAAATAGTCGGGAAGAATGTCCTTGGCGTGATGGTCCACCAGCACGCGGCGGACGAACAGCTGCATGCCCTCCTCGTCGTGACCGAAGCCCAGGGACTCGCGGCTGCTGCTGGGCACAAAGAGCAGCGCGTGAAACTGGATCGGCGCATCAGCGGAAAAATGCAGCCACGTCAAAGGATTTTCCGATTCAACGGCGATGAATTTAAAGAACTCGTTATACTGCTCTTCGCTGACCTGCGCTTTGGGCTCGCGCCAGATCGCGGAGATCTTGTTGATCTGCTCGCCGTTGACGCGAATGGGAAACGGAACAAAGTTGGAATATTTTTTTATCAACGACTCGACGCGCTGCTTTTGACAGAACTCTTGGGCGTCCTCGCGCAGAAAAACCTTGACGGTGGTGCCGCGGGGCGCTTCGTCAGCCGGCTGGATGTCATAGGCGCCCTGGCCGTCGCTGCTCCAGACGTGCGCCGGCTGCGCCGCCTCGGCGGAGCGCGAGGTCAATTCGACGCGTTCCGCGACCATAAAGACAGAGTAAAAGCCCACGCCGAAACGACCGATGAGGTTCAGCCCTGCATCCTGTTGCACCGCCATCTGTTTGAGAAACTCGCTGGTGCCGGAATGAGCGATGGTGCCGATGTTCTTCACCAACTCCTCCTGCGACATGCCGATGCCGCTATCGCGAATGGTAAAGGTCTTTTTGCTCTCATCCACATCGATCCAAATGGCGAACTCGAGATCGGAATCCACGATGGGCTCGCCCTTGATCGTTTTGAACCGCGCCTTGTCCAATGCATCCGCCGCGTTGGAGATCAGTTCACGGATGAAAATTTCCCGATGGGTGTAGAGCGAGTGAGAGAGAATATGCAGCAGCTGTTGAATCTCTGCTTTGAATTCGAAGGTTTGCGTGGATGTTTCAGCCATAACGATCATACTCCTTTTTTCTATCAACCAATATGCTCTATGCCCATTCCCCTGCGCCTGATTCCAGTGCGCCGGTGAAGGGCTCACTGAAAGGTCAGGTCGAAGACCACGATTTCTGGGCGGTTGCCCAGCCGTACCGGCGGTCCCCAGGTGCCGGCGCCCGAAGAGACATAATACTGGGTCTCTCCTCTTCGCCCGTACCCCCAACTGATCTCATAGATCCGTCGAGTGATCCATTGAAAAGGCCAGATCTGACCGTGATGGGTATGGCCGGAGAGCTGCAGGGCTACGCCCGCGGCCTCAGCCTCCTGCAGCCCAAAGGGCTGATGATCCATGAGAACCACGGGAAGATCATCGTCCGGCAGCGCCGCTTTGAGTTGCGCCAGCGCGGCGCGGCTTCCTTTCATGTGAACGCTCTGCCGGTCATCCCGGCCCAGCAGATAAAAGGCATCGTTCACCCGCACGCCCTCATCGCGCAGCACTTTCAATCCGCCTTTTTCCATGAGCGCCATGGAAGCGCGCACATCGGCGAAATAATCATGATTGCCGAGCACGGCGTAAGCGCCGTAACGGCTGCGCAGCGCCTGAAGAGAGCCGATCAACTCTTCGCGGTTCAGGCGGGTGACATCCTCATCGAACAGATCGCCGACGATCAGCGCCACGTCGGGATCCTGCTGGTTGATCAGCCGGGCGATCTCGTGAAACCGTTCCGGCGGCAATAGGGCGCCGATATGAATATCCGAAGCCATAACCACGCGCAGGCGCTCATGCCGGCCCTGTTTTTTCGCCAGCGTCAGGTTCAACCGGCGCACCTGCAGATGGCGGGCGTTCCAGGCGCCGGCCAGAGTCATGACCAGTGCCGCAGCCAGAATAGCAGAGTACACCCTCAGGCCGACTGCACCACCCCAGTCTCTCCAGCCCTGCGGCAGTAAATGCAGCAGCCGGCCCAGCCCGCGCAAAACATCAGCGCCGAGCAGGAGAAACAGCAGGAATACCATAGCCGCCAGGTAATAGGCGCCGACATGCACCAACGGAACGCTCAGGCTGCGCAGCGCCGAATGCTCGAGGAACCGGCTCAAAGGATAGGCGATGGCCAACAGCAGCATCACGACAAGGAAAACCGTCCGCAGTCTGCACGAACCGCTGAAGGCCAGCCATCCTCGCCGCACGATGTAAAAATTAACCAAACTATAAATAATAAAAACAATGCCGAAGAACAGCAAAAACGCTGAATGTTTCATAAGATCCTATCCTGTGCGTTCAAATCGTTGATCAGCGAAATCCGCTCATTCACCGGCCGTTGGTCATGAATCCGGAGGCCGCCAAGTCAAGAGAGTAATTTCGACAAATTTAAGAAAAAAAACAACTGTTTTAGGCTATTTTTGCTCTTGCTATTCCAATCAATAAATTGTAATTTCTTCAGCTGAATTGTTCATTCAATCCGAGGAAGGACTTTGCCTATGATCTCGATCAGGCCGCTGCGAGGATTACGGCCGCCCAAAGATTTGGTTGCCCAGGTGGCAGCCCCCCCCTATGATGTGATATCCTCCGAGGAAGCCAGAATCATGGCTCAAGGAAACCCGCTTTCTTTTCTTCATGTCAACAAACCGGAAATCGATCTGCCAGAAAACACCCCCTTGTACTCGGACCAGGTCTATGAAAAAGGCCGGGAAAATCTCCAGCGCTTTATCGCGCAGGGCGTCTTGAAGCACGACGCCGAGGAGGCCATCTATATCTACCGGCTGACCTGGAGAGGCCACGCGCAGACCGGCTACCTGTGCCTGTCGTCGGTGGATGATTATCTGCAGGGGCGGATTAAAAAGCACGAGTTGACCAGGGCGGACAAGGAGGCGGACCGCACCAAGCTCACCGACGTTCAGAACGCCCAGGTCGGTCCGGTGTTTCTGTTCTATCCTTCCGCCCCAATGCTGGATGATTTTCTTCAGCAGACCGCAGAGACCGCCGCAGAGGTCGACTTTACTTCGGCAGACGGCGTACGCAATCAGCTGTGGGTGATCGCTGATCCTGAGCAGATCCGCCGCATTCAATCGTACTTTGGCGCGCTGCCGGCCGCCTATGTGGCGGACGGCCATCATCGCTCAGCGTCCGCTTGCAACGTCTGTCTGCTGCGGCGTAAATTGCATCCCGACTATACCGGTCAGGAACCGTTCAATTTCTTTTTATCCGTGATCTTTCCCCATCACCAGTTGCGCATACTGCCCTACAACCGGGTGGTCAGGGATTTGAACGGATTAAGTGAAAAAGAGTTCCTCGAGGCGGTGGGCCGGATTTTCTCCCTTTCACCGCTGACCAGCGGCTTCAGCGCCGATCAACCGCACCGTTTCGGCATGTATCTGGCCGGACGCTGGTATGCGCTCGCTGCTCGGCCGGGCTCGTTCCAGGAGCAGGACCCGCTGGACAGCCTGGATGTGAACATACTGATGAAGCAGCTGCTGGCGCCGGTTCTGGCTATCGGCGATCCGCGCACGGACAAACGAATCGACTTTATCGGCGGCATTCGGGGAGATGAAGAGCTGGTGCGACTGGTGGATTCAGGGCGCTATGCGGCGGCGTTTTCGCTTCCGCCCACCACCATGGAACAACTGATGCGCGTGGCGGATGCCGGGCTCATCATGCCGCCCAAATCCACCTGGTTCGAACCAAAATTAAAAAGCGGCCTGGTTGTGCATACTCTGGACTGATAAAAATCCGACGGCGCTTGCGGGACCGGCTTTTTTCACGACCCAAAGCTCGCCCGCCGGCGTGTCGCAGGAGGAGGAAAAATGAAAATTCTTCTGGCTGAAAGCTTTGACGCCTCGCTGGCGGAAAAATTGCGCGCTTATGGCGAAGTGACCCAGAACCTCGCCGATGCGGCGACGGCTGAAGTGGTGATCGTGCGCAGCAAAGTCAAAGTGGATAAAGCGTTCATCGATGCGGCGCCTAACCTCAAGCTGGCGATCCGTGGCGGCGTGGGCATGGACAACATCGATAAAGCTTATGCGGAATCAAAAAACATTCTGGTGCGCAATACGCCCAAGGCCTCCAGCATTGCGGTGGCCGAGTTGGCCTTTGCCCTGATGATCGCTCTGCCCAACCACCTGACGGCGGCCCATCGCTCCATGGTAGAGGGCAAATGGCTGAAAAAAGAACTGGAGCGCACCGAGCTGTACGGCAAAACGCTGGGCGTCATCGGCTGCGGCCGCATCGGTCAGCAACTGGCGAAACGGGCGCAGGCTTTCGGCATGCTGGTGCACGGTTATGATCCCGGCGTGACCGAATCCGACTATATGCAGATGGAAAAAGATCTGCAGACCCTGCTGGGCAAATGCGATTATCTCTCCCTGCATCTGCCGCTGAACGACAGCACCCGTGGATTATTCAATGCCGAGCTGATCGCCAAGACGAAAACCGGCGTTTATATCATCAACACCGGTCGCGGCAAGACTATTGTGGAAGAGGATATGGTGCAGGCGCTGCAGAGCGGCAAAGTGGCCGGCTATGCCACGGACGTGTATTACAGCGACCCACCCACCGGCTCGCCGCTGCTCAGCGCGCCCAACGTCCTGCTGACGCCGCACCTGGGCGCCGCCAGCAAAGAGAACATGCAGCGCATCGGTTACGACATCCTCGAGCTGCTCGATAATTATAAATCAGGTCGACTTTAGAAAAAGGAGCGTTTTATGGCAAGAGTCTATAATTTCAATCCCGGACCCGCCGCGTTGCCGCTGCCGGCGCTGCAGAGATGCCAGGCCGAGCTGCTGGAATACCCGGGTGCCGGCCTGTCGATCATGGAGATGAGCCATCGGTCCAAAGAGTTCGAACAGGTGCTGGCCGACACCCAAGCCCTGTTCAGAAAATTGATGGGCCTGTCGGATGCGTACAAGATTCTCTTCCTCGGCGGCGGCGCCAGCCTGCAATTCACCATGATTCCGATGAATTTTATTCCGGCCGGCGGATCCGCGGATTACGTGGTCACCGGCGAGTGGGCCAGGCGGGCGTGCAAAGAGGCCAACCTGGTCGCCAAAGGCCGCGTGGCCGCCAGCTCCGAGGACAAACAATTCTCCTACCTGCCGGCCGCGGATGCGCTGGACCTGGATCCTGCCGCCGCCTATGTGCACCTGACCTCCAACAACACCATCTTCGGCACCCAATGGTCGACATTCCCGGATGTGCACGGCAAACCCTTGGTGGCGGACATGTCCTCGGACATCCTCTGCCGTCGGACCGATTTCAACCGTTTCTCCATGATCTATGCCGGGGCGCAGAAAAATCTCGGCCCTGCCGGCGTCACCGTCATCTTTCTCCGCGACGATTTTGCCGACACGGCGAACAAAAATCTGCCGACCCTGCTGGCGTATGAAACCCATCGCAAAAACAACTCGCTGTACAACACGCCGCCGGTCTTTGCCATCTATATGATCAAACTCATGCTGGAATGGATGGAGAACGTGGGCGGTCTGGCCGCGGTCGAAAAGACCAACCAGCAGAAAGCGGAGCTGCTTTACAAGACCATAGACGAGAGCGGCGGCTTTTATCGCGGCACGGTTCGTTCCGATTGCCGCTCCTGGATGAACGCGCCCCTGCGCCTGTCGTCCGAGGAGCTGGAAACGAAATTTCTCAGCGCAGCGAAAAAAGAGGGCCTGGTCGGATTGAAAGGCCATCGTTCGGTGGGAGGCATACGGGTGTCGATGTACAACGCGGTCTCGTTGGAGGCGATCCAGGTTTTGACCGACTTTATGAAAGCATTTCAAAAGAGCCATTAATCGAACGGGCCTTACGGCCCGTTTTTTATTTCGCCGGCGCCTTTTGATAAAAATGGATGAGAAACTCGGCATCGCGCGGATTGAGATCGAAACGGGTGGTGGCCTCGTTGATCAACGGCCACAGCTTCTGCTGGGGATTCCCTTGCAGCTGCTCAGAGATCCATTTGATCGCCCGGCGAACTTGTTCCCCTTCCGGCATGGGATAGGACATGTGTGCTTCCTTGCAACGGTCGCGTTGCGCTACGATGGCAGAATGGCGTTAATTCTTCTGATCCTGGCCAAAACCGGCGGATGAGAATAGTGCAGAAAGACATAAAACGGATGCGGGGTGAGATGGGTCAGATCATCCCGCGATAATTTTTTCAACGCCGTGATCAGATCCCGGCCCAGGCCGGAGGTGGCGACGGCAAAATCATCGGCCTGAACCTCGTGCCGCCGCGAGAGCAGGTTCAGCAGCGGCGACAGGGTCATTTCGACCGGCGAATACAACAGGGTGAAAAAAAACATGCCGGC
Source organism: bacterium (assembly GCA_029565685.1). GTDB lineage: Bacteria > Zhuqueibacterota > Zhuqueibacteria > Residuimicrobiales > Residuimicrobiaceae > Anaerohabitans. The sequence continues at coordinate 249,009 of JAKQNR010000021.1, read as the reverse complement.
ATACACAGAGACCGCCTGCATGTAAAAGGCCTCGTGCAGGGCGGGCTCTCTGATGAAAAGCGACAGCAGAAAAAACATCACCCCTAAATGCGCAATGCTCATCACCGTGCCGATGAGGACATGTTTCTTCTGGTAGTGACCGATCTCGTGCGCCAGCACGGCGGTCAACTCGGGCACCGTGTGCTTTTCGATCAGGGTGTCATAAAGCGCGATCCGTTTGTTCCTGCCGAATCCGGTGAAAAACGCGTTGGACTTGCTCGAGCGCTTCGATCCGTCCATGACGAGAATATTCTGCAAAGCGAATCCCACCTTGGAGGCATAATGGAAAATAGAGTCCTTCAAAGCCCCTTCAGGCAGCGGGGTGAACTTGTTGAACAGCGGCATGATCCAGATCGGAGCGACGAAATGCATCAACAGAAGATAGGCCGCGCTGACCAGCCAGGCGTACAGCCAGGCCAAGCCGCCGGCATACTGAAAAAAGGCCAGCAATCCGGCCAGCAACGGGGCGCCCAATCCCACGCCAAGCAACGCGCTTTTTAACAGATCCAGGATGAACGTTCTGACCGTGGTGCGGTTAAAACCGAAGCGCGCTTCGATCACAAACGTATCGATCACGGAAAACGGCAGGGAGAGCAGGCCGGCGGCCAGGGAGAGAAGACCGATGAACGCCAGACCGTTCGCCACCGGCGGCCATCCCCAGCCGCGGATCCACTGATCGAGCGCATTGAATCCGCCCAGCACCCAGAAGGACAAAAGCACCAACAGATCGAAAGAAGATTTGACCCGGCCGAACAGCGTGTTCACCCGCAGATAGGCTTGCATTTTGGCATAGGCCGCGTCGTCAAAGACGCCGGCGAACTCTTCGGGCAAAGGTGCGCCGAGCGTTTTGAGGTTCAGCCGGTCGGCGGTCCAGTTCACCAGGAACTCGGCCAATAGGGCGGCAAGGATAATGATGAAATAAATGTTCATAGGACGTTACGGATAACCACGCTGATTCAACAACCGTGAGGGCTCAGTTAAACGGATGACGCACGACTTTTCCATGGGCGCCGATTTGCACTGACATTTCTTTGGCTTTCTCATCCACCGTGACCCGGACATAATTACCCGGCCCATCGCCGGTAGGGTTGGCGATCGCCGCCATGGGCGCATTGCCTTTATCGCCGTGCTGAGTGTTATAGTGAAGCTGATACAGGCCCTGCAACGAGGCCTGCGACTGCAAAGCGGCGAAGGTTTGCGGTCCCGGGCCTTTTTGCGGACCGTTCATGACAACCGCAACCACCGGTTGAATGGCGCGGATCAGTTCAGGATGATTGCTCAGATCCAGGCCGTGGTGAGTGACCTGATACAAGTCCACCTGACCCAGCTGGTTGACCGGGGACACCAGATGGTACTCTACGTTACGGGTGATGTCCCCGCCGAGAAAGCAGCGAAAATCACCCCAGGCGAGCAGCAGGGCGATGCTGCGACCGTTGTCCGAATGATCCGGCGGCGCAGGTTCAAATCCAGGCGCTGCCGCATCGATATCCCCGCAAAAGCCCAGCACCTTTTTTTCCGCTGCCACCACTCGCAGCTCGATCCGCTGATCCTGCAAAGGGATCACATCGCCGAGCCGCAACGTGTGGGCCCGGCCTCCGGTGGCCTGCTGATACAGCGGATAGAGAGTGCGGAACCGCTCGCTTCGTTGCTCCTGCTCCGGCCCGGGGCTGCCCTTGTCGTAAAAATTTTTCACCGCAATCTGTTGCACCACCGGCCACAGCGCGCCAAAATGATCGGAATGAAAATGGGTGGTGATCAGATGATCGATGCGCTGCAGTCCGGCATCGCGGCAAGCCTGCAGAATGCGGCCGTCGTCGCGGCCTTGTGGCTCCAGCGAACCGGTGTCGATCAGCAAGGATTCGCCGATAGGCGTGACGATCAGCGTCGATCCACCGCCGACCATATCGAGGAAATAAAAGGTCAGTCGGCCGCTCCGGCACGCCAGGCTGGAACAGGCGGCCAGCAGCAGAATGAGCAGGCTGCGCAGCGGCATCAGCGTTCCTTTCAACCTAGACCGAAGGTCTTGCGCACATAGGCCACGTTGGCCCGAGTGTCGGTGAGAAATTGATTTTTCCGGTTTTCATAAAACATCGCCGCCTCATCATCAACCTCTTGAATGAGGGATGCTGACTCGCACCGTTGCACGAAACTGCGGACCAGACCATGGTTGTTCTCCGCTACAATGGGGCAAAGAGCAATGGCAAGGGTAGGGTCCGGTCTACGCAGGTACTGCGAACGAATCATAAAGACAGGGGCTGGTTTCCCAGACCCTTTTGCTTCATCAGCTTTTCAATATCTTTGACCTCTTTGACCAATCCGGAGGTGATCACTCGGTTGCCGCCTTCCACGATCCATACATCGTCCTCGATGCGAATGCCGATGGAGCGGTATTTCGCCGGAATGGCAGGATCGTCAGCAGGGATATACAAGCCCGGCTCCAGAGTCACCACCATGCCGACCTCGAGCACCTCCCGGCTGCTGACATCATGCACCTCGAGACCGATGTCATGGCTCACCCCGTGCGGCAAAAAGCGTTTGGCCTCTTCCGCCTTTTTGATCAACCCCAGGCGCATCAACTCCCGGCTGCACACCTCCCGGGTTTTTTCTTCAACCGCGCGGCGGCTGACGCCGGGCTTCATCACCGCCAGCGTCTCTTTTTGCATGGTGAGCACCGCTTCATAGAGCTCACGCTGGCCCTCGGTGAACACGCCGCTCACGGGAATGGTGCGGGTGATATCCGCCGAATAGCCGTTGTACTCTGCGCCCACGTCCATCACCACCATATCGCCTGCCTGCATTCGACGGTCATTGTCGTCGTAATGCAAAATCAGCGCATTGGGTCCTGAGCCGATGATGCTGGGAAAGCCGGGGCTCGCAGCGCCGAACCGTTGGTACGCATATTCGATGACCGCCTGCAACTCATATTCGTACATGCCCGGCTCAGCGCTCTTGATCGCCTCGCGCAGACCAGCGGCCGTGATATCGACGGCTTTCTGCAGCAGGCGAATCTCCGCATCGCTCTTGATCTGCCGCAGCCGGTTGAGCGGTTCTGCCACCGGCTTGATGGTCAGGCCGGGGTATTGGTTGCGCAAGGCTTTTCGCAGCTCTCGATCGAGAAAAAAGTGCTTACCCGTGACCGGTTCCTGAACGAAAACCGGTTTGGGGAGGGAATAATACAAGGTGCGGATGCCGGACAGGGCCTGGGAGAGGGACGCATCAAACCGGTCCAAGGCGAGCATAGTGTCGCATACGGCGGCCAGACGCGGCGGCCTGTGGTAGGCAGTGGACTCAAGGGCCTTGCTGTTGTAAAAGCAAATCGTGTGCATCGCCTTGCCGCCGACGTTCACTCCACGGGGACTGAGCATCAGCAGCGCGGATGGATGCCGCCATCCGCACAAATACAGCATGTTGCTGTCCTGCCGATAGGGATAGTCGACATCGCCGCAACGATTTTTGACGCCGGCCGAAGCGACCAGCATCAGGTCGGTGCTGTCCATTTGTTGCAGAACCTGACGACAACGCTGCGTGTAAAGCGTATCCGGCGTCTGCAGAGCGCCCGGCTCAGCGGCAAAAAGAGACGAGCCGAGTAAAAGATAGACTCGAAAGTGCTTTTTCATGGATCGCTCCACGAGCGTCAAGTGTGCTGCGTCGTTAGGGCAACAGACTCAGTTTGTGGTTCATGGTTTGAGTTTGGGTCATGGTCATGTTTGCGCCCCCGCTGATGGCGATGCTGGTGACCTGCTCCGTAGAGCCCTCCACGGCGGCGAGGATGCCCTTTTTTTCGTTATAGAGCAAAAATCCCTTGGTGGTTCCGTCTCCCTCGATAAAGAAATCAGCGCCCATCTGATTGCCCTTGCCGGTGAGGCTCAATGGTCCGGCCAGAGTGAAGCGCGAACAGGGTTCGCCGTTAACAGTCTCGGCGCCGGCCAGGGTGTATTCAATGGCGGGCTCGACAACGATCTGCATGTTGGCTTGTTTGGTCGTATCCTTCTGGGTGTTGGTCCATTTATCGTTTATCGCCATGGGCTGGTCCGGCAGGTCGGTCAACAGCCGGCGCAGATAGATATGCGGATCGCTGTTCATCACTCTCTGAATCATCGGATTGCTATTCAGAGAATCGATGGCGGTCAAGGATTTGGTACGACCGTATTGGTTGACGACCAGTTTAACGCGTTTGCCCAACAGATCGTTTAGGAGCATGGTGGTATCCATCTGCATGCTCTTGATCGAGATCGTCAGAGAATCGTACCAGGCTTCGAAAGAGAGGTCGCCGTCGCTGTTTCGTTCGACCGCTTTTAAGGAGATGAGCATTCGTCCGGTCGAAGTGGTTTCAAAGTTCCGCCCGCTCATATCCATCACCATTCTGATATCCGCGACCATCAGGTAACGATAGGTTTGTCCCGGTTCATAGCGATAGGTGAAGGAGGATTTAGTCTGCGCCCAACCGGCGGAGACTATCCAAGTCAGAGTCAACCAAATCATCACTTTTTTCATCGTAGGTTCTCCCTCGTTTAAGTGCGGTGTCTGCGAACCGCGTTGTCAGGGTATGTGCGTATCGTGCAACACCGGCCGAATATCCGAGTCGGCCAGCCGGTGAACGGTGCGATAGGCCAGTTTGGCCGCCAGGGTCAGCTTGCCATAATTGATCTTTTCCGCTTGATCGCTGACCTGGTGATAGTCCGCATGCAGTCCGGTATGAAAGAACAGAGTCGGAATCTTTTGCTCGTTGAACGGCATATGATCGCTGCCTCCCGAATCCTTGACGCTGCCGGCGGACAATTTAAATCCGATATGCCGGTTTTCCTTTTCCACGACCGCCCATAATTCCGGGGCGTTGTGCCGGCCGAAAACCGTCAGACTGTCCACGCGGTTTCGGCCGACCATGTCCAGGTTGATCATGGCGACCGTGTGCTCCAGTGGAACCAGAGGATCGGCTACATAGGTTTTAGAGCCGAAAAAGCCGCGCTCCTCGCCGGCGAACGCCATGAACAGCACGCTGCGTTTAGGCCGGTTCTTTTCCTGGCTGAACGCAGCCGCGAGCATCATCATGGCCGCGGTGCCGGAGGCATTGTCGTCGGCGCCGTTATGAATGCTGTCCTGACCGGCCGGCGTATTCTGACGGATGCCGACATGATCATAATGCGCGCCGACCACCAGCCAATCCTTATTTGCACCGTCCTGGGAACCCGGCAGTTGGGCCACCACATTGCGGGCGTACTGGATTTCCGTCGTGACAGAGGTGCGTAGAACCGCCTGATGGGCGAGGGTCTGGGAGTGCGGCTGCCCGAGGCTGTCGATGCGCTGCGCCAGAGCCTTGCAGGCCTCCACACTGCCGAATAGAGTTCTGATCGGCTCTTCTCCGATTTGAATGCAGGGCATCTTTTGCCCTTCCGTTTTCCCCAGCGCAACCGGCAAGGCGTCGGCTGGAAAGCTTTTGCTGAGACTCGGCCAGGGAAAGCCGGTCGGTTTGAGCAGGCTGGAACGCAGAGGATTGGTGACCAGCATGAACCCGACGGCGCCGTGGTCCATGGCGCATTTGACTTTTTCCTTGAGCGTGACCGCCGGCGAGCGTTTCTGGCTTGAAAAGGGGCTGTCCGGTTTTTGCTCGTTCGGTCCGCCCTTGAGCGCCAGCACGATCTTGCCGGCCACATCGATGCCGGCGTAATCATCATAGTCGAACTCCGGGGCCGAGATGCCGTACCCGACGAAGACGATGTCGCCGCGCACTTCGCGGTCAGCGGTGATTTCAAACGGAACAAAATCCTTTTTGATCGCCAGTGTTTTCTCCACACCATCCTGACCGCGCAGCGTGACACGGTTGCTGTCGCCGAGGTGAATGCGATGAATGGGCACGGATTGAAAATAGCTGCCGTTCACCGGCTGCAGGCCATAAGCGCGGAACCGTTCAGCCAAAAACTCGGCACAGCGATCCAGTTCCGGGCTTGGAGTGTTGCGGCCTTTGAGCGAATCGGCCGCCAGATAAGCCACGATGGACCGGACAGCCTCCGGCGTGATGGCATTGAGCGCTGTCTGTGACGGCCCGCCGGCCGACAGCATGCCGGGCAAAAGACAAAACCATAGAATCCGCATGCTAAATCCGTTTCTCCAGTCCGTTCGGTAGGGCGTACCAGTGTTTCAAGCAGGGTCGACTGCCTCTGCTGCGCACCGGCAGGAATAATGTTACATGCTTTTTAGCTAAAATGCAAGCGCACTTTTAGCGCAGAAATCGGCACCTCATTCTCTGCACCATGATAAAATGGCGCGCCGCTTTGGCATTGATTTCAACTTTTACGCAAAGTATGAAAGTTATTCACAGTGCGGCTATCCGGCGGATGATCGTATCCCCAAACCTTGTCGAGCAGCTCTTCCCAGCGGATGACCCGGCCCTCTGGGTGGAGAAAAATTTCAGCCGGCCATCGGCCGGCTTCGGCTCGTCTTCAATGATTAGAATGTGAGCCGTGTTGAATCATCCTTGTTATTTTCTGGGAAATAAAACCGCAGCGCCGCGGTTTACGCCCAGAGACGCTGCCGCCTTCATGATCGACCATACCCTCTTGACGATCAAGGCCCCGTTTGCTGTTTCTCCGCATCCAGATAGGGCTCCACGTGCACCGTCACATCCGTATTAGGCAGTTGACTGCGAATGGCGCTTTCGATCACTTCGGTCAGATCATGCGCTCTGCGCAGGCTCTGATTGCCGTCCACCAGCACATGTGCGTCGATGAACAGTTTGGGGCCGGAGTGGCGGATGCGCACCTTATGGCAGTCGATCACGCCGTCCTGGCGGCAAATCAGCGCAGTGATGTTTTCGAGCAGGCCGGCCGGTGCAGCATCCAACAGCGCGGCCACCGTTCGTTTTGCCAACGCCATGCTGATGTAAATGACGATCAAGGCGACGCCTAACGCCGCGAAGGCATCCGCTTTTTGCAGAAGGATCAGATGCGGGAACCATTCGCCGATTTTAACCAGCGCCAGGCCCAGCAGCACCACCAGCGAGCTATAGATATCTGTTCTGAAATGGAGTGCATCGGCTTCCAGGGCTTGGCTGTTATGCTCCCGCGCCGCCCGCGAAAGCATGCGCGAACGGTTCACATCCACAATGATCGAGACGATCATCACCGCAAAGGCCGCGGCCGAAGCCTCCACCGCCACCGTCTTGACGAAAAGGCGATCGATCGCCTCATGGATGATCCAGATGCAGGTGGCCAGCAAGAGCAACGTCTCAAAAAGCGCGGACAGGTTCTCCACCTTGCCGTGGCCGTAGAGGTGTTCATGATCAGCCGGTTTGCCGGAGATGAGCACCGCCAAATAAGTCACCACTGCAGCGGCCATATCCAGCGCTGAATGCGCAGCCTCGGCCAGTATGCCGAGACTGCCGGTCGCCAGGCCGATGAACACCTTCAATCCAGTCAGAGCGATGGCCGCCAGAACCGAGGTCATCGCCACCCGGCGTTTGTCCAGCTCCCGCTCAGATGCGGTTATTGCCGTCATGATCCCTGCTTTCGTTATGGGAGGGCCGTTCCATCGATCTGAATGGCGGATGGATCGAAATCCGCCTTGGGGTATTTCATATTCAAGCCACGCAGCGTTTTCACCAGTATCGAGGCCACGACATAGTTGCGGAACCATTTTTTATTCGACGGCACCACATACCAGGGCGCCCAGTCGGTGCTGGTCCGCCGCAGCACCGCCTCATAAGCCTTCATATATTCAGGCCAGAGCTTGCGTTCCTTCAGATCGTCCGGATTGAATTTCCATTGCTTGTCCGGATTCTCCAGCCGTTCCTGCAGCCGCTGTTTCTGTTCATCTAGATCGATGTGGAGAAAAAATTTACAGATAGTGGTTCCCTCTTCCGCCAGCATGCGTTCAAAATCGTTGATCTGATCATATCGTTTGCACCAAACCTTTTCCGGGACCAGTTGATGAACCGCCACCACCAGCACATCCTCATAGTGACTGCGGTTGAAAATGACCAGTTCCCCCTTGGCCGGCGCCTGTTGATGAACGCGCCAGAGATAATCATGATCCAGTTCCAGAGGAGTCGGCGCCTTGAAACCGGCGACGCGAACGCCTTGCGGATTCACTCCCTCGAATACATGCCGGATCACGCCATCCTTACCGCCTGTGTCCATAGCCTGCAGAATTACGAGCACTTTGTGCTTGTGCTCGGCATACAGCTGTTCCTGCAGCATCTCCAACTCTTTGTTCAACGCCAGCAGCTTCTCTTTGGTCTCCGCCTTGTCGCCGGAGCCATAATCGGCCTTGACGTCTTTGAGCTTGAACGCGCCTTTTGCATTGACCCTGAATTCTTTCATAGCAACTCCCGCCTGGTTAGGTAAGCCGTTCACCTGACAGATCGATTAAAAGGTAATGCTTTCCAAGGATGAAAACCAACATTTTCTTCTCCCCAGGCCGGTGGGAACCCGCTTGCGCCTTCGGCCGGGCTCACGCCCGATTGAACACGGTTTTTACAGCGCAAAAAGACTTGACATTGGATGCAAATCTGCTTATCGTTAGAGGGAATCGTCTTGAGCGCCTGGAATGCAACCCCGGGGATAAATAGCTGTATTGAGGAAAGACATGAAACATTTAAAAGGGTCGCAAAAAGCCTATCTGCTCGGTCTGGCGAACGCCTTAAAGCCGGTGATCCAGATCGGAAAGAACGGCTTGACGCCGGAATTGATTGCCGCCATCTCCCAAGCCCTGGACGCCCATGAACTGATCAAAATCAAATTTATGGAATTCAAGGAAGAAAGAAAAACCCTCAGCAAGCTCATCGGAGAACGAACGGAAGCCGAATTGATCGGAATGATCGGCAACGTCGCCATATATTATAAGCAGAACCCTAATCCGGAAAAAAGAAAGATCCCCATTGCCTGATCAACATCGGTTTTTCAAGACCGCTGACGGCCTGCGGTTAGCGGTGCACGCCTGGTTCCCGGACCAGCAGGCGCTGGCGCAGGTGATCCTGGTGCACGGCCTCGGCGAGCACTGCCGCCGCTACGAGGCAGTGGCGCGCACCTTTACCCGGGCAGGCTTTAATGTACAGGGTCTGGACCTGCGCGGCCATGGCTACTCGGGAGGCCGCCGCGGTCATGCGCCCAGCTATGAAGCGCTGATGCAGGATCTGGACGACCTGGTGCAACAAGTCCGTCTGCAAGGGCCGCAGCCGCTGTTTCTCTACGGCCACAGCCTGGGCGGCAATCTGGTGATCAACTACTTGCTTCGCCGCCATCCGGGCGTCTCCGGCGCTGTGGCCAGCAGCCCCCTGCTGCAGCTGAGCCAAAAGCCGCCGCGATGGAAAGTCAAAGTGGTGAACACATTGGCTGCCATCGCCCCTGCCATGACCATCAACAGCAACATCAATCCCCGCCATCTCTCGCATGAAAAGGATGTAGTGGAAAAATACCGTCACGATCCTCTGGTCCACAACCGAGTGTCGCTTCGTCTGGTCACCACCATGCTCGATGCCGGACAATGGGCCCTGGACCATGCGGCGGAAATCGCCTGTCCCTTGCTGCTCGCCCATGGCCAGGCCGATCCCATCTGCGCACCTCATGCCAGCCGTCTTTTCGCTGAAAGAGCCGGCCCCATCTGCACCCTGAAACTGTGGCCGGACTGCTTGCATGAACTCCATAATGAAGTGCTGTGCAAACAGACAGTGGACTATTCGATCCGCTGGATGCTGGCCAAACAAGCCCGGTAAATTTTTCCCTTGCTTTGAACTTAAAAAAACAGTAACTTATATATATCAATATGATGAAATTTATTATTCTATCATTCAACATTCATGATCGTTGATATCATTCTCATCTTTATACTGATCATCGCCAACGGCATTTTCGCCATGTCGGAAATCGCCGTGGTTTCGGTTCGTAAAACCAGACTGCATCAGCTTGCCCAGGAGGGCGATCAAAAAGCGTCGGCCGTTCTCAAGCTGGTGGATCAGCCCTCCCGCTTTCTCTCCACCATTCAGATCGGCATTACCCTGATCGGCATCATGGCGGGCGCCATCGGCGGCGCCAGGATTTCCAACCGACTGGCCCAGCTGTTGGCGCCGTTCTCCTGGCTGGCGCCGTATCAGGAGGCAGTGGCGTTCGGCGCGGTGGTTCTGGCGATCACCTATTTCTCTCTGATCATCGGCGAACTGCTGCCCAAGCAGATCGCATTGACCAATCCGGAAAGGGTGGCCGGCTTGATCGTCCGGCCCATGCGTTTGCTCTCCCTGATCGCTGCACCGGCCGTCAAATTGCTCTCCTGGTCCTCGGAAAGCCTATTGCGCCTCTTCGGCGTGCCGGTGATCAAGGAACAGCCGGTCTCTGAGGAAGAGATCAAAGTGATGATCGACCAGGGGATCGAGCACGGCATGTTCGAGGAGGCGGAGCGCGACATGATCGAAGGCGTATTCGACCTCAGCGACAAACGGGTGGATGCGCTGATGACGCCGCGCAGCGATATCGTCTGGATCGACATCAACGAAACGCTTCCGGAGATCCAGCGGCTCATCCGCGAGAGCGACCACTCCCGTTTCCCCATCTGCGACGGCAGTCTGGACACCGTGCTCGGCATCATTCGGGCCAAAGATATTCTGAACTGTGTGATGATAGACGACCAGTTCGATCTGCGCAAATGGATGCGGGCTCCGCTGTATATTCCGGAAAGCGCGCCGGCGTTCAAAGCTCTGGAGAATTTTAAAAAATCACGCCACCATGTCGCCCTGGTGGTGGACGAATACGGCGTGGTGCAGGGCTTTATCACGGTCTATGACATTCTCGAAGCGATAGTGGGCGATATCCCCTCCTTTGACGACATCGAGGAGCCGATGATCGTGCAACGGACCGATGGTTCGTGGCTGCTGGATGGGTTGTTGCCTATGGATGAATTTGAAGAGCTGTTTGAAATCAACGCTCATCCGGAAGGAAATTTTCTCACCCTCGGCGGTTTCATCATGGCGCAACTGGGACGCATCCCCTCTTCAGCAGAACATTTGGAGTGGAACGGTCTGCGCATCGAGGTCGTTGATATGGACGGCAACCGCGTGGACAAAGTGCTGGTGGTGCCGCTCAGCGAAGAGAAAAAACGGTTGCATCCGAATCCACCCAAACACAAAGAGGCGACCGGAACGAAAAATCAATCCTCTGTTTCCGCCTGACCGGCCAACACTCTTTCCACCACCGCCTGAACATGCGCAAAATTTTCATACGCAATATAGCCCACCCCTTTATCCTCGCAATAGGTCCTGAGCTGTTTTTTGGCCAATAAAATATCAGCCGCGCCTACCGCGCAGAGGTCCGACAGGCCGTCGCCGACGTAGAGGGTCGTCTCGCCGGACCGTCTTTCCCGGCGGATATGGGAACCCTTGCAATTGGCGCAACGGCCGCAGCTTTGCTCATAGTAGGGAAAGACAACGGACAACCGGCCGTCCGGCTCCACTCGCAGATGGTTGCAGCGCAGCAAAACCTCCGTGATTTGATGACGCTCGAGGATGCGGCGGATATACGCATCCATGCCGTCGCTGACCACATAGAGCGGCAGGGCGCGCTGACGGCAGAACTGGTAGAACGACGGAAACCAGGGATCGAGCTCTTGACTTTGAGCGAACGCATCGAGCTCCTGCGGCGTCAGCCGCGAGCGCTCGCACTGCCGTTGCCACAGCTGCCGGCCGTCGATCTCCCCCCGATGCCAGCATTTCACCAGATGCCGCCAGTAGTCCCGATCGCCGTAGCGGGTGAACAGCTCATTGCCCACGTCCTTCACCGCGATGGTGCCGTCGAAATCACAAAAAATGCGCAACGGCGCCGGGGCGCCGCTGCGTGTGGCGTCTGCTTCGGGCCTCCGCGCCATCACGATTTAGACATAATTTTCAGACGGAGCATGCGGACGAAAAACCGGGCGTATTTGACTAAATCCGCCCAGGAATGCGCCTTGCGGAGGCGACGCAGCACAAAGGCGAGGTTGGAGGATTGCAGCGATAGAGTCTTTTGTTTGATGGTCAGCAATTCATCAAAGCCCATCTGCGGCTGAATGAGAATGGGTATGTTGGCAGAAGTGCTCAACAGGACGTTGCGTTCTTCGTGATAGGGTTGCGACCAGGCAAAGCCGGGCAGCAGATTTTGCGCCATGGCGAACCGTTCCACCTCTGTGCCGGGGTAGACGCGGATGCCGACGCCGATGCTGGGCATGGCCATGCGGCCGAGATTATCCCGAATAAAATCCAGAGTCAGCTGCGCATCGTCCATGGTCTCTTCGATGTGGCCAAAGGTGAAAAAAGGCTTTTGCTGAATGCCCAGGGTGTTGGTCCAGTCCAACACCCTTTTCACCTGGTCCATGGTGATGCCCTTGTTCATTCTTTTCAGCACCGGCTCGCTGGCTGATTCGATGCCAAAGTCCACCAGATAGCAGCCCGCCCTTTTCATCTTTTGCAACAGCTCGAACGTGATATTGCTGGCGCGGATTTCGCACTCCCAGGGGAAATTCAGGCCGCGGCGCAAAATTTCATCGCAGATATCCTCTGCGTGTTTGGGGATCAGAGTAAAAGTGCTGTCAAAGATTTTAAAACCGGCTACGTCATAGCGGTTCAGCACCTGTTCCATTTCATCGACCACATTCCCCGCAGAGCGGCGGGTCAGGGTTTTGCCGAACATAAAGCTGGCGGAACAGAATGAGCAGTTGATCGGACAGCCTCTGGAGGTGATGAGGGAGGCGGCTTTTTTATTGATCAAATCCAATTTGAGGTGATAGCCGGACATATCCACCAGATGCCGAGCGGGAAAGGGCAGTGCATCCAGATCGCGAATGCGCGGCCGCGGGTCGTTGTGCACCACTCGGCCGTCCTGGCGAAAGCTCAAGCCCTGAACCGCGGACAACGGGCTTGCCGAGTCCAGCGCGGCTAAAAGCTCGGCGGTGGTCTCTTCGCCCTCGCCGCGCACCACCACATCGAACTCGGGAACATGGGTGAGCGTGTCCTCTGCGGTAAAGGAGGCGTGGCAGCCGCCGTACACCGTGGCGACGTTCGGATTCACTTTTTTCACCAGCCGTGCGAGGTCGAACGCTTCAAAACGGGTGGCCGATGTGCCGGCGATGCCGACCAAGCGCGGCTTTTCCGCCTCGATGATTTTATCCACCGCCTGATCCTCAAATTCCAAATCCAGCACCATGACCCGATGCCCGCTTTTTTCCATATACGCGGCCACGGACAGCAATCCCAGCGGCACCATTTCTTTGCCGGTTGAATAGGCATCGATTCGGTTGGGGGGATTAATCAGCAACACATCAACCATAACTCACTCCTGTCTTCGCACATCCTCTCCAACGGGCTTTCAACCCGCCGCCCCACATCCTTCAGAGGGACCGAAACCGCAGTCCCAACCCCCTGCAGCTAAAATCCATCGTCTGTGATGGAGCGGAATTTCCAGTCGGCAAAGGGCGCCAGCTGTTCGCGGATCTCTTCAGCCTTGCCCACCACGACCAGCACATAATCCTCCTGCGGCATCAGTCTTCTCGCCTGTGCGTGGACCGCTTCGCGGTCGCTGCTGCCCACGCGGCTGAGCAGGCCGGCATAATAATCAAAGGGCAGTCCGTAAAACGCCAGATCCGTGTACGCGCGCGCCTTGCTCATCAGGGTTTCAAATTTAGGCGGAAACTGACCGAGCACATAGTTGCGGCCGCTGACCACTTCTTCTTCATCAAAGCCAACGAGCGCCGCCTGACGCAACAGATCCAGACTCACCTGCAGCATTTCGCCGATTTTTTCGTTTCTCGTGTACGAGCTGATGGTAAACAGACCGCCCGGCCGCCATGACTCGAGGGTGCTGCGCGCGCCGTAGGTCAGTCCGCGCTTGACCCGCAGTTCATTATTCAGTCGGGAGGTAAAGCGTCCGCCGAACAGTGTGTTCATCACCTGGGCGGCTGCGGCGTGCTGGTCCACGACGGCGATGCCGGGCGCGCCGATGATGAAATAAGCCTGGCTGGCGTCAGGTTTGTCCACCAGCAGACCTTGCTTGCCGCGGGGCAAAGGCAGGGGCGGCAGAACCACGGCCGAAGCTTTTGTCCCGCTCTTTTTCCATTGCGAAAAATTTTTCTCCAGCCCGTTTCTCAACTCAGCGGGTGAAAAATCGCCCACCACGGCCAGCAGAGCCTGGTCCGGTCTTATCGCGCTGCGATAAAAAACGCGAATGTCTTTGACGGTCATGGCCTGCAACGAGGCCTCGCTGCCCACCGCCAGACGGCCGAATGGATGGCCTGCCAGATAGGCTTTACGGAAATACTGCGTCACAGCGTGCGAAGGATTGTCCTTGATGGCTTTTATCTGGTCGATGCGGCGTTCCCTCTCCTTGATGAACTCCGCCTCGCTGAAATCAGGGCGCAGCAGGCAATCGCAGGTGAGCGACAGCAGCTTCGGCCAATATCTGGCCAAGGACTGGCCGCTGAGCGAGAGGAATTCATCCCCGGCCTTGATCTGCAGATCGGCGCCGAGTTCATCCAGTTCCTCAGCCACCTGCAAGGCGCTTTTGCCGGCCGCACCTTTCATCATCAGTTCGGCCATCAGATCCGCCGCGCCTTCCAGGCTTTCGGGTTCTGCCGCGGCGCCTGCGCCGTTGATCAGCAGACGAAAGCCCACCAGCGGCAGCGAACGGTCCTGCAGATAAAAGACCGTCATGCCGTTAGGCAACTTGAAAGTCTGCGGGGCCGGCAGATTGAAACCCGGCCCCGATCCGGCGGCCAGGGCGGTGGTCATCATGAACAGAAGCGTCGCGGTCTTCATTCCGTCTCTCCTTTCGGCAGCACCAGGCCCAGGGTCTTTTTGACCGGCGTACAATATTTCCCAGCCGCCTGCTGAACGTCGGCTGCCTGCACTTTTTGAAAACGAACCATGTGCGTGAACAGCGCAGCGAAATCACCATAGAGCGCCTCGTGAATCCCCAGGCCGTTGGCTTTGCCGGCGATCGATTGCAGGGAAGCGTAAAACCGAGTTTCGATGGCGTTAAAGGCCTTGGTCAGCTCTTTGGCTTTGATCCCTTCAGCCGCCACCTGCGCCAATTCCTCCTCCACGATCTTTTCAATCCTGTGGACATCCGCGCCGGGACGGGGTTTCACGCTGATGTAGAACAGCAAGGGATCTATGGTCTCCTGAATGCCGCCGCCGATCTCGATCGCCAGCTGCTCCTCAGCCACCAGGCGCTGATACAGCCGGCTGCTCTCACCCTGCAGCAGGATCAACTCCAGAATCTGCATGGCCGGGAAATCGGGATCCGTGCAGGCGGGCGCCGGATAAGCGAGCAAAAAAGAGGGCGTCTGTGCATCCCGGTACAGCAGCGTGCTGCGCGGTCCCAGCTGCTCCGGCTCCACGGTGGCGACCTCCGGCGGCTGCGGACCTGGTGCAATGGCGCCATAGTGCCGCTCGATCAGCTGGATCATGGCGTCGGCCTTGAAATCGCCGACCACGACCACCACCGCGTTGTTGGGAGCGTAAAATTGCCGGTAATAGGCCAGGATCTCCTCCCGCTTCCAACTCTGGATATCGCTCATCCAGCCGATCACATCCCAGTGATAGGGATGAGCCATGATGGCTGTGGCGCGCACGCTCTCCATAAGCAAGTTCTCGTTGTCGTTATCCACCGAAAGACGACGTTCCGAAGCGACCACGCCGCGTTCGGATTCCAGCACCTGCGGATCGAACAGACAACCCTGCATGCGGTCCGCTTCCAGGGCGATCATCTTTTCCGCCGCTGCAGACGGAAACCAGTCCGTATACGCGGTGACGTCATCGCTGGTATAGGCGTTGTTGGAGCCGCCGTGATACTCCATGATCCGGTCCAGCTCGCCTGGTTTTACATGGGCGGATCCGTTGAACATCATGTGTTCGATGAAATGAGAAACGCCGGTCAGGCCCGGCCGTTCATTGCGCGAGCCCACACGGAAAAAAGTATAATAGGCGATATTGGGAATGGAGTGGTCTTCGAACAATAATACCTTCAAGCCATTGTCCAGCCGGTGCACTCGGACGTTTTCCTTGGAAAAAGTAGCGGCCATGGTCAGGCTCCCAGTCAACAGAACGGTTCCCAGAACAAGTTTCTGGATCATAGGGACTCTCCCGTCAGGGTGAATGTAAATCAGGGCGATGCAGAATTCAGATGCACAAAGGGCAAGTCATTTCAATCGACTTGCCCTGACCATATACATGCAAACCACTTGGTTTGCGCAGCCGTTCACGGCACACCTCATGGGTTCCCAAATACGTACGGTGCGCCGTAAAAGGCTCAATTCAACCAAAAGCTGAAATACAGGTACATAGCGAGCACGCCGCCAAGGACCACGAGCGTAGCCACCACATCCACCCAGTTCCAGCTGGCCCGAGTTTCCTGTTTTTCTTTCGCTGTGCGTGTAGCGAAGGTCAGTCCCTTGATCTGATCCTCCGTGGGCGGCGGCGCGGTCAGAGAGGCGATGATGACCACCAGAATGCTGAGAGTAAAGAGCACGCCGGCAAAATATAAAAAGTTGAAATCGCCGACAGCCGCCAAAAACGCCGGGCTTTCCACCTTGCCCTGACCAAAGATCGCCTGAATGGTGATCTTGAGCATGCCCAGGATAAAACCGGTGGTCAAACCCCAGACCGCGCCCCTGGCGTTGATGCGGCGCCAAAAAATGCCCAGTAGGAATACAGCGGCGATGGGCGGCGCCAGGTAGCTCTGCACGCTTTGCAGATATTGGTACAGCCCGCCGCCGGAGATCATGGGCATGACTGGAATCCAGATCAAGCCCAGCAGCACGACCACGGCGGTGGCGGTGCGACCGACGCGCACCAGCTTCTCCTGCGAAGCGCCGGGCCATAATTTTTCATGGACATCCACCGTATACAGCGAAGCGGCAGAGTTGAACAGAGCGGAAAGCGAGCTCATCAAAGCAGCGAGCAGTCCGGCGACCACGACTCCGCGTAAGCCGGCCGGCAACAACGTGGTCACCATGGTCGGAAACACCTGATCGCCGTTGATGACGGTGGCGCCGTTGAGAACTTTGGTCGGAATGTGAATAATGCCCTGCTGATGCAGCGCCCAGCCCATAAGGCCCGGCACAAGAAAGATTAAAACCGGCGAAAGCTTGAGAAATCCGCCGAACAGGGCGCCGCGCCGCGCCTGGGTCAGATTTTTCGCAGACAGCGTCCTTTGCACAATGTATTGATCCGTACACCAGTACCAGAGGCCGATGATCGGCGAAGCGATGATCACCCCCAGCCAGGGAAAACCGGGATCCGAGAGCGGCCGCCACAAAGCGAACCCTGCGGCGTTTTCCCGGCAGACCTCTTTCATCACGCCCCAACCGCCCAGCTTGTCCAAGCCGAAATAGGTGATGGCGATGGATCCGATCAGGAGAATGACGGCCTGAGCCGCATCCGTGTAGATCACTGCGCGCAGGCCGCCCAGCACCGTGTAAATGCCGGTCAACACCACCGTGGCCACCGCGCCGACCCAAAAGGCGTTCTCCGGCGAACCAAAGGCATCCGGCAGCAGAGTCTGAAACACCAGAGCGCCGGCATAGACGGTGACCGACACTTTGGTGAACACATACGCCACCAGAGAAACCAGTGAAAGGATCCAACGCGCTTTAGGACTGAAACGGCGCTCGAGGAACTCGGGCATGGTGAAGACACGGGAATGATAATAATAGGGCACAAAGACCCACGCGAGCATGACCAGCACCCAGGCGTGCAACTCCCAATGCGCCATCGCTAAACCGGTGGAAGCGCCCTGGCCGGCAAGACCGACGATATGCTCGGAGCCGATGTTGGATGCGAACAGAGAGCCGCCTATGGCGAACCAGCCGATATCACGACCGGCCAAAAAATAATCCTCCGCCGTCTTTTGCTGACGCGAAGACCACCAGACGATGTAAGCGATAAAGCCAAAATAGACGAAAATGACTATCCAATCCAGCAGCACAAGGTTCTGCATAGCGTTTCCTCCGGTTTAAATCCAAGAAAGGTAGAAACATCTCTGCTGAATAGCAAGGAGATTTATTCTGTTAGGGCGACAGCGCGGCCAACCAGTACAGCGCTTCGGCGGTGCCGTCCAGCGTGGGTTCGTTGGTGGCATAATCCCAAAAATCGTCATGATAAACCACCCAATTCGACTGAAAGGGCGCAAATGGATCCGGCCTCTGCAAACTTACGCCTTTCAGGCTGTTAAAGATGGAGGCATACACCGGTCCGTCGTTCATGGCGCCGCGGATGGGGCGGTTGGTCTTCATCGCCAGTACGCTGTGCGGATGCTGCGGCGTAACGCCGCCGCTTTCGGGAATGCAGACGAACTGGCTGGCGCCCCAGGGATTTCGTCCCAGCAGCCAATCGCGGGTAGCGGTGGTCAACTCGCGATATCTGCCGTCTGCAGTCATTTTTTCATACAGCATTCCCTGAAGGACCAGAGCGGCGGCCAGATTGTTGGAGCACCAGATGAACGGATGGCCGATGCCGTAAGGATTGCCGGCAGCTCTCTGTCGCACTCTTTCCAGTTCCGTGCGATAATAGCCGGCCAGGGTATCGGCGAACGAGGCTGTCACCAGGGGATAAAGCCGATAATGGCCGAGGTTCATGAACGGATAAAATTCATAATGGCGGGCGGTGTCGCTGCCAAACCAGGAGGTGGCGCCGGCCATGACGGCGAACCGTTTTGCATCCGCCAGATACGCCGGCTCCTGCGTTACTCGGAACAGCTCTGTGGCCCCCCACTCCATATCGTCGGCCCAAGTGCGTTCATGATAGCGATAGGGCGCGCGGCAGGGCGTCCCCTCCTGGCACCCGGGCTGCTTTTTTCCCATCGTGTACACCTCGCGCGCTGCGGTCAGGCAGAGCGCGGCGTAGCCGTTGTCGCCCAGATCATGGGCCCAAATATCCGCGGCCATGGCCATGGCTGCGGCATAGCGGCCGGCCAAATTGGCGATGCCGGTGGAGGTGTTCTGATAGCGGCCCAGGCCCTGGGGTCGGCCGTTGGCATAGTAGACCACCCGATAAGCGCCTTTGCCCCAGCCATAGTCGGTGCTGTCGCTGAATGGCAACTCGAAATACTGATGATCCCGGTCGTCAGCGACCTGATGGAACAGCTGGTCCGGCTGAGGATGCATTTTGAGCATCCAGTCCAAGCCCCATTTGGCCTCATCGAGCACGTCCGCGATGCGATTAGCCCCTGCATGGCCGAAATAATCAAAACGATCGAGAAATTTCTCCTTGTTCTCCAGGTAGGAAAACAGCAGCCGACACACGGTGTTGCTCGAGGTCATCAGATAGCGCAAGTGATCGCCGGCGTCGTGCCAGCCGCCGCTGACATCGATATAGGTGCTGTCCGGCATGGGCCCGTACATCGTGCGGCCGTCGCCGCGATGACATATCTCGTCGAGCCAGGGATTGTAACCGCAGCGCTGCTGACGCAGATATTCCAGAATGATCTCAGCCGTGCCGGCATAGAGGTCATGACCGACCGTAAACGACAGGGAACGGTTTGCTCCGACCTGCAGGAAAAAACGACCGCACCGGCGCAGAGAGGAAAAATCCAAATGATAGTGATGAGCAAAGCGGCCATAGCCGCCGCGGTTTTTTCCCACCGCCGCCGGCCCCCAGACCCGTTCGCCGCTTTCTGCGTCGATGACTTCAAACCGGCGACCTCGCTGGTCCATGTGGGAAAACGCGACGGCCGTCTTGCTCTCGCCCGCCAGATAGCCCAACTGATTGATGCGCAGATGAACGGTTCGATCTTGGCCGAACGTACAACCGGCGATGAGAAAAAAAAGAAAGAGACAATAATTGCGCACACAAGCTCCCTGTGTCAGGTGATCGCTATTCGTCCAGTTCGAACCAATGCGCCACACGAGCGTGGCCGGCCTGGCCGGCGCGGGTATGGTAGAATTCGTTGGTGCGTTTATCGTAGCGGTATTCCTTTTCCCACGACGCGATGTGCTTGACGACCTCTGCAATCGCATGCAGGATAAACTCGATTTCTTCGTCGGTCATGGTGGGATGAAGGGACAGGCGCACCCATCCGGGTTTTTCCGAGAGATCGCCCTTGTTGATTTTTTCCGTGATTCGGCGGGATCGCTTCGGGTCCACATGCAACAGATAGTGTCCATAGGTGCCGGCGCAGGAGCAGCCGCCGCGCGTCTGGATGCCAAAACGGTCGTTGAGCAGTTTAACCAGCAGATTGTAATGGATGTTTTCAACCCAAAAGGAAAAAATGCCCAGCCGTTGCTGCTGATGGGGCGCCAACAGGTGGATGCCGGGAATGCGGCTGAGCGCGGCAAATATTTTCGGCAACATCTGTTCTTCGCGCGCCAGCATGTTCGCCACGCCCATTTGCTCCTTCAATCGTATGCACAAGGCCGCGCGGATGGCCTGAAGAAAAGAGGGGGTGCCGCCGTCCTCACGGATCTCGATATCCTGAATATAGCTGTGTTCGCCCCAAGGGTTGGTCCAGTTCACCGTGCCGCCGCCCGGCTGTTCCGGCACATGCAGCTGATAGAGCTCCGGATTAAAGATCAGCACGCCGGGTGTGCCCGGACCACCGAGAAATTTGTGCGGCGAGAAAAAAATCGCATCCAACCGTTGCCGCGGATCCGGCGGATGCATGTCGATGGACACATAGGGCGCAGAGGCGGCCAGATCCACAAAGCAATAGCCGCCGATATCGTGCATGATCGCGGCCATCTGATGATAGGGCGTCTGCAACCCGGTCACATTGGAGCAGGCGGTGAAGGAGCCGATCTTGAGCGGTCGGTGGCGGTATTTACGCACGGTTTCAGCCAGCTGATCGAGATCCACCAGGCCGTCTTTGTCCGGCGCCGCCACCACCACCTCGGCGATGGTTTCCAGCCAGGTCGTCTGATTGGAGTGATGCTCCATGTGGGTGAGAAACACCACCGGCTTGTACTCTTTCGGCAGGCGTAGATACGGGGCGAGCTGTTCCGGCACTTTGAGCCCCAAAAGCCGTTGAAATTTATTGACCACCGAAGTCATGCCCGAGCCCATGGTTAAAATCACATCCGCAGGATCGGCATGCACGTGCTCCTTGATGATTCTGTGCGCGGCGTGGTATGCTTGCGTCATGGTGCCGCCGGTGACGCTGGATTCCGAGTGGGTGTTGCCCACCAACGGTCCAAACAGGCTGATCATCTTTTTTTCAATAGGAGCGTACAACCGGCCGCTGGCCGTCCAGTCCGCATACACCAACCTTTTTTCGCCATAGGGCGTTGTAAAGCGGTGATCACAGCCGATGATGTTTTTGCGAAACCGGTTGAAATGCGTTTGTAGAGAGGTCATGGTCTTATGGCATTGAGTCAGGGGCAAAGCGCGTATATGGCGCCGCCGTCCACGTGCGGGGATTAAAAACGGTTGAACACCTCCTGCGGCAGCAGCGGCCGCGCACCCTTGGCGATCAGCGGCTGATTCGCCGGGTCATTCAGCGTATAGATTTTTTTCTTCCAGTCCCGCATCTCAGAGAACAATTTTATATTGGCCCCGCCCGGAGAGGCGAACGCCAGGAGAATCTCATCCGCCATGGCGGCGACGAAACGATTGCGCTGCAACGCCAGCGTGCGGCTGGTGCGCCGAATCCCATCGTCGAACGGCGACAACAACAACAAACGGCCCTGCACCATGGGCTCGCGCCACTCCGCCTTTAATCGTACGCCGGTCAGCGCTCTGGCCGGACATACGATGGCCGACATGGCGCTTCGCAGCAGCCGGTTGAGGAACTCTTGCTCCACCGGCGATTGAAAGCCGCCCAGCAGCGTCACCGGCCGCTGGCTGAGGATCTGCGCCAGATCATACATCTTGGCCAGCACACTGCCCGGACAACGCTGGGAGCAAAAAAAAGCGATTTTGCGATTGTGTAAAAATTCGACATTGCCCCAAGCCTGGATGCCCTCAGGCGCTTTTTCACCCAGGTATTTTGTCACATCGGGCTTTTCCAGCAGCGACAATCGACGGATGGATTCGGCCTTCATGGTTCATCTCCCTATGGCTGGAAACAGAGCAGCAGACCTTTCTCCAGCTGTGAAGGACCCAACGGAAAACCGCAATCGCGCTGGAGAGGCCACAAGAGATACCCATTTGTGCATAAGTTAAGCCGGAAAAGAGAATAAATGCAAGGTATTTTTCCTTCATCGCCATTCCAGCAGGAGAAAAACCAGAAGCGATCACAGGCAAAAAAAAACCGGCTGCCTTTCAAACTCGGGCAACCGGTCATTCAACACCAGGAAAATAACAACGGTTCGTTATTTCTTACGCTCTCCGGCATGTCCGTCAAGCATGAACAGCACATGCCCCTTGGCGCCTGACATTTTGATCTTGGCCAGCCAGTTTTCCATGTTGGCCTCCTCTTCAACCTGCTCATTGACGAACCAATCGAGAAAGATCTGGCTTGCGTGATCCTTTTCCTTGACAGCCAGGTCCACCAGGGTATGAATGCTCTTGGTTATGAATTGCTCATGTTCCAGGGTAAGGGTAAAGATCTCCTCCAGATCCTTGAACGTCGTCTGAGGTTTGTCGATTTTATCCAGAACCACGCGTCCGCCGCGCTCGTTCAAATGTTTGTAAATCCTCATGGCATGGCCCCACTCTTCCTGGGACTGAATTTCAAAAAATTTAGCAAAACCATCAAGATGCTGCTCGCTCAAATGGGCGGCCATGGCCAGATACAAGTAACTCGAATACATTTCCTTGTTGATCTGTTCGTTCAGCGCTTTTTCCATGGTTTTCGATAACATGGCTTACTCCTTTTGGTTGATTTGGCTTGTATCGTTTATCGAACTTGTTTTCTCTTTTGTATTAACAAAAAAACGACTGAAAAATTCCATAAAATCATTCTTAGAGCAACATAGCCATTCCTTGTACAAACAAAACCTTAAGCACTAATGCCAGCGGGTAGACCGCCGCGTAGGCGATCTGCGGTGCGTCGCATTCGGTCATGGAATCCACCGCAGCCAAACCCGGAGTGCTGGTCATGCCTCCGGTCAAGGCGCCGAGCAGGCTAAGAAAATTGATCCGCACCAACTTGCCGGTCAGCCAGACCGCTAACGCCATGGGGATCCAAGTAATCACCACGCCTAACGCCATTAGCTGGACCCCCTGCCCCGCCACCGCTTCCTGCAAGTGAGCGCCCGCCTCTGTGCCGACGCTGGATAAAAACAGCAGCAGGCCCAGCTGACGCAGCACCTGGTTGCCGGTGCTGGACAAGCTCCAGATGATCGGGCCGGTCTTGCCCAACCAACCGAGCAGCAGCGCGGTGGCCAGAACGCCGCCGGTCAGACCCGGTTGAAATGAGAGACCGGCGAAAAAGGGAATGCGCAGCCGTCCCACCAGCACTCCCAGGGTGATGCCGAGAAAAATGGGCAGGAAATCGGTCTCTGACAATCGCTTCACGTTATTGCCGAGCAGAACAGCCACCTGCGCCATGTTGTCGACGTCGCAGGCGACCATCAGCTTGTCTCCGAATCGCAGCGTGCTGTTGGGATTGGGCGAAAGATCCACTCCGCTGCGACGTATGCGCGTGACGGTGGCGTTATAGTTGGCCAGCAGATTCAGTTCAGCAAGCGATTGATTGACCACCTGTTTTCTGGTTACCAAAATCCATTGCACGTCATAGCCGCGGCTGAGGGGAATCTCTGCGTCGGTGGCAGGTCCGAGCAGAACGGCTATTTTATCCAGCGCCTCCTCGCTGCCCACCGCTTTCACCAGATCGCCAGGGTACAATCGGCTCTCAGGCGTCGGCGTCATGGCATGGCCGTCATGCAGCAGCCGGGAGATGGTGGCGCCGGTCATGCTGCGGATATTGAGCTCGCCGATGGTTTTTCCAGTCACGTTGTTGTTCGCCACCGTAAAGTTCCTGTTAAGGATGGCGGGGTACACTCGAGCCATGCTTCGGCGGTACTGCTGTTCAGCGGCGGCAAGATCGATGCGCTGCAAACGGGGCAGAAGCCGAAGGAACAGCACCACAGACAGCACCGCCAGAGGATAGGCGATGCCGTAACCGATGGAGGTCAACGGCGAGTGAGTGACCTCGATGGCCGCAGCCAGGCCCGGCGTGCTGGTCAAGGCGCCGGTGAACAGACCACAGGCAAGCGCCCGGTCCAAATGAAGGAAATAAGCCAGTGCGGCGGTTAGGATGAAAGCGAACGAGATCACCAGCAGAGCGGGAACGAACAGGGTGATCTCTTTTCTGCGGAAGATATTGATAAAGCCTGGGCCGGCCTGAATGCCGATGGTAAAGATAAACAACAACAGACCGATGGTTTGGATTTCCGCGGGCAGACGATAGCCGAGATGACCAAAGAACAAAGCGATAAAGATCACCGCAGAGACATCCAGAGCAATGCCGCGGATCTTGATGTGGCCGACGATCAGACCGAGGGAGATGATGAGAAATAAAAGAAAATAATTTGAGGATAACAGCGCAGCCATGGACATTCCTTAAAGTCTGAAAAATTTAACAATATTTTGATAAATTGCCAAAAAATATTTATATTCTTGTCAATACCCGCCTGGACCAACCGGGCCGATTTCCCCTTCGAATTTAAGGAAGCGCTGCCATTGATGCGAAACGCCCTGCGAGAAGCTTTTTTAATCTTTATGCTCGCCGCCGTCATCGGCGCAGGAGCCGGCCTGATCCATCCTGGTTCAGTCCATTGGTCCTGGAGCCGTCCTGTGCGGCCTGCGGTTCAGGATTCGACCTTTGCGCTGGATCTGCCGACGGTCGACATCGCTGCCCAGGATTCGGATGCCTTCAGGCAGCCCAGGCTTATCAGCCGGGAGGCCTTGCTCGGCCTGCTGCAGCGCAGAACCGTTCTGCTCATCGACAGCCGGTCCGCGTCCGAATATCAAGGCGGGCACCTGCCCGGCGCTCTGTCTCTGCCGGTGGAAGAACTGGGCCGAATGCAGGAAACTCTGCAGCATCTGCCGTCTGATCGTTGGCTGGTCACCTATTGTGAAGGTCCGCCTTGTGATCTGTCGCATCAGCTGGCCCAGGTGCTGGTGCAGAGCGGCTATCGATCTGTGGCGATCTACGATGCCGGCCTGAACGATTGGCTGGCCGGCGGAGGCGCCCTGTCCTCGGAGAAACCATGAACGATAAAACGAAATACGCCCTGCTGATCTTGTTACGCTGGTTTTTGGCTGTGGTTTTCATATATGCAGCGCTGGGCAAAATTGCCGATCCGGCGGCTTTTGCGCAACAGATCGACCACTACCGGCTGTTGCCCTGGCCTGCCGTGGCTGCGGCCGCTGTGGTGTTGCCGTGGCTGGAATTGCTCTGCGGTCTTTTACTGATAGGGGGAAGATGGATTCAGGGGGCTTCGCTGTGGCTGATGACGCTCAATGGGGTGTTCATCATCGCCATTGCCTCAGCGATGGTGCGCGGATTGGACATCGACTGCGGCTGTTTCAGCCTGCAGGGCCATGCGAGCCGAGTGAGCCTGCAACGCATTGTAGAGGATGTGTTGTTCCTGCTGATCGCGGCGTTGACCTTCAAACAGGCGCACTCGGCCAGAACCGAATGACCCGGCTCTCGCTTACCACGGCCACTGAACCTGCAGCACATCCTTGCCGGCCGTGTGCGCATTGCTCACTGTAAACGTCATTTTTTCCACTGCAGAGTTCACCTTGATCACCGCGCTGCCCGCTCGGGGCAACCACACTTCGCCTTTAAAAGCCGCCGATTTTTCTTTGATCTTCCAGGGCAGATCATATTCGTTGATCAGGTGATGGAAGCGATTGCCCTTGTCATCCGTGTAATGGGCAGGCATAATCCTGATCGCAGCTCTGAACAACGCGGCCAGGTATTCTTTCTTGCCGGCCAAATGACTGCCAAACCACGCGACCGTGCGGCCGGCGAACAGCGCTTCTCTGATGGCGGCTTCACTGCGGTCCCTGCTGAACACCAGTGTCATGGGGCGCGGCCATTTTTCCAGATCATAGTGCATGCTGGTGGCGCCGTGCAGATCGCTGTTGCACATGACAGCCAGATTCTTTTCCAAGCACCAATCCAGGGCGATCGGATACCATTCGATAAAATTAAACACTTCAATGCCGTGCATCCAGCCTTTCTCATAAATTTTTTCATGCTCCGGCCACCAACGGGTGGTGTCGGGCTGCTGGGATTTCCAACCCGGATGGTTCCATTGAATGAACGCCCCCTGCCTCGCCGCCGCTGCCAACGCCGCCATAGGATCCTCCTGATTCAGAGAATCTACGTCCTGAACGAACAGCGCGTTGAAATGGCCAGGCGGCATTTTTTTTGTGATCTCGCCCGCCTTGATCACCACCATGTCCCACTCCTGGCTGCGGCTGCGGGCGAACGCATAAGACTGGTTGTTGTCGCCAGGCAGATACTCCTTGGACGGATCCTTACGAATATGATCCGTGATGGCGATCACATCCAGACCGTCCATCCAGGCCTCTTGAACCCGTATCTGCGGCCAGACGATGCCGTCCGAAAACACCGTGTGCAGGTGAAAATCGCATTTCAATGTGACGTATCCCGGGATCGCCGGCACGTCGATCCGCGTGCGGTACATGGGCGAGATGAGTTCGGCGACTGGAGTGTTGTTCGCATCCTGAGCGGACAGCAAAGATCCAATCAAGCTGAACGCGGTGAAGATCAATTTTTGCAATATCGCTTTCATCCTTAACTCCCTGCTTATAGACCTCTAGTTTCAGGACGAGCGGGCATCGCCCTGGACGATTTCGCCGCGCTGTTCCCGCGCTTTGACCAGTTCGCAGGCCATCTCGCGCAGCAGGTATTTTTGCACTTTGCCGCTGGCAGTCAATGGATAGGCATCGACAAAGAAGACGTACTGAGGAATTTTAAACCGGCTGATCTTGCCGCGGCAATAATCACGCACATCCGCTTCGGTGATTTGCGCACCCTGTTTGCGAATGACAAACGCCGCCACCTCTTCGCCGTATTTGTGATTGGCAACGCCGACCACCTGCACGTCCGAAATGCCCTCCATATGATATAAAAATTCTTCGATTTCACGCGGATAGATGTTCTCGCCGCCGCGGATGATCATATCTTTGCAGCGGCCGGTGATGGTGAGATAGCCCTTTTCGTCCATCACGCCCAGATCGCCGGAGTGCAACCAACCGTCCGCATCGATCACCCGGCTGGTCTCCTCCGGCTGCCGGTAATATCCTTTCATCACGTTGTATCCCCGGCAGCAGACCTCCCCTTTTTCACCGACCTCCACCGCGGCATTGGTCTTCGGATCCACCAGGCGGAGTTCGATGCCGGGAAGCGCTCTGCCCACGGTGGCGACCCGGTGATGAATGTCGTCATCCACACGCGTCTGAGTGATCACCGGCGAGCCCTCGGTCAAGCCGTAGCAGATGGTGATCTCGGTCAGGTGCATTTTATCGATCACCTGGCGCATCACCTGCATGGGGCAGGGTGAACCCGCCATAATGCCGGTACGCAGGGTACTGTAGTCAAATTTGTCGAACAACCGATGTTCGAGAATGGCGATAAACATGGTCGGCACGCCGTAGAGCGCCGTGCAGCGTTCATGCTGCACCGAAGCCATGACATGCAATGCGTCAAAAGACTCCAAAATCACCATGGTGGAGGCATGAGCGACCGCCGCCATCACGCCCAGTACCAGCCCGAAACAGTGAAACAGCGGCACCGGCAAACACACGCGATCCCGGCTGCTCAACGCCTGATTCTCGCCGATCCAGAAACCATTGTTGACGATATTATGATGGCTGAGCATCACGCCTTTCGGAAAACCGGTGGTGCCGGAGGTGTACTGCATGTTGACGATGTCATGGCCATTCAGACCGGCTTGGCGCTGCTGATACTCCTGGTCGGAAATCATGCAGCTCAGAGCCACCAACTCGGAGATCGAATACATGCCGCGATGTTTTTCCTGGCCGAGGAAAAACACCCGGCGTAGGTTTGGCAGGTTGGCGCAGCGTAGATATCCGCGCGGCTGTTCGCGCAACTCGGGCGCCAGATCGTACAGAGTCTGCACATAATCGGTGTCGCGATAGCCGTCGATGATGAACAGGTTCTCCGCTTCCGACTGCTGCAGCAGGTACTCCAGCTCAAAGCGGCGATAATTGGTGTTCACGGTCACCAGCACCGCGCCGATGCGGGCGGTGGCGAACAGCAGCGCCACCCAGTGGGGCACGTTGCTGGCCCAAATGGCCGCCTTCTCGCCCTTTTGCACGCCCAGGGCCATCAATCCCTTGGCGAGCTTGTCCACCAGAATGCCGAACTCGCGGTAAGTCATGCGGTAATTGCGGTCCCAATATACCACCGCCTCGTTCTCCGCGTGCGCCGCGATGGCGTCGTCTAACATCTGGCCCAGCGTCTTATCCATCAAGCCGTCAAATGATTTCATCACACACCTCCCGTCAACGCCGCCTGCACGAGGCTCACTGGGGATCATAGAGCACAGCCATCAGAGCGGCTTTTTCTTCGCCCAGGCAGCGGACGTAATGGGGAACCGCGGAATTGTAATAGATGGAATCGCCGCTGGTCAGGGTGTGGCGACGGCCGCCGTAGATCACTTCTATGACGCCGCTCAAGACCAGCATGAACTCTTCGCCCTCGTGACTGGAGGCCGTCTCGCTGCCGTCGATCTCGGGCAGCACCTCCACATAGAAGGGCTCCATGTGGCGGTCGCTTTTTCCCGCTCCCAACGGGTAATACAGCAGAGACATTCTTTCCTCCGCGCCGTTTCGGCGGGACGCATCCACCCGCTCCTGCCGGTCATCAGCGCGGACGATATGGGGATCCTCCGTGATCTGATCATCGAGGAAGGTGCCCAGTCGCACGCCCAGGGCGCGGCTGATCCGCAGCAGGGATCCCAAAGCGGGGTAACGATCGTCCTCCATCAGCGTTCGCAGCGCCGGCTCTCTGAGGCCGGTTCGTTGCGAAAGCTCCGACAGAGAGACGGACTTGCTTTCCATCAACTTGAGAATTCTTTGACCGATTTGCGCGCTTTTCATGCTCACTCCTAAAAGAAAAGAAAAAGTGTGAAAATTTGCGCAAAAATGCAAGAGGAAAACCAGCCGGCGGCTCTGTTTTTGCTTGCAATTCATTGTCGCTTTGGCTATTTTTCAACTTGATTTTATCATGGAACCTGTCAAGGAGCAGAAAATGAATGAGTGGCTGCGAAAAACAGCGGTCATGCTGTTTTTATGCATTTCCGTCGGCTATAGTGAAACGCCGTTCATCGGGCGCTGGCAGCTGGTCCCGGAAAAGAGCGCAGAGATCGGCCTGTATAAAACGCTGAAGCTGGACATCTCGATGACCGGACAGACCCTGCGGGTGGAGCAGATCTGGGGCACAGGCCGCAGCCTGCACGATACGCTGCTGTTGCCGGTCAACGGCCAACCAGTCACTTTGAAAGCGTCCACTCGAGTGTGGCCGTACAACGTCTTTTCCGCCATCTCACGCCAGCCGGGCGCTGACCGCCGGGCCAAGCTCAAAATGGAAAAAAACGGCGAAGGCTTTACAGTCGAAGAAACCTATCCGGTCTGGGTTTCTCAGGGCAGCCGCGAACTGACCAGCACCAGCACCTATGCGGTGCAAAAGGACGGCACGCTGCTGCTGAACGTCCAGCGGCCGACCCGAGACAGCGGTGAAAGTTATACGTTTGTGCGCGACGGCGTCAGACCGGCCTTTTTCATGCACATGACCGACGACTGGGCGATTGACGGCAAGCTGCCGGAACAGGCGATGTTGATTTCTTTGCAAGGGCTGGCCAACGACGGCGCACCGCGATTGTATTTTGTCTACGGCCCCAAGTGGGATTTCCGCTTCACTCCCTCGATGCTGGATTTTTATCGCGACAAAAAAGGATTTCAATTCACCGAATTGACCTCGACCGAAGAGGCGCTGAAGACCTTCCTGCCTCAAGTCAAGGGCTACATTCTCTGGGATAAAAACGTCCGCACCTCCCTGATCGTCGCCTTTACGCTGGCCGGACTGGAAAAAGCCATCGTGATCTCTGAGGAGATGCTGCCAATGGTGGAAAAATATCATCTGCGCCCCATCGCCGATTTCAGGGCCAAGTTCACCGGACAGAAGGACATCGACATCTACGCCTGGGCGTATCAGCAGTACTGGCCGCGCTGCAGCCGCGATTTCATCGTCTGGATGGGCGGCGAATCGGGTAAAATCATGCGGCCGGGGGTAGCGGATTTCGGCATTCTGAAAGGCGCTTTTTTCTCCGATCTGTCCACTGAAGAGAGCGATGTCGAAGAGTACCGCCTGGCCAAAAAGCTGATGAGTGAGATGAAGCCCCTGTCCATGGTCATGGGCTGGCATTCCTACGCTAAAGACAAGGAGCGCGATGCGGTCAAACTGGCCTCCAGCTTTGCTCTGCGCACCGAGGGGCTGCACACGCTGCCTAATCTGAGTTTCAGCCATCAGACGCCGGCCACTCCCGGATTTCAATTTAAAAATCAGCACTCCGTGGCGCCGGGCAAAGAGTACCGTGCGGAGAAAAAAGTCTATATCGCCTGCATTCAGACCGATTGCCTGGGCCTGGGCGCATGGGTGCGGCCGGGCCGCGGCTCCATGCCCTATGCTTGGGAAGTGACCATGAACTGGGTCTGGCTGGCGCCGTCGATGCTGGAGTATTTTTACTCTCAGGCCACAGCGAACGATTATTTCATCGGTTCGCTGGGCGGACCAGGCTATATGTACCCTAAGGCCATCCCGCCCAAGTACTTGCCCCAGGTCGTGGCCAAGGCCTACGAATTGATGCAACAGCTGGATTTGAACATCTTTGAGATCATGGATTATTCGGAAGGGGCCACGGTGGAGGGCAACAGCGAGTTGACTCCAGAGGTGGTGGACGCTTTTTTCAACGGCATGCCGAATATTCTGGGTCTGGCCAACGGCTATGCGCCGTCGCACTCTTTCACCGTCCGCGACGGCAAGCCGCTGATCTCCTTCGACTATTATCTTTCTGAGACGCGGCCGGCGCAGGCGGCGGTGCAGGATCTGCGCGAGCTGGCCAGGCTCAATCATCAGCGACCCTATTTTTGCCTGGTGCATGTGCGCGAATGGAGCGACATCGATCATGTTAAAAATATTTTAGATCAACTGGGCGATGAATTTAAAGTGGTGCCGCTGGACGTGTTCATGAAAATGGCCGGCAGTCAGCCTACCTTCAAGGAGAAACTGCTGCTGCGATAGAAACCACGATGCCCTCTTGTCGCCAAGTTTGAAAAGTGTGGGCAAGTCGCTGACCCACGCTATCGCCGCGGTTGTTGCGGCCGCTGCGGGGGTCGTTTTTCAGGGTTGCCAGCTCGAACTAATCTTTTCATCCTATTGGAAGGGACGAATGAATGAAACTGCCTAAATACACCATCGGCATCGGCGACCGGTTCGGCCGTCAGGGAAAAGCGCAATTGCAGGCGTTCCTGGACGCCCGCGCCGCCGGCGTCGATGTGACGCCGGTTTGGAATAAATCCAATCGGGAACACTCGCTCATCGGCACCAGGCCGGCCGACACCCGCGCCGAAGCGGATGCAGCGGTCCAGGCGCTGAGCTGGACCGGCGCTTACTTTGTCGATGCGGATCATATCAACTTGAAAACAGTGGATCCCTTTATCGATCACAGCGATTTCTTTACCCTGGATGTGGCTGATTATATCGGCCAACCCCCTTCCGCCGCCTCGCTGCAGTCCTTCAAGGCGACGAATGAAAAATATTTGGGGGCCTTGTCTATTCCCGGCATTGCCGAGCCGCTGCGCATCACCGCAGCGACATTGGAGCAGGCGGCCGGCAAATTTCTCTTTGCCGTGGAAGAGGCGGCGAAAATTTTTCGCCACATCAGCCGTCGAAAGCCGGTGGACCGGTTGGTCATCGAAGTCTCCATGGACGAAGCGCAGCAGGCGCAGACGCCGGCGGAGCTGTTTTTCATTCTTTCCGCCGTCAGCGCCGCAGGCATTCCGGCGCAGACCATAGCGCCGAAATTCACCGGCCGCTTCAACAAGGGCGTAGACTATGTGGGCGATTGGAAGCAGTTTGAAAAAGAGTTCGAACAGGATCTATGCGTCATACGCTTCGCCATTAAAGAATTCTCCCTGCCGGAGAATCTCAAACTGAGCGTGCATTCCGGCAGCGATAAATTCTCCCTTTATCCAATCATCGGCCGCGCTTTGCGCAAACACGACGCCGGCCTGCATCTGAAAACCGCGGGCACCACTTGGTTGGAAGAGCTCATCGGCCTGGCGGAAGCCGGCGGCAGCGGTCTGGCCATCGCACAGGAGGTGTATCGCAGCTCGATGCGCCGCTTTGATGAAGTGTGCGCGCCGTATGCCACCGTCATCGATATCGATAAAGACAAGTTGCCGGCGCCGGAGACCGTGAGCCGGTGGGACGGCAGGCAGTTCAGCAACGCGCTGCGCCACGATCCGTCATGCCCGGAATTCAATCCCCATTTCCGCCAGCTGCTGCATGTGGGCTTTCGCGTGGCTGCAGAGATGGGCGACCGTTACTATGCCGCGCTGGAAGAAAACGAAGCGACCATCGCGAAAAACGTGCGCGAGAATTTATTCGAAAGGCATGTCAAGAGGCTGTTTTTATAAAAAGCGGTAGGGCTGTATGGCAAGCGATGGCGTTGGGCCGGAAAAACCCCATGCCCTGAATAAAGACAGCGATCCTCTTACACAGGGCAAATTCCTTTTTTCATGCTGCCCCTTGTCGCAGGGCATTGCTTCGGGCCGCGTAACGCGGCCCTCGCAATGAGACTCTTCCCCCGAAATCCCCGGTGCGAAAATCCGCACCGGAGATGGTCCGGCAGACACCAACCAAGTTATTTCTTTTTCTTGCCGCCCTTGATCGCGGCATGTGCAGCCGCCAAACGGGCGATGGGAACGCGGTAAGGCGAACAGGACACATAGTCCATGCCCACTTTATGGCAGAAGATCACCGAGGAAGGTTCGCCGCCATGTTCACCGCAGATGCCGACTTTCAGGCCCGGCCGGCTTTTGCGGCCGCGCTCGATGCCGATCTGAATCAGCTCGCCGATGCCGTCCTGATCCAGCACATTGAACGGATCCACCGGCAGAATCTTCTTTTCCACATAGTCGGGCACAAAGCCGCCGATATCATCGCGCGAGAAACCGAAACCCATCTGGGTCAGGTCGTTGGTGCCGAAGCTAAAAAATTCGGCGGTCTCGGCGATCCGGCCGGCTTGCAGCGCCGCGCGCGGGATCTCGATCATCGTGCCGTACATGAATTTGACGGACTTGACGTTGTATTTGGCGCAGACTTGCGCATACACTGCATCCACCAATTCCTTCTGATCGTCCAGCTCTTTGCGCGTGCACACCACTGGAACCATGATCTCCGGCGATACTTTTTTGCCTTCCTGCGTCAATTCGACCGCCGCCTCGAGGATGGCGCGCACCTGCATCTCGGTGATCTCTGGATAGGTGACGCCCAGACGCACGCCGCGATGACCCATCATGGGATTGGTTTCATGCAGGCTTTCCGCGCGCTTGTTCAACTCTTGAGCCGAGATGCCAAGGCTGGCGGCCAGTTCCGCTCGTTTCTCTTCCTCCTGAGGCACGAACTCGTGCAACGGCGGATCGAGCAGGCGGATGGTGACCGGCAGGCCGTTCATCACTTCCATGGTCGCTTTGATGTCTTTTTTCACATAGGGGAACAATTCATCCAAAGCATGGCGGCGTTCCGCCTCGTTCGAGGAGACGATCATCTTGCGCAAGAAGAACAGCGGAGCTTCGGAATTCTTGCCGTAAAACATGTGCTCGGTGCGGAACAGGCCGATGCCCTGGGCGCCGAATTCAAGCGCCTTTTTCGCGTCTTCCGGAGTGTCCGCATTGGTGCGCACCTTCAGAGTGCGGTGTTTGTCCACGATCTTCATGAACTGGACAAAGCGCGGGTTCTCCGATGCGTTCATCATATTCAACTGACCGCTGTACACATAGCCTTTCGTGCCGTTCAGAGTGAGAAAATCTCCCTCAGAATAAGTTTTGCCGTTTACGTACATCTGTTTCGCTTTTAGATCGATATTCAACGCAGAGCAGCCTACGATGCAGCATTTGCCCCACCCGCGGGCCACCAGCGCCGCATGCGAGGTCATGCCGCCGCGGCCGGTTAGAATGCCCTGAGCGGCGCGCATGCCTTCCACATCTTCCGGATTGGTCTCTTCGCGCACCAGTAGAACCTTTTTACCCTGCTTGGCCCATTCCACGGCATCAGCAGCGGTGAACACGATCTGGCCGAAAGCGCCGCCAGGACCGGCCGGCAAACCCTTGGCGATCACGACGGCGCCTTTTTCAGCCGCCGGATCGACGATCGGGTGCAGCAGTTCGTCCAGCTGAGACGGCGACAGGCGCAGAACCGCTTCCTTGTCGGAGATCAACTTTTCTTTCAACATATCCATGGCCATGTTCAGGGCCGCGGTGCCGGTGCGTTTGCCGACGCGGCACTGCAGCATCCACAAAATGCCTTCCTGGATGGTGAACTCGATGTCGAGCATATCGCGATAATGCTTCTCCAGGCGCGTGCGGATTTTGTCCAGCTCTTTGTAGGTGGAGGGCATGGCTTTTTCCAGCGAGGCCATGTGCTTGTTCTGTTCGTTTTTGGTGGCCTCGTTCAAGGGCGCCGGGGTGCGGATGCCGGCGACCACGTCTTCGCCCTGAGCGTTGATCAGCCACTCGCCGTAGAACTTGTTCTCGCCGGTGGCCGGGTTGCGGGTAAACGCTACACCCGTGGCGCTGCTGTCGCCCATGTTGCCGAACACCATCGCCTGAACGTTCACCGCCGTGCCCCATTCATCCGGAATGCCTTCGATGCGGCGATAGGCCACGGCACGCTTGCCGTTCCAGCTGGAGAACACAGCGCCGATGCCGCCCCACAGCTGATCCATGGCGTCATCCGGAAACGGACGGCCCAACACTTCAAGCACTTTGTCCTTGAAAGTTTCCACCAGAATCTTTAGATCCTCAGCGGTCAGATCCGTATCCTGGCTGTAGCCTTTGGCCTCTTTCATAGCCTGCATGGCATGTTCCAGCTGAACGCGGATGCCTTTGCCTTCCGCCGGTTCCAGGCCCGCCGCTTTTTCCATGACCACGTCGGAATACATCATGATCAGACGGCGATAGGCGTCATAGACAAAACGTTCGTTGTTGGTCTTTTTCACCAGGCCGGGAATGGTTTTGCTGGTGAGGCCGACGTTCAACACGGTCTCCATCATGCCCGGCATGGAGCTGCGGGCGCCGGAGCGCACGGAAACCAGCAACGGATTCACCGGGTCGCCGAACTTGCTTTTCATCACGGCTTCGACTTTTTTCATCGCCTCTTTAACCGCCCCTTTCAGCTCAGCCGGATATTTTTTCTTATTCTGATAATAGTAGGTGCAGACCTCGGTGGTGATGGTAAAACCGGCCGGCACCGGTATTTTCAAATTCGCCATTTCAGCGAGGTTGGCGCCTTTGCCGCCCAGCAATTCTTTCATCTCGGCGCGGCCTTCTGCTTTGCCGCCGCCGAAACTGTACACATATTTCTTTTGTTTTGCCATAACGCCTCCTTGGATAGTTATTTTTTCAATACTGCAGGATAATCGTTCGTCCGCGGCGCCGACTCAATTCTTGGCCACCGCCTTGATGTTCAAAATCCGGTAGTACTCATCGGCATTCTGCAGGAGCCGCACCGCGGCCTGCAGGGGTTGATCGCTGGCAAAGAGCGCTTCGTTGTACGCATCGCGGCCGAACACCTTGGCCAGGATCTCGCTTTGGATATAGGTCTCCACCCTTGACCGCGATTTCTCTTTTTCAGCGGCGCGGACCAGATCGAATTCCGCCTTGACCGCATCGATGGATTTCTGCATCTGCTCCAGATAACCTCGCTCCCTGGCCGTGTTTTCCAGCCTGGTCAGCTGATCCCAGCCGTCCGGCTGATAGGAAAAGTTCTTGTCGCGCAGAAACGCTTCAAACTCGGCCCACACCGACTCATCGACCTTAAAATCCTTTTTCACATCCGGGTGCGCCGCTACATACTCGAGGCTGAAATTGAAAAAGATCGAACGGCGGAACAGCTCCAGTTCGTAGCGGGTGTACTCCGGATTCTTGACTTCCACATCCGGCTTGATGCCGCCGCCGCCCAGAACCGACCGTTTGTTCTTGGTAAAGTACACCGGCGCTTTGGTCGGCGCTTTGCTGCTGTCCTTGGCGGTCGGCGCCGGCTCTTCCTCCAATTCCTCCTCATCCTCCTCCGGCGCCATCGCCGCGTCGTTGCGATCCTTGGAGAAAACCGAAAGAGCGCCGCGTTCAAACACCTCCGGTTTTTGAATGCCGCGGCCGCTGGGCATGAAATACTGCGCAGTGGTCAGCTTGAGCTGTTGTTCCCCGCGGCGATCCAAAGGAATGACCGTCTGCACCAGCCCTTTGCCGAAACTGGGAGCGCCCAGAATCACGCCGCGGTCCAGATCCTGAATCGCCCCGGCCACGATCTCTGAGGCAGAGGCGCTGTAGCCGTCCACCAGAACGACCATGGGCGTCTGACCCAGCAACGGATCCTTTTGCGCGCGGAATTCCTGCCGCTTGTACTCCCCCCGGCCTTCGGTATAGACGATCAACTCGTTCTTGGCCACAAACAAATCCGCCACGGCCACGGCCTGATCCAGCAGGCCGCCGGGATTGCCGCGCAGATCGAGAATCAAACCCTGCAAGCCCTGATCGATGAGCTTTTGCACCGCTTCGCCGATCTGTTTGTCTGCGCCGCGATTGAACCGAGTCAGTTTGATCAAACCGATGCCCGGCGCGACCCATCCGCTGTATTGAATATCCGTGGGGACGATCTCGTCTCGTATGAGAACAAACGACAGCGGCTCGCTGATTCCCGGACGGTGAATTTTTATCGCCACCTCACTGCCTTTTTTATCCCCGCGCAGTCGCGCGGCGGTCGCCGACAGCCTGAGGCCTTTGGTGGACTGGCCGTCGATTTCTATGATCTGATCGCCCTCACGGATTCCGGCACGAAAGGCCGGGCTGCCCGGGAACGGCTGTTCGGCGCAGGTGGCAAAACCGTTGCGCAGAACGATGCGCATGCCGACGCCATAGTATTTCCCCTTGGTCATGATCTCTAATTCATCACGGCTTTCGGGTTCCAGATAGGCGGAGTAAGGATCCAGCCGGTCCAGCATGCCGTCGATGCCGGCACGGATGAATTTTTCCGGATCCACCTCTTCCACATACCGGTCGTTGACCTCCTGATAGATTTGACCGAAGAGTTTGATGTTTTTCATCGCTTGGTAATAGGGGTCTTCCTCCGGCCGGCCGCTGGCAGGCGCCGTCAACACGGCAGAGAGGAACAGGGCCGACGTCAGAAACGACAGCCAAATAAAGGGCATTCTTCTCATAGCGCATCTTCCAGTAATAATTCTCTCATGAGATTATTCGTCGAACTTTTGAACAAAAACAGACCAAATGGTCTGATGCAGAACCTCCGGCGCGACCTGGGCGTCGAGCACGGTGAACCGATCCGGCTCCCTAGCGGCGGTCTGCAGATAGCCCTCGCGGACACGGTTTTGAAACATCAACCCCTCCTGCTCGATGCGGTCCGCCTTCCGTCCCGAGATTTTCTTCCTCGCCAGAGCAGCAGCGGGATCCAGATCCAGCAAAAAGGTGTGGCCGGGAACCAGGCCGCAGGAGCCGATGCGGTTGGCGGCTTGCACCAGGTCCAGATCGAGGCCGCGGGCAAAGCCCTGATAAGCGGTGGTGGAATCGTAGAACCGGTCGCAGATCACCGTCCGCCCGCTCGCCAGTGCCGGCTCGATCAACTGCGCCACCATCTGACTGCGCGCCGCCTCATAGAGCAACAGCTCGGTGACCGCGGCCATCTCATCCAAAGCCTTATCGAGCAGCAGGCGGCGGATTTTTTCCGAAATGCGGGTGGCGCCGGGATCGCGCAGCAGCAGCACCGCGCGATGGTCAGACTGCAGCCGCTCGCACAGCAGCCTGCTCTGCAGCGATTTGCCCGAGTAATCGATTCCTTCAAAAGTCACAAAAACAGAGGTCATCGCACACGCCCAGGATCAAAATGGCCGGCGGTAAATTTTGCCCGCAAGCGTGCAGTTCCGTCGCCGGAGCAAAAGTTTAAACATGTTGCCATTTGCCGCGATGAAACCGCCAAAAGTTCATCGACAGGCGGATGGTTTCATCCAGACTCTGAATGCCCCAGATGCCGTAAAGACCCCAGCCCAGGGCAAAAGCCGCCACATAGTTCAGGCCGATTTCGAGCAGCGCGACGAAAAAGATGGTGTTCCACATCAGCCATTTTAACTCGCCGACGCCGCGCAGGTTTCCAGAGACAACGTTGTTCATCGCCTTGGGGATCTGTGCAAAGGCAAAAATCCAGATGGCCCTTTGCCCAAGGTCCAGCGTCGCCACATCCGTGGTGAATACCGAAACGATGGTGCGTGAAAAGCAGACCATCACCGACACGATGACCAGTACAAACACCGCCATGACCCGATGGGCAAGACGCGCCATGCGGATGGCCAAGGCTTTTTCCGCCGCGCCCACGTGCTTGCCGGTGATGCTCATAGCGCCCAAACCGAAACCCATATACACCATGGAGAGCACCGCCTGAATGCGCGTGAGCACCGTTTGCGTAGACAGCACGACCACGCCCATGGTCGCAGCATAGCTGGTCACCACCAGCTGACCCAGCGCCCAGGTCAGTTGTTCGATGGTGGTCGGCATTCCAGATTTGAACAGCTCCTTCGCAGTCGCCCAGTTGGGCTTGGCGATATCCCGGAAGCGCAACACCAGCGGCAGTCTGCGGCTGCGCAACAGCAAAAAGGTGAGGACAAAGCCGACGCTGTGGGCGATGCCCACGGCCAACGCTGCGCCGCGCACTTCGAGGCGCGGCAGCCCGAACCAGCCGAAGATCAAAGACGGGCACAACAACAGATTGAGCAAGTTAATGGTGACATTGACCATCATGGAATAGCGCGTCTCGCCGATGGCGCGAATGATGCCGACGGCGACAAAATTGGTGATCAGCAGCGGCGCGAACCAAGCCACGGTGCGCAGATAGGTCACTCCGGATTCGCGCGCCAGCCGGGAGCCGCCCTCTTCAATCAATTTAAAAATATGAATGGCGCCCGAATACCAGATCAATGCGAAGATGAACGCCATCAGCACGCCCATCATCATGGCCTGGCCAAAGATGTGGTTGGCCTGGCTGAAATCGCGCGCGCCCAGGCGGCGGTTGATGATCAGACTGGCGCCGACGACAAAAGTCAACAGAATGGATAAAAACACCAAAATGACTTGAATGGCCATGCCCACGCCGGCAAAGGCGGAAGCGCCCAGCCGGCCGATAAAAATAGCCTCGATCGTCCACATGATCGTCTGCGAAGAGAGATCGATCACCGCAGGCAGCGAGGTTTTGAGGATCGTGGATATTTGCGATGGCTTATTCAATAAGGGCGTCTTCTTTCATTCCGCTGCATGGTCTGTACCGGTGATCCGGTTGTCTGCATCCACGTGCACAACGCGGACGCGCCAATCCTCCAAGTCGCGATCGTCCGCCAGCGCATTGGCGATGATGATGAGGAGGTCGCCCTTTTGCGCCCAGCGCGCCAAAGCGCCGTTGATGATGACCTGTCCGCTGTCCGGCGCGCCTTCGATGATATAGGTTTCCGCGCGGTAGCCATTGTTGATGTTCAGAACCTGCACCTGCTCGAACGGCTTGATATCCGCGGCCTGCATCAGGGTTTTATCCAAGGTCAAGCTGCCTGGATAATCCAGGCAGGTATCGGTGACCGTCGCCCGGTGAATCTTGGCGCGGCACATGAAACGCAACACTATTCAACACTCCTTTTTATTCATGATAGATGTCCGACGGCGCCTTGATCCATCTCTTTTCTTTTTCCACTCTCCAGATGTGGGCCAGCCGTTGCAGCGCGGTAAGGTTGGAGAACACGGCGATGACCACGATCATATAGATCAGCCACTGTTCAGAGATCAGCGCCCCTACGCTGAGCAGGACGATGCGTTCCGGTCGTTGCATCATGCCGACCTTGCATTCAAAATCCAGCCCCTCGGCGCGCGCCCGGATGTAACTGACCATCAGAGAGCCGGCCAGGCCGACGAAAACCAGCAAAATCGACTGCTGGGTTTCCGCGA
This sequence comes from bacterium, assembly GCA_029565685.1. GTDB lineage: Bacteria > Zhuqueibacterota > Zhuqueibacteria > Residuimicrobiales > Residuimicrobiaceae > Anaerohabitans. The sequence goes on along the minus strand of JAKQNR010000021.1, from coordinate 208,808 downwards.
CTCCCTGTCCTACCTTGCCGACGAAATGACAGCCGATGCCGATGTAGACCATGATCTCAGCGTACCGATCCAGTGTGGAGTCATACAGAGCGCCGAATTTGGTCACTCGGTTCGAGGCGCGCGCCACAGAGCCGTCGAACAAGTCGAACAGGCCGCTGATCAAAAACAATAGCGCGCCGCGGACCAGGGCGCCATGGGCGAAACTGACTGCAGAGAGAAAACTGAGAAAAAAAGAGACGGTGGTCAACCAATTGGGATTGAGATGCAGCCGGACGCACAAGCGGACCAGCGGCGACATCAACCGCTTAAAACCGGTTTTGACGACCGGCGGAATCAACTCAATGCTCATATTCATCCACTGTTTTCTGCGCCGCTTTTTCCACCCGCCGGCTCTGCCCCTCCACGATAATGACGAATTCGCCTTTGAGCGGCAGACCGGCCGCTTCTTCGATCAAGCGGGACAGCCTACCACGCAGCACCTGCTCGAACTTTTTGGTCAATTCCCTGGCGATGGCGGCCGGACGGTCGCCGCAGGTCTGGTATAAATCCGCCAAAGTGCGCCGCAAGCGGTGGGGGGATTCATAAAACACCATGGTGCGCGGCTCTGCCTGCAGTTGCTGCAGCCGTTTTTGCCGGCCTTTTTTCACCGGCAGAAATCCTTCAAAACTGAATCGTTCACAGGGCAAACCTGAAAGCAACAGAGCGGGAATCAAGGCCGTGGGACCAGGGACTGCGCAGACCGCCAGGTTTTCCTGCAGCGCCGCACGAATGAGGTAAAAGGCCGGATCCGAGATGCCCGGGGTGCCGGCGTCTGTGATCAACGCAATGGAAAGCCCCTGTTTGAGCCGCCGGATCAGGTCCGGCGCCGCACGGTCCTCGTTAAAATCATGATAACTGACCACGGTTGTTGAGATGCCGTAATAATCCAGCAGGACACGGCTGGTGCGCGTATCCTCGGCCGCGATAAGATCCACCTGCTTGAGAACTGCGACCGCGCGATAGGTGATATCCGCCAGATTGCCGATGGGGGTGCTGACTATATACAGGGTTGCGGCTGAGACCAGACTCTTCTCGGCTGCCACTGGATCCTCATCGTTGAACAAAGCGACCTCCATGGATCCGGCAAAGTATGCCGAATAAAACCAAATATATTACTAATTTTTCGGCTAAAAGTCAATTAAAAGAAAGACAGGGGATCCGGCGCCCAGCCCCGCCGCGGCAGCTGGGCCTGATGGGCCGCCGGGCTACTCCAAGCAGCGGCGACAGTCGCCCTGGCCGATACAGACGCTTTTGTACAGATGCACCAGTCCCTGCTGATAGATGGCCCGGGACATACGTTGGAGAGGCTCGCTGCGGCCGTGAAACAGCCGTGCCTGCATCCAACGGGTGATCTCATTGTGCGCCATAGCGGGAAATTGGGCATAAAGGTCCCGCACAGCCGCCAGAGTTCGATGTGCCTCGGTCTCCTGACCATAGGCATACAGGGCGGGCAACATCACATTGATCACCATATCACGGCTGCGATCGCGGCCCACAAGCGCTGTTGAAGTGCAGCCGCAGGCCTCCGGCTGATCAAAGGTGTACCGGCTGGACCAAAAGTCATGCCGCCTGACCTCCAGACGGGTTTCCATCTCGCTAATGCAGGGCTTGGGACGCTCTTTGAAAGTCTCAAGGGATTTGATAAAAGGGGTCAGAAAGCCCTCCTGGCTGAAGCGTAGAACCAGCTCCGCCAGCGCAGCGATCCGCCTAGTGGGAAAATTGGACGGTCGCAAACGGAAAAACTGCCAAGAGCCTGCACGAATGGGATCGATTTTAGCCTGATCGGGAAAAGAGGCCCAACAGTCCAGCAGGCGTCGGGCGTATTCGGATTCCGACTCCCGGCCCGTGAACGGCAACAGCCCGGACACGCCGAACAAGTAGGCCTCGCACTTGGTCCGGGCGGTGTGAACATCGTCGTTCCACAGGTAGCTCCACAACCGTTCCACCGGCAGGAGCTGAGCCAGCCGGCTGAAGGGAAGATGGTTCTTGGCATAGCCCAGGGAAACAGCCAGGCTGGAATAGACGATCTGCTGCCAGCCTGCTGAGAGGCGCATTTCAGCCAGCCGCTGCGCCTTGATCTGCAGCCGCGCCATGCCGGCCTGCTGCAAAACCCGCTCCTGGCAGGCGGCATCCTGTTCCTGCAACCGACAAAGCGGCAACTGCTTTGTGTCGACGGTCAGGGGCTCGACCTCGAGCTCTTCGCAGGGCGTTTGCAAAAATTCATCTAAATTCAAAGTGGCGACCGGCGTCCGGTCCTGGCGCAGAGCGACAAAGCCTTCTGGAATGTGCATGGTGACGATATGAAGAAGAACAGAGTTATAGCGGGGATCCGTGTGATGATGATGGCTGTACCAATCGCCGGCCAGAGGATGAATCTCGACATCCCCTCTCTGCATGCGGCCGTCCAGAACGATTAGAGCATTGAGAAAATCAGGACCGGCGTCATAATTGCGCACCCCTTTTTCCAGAATTTGCACAGGCCGTCCGTCGATGGTGTGGAGGGGTTGATCAAAAGGCTGGTTGACCCAGAGCTGATAGAGAAAGCCTTCGCGGGCTGCTTCGCGAACTTGCATATCCACCTTGCAACTTTTCAGTTGAGAAGCGTGACTTTCAACACTTGCCTTTTATCGCCATAGTCAAAAACCACCAGATACACGCCGCTGGCCAGGCGAAAGCCCAGGTCATCGCGGCCGTCCCAATAAACGCTGTAACTGCCGGCCGAGCGCTTTTCTTTCAACAGGGATTTGACCTTTTGCCCCAGTGCGTTATAGATCGTCACAGCCGTGTGCGTGCCGCCGCTGTGATCGATGGGCAGTTGAAAAGTAAAACAGGTGATCTGGTTAAAAGGGTTGGGAAAAGCCGGAGCGAGGGAAAAAGTCGGAACGATCTCTTCAGCCGGATCCGCCTGCAACAGGGCGGCGGCGTCCAACTTGCCCGCCCCCCAGCGAAGCGCGTCCTGATTCGCTGCACTCCTGGCGCTGGCGGTCAGCATGGTGCGAACCTGGGCCGCAGTGGCTCTCGGGTGTTTTTGCAGGAGCAGAGCGACGGCGCCGGTTACGTGCGGCGCCGCCATACTGGTACCGCTGCTCATGGCATGCCGCCCGTCGCTGAGCAAAAAGGCGCGGGGATACTCGGGGTTGCCTGAGGTAAAGATGCTGGACGGGCTGTCCAGCCCGGCGAATTGGGACAATGCGCTGGCGATGATCTGGCCTGGCGCTGCGAGGTCCGGTTTGACCGGCAGGCTGTACCGCGCTGGCCCGGGACTGGAAAACGAAGCGATGGCGCCGATCTTGATCGTGCCTCTGGAATCGATGGTCAGGTGATGTCCGTCGGCATCGTCCCAGGTCTCCTTGGTGGTATAGGCAGCCACACAGAGCGCATTCTTGCTGGTTCCGGGAATCGCCACTTTATGGGTATTGGCGTTGCCGGCGGCGAAAACCGCGTTTAAGTTGGTATGCGCGATCCACGCGTGCACATCCACTGCATCGCCGGTGAGCCTGATGGTCCAGATGCCCTGTTTGGGCGCCGCACCGCCAGCATCGCTGATGTCGACATAAAATTCGCGGTCGCCGTTAAACGGATTGACGCCGACTACATATCCGTCGTTCTCGGCGTAATAGCCGTTCCAAACGTAGACGCTGCCGTCCGCGCCTTTTCGATCAATGTACTGACCGGCTGGAACCGGGCCATAGGTGAGGCCGGTGGGCGACACCACGGTAAGAGAGATCTTTTTCAAGCCGCTGTACCAGCCGTCGATCTGCACTCGATCGTTGTCGTTGCCGGGATCGGCGGCATACGGCGGAATGTTGATCTCCATCCTGGAACCGCTGCTGGTGGCGGTTGTGAAAGCGTGGATGGCGTTTTCCGCATCATTGCCGGCCACAGTGACGATCACCTTGCCCGGCTTGTTGACGCCCACCAGTTGATCGATGTAACGTTCCACCGGCGAGGTGCCGTCGTGCGCGCCGGCATGACCGCCGAAGCTGAGGTTGGCGACGTAGGGCTGATTCAGCACAGCGGCCACAGAGTCGATGAACGAGAGCGCAATGATCTGATCGCTGGATTTAAAGCTGGAGACAGCAGTCTGACGCGTCGCCTTGACGATCACTAAATCCGCCTCCGGCGCCATGCCGCAATAAAGGCCGCAACTGCTGCCGCTGCCGCCATCGCCGGCGGCAATGCCGGCTACATGGGTGCCGTGACCGGCATAATCATGATGGCCGGTATCGCCGTTGCTCTCCAGCGCCTGGTTGATCTCCGCCTCGGTGATGATGCGGCCGCCGTAATAGGGTCCCGCCAGGCTCAGATCGAGAATGTATTTTATCCGGGTTTTGCCCTCAGCCGTACGAAAATCTTCATGGCGCCAATCAATGCCGGAATCGATGATGGCCACCAGCACGCCTCGGCCGCTCACCGCAAAGCGCTGGCGGGCTGAAGCGGCGCCGACATCGGCCGCGCTCTGGTCCAGGCAGGGGTAGCTGACGCTGTTCTCCTCCAGGCTGACTGCATTGTTCAAACGACTGACCGCAGTCAATGCGGTCAGCGGAATATCCGCCAGAATGAGGTCGCCGCGTTGAAACAGAATGCGCACCCCATAGGACTGCAGCACCGACGCATCCCCTCTCCAGGTCAGAATGGTTTCCAGCGAAGGCGAGGACGGCGCGCCGGCGCTTCTGTTCAGCGCTGCCCGCTGACGCAGCATGGCGTGATGCACGCCCGGCGCCATGGTTCCGCAAAAGGCCGGGGTCGTAAGAAGCAAAACCATCGCAAGCAGTCTGCGAAAGGCCGATTTTAAAATCTTGAATCCCACCCTCGCTCAACGTCCGCTGCGGATGCGATCCATATAGTTGTAGTTGCTGATCTCTCCGATCACGGTGCTATGGATGAGCTGGAAATCCTTAAAGCCGGAAAAATCAGCAAAGACGAAAACAGCGCCTCCCTGGATTTCAGGATAATCCCAAGTTTCATAGGGCCACAGCCCTTCGGTGCTGGGATTCTGATGAACATAGCTGGGAGCGCCATACTGGATATAGACGCGGCCGCGATCGGTCTGCCACCCCTCTTTTTTCATGACCGTAAAATGTTCGTTGCAGTAGCGAACGCGGTTGAGATACTCCTGCCGCAGCCGCCGCGGATCCGATGCGCCGCTCTTCTTCTGCCAGAGCGAATGAATGTAATTGCGCTTCGCCTCGATATTCTTCAGCGCCTTGTACATCCGCCGATCCTCCGACGAGGTCAGATAGCGCATGCTGTCAAACTCTTGATCCAGCGCGGATTCGCTCAACGCGCCCATTTCGCTTTGCAGCGCCAGGCTGATGACCGTCGTATCCGCTTGGTCGGATCGGGCGGTCACCCCCTGGTTATAGATGAAAAATTTCGCCGACTTGCTGGCCTGTTCCGCGCCCGAGGAGTCAGCCAGGCTGAACTTTAATTGATAGCTGCCGGTCGGCAGCGTATCCACCGGCACAGTGAAATATTCAACGCCGGCCTCGATTCTCTTCCTGCGCACCGCCGCCTTGCGCGCCACCATTCTGCCGTCAGAGGTAGTGACCGCATAGCGGATGATGTAGCTTTCGCCCGGTAGATTGCTCGTCAGATTATAGGTTTCCAGATAAAACATCAGAGGGCCATGCTCCTTGCCGAATACCCGGCTGGGATTAGGGACTACGCGCAATGTGTTTTTGTAAAACGGGTCCGACTCTGCGGCGTTGCGGTCAATGGCAGCGGCGAACTCGATATCGCTTAACCCCAACGCAGGGCTGCTGAAATCCGGAACAACGGCGGTAAAAACGGTTGAATCGACCTGATCCGGAGTCGTTTCGTTGCGGATGTAAAAGACCGCATGATAGTCTCCCGGCGGCGCCAGCACTTTGAGTCGGTCGATGATCTGCGTTTTTTCGGGATTTGGGCTCGACGCAGGAAGCGCATCCTGAATTTTCCAGGAAAGCTCTTTCCAGATCTCCCCATCCTTGGACAACTTGCAGCTCAGAACAGCCGTGGCTACCTGCCCTGCATCAGTGGGCGAGTAGACGAGAAGGAAGCGTGGAATGGTGTAATAGATCTCCAGGTCGGCCTGTTCGCGGTCAAAACGAAAGACCGCCACATCGATATCCACTTTGGCCCACAGCAACACAGGCGAAAGCAGAACCAACAGCATGATTTTACGCATAAGCAATCCTGTCAAGGTTAACGGCATAATCGCGGTGCAGCTTAAAGATACAATATCCGTCCGTCCCTTGCAACTCTTTTTAACGTCCACAGCGGCAACCGCGGTCGAATGACAAAGGGCGGCCGGAGCTCACTCCCCGGTATAACAGGAGCAGCTTTGCACACGCGGCCAGGCACAGACCGGACGGGCTTGCACTGCTCCACACCCTCTTGTCCGCAGCTCTATGCTCCAAACGCCGGGTCGCCCCGGTCATCCTTGCCGTCCAGCTAATGATTCCCCTTATCGGGCTCATGGGAGACTTGCACTCCCAAGTGTATGGAACATGCCGAGCGCACAAAAAAAGCCGGCTGGAAATTCCAGCCGGCTTGAAAACCAGCGCAACGAACTAAAAAGCCGCTGCGGTTTTAGAACTCGATCTTGAAAGTGAAAATGTTATTATCTGTAAAGAAATTGGCGGTGCGATAGGCATAGTCGAGAACGATACTGGTGGTACCGCCCAGATTGTAGCGCAGGCCTCCTCCAAACGAGGGACCCCAGATATAATCGCTCTCACCTTCATACTTGGTCTGATTGGTTCCGAAGGAATAGCCGCCGCGCAGGAAAAACATATTGTTGAACGACAACTCTGCGCCGCCCTGCACCTGATCGTTGCCGAAATTATGGTTGAGGAAATTGGCCATGATCAGCAGGTTGGTTTTTTCCATAGGCACCACATCATAGGACAGGCCCATCTCAAAGGTGGACGGGAACTCATCTCTCTGAGTCGGAACCGACAGACGACGATTCGGGGTTCCCGGCTCTGTGTTCGGCAACGTCACCAAGCGTTCTACGTCGCCGCCGTTGAATTTCATGCCGGTTCCGTAATTCTTCAGAGCGATGCCCAGGTTGATTCCGGAAGCATGGCGATACTGCACGCCCATATCCAGGGCGACGCCGTTGGCCTTCATACCCATGATTTTTTCAGAGATCAATTTCACCGCGACACCCGCATGAATGCGGTCGGTCATGGCGCGGGAAAAGGCGCCGCTGATGGTGAAATAGGTCGGCGTGAACAGTACGCCGGTGCCATCAGGCGCACTTTCGGTGGTCTGCTCGATATCGCCGAATCCCACGTTCTGAAAGGAAAAGGCGAGAGTTCCAAAGCCCACATTGGCCGCCACAGCCAGATTGGTCAGGTTGATGTCGGCAATATAGCGCATATGGGAAAACATGGTCTCCACCGACTGGCCCGACGCAGCGATGCCTGCGGGGTTGTAATAGAGCGCTTCGACGCCGGAGATGGAGGCGATGCCGGAGCCGGCGAGGGCGGTGCCGCGTGCGCCGATAGGAATCAATAATTCCTGTCCCGCAGCGGTGCCCGATTTTTCCGGGTTGCCGGCAAATACCATTCCCGCCATCGCCAATGCGATCAGAGACAAGAAAAGTAATCTTTTAGTATTCATTCTAGAATTCTCCTTTTTATTGCCAAGAAAACCAACGCCTGTAAGGGGGTGCGGATGGCGGCGACGCCGCCATCCGGCAAAGGATTACATGTGTTGATATCTTGCCTCTCTATTGATTACGGCGAGTTTCAGAACTTTGGTGCCGATATCCGGAACTTCGATCATGCAGATGTACATGCCGCTGGCCACCGGGAGATTCTGCGTGTTCTGCAGGTTCCAGCGTTGGAACGGCGTGCCGTCATCATGGATGATCGTGCGGATCATCTGCCCGGACAGGCTGAAGATGCGAATGGTGCACTTTTCCGGCAGATTATTAAAGGTGACGAATTGAGCGAAAAAGTCCGTCTCCCACTCGTTGGTGCCCAAATACGGGTTCGGGAACACGTTGATCTCTTCCATGCGCGCCTTGGCGATATCCGCGCCGGCGACCTTGCCCAATCCAGCGGTCGAAAAAGTGAACACATCGGCCGGAGAGTTGGGATGATAGGCGGAGAGGATGATCTTGTCGCCCGCTTGCGGCAATCTGTCGCCGCGGCGGCTGGGCACGCCGACGTACATCAGGTCGGTATTGTACACGCCGTTCAGCATGTCATTGGTCGTGTACATCTCTTGAGGCGTGGTTGAATAATCGCTGGCGAAAATGAACATGAACTCGCGCGTGGCGTTCATACCGCCTTCGGTGTCATAGCGGCCAGGCATCCAGGCGCCGTTGACCAATCCTGAAGTGGTGTTGTTTTCGTTAAAGCCCACGTTCAGCCGGCGCGGAGGATTTGATTCCATATCATAGGCGGCGAAACAGACCGGGCGCATATCCTGATAGGGATATCCACCCGCCTTGTTGATGATGAAAGGCTCGAATTCCGGCTTGGCCGGGGTCGAGGTGGCGCCGACACCGCGCATGTAGCGGTAGGCCATGGAAACGTTAGGATCGTTCAAATCCAGCGGAACGCCTTTGTCATCGCAGGCGGCGAAACGGATTTCCACGTTCTTGCAGCCCGTGGCCGGCAGGCCGGTGCCGAAGAAATTTTCAGCCCAGCCGAACAATCCAGCCCAGCCCTCCATATGCCACAACGGCGCGGCGCCGCTGGCATCGTTCCACGCGGTCAGAAAACGGTTGGCTGAAGGTACATAGACATAGCCTTCATCCTTGAGGCCTTCGGGCGATCCGGCGACCTTGACCTGAACGCCGTCGACCACTGGAAATTCGTTATCCGTAGCCACGGTCGCTGCCGAGGCCTGATGGCTTTGCCCCACCACTCTGTCCACGCCTGCGGTGACATCCACCACTTTCCATAGGGTGTGACCTTCGTCGTCGTTATAGAAAACGACTTTGTAATCATGGCCGGTCACCACAGCCGGATTGACCACCGTGGCGACGATGGAACCATCGCTGCTGCCGGCAGCACGGCCGGTTTCCAGAGCCTGACCCACCGCACCGACGATCTTGGTGTTCAGTACGGGCTTTTGCGGAATGACCCGAGTGACTTTGACCGCATTCTCCAGCACGCGGGGGCTGCCGAACTCGTTATAAGAGTAGGTGGTGAGTGAAAAATAGTAGGCCTTGCCGTTCACCAAGCCGGTGTTCTTGAGATAATCCTTATCGATCACAAAGCTGAAGGCCAATCCGGTGTCATCGCCGTTTTCGACCACCGAATAGATGTTCTCACCGGAGACCGAATCGTAGACATAGTCCCAAATTTTGGTGACGCCGTCGTCCTTGTCCCACTGTTTGATCAGCGTCCACGGGCCGGCTTCGGAAGCGCCCTGGTACAGTTTGTAACCCTGAAAATTATAGAACGAGGGGTTGCCATCAGGATCCAGGTTGACTCTATCCTCTGCCGAATAGGTGGAGGCGGCCGTGTCCCAGGTCAGCACTATCTGCTGGTCCATGGCGCCGACCGTCAGGGTGGGATAAGGGGCTGGTTTGGCGATCTCAAAGTTCAAATCATAGGCGGTCTGGGCGGATTTATCATAGCTCTTCATGATCTCGACCGAGTTCAGATAATCCGATCCCTGACCCACCACATAACCCACAACCACAGAATAGGGCACATTGCGCACCAGTGTAAACGGACCGGATGCCAAGCTCATGCGCATATCAGCGCCGGGCCAAGTGTCTTTTTGCAGCCAGCCGGTGCCGGTCACTGGATTTCCATACCAGAGCCATCGGGACGGCGTGTTGCCTTTGGTCGGATCTATCCAGGTGCTGCCGTCGCCTTTCAAACCCTGGCAATACCAGTAAGCTTGCTGAGCGCCATTGGCAGAGGCCAGGTCCGGATCGTTCATGCCTTCAGGACCGCTGTTGATATAAGCTGAAAAAGAGGTCATGCTCAGCACTTTATGATCCGCCAGAGGCGGCTGGCCGGGAAGATTGGCGACATCGCCGGGTGAAGGAACCACCGGGCCTTGGAAAAAGTCGCAGCCGAACGCCGGCACGGCAGTGCCATAGTTATCGTCGTCCGCATCCATATTGTACACATAGCCGATGCCCAGGGTGGTGTCGCAACCCACGGCATCGTCATTGGATTGACCCAAATCCGGATCGAAAAACTGGGCGCAGTACGCTTCCAGTAAATCATCGGCGCCTTTGTTGATAAAAGTATTTTTGATGAAAATGACGTTGCCCAAAGCGCCGACGCGGTTATAACCGAACACCGTGGTGCGCACTTCCAGGCCGATGGGCGGCTTGGTGAACACGGCGGCATGGCTGGCGTAATCGTTCATCACGAAATAGAGCATCTGATCGCCGTACATCTTGTCTTCCATGCCCTGAGCGATGGCGGCGGCGCGGTCAGCGGCTACGCTGGCGTCATCCCACGTCTCTGCCTCGAACTTGAAGACTTTATATTTCGGATCCGCCGGATCGTCCGGCGCGCCGTTCTCTAAAATCATGCCGGGCTGAAACTCGGTCGCATAATCCGATACCGCTGAACGAATGTCGTTCTGGATCTTGCCAAGCACCCAAAGACCGGCGGTATAGATTATCGACTGATTAGACGGCCCGCCTTTGGGATAGAACAGGCCCGACTGACCGGTGGAGGGATCCGAACAAAGGATGCCATCGTTCGGGAAATAGGCGTAAATCTGATTGACGTCTATCACCCCGTAATCCATGACTGTTGATTTGCGCAAGGAACGCAGACCATCCGAATTCGATTTGGCCGGCGCCAAGTCGGCAAACACAAACAAAAGGGCCAGGATGGGGACGAGCAGAATTACCCATTTTTTAGCTTTTACCATGATCTATTCTCCTTAGTCAAATCTGTGAAAAGAAGTCCCCCCGAACATCTCTCGATAGATCTTTAGCGTTAAGATTAGAAATCAAATTTCAGGCCGGCGCGGACAACCCGCGGCGCCTGCCAGCCAAACGTCCCACAATTGGTCATCATGGCTTTGTACCACCTCAGGCCGGTTTCGCCGTACTGCTTGGCATAAGCTTGACCTGCGGGCGTGGCCAGCCAGCCGTCGTCATCCGCGCGGCCGGTGGCGCGCCATAGACCAGTCTGGCTCTTGTTGTTGAAAACATTCTGAGCCCACAGATACACGTTCAGGTCCAGCGGTCCGATAGAGATGCCTTTGTCCACTTTCAGATCGGCATTGAAAAACCAGCCGATGGTGGAGGCATTGTAGCCTTCCAAAGGTTGCGGCGCATTAAAAGTAAAGTTGGACTCAGAGCCGTAACTTGCAGAGACGCGGGTGTAGGGCGTACCGCTGTGGAAACTGATGGCCATGTTGGCGCCGAAATTCGCCAAAGGCTTCATGCCGAACAAGGTCGGTCCTTCGTCCTTGGTGAAACGATAATCCACGTCTAGATTGCCTTTATGACGCTGATCGAAATCCAGGGCGCCGATGACCACTGGGAAAGTCGGCGACTGTTCCTGCCAGGCGATATCGAAATGACCGTTGGGCGTGGAGCCGGTGCCCTTGGCGTCCGAGTAGGTATAGTTGGCCCACACCGTGAAACGGCTGGTGCGGCGCAGGTTAAAGGTGAAGGAAACCCCTTTGACCGTGCCAAAATCACCGTTCATATGGAAATAGGGCGCACGATAATCTGCGATCTCTGGGAAAATGACCCGCAGAGTGGTCAGATCGCGCGTGTCCTTGTAGAAAGCCGTGGCGTCTATGGAAGCAATGCCGCCCAACTCCTGTTTGAAACCGAACTCATAGGTGGTTTGCCGTTCCGGCTTTAGGTTGGGATTGGCAAAGTTGGCCGCGTAACCGCCGCCGTACAGATAAGTGGCGAAGGTCATATAGCCGCGGGTGTTGTAAGCGCCTGCATTGGTGAACGGAGGCGGCTGTACATACTTGCCGTACTGCGCGTGAAAGATCACCTTGTCTGTGACCGGGAAGGAGAAGCCCAGTCGCGGGCTGAGATAGGTGTAGGTTCTGTTGTCGGTGAAATTCTCGTCGCCGATGGTTTGACCCTGCCCCATAGTCAATTTGGCCAGGTCCTTGAGACCCGGCTGACCGTTGTCGATATAGTCCAAACGCACACCGGCGTTGATGATCATGTCCTTCAACTCGATGCGGTCCTGAATATAAGCTCCGGACACCAACGGATGTGCGGGTTTGTTGTGGGCGTTCAGGGACACTTCCTGGCCGCCGATGTTCGAAGCATAGAATTCGTCCTCGTTCACCTCTTTTTCACCGTGAATGTCATAGCCGATGAACACCGGATACAGGCCGCGATAAAAATCCCAATCCGTCATATAGTTGGCCGTGCCGGCCACTTTGGAGGCCGTGTATTGTCTGGCCAGATAGTTCCGCGCGTTGATGCTGTAGCGGCGCAGAGTGTAATAGTTCACTTCACCGCCCACCTTGAATTCATGGCTGCTGCCGACCTGCTTGGTGATGTCCAGCTTGCCGCCCATCAAGTTGGTATAGTTTTTCTCAAAAGTCGCCATCGGCGTGCCGGGCATGGACATGGTAAAATTACCGGGCGCATTCAGGGATTTAATCTGGCTGGTATCGGCCAATGCCGGGTTGACAATGGGATCGCCCCAGCTGGGCCAATCCGCCCGGTCCCACCCTAACCATGGGTCGCCAGATTTGTTCTGGTTGGTGAACATGTTCACGTTCAAGGTGTAATACATGGTCGGGTTGACCGTGTGGGTCAAATTGACATAGGCGCTGTAATTGTTGTACTTGTACAGGTATTGACGGGCAGGATCGACCAGCAGGATGGTCGGCTCCGTAGCGCCGTCCTGATAGCGTTGGGCGTTATAGGTGCCGCCCACTTTGACGCGCAGCGCCTTCAGATCCCACACCATATTGCCGTTAAAAGTCCAACCGGTTTGGCTGTAGCCGGGGTAGCGGCCGGGCGCAATGTTCATGCCCAAACGCACAGTATCCGTCATGCTGGTGCCGGCGTCCAGCCCAGTGGTGGTAAACGTGTTGTAGGCGAAGGCATCGTCGGTCTCTTTAAACCCTTCGAACCAGGCCGTGCCGGAACCGCGCCAGTAGCGCTGGCCTGCGGCGTAAAACCGGAGCTTGTCGTAGCCCGGCAGGGGGCCGCTGGCATGGAGCACATAGTCGTCATAGCCGTAGGAATACAGCTCGGGGATGCCGAGGATACGGTAGCCTTCGGTCTCGCTCTTGACCGCCCAGAAATCATCCGAGATCACCTCGCCGCCGAACTTGTAGTCCGACGTACCGGATTTCAACGTGGTGAACATCTGGCCGGACATACGAGTGCCGAATTCAGCGCCGAATCCACCGGCGTGATAGCTGACCTCTTCGATGGCGTTATGAATGACGGTCAAACCATTGTCGCCGTTGCCCATGGTGACGTTGACGCCGTCGACATAATAGGCCAGTTCGTTGCTGCGGCCGCCACGAATATGAATTCCGTCGTCATCCACCACACCGGGCATGATGTTCAGTGCGGCCGCTGTGCCGCGCAGAGGCAGATTCTGCATGTCTTCAGTACGGATGGAGTGGATTTCATGCGTCTCATTTTTGTCGACCAGCGGACGCTGCGCCACAATGGTGATCTCCTGGCCTTCCAACGCTTCGCTGGGCAGGTCGATGTTGACGCTGGTGGTCAAGTCAACCGACACCTTGACATTGCTGACAGTGACCGTGCGATAGCCGACAAAACTGGTGCGCAGGCTGTACAAGCCCACCGGAACGTTGAGGATGATAAACTCACCGTTTATATCTGTTGCAGCGCCCATTGAAGTGTTGGTGATGATCACATTGGCGCCGGGCAAAGGTTCTTTGGTTTCGCGATCCTTTACCACACCCCTGATTTTTCCCGTAGTCGCAGCAAACAGGCTCGCTGTGACGAACAGGACGAGAAGAATGGTAACCAAAACTCTTTTGTACATGCTAGATCCTCCCTGTTTAGGATTGGAACAATAGGAATTAACAGGAGCCTTTACCTTGGTCGACTTGAATGCCTGCCTTCACCTCCATTTGCATTTTTTTGGAACAAAGTCGGTTCGTTTACGTATAAGATATATCGAAATTTAATAAAACGAGCCGATACCTCGGCTGATCGGTGTAACCGCCATAAGATACCGAGCTTTTGGGCAACAACCCACCCATAAAGTAAAGGAATATAAATAAAAAGTTGATCCTGGTCAACATTTTTTTATTCCGCAAATAAAAAATACTGCGGATTTAAGCCCAGAGGTGTTCGGCCTGAAAAGGGTGAATAGCATACAGTTGCAATCAAATCAACGATTTAATAGCCCGCCAGAGTTCCTCTCTGCCCCATGCTTTGACCACCGAATAAGCCACCTGATGTTCCGCCGCCACTCCCGGCAAGGCGGTTGAATATTCGTTCAATTTTTTTCTGCGTTCCGACGTTTTCAGCTTGTCCGCTTTAGTGAAAACCACGATCACCCGGCGGTCGTGCAGATGCAGCCAGGCGAGAAAGTCTTGGTCGTCCTCGCTGAGCCCGTGGCGTAGGTCGATCAGCAGCACCACCGCTTTGAGCCGTGATTCATTCTGCAGATAGGCCTCGGTGAGGCCGCCCCAACGACTGCGTTCCTCCCGGGAACGCCGGGCGAATCCATAACCGGGAAAATCGACAAAGTAAAACGACCGGTTGATGAGAAAGAAATTCAACAGCGAGGTCTTTCCCGGCGTGGCGCTGGTGAGCGCGAGCTTTTTCCGCTGCAACAGCGAGTTGATCAAGCTGGATTTTCCCACATTGGAGCGGCCGACAAAGGCGATATGGGGAAACGGCTCCCTGGGCAGCTGCGCCTGATCAGCCACGCTTTTGATGAATTCAGCCGAGGTGATTTTCATCGGGGCTCTCACATTCAGATTATCGTTAAACCATTTTTCGATCCTGCCCCACGGCGGCATGGTTTTGTTCTTTCCTACCATGCCATACACGCTTGGTAGGGGCCGGCTCCGTCGGCGATAATTTCCCTGACACCCTTTCGTCGGCGAAAGAGTCGCCTCCTGCAACGTCATCTGATAGGGACGCGTAATGGCGTCATCCGCGGATCATCAACAAAAAACGCCTCCCGTTGAACAGAAGGCGTTGTCAAATCCCTCACCCTGTGCTTCACGCAGCGTTTTCCCGCAGCGCCTCTCCTTCGGCCGCGGCGCCGGATCGTTTCTTCTTGTAGACCGGCTCCGCTTTTTTGGTGATCACCTCGCGGGTGATGCGGCAGGTCTCCGCCTCTTTGTGCGAGGGCAGATGGAACATGATGTGCAGCATCGCCTCTTCCATCACCGAGCGCAATCCGCGCGCGCCGGTGCCGCGCTTCTTGGCGATGGCGACCACCTCTTTCAAAGCGTCTGCATCGAACGTCACCTGCACCCCGTCCAGTTCAAACAGCTTTTGATACTGCTTGGTCAGTGCGTTTCTCGGCTCGGTCAGAATGCGCAACAACGCTTGATCGTCCAACTCCCCCAGCGTGCACAACACCGGCAGACGGCCGATCAACTCGGGGATCAGGCCGTACTGCAGCAGATCGTCCGGCTCCACACGGCTGAGAATCTCGCCCAGAGCCTGGGATTTGGACTTTTCCGGATTGGCGCCGAAACCGAGCGACTTTTGCCCCACGCGGCTGGCGACGATTTTGTCCAGCGATTCAAAGGCGCCGCCGCAGATGAAGAGAATGTTGCGCGTATCGATGTTGATGAAATCCATCTCCGGATGTTTGCGTCCGCCTTTGGGCGGCACCGCGGCGATGGTGCCCTCCAGCATCTTGAGCAGCGCTTGCTGCACCCCTTCGCCGGAGACATCGCGGGTGATCGAGGGGTTGCCGCTCTTGCGGCTGATCTTGTCGATCTCGTCGATGTAAACGATGCCGCGTTCGGCCCGTTCCAAATTGTAATCCGCCGCCTGCAGCAGACGCACCAGAATATTCTCCACATCCTCGCCCACATAGCCGGCTTCGGTCAACGTGGTGGCGTCGGCGATGGTGAACGGCACCTGCAGAAACCGCGCCAGGGTTTGTGCGATCAACGTCTTGCCGGTGCCGGTGGGTCCGATCAACAGCACATTGCTTTTTTCCAGCATCACCTCATCCGGGTTCGGCGTGTGCTGAATGCGCTTGTAATGATTGTAAACCGCCACCGCAATGGTGGTCTTGGCGTGTTCCTGTCCGATGACGAATTTATCCAGCTCCGCCTTGATCTCCTGGGGCGTAGGAACCGATTCGAGATGCTTGAACGGTTTGCGCGTCTTATCCCGGCTGACGATCTTTTCAGCCAATGCCACGCACTCATCACAGATGCTCACATCCGGGCCGGTGACCATGGTCTCCACCTGTTGCGAGCTCTTGCCGCAAAAAGAACAGATGACCAGACGACGGCTGTTTTTATTCTTGTGATCCATGCACTATTTCTTTTTTTCCTTGATGGCCACGCCTTTGCGCACCATGATCTCATCGATCAAACCGTATGCCTTGGCCTCCTCCGGACTCATAAAAAAATTACGGTCCGTGTCCTTGGCGATCTTTTCGATGGGCTGACCGGTGTGATGCGCCAGGATCTCGTTCAACCGCTCGCGCACAATGAGGATCTCCTTGGCTTGAATCTCGATATCCGACGCCTGTCCCTGAGCGCCGCCCGCCGGCTGGTGGATCATCACCCGCGAGTGCGGCAACGCCGAACGCTTGCCTTTGGCGCCCGCCGCCAACAGCAGCGCGCCCATACTCGACGCCTGGCCCATGCAGATGGTGGCCACATCGGGCTTGATGTACTGCATGGTGTCGTATATCGCCAGGCCGGCGGTGACATAACCGCCCGGACTGTTGATGTACATGAACACATCCTTCTCCGGGTCCTCTGCCTCGAGAAACAACAGCTGAGCGATCGCCAGACTGGCCACGGCATCGTCGATGCCGGCGCCGATGAACACGATGCGCTCTTTCAGCAGACGGGAGAAAATATCATACGCGCGCTCGCCCCTGCCGGTCTGCTCTATGACAATTGGCACTAATCCCATGGACTACTCCTTCATCTCGCTTGGCTCATTTTCCAATTCCGCATGCCGCTGCTGATACCGGCTCCAGGGCTGCCGCAATTCGTTGATTTTGGCCGACCGAGCCAGCAGGTCATACACCTTTTCCTCTTCCATCGCATCCTTTAGCCGGCGCAGAGCCGCTTCATCCTTGCGCAGCTCCTGTACACGGGCTTCCCCCTGCTTGCCGCTGGCGCTGATCTGAACGAACCGGGCCTCCAGCTCTTCCTCGCTGACGACGATGGCCTGGTCTTTGATCAGCTGCTCGCGCAGCAAAATCCAGGCGATGTTGCGATGCGCCATGGGCGTAAAGGCGGCGCGCAGCTCCTCCTCCTTCACCGGACCCTTGCTGCGTTTGCGTGCATCTTCCATCACCGCCTGCAGGTATTTTTCCACCATCGAAGGGGGCGGCTGCACCGGATTGCGTTTGATCAACTCATCCTCCAGACTGCGGCGGAAATGCTCGGCGCTCTCGGACTGCGCCTGATAGTGCAACCGGTCTGACACCGCTTTCTGCAAAGCCTGCAGATTGTCAAACTCCCCCATATCTTTGGCGAACTCGTCATCCAGCTCAGGCAGCCGCCGTTCTTTGATCTCCTTGGCGGCAACCAGATAAAAGGCCTGTTGAACTTGGGGCGTCTGCGTTTGTACCAGTTGCGATTCAACCGGCTTTTCCATGCTGAGCTGAACGCGCCGCTCCTCTCCGGCCTTGATGCCCACGAGCTGCGTCGTGATCTCTTCCCCCTCCTTTAATTCCAGCACCCGATCCTCCAGCCGCTGGCCCAGGATCGGCACACCGGACACATCCAGTTCCTGCAGATCGGCGATGACGAAATGGCCGGTCTGCGCTTCACCCTCCACGTTGTAGACCATGGCGTTCTGCCGGCGCATGGCCTCCAGCGTCTGCGCCACTTCCTCATCGGACACGGAGAAAATATATCGATCCACCTGGAGCCCTTGATAATCCGGCGTTGGAATAACCGGACGAACGTCGAAGTGAAATTCAAAAGTAAGACCTTGCTGCTCATCGAAGTGAAGGTTAGCCAGTTCCGGCGAATCCAGCAGGTCGAATTCATTTTCCTTGAAAATGGTCTGATACGCTTCGGAGA
This sequence comes from bacterium, assembly GCA_029565685.1. GTDB lineage: Bacteria > Zhuqueibacterota > Zhuqueibacteria > Residuimicrobiales > Residuimicrobiaceae > Anaerohabitans. Next base: position 190,619 of record JAKQNR010000021.1, on the reverse strand, counting down.
TGAAAGGACGAAACACATCCGCTTCCACCTGTTTGCCGTACATCTTTTTCACCAGATGGGCCGGCACTTTGCCTTTGCGAAAGCCCTCCAAGCGAATGTTTTTCAGCTCTGCGTACTTGGCGTCCAGCTCCGGTCTGACCTGTTCCGCCGGCACGCGGACGCTGACCACATGACGCCAGTTATCTCCACGTTGAATCTGATAGTCCAATATCTACCTCATAGGGAAAGTTCGTTTCGGGAATGTTTGCCCGTCCCACTCCATAAAAAAACCGAGCGCCGGCTGAAGCAAACACACCCGAAACTGTTTGCTATGCAGAAAAGCCGTGGGCATCGGCTGGTGCGAGAGGGGGGACTCGAACCCCCAAGTCTTTAGGACACTAGATCCTAAGTCTAGCGCGTCTGCCAATTCCGCCACTCTCGCTTGAAGGGATTATCAATTTATCTATTTTTCTCTTGAATGTCAAACGCTTTTTCCGCTTCTGCGGGGCCCGGCTGCTGCTCCTGCGGCAATCTCCTGATAGATGGCCATTGTACGCTGAATCACCTGCTCCACACAGTGACGCTGCACATAGGCCAGGGCTCGTTCCGCCAGCCGTTGCTGCAAATCGGCATGTTCGAGCAGATGGATCGTCCTCTCCGCCAACAACGTGGGATTCGCCGGTTCGACAAAAAGCACCTCTGCCCCATCCTGCAGCGCTTCCGCCATTCCGCCCACCGGCGTGGTGATCACCGGCAAACCGCTGGCCATTGCCTCCAGAACCACCACGGGAAACCCCTCCGAGTAAGAGGGCAACAGCAACAGGCTGCTTTCAGCCAGCAGTCGCTTTTTCTCCGCATAGTCCACCCAGGGGTGGATTTCAAAATGGTCCTGCAGGCCGTGTTCCTGTACGGTTTGTCTCAGCTTGTCGATCTCATGGTCTCCGCAAAAAACAAACCGACAGTGCGGCCGCTGCGCGAGCACCAGCGGAGCGGCGCGAACGATATCGTACACGCCTTTGCCCTTGAGAACGGCGCCGAGGAAAAGCGCCTGCTCTCTGCGTCCGTTGCGGCTAAAGGGGAAGAGCCTCGTGTCGATGGGATTGTGCACATGATACAGCCGCTGCTTCGGCAAAAGCAGGCGAAACCGCTCGATCAAGGCGCGGTTGGCAAAAATGACAGCGTCGCTGCGGCGCAGCAGGGCGACGATGAAGCGTTTTACCCAGCCATGGCGGCTCTGCACATAATCCCAAAAATGGCTGGGGTGCACGTGCAACACCAGCGGAATGCGGCGCTGATGCAGCAGGAGCATGTACGGCACCTTGCGCCAAAAACTCATGTCAGAGGAAAAATGAATATGCACCAGATCCGGCCGCGAACGGCCAAGTCTCCAGGCAAAGGAAAGCCACTGCCGCAACGCGGAAAAAAATTTGACGAGTTTGACGCCGTCGCCGCAGGAGGAGTGATGGCAAATCCCGTTGGTGAAAAAGCCCGCATCAGCCAGGGTGTTGAGCACAGTGGCCACGCCGCCGCGTCGATGGCGCGAGAGGCTGATCACCACAACCTGCAGGGGCTTGGGCTTGGCGGCTGCGACGGCCGGCGCCTGGACCTCGCTCATCGTCGGCCTCCGATGGAACGGGCCTGTTCATAGATTCGCAGCAATTTTTCATAATGCCCATCGGGTGAAAACAGGCGTTCGGCCTTGGCTCGGCCACGGCGGCCCATTTCCACAGCCCGTTGTGGTTCGCCTTTCAACTGCTCGATCCGGTTGACGAATTCGTCCAGATTCCCGGCGGTATAGGTATAGCCGTCCACCCCTTCATCGATCAACTCGGGGATTCCACCCAGGCGGGAACCGATCACCGGTTTGCCCAGAGCAAGCGATTCATAGATGACCAGGGGCGAGTTGTCATGCCACTCTGAGGTCACGACAGTGAACCTCGCTCCGGCGGCCAGGGTTTTCAGCGCTTCGCCGGACTGATACCCCGCCAGAGTGACGTGGTGCAAACCCTCGGCCTTGATGGTCGCTGCCAACTCTGCTTCCAGCGGGCCGGCGCCGCAGATGATCAGATTCAAGTCCTTGATGCGTGCGGCCGCCTGCAGCAGAAAACGAACGCCCTTTTCATGCGTCAACCGTCCCATGAAAAGGTAATAATCCGAAGGTTCGTAGCGCGGCTGATAGGCGGACAGATCCAACGAGTACGGCTGCACCAGGATCGGCTTGTCGCCGTAGCCGTAGCTTTTCATCTTGTCCGCCAGGAACCGGCTGGGGGAAACAAAGAGATCGACATTCTTTTTATACGAACCCAGACAGCGATGCAGCGTGGCCTCCACAGCTACCAGCAAACTGGCGGCGTAGGAATCGCGAAAGCACTTTTTGCCCACTGCATTGAAAAAGTAACGACCGCGACAGGTCTCGCAGAGCCGGCGCTGTCCGTCGAGAAAAATATAATTGGGGCAGATCAGTTTATAGTCATGAAGCTCCATCACCACCGGAAGGTTAAAAGCCTTCAGTGTGCTCAGTACCGCCGGCGAAAGGTGGTGGTAAATGCTATGCACATGCACTATCTCGGGCTGCGTATCGCGGATCAGCCGCGCCAGCTGCCGCTGTGCGTTGCGGTTGTAACAAACGCGCGCCGCTTTGCGCGCCAGCGTCAGCGGCCGGCGCAGCGATTCGCGCAGCTGATCAGGATTGAAATGCTCGGCAAAGTAGTCGCTGTAGTCGCAGGGCAGGTTGCGCGGATGGTGCATGGAAAACGGAATCACCGTGTGCCCATGGCTGCGCAGCAGGTCGGTCATGTTGAACAGATAACGCTCCGCGCCGCCTTCTATGTAATGAAATTTATGCACCGTGAGAATGCGCATGGGTCAATCCACTCCGCCGTCGAAAACAGGCAATTGATAGAGGACGATCTCGGGCTGCAGGCGCGGATCGGAGGGCTTGAAGGTCTGCAGCCGTTTAGCGTTGACTTCAAGCCAGGCGAAAAATTGTTTGCGCTCCTGCACCACCTGAGGGTATTTTTTGTAGGAATGCTTCCAGTCAAAAAAGACGCGGCTAAAGCCGTCGGCCAGATAATACTGGGCGCGAAAATCGCGCAACGCGGAAATGAATTCCGGCGTCAAATTCAGCCGCCGCGACGACAGCTTGAGCGAGGACAGATGATAACAGCGCAACGAGTCCGGCCGGACATCGCGGCAATCCGGCAGCGCCGGGGGAAACGATTCCGTCATGATGCGGCTGTGCGCCGGAATGTTCTGCAGAATCCACGCACGACTGATGGTGCGCGGATCGGGCTTTGCCAGCTCGTTGAAATAGCGGCAACTGCGAATTGACTGCGCCGTCGCCAGCGCCAGCACCATGCCCAGCAGCACGGCATTGCGGCGCTCCGCCTGACGGCTCAGGCGAATCGCTATGGATTCGAGCGCCAAAGCCGCAGCCACCATCAGAAAGGGAAGCACGGGCAGCAGATGGCGAATCGCCTTGTAAGCCACATATTCAAACATGAAATAAGTCAACAGGGCAAAGGACAATAGCAATAGATCCGCACGCTGATGACGGCGCACCATCAAAAACAGCCCAACCAGGGTGATCGCCATCAGCACCGGCCCCAGGGTGTCAAGAAAATCATTGGGATAAAAAACGCCAAAACCCTCAGACTGATCGCCGGTCCAGTAGGACAACAGGCTGCCGCCGCTGCCGAGCTTGCCCTCTTTTTCAAATTGACCGGTTCCCTGCAATCCCTGCTTGGTCTGATTGAAATCCAAAACAAAAAGCGGACAGAACAGCAAAAACGCGATCACCAGGGTCGCTGCCAGCAAAAACAGACGGCGGTTGAAAATTTTATTCCACGACCATCCGCTGTCCTTGGCATGACAGAGATGGGCATACAGCGCAGGCGCCACGGCAAAGAACAAACTGAACTTGGTGGCCAGCGCCATGGCGGCGAACAGGGCGCTGGTAAAATAATGCAGGGGCCGAGGCTTTTCCAGCAAAGATACGGCGCTGGAAACAGCGAGCAGCGCAAACAAAGAAGCGGGCAGGTCCACTGTTGCATAATGGCTCTGTTGAATATGAAGAAAATTGAACGCCAACAAGGCGGAGGCGATCCAAGCCACCCGTTCGGAATACAGCCGCTTTACCAGCCGGTAAAGCAGCCAAACCGAAAACACCCCCATGAACGCCACCAGCAACCGGCTGATGAAAAAAAACGGAAACGGCGACAGATTGTAAAATTGCGTGACGTCCGCCGGCGTGGAGAAGCGACCGGTCAAAAAATTCACCACGATGTACAGGCCGATCGGCAACGTAAGCAGATAGGTAAAAAACGGCGGATAAACGCCGATGGCGAAATAAGCCGTAATATCGGTAAAGTGCGTCGAAAGCAGCCGGCCGGCTTGCGCCACCAGTTTGATCTCGTCAGGATGATAAAGAAAGGGTTCTCCGAAACGGATATGATAAAGCCGTAAACAGGCGGCTGCCACCAGCAGCAGGGCAAGATAAAGGCTGTTCTTTGCAATGCGGGCCAAGGATCACCTGGAATTTATTTAACAAAAATATGAATATAGGGGATAATTTACTATTGCGCAAGATAAATATTCCCCAGCCAATGAATATACACGCAGTTACACTGTTTGGCGGAAAAAAGCGTATCGGCGATAAACGAATGAAAAACAGTCTCTTTTGCTTGCGCCTGGGACAAGGTTGCACCTGAAGAAACATTCCATGAGTCATTGTCTCGGAACAGCAGCATTCTTTATAACAAACAATTCAGCAAATCTGATAAAATCCGGTTAACATCAAATAACCAGAATGGTTGTACATTCAGACGGCTAAAAAGAAGGAAAACGCCATGAAAAAATCATTCCAATTATTTAAAATTGTGTTTATACTTGGCTTAACCTGCGCAATTCACGGGCGGAGCCAGGGCATCGGCATAAATGGCTCATCCTTCGCTTACCGGGATAAGGATGAACAACCCTCCTATTTCGACTACGGCTATGGGGATACCTCAAGCTACGACTCGGACTGGCAGAACCGTGCGAAGAACTATGACTCTGATGAGATGGATTATGAGGAAACAAAACCGGCCCTACACTTGCATGTGTATCTGGGTTCGCGCTCCTGGTGGTTTTCTGCTTACCGCCCCTGGCGAATAGGCCTGAGCTATACTTTCGGCAGCCGATACCGTCCGTACGTCGCCGTGTACTATGCCTTTGACTGGTATTGGAATGACTGGTACTGGGATCTCTATGCTCTCTCCTCCGACTGGTGCAGCACCTGGTACTGGGCGCGAAGATATGATCCCTGGTATCGTTACGATCCCTGGTACCGATATGACCGCTACGTTTTTCATCATTACCGGCCCATGTTCTGGCGCCTCTACCACTACAGCTGGTTCGGCCGATCGCATTGGCATGATCACGGCTATAAAAGGTACGGCGGGCATTCCTGGTACGGTCATCATCGGCCGGACCCGGATCATCGCGATGGCTGGTATCGCGCCCGGCATGAATCGAGCCAGCGATTCGATCCTGACCGGCGACGAACCTATTCCGACAGAAGAAAAAAAGACAGAATACGGGATGAACAGCTGGACCGTCCGAGCAGCAGATCCCACACCGACACTCCGCGCTTGCGCGACGAGCGGAGAGTGCAGCATAATGATAGTAACAGATTTACAAACCGCACCGAAGCGAGGATCAGGCGACAACCTGAGCGAGGCGATGTACCCCGCAGAGAAATACGGTCATCGTCTCCATCTCGAGAATCACGCTCCGCAGACTCTGACGTCCGCCGACCCGTCACCAGAGCGACGGATCGGCAAAATATAAAGCCTGATTGGAACCGCGGAAAGCAGACGCCTGCAGCCAAGACGTCTTCAGCAGGGCATGTGAACGATCGCAGCGCGCGCGTTTTCGAAAACCGTACGCCGCAAAATCGTTCCAATGATCGCAGCGCTCGTGCATTTGAAAACCGAAATGGATCAGCCCGTTCGAATGATCGGACCGGCCGCATCATCGAAACTCGAAACCGTGCAGAACGATCTTCGGCTGTGTTCCGGTCAGCAAAAAACAGCCCATCGCTGCGAAACGACAGCGACAACCGCCCCAACCGCACAGCGCATCAAGTGCGAAGCAGCAGCCGGCGCCGCTAATCCGTCCGACCAAACATCGTGAAGCAGGCCATGGATCAGGCAAAGTTTTGCCTGATCCATTTGTATATTTTACAATGGATATTTTCCTTGATTTCCTTATTATTCCGTGTATATTATATTTGTATGCTACGCTCAGACGCAGCAGTGAACACAATTAACTGTTTTTATTGATTTAATGCAAAAGCCGGACGATTCTTGCAATCAGGCGGGCTCTGTTGTCAACGTTCAGGATCTATCGATCTACTATCGCCGCAATCATCAATGGCGCAACGTGGTCGACAGAGTCTCCTTTGACATCAAACAGGGCGAAACGCTATGCCTGTTGGGTGAATCGGGTTCGGGTAAATCTTCCATCGCCCTGGCCATCGCCCGGCTGGCGCAGCATGCGCGCGTGTCAGGACAGGTCATCATCCACAACCAATCGGTGTATGATCTGGAGGAAACGGCGTTGCGGCAATTGCGGCGCCGTCATATCAGTTTTATCTTTCAAAATCCCGAGGCCGCTCTGTTGCCTCATCGCACCATCGGTCAACAACTGCTGGATGTGATCTGTTTTCGCACCGGCGACGATCGCAAAGCCGGCGTATTGAGAGCGAAAGACCTGCTGCAGCAGGTCGGGCTGGCAGAGCAGGAAGTGTGGTCCCAGTATCCGCATCAGCTGTCCGGCGGCATGTGCCAACGGGTGCTGCTGGTGATGGCGCTGTGCATTCATCCCAGGTTGGTGATTGCCGACGAACCCACCAGCTCGGTGGATGCGATCACGCAAAGCAAAATACTAAGCCTGTTGTTGGATTTGCAGGATCATTTTCAGTTTGCCATGCTTTTTATCACGCACGACCTGACGGTTGCCGCTGTGGTGGCGGATGCCATCGGCGTAGTGAAAACCGGCGCCCTGCTGGAACTGCAATCCACGCAGGAGCTGTTCAACCAGCCACGGACTGATTATTCGCGCCAGTTGATATCCGCCGCACAAACTTTAGCTCGAACTGTGAGGTGAGCATAAAATGCCAAATATTTTGGCAGGATCTGTAAACGGTAAATTCGGCGTCAAGCCGATCAAATCTCTGCATGTGCTCAGCCTGGTGGTGAATGACGTCTGCAACCTCGGCTGCCGCCATTGTTATTTCCAATCAGAGCAAGATTCAAATGCATTGACCAGCGAGGAATGGCTGCGCTTCCTCGATTCAGCCTTTCGCCGTTTGGAGCCGGTGGTGGTGACCTTTGCCGGCAGAGAGATCTTTGCCGAACCGCAGAGCGCAGAGCTGTTTTTCGAAAGCATCCGTCTTCTACGGCAGCTGAAACCCAAACGCCATACCGACATCGGCGTGATCACCAACGGGACGCTGTTGGCCGCTTACCAGGACCGGCTGACGGCCATGCCGCCGGATTACCTGGATGTAAGCATCGACGGCCTACCGGCGCAGCATGATGCAGTGCGCGGCGCCGGCGCCTTTGAGCGCGTGGCGCCGCAATTGCGCTGGCTGCACGATCACCTGCAAAACGTCTGGCTCACGCCCACGCTCAACGGCGCGACGATCTTTCGGCTGGCCGAGATCATCTCGTACTATCGCCAAGAGTATGGGTTCAGCCGTTTTTCAGTGGGATTTTATGTGCCTATGGTGCACACCGATCTCGACCTCGCCATCTCCAAGGAAGCGTTTCAGGCATTTGCCGAAAAAACGCTGCCGGCGCTGGAGCGGGTCAAAGGCCTTTCCGACTGCGAGATCATCATCGAGTTGGATGAGAACCAGAAGCATCTGATCCACAGCCTCGAGGTGACAGGCTATCTCAAGGCTGGACGGCCGTTGGCCTCAGAGGATTTCCTTCTCGACAACGGCTTGACGCTTACCTTTAACATAGCCCGCATTCCAGTGGGTCTATGGCGCAGCGTGCGGGTGTCCAGTTCAGGCGGATGGGTCGCTGCGGAGGATATGCTGCGGGTGAACGAATACAATCGGCTGGCCGCCGCATGGGTTCGCGAGTGCGGCTATGACGCCGTCAAGCTCTACCAGGCCGGCTTGGCCAGCGCCCGTTTCCAGGAACTGCTCGATGCCTCTCCCGACCTGCAAGCTTATTACAACAAAGGCAACAAGAGCCTGAATCAGGGGCATAGGCAGCAAGCGCTGGTGTAACAATCCTTCTCATCAGGGACGCAATCAATGGCAAAGGTACGGATGCGCTGCAGTGGGATGGGTTTGCTCTTCACCTTGGCTGCCCTCTTTGCCTGTTCCGGCCGTCCGGTTCCTTCTACTCCTCACACCCTGACCATTGCCGTTGAAAACGACATCCAGACGCTGGATCCCGCGATTCTCTCCGATCCCTTTACCAGCCGCATTTTATGGCAGATGTACGAGGGGCTGCTGGGGCTCGATGCGCAGGGTGTGCCGATCCCGCTGATCGCCGAATCCTGGCAGGCCGACCACGGCTTTCGCCACTGGACCTTCAAGCTGCGGCCCAGCGTGTACTACCACGAGTCGCCCCTCTTTGCCGCCCCTTCCCACACTCGGCCGGTCAACGCCTATGATGTTCTGTACAGCTATCACCGTTTCGCCGCCGGCTTTGGTTCTTTTGTCTTCAGCGGTGTGGTGGAAGGCTTTACCGAATTTGTGAAGCATCAGACCGATAGCGTCAAAGGATTTGTAGTTCTGGATTCGCTGACCTTTCAGTTTCGTCTGCTGCAAGCGGAGCCCACGTTCGTTTACCGGCTGGCCAGCCCCTATCTCGGCATCATGCCTCCGGAGGTGGTGGAACACGATCCGCACCGATTCGGCCGTACGATCTGCGTAGGCAGCGGTCCGTTCAAACTGCTGCGCAGGACAGAGACAGAGGTGCTGCTGGAACGTCACCCGCGCTACTGGCGGCGGACTCTGGGCAATCTGCAGCAGATTCTGTTCCGGGTGGAAAAAAATCCTCAACTGCGCATCAATCAATTTGAAAGCCGCGTGTACGATGTTTTGCAGGTGCCTATCGCTTTTATCCCGCGCTATGTGCGAGGCGAAGCGATCAAGCCTGAGCTGGCGAACCGCTATCGTTTGCTGCGTGGAACGACCTATAATGTCCACTATCTCGGTCTAAACTGCCGGGATCTACAGGACGTCCATCTCCGCCGCGCCATCGCTTTCGCCGTGAACAAAGCAGAGATCGTCCGCTCGCTGCTCTACGATCAGGCGCAGATTGCCACCAGCCCCGTTCCGCCCGGCATGCAAGGGTATCAACCGCCCGAGGGCCTGCGGTTTAATCCGGATTCTTGCCGGCAGGAATTGGCCGCCAGTGCGTACCGGGGAGAGCCGCTGACCGTACTGGTCAGCGATGCGCCCAACAGCGAACAGCTGGGCCAGATCATTCAGAGCGACCTGGCCCGAGTGGGCATCCGAACGACGTTGCAGAAACTGGATTTCAATTCATTGCTCTCGCGCATTTTCAGCGGCGACAAGCCCGACCTGTTCATTCTGTTCTCCGAGTGGATCTTCAGCGCCCCTGAGTTCATCATCGAGTCCTACCACTCGGAGCGCTGGCCGAATCCCAACCTCTTCGGATATCGCAACCCCTGGGTCGATCAGCAGCTGAACGAATGGCGCAAGAAATCAGAGCGCGAACAGATCAACGCGATCTGCCGTCGGGCCGAGAGCGTCGCGTTATCGGAGGCGCCGGCGGTGTGGTTGTTTCATCTCTACAATCTCTATGTAACGGATCACAGGTTGACCCAATTCAACGTCAACGCCAACCACTATTGGGACCTGGCGGACGCCCTGTGGCAGGAAGAGTGATGGCCGCATTCAACGCCAACCATCCGCGGCTCGGCAGCGCGCTCTACCATCTATTGTTGCTGTTAGGGCTGTTAATACTGGTGTTCATCCTGTTCTCCGGGCTGCCGGCCAATCCGGCACGGTCCATGCTGGGTCTGAACGCCAGTGAGGAGGCGGTCAGAGCGCTGGAACAGGAACTGGGACTAGATCAGCCGCTGCAGCGGCAATTCATCCGCTATCTGAGCGGACTGGTGCGTCTGGATTTCGGCGTCTCGTTTGTCACTCGAAGGCCGGTGCGCATGGATCTGTTCAGCGCTGTATGGGCGACGCTGCGTTACGTGAGCATCGCTCTGCTGTTCAGTCTGATCGCCAGCCTGACGCTGGCAACGATGGCCCATTTTCACCGCCGCCTGCAGCGTGGAATCTGGCTGGCAGCGGCAGTGGTGACCAGCCTTCCCAATCTGGTGTGGGCTCTGGGATTGGGTCTGTTGATTCTGAAATGCCAGCTTCTCGTCGTCATCCCTTCCATTCAGATCCGTTATCTCTTCATGGCCGCACTGGCACTTTCGCTGTATCCGGTGGCAACGCTCAGCCAGATTCTGATCAGCGAGGACCGGCGCATTCGCAGACAGCTATCTGTTCTAGCCGGCCGCAGCATCGGACTTGGCGAGTCCCGCCTGTACTTCACCCGCGTGCTGCCTCAGGCGCTGTCGGCCTGGTTGGCGCAGCTCTCCAACATCAGCGCTTCGCTGCTGGCCGGCTCGGTCTTTATCGAAATCATCTTTTCTATCCCCGGACTGGGCCATCTGGTGGCTGAGTCGGTTTTGCGCCAGGATTACCCGATGATTCAGGCGATTTTGATTGTTTGTTTTTTCGGCTTTATACTGCTCAACTGGATGCTGGAGCGGCTTTATGGATATCTGTATCCCGGCAGCCGGGTAGAAACATGATGCGCACGTTGGCCATACGCAGCGTCCTGCTGCTGGCAGCGATCGGACTGTTATGGTGCGTGCCGGCGCACAATGACGTGCTGCTCGATCAACGTCTGCAACCGCCATCAGCGAGCCACTGGATGGGCACGGATGATCTGGGCCGCGACCTGGGGGCGCGCGTGGCCGCCGGATGCCGCCTGTCCCTAAGCATCTCGCTGCTGGCCTGGGCGGCCTGCCTTGGCCTGGGCCTGATGCTGGGCGGCCTGGCGGGCTATTCGGCAAACCACTGGATCGGAAAGCTGATCGATCTACAGATCTCCATCACCTATATCATCCCGTTCACCGTTTTTCTGATCACGCTGCTGGCTCTGTTCGGCCCCGGCCTGGCGCCCGCCTATCTCATTCTGGTGTTGCTCGCCTGGGCGGCGCCGGCACGTCAGACCCGCGCGGCGGTGCTGCAGCTCATGGGCAGCCGCGCAGTCACAGCAGCCTGGTCGTTCGGTTACCCCCCTGTACGGGTGATCCGGCAGGTGATGCTGCCGCAGCTCTTCCGGCCTGTGCTGATCACCTCATTGGCGGTTCTGCCTGAGATCATCGCACTGGATGCCGGTCTCAGTTTCCTGGGATTGGGCGCTCCTCCGCCGACGCCGACTCTGGGGAAACTCATCAACGACGGCATCTCCTATTACTCCGTCGCCTGGTGGATGCCGCTGTTTCCGGTTCTAGCGCTGATGGCCGTCTGCTGGGTGGTGCGATTTTTATTCGCGGGACTCGCCGGCAGGCAGAGCAGCCTTCGCTCCCCATGAACCAGCGCTGACCCTTTATCATCAACGGTTGGAATACAGGCATGACCCCGCTGCAAAACCATAATGATGCAAGCCGCTGGCTGAAACCTTACGCCCTGCAGCGCAAACCCTATATCACTCTGGCGGACGCGCTCGACGGGCTGTATCAGGAATTCAAGGCTAAAAATCCGGGCTTGCAGAGCAAAACCGCGCCGTTTGATTTTACCCTGCTGGAACACGCAGACAAAGAACCGGCGTTTCATTTCATTCTCAGTTATTCTGCAGAGAAATTTGCCAGCATCCTCAGCCACCGCCCGCAACTGGCTGCGCTGGTGGACGACGTATACAACGGCACAGACCGTGATCCGCGCAACCTGTTCCATCGAGACCGCGTGCGTCATTTCGAGTCCACCGGGCCGTTGGATTTCATCACAGCCGTGTTTCATCTTTCCTATACCTATCGCGTGCCGATTCAATTCAATCCCGGTCGCATTTTTGAACGTCATTCTCAGGACCACCGACCGTTTTACCGGGCCGAACTCCTTAGCCGCCGCGACCGGGCCGGGCTGGCTAAAATCCGCATCGGCAAAAATGTGTACAGTCAGGTTCCGGATTCGTTTCTCCCCTATTATCAAAACGGCGAGCCGTTTTATAAGGACTGGATCGCTATTGTTCAGGGTATGAGCCGGGATCCGGTGGCCCATCCGGCGTTTCATTATCATCTCTATATGCCGATCTATGACGGACTGCACCATCGCCAGGGCGTGCTGCGCGGAATTCTCGGCGCCTATTTCACCGATCGCACCAGCCGCAATCAAGCGCTGGCTTATTTCCGCAGCCAGGCGGATCACGTTCAAAATCAACTCAACCAGGCCTTTCACGCCGGCACCGCCAGTTTTATTCTCGACGGCTACCTGCGCAGCGCTCTGGATCCGCTGGTCTACCTGCAAAAACGGTCTACGGTTCTGCACCACTGGCAGGAGGTGACTCTGCAGGACGAGGCCGACGCTCCATCCCCGCCGGAACTGTGGTGGCTGCGCGATCAGACCCTGTACCTTTCCATCGAAAACATCCTAGCGCGTCACCCCGACCAGGATGCGTATGCGGCCACGCCGGCTGCGCACTACCGCAGCAAAGTGCTGGCCATGCGCTTTCCTTCTCTGGAGAACGTGGATCTGAGCACAGACGCTTCGTATGTACAGAACCGCGTGCGTCAGTGGACCCAGCTGCTGGATGCGCTGCTGGAAAAACGCAAACTGCTGGCCGGCATTGAAACCACCCGCAACGCCGGTCGCAGATCCGCAGTGGCCGCCATCATGTCGCGCAACATGTCCCATAACATCGGCTCCCATGTACTGGCGCATCTGGCGCAACGAATCCAGACGCCGGCCGGTCCCAGCCTGTCCCGCTTTCACGCCTATCTGGCCACGCGCATGGATTTTCTCGCGGACGTCTCCACCCGCACCGGCAGCGTGATGCTGGCCAAGCGGTTTTACCGCGACGTGATTCACGAATTCAAATCGCAACAAACCCTGTTGCTCGATCACATCAGCGGCACCTCGCTCAACGGCGACCAAATCAGCCTGATCGGCCGCTATGAAGGCCGGCGGCTGACGCTCAACGAACTGGATTCCGATCCGATCGTCGCCCTGCCGAACGACATCCTCGGCGCTCAGGCGCTGTACGTCATCTTGGAAAATATCATCCGCAACTGCGCCAAACACAGCCGGATCCAGGATGAACTGCGGCTGGATCTGGAGCTCGAACGAACCGCAGAGTTCAGCAGAGCCTATTACCGGCTTCGCATCCGCGACCATCTCTCCGGCTGTCTGCAGGACCCGAATCTGATCCTGCGCATCAACGATGCACTGCAACAGCCCATCATTCAAGAGGACGGCTCGCTGCACCAGGGACATTGGGGACTGCTGGAGATGAAGATCGCAGCCGCGTATCTGCGCCAGGAACCTGCCGAACAGCTGGATCAAATCTACGGCGAGGAGCAGCATCCCGGCGAACCGCCGCTTCTTCGCGCTGTCGAGGTCGATCACTCCCTCTGCTATGAACTTTATCTGCTTCGGCCGCAGTTTCTGCTGGTCGTGCATCCACCGGACTGGCGAATCTCTCTGCAAAGGCAGAAGGCTCTGGCCGCTGCCGGAATTATCGCAGCAACCACATTGAACAGCAACCTGGCGTCGCCGGCTTTGCAGTTCGAGTTTGTCCTGCTGCTGGACCGCACCCTGCCCGAGCCGCTGCAGAACGGCTTTTCCAGAGTCATCGAGATTTCCGGTTCACAAGACCGCTTCGCCTGGCGCACCAGCCTGGAACAGGACTCTGCCGAAGCGATCATGGCGCATTTGTGGAAGCTGCGCAACCGCCTGCTGTGGAAAAAGATTCCCACCCTGTGCATCGCTTGGGGCGAAAGCAAGCAGGCGCCCACAGTCGTACGCTACGAGCTGGCGCAGTCAAGCGAGGGGGAAATTCTTTTTGATCTGCACGGCGAGTGGGCGCAAAAACCGGAGAACCAGCGAACGCTGGCGCAGTTGAAATATTATCAGCCGTATGGAAGCACCAGTCCCACCGGATTGCTGCTCAACGGTTTGAACAACGTTTCCCCGGAGATGCGCGATTGGATGGTGGGCGAATTTCTCGAAGCAGCCTGGACCGCCATTGCCGTGATCGATGAGCGAGTGCAGCAGCAGGCGATGCGACCGTCCGACTCGGCCGGCCGCCAGCCGATGTGGAAAACCTACCGCCGAATGCGGCTGTTCGTTCCGACCACGGAGATCGATCTGAATCGGCAGACCTTGACAGAGCAGGATGAAACCGATCTGCTGCACTGGCTGAAAACACTGCTGGACCACGAGTCCCTGAACTTTGTCGTCATTCATCTGGGAGTGGTGGAAAAACTGACCGGCGCCGACCCCGGGGCGATCCAGGAGTGGCTCGATCGTCTGACCGCGCACCTCGAAAACCGGGTGGCCTGCGTCCTGATCTCCGGCCGCGGCGCCCCCTCCTATCTGCCCAAAGGTCGGCCGTTTCTGCCCTACTCCCTGGTGGCCAAATACATCCTGGAACAGCCGAGTAAATATCATTTGAATAAAATTCTCTATGCCGGTTTCGGCAAAACATTAATGGAATAAAGGAAAAAATCATTTCCGCCGTGTCATCGAACCAGCAAAATAGAGCTGCGGAAAACGCTTTGCTTGTCATCTCCACCATGGTCAACGACCGCACCCGAAGCTACCTGCAGCCCATGGGATTGACCGGGGGCTTTGACGAAGACCAGGACCTCGCCGCCGTGGCGTTTACCGCGACCGCAACCATGGATTGTTTTTCGCAACAGACCGTCGCGGATCTCTTCTTGCTTTACGATGGTCCGATCACCGCGCAGGCGATGCAATGGCTGCGGCGTCTGGCGAACGAGCGGCCTGTTCAGGTTATCCTGCACCGCGGAACCGATAGCGAAGAAGACCGTCTGCGGGTGGAAAACCAGCGTACAAAACTGTCAACGCTGCCCGGCTTGCAGCAGCCGATTCTGCTTGAACATGCCTCTTGCGGCTGGGTCTATGATGCGTTGATGGAGCTGGCGGTCTGCCTACGGCGAAAAGATGAACAAGGCTATGAGGCTGTTCTGCATAACCTGCGTCTCCGTTTCAACAGCGACAGCCTGCTTGACCAGCGGCTGCAGCTGCTTCATCGCTGCCTGACCGCACAGGGGGCGGCGCAGGCGTTGGTTGAAACGACGCTCCTAAAATCCTTGCTGATCAACCTGGAGGAGGGGCCGTTCATACACACGCTGGTGCTGGAACTGGCCGCGACTACGGACGATGGGTCAGCCGTTTACCAAAACCGGCTGACCGCCCTGCGTGAGCTTTTACTCAAAGGAGTGATGGAATGAATCCGGCGATTCTCTGCGGCTGGAACCAAGAGCCCTTTGCCGAAAGGCTGGCCGATGAGCCGGGCTTCATCGTCTGTTGCGATCAAGATAATTTCTTTGCGCGTTTGCTCGAAGATTCGGTGCAGGCGGTCATTCTGGCGGCGGAATTGACCTGGTCCGGCGAAGCGCCGAGCGTATTCTATGGGTTTGAGGTGTTGTGCCGAATGCGCGCGGAGACCGGACTCGGCTGTGCGGTTGTGATGGCCTCCTTCATGGAGGGCGAATGGCTGCGCCGCCGTTTCCCGATCCTCGATTTTCAATCGCATCATCCGCTGGTGCGCTTGCCCGCGCGGCCGCAGGTTCTGCGGCAAGCGGCGATGAACGCCAAGCCGGCCGACCGCTTCCGGCTGCGCGACATGGTCCGCAGCTATTGCGATCCAAGAGGGCGCCTGTTGCGGCTGCTCACTCATGGCAACGGTTTTCGCAAACTGGCCGCTTTGCAGGTCCCGCTGTCGCCCTCGGATCAGCAGGCCTTAATGCAGGACGCCCGCCTGTTGGAACGCTGGCTGGAGCATCTGCCGGCCGATGCGGAGCACATCGCCCAGCTGAAAAACTTGCTCGATCGGATCGATAAGATTGGTCGAACCCCAACCGTGGAAAACATCAGCGACGCCCGGCGGATGTTGCAGGAGATCTGCCGCAGCCGGCGTCCCGAAAGCAGAAGTGAAAGCCATGGAAAAAATGACAACGGTCTTTGAGACAGACCTTCGTTTGGAGATCGTGGTATTGGAAGATGATCCCGAGCTGCTCGACGCCATCGCCACAGAGCTCGAGCGGCGCGGCCTGTACATTCATCCCTTCAGCCGCTCTCAGCCGGCGCTGGAGAAAATGCTCGATGAGCCGCGAATCAGCGTTCTGCTGACCGACATCGAAATCCGTGAACCGTTTCCGAACGGCCCGCGCAGCGATCTGCAGGGCTATGATGTGGTGAACCGTTTGTACGAACAGGCGCCGCACCGGCTTTTCACCGCCGTAGTCATGACCGCGCTGGATCAGGAGAGCGCGCTGGACAGCGCCAATCTTTTCCGAATCCGGCCGCTTTTCTTTTCTAAACACAAATGGGGCCATGGTGCGGATGAAAAAGCGGCTGCCTTTGATCAACTGGCCGGTCTTTTATCCCAGGCTGCGCAAACCACGCCCAATCGCTGGCATCAGCAGGTGCTCGCCGATTATCCGAAAAGCCGGTGGGTATGCGAAAAAACTGAAGGCGATAAGACCATCCCGCCCTTGTGGGAGTGGTATTGCCGGCTGTGGTTCTCCACCGCCTGGCCGTCCATCGAAAAACAGATCGCCGCCACAGCGGAGACCATTGTCCAGACCTACATGGACGGCGAGATTCGCAAACTGCGCGGCGATCATCTCACTCTCGCCGCCGCACCGAATGAGAACAGCTTTAAGGAGTATCTGATCGGCCGGCGCGTGGTCTACGCCCTGGCTGCGCTGGAACCGGCCTATTGGGAACAATATGTGCGTGGAGAAGCGGTAAAAGAGGAAGAGCCGCTGCTGTCCGCAGAGATCTGGCAAGGCGTGCAATTTGAGCAAACGAAAGAGCTGATCAACCGCATTCATCGCCAGGCCGCGGAACACCAGCTGGAAAAAACGCATCGCGATTACACGGCCACGGCTAAAAAGATTGAACAACTCGAGTCCCGCGGCGACCGCAAAGCGGAGGACGAACTGCAGCGGCTGTGGCAGCGTCAGCGTGAGCTCTCCGCCAGACTGCAGCGCTACACCCGCTCCATGGCGCAGTCGATTCAGCTGCTGGTGCACAGTCTGGATCAGGAACCTGCCAAAGTGCGGCTGGCCATGGTTCCCTTTCTGCGGTTTTGGGGTGCGGATTTTTCACAGGCGGAGTGGAGCCGCACAGATAGCAAAACAGGCGGCGGCAACGACCCGCTGACCCAAACTCTGCTGCTGCTGGGCATTCGCAAGCAGGATGTGGAAAATACGGATCCTCTGCGCTGGAAGCTGTTGCTGCCGGAAGAGCGAAAATGGCTGCAGGATTATTTATCCCGCCGGTAACGTCAACAGAGCGAAAGGTCGCTCAAGTCTTTTTCTCGCCGAAAAGATCGAGCCACTCATCCAACTCTGCCCGCGACAGCGAGGACCGTTTTTGTTCCTCATCCGTGTGCGTTGATGCGATGGCCATTTTTCCTCTGAATTCCTCAGTGCTCCAGTGGACGCAGCCGCAGGATTTGACATACGCAGCGATGGCGCGGTCAGAAGTCACCACCGTCACATGCCGCGCCGGCTGTTTTTCCTTCTCCACTAGTTTTTTAATCAGCGCATCGGCGCTCTCTGGATAACAGGAAAAGAGCAACGAGAGTCCCGGGGGCGGATTCGGCGCAGGTTCGTTTGGCCCTTTACGGCCGTTAAAAACCAGGATGATCTTGACCTTTTTCATGGCCGCATAGCTGCTCAAGCGGTTGACGACCAGCTTGCGGCTCTGCCACAGCTCTTCTGTTGGCAGTGTTCCTTTTCCGGCCAGAAGAAAATTATAACCGTCCACAATGATCTTTGCGCCGGCCATATCTCACCCCGCAGCCAAAGCGGACAGGGTCTGGTCATAAACCATGGCCACGCTGATCGCTTTCATACAGGTCATGGTTTCGCAAAAATCCCGATGACAGCGGCTGCAGTCAACCTGCTGATAGACCAGCCGGTGACCGTCTGCAGCCTGGTAGGGAAACCAGATCTCCGGCTCGCCCGGGCCAAAGAGGCCGACTGTGGCGGTACCCACGGCCGGAGCCAGATGCAGCGGTCCGCAATCATTGCTCACGAATGCAGCCAACCGCTTGATCACTGCAGCCAGTCGCCGCAAAGGCAGTACTGTCGCCGGCGGCAGCGCCAGACCGCTCAACTGCACAACCTGCTCAACCAGCGCTTCTTCGCCCGGGCCGCAGGTGAAAAGAATCTGCACCTTTGCATCATGATGCAGCCTGTCCGCCAGTTCGGCGAACCGGTCCGGAAACCATCTTTTCGCCGGCCAGGTGGCGCCGGGATGCAACCCGACGATGGGCCGGTTCGAATCATATCCCGCGGCCGCCAGATAGTCTGCGGCCCATTGCGATTCCGCCTCGGTGATCTGAATCACCGGTTTCTCTTCCGCCGCCTGCAGATGGAGCGGGTGCAGATAGGAGAGATGAAACTGAATGGCGGTCAGGGTGCGCTCCGTCTGGCGAATGCGGTGCGTATAATAGCGGCGCCGGCCGCGAAAATCCCCGCCGATGCGCATCGCCGCGCCGCTCAGGAACGTGAGCAGCGCCGAACGCGGATTGCCGAACAGGTCGATGGCCAGATCCCATTTTTTCCGCCGTAGAGAACGGAGCAATTGAAGCGGGAGGCCGCCTTTGCGGCGATCGAGTTCATACACCGTGTCCACCCAGGGATGCGGCTGCAGCAGTTGCGCGTATGGCGCTTCCGCCAGATAGCCGATATGGGCGTGGGGATAGGCTCGACGTAAAACGGATAAAAGCGGCGTAGTCAGAACGATGTCGCCCATGAAACGCAACCGGGTGACCAGAATAGCTTCAAGATCGTGCGTCATGGTCTGTTCCGCCTGATGCTCGAAACGTTGGAACGCCGATGCAGCGTAGACTCCGGCATATCAACCAATCCATAAACCTCCTTTCTTTCATTTTCAACCTTCACGCGGCGCAGAAAGCCCTGTTGCTGCAGTTGCACCAGGAGTGTTTGCACGACCTCCATAGGCCAGTTGAACAGACGCCGGCAGGCAGCCGCATCGCTGACCCAGAGCAGACGAAAGTATTGTTTCAGGATGTTCTCACGTGCCGTCTCCAAAGTGAGCGACCGGGCGATCTCGATCTCAGGCTGAAAACGCAGACTGACCAGATCCCAAAGAAAAGTGAACGGGTCATAGAACTCGTCGATCTTGACCACGTACATTTTCATCTGCAACTCGGCCATAGCTCGGTCGAATTCAGCCCGTTTGCGCGGATGACTCATGTTGGACTGCATCTTGAGTTCAAAAGTGACCAGCGGCGACCGCTGGGAAAGCGCCTCCATGATGCGCCGGGCGGCGGGCGACAGCGCTCCAGCCCGAAAATCGGCTAAAAACTGATCGGGCGAAGCGGGACGGTCCAGCAGCCGGTAGAAACTGGGAAAAAAATCCAGCGAGATCATCGTGGGCCGGCTCTTGAGAGCCTTGCCGTAATAGATGGAACGGTCGCGAACCAGATCATCCTTGGCCTGCCACACCAGTCCGATCGCGGGATCCGAATGGGTGTGTTCCGGATACAGCGGATGACGTTCTCCGCAGGCGGCATGCCAGAGACAGGGCAATTCCGAGTTTCTGGCGGTGAAGGCGAAGCAAAAGCCAACCGTATTGACGAAACGCCGCGCCTGAGCGATGGTGCAAACCCGGTCCTGCGCGGTCCGATGATAGGTGAGATCGCGCAAGGATTCGATTTGGTCCCAGGTCAGCATGCTCGCAAACAGTTCCTTTCCATAAAGCAGTTCCCTGCCTGGCTAAAGTGTAGACCATTTTGCCTAAAAAGTCAAGCGATTTAAGTTCGTGCTTGCATGACAGCCGCAGTTTTATTAAAATAGAAAAACCGGGAGAGCGGAATGATTGAACCTTTGGATCCCATGGCGTTCAAAAAAATAGTTTTTTTCACCGGCGCCGGCATGTCGGCTGAGAGCGGCGTGCACACCTTTCGCGGCGCCGGCGGCATCTGGTCTCAATATCGCTGGCAGGAATACGCCTGCCAGCAGGCGTTTGAGCGCGATCCGCAAAAAGTGCTGGACTTTCATGAACTGCGCCGCAAGGAAGCGCTGCGCTGTCAACCCCATGCCGGGCACAGGGTCATCACCGACCTGCAGCAGCGACATTCGGCTGTTTTCGTCATCACCCAAAACATCGACGGCATGCATCAGCGGGCAGGCAACAAACAGGTGATCGAACTGCACGGCAGTCTATGGCGGGTGCGCTGTCGCATACACGGCGTCAGGCTGGATATGGCGGAGACCTATACCCATCGTCGTTGTCCGGATTGCGGCCAATGGCTTCGGCCGGATATCGTCTGGTTTGAAGACATGCTCGACGAGGAAGAGGTACAGGCAGCGCAGTATGAGCTTGGAACCTGCGACTTGTTCATCAGCATCGGCACCTCGGCGGTCGTCTGGCCCGCTGCCGGCTATCCGCTCATCGCACGAAACAACGGCGCTCTCTGCATCGAGATCAATCCCGAACCGTCGGAGAACTGCGAGCTGTATCATCGCACGATCCGCGGCAAAGCCGGGGAGGTTCTGCCCCGGCTGTTTGCCGCGGCGCTTTAAAAAAAAAGGCCGGTCGTCCTACACGTCCAGCCTTTTGAGCATCCGGATCTCCTTCGGGATCAACCGGCTTTTTCACCTTTTTCAAACCTGTCGGCGATGGCGGTCAACGTTGTGCGGACCGTCTTGTTCTTATCGACCTTTGCCTGCTCCTTGATCGCAGCCACCGCTCGCGCTTCGCCGATCTTCCACAGCGCATTGGCAGCGATGATGCGCACCGAAGCCACATCATCCGTTTTCATCATTTGCACCAGATGATCCACCGCCTGTTTGCAGCATTGCACGCCCAGCTTTTCCGCCGCTTTTGCACGCACCTCGGCTTTGTCGCTGTTCAGAGCAGACAACATCTCTTTCTGCTTTTCCGTCATCTCCCCGTTGGGAGTCACATAGATATCGCTGGCCCAGCAAGCAGCCCAAACACCGAACGCCAACAGAGCCATCACGCTGATTCTACTTTTGCTTTTCATGATACACCTCCTGATAAAAGGATGAACGCTTCTGCCTTTGCTTAAGCAATACTTGTGCCAATCAGCGAAGAACGCCATCGCCGCACATCCGCACAACTTTTTGTTTTTCAAGAGGGATCAAAATAGATTTTTCAGGAAAAACGAAGGGAGAAGAACAGCTTTCTTTTTCTGGCGCCTTTGGTACCAGCGCCGGAACCAAAGGTACCAGTTCCAGGCACGGGCAGTGGATCAGGAGGAAGAAGGGCCGAGTTTTTTACGCAGGGTTTTGCGGGCAATCCCCAGACGGCGAGCCGCCTCGCTTTTATTGTGATCCGTCTGCTGCAGCACTGCCAGAATATGCTGGCGTTCCATCTCTGCCAAACGCTGGCTCTGATTCGCCGGATCCGAGGAGTGGATCATACGGCGGATCGCCTCGGGATTATTGTGAAAGATCACTGCGCGTTCGACCATATTGCGCAGCTCGCGCACATTGCCGGGATAATCATAGGTCAACAAAAAGCGGTAGAGTTCCTGATTGATGCGGGACAATCCGGCGTGATATTTCTCGTTGAACTGGCTGAGAAAAAAATCGATGAGCAACGGCACGTCCTCCAGATGCTCGCGCAGCGGCAACAGTTCGATCTGTACCAGATTGATGCGGAAGAACAGGTCTTCGCGGAATCCGCCCTGGCGGATCATCTCATGAATGTTCTTGTTGGTGGCGCTGATCAACCGTACATCCGCCTGCACCGAGTCCTCGCCGCCCACACGCTGAAAGATGCCGTCCTGCAGCACCCGCAGCAGTTTGGCCTGAGCCGGCAGGCTCATATCACCGATCTCATCGAGAAAAAGCGTCGAGGTGTGGGCGAGTTCAAATTTCCCCTTGCGTCGGCAGATGGCGCCGGTAAAGGCCCCTTTTTCATGACCGAACAGCTCGCTTTCCACCAGCGTTTCCGGAATCGAAGCGCAGTTCATCACCACCATGGCTTTATCGCTGCGCCGGCTGGAGCGGTGTATGGCGCGCGCCAACAGCTCCTTGCCGGTTCCGCTTTCGCCGGTGATGAGCACGCTGGCCTCCGTGGGCGCGATCTGAGCGATGATCTTTTTGATCTCCTGAATGGCCGGAGAATTGCCGATGATGTCGGCATAGGGATCCACACAGCGCAGCGGACGCCGGCCCACCGGGGCGGTCACGCGCTTTTTTTCCGCACCGGAGAGTGAGATCGCCCAGCGGCTCAGCAGGCAGCCCAAAATGCGCAGCAGCTGCAGGTCGGCGACGCTGAATTCTGCGTCGTTTTGCTTTTGGCCCACGCTGAGCAGGGCAAAGTGGTTGCCATCCCAAAACAACGGCAGATGCAGTTCACACCGCTGCCAGGG
This sequence comes from bacterium, assembly GCA_029565685.1. Taxonomy (GTDB): domain Bacteria; phylum Zhuqueibacterota; class Zhuqueibacteria; order Residuimicrobiales; family Residuimicrobiaceae; genus Anaerohabitans. The sequence goes on along the minus strand of JAKQNR010000021.1, from coordinate 167,970 downwards.
ACCATCCTCCTCATCCAGCAGTATCAAAAAGCGGTCCGCTTGTTGCGGATCGCAGGTAAGCACCGTGCCTTGCTGCAGCACCGCTTCATCGATCTGCCGGCAGACCAGACGAGGCCATCGCGTCACCGGACTGTCGAGCGTTGAAATATTTTTATAAATAAGCTGTCCGGAGGGCAGTTCAAAGAGAAGAAGCGAAGAGAAAGCTGTTTCGGTCAGCTGCGGCAGAAATCGACAGGCGCGTTCGAACAGGATCAGCGGATCAGCGATCGTTTCCATCTCTTCACAAAAATCGGCGAGAAGGGAGAGAGAACGCGTGCTGTTTATCGTGTCGTCATTCATCTCTGATATATACCGCGATATGGCGCATAAAGTTTCAATTTTTATCAAGGCCTTCGGTCACGCAGCAGGGCCTTTTCAACCCAGCCAAACCGGATGGATCAAGCCAATGCCGAGTCCTCATCGCTGAACGCCAGCCATAGGGCAAAGGGCTGTGGCGCGGAGAAAAAAATTGCCGCCACGCACCATGGTCGCACCGGCGCCGTGCCGGTCCTTCAGCGCAGGTAATAGCAAAAAATCCAGGTCATCTCCAGCACCTCGTCGGGAAAATCAGCAGGCAGCGGTTTAAAGGGATTGGAGGCGCGGACGGCGTTGATACTGGTCTGCACGAATGAAGCGTGTCCCTGGTAACCGAGCGTCTCCAGCCCTTCGACCGTGCCGTTGCGCAGCAGTTTAAAATGCAGCCGGACTTCGCCGCTGATGGCGCCCATAACATAAAACGCCGGCGGCGGATAGATATGCGCACGCAACCGGCGCCGCATATACTCGATGTACGGCGCCCACTCCCAGGCGTAGGTGCTGAGCGTGACGTCGCCGAACTCGGGGGCTGAGCTCTTGCGATTGTTGAACTGGCCGTCGTTGCTGTACGCCCGGCTTCCGCCCCTGCCGCCGCCGTGCAGCAGATCCCGGCTAAAGGGTTGATAGATCTGTGAAGCTGGAGCAGGGCCCTGCGCCGATGCCCCTTCGGATTGTTTTCTCAGCCGTTCCCAGGGGATAAGACCATCCCCCTCATACGGCTTGCCGGCAGAACCCGATCCTGCATCAGGCAACTGGGGATCATGCTCTCCTGACCTTTGCCCTCCTCCCGCTGCAGAAGGGGGGCTGGGAAAGGAACGACCGGGCGGCATGCCATCTCCGCCCTGAAAAACGAGCAAGCCGGCGTTGCCCTCGCTGTAGGGCAATCCCTTGGGCAGGTCGTTTTTGCTATAACGATCCGCCGCCTCTGCGTTTTTGTCCGATAGGAACGGGGTCGGCTCTTTGGTTGTTTTTTCTTTCACTATATCCGGCGTCTCGATCAGCTCGATAGGGATGTAATGAAAGCGGGGGAAACGGGCTTGAATCGAATCAGGGTACGCCGGCTGCGCCGGCAGTTGATAGGTTTCGGATTCCAGACTGGGTTGCAGCAGCGCCAGCAACAGCGCATGCAACACGCCGGAAAAGAGCAAAGCCAGGAGCATGGTTCGTTCAGAATGTGAGGGCTCGCGATAATACACGTCTTATTGCCAATCCGCCAATTCCGTCTCTTCGTGCATCCAATCCAGATACTCATGGTGGCCTTCATCGATGGACCAGGCGATAATCTCTGGAACTTTATAAGAGTGCGCTGACTGTATCCACTCGCTGAGCTCTTTAAAATACTTTTTTCTGGTTTTCATCACCACCAGGCACTCTGCGGCCGAAGTGATGGCGCCCTTCCACCAAAAAAAGGATTTTACCCCCGGCAGGATGTTGGCGCAGGCGATCAAACGGGCTTTGAGCACCTTTTGGACGATTTTTTCCGCCTCCTCCTGCGAGGCGCAGGAGGTGAGTACGATCAGATAACTTTCCATAAGGCCTTTTAAGAAATGGGATCCCAACTCATCATGCAAAATAATTGCAAATGCGATAAAAGTCAAGTAATTTAGTAGGGTGAGAACCAGGAACCTTGCAGCGCAGCCCTCGTAAAAGGAAGAGTCGAGAACGAAGTCATAGGTCCATGAAAAAATCCCTTTTATTTTCACTATTCTTACACGCTCTGGCCGCCCTTCTGTTCCTGCGGATATACCTGCCCATAAGCAGGCCCGCCGCAAACACCGAGATGGAGTGGAGGTTTGAGGATGCGGTGCAGCCGGCGCTTGACGCCCCGAAGGTGCGCCGTGAGGAGCTCCCGCGGATGACGGAGAGAGTCCCAACTCGGCGCGCAGCAGCCGAAGCAACGGCCTCGGCGGACGAGCTGATCATAGAGCCCCAGCCTTCCGCTGCACCGGACTCTGCGCCGCCGGCCCTTGAAATGGTCTATTCCTCAAGCTATTTCAACAAAGAACTCTTGCAAAAGCCGGTTGCGGACAGCAGCCGGCGCAGCCTGATGGCGATGGACCCCAAGCGCGTTGGCTCCAATCTGGAGCCCCTCGTGGGTTCGAAATACGATGGCCTCGCCGAGCGTTCCAGAGAGTCGCACAGCCGCACACCCGCTAAACCCATTCCGCTTTCGGACCTCGGCATGGCCGTGGCTCGGCAGCTAAAACCCAAACCGCCGAAGCAACCGGCGGTCATGCGATTTGTGCCCAGTCATAACGAATTGGCAGTGCTGAAGGTCATTTGGGAAAAGGGAAGCATCACGGATCAGGAAATCTATGCCCGGCTGGACACCTCGATCAAATTGACCGCTGTGGATGTGAACGCGCTTCTAAAGGGGCTGGAGGCAAAAGGGGTGTTGACGTCCGAGCTCATCTCGCCGCGTGATGAATTGACGTTCAATACCCCGCTCGGCGGCGTGGCGGTGGAAAAAAGCGCCCAGAACCGGCGCAATCGCGTTTACCGCTATCAAAGCCGCATCGATCGCAAACACATGATCCGCTATCTGCAGGCCAAGCTGGACCAGGCCAGAAACCGGAACTATTCATCGACAACAAGCCGGCGCGATTCTGCGGCGGTCATCGCCGGCCTGCAAAAAAAAATACTTCAAGTGCTTCAATAGTACGCCCGCTTCTTCGTAGGACCGCGCGGAGAGCCTCGACCATTTGCACGCCGTGCGACTGACTGCCATGCGAAGCGATCCCAAACAAAAATGGACCGTCCCCCTCCTGATGCTATCTCAACAGGATCATTTTTTTCCAGCTCACTTTGCCGCCGGCGGCCAGCACATAGTAATACACTCCGCTGGTGAGCGGCAGCCCTTTGTCGTCCCGCGCTTCCCACGAAAGTTGATGAGTGCCCGCCGGCATCATGCGGTCCAGAATCCGGCTGACCTTCTGGCCGGCGAGATTGTACAGCGACAGCGTAACCCGTTCCGCCGCAGGCAGGCTGAAGGAGAAGAGGGTAGCGTCGTTGAACGGATTGGGATGGTTCTGCTCCAGAGAAAAGGTCTGCGGCAGAGCCGTATGCGCCTCATCGGAAACAGCGGTCGGATTGTTGAGGATGAATTCAGAGGTATTGCCCAAAACGTCCATTGCGGTTGCGGTCAACGAAGGCTCGATCACAGAGAGCGTCGCAGAGAAATTCCCATCGACATCCGCTGTGGCGCTGCCGAGATAACGGGCGCCCTCCCCATCACTGGCGCCAAAGATCTCTACGACTGCGTAGGGATGCGTTTTTCCGTAAACCGTTCCGTTGCTGCGGGGAGCAAAAATCGGCGGCAGGAGCTCGAGGTTGGCGCCCAGCAGCAGCTCGATGCCGGCGCCGCCGTTGCTGTGAATGGAATTGCGCGTGACGGTGTTAAAGACCGTCCGGTCGCCCGTCATCCGCACGCCATCCCCTGCGTTGTGAGCGATGAGATTCTCGGGGCCGATCTTGTTCTGCATGCTGCCGTTGGCCAAATAGACCCCATGCCCTGTGTTGCCGAACGGTTTGTCGCCCGCCGCTCCGATAAAATTTTTCATCACTCGGTTGTCTTTGGTCGCCGTGCCGTCAAGGACCAGGCCGGATCCGGCGAAGCCCGAATGACCGTTGGCGGCGATGACATTGGCCGGGCCGATGATGTTCTCAGCCGCTGCATTATAAATGAAAACTCCGTGCTGCGCATTGGGCAGCGCCTTCCCGCGATCCGGCGAAAGGCCGATGGTGTTGTGGGCGATCGTGTTCAAGTCCGAATTGCCGCGGACCTGCAGGCCGCTGAATCGGTTGCCTGAGATCACATTGCCGGATGCCTGGTCTGCTCCGCCGATGAGGTTGTGCATGGCGTGGTCCGCCAGCACCAGACCGGATTCGCCGTTGGCCAGGCTATCACTGCCCGCGGCATTCACACCGATCCAATTGCCGGCCACCACGTTGGAGTCGACCCCAGCCCCCTCCAGGCGAATGCCGGTACGGCTGTTGCCGGAACAGATGTTGCGAAACTCGGGTCCGCTGCCGCCGATGAGATTGTTCGCCGGCCCCTTTTCCAGACGGATGCCGTCTTTCAGGTTAGGCAGCGCTTTGCTGCCCGATACATCCAATCCCACATAGTTGTTCTGCACTCTGTTGCCGGTGCAGGAGACGCCGGAGAGCAGGATCCCATGCAGCCCCATGCCGCCAATCACGTTGCGCAAACCTTCACCGGCCCCGCCGATGATGTTCGAGTCCGCAGAGGCGATAACAATGCCGCTCCAGCCGTTATTGGGCAGGGCGCTCTTTCCATCCGCTTTCAAGCCGACAAAGCACCCGGTAACCCGGTTGTGCCGACAGGCATCTCCGTACAGCACGATCGCATTCTGACTGAAACCGCCGATGCCGATGTCGTGCAGCCAATTATGGGCCGAGCGGATTTCCAGTCCTTTGGTTCGGTCGCCGGCGGAAGAGCCGTCGATAAAAATTTCCGGACCAAACGGATTGCTGTCGCCATGACCCGTGGTCTGCGAACGGCCGTCGATCTCGACATGCCCGCCGGTCAGAATGGGCAGCGCCTTGGTGGGTTTGATCACCCAGATGCCCTCAGCGGCCTGATAGCCGGGATCGGTCTGGGGGATATCGAACAAAATCCGATCCGCATCCGGAGTGATATTGGAGCCGTTGATGGCCCAGCGCAGGCTGCCTTCCACCGAATCAAGCGTCGTGGTGACGACAAAAGGCAGAATCCGCAGCGGCGGACAGAACTCGGAGGTGTTGCCATCCCCATCCGTGACCGTGGCGGTGATGCTGGGCCCTTTGGGCAGGCCGGGCCAAAAAAACTTGCCTGCGCGATCGCTGGTCACCGCTGCTTCAAACCACGCGCCCTCCTCCGCCGCGTCCGAATAAATCTCCACCACCGATCCGCCCGGCGCAGTGCCGCTGACGCCCTGCGCTGAAACCTGCAGGTCTGCTGGAGGCAGAATCCCGGCGTTGGCGCCGGAGCTCAACTGTATGGCGCTCTGCAGGTTGTTGGAAATGGAATTTTGCAGGATATGATTGCGCAGCGTATAGGAGCCGGCGATGCCGATGCCGTATCTTTTGTTGAACAGGATATGATTGAACGGTCCGATGGTATTGTCCGATGAGCCGCCATAGATATACAGGCCGTAACGTTCGTTGCCCAGATCGAGCGTACCGGCGGCATCGGCGCCGATCATATTATTGCGCAGTATGCAGTTTTTAACCAGACCGCCCTGAAAAAGAATTCCATGTCCGAGATTGGCGCTGATGACGTTTCCCTCTGCCGCGGTATCGCCGCCGATCCGGGTGTAGGCGGCGGCGGTATAAAGATAGATCCCATGCAATTGATTGCCGAGTTTCCGTGAGCCGCTCACGTCACAGCCGATGTAATTGCCTGCCACCACCGTGCTGTCGGTCTTTTCGATCTGAACGCCGTTGATCCCATTGCCCGAGATCACGTTGCGGAACGCGCTGCCTTCACCGCCCAGGAGGTTTCTTGCGCCGGCGTTCTTGAGGTACACGCCGTGGCCGGCATTGGGCTGGCTGGTAACGCCGTCCGGCCCCACGCCGATGGTACAGCCGAAAATATGATTCTGTCGCGCCTTGGCATCGGTGATGAGAATGCCGTTGTCGGAAAAGCCGACAATGCCCAGCCCGGCGACGATATTATGGCCGGAGGAGATCACCAGGCCGTTGGCAATGCCGGCGACCGCGCGACCGTCGAGAAAGATTTCCGGACCTGCCGGATTGGTATTGCGCTGCGAGGCGCCGTTGATAAAGGTCGCTGAATCTGACAGCGCCGGCAATGCGGACTGCAGCGCGATGATCCATGCGGCGCCGTTATACCCTGCACTGGAGGTGGAAAGGTTGAACGTAACCGTATCCGGTCCGGCGTGGGCGTTGGCCTGCTCCAGGGCCCAGCGGAAAGAGTTCTCGCCGTTGTCAGAGGTGTTGCGGACAGAAAAAACGCCCGAATACACTGGCAAAACCAGCAGAAATACCAGAAGAATGATCTTCGCCACTTTCATTTTAATCGCCTCCTTGACTGTCCAACCCACAGGCCTCTGCCGATGATTCATTCCAGCCACAGACAACAGGCCTTGCATCTATATATTATAGTACATCAGAAACAGTTTGTCACGGAAAAAATTTCAGCGGTTTGCAATATAATCGCCAAAATCCGGCAATCGGCGTGAACGCGGGACCCAGAACACCGGCATGCCGACGCCTTGAAAGCCCTTGCACCGGCCGGTGCATCGACAGCAGGCCAGACAATCAAAACCCCGGTGGAATCATCGGGGTTTTCATGTTGTGCGAAAGGTCGCCTACCGCGTCAGCCGCTTGTATTTGACCCGGTGCGGCACATCCGCGTCCTTGCCCAGCCGCTGCCGTCGGTTCTCCTGGTAATCGCTGAAATTGCCCTCAAACCACACCACCTTGCTGTCGCCCTCAAAGGAGATGATGTGCGTACAGATCCGATCGAGGAACCAGCGGTCGTGGCTGATCACCACCGCACAGCCGACGAAATTCAGCAATCCCTCTTCCAAAGCGCGCATGGTGTTGACATCGAGATCATTGGTGGGTTCGTCGAGCAGAATCACATTGGCGCCCTGTTTCAGCGCCATGGCCAGATGCACCCGATTTCGCTCGCCGCCGGACAACTGGCCGACTTTTTTCTGCTGATCGCTGCCGATAAAATTGAATTGGCCCACATAGGCGCGCGAGTTCATCTCACGATGACCCAGCTTGATTCTTTCCGCTCCGCCGCTGATCATCTCCCACACCGTCTTTTCCGCCTCCAGAGAAGCACGGCTCTGATCCAAATAGGCCAGCTGCACGGTTTCGCCGATGCGGATCACGCCTCCGTCCGGCTGTTCGTCCTGCACAATCAATCGGAACAGAGTGGTCTTGCCCGCACCGTTGGGCCCGATGACGCCGATGATGCCGCCGGGGGGCAGATTGAAAGAAAACTCTTGAAAGAGAATTTTATCGCCAAAAGACTTGCTGATGCTCTCCGCCTGAATCACCACCTTGCCCAATCGCGGACCGGATGGAATGTACAGCTCCAGGTCCTTTTGCCGTTGGGCGCTCTCCTCTTCCAACAGCTGTTCATAGGCGTTGATGCGCGCTTTGGATTTAGTCTGCCGCGCTCTGGGCGTCATCCGGATCCATTCCAACTCCCGCTGCAACGTCTTTTGCCGCTCGGTCTCCTTTTTTTCCTCCTGCAGCAATCGCGCCTGCTTTTGTTCCAGCCAGGAGGAGTAATTGCCCTTCCAGGGAATGCCCTGCCCGCGGTCCAGCTCTAAAATCCAGCCGGCGACATTATCGAGAAAATAGCGGTCATGGGTGACTGCGATGACCGTGCCCGGGTACCGGTTCAATTCCGCCTCCAGCCATAGCACGGTCTCGGCGTCCAGATGATTGGTCGGCTCATCGAGCAGTAGGATGTCGGGCTTTTGCAGCAGCAGCCGGCAGAGCGCCACACGACGACGCTCGCCGCCGGAGAGCACCTTGACCGGCGTATCGCCGGCCGGACAGTTGAGCGCGTCCATGGCCAGCTCCAAACGCGAATCCAGATCCCAGGCGTTCAACTGATCAAGCTTTTCCTGAACCTGGCCCTGTCGTTCGATCAGGCGGTTCATCTCCTCATCGCTCATGGGCTCGCTGAATTGAGCATTGATCCGTTCATACTCGGCAAGAATGTCGACGACCTCCTGCACCCCCTCCTGAACGATCTCTTTGACGGTTTTGCTCTCATCCAAAACCGGCTCTTGCTGCAGCAGGCCCACGGTGTAGCCAGGCGAGAGCACGGTCTCGCCGATGAAATCCTTGTCGATCCCGGCCAAAATCCGCAACAGCGTGCTCTTGCCGGATCCGTTGAGTCCGAGCACGCCGATTTTGGCGCCGTAGAAATAGGAAAGGTAGATGTCTTTCAACACGGTTTTCTGCTGATAGATCTTGCTGACGCCGATCATCGAATAGATGACCTTGTTGGGCTCATTAGCCATGGAACCTCTTGCGGCTTAGAATGATGTTGAATGAGAAAGGGTACCTTGCCAGCGTCATTTAAATACCTCTTTTAAAACGAAAGTCTTTTAAGATGTGCAATACTTGGGACAAGTGTAACGCGGCGACAGCTTGGCAAACACTCTGGGTTTACGGCAGGTGCAAATTATATCTATTGCATGAAATGACCTAATCGCTTTGGGATTACTTGACCAACGTCCACTTGCCGCTCAAGCGCTGATCCCGCCATTGCACGACATACAGGTAAACGCCGGTTCCGGCCTGCCGGCCGTCCGTCGTCTGTCCGTTCCAGTGCAAAATGTACGATCCTGCCGCCTGCCGACCGGCCCGGCGCCGATAGACCTCCTCCCCACGGATGTCATAAAGAATAAAAGTGACCTCCCCTTCATCCGGCAATACATACTGGAGAAACGTGCCGTTGTTAAAGGGATTGGGATAGTTGGCGGTCAGAAGAAAACGCTCAGGCGTCTGCAGGCTCACGGTCAACACCGGAGAATAGTTCACTCGGCCGTCGCTGTCGATCTGCTTCAAGCGATAGTACTTTTTTCCCGCCGTGGCGCCCTGATGCAGATATTCGTATGCGTGCGCCAGATTGGTAGTGCCATGTCCGGCGATAAACGTCAGCCGCTCAAAAACACGGCCATCGATGGAAAATTCAACATCAAATCCGAGATTGCGGGTCTCCGCAGCGGTTTGCCAGCTCAGCAGCACGCCGTCGTTGCGTACGTTGGCCTGAAAGACGCTCAACTCCACATCCAGGATCATGGCGTTGCCCTCCAGCAGACGCACCAGAGCGTCTTTGCCGCCGGCGATCACTTCAGAGACGCCGTTGTTGCGCACATCCGGCAACACGTCCAGGGAGACTGCGTCATCAGAACAGACCACGCTCCACAGCTCTTTGCCAGCCTTGGCGCCGCCGCCGGAAAGACAGACAATGCGGTTGTCCGCACTGGTCACAGCCACATCCATTTTGCCGTCCTGGTTCATATCGGGCAGACCCACGGCGGTCAGCACATCATCTGAAAAGGTGGTTGACCAGATCAGCGAGGCGTCGTTGCCGTCGAGGGCGTAGACCTTGTTGTCGGCCGAGCAGGCGATGATGTCCGGAAAACCGTCTTCATTGATATCCTCGATCCGCTTCACCGCATGGATGCGGCCCTGAGCATAATAGCTCAGCAGCTCGTTCGAAGTGACCGGGGAATACCAGCCGATCAGGCCGTTGGCAGCACCGAGCACGCAATCGTCCTTGCCATCCCCATTCACATCGGGCACAGAGGTCACGGAGGTCACCTCCACATTCAGATAACGGGCCATGATCAGCAGCCGCCCGCCTTCACCGTTGCCGACGCCTGAGAGAAAATAAATAAACTTGTCCAGACTGGCGACGAACACATCCGGTTTGTCGTCCGCATCGATCAGCGGCCCGGTCTCGATCGAAGTGACCGCGCGGCTCGCACTCCCCTGCCAAAGAGTGGTTCCGGCCCCGGTCAGGCAGACGATCTTTCCTAACGTAGTGCCCGCCAGGCAATCCTGTTTGGCGTCGCCGTTCACGTCATCGATGCATTTGACCACCGCGACATCCGAAGAAAGGTTTTGTTTCCACAGCAGCCGGGGCTGGGCGGTCGCGCTTGCGGAAAGGCAATAGACTGAATCATCCGCTGAACCAACCAGACAGTCAGCGATCCCATCGCCGTCCAAATCGCCGATCGTGCACAACGATAGAACCGCCCCGCTGGTCTTGTAGGACCAGAGCACCAACCCCGCGTCGGCGCCGAACCCCTGCAAACAGTAAACAGTGTTGTCCGCAGAGCCGGCCAGCACATCGGGCGAACCATTGCCATCGACATCATCCGTCGCCGCCACCACATTCACCGCACCCGGCGCCGTATAGTACCAGATCAAGGAGGTGCTGGTATCCTGAGCCAGGGCCGCGAAGGCCGAAAAAAACAGGCCGATGAAAACGCTCCATTTAATCGCTCTTGACATGGTGTTCACTCCTATGTAAAACCGGCCTTCAAACCGCCGGCGGCATCTCCAGTGAAAGCCGATTGATTAAAGGTACAATCTTTTCTAACTTATTCAACTCTTTTTTACCCGCAACACAAGCCACTGTCTCACCATGGCACACGCAAAGCCGCTGTGTAGAGTTCACCCCTGAATAACGCTGTGAGCACGCTGATATTTCATTAAAAAACAATCATTCTTTTCGCCCAGCGGAAGACACGGGCTTGTCTTGGAAAAATGCAAAAAATATACCAAAGAATGCCGGCTGTTGTCTTTTTTCTGCTGATTCGGTGAATCAGCGCTTTTTCTGTTGCAGTTACTTTTGCTATTGGCTAAATTAAAAAATTATAGTCGTCACAGCAAAGGAAGAGATCTTGAATACCCTGGGATATCAAGCTTTGGCCGTGTCGCTGGCCCTTTCGGTTTACGCCGCAGCGCTGTATATCCGCGCAACGATTCGTCCAGGCTCAGAGCTGCTCGCCAGCGCTTTTCGCGCCACCTATGCAATTTTTACTTTAACCACGCTCAGCAGCGCGGCGCTGCTGTATGCCCTGATGACCCGCGACTTTCAGGTGGCGTATGTGGCCCATTATTCCAACCGCAGCCTCTCCTGGGCCTACACCCTGGCTGCATTCTGGGCCGGCCAGGACGGCTCCCTCCTGCTGTGGACCTGGCTGCTGGCCCTGTTCTCCGCCCTGGTGCTGTTCATCAACCACAAGCGCAATCCAGACCTTGTCCCCGCAACCCTGGCGGTCATGACTATCACGACGCTCTTTTTCTGCTATCTCACGTTGTTCAAAACTAATCCCTTCGCCAAAACGGCGAGCAGGCCGCTGGACGGCGTGGGTCTCAATCCCCTGCTGCAAAATCCGGAGATGATTTTTCATCCGCCGGCGCTGTATATCGGCTTTGTCGGCTTTACAGTGCCATTCGCTTTCGCCATCGCTGCGTTGATCAACAAACGACTTGATGAAAAATGGATCAAGAGCATCCGCCGCTGGACGCTCTTCAGCTGGCTGTTCCTCACCATCGGCAACCTCCTCGGCATGCAATGGGCGTACGTGGAATTGGGCTGGGGCGGTTACTGGGCATGGGATCCGGTCGAGAACGCCTCCTTTATGCCATGGCTGACCGGCACCGCGTTTCTTCATTCGATCATTGTGCAGGAGCGCAAGGGACTGCTGAAAATGTGGAACCTGTCCCTGATCACCCTTACCTTCAGCCTGACCATCTTTGGCACCTTTGTTACACGCAGCGGCCTGATCTCCTCTGTGCATGCTTTTGGCGTATCGGACCTGGGCCCTCTGTTCCTCGGATTTCTCGCGCTGGTCTTGATCGGCTCTGCGGCGCTGATCGTTCGCCGCACGCCTCTGCTGGCCGGCGGCAAGAGCATTGACGCCTGGAGCTCCAAAGAATCCAGTTTCCTCATCAACAACCTGCTGTTCATTGCGCTCACCGTCGGCGTGTTCATGGGCACCATCATGCCAAGCCTCAGCGAATGGCTGTGGGGACAAAAGGTCACGGTCGGCGCCGAGTTTTTCGACCGATTCTCCACTCCCATCGGCCTGGCTATTTTTTTGCTTACCGGCGTGTGCGCGCTGCTGGGCTGGGGTAGAAGCGATCTCAGACGCCTGCTGAAAAACGCCGTATTGCCGGTCGGTGCGACAGCAGCGATTTTAGCCGCGCTGCTGCTGTTGGGCGTGCGCGGCAGCGCAGCGCTGATGGCTCTGGCCATCCTGTTGTTCAGTCTGACCACCACCCTGGTGGAATTTATCCGCGGCGCACGCGTCAGAGCACGCACGGACCAGCTCTCTCTTGCCAGTGCGTTGCTCAGCCTGGCTCTGCACAACAAACGTCGCTACGGCGGCTATATCGTCCACCTGGGCGTGCTGCTGTTGTTTCTCGGCATCACCGGTTCTTCCGCGTTTTCCTTGGATAAAACCGCCACACTCAACAAGGGCGATGTGATCGAGCTGGCGGATTACCGTCTGACTTACCAGGGGCTGACGACAATCGAAAAGCCGGACCGGGAAATTCACCGCGCCCTCTTCAGCGTCAGTAAAAGCGGCCGGCCACTGGGCACTATCCATAGCGACAAACACCTGCATGATAACTTTCAGCCTGCCACTGAGGTGGGCCTGCGCAGCACGCTGAAAGAGGATCTGTATGTGATTCTGGCCAACTATGACCAGCAGACAGAGGCTGCGACGGTCAGCGTGCTCATCAATCCACTGGTACTGTGGATGTGGATCGGCGGTTTGATCATGGTGCTGGGCGGCCTGTTGGCCCTTTCGCCCCAGAGCCGGAGACCACAACGCGCCGCTTGAACGGCCGTTTATCTTGCTCGACCGGCCGACAGACCGCTACGACGGGGCGCATTTATTAAGCATAGGATTCCGATATGGTTATCATTACAGCGGTGGCGCTCTCGAGCCTTGCCGTGGCCTATGTCGCGTGGCCGCTGTTTCGCAGCGTACCAATGCGCAGCAGCGTCAACTTTTCAGCGAAGCAGACAGACGAGTTGCTGTTTCAAAAAGAGATGGCGATCGAGATGATCCGGGATCTGGATTTTGACCTGCACACCGGAAAATTCTCACCGCAGGAGCATGCCGACCTGGTTGCGGCTCAGCAACGGCGGATCAGCCATATCGACGGCCGCCTCGCCGGCTTGGCCGGTATATCGGCCAAAGGAAAAAATAAAAGCGCCTGCGAACAGAGAAAGCTCTGCAGCCGGTGCGGCAGTCTGGCCGACAGCAATGCGCGGTACTGCCCCCAGTGCGGACAGGCTTTACCCAAAACCCAATAATCCATTCGAGACTCTGTTCATGAAAAAAGGTTGGCTGTTTTTCTTTTTTTTGCCAGTGCCCCTGTTCTGCCAGGTGTTGATTCAGGGGCAGGCGTTGAATGGTTCACTAGACAGCACCACTGTCAGCGGTCTGCGCATCGTACTGCAAAGGATGACGCCGGAGACCTCAGAGACCGGGATGGCGGAAAAAATTGCAGACCTGCTCTCCGGCCGGGATGGGCGCTTTACATTCGCCGTGCCCCGACCGGATTCCACGGCCCACTATTTCGTCACCAGCGAACATCAGGGCGCCCGTTATTTCAGTGAACTGATAACCGTAGAGGCCCAAAGCCGCCGGGTTCCCACCCGCATCGTGATCTTTGATTCCTGTCGCAGCGCAAGCCGGATCGTCACCTTGATGCACCACGTTATCGTCGAGGACAACGGGGCAGCGCTTTGGGTGCGCGAGATGCGCATGCTGTCCAATCCGCTCAACCGCACCCTCCTTGCCGCCGTGCAGGATGAGCATGAATCCGCAGCTACGCTGATGTTTCACCTGCCGCCCGCAGCCCGCGGTTTTGCGCCGGACAATGCAGACCCGAACGCTTTTGCCCTGCACGGCCACACCGTCTATTTCAAAGGCGTTCTCGAACCAGGCAGCCATCAACTCAGCTTCACCTATGAATTGCCCTGGCAGGACGGACGTGCCGATCTCACCGTAATCACCGCCACCGCCACCCGTTCTGTGGATTTCTTTGTCGCAAACGCCGGCCAGGTGGCGTCGACAAGCCGGCTGAAGGACCACGGTCCTTTCACCATCCGCGACCGCACCTTTGCCAGATATGGAGGCCGGGATGTGCCGGCCGGACAAGCGCTGCAGATTCGTTTTCAACGCCACGATCGAGCGGATCAGGGCGAACATCCCTATTATGCCCTGGGACTCACCGGCAGCCTGCTGCTCGTGGCGTTGACTGTCTACACCTTGAAAAAAAGAAACCGTGTGCCATGATCATCGCCCAAGGATTGTGCAAAAAGTTCGGCTCTCTATATGCGCTGCGCGATGTCTCGTTTGAGATTGGCCAAGGGCAATGGGTGGCGCTGCTCGGCGCCAACGGCGCAGGCAAGACAAGCCTGAGCCGCATTCTGGCTGCGCTCAGCCGTCCTTCAGCCGGCCGAGCCTGCGTGGCCGGCCAGTGGGTAGATGAAAAGCCGGAACTGGTGCGCGAACGTATCGGCGTGGTCAGCCATCACACCCTGCTCTATGAGGACCTGAGCGCAGTGGAGAACCTGAAATTTTATGCCGCCATGTACAGGGTTCGACAAGCCGAGGAACGCATGGCAGAGCTGCTCAATCAGGTCGGATTGTGGACGCGGCGTAGAGATCCAGTCCGCACTTTTTCACGCGGCATGCAGCAGCGGCTGGCCCTGGTGCGCGCCATGCTTCATGAACCGTCGGTGCTGCTGCTCGATGAACCCTTTGCCGGACTGGATGTACACGCCTCCCGGCTTCTGACCCATTTCATGGAACAGGCCCTGCAGCAGAACGTCACGGTATTCATGACTACCCATGATGTTGAATACGCGCAAGCCCACAGCCAGCGCACGCTGGTGCTGGTTCAAGGTCGGCTGCGTCTGAACGAAGCAAGCCGTCAGATCGCGGCCGGCCAGGTCCTCGATTTGTTGCGCGATACCGGTCCCGTCGGAACAACACCGGCTGCAAGCCGATAGAACGGCCCTGACTTTAGGAGTGCTATGAATTTTATCCAACCCATACGCAGCATTCTGCTCAAGGACCTGCTCCTTGAATGGCGTAACAAAGACATTCTGGTCAGCATGTTGGTATTCAGTCTGACGGTGGTGGTCATTTTCAATTTCGTTTTTGAGCCAGGGTCAGCGGAGATGCAGGCCACGGTTCCCGGCATCCTCTGGGTGGTTTTTATCTTTGCCAGCCAGTTGGGCCTCAGCCGCTCCTATGCTCGGGAGCAGGAGAACGGCCTGATGCACGGCCTTTTGCTCTGCCCTGTGGACCGCAGTCTCATCTTCACCGCCAAGGCGCTGGGCAACCTGCTTTTCATCCTGCTGGTGGAAGTGGTGACGCTGCCGGTCATGACTGTGCTGTTCGATCTGCAGTTCCATCACCAATGGCCGCGCCTGCTGCTGGTTCTGGGACTGGGCGCCTGGGGCTTTGCGACGGTTGGCACTCTGTTCTCAGCCATCGCCGCCAACACCCGCTCCCGGGAGGTGATGCTGCCCATCCTGCTGTTTCCTGTCAGTGTGCCCATCATCCTGGCTTCGATCAAAAGTACCTCCTATCTGCTCAGCGGCCGAAACGTTCAGGACATCGATCCTTGGGTCCGCCTGCTGATCGCATTCGATGTGATCTACTTTGTCGTCTGTTATCTGTTGTATGAATATGTCGTCGAGGAATAGTTCGAATGGGCGGCGCCCGCATCCTTTCGGTGGTTTATCGCACCGACTCTTATTAAAGGACAATTGTATGAACCGATATCGATATCACTTGCTGGTGGCTCTGTGTTTTCTCCTGCTGGAAACAGCCCTCTACTTGGTGTTTATGTATGCGCCCACTGAAAGCACCATGGGTCAGGTCCAGCGGATTTTTTATTTCCACGTCGCCTCCGCTTGGATCTCCTTTCTCGCCTTTTTTGTCGTGTGTGCGGCCGGCATCGTATTTTTAAAAACCGGATCCTCGGAATGGGATCGATTGGCCGCTTGTTCGGCAGAACTGGGCGTGCTGTTCATCTCCATGGTTCTGCTCACCGGACCGCTGTGGGCCAAGCCGGTCTGGAACACCTGGTGGAGCTGGGATGCCCGCCTGACCACCTCCCTGGTGCTGTGGCTGATCTATGTGGCCTATCTCATGGTGCGTCGATACAGTGTGGATCCAGAGCGCGGCGCCCGCTTCGCTGCCGTGTTCGGCATCATCGGTTTTCTCGATGTGCCTATTGTCTATCTGTCCATTCGCTGGTGGCGCACTCTGCACCCCTCTGCGGTCATCGCCGGCGGAGAGGGCAGCGGGCTGGCGCCGGCCATGTGGACCACGCTCATGGCAGCCCTGCTGGCGTTCACCATGCTGTATATCACCCTGCTCGTACTGAACTATCGCATCATCTCTCTGGCCGACCGCGCGCAATCCGCCAAACAAGCATCGCTGCGCCGGCCGCTGGCATAAATGTAAACGAGGAACCTATGCAACTGACTTATCTGTTTGCCGCTTATTCCCTGATCTGGCTGGCCCTGGCTGCCTTTCTCTGGCGCATGGCCTCGCAAATCAACCGGATTCAGCGCGATCTCGATCAATTAGAAGGAAAATAATGGCTTTCTGCTCCCCGTGTTCTGCGGCGTTCGCCGTACGGAGCGATATGGTCAATCGTGAACCGCTGTCTACAGCACTGCGGTCGAGCGCCCGCCGTTCGCCTTCCATCATAATCTCTTGATTCTGTTAAAATTTCTTGCTAAATTTCTTTTTAAATTCATCTATTTGCCATAAAAGGTCCCTATCATGTTCGAAGATCTTGTAGACCGTATTGACAATTACCAGGAACGCTTGCAGGCGCTCAGGAGGTCTCTTTGACATTGACCGGAAAAGTCAGGCCATAGAGGCACTGGAGGCGAAAACCCAGCAGGCCAATTTCTGGAACAACAATGAAGCGGCGCAGAAGGTGATGCGCGAGATCACCGAGTTGCGCCAGTGGGTGGACACCTGGAAAAAGCTGGACAGGCAACGCCAGGATGCCGCAGATCTGCTCAGCCTGGCGGCGGAAGAGTCGGATGAAACCATCGGCAATGAGCTGATCCGGGATCTGGACCAGTTGGAAAAAGCCGTGTCGGATCTGGAATTCCGCCGCATGCTTGGTCATCCGCAGGATATCAAAAACGCCATCCTTACCATTCATCCAGGCGCCGGCGGCACTGAATCTCAGGATTGGGCGCAGATGTTGATGCGCATGTACCTGCGCTATATCGAGCGCAGCGGCTTTGGCGCAGAGATCCTGGACCTGCAGGATGGCGAAGAGGCAGGCATTAAAAGTGTCTCCATCGAGGTGACCGGCCAATATGCCTACGGCTACCTTAAGGCTGAAGCCGGCGTGCATCGTCTAGTACGCATCTCTCCCTTTGACGCCAATAAACGGCGACACACTTCCTTCGCCTCGGTCTTTGTCTATCCGGAGATCGACAACAACGCGGAGATCAGCGTGGATGAAAAAGATCTGCGCATCGACACTTACCGTTCCAGCGGCGCCGGCGGCCAACATGTCAACAAGACCAGCTCCGCCATCCGCATCACTCATATTCCGACCAACATTGTGGTCACCTGCCAGAACGAACGGTCGCAGCACCGCAACAAAGAGTCGGCGATGAAAATATTGTTGTCCAAATTGTATCAGATGAAATTGGAGGAAGAGGAGGCGCAACGGGCCAAGTTGGAAAGCACCAAGCGGGATATCGCCTGGGGCAGCCAGATCCGTTCCTATGTCTTTCACCCCTACAATCTGGTCAAAGACCATCGCACCGAGCACGAGACCAGCAACATCTCTTCGGTCATGGACGGCGACCTCGATGATTTTATCCACGCCTATCTGATGCAACAATAGGGGAAGCGGAACGTGCAGCAGACGATTGCCAAAGTGGATTTATCCGCCATCGCATGGAATTTGCAGGGTGTGGCGCACAAGGTGGCCCCGGCTGCCGTGATGGCTGTGGTTAAGGCCAATGCCTACGGCCACGGCGCGCTGAGCGTGAGCCGGACCGCTCTGGCACAGGGATGCACTCATCTGGCGGTGGCGCGGGTGGATGAAGCCGTAGAGCTGCGCAAAGCGGGCCTAGAGGCGCCGATCCTGGTCTTCGGCGGTTTTTCTCATGAGGATGCTTTTTTTATCCCGCGCTTTGAGCTTCAAGCCACGGTTTTTGAGGAACAGGGGCTGCGACAACTGTCCGCAGCAGCCAGAAAGGCCGGATGCGCTGTACCTGTGCACGTCAAGGTGGATACCGGCATGGGGCGCATCGGCGTGGCCTGGGACCAAACGCTGCCCTTTGTGCAACGTCTGCTGAAATACAAAGAACTGCCGCTGCAGGGCCTGTACAGCCATTTCGCCACTGCCGACTGGCTGGACAAAAGCTACGCCGAACTGCAGCTGGAACGGTTTCGCGAAACCATTGAGCAGCTGCAACGGTACGGCATTCAGGTCCCCCTGAAACACATCGCCAACTCGGCGGCCATTCTCGACATGCCGGACAGTTATTTTGACCTGGTGCGCCCCGGCGTGATGATGTACGGCTACTATCCATCGCGCGAAACCACAGAAAGCATTCCGCTGCGGCCGGCCATGACGCTGCAGACCCGGGTCCAATACGTCAAAACCATTGAGCGCGGCGAAAGCGTCAGCTATGGACGGCAATTCATCGCCCGGGAAAAAACCACTATCGCCACGCTGCCGGTAGGCTACGGCGACGGCTATAACCGCTTGCTGAGCAACTGCGGGGAAGTGTTGATCCACGGACAGCGCTTTCCGGTCGTCGGCCGGGTGTGCATGGACATGATCCTGGTGGATCTCGGCCGCTGCACCGATGTGGCCATCGGCGATGAGGCGGTGCTGTTCGGCAGCCAGGGCGACCAGTGCATCACCGTGGACTCGATCTGTGAAAAAATAAACACCATCCCCTATGAGGTAACCTGCTGGGTGGCCAAACGGGTGCCGCGCCTCTATGTGGCCGCCGGAGAGGCCTCGACGCCCGTGAAACGGACCTGAGCAGAGCATTGCGGGGCATGCCGACGGCCGCAGGCCTAAAACCGCGGCCGGGTTGTCGCTGAAAGCAGGAAAACGGAGCAAAAATTTTTCCAGGTCGCAGCCCGCAGGGATTGTCGTGAAACCGGATGAAAAAATTTCACCGAAAAGTTGACCCAATGATTCGTTAAGAGGAACTATGTCAGAACCGCAGATGGAAGACCTGAATGAAGTCATGAAAGTCCGCCGCGCCAAGCTGGACAAACTGGCGGAGATGAACGTCAATCCTTTTGCCTACCGGTTTGAACGCACCCATCACGCCCGCGAAGTCATCGCCCGTCATACAGAGCTGGAAAATCAGGTGTTGCGTCTGGCCGGCCGCATCATGGCGGTTCGGCGCATGGGCAAGGCCGCTTTCGCTCACATCATGGATTCGAGCGACCGCATCCAGATTTATGTGCGCCTCGATCAGGTAGGGGAAGCAGCGTACGAGTTATTCAAGTTGTTCGACATCGGCGATATCATCGGCGTGGAGGGCACGGTGTTTGTGACCCATAGCGGTGAGGTGAGCCTGCTGGCGGCGAAAGTGGAACTGTTGAGCAAAAACCTCCGCCCTCTGCCGGTGGTCAAAGAAAAAATCGAGAACGGCAAAGCGGTCACCTACGATGCCTTTGCCGACACCGAATTGCGCTACCGGCAGCGCTACGTCGATCTCATCGTCAACCGGCCGGTGCGCGAAGTGTTCATTAAACGATCGCAGATCATCAGCGCCATGCGCCGCTATCTGGACAGCCGCGGCTATCTGGAAGTGGAGACGCCAGTGCTGCAACCGCTCTACGGCGGTGCGGCCGCGCGGCCGTTCACCACGCATCACAACACCCTGGATCTGACGCTTTATCTGCGCATCGCCGACGAACTGTACCTGAAGCGACTTATCGTCGGCGGATACGAGGGCGTTTACGAGATCAGCAAGGATTTCCGCAACGAGGGCATCGACCGCACCCATAATCCTGAATTCACCATGATGGAGCTGTACGTTGCTTATGAAGATTATCATTTCATGATGAATCTGGTTGAAGAGATGATCACCACCTTGGCTCAGCAGATCAACGGCTCGACGAAAACGATCTATCAGGGTCAGGAGATCGATTTCGCCGCGCCCTGGCCGCGCATCACCTTTTACGACGCTCTGAAAAAATATACCGGCCATGATCTTCGCGGAAAAACCACCGCCGAACTGCTGCACATCGGCAAAACCCTGCACTGCGAGGTGGAGGAGGGCATGAACAGCGGCAAAATCCTCGATGAGATCATGAAAGAAAAAGTGGAGCCCCATTTCATGCAGCCCACGTTTCTCTGCGATTACCCGGTAGAGTTGTCGCCCCTGGCCAAAAAGCACCGCAGCGAGGAGGGACTGGTGGAACGCTTTGAATGCTTTGTCGCCGGCCGGGAAATCGCCAACGCCTTTTCCGAACTCAACGATCCCATCGATCAGCGCAAACGTTTCGAAGCGCAGGCGGCCATGGCCGATGCCGGCGATGAAGAAGCGCATCAGCTGGACGAAGATTTCCTCCGTGCCCTGGAATACGGCATGCCGCCCACCACCGGTTTGGGCATGGGCATCGACCGGCTCACCATGCTGTTCACCGATGCGGCGTCCATCCGCGACGTGATCTTTTTCCCGACCATGCGGCCTGAATAATCCATGCCGTACGAGCTCTACATCGCCCTGCGCTATCTGCGTTCCAAGCGCAAGACCGGCTTTATCTCGCTGATCACCTACATCTCGATCGTCGGCATCACCATCGGCGTGGCGGCGCTCATCATCGTCCTGTCGGTGATGAATGGACTGGAGCGGGAGGTCCGCTCCCGCTTTCTCGGCGTGGACAGCCATCTGCGCCTGGTCCGGCAGGACCAAGAACCCATGGCCGATTACCAAAACTTGATGAATCGACTGCAAGGCCTGCCTCACGTAAAAGCCGTCAGCCCCTATGTAGAGGGCAAGGGGTTGATCAAATCACGGGAGCAGCAGACAGGCGTGCTGTTGCGCGGCATCCTGGCGGAGAGCGCCACCCAGGTGACTGACCTGGCGAAAAACATCAACTTTGGCCAGTTGGAGTTGGGCCCCACCACCGCGCCCGGAGAACCCGAGCTTCCCGGCATCGTGCTGGGTTTCAACCTGGCCGACCGGCTGATGGTGACGGTGGGAGATAAAATCTCCATCGCCTCCTTTGACGGGCTGTTCACCTTTGGCCGAATGCCGCAGCTGATGCAGTTTCGCGTCACCGGCTATTTTGAGACCGGTCTGTTCGAATACGACGACGCCTATGCCTATATCTCGGTCCCTGCCGCGCAAAAGTTGTGCAAAACCGGAAGCAGCGTCACCGGCCTGGAGATGCGTCTGGATGATTATGAAAAAGCGGATGCGGTCGCCCGGATCATCCGACAGTCCCTGCCGCCAGAGTATCGTCCGCTGACTTGGCGCGAGCTCAATCCCAACCTGTTCGCCTGGATGCAGATCGAAAAATGGGCGGCGTTCATCATCCTCTGCCTGATCATCCTGGTGGCGGCCTTTAATATTCTCTCTACGCTGATCATGGTCACCATGGAGAAAACCCGGGAGATCGGCATCCTCCGTTCCATGGGCGCCTCGCAGAGCAGCATTCAGAAAATTTTCACTTTTCAAGGTGCGCTGGTGGGCATTCTCGGCACGCTGTTGGGGGATGCGATCGGCTACGCTCTGTGCCGTCTGCAACAGGTCTATAAATTTTTTAGTCTGCCGACGGACATCTATATCATCAGCTGGCTGCCGGTGGACATGAAAGTTCTCGATTTTGTCTTTATCACCATGGCGGCGTTGCTGATCTCGTTCGTCGCCGCTGTGTTGCCCGCCGCTCGGGCGGCGGCCCTGGATCCAGTGGCCGCCCTGCGCTATGAATGAAACAGCGCCTGCGGTTGATCCAGGGCCTGACGGCTCTGAGGCTGCATCATGAGTGTGAAGAATTTTGAGCGATCGTTTGGAACTGCCATGTCTTTTGAATTTTTCGTAGCCCTGCGTCATCTGCGCTCCCGCCGGCAATCGGGTTTGTTGTCGGCCATCACCTATATCGCCATTGCCGGCGTTATCGTTGGGGTAGCGGCGCTGATCATCGTTCTTTCGGTCATGAACGGCTATGAATCCGAAGTTCGATCCCGTTTCATCGCCATGGGCAGTCATGTCAAAGTGGTGACCTTTCATGACCGCGGCCTAAGCGACGTCCAGGCTGTGGCCAAAACCGTACAATCGCTTTCCGCTGTGCAGGCGATCACCCCCTATCTGGAAGGCAAGGGGCTGATCAAGCACAAAAAACACACCACCGGCGTGGTCATCCAGGGCATCGATCCGCGCACCGCTGGGGAGGTGGTCGACTTGAAAAGCTGCGTTATCCAGGGCGAGTATCTCGCGGACGAGCCCGAAGCAGGCATACTTCTCGGCATTTTTCTAGCGGAAAAGCTGCAGGCGCTGCCGGGCGATACCGTGCTGGTGGCCAGCTATATGGGCAATCCCTCGCTGTTGCAGATGCCGCAGATGATGCGGTTCGTGGTGCGCGGGCTGGTGCGAACCGGCCTGTACGGCCTGGACGATAATCTCACCTACATCCATTTGCAGGAAGCGCAAAAGCTGTTTCTCTACGGCACTCGGATCAGCGGGCTGGAACTGCGGCTGTACGATTTTCAGCAGGCGGAGACAGTGGCCGCTGAACTTCGCAACCGCCTCGGCTATCCCTATCACGCCAACACTTGGCTGGACGTGAATCCAAACCTCTTTGCCTGGATGAAAATGCAAAAATGGACAGCGGTCATTGTACTCAGCCTGATCATTCTGGTGGCCAGCTTTAACATCATCAGCATCCTCATCATGATCACCATGGAAAAAAAGGCGCAGATCGGGGTGCTGAAATCCCTGGGCGCCTCGACACGGCAAATTCGGCGGATTTTCACTTTTGAGGGTATATTTATAGGCGTATTCGGCGCGCTGCTCGGCAGCGCCATCGGCTATGGCATCTGCTGGTCGCAGCAAGCCTTTCGATGGCTGTCGCTGCCGCCGGATGTCTATATCGTCTCGTGGCTGCCGGTGCTGATGCGCAAAAGCGATTTTGCGCTCATCACCTTGATCACGGTCCTACTGGCGTGGCTGGCTTCGGTCTATCCGGCCCTGCGCGCTGCTCGTTTACATCCGGTGGAAGCTCTGCGAAATGAATGAGACTTTATTACAAACCTACGATCTGCACAAGCGGTACCGCACCGGCAAGGATTCGGAACTGCACGTGCTAAAGGGCATCACGCTGAAGGTGGCGGCGGGTGAAATAGTCGCCATCGTCGGACCTTCCGGCGTGGGAAAAAGCACTTTGCTGCACCTGCTCGGCACATTGGACCGGCCGTCACAAGGCCGGATCACGTGGCAGGGCAGAGACGTCAACCAGCTCGCTGAAGCCCAGCTGGCCCAGTTCCGCAACAAAACGATCGGATTTGTCTATCAAATGCATCATCTGCTGCCTGAATTCACCGCACTGGAGAACATCCTCCTGCCTGGATTAATTGCCGGCCAGCGGATGGCGGCATTGACAGAACGGGGTCGGCGCCTCCTCAGCCAGGTCGGGCTGGAAGCCCGGGCCGGCCATCGGCCCAATGAACTCTCCGGCGGAGAGCAGCAGCGCGTGGCAGTAGCCCGAGCGCTGATCAATCAGCCGCGACTGATCCTGGCGGATGAGCCCTCCGGCAACCTGGACATGGCATCCGGGGAACAGCTGCATCAGCTGCTATGGCAACTGTGCCGCGCCAACGGCCAGACCTTGATCATCGTCACGCATAACCGAGAATTAGCCCAGCGGGCAGACCGAGTGGTGGAACTGCTCGACGGCCGGATCAAGAGCGACGAGAAAAATGATTAATATTGCTATCGAGGAATAATTCCTATATATTATAGTATATATGGCATGGTATTTGAGAAATAACGGGTGCGGCCGGCCGCGCCACGGCGCAGCTTCACTCAATTAATTCAATAATACCAAAAAGTTACCCTGAAGCCATTCAGGGCCAGCATGAGAGGAGAATTGTCAAAATAAACAGACAACCTGTACCGGGATCAACGCAGAAGGAAAAAAATGGGAACCCTCCGGTGGAGTGGCGCTGTTTAAGGTAAAGATCAATTGATAGAATTCTTCCTACGCTTTTCGTTATCAGGAGCTTCCTATGAAAAACAATTTTTCAAGTCGCGTGCAAATGGTCATTCAATTTGCGCGGGATGAAGCGTTGCGACTTGGACATGACTATATCGGCACCGAGCACCTTCTGCTCGGCCTCATCCGCGAAGGCGAGGGCATTGCGATCGAAATACTGCATGCCTTGGGTTGTGATCTGGAAGAGATCAAGACTGCGGTGGAAGATGCGGGGCGCGTATCCGGCGATACCATGACCATCGGCAACATTCCATTCACCAAACGGGCGGAAAAAATCCTCAAGAGCGCCTATGTGGAGGCGGACCGGCATAAATCGGATATCATCGGTACCGAACACCTTTTGCTGGCGCTGGTGAAAGAAAAAGAGGGCCTGGCGGCCCAGATTCTTAAAAGTTTTGGCGTCACCTATGAGGCAGTGGCCGAAGAACTGGACAGGATCATGCAAGGGGCCAATCAGTCCCAGGCGGCTGCTGAAAGCCAGCAAAAATCGCAGACGCCTGCGCTGGACCATTTCGGCCGGGATCTCACCGAGATGGCGATGCACGGCGATCTGGATCCCATCATCGGACGGGACAAAGAGATACAGCGAGTCGCTCAAATTCTCAGCCGGCGCAAGAAGAACAATCCGGTTTTGATCGGCGAACCCGGAGTGGGCAAGACCGCCATTGCCGAGGGACTGGCCCTGCGCATCGTGGAGAAAAAAGTGCCGCGCATTTTGCACAACAAGCGGGTGGTGACGCTGGATCTCGGCGCCATCGTGGCAGGCACCAAATATCGCGGTCAATTTGAAGAACGCATGAAAGCGATCATGAACGAGCTGGTGCGCACCCGCGACATCATCTTGTTCATCGATGAAATGCACACGCTGGTCGGCGCCGGCGGCGCGTCCGGTTCGTTGGACGCCTCCAACATGTTCAAACCGGCCCTATCGCGCGGTGAACTGCAGTGCATCGGCGCCACCACGCTGGATGAATATCGGCAATATATCGAAAAAGACGGCGCCCTGGAACGCCGCTTTCAGAAGGTCCTCATCGATCCGCCCAGCAGCGAAGAGACCTTTGAAATCATCAAAGGGCTGCGCGGACGGTATGAAAGCCATCACCGAGTCAAGTATACCGATGAGGCCATCCGCGAGATCGTAAAATTATCCGACCGCTACATCACCGACCGCTATCAGCCGGACAAGGCGATCGACGTGCTCGACGAATCCGGCGCCCGCGTCCATCTGGCTAACATCGTGGTGCCCCGCGAGATCACGGATTTGGAAGAGCAGATCAAACGCATCCGCGCGGAAAAAGACGCAGTGGTGCGGCTGCAGAATTTCGAAAAAGCCGCGATTCTGCGCGATCGTGAAAAGAACCTGCTGCGCGAACTGGATGACACCAAACGGCGCTGGAACGACGATCAGGACGCGGCCTTTGCCCAGGTCACGGAACAGGACGTATCTGAAGTGGTGTCCATGATCACCGGCATACCAGTGTCGCGGGTGGCGCAGACCGAGTCCGACCGCCTGCTTAGAATGAGCCAGGTTTTAAAAGAGCGGATCATCGGCCAGGATATGGTCATCGACGTCCTGACCCAAGCGATCCAACGCACACGGGCCGGACTCAAGGACCCCCATCGCCCTATCGGTTCGTTCATCTTTCTGGGTCCCACCGGCGTGGGCAAAACCCAACTGGCCAAAGAACTGGCCCGCTATCTGTTCGAAACCGAGGACGCTCTGATCCGCATCGATATGTCCGAGTACATGGAGAAATTCGCCGTGTCGCGGCTCACCGGTGCGCCTCCGGGCTACGTGGGGTATGAAGAGGGCGGACAGTTGACTGAAAAAGTGCGCCGCCATCCCTATGCCGTGGTGCTCTTCGATGAGATCGAAAAAGCACACCCGGATGTCTTTAACATCCTTTTGCAAATCCTCGATGAAGGTCACGTGACCGATGGGCTGGGCCGCAAGGTCGATTTCAAGAATACGGTACTGATCATGACCAGCAATATCGGCGCCCGCGAGATCAATAAAAGCGGCGGCTCCTTTGGATTCAGCAAATCGAACGCGCAATCGGATTACACCCATATGCGCGAAAAGCTGATCGAGCAAGTGAAAAAGCTGTTCAATCCCGAGTTCATCAACCGCGTGGACGACATCGTGGTGTTCCGTCAGCTGGACCGTGAAGATATGATCAAGATCATTGACATCGTCATCGCCGAGATGCTGTCCAAAGTGTCTGACCGAAACATCAAGATCGATCTCTCCCGCGGCGCAAAAGAGTATCTGGCGGATGCCGGGTTTGACCCGCAATACGGCGCACGGCCGCTGCGGCGCACCATTCAAAAATTCGTGGAAAACCCCATTGCCGAGGAGCTGCTTAAAGGCCGGTTCAGCGACGGCACCCTGATCCGGGTGCGAAAAAAAGGCAGCGCCCTAGAGCTGGTCAGCGGCGGCGAGGCTCCGGGGGATGCGGATGAGGACAGCATCAAATCACAGCCCATTGAAAACGAGTGAGCGTCGAGGACGGTAACGGCAAACAAGTCCTCCGCCCAGGCCGGCGCCCCTGTCGGCACCCCCCACTCCCATCTGTGCATAACCAAAACATGTACGACTGACGGACGTAAAAAAACGCCTATGCCCGAAAGGGGATAGGCGTTCGTCATTAAAACCGGATTTGCTTAAGAGATCGGAGCGCAACCGCAGTGGATGTTAATGATCGGCGCTCAGGTCGTGAAACAGCAACAGGGCTGCGGCGGCTGCCGCGAGCCCATCCCGCTCGGCGCCGGAGAGCCCATGCGAGAGCCAGACGATCCCGTCGTTGATTACGTCCACTGCCGCCACCGGCGCTTTGTTTTTCGCCACCACATAGCCTGCAGTATCGACCAGCGGCATGGGCGTTCCCGCCAGTTTATGCGTTCCTGTCACCTCATAGGTCGCTGTTTTGCTGCTGAGATAGCCGGTCATCAGATCTTCATTGCTTCTTTGATTCAGCACCATGGTCCAGGTCTCGCTATCGCTGCGCTCCAGGCGCACCACCAGGTTTTGATTTGACACAATGCCGATGGTGAGATCGCCGCTCCACGCCTCGGCTTTTAGATCAGCGGCCTGGAGGCCGGCGGCCGCCTGACCATTCCACATCCCTCCCCCTGGTGCGGCCAGGCTGAATTCATAACTCTGCTGAGTGTCGGCCTTTTCGAGACGCCACAACCTCCCGGCGCTGCGCCGGGTCCAGCCGCGATGCACATCCGTCACCTGAAAAGCGCCGAATGAAAAATCTTCGCTAAAACCTCCCCTGCCGGAGCAGATCAGCTGTTCGGAGCGTACGGCCAGCTCGTTTGGAACCGCCATGCGCGCAGAATGACAGCCCAACACCAGCCCTCCCACAACGACACCCGCCAGAACCGCGGCGACCGTTCGTTTATTCATCCCTTGAGGACCGCTCATCTTGCTCTCCTGTACGCCGTTCCATGCAATACCTTTAGAAATAAGAACAATCAACCCTTATTTGGAGATCAACTTAAACTTGGTGTTGGCGGACAACCGGTCTTCCAGCTTTTTCCCGTTCAACAGGGCCATGGTGGCAAGCTCTTTCTCAGCCACTCCGGAAGAACGCAACGCCGCTGCCACAGTGCCGGCGCTCTTGTTCGTTTTGACCGACAGCAGAGTCGGCTTGATCTGCATTTTGGCAGCATCGGTCAGATTCTTGAACTGTCCCATGGTTCCGGTGAACGTAGAGGAATAGCTGCTGTACTTGGCCGGGTCGGACATGCCGTGCAGCGTGTAAACCAGATTATCCTTTTGGATAAAATAAGAGAGCACGGTCAATGTGCCGGATTCCGTCGTTACGCTGGACAACACCCGCTGCACCGGCAGGCCGTTCAAGGTCACCGCATCGTTTTTCTGCACCGTGGCGCCCGACTGCTGCACAAAGGCGCTGGCTGCGGCCTGTGCGGTTTGTCCGCCGGCTGCTGTGAGCATGATAGCGGCATCCTGATTCGGTGCGAGGAATTGAAGCTGGCTGGGCGTGTTGTTGACGGTCCAGTTGCTGGGCAACGGCAAGACGAATTTCAGCGTTGGATGATAGAAAGCCTGACCGTCTACATACCCCTGGCGTGGATCTTCGCCGTATACCATGCCGTTCACTGCCGCCAGATACTGGTCCTTGTTGGTGACGAATTTTATATTGGCGAGCTTCTGCTGCCACTCGGCGGTTTTACGGCGCACAGCGCCGATGCGGTCCTCCGGATTGGGGTGGGTGGAAAACCATTCCGGCAAGCCGCTGCTGCTGGACGATCCATCCATCTGCTCCAGGGTGTTGAAAAACTCAGCCATGGCATTAGCGTCGTAGCCGGCTTTGGAGGAGTACTCTACGCCCAGATCATCCGCCTGGCGTTCGTTATCACGGCTGAAACGCAAAAACAGCAGATTGACGCCGAAAGAAGCGATGCCGGCATATTTGCGAAAATCCTCTGAGAGCATCGAACCCAGGCCAAGGCCCACCTGAACAAGCTGGGCGCGGGTGTATTGCGTGGCCGTATGCCGAGCGCAGACGTGGCCCAGTTCATGGCCGATGACGCCCGCCAGCTCGGCTTCATCGTTCAGATAACTCATAATGCCGCGCGTCAGGTAAATATAACCGCCAGGCACCGCAAAGGCATTGACCACCGGCGTGTCAAGGACTTTGAACGAGTACTTTAAGCCCGGCCGGTGAGAAAGCGCGGCCATTCTTTGACCGATCTGAGCGACATAAGCGGTCAAGGCCGCATCATCGTACAGGCCATAGGTGGCGATGACCTCCGCATCGGTCTGCTGTCCAAGCGCCACTTCATTGGCTTCACTCAGCAGCATCAGCTCCCGCTTGCCGGTGACCGGGTTGACCGCACAGGTCCACAGCATGGCGGCGAGCAACACCAGCATGAGCGCGCAATATAAAGATCGTTTTTTCATGACCATCTTTTTCCTCCCACTTGACCATACAACGAACGGACGGCCTGGACATCACTTCTTTTTGCGTAAATCCGTGCAGCGGATGCGGCCGTTGATTTTTGAACGGACGCTGGGATGCTTCTGTACGTAATCCATAACCAAATCCGCGAGCAAGAAACCGGTGGCCTCTCCGGTCTGAACCGGGAATCCGAAATACTTTTCCGCCTGGCCGTAAATGATAAAGTCCACCGTGGCGCCCGTATAGGTCTTGTGGTCGTCCAGCGCCCGGCCATTGACCTTGATCCATTCGATCTCCACGGTACCGCCTTTGGTGATCCGGAAAGCATAGCTCAATCCCGAGACCTGCAGAATGCCGGGCTCCTGCCGCAGTGTTGCACGAGCGTTGGATTCCACCATGGTCCGCAGCTCAGCGCCGCTGCAGGTGAATTTGACGATATAATTGGAAAAAGGCAGTATCTCCACGATGTCCAGTTTTCGCAGCACCCCCTTGTTTAGATCCTTGCGGATCCCGCCGCTGTTGAGAACGGCAAAATCGACGCCCACTGACGAGCGCACGACATCCGTCAGATAATTGCCGATATTGGACTCCTGCTGATTGCTGCGCCGCCAATCCACCTTTAGCTTTCCCAGCGGTTTTCCATACTCCTCGTCGATCCGCTCTTTGTACTGCCGGACCAGCTCCTGCATGCGTGGATTGGGATTTCGCACGCTGTCGACCCAGGTGGGTATCAGCTGATAACGATAGTCTGCGACCGTATCCGCCTGCACGGTCAACTCGAGCCGGCCGAGATAGCGCGTCTTGGAATCCGCCTGCACCACCAGCAGTCCGTTGCGCCGAATCGGTTCCTGAAGCCGCGAATGGCTGTGGCCGCCCACGATGACATCTGCACCGCGGATTCGATCAGCCAACGCCAAGTCCTCCTCCACCCCCTGATGGGTCAGGAGCACGATGAGATCGGTCTGCGGGTCGATCTCATTGATAAACGTCTGCGCGGCCGCTGCCGGATCCTGCACGCGAATGCCGTCCAGATTCTTTTTCGCCACGTCGTCGAACAGCCTGGAAAGGATTAGACCGATGACCCCCACCTTAACGCCGCCGACCGTATAGATCGCATAGGGTTTTTGCGTGATCAACCGGTCGTTCTGATACAGATTGGCGGAGAGCACATCGAATTGGGCGGCAGCCGCCAAGCGGAGCAGATTTTCCTGGCCCTCATCGAACTCGTGATTGCCGATGGTCATGGCGTCGTAGCCGATCATATTCAGCATGTCCATGTATCCGCCGCCGGTCACTCCGTCTCGCACGATCTTGGCGATGGGCGTACCGGTCATGATATCGCCCGCATCCAGCAACAGGATCGGCTGCTGTTTTTCTCTTTCCTTCGAGATAAAATACTCAAGCGCAGTCATACCGCCGATGAGCGGCTTGGGATTTTTTTGCACCCAGGTTGCAGGAGCGGGTTCAAATTGGGCGTGGGTGTCATTGGTGTGCAGAATGGCAAGCTGTTGGGCAAAAGAGGGCAAAAAACAACACAGTAAAATCAAACACAAACGCTTCATGGTGCGCCGTCTCCGCTTTCAGAGATATTGAATAAATTAATATTAAGGATTTTATGCAGGTTTGTCAAGCAGTATTTAAACGCGAAAGAGCGGCGTTGGTAAACGTCGCTCCTTCGCGCCTAAGATGTGCAGGCCGAAAGCGCCGCGACGCCATCGGCCTGTCTCAAAGCGAGGACCTATTTGATGAACTCCATTTTACGCATGGTCTCAAAACCATTTACCTGCAGCTTGTACAGGTAGATGCCGGATGGCGCCACCTGCCCATTGGCATCTCGACCGTCCCAGACGACAGAGTGGGTGCCGGCGCCAAGTTGTTTGGATACTAAAAGCCGCACCATTCGACCCTGCAGGTTGAACACGCTCAACTCAACCCGCCCCTTTTCTTTCATGGTAAAATCGATACGGGTTTCCGGATTGAACGGATTCGGATAATTCTGCTGCAGACTATACTCCGCCGGCCCTTCGACTGCGATTTTGACCGGGCCATAGAGAGTAATGCGGCCGTTATAATCCACATCAGCCAATTTATAGTAATAGGTCTCGCCGGCCTGGGCAGTGATATCCAGGTACCGATACGTGTGCGCGGAGGAGGAGGTGCCCGCGCCCGGTATCAGCGACGCGTTGATCTGCGAATAATCCCCATCTTGCGCATCGGCCCGGAAAATGCCGAATCCCAAATTTTCTGTTTCCGATGCTGTCTGCCATTCCAGCTGCACGCCGCCGCCGCATCCGTTGACGCTGAAAGAGGTCAACTCCACAGGCGTCAGACGAAAATAAAAGTCCTGCACCTCTCCATCATACGCATCCTGATCGCCGGCCGGGCTGGCCACCGCAGCCAGCGGCGGAATCTGCTCGCCGGCCGCATAGCGGAACCGCGCCCACATCTCTGTGCCGGCTGAAGCCGCAGCGGGTACATTGAAATGGAACGTAGCGATCGCGCCGCCGGTGATCGGCCGGGCTGGAATGATATTTTCCTCCGCATCATCCCAATCATGATCATCGTTGAAATCGATCCAGGCGGCGATAACTCCATTGCGGCTGACGCTGATGTTCACCGAGGAGGCGGTCCCCGGATCCGTCGGCCCGAATTCGATCCCGTCGTTTTCAGACCCGTCATCTGGCGTCGTCTCTGCGTCCACCCAGGGACCGGTCTGATGAATTAATCCGATAAACACCTCTTGGTTAAAACGATGCCGGGCTCGCGGCAGGGCATCTGAACCGTAATCATAGAGTTCGAAGGCCGGCCGCTCCACCGTAACCAGGACCGTTGCGGTGTCGCAGAGCGAGGGCGTCCCGCTGTCGCAGACGCGATAGCGGAACATATCCACCCCAGCATAATCGGCAGCCGGGGTAAAAGTACAGACTCCGTCTGCCCCTAGCACCAAAATGCCGTGAGCCGGCGCCTGCACCGCCTCGGCCTCCACATGCAGATCATGGCCGTCAGGATCGCTGTCATTGGCCAGCACCTGCACGGTCGCGAAGGCGTTCGCCGCGACGTACAGCGTGTCATCGACCGCGTGCGGCGGCTGATTGACAGTAAGGATTTCGATCTGGGTGGGATGACTGAACACTCGTTCGCCACAACGCGATGTGACCACGGTTACCGAGATCGGATAAGAACCGGCTTCTTCATATATCTTGACCACCGGGTTGCCGGAAGCAGTGGTGCCGTCGCCAAAATCCCAAATAAAGCCCAGTGGGTCGCCGGACGGCTCCACCAGAGCGGAGCACTGCACCGCGATTCCAAGGGGAATGGGCGATTCCGGCGCCACCAGGGTGGTGACTGTATAATCAGCCGCCGAAGGGCAGACCACCAGCTCTTGAGTTTGAGTCGCGGCGCCTCCTTCCGTACAAGTGGTCTGCAACCGTACCTGATAAACGCCGGACGTCATATAGGTGTGGACGGCTGGATTGCCGGTTGCCGTGGCGCCGTCGCCAAAGCTCCACGCCAGCTGGCTGGGGGAAGCGGCGCCGGTGTAGGTGAATGTGACCGCTTGATGGGTGCAGACCGAATCGGCGGACATCGCGAAATCAGCCGGACAGCCAGGCATCGCCTGCAGCTGAAAACTATAGTCCTCAACCTCGCCGTCATCTAAACCGCCATAGGGCAACATGTTCTGCGTCGTACTGATACGGAATCGGGCAAAAGTGACCCCGGTATAGGGCCCAACCGCATCCACCGTGATCTGAGGGGAGACCGACCCCGTGCCGTTCACCGTGAGCGAAATCGGCGCCTCGCCGCTGTCGGCAAAATCTCCATCCCCGTTCCAGTCAAACCATCCCTGAACAAAGGCGGTGGCGCCCGCTGCCACAAAGTAGGTTATTGGGATTGCAGCCGTTTGCCCCTGATACAGGATTGCCGGCAACGCAATACCGTTTTCGTCATCCGGCATTTGGCCGTCAACGTCATCTCCCGTGCCGTTCAAAGGAGAGGCAGGGCCCGGCTCTGCATCCGGTTGATCCTCCGCCGTTCCCAACCAGACCGCCTGACTGGGATTTGCCGAAAGCCTGTGCCATGCAGGCGTCGGCGCGTCGTAGGAAACGGGCAGATCGCCGTAATCACCGCACAAAAACGGATTTTGATCAGACAAGACCATTTGTGCAGTGATATCGTTCATGTTCCAGTTGGTTAATCCGACAAACTGGGGATTAAACGCCAGGGTCGGATTTTCATGATGACGAACAAATTGAATGCGGCCGATGCGCGTCGGACAGAGAACTGCCTCCAGCCCGCCGTCCTCAGGCGCCTGCACCTCTTTGGCGAAATCGATGGAAAAACGTCCGCTGTTGCCGCGGTTTAACGTCGAGACATCCTTGTAAGAACCAGGTATATCCGTGTTCGAATCATCCCACGGACCATCATCTGCAGCCACTTTGCCGACAAAGGTCAGTTCCTCTGTGCTGTAATCAATGAACAACGTTAGGTTTCCGAGCTTTTCCGAGGACTGGCCTGGCAACAGACGCAGATAAAAATCGACATACAACGTGTTGTCCCCTTCGCGAACCGTTTGAAAAGAGGCCTCATACACCTGCCCCTGGGACCAGGCGGCAGCCAGAAATATTAGCATCGCGATCAAATGGCCGATACGGCTTTTCAAGCTTTGGATTCTCATTCTAACGACCTCCCGTTGTCAAACACATAAAGAGCGCCGAGCGCCTCAATCATTCAAGCAAAGGCTGTCATCGCCGGCTTTTTTTGCCGCCCCTACGATCGCCGAAGCTGATCAGTGTGACGCAACTTACACACTGGATGAAAAGAGTGTATAGTCCCCTTCCTTTTCAGCTGACGAATTTGGTGGGCAAGTAAAAGCTTTTTTGCTGTTTTTTAACTATTTGCGGCGGCTGGCTTCCGAACGCTATCATCTGGAACACAAGAAATGTGCCATGACCGCAGAACCTGCTGCTAAAAACCAGCGGATGAAAGGCGCGGGAACTCATGGATACAGGGGCATCGGCGCCTCGGTAGCCACGCCGCTGTTCAACGTGATAAAGGCCGCATCCAACGCATAGATCACCACGCCGCTCAGATCGGTATCTGCACGTGTATAGCGAGGATCATCCCCGCTCTGCTGCTGAACCGGCGTCATGTCGAGAGAGGCGATGATCTTTGGCCAGGCCGCTAAACCGCCGCCTGTCGTCTCCATGCCGATCTGCTGGCTGGCGTTGCCGGCAAAAAGACCGTAGACATTCGCGCTCAGCGATTTAACCGGCTCGTTGTACTTCCCTTCCGCCGCAGAATAGCAGTTGGCTGCCACGGTGAAATCATAATAGCGCCCTGCCATATTTCCGCTCAACTGTGCAATGTCCACAGCGCGGCTGCTCTGCACTGGAAGATGGTTGCGATGAACCAATATGATGAAATAAACGCCCTGACGGACGTTCAGAGTGATGCCGGGATTTCCGTAAAGATCGTAGAGAAATCCATCAGCGCCCAAAATGCCGATGTTGGCAGCGAGGACCGCTTCGCCCGATTCGCTGCGACGCAAATAGACCAAAATAAAATCCAACGCCTGCGGCACCAGCGCGGTGATCGGTTGTTTCAGATCCGTCTGGAGAAAATGGGTGTCCCAATCCCGTTTAAGTGTATCCAGAATCGCCTTGTAAGCCGGCGTCCGCCTCATCATGCCGGTTGAGGCATCATAAGGCCCCTCCAGCCAGACTTTGGCATACACACGGGCGAGGGACATGTTTTTCGCAGTAACCGATTGTGAGCAAAGAATGATGGCCGTGAGCAGCAGCCAACCAGCCCGTTTCATCCGCATCTCCCTGGTAAAAATGTTCCATGGTTAGGCGGACAAATATCATACCAGCAAGGCAGAGATCGGCAGGCTTGTAATTACTGTGATTGGGATTGGAAGATAAACAGGGGGGAACGCAAAGTGTCAAAAAGGTATTACACCACTGTCGGGAAAGTTATATGCCTCCGATCCGTAAATGATAGCGACGCGTGGCATCGATCAGGTCCAGATCCAACCCTCGGGATGCAGGTCGCGATCCACGACCGAGGACGGCAGGGTATGAACGCCGGGCCAAAGTTTGCGGCCCGGATAGATGGAGGTGTGAACGCCGGTGTGAACCGAATCGCTGAGGATGGCGCCCAGTTTGGTTCGGCCGGTGTCCACGAGTTTGCCTTTGATGGCGGAAAAGATGGCTCCGCCGTCATGGCGTGAGTTGGCAGTCACTGTCCCTGCGCCCAGATTGCAGTTTTCCCCCACAACCGAGTCGCCCACATACGCCAGATGGCACAGCAAGCTGTTGGACATCACGATGCTGTTTTTGATCTCAACGCCCTGCCCCACCCTGACGTTGTCGCCGATGGAGCTGCACTCGCGAATATAGCAATTGGGACCGATCGAGCAGTTTTGTCCGATGATCACCGGCCCTTCGATATAGCTGCCTGCTCGGACTACCGTGCCCTTGCCGATGTGCACCGGACCGGTCAGTGTGGCGCCGGGCTCCACGACGCCGGCCACGATCCGGTCGTTCATCTGACGCATAAAATACTCCTGGTGCGACAAAAGGTCCCAGGCATACCCTGTGGGCAGCCAGAACCCGTGGATGGCTAGAATCTTGAAGGGCTGGCGGCGGGCAATGGGCAGAAAACCGTCCATAATCTCGATCTCGCCACGCACGCTCAACGGCGCTCTTTCCAGCTCTGCAAAGATCTCTGGTTCAAAAATATAGCAGCCGATGTTGGCCAGGTTGCCGAGAAACTGCGTCGGCTTTTCCACCATATTGAGCAGGTTGTTCTCCTCATCCACCAAACAGACGCCGTAAAGAGAAGGATCCGGGACCACCTTGGCCAGTGCGGCGAAGGAGTGATGTTGCAACCGCGCCAGGTCTTCGTGGGCAAACAGATCGTCGCCGTTCATGGCCACAAAGCGGCCTTTGATATGAGGCCGCGCCTGCAACACGGCATGGCCGGTGCCTTTTTGCTCTTTCTGTTCCTGATAGATGAGGCGCATGCCGCGGTACTGGTCGCCCAAAGCCTGGCGGATCATATCCTGCCGGTAACCGACGATAAGGATGACCTCATCAAACAGCCCGTAAAGCTGATCCAAGCTGTGCTCGATCAAAGGGCGGTTCAGGATGGGCAGCAAAGGCTTTGGCCGTGTCAAAGTGAGGGGAAAAGTGCGAGTGCTCTTTCCGGCGACCATCAAAACAGCTTGCATAACCTACTCCAATCAGTGAAATTCCATGTGCCCTGGCCGGACCAGGCCAATATCACAATATATTTCATTCGTGCCTTGTTTACAAGTTTTTTTCCAAGATTTGCATTAAAAAGGCCGACGCAAGAAAAAAGGGTTGATTTTTATTATGTTATATATTAAATTATCGTAGGGTCATCCTTTTCCGGTCGATGCGGAGAAGCTAAACCATCAGCTGGTCGATCGGACACTAATCAATAGGAATTGTTTGGGACCTATGAGGTGAGGTAAGGGCAATGGAAAAAGCGTTTCCGGGCTGTCTGAAATGTAAAACTGGAATCTTGATCCCCCTGTCTGACTACGGGCGGGACGGAGCCCCCATCATGTACAAGGCTTGGGTGTGCACCAATCCGGAATGCGGTTTCAACATCCGCATCGACAACGGTGAAATCAGTCGTGGAAGAGAGATCAAAGAATCGATGAAATAATACGCCTTGTTCCACACATTCGTAGGACTGATGTTAAAGGGTGACGCAGCTGACTGCGTTCACCCTTTTTAACATATAGGAAAACAGGAAATGGCGCTCACTGTAAAGCACTCCCTGTTGTTGAAAAAATATAAAATCCACATCGCTTCGTTTCTCTTTGCGGTTCTCGTTTGGTTTCTGGTGATCACCGACGGCACCTTTGATCATATCGTATCGGTTCCCATCCGTGTGCCCGACAGCCCGCCCAACATGATTCTGACGGAGCCGTTTCCACAGGAGGCCAAAGTGCGTGTGCGCGGCCAGGGCATGACGCTGCTGGCCTATCTGTTGTTTCGCGAGGCGCAACTGGAACCCAAAGTGGAGTGGAAGATTGGACCACAGACCGTCCACATGACCAAGGAGGATGTGGTTCTAAGCGGCGCCGCCAAATCGATCTCTGTGCTGCAGCTGATCGATCCGCTGGAGCGCGCCATTTTCATTGAAAAACGGATCGAGAAAACCGTGATAGTGAAAAGTCAAATCACTATCAAACCATTGCCCGGCTACACCGTGATGGATGAACTGGTGTTCGATCCGGATTCGGTTGCAGTGGCTGGGCCGGCCTCGGTCATCCGCACCGTCGACGCGGTGTACACAAAAGAAAAAGTACTGGAGAAAGTAAAACACCCGGTGACCGGCGAAATCGAGTTGACCGTTTCGCCGGACCAGCGGATCGAGCTGTCGCCCGCGGTCACGAAGTTCAGCCAGGACGTGCAAAAATTGATGGAAAAACGAATCAGCCGCATTCCGATCCGGGTGATCAATGCACCGGAGGGGGTCAGCGCATTCGCCATCCCCGCGACGCTGAGTTTGATTGCAGAAGGCGGCGTTCAGCGCATCGCCACGCTGACGGAAAAAGAGATCAACGCGTATATTGATTTTCCGCGCGCAGCAGAACACGGCGGCTCCGATTACCTGGCCTATGTGGATCCGTTGCCCGGCGTCCGTTTCCGTTCCATTGAACCGAAGCGTTTCAAGGTTATTCTGGAAAGAAAAATTAAATGATCCTGCTGGGCATAGAGTCTTCCTGCGATGAGACCTCGGCAGCAGTGACGGACGATCGCCGCATTCTGTCCAATATCATCGCCACGCAAAAGATCCACGAAACCTATGGCGGCGTAGTGCCCGAGTTCGCCTCACGCAGTCACCTCAAACAGCTGGGCGGTTTGGTGCGCATCGCGTTGCAGCAGGCGGGCCGAACATTGATGGATTTGGACGCCATCGCAGTCACCTACGGTCCCGGCTTGGCTGGCTCTTTATTGGTCGGTCTGGGGTTTGCCAAGGGGCTGGCGGTGAGCCTGGGCAAGCCCTATATCGGCATCAATCATCTCGAAGGCCATTTGCTGGCGACGGAGGAGGAACTGGACTATCCGTATATCTGTCTGCTGGCATCAGGCGGGCACACTCTGTTGATCGTGGTGCAAGGTGCGCTGCACTACCGGGTGGTCGGCCGAACCGTGGACGATGCGGCCGGAGAGGCCTTTGACAAAGTGGCCAAACTGCTCGGCCTTGGTTATCCTGGCGGACCGCTGATTGAAGCATCGGCCGTCCGCGGCAAAGGCGCGGCGGTGTCGTTTCCCCGCGCTTTGATGGAAGAGGGCAATCTGAATTTCAGCTTCAGCGGTCTCAAAACCGCGGTGCTCTATCACTGCCGCAGTCTTTCCCCCGAGGCGCTGCGTGCAGCGATCCCGGATATCTGCGCCAGCTTTCAGGCAGCGGTCGTCGATGTGTTGCTTCATAAAAGCCTGGCCGCAGTGCGTCGGCATCACAGCCGCACCCTGGTTCTGGCCGGAGGCGTAGTGCGCAATACTTTTTTACGCAACCAGTTTGAACAAACCTGTCGACAAGAGCGGATCTCTCTGGTGATTCCGCCGTTCGAGTTGTGCACAGACAATGCCGGCAT
Organism: bacterium; assembly: GCA_029565685.1. Classification (GTDB taxonomy): domain Bacteria; phylum Zhuqueibacterota; class Zhuqueibacteria; order Residuimicrobiales; family Residuimicrobiaceae; genus Anaerohabitans. Next base: position 129,259 of record JAKQNR010000021.1, on the reverse strand, counting down.
GATCGCGCGGGCCGGCTATGTGCATCTGGCACGGGGAGAGCGCTCGGACTTGGAGCTGGACGTAGCGCCGAATCTTTCTTTATAACCGTTAAGCTTTTCGCGTCATGGACGATCGACAGGGAGCGTCCGGATGATAGGAGTGTGGGTGGGTGATTGACTTTCTTTCAAATATTGCCGTAACTGTTTCCGGACGCTGGTACCTGTTGACCGCGCTGATCTGGCTGGCTGTTCTCGTAACGCTGTTCATCTATCGCCGTACGAATCCGCACGTCTCCTCTCCCCTGCGCATTCTGTTGATGGTCCTGCGCGGTTCAGCTCTGGTGACTCTCCTGCTCGCTGTTTTCGAAATCCAGGCGACCTCATCCTGGCAAGAAGACGTTCCCCCTCTCATCGCCGTTGCCATCGATCAGTCCGCCAGCATGGCTGCGATAGATCAAATAGGCCCGCGCACCGAACAGCTGGCCAGGGCGCTGCGTCAGGATCTGCCGAAGATATGGTCCGGTCCTATGACGCAAAAATATTTTGCCTTTGACAGCCGGCTGCGGCCGTTGCGGCCCAGCGAGCTGGATTCGCTGCGGCCCAGCGGCGACGTCACTGACATCACCTCGGCGCTGGAAACCATCCACAGCACATTACGCGAAGAAAACCTGACCGCCATCCTGCTGTTCACCGACGGCAACTATACCCGCGGCGGCCATCCGAGCCGCTACGCAGCTGAGAGCGGCGTGCCGATCTTTTGCGTCGGCGTAGGCTCCACGCAGACGCCGCCTGATCTGGCCATTACTCGCGTGCAGGCCAATTCCTTTGTCTACACCGGCGAGGAAACCCCCATCCAGGTCACTGTCTCTGGCACGGGTCTGCCTATGGTTCGCGCCGCCGTGCAGCTGATGGAAAACGATAAAGTCGTCGCCTTCACCACGCTGCAGGCCGCCGGCTCGCCCTTTGAACAGGTCGTCGATCTAGCCTGGACGGCGGGAACAGAAGGCCGGCACAAGTTGCGCCTGCAGGTCTCTGGACCGGCCGATGAGTTGGCCAAGGACAACAACCAGCGGACCTTGTATGTGGATGTGCTGAAATCCCGGCTGCTGATCACGTTGTTGGCCGGCTGTGTGACGCCAGAGATCTCCTTTTTCACCAACGCGATCAAGGAAAATTCACGCTGCCGGCTGCAGACGCTTGTGCAAAGAAGGGACGGCCGTTTATACGATGTGGACGGACGGCCGGCCGCTCTGGACAGCCTCGATCACACCGATATTCTCGTCTTACTGAACTATCCGACCCCTGTTACACCGGACGATATGGTCCATCGCGTGGAAAAAAGCTGGACCGCCTTCAGCCGGCCGATTTTGTTCATGGATGGAACGGAGACCGACTGGAAAAAATTGGCGCACTGGCAGCGTTGGCTGGCCATACGAACGGAAATGCTCCACACGCATGCATTTTCGGCCACTGCATCTCTGACCCCGGAGGGCTCGCAGCATCCGATCATGCAGATACCAGGCAGCCCCACAGCGGCTGCGTCGGCATGGAACTTGCTGCCGCCCATCTGGGTGCATCGCCGCATTCAGGGCGTTCGGCCCGGCGCACAGGTGCTGGCGACGGCCGTAGGCGATGCGGGCCGGCCCGATGACCAGCAGCCGCTGATCGTCGTATTCAGCGACGGCCTGGTCAACTCGGCCGCCCTGTTGGCCAGCAGCCTGTGGCGATGGGCGCTGATGATGAAAGGCATTGACAACAAAGACGAGCTCTACGGCGTGTTCATCAACAACCTGATCCGCTGGCTGCAGATGGAGAAGAGGAAAGAGCTGGTCAACCTGTCTCTGAGCAAGAGCAGCTATGCGTTCGGCGAGCCGATCCCCATTCAGGTCACGGCGTATGATGTTCGCTTCAACCCCGTGGCCGACGCCTCTGTCGTCCTGTTGCTGGAGAAAGAGGGAACGCCCGTGACCCTTTCAGCCGCACCAGCGGGCAACGGATTGTACGAGGCGACCTATCAGCCGGAATCCCCCGGTGAGTATGAGATAAAAGCTGTGGTGCAGAAAGACGGCGCCCTATTAGGAACCGCTCGAAGCCTTTTTTCCGTCGGCGCCTACAGCGAAGAGCTCAGCGTTCGCATTTGCCAGCGTTCGCTTCTGCAAGGGCTCGCAGCGGTCTCCGGCGGTCGCTACGTGTCCGCGGACTCGCTGTACGCGCTGGCCGGCGAATTGCCAGCGCAAACTCTCCGCCGCGTCCGCAGCCAACGGCTGGATCTTTGGAATCATGGGGCTCTGCTGCTCTTCATTCTGGCCTGCCTCACCGCCGAGTGGTGGCTGCGCAAGTGGAGAGGCATGGTTTAATATTTGCTTTCTGCGCCGCCCCGCCTTTGCCGCTATATAGAATAAGCCGGTCATGGTCTGCGCTGGGAAACATTTGCCGGCGCATGCGTATAAAAGAGAAACAGCGAGCAGTTCGCGGCCAATCCATAGGGCGCTTTTGCGGGCTGCCGGATTGGAAAAAAAGATTGATAAATAAGCGACAACCTGTTAACTTGAGGTTCTCTTGAAATCGATGACGATGCGATCCCTTCGGCTCCTGTGGCTGATCCTGGCTGGGTCTGTGTGGAGCCAGGTAACGATGATGGGCGGCAAGGGCCAATTGCGGCTGTTCGACGCTGAAAACAACTTTCCAGGGCACCTGTATATCAACGGCCTGTACAGTCTGTTTCTGGAAAAACATGACTATCCCCCCGCAGATGGAGTGGGCGACACCCGCAGTGTGCTGGTCAAGGATAACACCTTCAACCTGAGCCTGACGTTGGGCCTCAGCAAAGGGCTGGAGATCTTTATCCACACCGTGCCCTATCAGGACAATCAGAAGGATCTGTGGGGACCGATCGGGGACACCCGTTGCGGCCTTAAAGTGCACATACCTCATCAGGGGGCGACGATGCAGATCGGCATGGCCGGCTATGTGCAGATCCCCACAGCTCCGCGCCACCCGTTGCCCTACGAGCCCTACGCCGCCGATGCATTCGGTTGGACGCTGCTCGGCATTCTCAACCTGGACTTGAAAAACACCGGCCAGTCGCTGCCGTTGAAATTCTCGCTGAACCTTGGCTATCGCGACATGAATTGGCGCGATCAGTATTTCAGCGAACAGGAGGACCAACTGGTCGCCGGCATCGGTTTCAAGTTCCCGATACGATCGTATCAACTTTACTCTGAGGTTACTGGAGACATCTTCATCAACCGCTCCGATATCACCCTGCGGCAGAACTTTATCCGCTTTTCTCAAGGCGTTCGTTTTTTAGGGTATAAGAATTTTATCTTTGATCTGGCCGGCGACTTTCGTCTGACCGGCTATCGCCCTACCTCGGCGGAAGTGGGACGCAATGCGCTGTTGCAGCGCTATGCAGATTGGAAGATTCTGCTTGGCGCCAGCTACCGCACCACCCTGTTCACCCGGCTGACGCCGGAGGAAAAAAAGGCCCGCGCGCTGCAGGCGGAAGAAAAGAAAAAACTGGACGAGATCCGCAAAAAACGTGAAAAAGTGGCGCAGGAGATGGAAGAGCTCAAGAAAAGCATAGAGAATGAAAAAAAGGAAAAGCAACCTTTCTAACGATGCGCCCATGCCCCTCGCCCGGCTGCTCCTGCTGACTTTTATCCTCGTTGCCGGCGTTCCAGCTCTACCCGCAGCAGAGAACAGCCGCCAGATTTCCGGACGGGAGTTGGAAAGCGCGTCGGAAAAACTGTTGATCGACGCTCGCACGGAATTCGAACGCCAGGAGTATTGGACCAGCGCCCGCGATCTGATCATCCTGATGGATTTCAATCCCCATTTCTCCAAGAGCGATGAGGTGATCTATCTTTTAGGCGAATGCCTTTATGAGATCGGCCTTCCGGCCGGCGCCGCCAAATTGTACAAATATCTGATCAACCGCTACATCCGCAGCCCGCTGCTGCCGCAGGCGCTCCTCGGACTGCTGCGCATCGAATACGACCGCGCCGATTACGCCCGATGCCTGGAATTCTATGAGACCATCGCGCGCTCCAACGCCCCGGCGCCGGTGTCGGACGCGGCGTCCTATTATGCCGGACAGTGCTATTATCGGTATAAGGACTATCCACGCGCCATCAAAATGTACAGCGCCATTTCAGAACAGAGCACGTATTATGATTACGGTTTGTACGCCACGGGCATTTGCTATCTGCGCATGAAAAACGTGCGCAAGGCCGTTCAGACCCTGCGCAGCGTCTGCGCCCTGACCGTGATCAACGACCAGCGGCGATCCGTGATCGACGAAGCCCACTTGACCCTGGGCTATATGTACTATGAACTCGGCTATTTTCAGGCCAGCTACAATCAATTCATGGCCGTGTCCCCTAATTACGAAAAATACGACGCCGCCCTGTTGGCCGCCGGATGGGCTTCCACCATGCAAAACCAGTACGATGTGGCGCTCACCCCCTTGACCCTGCTGGTCAGCCGCTATCCGCAGACGGAAAATTCCGAGGAGGCCTTTTTCCTTCTCGGCCGCTGTTATCTGAAATTGAAAAAATACGATGAGGCGTTGTCGGTCTATAACCATCTGATCTCCATCTTTCCGAAAAAAGAGGCGATCCCTCCCATGGTGGAACAGGTGCGCTCCACCCTCAAGGAGGAAAGCGCCAACCTGGAACACACCAAGATGGATCTGTTGGTTCTGGAGAGCAAGCTGCTCGACACCATCCCCCTGGAGGTGGATGAAAAATCACCGGAGTACCTCAAAGAGGAAGGCCGGCGGTTATCGGAACTGCGCGAGGGCATGCTGCGTCGCATTCATGAAGAACGCCAGGTCTTTGACGACCTCTCCAGCCAAATCGAAGAGCTGAAAAAGACAGCCGATCGTCGTGAAGCGCGGCGCGACTGGCGCGCCTATGCCGAGTTCGGCCGTTCCCGGGTTATGTTTTTGAAAATGCTGGAACCATGAAATCCTTTCGCATCTATTATTATCTCAGGGCGCTGCTGCTTGTCGCCATGACAGCCGCGGGGCCGGCTCTGGCGCAGGAAAGCGCGTTCGTGGCCGCCGTTCTAAAAGAAGCGGGCCAGGACCTGAACAAGCTGAACCGCATCATCGAAGATCATGAACGCCTGGTGCGCGAGTACCCCGAGGCCGAATTCGTGCCCACGGTAATGCTGCAGCTGGCGGAGCTGCATGAACGCCGCTCCTCCCTGCTGTATCAGAAAGCGATGACGGTCTACGAAAAAGAGCTGGAAGCCTTTGACAACAAAGAGCGGCCGGACGAACCGATCATGCCCCGCATCAGTCTGCAGCCGACCATGGAGTATTGCTACCGTCTGCTGAAAGAGTATCCCGACATCCCCTTTAAAGATAAAATCTATTACCGCCTGGGCATGGCCCACCTGCAGGAGGGAAATCCCGTCCGCAGCCAGACGTTCTTTCAACAGCTGATCACGGAATTTCCGAACTCGTTGATCAATCTCGAGGCCCATTTCCGCATCGGAGAATATTACTTTGACCGCCGCGATCACAAACAGGCCATCGAACAATACAAGTTCCTTCTCGGCCATTGGGACAATCCCTATTTCGATATGGCGCTGTATAAATTGGGGTGGTGCTATTACAACCTGAATGATTACAGCAACGCCATCACGACGTTCATCTATCTGCTGGAGGACATCGATCTGGTGGAAAAGACCGACTCGCGCGTGATCGGAAAATCCAAAGCGGATCTGAAATCCGAGTCCATCCAATACATCGCCAGCTGCTACAGCGAATTCGGCGGCCCGCAGGCGGCGCGCGCTTTTTTCGCCGATCGCACGGACAAGTACTATACGCTGCCGGTGCTGACGCAGTTGGCTGAACTTTATAAAAAACGCAATTACTACAGCGAGACGATCGAAACCAATCGGGTGATCCTGGACCTTTACCCCTTTCACGCGGAGGCGCCCGCGCTGTATCAGCGGATGGTGGAGGACTATGAATTGGATGGCAACAGCGAAGAGGCCAATCAGGTCCGGGAGAAAATTGTCGCCGAGTTCGGCCCTGGCGGCGCATGGCTTGCCCAATATCCCGAGGGAGACCCCTATCGCGCCGCCTCAACCCTCGCGCAGGAGACTCTGCTCTATCTGGGCACATTCTATCAATCCCAGGCGCAAAAGCGCAACCAAAGCCGGGATTATCTGCTGGCGATCAGCAAATACGAAGAGTTTCTCGCTAAATTCCCCACCGCCGGCGAAGCGGCGCGGGTGCAGTACCTGATGGCCGAATGTTTTTACCAGCAGGGAAAATTCAAGGAAGCGGCGGAAGCCTATCAGCGGGTGGTGACCCAGTACGACTCGTCCTCGTATCGTGAAGAGGCGGCGTATAACCGGGTGCTCTGCAGCTATCAGCATATGGGCTCGGAACCGGTGCAGGACAGCTCGGTGGTCTATATCGACGAATTCATCGGCGGCGGGGATGTGCTCATCGTTGCAGTGAAACGCCCCTCTGAGGCCGAGGTGCTGCGCGCGTGCAACGATTTCAGCCGACTGTTCCCGGAAAGCCAGTGGTTCGACGCAGTGATGCTGAAATTCGGCGAAGTGCTTCACGAACTGAAAGCCTATAATCCGGCCATCGCGGTGTATAAAAAAATCGTGGCCAACGGCGAAAAGCGGCCGTTCTTCCTCCTGGCGGCGATGAACGCAGGCCAGTGCTATTTCGAGGCTGAACAATATGCGGAAGCGGACGTGTGGTTCAGCGCGCTGGCGAAGAATTTTCCAGATTCCGTGCAATACGCTGAACGGGCGCTCAAGATGGCCGGCGCCGCAAAATTCAAGCTGGCTGAAAATCTGAGCCGGGAAAGCAAGATGCAGGAATCCGCCCAACTGCTGCAGGTCGTGGCTGCGGAAACCAACGACCGTCAGATTCGCAGCCGGGCGCTGTTCGAAGCCGGCTTGCAATATCAGAAGGCCGGCCGCGATACGCTGGCGGCCCAGGCGTTCGAAGAACTCGCTCGTCGCGAACCACTTTCGGAACTGGCGGATCAGGCTCTGTATCGCGCCGCCAGCCTGCGCGAACAACATAACGAATGGGCCATCGCCGCGGCGCACTATGCCGGCCTGACGGCAAACTATCCGCGCTCGCCGTTGGCGCCATCCTCGTTTAAAAACGCCGCCAACTGCTATGAGCTGCTCCAGGATTGGTTGAACGCCAAACGAATGTATGACTCGTTCGTCGCCCAGTATCCGGACACAGCCGATGAGGTGATCGAGTGCACCTACAAGAGCGGCGAGATGTCTTTCAAGGCCGGCCGCATGGAGGACGCGCGCGCGGCGTACCAACGCACCATCGCAGCCTACCGCACGTTTGAAGCCCGGGGCGAACCGGTGGACGCCTATTTCAGTGCGCAAGCCCAGTTCATGCTGGGGGAACTGGAGTTCGAGGAGTATAAAACCATCAACCTGACCTCAGCCAAACAGATCGCGCTCAAACGCAAAAAGTTTCAAGATGTTTTCAAGGCCTACCGCGACGCGCTTGAATACCAGATCGCCGATTGGTCCACCGCCGCCTCCTATCGCATCGGCATGGCGCTGGAAGAGTTCGTGCGCGCCCTCAAAGAGTCGCCATTGCCCAAAAACCTCACGGGAGAGGCCTTGGCCGCCTATCAAGCCAAATTGAACGAAGCCGCCCGGCCGTATCAGGAGCGGGCCCTGGACACCTATGTTAAAACCGTCGATCAAGCGCATCTGAATCAAATCGACAATGTCTGGGTGGGCCACTGCCGGCAACGCATGCAGGCGTTGATGACCGAGCTGGGCTATCAGTCGGATTCCGCCAAGGAGACGACCTCGCCCGCAGCGGAACAATTAAACGAATAGCGGAGGAGCCCCTCCTCTAGCTCTAAATGCAAACGGGAGTTATAAAATGATAAAACCGCACCCTTGGGGGCGATGGTCCATGACACTGCTGCTTTTGAGCGCAACCCTGGGCTTCGCTCAGGAACCGAAATCCGAACCCGCTAGACCGGATTCCGTGACCGCCGGTTCTGCCCAAACCTCGGCGCCGGTGATCGATGAAAATAACAACAAAGTCTTTTTAGACAAGATAGAGATCGAGGGTCGCCTGGAAAAGCCGCAGGCGGTCTTTATCATTCCAGGCTCCAACCCAGAGATAGACGACATCAATATCGAGCGCGCTTTTTTCAACGAGATCTTCCGACCCGTGGAAAGAAAAGGCCGGGCGACGGCCAGACCTGCAGCGCCGGGTCGGGAACGCAAAGACGTCATACCCTGGTAATGTCTCTTCCACTCTTCAAGCGGCAACCCTGCGCCTGAACTGCACCGCGCGGCCATCAATACACCAAAGGTCGGGAAAGAGCGTCGACGCTCGACCGGAGGTTTGTTTTAACAGAGGAATGCATGCTATACGATATACAGCAACAACTTCGCAGCATCAAACAAACACGCGAGCAGATGATTCAACTGCATCAGTTTCTGCGCGACAAACTTTACCGGTATGCCAAAGAACAGGGGCTGGTCGAACGTCGTGAAGAGATGAACTCGCCCCACTTGATCGAATCTTTGCTGGAACTCTCTTTTCCGCCTGCCATCAAGACCGAGATATCCGTCGTGCTGGCTCAACTCAAGCAACTGCGCAGCGGTCTCTCCCATCTGGACAGCGAGGCCCAACAGCTGGAGAAGCAGTGGCAAGAGTTCAAAAAGACTGCCCGTGAACCTGAGCCCAAGATCGTCCAACCGCTGCAAGTCATGGGCAAAACCTATGGCGCGGTGGAGCTAAAGCGAGTCGCCCGCCGCTTCACCGCTTGGGGCCTGGGCTTGGCCGCCCTGATTCACTTTATTCTGCTCGGCGCCTATTGGACCGCCGCCTCGTTGATGCCGGAACCGGAGAAGCCGAAAACCGTACGAGTCAAATACATTGAGCTGAATACACCGCCCTCGATCAATCAAGAGCCACCGGGTGGAAGCGGCCCCGGTGGTTCCAAGGTCTACGGCGGCCTGGCTGCGCGCAACCCGGGCGTGCTGGGCATCATCGTGCCGGTCGATGACGCAACCTATAAAGCCAACACACGATTGTTGTTGGACGATCGTTCTCTGCAGGACCTGGATCGTTTAATGTCTCAGGCCCAGACCAGCCGCGGCAGCGGCAACGGCGACGGATACGGAGACGGCAGCGGCCTCGGCAACGGCCGGGGGGCAGGCCGGGGCGACGGCCTGGATCTCGACCATGTAGAGGTCACCGGCGGCATCGACGATCTCATCAGCGATGTCAAAAAAGTGGAAACGGTCAAGCTGGAGAAAAAAGGACAGGTCAATATTCAGCCGCCGAGCCAGATGCGCGGGTCGCAGGCCGCCATGGTCCGGCGTTCTTCGGAATCCGTGATGGCGGTGATCCAATCACAACAGGGACGGATCATGTATACCTACACCAAATATCTGCGCACCAATGCAGACCTGCGCGGCAAGGTGAGCATCGATATCACCATCGAGCCGGACGGCGCCGTATCCAACGCCGGATTGGTGGAATCGACCATGAACCACCCAGATTTCGAACGGGAGATTCTCAACATCCTGCGCCGTCTGCGCTTTGAACCTATCCCCGAGGGTTCCGTGACCGTCAATCTGCCGTTCGTGTTCAGCCGCACCGAATGAGGACGCCGCTCTTTCATGCAGGCCCGACAATAGGAATTTATCGCTATGGCCAAGACTCTGACTCTCACCAGATTGATGTTTCTCCTCTCCATCACTCTGGTGATCCAACTCCTCGGCCTGCCACAGCCGGTCACCGGCCCGATGGTTAATTTCATGCTGATCATCACCACGTTGATGGTCTCTGCAACCGGCGGCGCAGTCCTGGGATGCCTGACTCCGCTGCTGGCCGTGCTGCGTGGACAGCTGCCGGCGCCGCTGGCGCCCATGATCCCCTTTATCCTTATCGCCAACCTGGCCTATGTCGCGCTCTTTGCCTGGATCATGGACCGTCAGGCGGACACAGCCACTCGCTTCTACCTGCGTAACGGCTTGGCCGTTCTCACCGCCGCTGTGCTCAAATTCACCGTGCTCTATGCCGCCGCACGAATCCTGTTGCCGCTGCTCCTGGGCAAATCCCTGCCCCATGCCCTGCTCTCCATCATGGCGTTGCCGCAATTGCTCACAGCGCTCATCGGCGGCGGGTTCGCCGTGTTCTTTTACCGAGTGTGGCGAAGCAAAACCACCGCCCACCCCTGACCGCCATCGCTCCTGCAGACGCCGGCTGTTGATACCATTTGTATTTTTTTGTGAAAATTCGTAATTTATTCTGATTTATAATTCACCGGGAGCGATCCCCTATCTTTTTCCTTTCCTCTGGGAGGGCTGTAACATTGGAAACGATCTCAAATTTGATCCCCAAGCGGATGTTCTTCACCAACGGCGTCGGCTATCATAAAAACAAACTGCAAAGCTTCGAACTGGCGTTGAGAGATGCAGATATTGAAATCTGCAACCTGGTCACCGTGTCGAGCATCTTTGCTCCCGGATGTAAAATTATTTCACGCAAGCAGGGCGTCAGTGAACTCAAACCAGGCCAGATCACCTTTGTAGTGATGGCGCGGGAATGCACCAACGAACCCAACCGCCTGGTGTCCGCAGCCATCGGACTGGCCCGCCCTACCAACCCTACGCAGTACGGCTATATCAGCGAACATCACGCCTTTGGACAAACGGAGAAAAAGGTCACTGACTTTGCCGAAGACCTAGCCGCCACCATGCTCGCTTCCACATTGGGCATCGAATTGGATCCCAATGTCGCCTGGAACGAACGGAAAAAGCTGTACCAGATCAAAGAGTACAACTTTACCAGCCGCAGCATTGCCCAGTCGGCAAAAGGCCATAAGGATGGATTGTGGACTACGGTGCTGGCCTGCGCAGTCATGTTGATGGATTAATCGTTCAACCCTGTTTTATTTCTCCCGCTGTCCTAATGGGCGTGCGGCGTAAAACAGGGTTTTTTATTTCATGCAAAGAATGGGACCGATCATGGGCCATAACAACTCTCTATTCCACGATGCACCGGACATCATCCCTGAACCCCTTCGACCGGGTGTGAGCGTGAGCGCGTTGCTGCAGCTCATGGGCCGCACCTCGTTCGAGGCGCGCAATGTCTTCCGCGGCGCACGACTGTTTCAGCGCATGGTGGACGACGGCGACACTATTTGGTTGGGCATCTCGGGCGCCGGTATCGCCGGAGGCATGGGCGGCATGGTGATCTCTTTATTAGAAGCGGGATTTATCGATGTGATCTGTTCCACCGGCGCACAGGTGTACCACGACCTGCACTTTGCCTTTGATCTGCCGGTCAAGGCTATCTCACCGCAGACCGACGATGATCTGCTGCGCCGGCACGGCGACACCCGCATCTACGACATCGGCATTCGCGAAAAGGAGACCTTGGAGGCTCAGGATGAATTGATCCGCCTTTTTGTCCGCGAGCGTTATTCCGAGCTCGCCGCAAAAGCCCTGAGCAGCTGGGAGTTCAACCGGCAGCTCGGTTTGTGGGCTGCACAACGATCGCCGCATCCGGAACGCAGCTTTCTCGTCGCTGCGGCCAAAGGATCAGTGCCGGTCTTTTGGGACTCGCTCTCCAACCACTCCATCGCCATGAACCTGGCCAGAACCGACCTGGAAGGATATCCCCTGCTTCTCTCCAGCCAAAAGGACATCCTCGATTCCGCTGCCATCAGCTATACTGCCCAGGCCAGCGGCTTTGTCGAATGGGGCGGCGGCGGTCCGAAAAATTTCATCCAGCAGACCGGGCCCACCATCAGCCAGATCCTCGGCATTGACTTTGAAGGAGCTGACCGCGGTCTGCAGATCACCACCGCCGTGGAACGAGAAGGCAGCCTTTCCAGCTGCACCTTCAGCGAAGCGGTCACCTGGGGCAAATACCGCTCCACCGGCGAGGAAAAACTGGTGCAGATCTGGGGGGAATACTCCATCGTCTTTCCGCTGCTGGCGGCCTTTGTCCTCAATGAATGCAAACCGCGGCCGGCCAAAGCCCTTTCAGAACGGCTGCCGGCCCTCACCCAACAAATGCTGAAAAACCGATGAAACTCAACCGCAAACAGTTTCTTGGCCCTGATTCGGAATTCTGCCGGTTTGAAAAAGCCGCAGTGGCCGTGCTGCCGTTTCCCTATGAAGGCGGCGTCTCGTACGGCCACGGCGCCGGTGGTGCGCCCCAGGCCATTCTGGACGCCTCTGGCTATGTGGAGTTCTACGATGAAGTGCTCAAGGCTGAACCCTATCGCATGGGCATCGTGACCCTGGCGGCCCCGGCCATGCCCAAAACCCCTGCCGCCGTGCATCAACAAATGGTCCGGTCCACCCGAGCCCTGCTGGAACAGAACAAATTCGTCGTAGTGCTCGGCGGCGACCACTCCATCAGCAGCGGCTATTTCAAGGCGCTGCAGGAGAGATATTCGACCCTGGGGTGCGTGCAACTGGACGCCCACTCTGACCTGCGCGACAGCTATGAGGGCAGCCGCTTCAGCCATGCTTCGGTGATGGCGCGGATTCGCGAGATGACCCCGCACACTCTGCAGCTGGGCATTCGCGCTATGTGCAGCGAAGAAGCGGACCGCATCCGCCGAGAGAAAATGGCGTTGTGCACCATGCACAGCCTGCGCAAAAAATTGTGCAACTGGAAAATCATGCTGCAGAACCTGCCGGAACACATCTTTATCACCGTGGACGTCGATGCCTTTGACCTCAGCGTCATCAGCAGCACCGGCACACCGGAACCAGGCGGCTTCACCTGGGATGAAGGGTTGGACATCCTCCACACGCTGTTCCGCACTAAAACCGTGGTGGGCTTTGATGTGGTTGAACTGGCGTTCAACCGCTATGACCGCAACTCCCCCTTCAACGCGGCAAAGCTGGTCTACAAGATGCTCGGGTTCAAGCTGGAAAAAGAGGTGTCCCAGGGCCGCATCTCCTGGCCGGCCACGCCGAGCGGACCGCTGTTCTCCAGCCAACCCTGAACTCCATATCGACCCAACCTTCGCAAGGTGGCGACCTTATGAAGGTTCCTTGAATAGATACTATCCCTTTATGGGTAAAAATCAAGGGACCAAATCGCTGCAGACGCCGCCTTTGTAAGGTTAGGAGCGGGCCAGGTCTGCGATCTCGATGATACGGTCGGTGGTCGGTAGATGCTGCGTACAGGCCTCCTCGCATAACCGGCATTGCGTACATGCCTGCAGAATCGGGTCCTTTTTGCCGATGGACCAGTGCCAATTCAGCCGGTCCAGCAGCGCCTGTTTCTCACCCTTGAGCAGATAATGGTTGTACGCGTCCATCAATCGCGGCACCGGGATGCCCTCCGGACAGTGATCGCAGTAGCCGCAGCCGGTGCACAATTCGGTGAATCCCTGCTTGATCTTGGATTGCATGAGTGCGATCTGATCAGGAGAAATCGGCTGATAGTTTTGCACGGCCAGCAGGGCCTCCTGCACATGCTGCGGATGGCTGAACCCCACCAGCGCCACACTGATCCGCGGATCGTTGATGAGAAAACGCAGACCGGCCTGGACCACAGTCTCATCTTCCCGGTTGCGAAGAAAGTCAAAACGGTCGGCATGTTGCGGGATCAGGCCGCCGCCCAGGGGGTTCATCACCACCACGCCGGCGCCGATGCGCGCCGCCGCTTCCACCGCCTTTTCCCGGTAGGAAAAGTTCATGGCGGAATAGCCCAGCAGCACCCCCGCAAAGGGAAAGTCCTGCAACACGGTCTCGACCTCCTCGCCCTTCATATGCGATGAGATGCAGATATGACGAATCAACCCCTCCTGGTGCAGGCGTTCAAACTCCTGCAGAGCGCCCTTGGCCTTGCGGCCGTAATAGTCCTGCAGCGACATGACGCACCAGACGTGGTAGAAATCGATGTACTCCAGATTCATCCGACGCAGCGACTGTTCCAGATCCTTGCGAATGGCCGATGGTTCGGCGCGCAGGCTCTTCGTCGCCACATAAAACGGCCGCTCCGTGCGGGTTTTATTCATCTCTTTGAAAGCGACGCCGAACAATTCCTCTGACTTGCCATAGTTGGGCGCGGTATCGAAATAGGTGATGCCCGCCTCATAGGCGGAGCGCACCAGGCCAGCGCAGGCCTCCACGTTTCTCTGATCGGCGAAGCGCATGCCGCCGAATCCAATGACAGAAACCCGCTCTGTCCCTTTGCCGTAGTTGCGATAGATCATAGGTCTTAAACTCCTCTGACCGGCGGAGCGCAAGCCGCCGGACGATAAAATTCATTTTGAAAAACACAAAAAAACGTTAAATTGGTCATGTTTAATTAACTGCAAGCCTATTATTTGGGTGTCCCTATCATGCAGAAAACGCTGGACCAGAAAATCGCCCGCATACTGGCTGATTCATATTGCAAGGAATTCATGTTGGCTGATGCCAAGGATGCCGATATGGCGTTCGGCATCGCAGCCCCGGGCAAAAGTCCCGAGCACCATAGCCAGGAGGGAAAATACCGCACGCTGGCCGAATATCGCGAGCAGATCCGCCAGGTCATCCACCAGGCCAAGGTGGACATTGTTTTGATGTCGGCTTCCACCAACGAACTGCTGACGATTGAAGAGCGTCTGTTCGACAACAGCCCGGTCACGCCGGCGGCGCGGGCTAATGACGCTACAGATGTGCATGTGATCACCGGCGGCCATTATATCGATCAGCCGGCGCGGCCGTTTCGAACCGCCACCATCGACCACATACAGTGCGGAAAATACACCTGTCAACCGGAGGAGCGGAAACTCGGCGCAAATCTGGGCCTGTATTCAGTGACCTTTACAAACGATCTGCAGCTGGATCTGCATACCCTGGAAATGTTCAAGTCCTTCCGTCTCGAAGCGGAGCAAAAAAAATTCCGCTATTTCCTCGAAGTGTTCAATCCCAACGTCGGCCAGGCGGTGCCGCCGGAAAAGCTGGGGCAGTTCATCAATGACCACATTGTCCGCGACCTGGCCGGGGTCACCAAAGCAGGCCGTCCGCTTTTTCTCAAGGTCGTTTACCAAGGGCCCAAATTCATGGAGCAGCTGGCGAGCTATGACCCGACGCTGATTCCAGGTATCCTCGGCGGCGCCTCCGGCACCACGTTGGATGCCTTTCAATTGCTGGCGGACGCCAAAAAGTACGGCGCCCGAATCGCGTTGTACGGCCGCAAGATCAACAACAGCGAACACCAGCTCGCCTTTATCTCTTTTTTACGTCTGGTGGCTGACGGCGACCTGGCGCCGACCGAAGCGGTGGAAGCGTATCACGGCGTGCTGCAAAAGCTGGGCATCAAGCCCTACCGCAGCCTGCAGGAGGACCTGCAAATCACCAATCCCGCGGTGGCCTATGGCGGCTCGTCGCACCAGGTGACAGTGCCTGCGTCGGCGGCAAAGAAAACCGCGCAGGATTTCAGCAAAATGACGGCTAAGGAAAAACTGGATTATCAGCGCAAACGGTTACGCTCCTGACCCGGTGCAAAGACCGCTTCGATCCTCTCATTTCCTTTTCAACACGAATGTTTTAATCTCATAGGACGAATAGCTGAAACGCAGCAGTCCGGATTTGAACGACGCCGGCTTGGCATCTCGTTCCATGAGGTTGCACTCCTGCACCGCGGCCACTGGAAAATGAAACTGAACGGCGGCGTCGCCTGCCATGCCCTGGCTTTCATACACGCGCAAAATCACCTCTTCTGAATCCTCCGCCTGTTTACAGGTTTCCACGCAAAGCGAATCGCCCTTGGCGATCTCAATAAATCCGTACCGTCCGGGCAGGCTGAGTCCTTTGGCAGCCGGCTTGCCGGGTATGGGCACGTAAGCGGTGAGGGGCGCGTTCAATTCGCTGCCGCGGCGCACCACTCGGCTTTGCTGCCATCCGCCGGGGTGCGGATAGAGGCTGTAGGTCAGATGATGAACGCCGTCATCCGTCGGTGCGCCAAATTGCACGTGCCAGCTGGGTTCTATCGGATCCGGGCAGTAGCCGGAACGCAGCAGGGTCAAGCGCAGCAGGCCGTTGTGCGCATCGTAGCCGTACTTGCAATCGTTCAACAGCGCCAAACCGTACTGGTGATCGGAAACGTCGGCCCACCGCTGCGCCGGCACCTCAAACTTGGCTTTCTCCCAGGAAGTGTCTGAGCGGAGCGTCCGTTCCAGGACGCCGAATTGAATCTCATAATGGGCTGTGGCGTTAGGCGATGGGATGGGAAAACCCACTTTGAGAACCGTGCGCCGTTCGTGCCAGTCCACCTCCGTGCAGAAATCGATGCGACGCAGTTGCCGGTAGAAATAGATGTCCTGCGAAAGACGCGAATCTTTGCTCTTGTGCACGGCGCGGAGAATGGTGCAGATCGGACCGGATGCGACCACCTTGACGGATTCCGGCTGAAACAGCGCCAACGGATGGTCCCGGTAATCGTCGTCCAGATCCCATGCCTCATATTCATTGGGATAATCTAAAAAAGTCTGAAAAACGTTGCCCGGCTGCTGGCGGGTGAACAGCTCCCGCTCGTGTTCCACGTCATAGAGCCGTTCCAGCTGTCCCTGGTCGTTCCACTTGATCTTGTAATAGGGCGTTTCCACGCTCTGAATCGATACGCGATTGCCTGGTTCAGCGGTTTTCTTACGCCCTTCCACCACCCGATAGACGGCATAACCCAGTGACGGCACCTCTTTGGCCAGAATCAGGCAGGTGACGCGGTTTTTTTCCATCCGCAGGATCTGCAACGCCACCGGCTCGTCCTGCTCATCGACGACATGAAATTTGTCATCGCTGCGGTTCAGCGTCAACTGAACGACATCGGTGCGGGCCCAGGAAAGCGCATTGAACACGAGCACCGTGTTCCCAACCGCAGCACATCGTCCGGCGATGACCTGTTGGGCGCTTTTACGGACCGTGCTGGCTGTCTGCAACACTTCGTCATAGATCGCCTGGCTGTCCTGGTACACCTCTGGGATCGAGCTGCCGGGAATGATATCATGAAACTGGGTGATCAAAAAATGGCGCCAGGTATCGGTCAGCTGCGCCTTGGGATAGGCGTAATGAGGACCAGCGAACACGCTCCAGATCTCCGCCTCGCGTAATGCGGTCTCGCATTTGCGGTTCATCCGCTTGGCCAGAGCGTGCGACGTGTAGGTGCCGCGGTGCTTTTCAAAGTACAGCTCATTGGACCAGACCGGCAGGGTGCGCGCTTTTTTAGCCAGAGTTTTGAAAAAAGATTTCACTGAGCCATGATGCAGAGAGGGCAGTCCGGGCATTTTGCCCAACCACGCCATGCTCTCCAGATCCTTGCGCGTGGTGCCGCCGCCGCCATCGCCGTAGCCCACGGGCATGATCACGTTCTCCACCTCGCCGCGTTGCCTCACCTGATCATCCATTTCGGCCAATTGCCGGGCCACCATCTGGCAATTATAAGCGGAGGAGTGAAACAGCAGACAGGAGAGCACTCGGGTGCCGTCGACGCCCTGCCACCAAAATACGTTGTAAGGAAACTGATTCACCTCATTCCAATTCAATTTGGTGGTAAAAAAATAGTCGATTTCCGATTTTTTCAGGATCTGCGGCAAGGCTCCTGAATATCCGAATACATCGGGAAGCCAGAGCGTATTCACCTTGACGCCGAAGGCTTTTTCAAAATAACGTTTGCCGTACAGCACCTGTCGCACCAGCGACTCGCCGGAGGAGATGTTGCAATCGGCCTCGACCCACATACCGCCCACCGGCTCCCAACGCCCCTCATGCACCTTTTTTTTGATCTCTTCAAACAAGGATGGATAGCGTTTCTCGGTATAGTCGTAGAGCACCGGTTGGCTCTGGACAAAACGAAAATCCGGATATTCTTCCAGCAAACGGATCATGGAAGAGAAGGTGCGTCCGCATTTACGCTGCACTTCCTTCAGGCGCCAGAGCCAGGCCACGTCGATGTGGCTGTGTCCTACCGGCCATACCGCCAGCGGCCTTTTGGTTTGAAACTGCGACAAGCCCTTTTCGAAATGAATCAGCGCTTTCTCCAGAGAAGCGAGAAAGGCCTCGCTGCCCGGCTGGCGCGGGTCGATGTGGCCTACGGTCTCTTCAATAAATTTCCTCCAGTTCGCCAGCTCCGTGCTGTCCGACGGTAAAAGTTCCATGGCTTCGATGGCGTTCTTCAACGCATGGTAGAGGGACCAGCCCGCCGGATGGACGATGCGCAACTCTGCGCTGCGAAAGACGCTCTGTTGATGCATCCGCCCGCTATAGCTCTCGATGGCCAACGTAAGCCGTGAGCCGTCGCCCTGCGCGTTGTTGAGCAAGCACTCTGGATGGTTCTCATCCAGCCCCTGATAGGGCCGGCCATTGACATAGAGGAGCGATTCAGTGGATTGAACATATAGATAAATTTTTTCGCTGCGCCAGATCTGCGGCAATTTTACATCGCAAAAAAACCACCCGGTCTGATCATATCCCCCCCAAAGAAGAGGCGTCTCTATCGTTGGTAATTTTTTTATATTGAAGCGAGCGACTTCGGCCGGTTCTATTTCACCCGCATAATAATGCCAGGTGGACAGCGGCATGCGCGCCTTCCACAAGGCGGTTTCCAGCTCGATCAACAGTTTCGTAAAACGACGCATTCGTCCCTCACCTTTCAAGTTTCATGTTCATTGCAGAGACTGATCGTATGATAAAAGTGTTCCAGTGAAAGCAGCATCGGTTCCTGGTGGCTGCGCCGGCCTGAAGATCAGGCCAGCCGCTTCCAGGTTCGAACAGCTTCGCTGATGAGAATCACCGCAAGCAGAAAAAGCACCATGGAGATGACGCCGATGGTGGAAAAGTGATACTGGTGGATCAGCAGCCCCAGCGCCCAAAGGGTCATACCATTCATGAAAATCATCGGCGCCAGAGCAAAGAAGACCGGTTTGCCGATTTTCTTTAACCACACCACAACCACCAGCAGAGCCAGGCCGGCCAGCAGTTGGTTGGTGGCGCCGAACACCGGCCAGATCACCTTCCAGGCGGGCACCGGATTGCCGTTGACATCGTGCAGAGTGATGAGCACAAAAAACGCGGGCAGAACCAACGTGGCCAGGGTCGACAGATACCTGGTGTTCTTCCCCGAGAGACCAAAGAACTCTTCAAAAATATACCGCCCCAAACGCGTGGCGGTATCCAGCGTGGTCAAGATAAAAGTCGACAACGCCAGGAGGCCGAAGGAGAAGCCCAATTTCTCCGGCACGCCTAAAACCGCTAAAAATTTGCCCATGCCGCTGCCATAGATCATCAGCGGCGTCTTGCCGGTTTGCGGGTCTCCTTTGGCCAGCATGGCCACTGTGGCCAGAGCGATCACCGCCACCAGGGCTTCAATCAGCATGCCGCCGTATCCCACTACTCTGGCATCTCTTTCCTTATCCAACTGCTTGGAAGAGGTGCCTGAGGCCACGATGGAGTGAAAGCCGGAACAGGCGCCGCAGGCGACGGTGATGAACAGTATGGGAAACAGAGAGCCCAGCGCCGGATCATGCCAGCCGGCAAAGGCGGGATAGGCAAGTGTGAATCCGCCGAGCAGCATGCCGATAAAACCGCCGAGCACGGAGCCATACAGAAGAAACGAAGAGAGATAATCCCTCGGCTGCAATAAAAGCCATACCGGCAAAGTGGAGGCGGCAAAGACGTAGACAATCAGGATCAGATCCCAGGTCTTGGACGGATCATCGCCGATCAACACAGGCAGGTTCTCGGCGGACAGCGGGATCAGATGACCTACCCAGGTGCAAAGATAGACCAGTGGGACGAACAACAAAGAGGACCACAGAATGGGTATCTTAAGCCGATAGACAAACAGGCCGAATCCGAGCGCCAGAGCGATAAACAACACGGCGGAAGTGGCAACACCTCCATCCTCCACAAAGGTTGTCGAGGTGAGATCCATGAAAACCGTGAGCACATAGACCAGGGTCAACCAGATAAACGCGAGCATCAGCTTGTACGCCAGCGGGGTCATGTGTTCTTTGGCGATTTCAGCGATGGAGCGGGCTTTATGCCGAATGGAACCGATCAACGATGAATAGTCGTGAACGCCGCCGATAAAGACGGCGCCGAGGAGCACCCACAGCAGCGTCGGCAGCCAGCCAAAGGCCACGGCGGCAATGATGGGGCCGACGATAGGACCTGCGCCGGCGATGCTGGAAAAGTGATGGCCGAGCAGAACAAAACGGTTGGCCGGAACGCGATCCACTCCGTCGTAATCGCTATGGCTGGGAGTAGGCCGATCATTGTGGACATCAAACCGCTTTTCCAAAAAGCGGCCGTAGACGACATAGGCAAGCGCCAGAACGAGTGCAGAGCCTAACAGCACATACACTAACATGATCCATCTCCTTGTAATCCTGCCGCACGAAAGCGGGCAAGCCTGATTTCTTATTCGTTGCCATCCGTTTCAACAATGCGAATGCCCATGCGGTGCAATTCGTTGAGAATCGGAAGATAAATCTCCGGCTCGATCGGAATGCGCACGCCGGTCAGACGGATGCGTTTCAGCCAGATCCATTTCGCCGCCACAGCGGCGGGCAAGCCCACGGTGCGCGACATGCTGGAATCGCCGAAAGGGACGCCGTAATCGATCAGACGGGCTGAGGTGCGGCGGGGCGTCCGGTCGCCGAACTGCACTTGAAAATCGTGCTGCAGGACCACCATATCCCGCTCGCCAGGTCGATAAGCCATTTTGCTCTGCATCGCCTGCGTCAATCCGTCCAGCAAGGAATCGGCGCCGACCGGAGCGGAGCTGAACAGACCCAGCCACTGCAGATTTTGAAAAAGGCGGCCTGCGGGCGACACTTGCAGCGCAGCGGCCAATCGGGAGTCAGACGCATCATTAGCCAGTTCGTACTTTTCAATCCACATCTGACGCCAGGATTTCCTCGCCGAATCCGGACGGACAGAATCGTCGAGCAGTCCGGCAGCGGTGAACAAAGCCATGGTCTCACACCAGCCGGGATAGCGCAGCGTACCGCGAAAGACCGTGTGCGCCTGCTCCAAGCCGTACAACCGCTGATAGGACAACGCATCACGATTGGGATAGACCTCCAAATCGCCGATACCGACCACGTTTTTCAACCACGGATTTTTGAAAAGAGCCTGTGCAGGGATCTCGATCACCCGGCCTTGACGCAGATACCGGGCCGTATTTCGGCCGGCCAGAAGCACGCCGCGCGGACTCCAGGAAAATTTATAGCGAAACGGATTATCTGCCGCTTCGGGCGCCGGCAAACCGCCGCAATAGCTTTCGAAAGCAAGAACGCGGCCGCCCTGCTCCTGCACCGCGCGGATGGTCTTCATCGCCGACATGTGATCGATGCCTGGATCGAGACCCACTTCATTGAGCAGCAGAACCCCCCTGGCCACAGCTTGGTCATGCAGGGCGTGCATGGCCGGACTCACATAAGAGGTGGTCACCAGAGAGACGCCCTTTTCGACGCAGATGCGCGCTGCGGTCGGATGGTGCACATAGGGCAGCAGGCTGACCACCACGGCACTTTTCTCCACCCATCGCCGCAGCAACGGTTGATCCGCCTCCACGTCGAGTTCCACGGCCTGGGCACGCGGATGTTCAGCGATTAACTCCAGAGCCCGCTGACGGTCGTTGCTGGCCACCACCAGTGGTGCGTCGGTCTTCTCCAGCAGATACTGCACCAAAGGCCGGGCCACCAGGCCGGAGCCGAGCACCAGGATGATGTTTTTTTCCGTATCAATCCTCTTTCTGCAGATGCTTTTGTAAATACTGAAAGCCGGAAGTCAGAACGCCGTTATGGAGAATCGTCGCGCGCTGCAACGGTTCCGGCAAACCGCACTGCGCCAACGGCGCGTGCAAATCCACTGTCGCCAGACCGGACAGCAACGGCCAGAGCGCTTGGCTGAACCCTATGGAGGCGGCGCGCGGCAATTCAGCCGGCAGATGATCCACAGCCAGAATCGATACGCCGTCCGTCGACAGGCCGATGTGCCAGGCGCCGGTCAGGGGCTGCCAGGTCAAAAACGGATTCTCCGGCGTGGTGATGCGCTCGGTACACTCGATGGACCCATGGATATCGCAACTGATATCGCCGATGATCTGCAGACGCAAGGGCCCCTGCTGTGCCAGCTCGCGCAATCCCTTTTTGCTGACCAGCCGCGGATAACGCTTATCCCAATAGATACCATTGACCAGCACAGTTAAAAACGGCAGATACGATTGAAAGCGTGAACAATAGTTTTTCGGCCGCTGATAATATTCGTTCAAAGAGAAAACCGCTCCAGGCCTACAGGGCTCCACCATATCTTCCTCGGTGAAGACCGTCTTGTAAAATCCCGCATAGGGAACCGCAGCGTCCAATTCCTGCGGCGCCAGGGTACGAACGGGCAGCAGATCGAAAATTTCCTGCGCCCCTCTGGATACCTGACCGTAACCGCTGAAACCGAAGATCACCGGGGCAGTGCGGAAAGGTCCGCCGCCATGACTCGAAATGCGCTCTCCGATGGAATGAACCGCGCTCTCTGCGGATTCCAGCGAATCATACTCATACGCCGGCTTGAGCTCCAACAAAGGGGTGGACTGACCCTGCAGGCGCCAGCGCAGACCAAGCCCACGCAGGGTTTCCAGCATGCCGGCCAAACCCGCATAACGGCCGAAAAACACCAGCCGTTTTCCCTGGTCGTCGGTGATGCATTCGTAATCGATCAAGGTGCATCGTTGCTCCATGAACCGGCGCAGCATAGCTAGATTGTGCGGTTGGCCCTTGATGGTATGCGAAAAAAGCAAATAAACCTTGTCGGCCAGAATTTTTTCCGGCGGCACCTCCTTGACGTTGAGGATCACCTCACAATCGTCCAATTCCTCCTTGATCACTCCGCCCACCTGCGCGTACTCATGGTCCTGAAAGACTCTGAGTGCAGAGGGTTGCACCATGATCCGCAGGCCGGCGGTCTGCATCAGACGACCGGCATGCTCCGGGATAATGGAAACCCGACGCTCCCATTCATTTTTATCTTCTCTGCGAATACCAAGGGTTGTAATCATATCCCGCATTTGCTCTAGAGCCTGAACCGCATGACCACCGCCGAACCCGGGATCAGGGATGTCTGATCGCCAACTGCCCGCAGGCGGCGGCGATGTCCGCCCCCTTGCTCCAGCGGACGGAAACCGGCGCCTGCAGCGGCAGCAGCCGCTGGACGAACCGGTCTACCGCCTGCGCATCCGGAGTGGAAAATTTTTCAATAGCCGCGTTATAGGGAATGAGATTGATTTTACAGGGCAATCCTTTGAGCAAACGCACCAGGTCTTCTGCATCCTGCTCGCTGTCATTGACGCCGGCCAGCAGCACATACTCAAAGGTCGGATGCTGTCTCGCTTTCTGCGCATAGTAACGGACCGCCTTCATCAGCTCAGCCAGGGGATACTTGCGGCCAATGGGCAGCAAGATTCTGCGTTTTTCATCGGTCGGCGCGTGCAAAGAGATAGCCAGACGAAAAGGATGGCCCTCGTCCGCAAACCGATAAATCGCCGGTACAATTCCTACAGTGGAAAGGACAATATGGCGGCCGGCGATGGCCAGGCCATCCGGGTGGTTCAAAAGACGGCAAGCCTTGATCACCGCATCATAGTTCTGCAGAGGCTCTCCCATGCCCATCAACACCACATTGGTAAGGTCGACGCCGGCTTCCCGTTCGATGAACAGAACCTGGTCGACTATTTCGCCGGCCGTCAGATCGCGGTGAAAACCCATGGCGCCGGTGGCGCAAAAGGAGCATTTGAACGCACACCCCGCCTGGGTAGAAAGGCAACAAGTGCGGCGACTTGACTCACGGATCAGCACGCTTTCAATCGAATGATTGTCCTGCAGTTGAAAGAGATATTTGACTGTATTCGATTCATTGGACTGCGTGCGGCCGGCCAGCTGCAAGCAGCCAATGGCAGCCACAGCCTCCAGCTTCTCGCGCAGCCCTTTGGCGAGATCGGTCATATCGACAAAACCGGTCGCCCTCTTCTCGTATAGCCAGCTGAACAGCTGACGGCCGCGAAATTTCTTTTCTCCGATCGATTCAGCGAACTGTTCAAGCTCCTGAAGGGTCAGACCGGTCAACATTTTTTTACCCGACTTCATAAGTTTATCAAAATAATAAATTGCAGAATAAAATGCAATTGCAAATGACAGGCTACGCTGAGAACCCGGTCATTCGTCTATGGCTGCCGGCCAGGGATAAACAGCGGCCCAGGTGGAGAATTAATTGTTGCTTCACACCGTTTTTATTGCTAAAATAATTGTTTAGAGGCTCTTACACAAATGGAATGATATGAATAAATTGCTCAAACTTTTGCGCTTGGCGGGCAAAAACCCCTCGATAGCGGCAGCTAAAGCAGCCATCACCTGGCGCAACCAGGTCAGCGTCAAATGGGACTATCGCCGCAAGGACGGAACCGCCCGGCCGCCCTCCACTCTATGCATCAAGCTGACCAACAGCTGCAACCTGGCGTGTAAAATGTGCGGACAACCCAGGGAGAACCTGGCGAGCGATGATGTCAAATATGCGCCGGAAACGTTTTTCCGACAGAAAGTGGCGGTGAGCGGTTATCGGGCGCTCATCGATGAAGTCCAGCGATTTCGCCCCAACCTCTATCTTTGGGGCGGGGAGCCGTTTATCTACACGGATATTTTTGACCTCATCGAACATGGTAAGAATCGCCGTCTCACCTGTCAGGTGAACACCAACGGCCTATACATCAAAAAATATGCCCGCGAGCTGGTGGACTCCGGTCTGGACGATCTGATCGTCTCCATCGATGGACCGGAGGCGGTGCATGATCAGGTGCGCGGTCTGCCCGGCGCCTTTCGGCTGGTGCAGGCGGGGCTGCAAGCGCTTCAGGAGGAGAAAAAACGGCGGGGCGCGACCAAACCCATCGTCCGGGTGCGCGGCACCATCTGTCCGGAAAATTTCGAACACCTCTATGCGCTCACCGGCATCGCTAAATCGTTGGCCGCCGACAGTCTGAATTTCAACTGGACTTGGTTTACGACCCATGCCGCCGGCGCCGCTCATCAGCAGCTGATGAAACGGCTGTTCGACATCGAAGCGCTCTCCTGGCGGCCTTTTGAAAGCGATCTGGTGATGGATCCGGAGAAACGCCGCAGGCTGGACGGCATCCGCGAACAGCTGATCAAGCTGGAGAACAACCGGGAAAATTTTCTCATCACCCTGTCGCCCAACGTCAGGCCGAAAGAGGTCGAACGCTACTACACCGACATCCGCTACACTTTTGGCTCGGAGCGCTGCTATGCGGTGTGGTTGAAATCCTACATTCTGCCCAACGGAGATGTCACGCCGTGTCCCGATTATCCGGATTTTATCGCCGGCAACATTCTGCAACAACCTTTTATGGAAATCTGGAACGGCGAACGGTACAAGCACTGGCGCCGCGAGTTGAGAGCGCGCGGACTTTTTCCCGTGTGCTACCGCTGTTGTGATTTATTCCTGTCCAACCTCGCCGTGGTTTAGGAGATCCCATGCGTGTCTTTTTCATCAATCCCCCCTTTCTTGGACGTTTCAGCCGAAGCCAGCGCAGTCCGGGCGTCATCAAATCCGGCACCATGTACTATCCCTACTGGCTTGCGCACGCCGCTGCGCTGGTCGAAAAGAACGGGCACGAGATCCAGATCGTTGACTGTCCGGCGGCCGCGCTCTCCGAGCAGGCGCTGCACCAGGCGGCGTTGGAGTTTAACCCTGATCTGATGGTTCTGGAGTCGGTCGCGGCCAGCTGGTATGCGGACTGCGAAACCGCCGCCCGGCTGAAAAAACTGCTGCCCGACAGCAGTATCTGTTTGGTAGGAACCCATGTGACCATGCTCTGGCGCGAGACTCTGGAGCGGGAGCCGCTCATCGATTTCGTCGCCATCGGCGAATACGATTTTACGATTCTCGAGTTGACCGAAAACCTGCATCGCCCGGATCGTCTGGCGCACATCAAGGGGCTGGCCTTTCGTCAGGGCGCTGATTCGCGCCGCACAGAGGATCGGCCGCTGATCATGGATCTGGATCAGCTGCCCTACATCGCGCCGATCTACAAACGATTCTTCAAGGTGGAGAACTATTACTTTAACCTCTCCTATCATCCCATGGTGATGCTGATCGGCGGCCGCGGATGCAATTCGTATTGCTTTTACTGCGTCTATCCTCAGGTCATCCATGGTCACTCTTATCGCCATCGCAGCCCTGAACATTTGATCGGTGAAATGTGCTGGGTGCAGGAGAACATGCCCCAAGTGCGCGAGATCACCTTTGAGGACGACAACTTTGCCGCTGACCGCCGTTTTGCCCGCCGCTTTGCCGAACTGGTGCGCGAACGGGGCGTGCGACTGCCGTTTTTCGCCAACCTGCGCACTACTGTGGACTATGAAACCCTCAAGGCGTTGCGCGATGCCGGCCTGCGCAACTGCGCCGTGGGATTTGAATCCGGCGACGACCGTTTGTTGCGCAATATGCGCAAGGGCCAGAACAGCAGCATCCAGACCCGGTTTGTCAGAGACGCCCATCGGCTGGGACTGCTGGTGCACGGCTGTTTTATGGTGGGTTTTCCAGGGGAAACCCGTGCAACCATGAACAAAACGCTTGACCTGGCGTTCAAGATCAAGCCGGACAGCGCTCAGTTTTATCCGGTGATGCCTTATCCGGGCACCGGAGCCTTTGCCTATTATCAGCAGAACGGCATGCTGGCCACGACGAACTTTCGCGAATGGTTGACTGCCGAGGGCGGCCACCGCTGTGTGCTCAATCTGCCGGACCTGCCGCCGCAGGAGATCGAAGCGTTTTGCGAGCGAGCCTTTCGGCGTTTTCATTTTCGCCCGCGCTACCTCCTCTATAAATGGATACAGCTGCTGCGCCATCCCAGGGAGGGCTGGCGTTCGCTCAAAGCAGGTCTCTTTTTCATCTGGTATACGCTGACCAGCCGGCGCGAACGCCAAGCGCCGTTCGCCGTGCCGGCCGTCGCTGCGCCGGACAATTGGCTGCAGGAGATTCGCGTGCCCATGGGTCGAATGGAAAAAATAAAACGAGGGGAGCTGTCATGAAAAAATTAATCACGATCCTCGCCCTTCTTTTGTGGACTGTTCCGAGCCATACGTCCGCTCCCGAGGAGGGCTGGATCTCTATTTTCAACGGCAAAAACCTGCAGGGATGGACGGTTAAAATCGCCGGGCGAAAAGTGAACGACAACTATCGCCACACCTTCCGCGTCCGCGATGGCGTGCTGCAGGTCTGCTATGACGGCTACAAAACATTCGACAATCATTTCGGCCATCTGTTTTATCAGCAAAAACTCTCCCGCTATCGTCTACGGCTGGACTACCGCTTCATCGGACAGCAGATCAAAGGAGCGCCCGCCTGGGCGCTGCGCAACAGCGGCATCATGCTGCACTGCCAGTCCCCGCAAAGCATGAGCAAGGCGCAATTCTTTCCGGTCTCCATCGAAGCGCAGCTTTTGGGCGGCGATGGACAGACGGAGCGCTCCACGGGCAACGTCTGCACCCCGGGCACCCATGTGGTCATCAACGGCCAATTGATCACTCAGCATTGCACAGCGTCCACTTCGAAAACCTATGCCGGGGATCAGTGGGTCACCATGGAGGTGGAGGTGAACGGCCACGGCCCCATCGCCCATTACATCAACGGCGAACGCGTCCTGCAGTATGAAAAGCCGCAGCTCGATCCGGCCGATCCGGACGCGCAAAAACTGATCCGCAACGGCATCCTGCGTTTGGACGATGGATACATCGCGCTGCAGGCTGAAGGCCATGCGGTTGAATTCCGCAATATTCTGCTCAAGATAATCCAATAGCAATTTTCAACGGTCATGGAGGACGGATGTCATCGACCCAACAACCCAATGACGTGGAACTGGTCCATAAGTTTAAAAACCTGCACAGCGCCCTGACCCGAGAGATCGGCAAAGTCATCATCGGTCAGAACCGGGTGATCGACGAACTGCTGATCGCTCTGTTCAGCCGCGGCCATTGTCTGCTGGTCGGCGTTCCCGGCCTGGCCAAAACGCTGCTGATCAGCACAGTGGCGCGGGTTTTAAATCTGAAATTCAGCCGCATTCAATTCACCCCAGACCTGATGCCCTCGGACATCACCGGCACAGAGGTGATCGAGGAGGACAAAAGCAGCGGACGAAAAACCTTCAAATTCGTCCAAGGGCCGGTGTTCGCCAATATGGTGTTGGCGGACGAGATCAACCGCACGCCGCCGAAAACTCAATCCGCCCTTTTACAGGCAATGCAGGAGCATGAGATCACTGCCGCCGGCGCCACCTACAAGCTGGCCGAACCGTTCTTTGTTCTGGCTACACAGAATCCCATCGAACAGGAAGGCACCTACCCGCTGCCGGAGGCGCAGCTGGACCGATTTATGCTTAATTTATGGGTGGATTATCCGGATGAAATGGAAGAGCAGAACATCGTCAGCGCCACCACCAGCAACTACCAGGCGGATCTGAAAACGGTTCTGAACGCCGATGACATCATCGGCTTTCAGGATTTAATCCGCCGCGTGCCGGTGGCGGACAACGTCATCTCTTACGCAGTCCGACTGGTGCGAAAAACCCGTCCTCTTTCCCCTGAGGCGCCTGCGTTTGTCAAAGAATGGATCACCTGGGGTGCTGGACCACGGGCTTCGCAATACCTGATCCTCGGCGCGAAAACCCGTGCGGTGCTGGACGGTAGACCGACGCCGGATATCGACGACGTGCGCGCCATGGCCAAACCGGTGCTGCGCCATCGCCTGGTGACCAATTTCAACGCCGAAGCGGAAGGGATCACAACGCTGCAGATTATCGAGCGCCTGAGCGATGAATAATCCCTTTGTAAAAAGAACGGTCGAAACGACCGGAGCGGACTACCGCCGTTTTTTAAATCCCGAAACGGTCTCCAAACTCAATAATATGAGCCTTATCGCCAGGCTGGTGGTGGAAGGTTTCATCACCGGCTTGCACCGCAGCCCGTATCACGGCTTCAGCGTCGAATTCGCCGAGCACCGGCCCTATATGCCGGGCGACGACCTTCGCCGTCTCGACTGGAAAGTGCTGGGCAAAACCGATCGTCTCTATCTGAAAGAATACGAAGAGGAGACCAATCTGCGGACGTATCTGTTGGTGGACGCCTCCGCATCTATGGACTTCCGCTCCGGCCAGGTCAGTAAGTTGCAATACGCTTCCTGGCTGGCCGCCAGCCTGTCTTATCTGATGCTGCGCCAGCGGGACGCGGTGGGGCTGGTCACCTACTCGGATCATATCCGCAAACTCCTGCCGCCGCGCTCCATCAACAGCTATCTGCATATCCTTTTGCAAGAGCTGCAAAATACCTCCGGCCAGGGCGAAACCCGCATCGGCCGCATCTTTCACCAACTGGCGGAACGCATGCCCCGGCGCGGCCTGCTGATCATCTTTTCCGATCTCTTTGATCACCCGCAGGAGATCCTCTCCGGACTCAAACACTTTCGCCACAACCACCACGAGGTGATCGTGTTTCATATCCTGGATCCGCTGGAACGCCGTTTTGATTTTAAGCAGGCCGGCACTTTTCTCGATGTAGAGACCGGGGAAAAGCTCTCCACCCAACC
Organism: bacterium; assembly: GCA_029565685.1. Lineage (GTDB taxonomy): Bacteria > Zhuqueibacterota > Zhuqueibacteria > Residuimicrobiales > Residuimicrobiaceae > Anaerohabitans. The sequence goes on along the minus strand of JAKQNR010000021.1, from coordinate 99,634 downwards.
GTGGCACATTCGTACGGAATACCGCCGATCGATCGACGAGTTCATCGATACCCTGAAAAAGGGGTGCCGCGAACAGCGCATCGATTACGCGCTGATGGATACGCAGGAAGACTTTGACCGCGCGCTGTTGCAGTATCTGATCAAGCGGAAAAGAATTGGGGGGTAAACGGGGGGAGCGAGGACGGGTTTTCGTTGCGGCTGTTCACACTGTTCTCTGATGCACATAGCCCGGCATCTGAACACGGCACGAGTACCCGCCGCGGCGTACGCTGCAGGTGTTCCATAGACTGCAACGATGGGAGCAGATCACCGCTCTGGCGGATGCCGGTGCCGGCTCACCGTCCAGCTCAAAGGCCGGCGCGATGGCGTCAAAATCGACCTTCGGCTGCAATCGCGCGTGCAGCCTTTGCACCAATCGCTGCACATCCTTCCAGGCAGGCACGCTCCGGTTCATGATCCATTCCGGCTGCGCCTGCATACCCGCCTGCCGCCAACTATCATCATAGCGCACCGTGTGCAGCACATCCAGCCTGAGATCGAGCAGATCGCGCGCCGCAATCTGCAGCGCCACAGCCTGATGCAGATCCACTTCGTTCTCCATCATATTCAGAATCACCTGGGGCTTGAACTGCTCCACTGCCTGGCGCCAGAGATCGTAATGTCCATCGCCAAGTCGGCGCACCTGCGCAGAAATTTGCGGTATGGTCGCGATGCCCTTTCCTATCCCATCCTCCAAAAAGGCATGCAGAACGCGCCGTATCTGTGCATAAGGGATGAAAAGCCGCGCCAGACGGCGCCACAAACATAGCTTGAGAAAGTGAAATCCGTTTTGCACGGCCAGAGGTTCAGGGGTGATGACGATTACGCCCTGATCCGAGGCAAGAAAATAATCCAGCTCGTTGAACGCGGTGCCGGCGCCGAGATCCAGCAGCACATACTCTGCGGACAGCGCACGCAGATGACGGATGAGCTTGAACTTGAAGCTGCATTTCAGATCCGCCATGCCGAAACAGTGCGGAGTGCCTGAGATAAGGTATAAATCTGGAAGAAAAGTGGTGAGCAACAGAGGGTTCAGTGCATTCGACCGATGCTCGAGGAAATCGCGGATGGTGGTGAGAGGATTCGTAATGCCCAGGACCTGGTGCAGATTGGGGCCGCCGAAATCAGCATCAACCACAATGGTTCGATGCCCGCTTTGCGCCAGCGCCATGCCCATGGCCGCTGTCAAAATAGTCTTGCCGACTCCGCCTTTGCCTCCGGCGATAGCCAACAGACAAGGTTTTTTGCCGACGGATTCGATAAGCCGTCCCTCGAGCATCCCCAGCTTCGGGCGCTGCTTTTGCTAAAGCCGCTCACCAAAATGAAGAAAATTCGGAAAAAGAGGCTGCGGTGCACAAATGATGCGATAATCAGCGAAACATAGCTTTGATGCTGCCCCAGGTCTCACGTGCGGAGGAGATCTGCGGACTGACGACCAGATGGCCGTACTCCGAAGTAGATCCATCCTTGTCGAGGATTTGCAGCTTGTAGTAAAACGTGCGACCGGTCTGCTTGAACACGCTGGCATCCACATAGGAGTAGGTGTGTTCGTTCGACTGGTCGGTCTTGACCGCGGCGATCAGCGCGCTGATCTTTTCATAGTTGCTGTCATCGAGGCTGCGCAGCACATAGTAGCCTCTGAGGTTAGATTCAGCGGTGACAACCCATTTCAGCTCCACCCGATTCAGGCTGGTCTCACTGGTAAAACTGGAAATAATGGAACCTGCGCCTACCACACTTGCCAACAGCGCTGCCAAAAGTACGATAGCCTTGAAAGAACACTTCATGATCCAGACCTGTTTTCTGTTATGTTACGGACATTCAAGATCATCACGCCTTGCGCAAAATTATGCGGTCCCATCGGCCATTACACCTTTTAGGCCACTGTAAGCCCTCTACGACATATAAATATACTATTAAAATCAGAAAAGTCAATTTCTTTTTTTCATTTAATTAGTTATTGACATTATTTTTTTAATTTATTATATTTTAGCACGTTATAACAACCAAACCGAGGGGAGCTTGTGTGTTAAGACGTACAGCTTTTCGTAGTCCTGAATCCCACGAAGATTCTTTGGACCGTTATCTGCGTGAGATCAATGCCATCCCGCTGTTAGCCCCGAATGAAGAAGTGGATCTAGCGCGCCGCATCCACCATGGCGATCATCAAGCCCTGGAAAAACTCACCCGCGCAAACCTGCGATTTGTCGTCAGTGTGGCCAAGCAGTATCAGAATCAGGGGCTCTCGCTCGCCGATGTGATCAACGAAGGCAATCTGGGGCTGATGAAAGCCGCCACGCGTTTCGATGAAAGCCGGGGCTTTAAATTCATCTCTTACGCCGTCTGGTGGATCCGCCAATCGATCCTGCAGGCGTTGGCCGAGCAGTCGCGCATCGTCCGCATTCCGCTGAACCGGATCGGCGTGATCTGCAAGATCGAAAAAACCCTGTCTGAGCTGGCACAGTCCTTTGAACGGGAGCCGACGGAACAGGAGCTTGCCCAGGTGCTGCACATCAGCCCCATTGAAATCGAGGATCTGCTGCAGAACAGCGGCAAGCACATCTCTCTGGACACCCCTCTGGACGAGGAGGAGGACAGTCGGCTGATCGACGTTCTCGAGGCACAGGATGCACCTGGGCCGGACGCCCGGCTTTTGGACGAATCCCTGGAAAAGGAGATCGAACACAGCCTGCGCACTCTGGAGCCGCGCGAGGCTCAGGTAATCCGGCTCTATTTCGGCCTTGGTACGGAAAGGCCATTAACGCTTGAAGAAATTGGAGTTAAGATGAAATTAACCCGCGAAAGAGTGCGTCAGATCAAAGAAAAGGCCTTGCGCCGTCTGCGCCACTCCTCGCGCAGTCTCCTTTTGCGCAAATATCTGGGCTAACTCGACCGCCCTGGTCGGTTGTCATGAAATTGTGCCTTTTGTCAATTTTTTTCTTGACAAAACTTGATATTGTCCGTATATTTTTCTCGGCGTCTAAGCCTGCCGCTTGATGGACCCCTTCCATTTTTGTGCCGTTTGCTGAAAATCGGGCGAAGAAGAATCAGAAATGCTGGAACCCAACACTCCAAGGGAACTGTAATGCAAAACAAGCGGATCAAACTTATCTATTTCTCGCTGGGGGACAGCAATATTAAAGAAATTAGTCTTGGGTGGAAGAAAATCGTCGCGATAGCGTTTGCGAGCTTTGCCATACTTTTAGTCTCTGTATCTCTGATCATCGGCGCGGTCTCCGCCCTGTTCGGCAATCTTCAGGTAACCCACCTCAATCGTTCCAATCAGCGTCTGAAACAGGCTTTGTCGGAGATGAATGGCCAGGTAAAGGCGATCGAGAACAAAGTTGAACTGATCGAGAAAAACGACGACGATCTGCGCGTCTTTGTCGATATGCCGCTGATCAACAGCGATATCCGTAAAATGGGCGTCGGCGGCAGCAGCCCGAGCATCATCGACAATCTGGATATGGGCTACACCGGCGCCAACCGCCAGGCTCTGGAGATCAAGCGGCTGCTCGACAATCTTTATCAGCGGGTCGAGTTGGCATCGCAGAGCCGCCAAGAGATCGCCGAGCGATATTATAAAAAACTGAAAGAGCTCAAGCAAACCCCGTCCATCCGGCCGGTGAACGGCAGCCGGGTGACCGACCGATTTGGCTACCGGCTGGATCCTTTTATAGGCCGCACCATGCATCATGACGGCGTGGATTTCTCCGCACCGCGCGGCACCGAGGTGTTTGCCAGCGCGGACGGCGTGGTCAGCGAAACGGTCATCCACTATAAACCCAATCAGAGCTATGGCCGCTATGTCATCATCGACCATGGTCATGGAAAAATGACCCGCTATGCCCATCTCGACAAGGTCCTCGTCCAACCTGGCCAGCGGATCACGCGCAACACGGTGATCGGCACAGTCGGCGACACGGGCAAGTCCACCGGACCGCACCTGCACTATGAAGTGATCGTGGACAACAAGCCGGTCAATCCAGAAAATTTTATTTTAAACTAGTTTTCAGCGTGTCCTTTTCAGCCTGTCTCTGCTGGGACAGGCTTTTTTTTTCACCGTATCATCCGGAAGATCAACGATGAGAACGAAGCAGCCGAGTCGCACCATACCTGAGCACAAAAAAAAGCAACTGAAACTGCTGTACTATTCCCACACCGCCACCGAACTGCAGGAAATCAATCTGGGGTGGAAAAAAATCCTCACCCTGGTGGTGGCCTGCATGAGCGTCCTGCTGTTGCTGGTCTCCTTTGTGCTGGGATTTTTTAGCCACCTGTCGCAGAATTGGGAAGTCATGTCGTTGGCGCGTGCTCATAACAAGCTGTCGAATGTCATCAGCGACATGCACGCCCGGATGAGCGCCATCGAAGGCATCATTCAGCACATCGAAAAGCAGGACAGCACACTCAACCCCTTTGTCGACCCTCCTGCAGTGCCCAAGTCTGCCGCCAGTTTTACAAGCCGTCTGGCAACCCTTGGATTCGGCGATGCCACGACCGTGCCGGTGGATCAGAAAAACGCCGAGATGGAAAAAAGCCGGATCGACACGCTCGACCGCCGCCTCAACGCCGCCAAGGCACAACGCGCCCAACTGACGGAAGTATACTCCGCCAAATTGCAACGGCTCAGACAAACCCCATCGGTGCATCCGCTCCAGGGAGGCAGGATCAGCGAGCCTTTTGGCTGGGGCAAGGATCCGACCATCGACCAGCTCAAATACCATGAGGGCATCGATTTTTCCGCGCTGCAGGGTACAGCTGTATATGCCACGGCCGACGGCGTGGTCAAAGAGTTGGGCCATCACTTTGGCCGCAGCAGTGAGTACGGCCGTTACGTGTTGGTGGATCACGGCAATGGCCGGCAGACCCGTTATGCTCATCTGAAAAACATCAAGGTCAGGCCCGGCCAAAGGGTGTCGCGGTTCACGGTGCTAGGCGTTATCGCCGACGGCGGACCGCTGGTAGGGCCGCATCTCCACTATGAAGTGCTGGAAAACGGCCAGCCGGTCGACCCAGCCGCATTTCTATTGGATTAAACTCGATCCTCTGCATGCGCACTCTGGCCCTGCTCCTTCTCCCTTGCCTCCTGCTCTCACAACCCGATTCCACAACCCTGCAACGTGGCCTGGAGTTGAACATCCGCCACCGCTACGCCGAAGCGCTGGCGTTGTTCTCCAGCGTAGCGGATTCTTTTCCTGAGCATCCGGCGGCGCCGTTTTTCACCGCCACGGTCTACCAATCCATGATGTTGGATCTGGAATCCAAACGCTGGTCGCCGCTCTTCTACTCCCATATCGATTCCGCCATCCATCTGGCGGAGAGAAACAAGCACGACCGCTGGCACCGTTTTTATCTCGGCGCCGCCCTTTCCTACAAGGGCTATCAGTTGGCCAGGGATAAAAAATATCTGCCGGCGATCTCGCAGGTGATTCGCTCGGTAAAAATCATGAACCAGTTGCTCAGGGAGGACAGCAGCTTTTGCGACCCGCTGCTGGGGGTGGGCAATTATCTCTACTGGCGCAGCAAAGCGGTGGCCTGGCTGCCGCTGGTGCCGGACAAACGCAAGCAGGGCCTGCAGCAGGTCCGCCAGGCCTGTTCCTGCGCGGGGTTATCGCGCTGGGCTGCGTTTTCCAGCTATTGTTGGATGATGATCGAAGAGAAAAACTATGGAGAGGCCGCGGCGCTATGCCGGGAGGGACTGCTGCATTTTCCGGAAAGCCGTTTCTTTCTCTGGCCCCTGGCGGAATCGCTCTTTCGCCATCAGGAGTATGCTGAGGCTAGAGAGGTCTATGAAATCCTGCTGACATCGGTGCAGGCCGCAAAGCCCAACAACCACTACAACGAAATTGTCCTGCACTGGAAGCTGGCCCAATGTGAACAGGCTTTGGGCCGGCCGTCGGCAGCCCAAAGCCATGCACGTCGAGTGCTTGAGCTGACGCCGGACGAAGAGGTGCGCGATCGCGCGGAGGATAAAAAAAGAAACGCCCGCAAGCTGTTGGAGCCGGCGGGCGCGGAATAAGCAGGGGATCAGGAACTCAGGCGTTCCCGGATGAGCTTCAACCGTTTCAGCGTCTCGATCACCGCCCGCACCGTATGATAGCTGATCTTCCACTCGTGGCCGAGATAGTCCCATTTAACGCGGCCGTCCCGTTCCAGCAGGGCATACCACTCCCCCACCTCATGGTTGATGTTTTTTTCCCAGACAAAGTCCAGAATGTTCTCGAATGCATCCCAGTACTTTTGTTCATCGAAAAGAATGACTGCATCGAGAAATCCGGTTAATGCCTCCGCCTGCTGCCAGAACTCTTTCAACATCTGCGTGGCCGGTCCGTCATTGGGGCCTTCGACGAAAATGCCGCCGTATTCCCAATCTACGCCGTACGTATGGGCCTGATCCACCATTTTGCGGATGACCGGCAGATACGGCGACAGGTCGCTCTGCAGCACCTCCAACGCCAGCTTGAGCAGCCAGCAGAACTCGATGTTATGGCCATAGTTGGTATTGTTGATGGGACGGGCCGGTTCATCCACCGCACGGTCCGAGCCCCAGACGTCGCGAAACAGAATGGCCGGCAGCGGTTGAAAGGCGCCGTCGAACTGGGCCATGCCAGTGCCGAATTGCGGATGGAGCATTTTGTGGACCAACAGGGCGATGATCTGCTCCAGTTTGCGTCGATGCGACGGGGTGCCGGTCAGCTCGTACAGGGTGGTGAACGCTTCCATGAGATGCATGTGCACATCCAGGGTCTTGCGGTCGCCGCCGAATTCGCCGCCGGGCTTTAGCGACCAATCCCGGTAAAACATCTCCCAATATCCGCCGAGATAACAGTCCGCGCTGCTGCGCTGGATCGTGTCGAAAGACTTTTCTGCATACTCTTTTCCCACCGGATCGCCCGAGGCCAGGCCGTATTCTGCCAGAGCGTACACGCCGAAGCTCTGGCCGTACATGATCTTGCCGTCGTTCAAGATGCGCCCCGCTCGATCCGTGATCCAGTACCAGCCGCCGAACTCGGAATCCCAAAAATGTTTACGGGCGAATTCAACGCCCTGCTGCGCCGCCGCCAGACAACGGCCGCCGCCCAATCCGGCGCGGTGGGCATGGGACATGGAGTAGATCATGCGCAGCTGACAGATGAGCGTTTTGTTGGTTTTACCCGTCGGTTTGCCGTTACGGTCGAAATAGCTGAGAAATCCCCCATATTCATGGTCAATGGAATTGTCGAGCCAAAAAGGCAGCAGCCGCTCGGTGAGATAGGGCTCCAGCAGATCGATGCAGCGCTGGACGCGGGCCCGGATCGGCAGGGTGAGTGCAGAAGACATAGAAACCTTGTTCATGGGATTTTCCTTATCAATGGAACACAGGATTCGCCCGTTGCCGGACGGGATGATTGTTTCACCGGCAGCTCATTTTTGCCTGCAAAAGTTTGTTCCATTTCTTTTTTGCAGCTTTTATCCGAAGAACGGCAAACCGGCTTTCAAAGAAAAAATGGTCGCCTTAAGAGAAACGGCGCTGATCCCGCAGCTTTTTTTTCAACATTTCCCGGGCGCGAAAGATCCGCACCTTGACCGTGCCGATCGGCACCTTCAGCCTTGCCGATATCTCTTCATAGGCCAGATCCTGCACATGACGGAGCACGATCGCTTCGCGGTATTTAGCGGGCAGGCTGTTGATGGCGGCCTGAATATAATTTTTCTTCTCCTGTTCAATCAACCCGGCATCCGGCCGCTGGCTCTGCTCATCGGGGAATTCACGCGCCACATCGCCGTTCCCGCCGGCGAGCGGCGCGTCGATCGACGTGGTCTTTAATTTTTTCTTGCGGAAGAAATCGATGCAATTATTGACCGCGATCTTGTACAGCCACGTGGAAAAGGCGTATTCGGCGTTAAAGGAGGGCAGGGCATGGAACGCTTTGATAAAGGTCTCCTGAGTGAGATCCTCGGCTTCCTCCCGGCCGCGCACCATGCGCAGGATCAGAATGAGGATCTGCGGCCGGTAACGCTGCACGATTTCGGCACAAGCGCGCTCATCGCCTTGAATGGCGCGTTGAATGATTTCTTTTGACAACGGCTCCATGTGAACCTTCAGCGCCTATGCTTCAGACTCCGTATCGGTTAGCAGCTCGTATTGCGACAACTCTTGATAGGGCAGGCACTCCTGTTTTTCCGGCGTGTACGAGAGCGTAACCTTTTCGCTGAACACGTCCACATTGGTCACCACGCCGACGCCGGCGGATGTTTTGTACCTCGCGCCCACGCTGGGCAGCTTTTCCATCTGCTGCCGGTAAAAATCACGCTCGTACATCAGGCAGCAGAGCAGACGGCCGCACAGACCGGACAGCTTTTGCGGATTCAACGGCAGGTTCTGCTCCTTGGCGCACTGCGTGGTGATCGGCTCAAACTCTTTTAAAAAGGTGGAACAGCACAGATTACGGCCGCAGCTGCCGTACCCGCCGATGCGTTTGGCCTCATCTCGAACCCCGATCTGCCGCAGTTCGATGCGCACTTTGTAAACAGTCGCCAGGTCCTTCACCAATTCGCGGAAATCGACCCGTTTCTCGGCCGTAAAATAAAAAGTGATCTTGTTGCCGTCGAACTGATACTCGACGTCCACCAACTTCATATCCAGGCCATGGTCGACGATTTTGCCCCGGCAGAGCCGGTAAGCGTCCTTTTCACGTTTGCGGTTGGAATGGTAATATTCGAGATCCTTGAGCGTGGGTTTGCGGATGATGTTGCGCAATTCGCCTTCCACCTTTTTGCGCTCCAGCATGGAGCCCAATTGATTGACGACGCCCAGGTCCTCGCCCTTTTCCGCTTCCACGATGGCGTAATCACCGATCTTGAACGGGAACTGCTGCGGATTCTTGTAAATGTCGCGGCGTTCGCCTTTAAAGAGAATTTCGATCAACATATTCAACCTTTAAGAACAAGATGCCTTTGCAGGCGCATGAACAGCACGGTTAAAATTAAAGGGATCTGCACATTGCGGTCGATCCATTCAATGGATCGCTCCACTTCGGCAAAGATATCGTCAAAGCCGATCTCCGCAAACGCGCGGGAAAATTTGTCCAACGTCTCCATGCGATCGGCGTTGACCAGAACCTCCCGTACGTCCAGTCCATACGCATGACCGTGGCGCAACACCTGCACATCGCGAAACCAGATCAAGATCAATCCGAGCAAATCCTTGAGCAGCCGTCTGTCGTAGCGGGATTGCAGCTCTTCGACATACTCGATCTGAGCGAGCGGATCGCGCAGACAGACGCGCAACAGCTCGACTACGCTTTCACGACGCTCCTCCAGGTCCTCCTCCAGCCACTCCAGAGCCCGGGCGAAATTTCCCTGCACAATGCGGGCGATGAGCCGGGCGGCGCCGGGCTCCACCCCCTTGGTCTGCACCAGCGCCGTCGACACCTGCTCATCAGTAAGTGGACTGAATCTGATTTCCTGGCAGCGGGAAAAGATAGTGGCCGGCAGAGTCAAGGGTCGACTGCTGGTCAGGATTATATACATGTTCGGCGGCGGCTCTTCCAGGATCTTGAGCAGCGAATTGGCCGCTTCATCGGTCATCTTGTCCGCCTCGGCGATGACGATCACTCGATAGAGCTCCAACGGCTTGAGCATACTGATCCGCCGCAGTTCACGGATGCGCTCGATGCTGATGGTTGGATTCGGCCACGGCTTTTTTCTCGAATAGGGCTGCTCCGCTACACTGTCCAAAATCTCCCGCTCTTCCTCTACGGCCGTGTTTTTGGGCATGGGCATGAGAAAGAGGAAATCCGGATGATTGAACTGGCCGACGCGACGGCAGAGGCTGCACTGATCGCAGGGTTTGACGCCTTGGCTGCTGCAGTAAAGCGCTTTGGCGAACTCGATGGCCAAAGCCTCTTTGCCTGAGCCCTCCGGACCGGTAAAAAAATAGGCGTGGTGTAGATGGCGGCTTGCCAGGGCACGCTGCAGAATCTTTTTCGGCCGCTCCTGGCCGATGATGCGGTCAAAGCTCACCCCAGCCACTCCTCGGGGTTCAGATTGGTCGTATTTTTCCAGATTTGAAAATGCAGCACCGGCCCGATCAATGAGCCGGTATCGCCCACGGTGCCGATGGTCTGACCACGCTTCACGGTTTGGGTCTCGGCCACGCGGATGTCCTGAAGATGGGTGTATACGGTATAAAATCCATTGTCATGGCTGATGATGATGATATTGCCGCGGCTGCGCTGCCAGGTGATGGTCTGTACCACCCCGTCGTCCACAGAAATCACCGGATTGCCCAACTGCGCTTTGATTTCGATGCCGAGGTTTTCTGTCACTGTGTTCAGCGCCGGGTGGCGCTCACGGCCGAAATGGCTGACGATAGTGCCGGTGGTGGGCCAGCTCATTCGGCCCTTTAAATCGGAAAACCGGTGACCCGATGCAACCGCTTGCACCGGCTCGCCCCCTGGCTGTCTGCTCTTTTTCTTCGCTTGCGCTTTGCGCGCTTTTTCCGCCTGTGCGATCAGGTTGCCGATCTCTTTTTCCGACGCTTTGATCTCCGCCAGCCGGGCCTGCACCAGCTTTTTGTTCTTCTGCAGATTGGTCAACAACGCCTGCCGCTTTTGCAGGCTGCTCTGCAGGCGGGCCTCTTCGCGCCGTTTTTCCTGCAGGCTGCGCTCCTTCTCCGACATTTCGATGCGGACAAAATTCTGCTCACGCTGCAACGCCTGACTGCGGTCCTGCAACGCCTGCAGATTGCGGCGGTCGTTATCAGCGATCAGCTTTTCGTATTTCATCCACGCCTTAAGCTGGTCCCAGGACTGGATGTTCAACAGCCATTCTATCTCTTTCGCCCGCCTGTGCTTGTAAAATTGAACCACGCGTTTTTTTACCGCCTCGCGCAATCGCTCTCGCTCCGCCTCCAGGCCGTCGATCTCCTGGCTGCGGCGTCCCACCTGTTGCTCCAGACGACGCAAGTCGCGATTCAATGCTGTGACATAACTGCGGGTCAGATCGATCTCTTTATTCAAATTAGCCAGATACTTTAATTCAACGGCTTCATCCCGGCTCTGCTTTTTCAGTTCCTTCTCATAGGCAGCACTTTGCTCCCGCAGAGCGGCCAGCTCTTTTTTTCTGCTGCTCACCTCATCCTGTCCAGACGCAGCAGACCAGGCCATGCATACCAACCAGGCGGCCACCCCGAACCGTTTGAAATGAAACCTCTTCATCCCACTCGCCGATCCTTTAAACCTCAGGATACTCTTGATTCCTCGCTTTGCCCACACCGCTTTTGTGCGGTTAATCCTCCCCAGCAGATTTAAATGTAAAGTACAAGAAAAACAGGACAAAATCAATAAAAAACGCACCTTGACCGCGTTGTTGCGCCGGCCGTACAGCTTTTCATCTTGACACTCTGGTTGCTGTTGCCTATATTTTGTCAATGAAAATAGGAGACCGTGGAAGTGACCGCTCCATCCGCCCATCCCTATGCCGATGACAAGGAGGCCTTTGCCCTCTTCCGCCGTTTCACTGGCAGCGAATTCACCCGTTTAAGCCGTCTGCTCCATTCTCTGGACCTGGCCGCACACCAGACCGTCTATAACCAGGACACGCCGGCAGTCAGCTTTTACCTGCTCAAAAGCGGCGCCCTTTCACTGCAGCGCTGCGGGGAGGATGGCAAAATTCACCGCCTGACCGTCGTAACCGCAGGGCGTTCTGCGGGGCGAGCGGCGCTGTGGCCGGAAGAAAACCAGCACCCGGAAACCGCGCTGACCCTGGAGCCCTGCATCCTGCTCGCTTTGGTGCGGCAGGATTTTCTCATGCTGCAGAAAAAAGAACCCGCGTTGACGGTCAAGCTCTTGACTGCGCTGCAGCAGGAAATTTATCAGGAATGGCTCGATTCCAGAATAGAGTTCCATGCTCTGACCGCGCGGTTGAACCAAGCCAACATCCTTTTATAGTAGATAGTTGCATGCCTTTTGAGATAAATCTGGACAAATCGAATCGCGGCAAGCTGGCTGTGCAGCTCGGTCTGTTCAGCGCCATTGCGTTTCTACTCATGATCGTTGACCGGCTCTTTCCCGCATTGGCGCCTGTCCTGTTGCCGGCCATGCTGCTCTCCGCAACGCTGTCTCTGCTCCGCCGGGGTTTCTCCGCAGCCCGCTATGCGCTCTGGCCCCTGCTGCTGATCTGCGCCGTACTCTGGCTCCTCCCTGACCCCATGCTCAGACCAGCGGCCCCCCGCATGGCGGTGAGGGCTTCGTTGCCGCAAAACGCCGATGCCGTGCGCGTTCTGCAGACCAATGTGCAACAAGTGCAGCAGACCATCCTGACCTTCAGCCGGCGCGTGAGCGAACACCTTTTTGTCAAGCGTTCATATCTGACCTGGGCCTTCAGCTTGGTCGCCCTGGCCGCAATCGTCGGACCGTTGCTCAGAAAGATGATTCTGAAAAAAATTCCGGCACGATGGTTCGAGCCGGGCGTGCTGTTTCTCTATGAGCTGCCGGATCAGGTGGCGCGCTATTTGACCGCAGAGGCGATATCGTTCCTGATGTTATCCCTCGGCTGGTGGCTGAGTCTCAGCCTGCTTGGGTTTCCGCACCGCTATGATCTGGCGCTGCTGTTCGGTCTTGGAAGTCTGACGCCTTTGATCGGTCTGCCATGGGCAGCCGGGCTCACGTCGATCTTTTTGCCCTGGAAACAGAGCGGGCTGCTGGCGTTCATCGGCTTGATCATCAGTTTCGCCGTACTCTGGCTGATGAAATACCTGTTCCTCAACCCGTTGTTGCGCAGCGTCCGCCCCGATGTGCGAAAGCCGGTGCTGTTCGCGTGCTTTTTTACCGGCCTGGTGTTTGCCGGCTACACCGGCGCTTTTTTCGCTCTGCCGCTTTTCTTCCTCTGCCGCCGCGCAGCAGACATCAGCCGGCATGCCTGGCGCATGCTGCACCCTGACTCCCAGTCGCGTCAGCCGGCAGCGTCCTGACCGACGCTGCTCAGTCGCCATGGCGCTGGCCGGCGCTCAAGCGGACGAAAAACGTCAGGGGGGCGGCCAGCAGGTAAATCTTGCTTTTTTCACTCAAGATTCCTATTTTTCAGTTCATTTTTTTTTGGATCATATGAAAGAGACTTTTTCACCTGTCGTCACGGTCGCCTTTCAGGGCGATCATTATGCTTTCAGCGAGATGGCTGCGCAAAAAGTGTTCCACGATCGCTGCCAATGCCTGCCGAACCGCACCTTTGAGCAGGTTTTCGAAAGCGTAGAAAAAGGAGCGGCCCGATACGGCCTTATTCCAGTAGAAAACTCGCTGACCGGCAGCATCCACCGTAATTTTGACCTGCTGCTGGAAAAAAACCTGCACATCGTCGGCGAGGTGTTCTTAAAAATCGACCAGACCCTGATCGCCAACCTCGGCGTAAATTTGGCAGCGGTGAAAAAGATCTATTCCCACCCCCAAGCGCTGGAACAATGCCGGCTGTTTCTCTCCGGTCTGGAGGGGGTGGAGGCGATCCCGAGCTTTGACACCGCCGGCAGCGTCAGAATGATCAAAGAGCGACAGCTCCAGGACGCGGCCGCCATCGCCAGCCGCCGGGCTGCGCAGGATCTGCGAATGCAGATCCTGGCGGAACAAATTCAGGATGTGGCGGAGAACTATACCAGGTTTCTGGTGATCGCGCCACAGCCGGAACCGTTGGGAACGCCGAACAAGACCTCAGTGGTTTTTGCCATGAAAAACATCGCCGGCGCTCTGTTCAAGAGCCTGAGCGTCTTTGCGCTGCGCGATATCGATCTGAGCAAAATAGAGTCACGCCCCATGCGCAACAAGCCCTGGGAATACATTTTTTATTTGGATTTTTCCGGTCATCTGGGCATGCCGGAATGCCGCAACGCCATTCGTCATCTGGAAGAGATCACTACTTTTATCAAAGTGCTGGGTTCTTATCCATCAGGCAATGGAGAACAAGCTTGACGACAAGGCCTGAACCTGCGTCGTCCTGCACACAAAACAGGAGAAAAAAATATGAAGAATAATTCCTTCACCGGCAATCTGGGGATCCTGGTGGGCGGTGGGCCGGCGCCGGGAATCAACGGCGTGATCGCAGCGGCCACCATTGAAGCGCGCCGCAACAAACTCGCGGTCTATGGACTGCAGCACGGATATAAATGGCTGGTGCGTGAAAGCGAAAATGATTTTAACGCGCATGTCCGCGAACTGCGCATCAGCGACGTCTCCCGCATTCATTTTGACGGCGGCAGCATTCTGTTCACCTCCCGCACCAATCCGACCAAAGTACCCGGCGGCGTCGACAACGCGGTCAAGCATCTCAAATCTCTCGGCATTCGCTACATGATCACCATCGGCGGCGACGACACCGCCTATGGCGCAGTGGAGATTTCGCGCGCCGCCAAAGGCGAAATCAAATTCGCCCATGTGCCCAAGACCATCGACAACGATCTGCCCCTGCCCAATAATCTTCCGACCTTTGGCTATCAGACCGCGCGCAATCTGGGCGCCACGCTGGTTAAAAACCTGATGGAAGACGCCCGTACGACAGACCGCTGGTACATCGTCGTCGCCATGGGCCGCAGCGCCGGACACCTGGGCCTCGGCATCGCCAAATCCGCCGGCGCCACCCTGGCCATCATCTCTGAAGAGTTTCCGCAGAAGAAAAAAATATCGCTCGAATCCGTGTGCGACGTGATCGAAGGCGCCATCCTCAAACGCCGCGCCATGGGCCACAACCATGGCGTGGTGGTCATCGCAGAAGGCGTGGCCCTGCGTCTGGACCCGAAAGAGTTGAAAAAGAACCGCAGCGGCGAATTCAAGTACGACCATTTTGGCAATCCGCTGCTGTCAGAGATCGATCTGGGCAAGATCATCAAATCCAACATCGAACGGCGGTTCGAAAAACGGGGCGATCGCCGTCAACTGGTGGACATCAACATCGGCTACGTCCTGCGCTGCGCCGATCCCATTCCCTTTGATCAGGAATATACGCGCGATCTGGGCTACAACGCCGTGCGTTACCTGCTCAGCAAGAATCCGCGCCACAAACAGAACGCGATGATCTGCGTGGACAACGGCAAGCTGATCCCGCTGTATTTTAAAGACATCATCGATCCCAACACTAAAAAAACCGCTGTGCGTCTGGTCGACACGGCCAGCGAGTCCTATCAGGTCGCCCGCAGCTACATGGTTCGTCTGGAAAAACGGGATTTCGAAGATGAGGCCTTTATCCATTCTCTGGCTAAAGGCAGCAACATGAATGTCGCGACTTTTATCAAACGGTTCGGCTACCTGGGCAAATAGCTGCACCGCATCGCCGCGCTTCGCTCACCGCTTGTGGAGGATCTCGAACATGAACCGACGGACTTTTTTCAGCACAGCGGCCGCCACTGCGGTGGCGGGCGCGGCGGCTCCCCTGACCGCCGAACCAGCGGAAAAACGAACCGAATCGAAAACGGTGGTCTCCCTCCTGCAGTCGGCCTCAGTCGCCGGTCCGGCCACGGCCAATCCGTTTCATCCCGGCTTTCGTGCGGCGGACCTCCGCGGGGTGGTCGATAAAAACAAAGAGAACCTTCTGCGTCTGCTGCAGCTGGCCGGCGAACGCAAATCCGATATCGCCTGCACTACTGAGGATATCCTGGGCATCTATTCCTGTATGATGGACCTGGATCACCCGCAGCGCTTCGTCGACCACTGCGAGACCATCCCCGGCCCGCTCACCGACGCCCTCGGCCGTACAGCGAAGAAATATAATATGTATGTCATCGCCTGCTTTTTCGAAAAAGAGGGCGACCGCTGCTACAACACCGCAGTGTTGATCGACCGTTCGGGTCGTGTGCAGGGACGATACCGGAAAGTGCAATTGCCGGCGCCGGAAACATGGGTGTGCACGCCGGGCGATTCGTACCCGGTCTTTAACACGGATTTCGGCAAAATCGGCATCGCTATTTGCTACGATATGATCTTCCCAGAGATTACCGCCTGCTATGCGCTGCAGGGCGTGAACCTGCTCTTTCATCCAACCGGCGGTTTCGGCTGGACCGAGGATCTGGGCCTCAGCACCCTCAAGGTGCGTGCAGCGGATCATGTGATGTGGATCGCTGCGGCGAAAAACGCCGGCGTCCATGCGCCCGGCCACAGCTGCATCGTCAATCCGCTGGGCCAGGTGGTCGCGGACGCGGGCTATGATATCGACACGGTGCTGACCGCTTACATTTCGCCGCAGCAGGGGTGGCTGCAGCCGGACTATGGCTTTGGCACCGCCATCACCGGCGTGGCGGACATGCGCGCCCGGCTGTGTCTGGAGCGCCGCCCTGACCTGTACCGTCTGATCACCGAGCCGCAGCCGCCTCTGGCCCTGCAGCACAAGGATAAAAAATTGATCTCCGCCCAGAACCACGCCGCCCAGCGCGCGGTCTTTGAAAAGCTGAAAAAACAGTGGCAGAAAGAGGCGTTGGACACGGACGAAAAGATCGGGCTCACTCGGACCATTTTGTAAATTCATCCCCACAT
This sequence comes from bacterium, assembly GCA_029565685.1. Classification (GTDB taxonomy): domain Bacteria; phylum Zhuqueibacterota; class Zhuqueibacteria; order Residuimicrobiales; family Residuimicrobiaceae; genus Anaerohabitans. The sequence continues at coordinate 83,102 of JAKQNR010000021.1, read as the reverse complement.
CCGCTGCCGCCAACGCAGCGCCGCAGATGAACCGTTCTTCATTCCTCACTCCTTGTTCTTCACGCCCTCCGATGGCACGAAGCGGTGCGATTTCAAAATAAATAAAAGCATGAACGGCGTCATTCGCTGGCAGAAAAAGCGGGCATTGCAGAAAGAAGGGGTTGATTACCTTCACGGCCGCGCTCAAGCTTTGGCCTGCGGCCACATTAAAATTGAAAGGTCATGCCGGTGGCCAGCCCCAGGCCTTTGAGCTGGCTAGGGACAAGCCCGGCAAAAAGGCATTACAGCCATATCCCATCGCATCAGACCCAGCGCAAAACCCACCCCGCGGTTAAGGCCGGCGATAGATGGTCCCCCAGGCGCGCGCAGGTGCACCCCTCGACTGGCCTGATACTCTGACCGGCTGCCAGCGCTGTCTTGTCACCAGCCCATGCGGTCCGTCGGCTGCTGCGCAGCAGTTCAACGGCCACGCGCCAGTTTTTGTATTCACAGCCAAGGCCCAACCGCACCCACACCGGCAGCGAGTCCGATATCGATGCCCAAACCAGCGGCAGGAATGGCGTTGAGCAGATCCTGTTTCGCCGCTTGGTCAAGAAATGCGCCGTTATAGCGGTCATAATGGCCTTTGCGCAAAGCGTCGTTGGCAGCCAGCCCGCCGATCTGCATGAGCGAAAGTCTCCAGCGCTATTCGCCGTTCAACGCAAGCAGGGCAGGATTGGCTGGAACCGTTCGATCATTCAGGCTGAGGCCGGCGCCGGCCATGGCCAGGGCGCGGGCGTTAAAGCAGCCGGTCGCTGAAAAAGAGGCGGTTACGGTTCCAACCAGCAGAAGAAATAAAAAAACAAAGTTGCGGGGCATGATGCTGCTCGTTCTTCAAAAGGTTGAGCGTGTTGTCTTTAGCCTGCCGGCCGCGGATGTAGGGATGGACGGATGAAAAGGCCGGCGATAGGGACCTATGGGATGGGAAGTGCAGCAGCGATGCGAAGATGCCAGAATCAATCAACCGTGCGTTAAGAAAAAATCATCACACGGTCAAAGCCCTGAGCATAAAGCCCGGGGAAAAACGGTTTGAAGATGAGCCAAGCCTAAGGCTTTGTTTCGACCAGAACGATGGTCTGGTCCAGGGTCACAATTTTATAGATCACCTGAGCGGCAGGGGCTTGGCCACTAAGGTTGCCGAACACTGGGCGCTGATCATTTCGGCGCCAGGCTTCGAGATAGGTCAACCAGCGGCAGGCATCGAGAAAAGCGGCGCGCTCGGCTGCCTGCTGTGCCGCCACCGGGCTTCGAAACGTGGGCGGTGGTTTGCCGACGCCCACTGCATACAGCTTTTGCCCGCTGGAATCCACCGCTGCGGCCACCCATCTCTGCCGCAGCAGCGGCTGATCAGGTCGGCTGATGATCTCCTGCTGCAGCCATTGCAGCTGCTGCAGCAGGGCCATCTTTTTCAAGCTGTCGCTGGCGGCGGTCCGATTGGCAGTGCCGGGGCTGTGGGCTTGCACCGTTCGACCCAGGCCGCAGCCAATGAGCGAGCCGGCACTCAGGACAAAAAGAAAGAACTTCGTATGGCGCTGGAAACCGCGATGTCTCATGTACCCATTTCCCACGAGGCCAGATAGGCTTTCTGTTCTTCGGTGAGTTCGTCGATTTGAATATTCATGGATTTGAGTTTCAGCCGCGACACCCAGTCCTCGATTTGCGCAGGCACATCGTGCACCTTTACCTTCAGCTGGCTGGCGTTTTTAATCGCCCATTCGGTGGCCAGGGCCTGAGTGGCGAAGCTCATATCCATCACCGAGGCCGGGTGTCCCTCTGCTGCCGCCAGGTTGATCAGACGTCCGTCCGCCAAAAGATAGATTCGATTTCCGGACGGCAGGGTGTATTCGTCGACAAAGTTGCGCACGCCGGTGCGGGAGGCCTTGGCCAGCTTTTTCAAGCCAGGGATGTCGATCTCGACGTTGAAATGCCCAGAATTGGCCACAATGGCTCCGTCCTTCATAACCGCCATGTGTTCCGGCCGAATGACATGAATGTCGCCGGTGAGTGTGCAAAACATATCACCGATTTTGGCCGCGTCCATCATCGTCATGACCCGGTAGCCCTCCATGGCGGCTTCCAGCGCCCGGATGGGATCCACTTCGCAGACGATCACGTTGGCGCCCATGCCCTTGCAGCGCATGGCGAATCCTTTGCCGCACCAACCGAATCCGGCGACCACCACATTTTTGCCGGCGAGGAGAATATCCGTGGCGCGGATAATGCCGTCTACCGTGGATTGGCCGGTGCCGTAGCGATTGTCAAAGAGGTTTTTGGTCATCGCGTCGTTCACCGCAATGACCGGAAATTTCAGCGCTCCATCTTTGGCCATGGCGCGCAGGCGAATGACGCCGGTGGTGGTCTCTTCCATACTGGCCACCACGCTCTTGGCCACGTCTGGGTAGTCGTTGTGGATATTGGAGACCAGATCAGCGCCGTCGTCCATGGTCACCTCGGGCTTGTGCTCGATGGCAGCACGGATGTGATCGTAATAGGTTTTTTCATCTTCGCCTTTAATGGCATAGACCGGGATGCCGTATTCCTGCACCAGCGCGGCGGAAACGTCATCCTGCGTGGACAGCGGATTGGAGGCGCACAGAACCAGATCCGCGCCGCCTGCTTTGAGCGTGCGCGCGAGGTTGGCGGTCTCCGCGGTGACGTGCAGACAGGCCGACATTCTTCGGCCCTGCAGCGGTTTCTCTTTTTCAAATCTTTCTTTGACCAGTCCGAGCACCGGCATATCTCGTTCCGCCCACTCGATGCGTTTTTTGCCGATCTCGGCCAGATGGATATCTTTAATATCGTATTTCACACAACCTCCCTGATTACATGTACGCGCCGCCGCCGTGCGTTGATGGCCGGGCGGGCTGATTGATGGGATATAGGCTCCTGATCACCGACTCAACCGCGCTGCAGGTCTTTAACTTTGTCTGTACGTTCCCAGGAAAAATCCTTGTCCAGACGGCCAAAGTGACCATAGGAGGCGGTGTCCTTGTAGATCGGCCGGCGCAGATCCAGCATTTCAATAATGCCGCGCGGCGTCAGATTGAAATTTTTGCGCACCAGTTTGACGATCTCCTCATCAGGCATCTGGCCGGTGCCGAACGAATCGACGTACACGGAAACCGGTTCCGCCACGCCGATGGCATAAGCCAGTTGAATTTCACACCGTCTGGCCAGACCGGCGGCGACGATATTTTTAGCGATATAGCGCGCGGCATAGCAGGCGGAACGGTCGACTTTGCTCGGGTCTTTGCCGGAAAACGCGCCGCCGCCATGACGGGCAAAACCGCCATAGGTATCCACAATGATCTTGCGGCCGGTGAGACCGGTGTCGCCCTGAGGACCGCCGATGACGAAACGGCCGGTGGGATTGACATGAAAGGTGATGCCCGAGGCAGGGACCATGGAGCTGGGCATTTCCGGCATGATCACCTTGCTGATGACGTCTTCGCGAATCTGGGCATTGCTGATGTCTGGATCATGTTGGGTGGAAATAACCACCGTATCGACGAATGCCGGTTTGTCATCGATATATTTAACGGTCACCTGGGACTTGCCGTCCGGACGCAGATAGGGGATCCCTCCCTCTTTGCGCACCTGGGCCAGACGGCGGGTCAGCTTGTGGGCGAGGACGATGGGCATCGGCATGAGTTCCGGCGTCTCGTCGATGGCAAAGCCGAACATCATTCCCTGATCCCCAGCGCCTTCCCGATCCACACCCATGGCGATATCCGGCGACTGCTGATCGATGGTGGTGATGACGGAGCAGGTTTTATAATCATATCCAAAGTCCGCGTTCGTATAGCCGATCTCTTTGATCGTCTGCCGGGCGATGCCCGGGATATCCGCATAGGTTTCTGTAGTGATTTCTCCGCCCACCAGACACAAGCCGGTGGTCACATACGTTTCACAGGCTACGCGGCCCTTGGGGTCATCCTTGTACACCGCATCCAAAACCGCATCAGAAATCTGATCAGCAACCTTGTCTGGATGGCCTTCGGTCACTGATTCTGAAGTAAACAGTCTTTCCGACATTCCATTCTCTCCTTGTCCTTATTTAATCACATGAGCTCGCATTTCCATAGCTTATACAGGCAATCTGAGGCTGTTGGCGAATTTTGCGCGCGCCCTCAGGCGATGCCGGCGTCACACACCAGCAAGTCCTTGAATTTGCGGTTCATCACATCGAGCAGATAGTTTTCCACCCCCACAGCGGCGTCAAAGTTCAGTGCCGCGTTGGCCAGATTCTCGCATTCGGGGTACTCCACCCGCCGAATGATGTCCTTGATCATCAGCAACGACACCGGGCTGACGCTGAATTCATCCAGACCAAGCCCGATCAGCACCATGGTGGCAAATGGATCGCTGGCCATCTCGCCGCACATGCCGACCCAGACGCACTGTTCGTGGCCCTTTTGAATGATCTCTCGAATCAGACGCAGAACCGCCGGGTCAAAGTTGCGATACAGATAGGCGACGAATTTGTTGCCGCGGTCCACCGCCAGCGTGTATTGGATCAGGTCATTGGTGCCGATACTGAGAAAATCGCTCTCCTGCGCGATCAGATCCGCAGTCACCGCGGCAGAGGGCACTTCAATCATGGCGCCCACCGGGATGTCTGCACAAAAGGCCAATCCCTCCCGCTGCAGCTGTTCACCGGCCTTGACCAGCACAGACTTGCAATGACGCATTTCTTCGACGCAGGCGATCATGGGGAACATGATCCGCACCGGCCCGTGCACGCTGGCGCGCAGGATGGCGCGCAACTGAGTGAGAAACACGATTTCGTTGTGCTCATACAACCGCACGCCGCGAAAACCGAGAAAAGGATTGGCCTCAGGCGGAATGGAGAAGAACCGCTGCGCTTTATCCCCACCGATATCAAACGTGCGGATGGTGACCGGGGCGCCGTTCATAGCGCGGATGATACGGCTGTACTCCTGCACCTGTTCCTCTTCGCTGGGCAGTTCGCTGCGTGTCATGTACAAGTACTCGGTCCGATAAAGGCCGACGCCATGGGCGCCATAATCCAGCGCTGTTCCGATCTCTTCAAAAAACTCGATATTGGCGGAGAGCGCGATATCCTTGCCGTCTTTGGTGCGCGCCGCCAGTTTCTTGACCCGAGCCAGGTTGCTCTCCACGCGGGTAAATCCGCGCTGCATCCGTTTGAAAAGGGTCAGGGTCTCGCTGCTCGGATTGATGATGAGCACACCGTTGCGGCCGTCTAGAATGACAGGATCGTTGCTGAAAACCTGATGGCAAACGTCCACCAGGCCGACGATGGAGGGCACCTTGAGAGAGCGGGCGAGGATCGCCGCATGCGAAGTGCGGCTGCCCAATTCGGTTACAAAGCCCAGAACCTTGCTGCGGTCCAGGTTGATGGTGTCGGAGGGCGACAGATCCCGCGCGATCAAGACCACCGGTTCGCTGATCTGCGCCAGCCCGGTCTCCTCTTTGCCCTGAATGTGGCGGATCACCCGCTGTTTGATGTCGCGCAGATCGGCCGCCCGGGCGCGAAAGTATTCGTCCTCGGCGCCGTCGAAAGAGGCCTCGTATTTCGACAGGATCTCGGTGATCACGTGATCGGCATTGACTCTCTCGCTGCGGATGCGATGAATGATCTCGCTCAACACCATCTCATCCTGCAACAGCATCTGATGCACGTCGAAAATCTGCGCATCTTTCTCGCCCAGCCGCTGTGCGGTCTCGGTGCGAAAGACCTGCAGCTCCTCGCGGGTGCGCTCGATGGCGCGGACCAGCTTCTCCACCTCCGCTTCCACCTGATCCTTGCGGAGAATGCGCCGCTCTACTTTGATGAGGTCTCCATAGAGGACGAACGCTCTACCGATCACAATGCCGGAGGAGACGCCGATGCCGTGGAGACGAACCTCCTGATGTTCGCTGCGTTGGGGTACCATGCCGGCCGTCCTGAGGAGGGACTACTCCTCGTCAAATTTTTTATTTTCGATCAGGTCCACCAGAGCCGCCATGGCAGCCTCTTCATCCTCTCCCTCGACGCGAAGATTCAACTCTGTGCCAAAACCGGCGGCAAGCATCAGCACGCCCATGATGCTCTTACCATTGACCTCTTTGCCGTTTTTACCGATGTACACGAACGATTTGTACTGTGAAGCGATGCGGACAAATTGTCCGGCTGGACGCGCGTGAATGCCCAGTTGATTGCGAATGGTTACAGTTCGATTAATCATGCGGAAAATCCAAATTCCCCGGATCGTCAGATAAACAGACCGAACAGCACCGCCACCAGGGCGGTGAGCACTAGGATTAAATTGATGGAACGTTTCAAATACAACAAAACCAGCGCCACCGGCAAGGCCAGAATGAAGGCGATTAAAAACCGCACCCCCTGCGTCAGGTTCCAGTCCACCGCCGCTATCAGACACATGCCGGTGAAAATCACGCCCAAACCGACGCAGACATCGTACCAAGGCTGGAACCGCCGAAGGGAGAGATCGTTGACGATGTCGAACCCCTTTTGGTATCCCCGCTGCAACCCAAGGGCGCGGAAATAAAAAACCGGCACATTATAGACGATCAGAAAAGCCGGAATGGCGATCCATCCGTTGCTCAACGCCAGCCACACCGCCAACGCTGCGGCGGCGGGCTTTAATCCGCTCCAGAACAGCTGATCGCCGATGGCGCCCAACGGCCCCATCAGCCGCTGCTTAAAGATAGAGATCGGATTATGATTGGTCCAGGCCTTGCGCACCGACTCTTCTTCCAGCTTGATCACGGCGCCGAGGCACCAGCTCACAAAAAACGGATGACTGTTGAAAAATTCGAGATGACGCCGCAGAAAAGCCTTGCGCTCTTCCGGCTCAGCATACATCCGCTTGAGCACCGGCAGCATGCAGAAACAGAACCCAAGGCCGATCATGGATTTATAACTCCACGACCCCTGGATGAAAAAACAACGCCAATAATGATTGAACAGGGAAATACGACGCATACGTGCGATCTCCTCAGACAATCAAAAAAAGCGCACCCAGTGCCACGCCCATCAGCAACAGCCACCAGTTTTTACGCGATACGAAAAGATAAAGCAACACGGCACATCCGACGCCGAGAAACGCACCCATGACCGGCCAGAGATGAGCGTCCCAACTCAACGGAATGTAGGGCGCTGCAGCCATAATCAAGTAATACGAAAGCGCCGTCGACACGACCGTGACCCCTGCGCCGGCGAGAAACATCAGCATGATGCTCAGCCAATGGGTGGCAGTGACGCGAGCCGGTGAGACATCGGCGTTCCCTAGCAGCTGTGTATACAGATGGCCGTTGAGATGCCGCGCCCAGATCACCATGCGTCCGCCGACGGCGCTGACCGCCACGCCCAGCAGACAGGCCAGCGGCACTGCCAGATGCAAGCGTTGCGTTTGATCGAAAACGAGAATCGCGGTCGCCGCAGCCGCTGTGGCGCCGAGATTGCCTTCGGAAAATGGCGCCGCCCCCACCGGCAATTCATTCAACCAGATGAGTTCAAGAACCACTCCGATCATAAAAGCGATTTTGAAATTTCCCAGCAAAAAACCCACTACCGAACAGGAGACCAGTGGGTGGGAGATCAACACCTGCAACACCGCAGTCGTATCTAATGCAACAAGCCCCCCCCACACACTTAATGCCACCAATCGATACAACATGATTCACCTGTCGTCGAGTTGTGATTTAAAAATATAAATTACCTGTTTTTTCATTAAGAATCAATAGAAAACAGGATATAAACACTCAGAACGAGGCCATTTAATCGCCGGTTTGTTCATCGCCGGACAGGGATGACGCCGGCGCGGCTCTTTCATAGGTGACGCGAAAGACATAACGGCCGCCTGCTACCACAAAACGCTCTCGGCCTTCCCGGCGGCCGGCATAGCGCACGCCCTCGGCCCGCGCCGCCGGCACGCCGCCCTCCAAGATCCTCTCAGCGGAAGAACCGGGCACCGCCACCTCCGCCTCGGATCCCGGCGGAACCGTAACCTCGAGGATCGACGCGGTATCCGCTTTCCTCCAGCTGCAGGCCGCGCGGCCAAGCGCCGTTTCCACGCTGACTTTGACCCATGGAAGAGAGTCGCTGATCGATGGATTGACCGCAGAGCGGCGAAAGCCGGGCGCTAACGCCTAAAGGCCGCCGAACCGCGAGAACAAGACGGCCAACGGGCCGCTGAACATGGCGTGATTGTGCGAGTTCATCCCCCCTTTCGCGTACCATTGCTCCCACGTGGTCGTCGCACCGAGGCTGATCTGATGGCCATAGCCGGGATACGACCTTGGTATGAGCACGGCAAAGGCGAGATCCGCATGGCCATAGTCGCACAGCACGTCGCCGATATAACGCGTACCGGTGATACGGGTATCGAGATGTCCGCCATTTTCTTCGCGGATGGTTGCAACCAGATGGTCCGCCACCTTGCGCTCGTGCTGCGCTGGAACCAGACCAAAGGCGAGCGCCAGAATGTCCTCGGTCTGCGTGCCGTTGCCGTTGTTCTTCTAAAAGGTCTTTATCGCCGTACCAATGATGCAAGCGCCAGGCCAGCAGCACTTGCCGCCATTGAAATGACTGCGGCCGCGACGCCCAGTGAAACGACGCCGGAAAAATTCCTGTTGATCAAACATAACTCTCTCGTTTGATGTAATCCCTAATTCATTATCGAGAGCCGCCGGTCAGGGGCGCACGCTGAAAACGCGATGTCCTGCCCAGAGCTGACCGAACATATCCTTAGTGCGAACCGTAAGCGTATGGACTCCGGGCGTTAGAGCGCAGGGCAGCGGGCCTGACCACATATGGCGCGACAGGCTCGGGGGATCCATTTTCCAACCAAGCAGCTCTTCCAACGCCTGGCCGTTGAACGGTTGCTCCAATATCGCATTGAGCTGATGCATGCGCAGACACTCCGGATCTCTCGCCGCCACCGGCGTCAATTGCTGCCAGTCCGTCTGATGATCCAGCTGCATCTCCACCAGGGACCGGCTGGAACCGGCAAAGACATTGACCAACACATGGGTCGAATCAGCCTGGCTGCACAGCAACTCATCGGGAAGATAAATGTTCATCTGATGCTCTGCCGGCTGCCTCGCCGCCTTGTAGCGAATGGCGTACCGGCTGCCCTCGATGGTTAAAAAAGCATAGCCATTGGGCGCCCCGTCGTTCATCACCGCATGGGGGATACCCTGTTCATCCAGCAGGCCGCACCACCAACTGCCGCAGACGGTCCCGTTGATGAAATGGTGATGGGGCTCGGCGCCATGCCACCCCCATTTTTTATCGACGAACACATTGGCCAGTTCATGAGTGTGAGCGGATACGGACAGCGTGTGCGGACGATCCTGCAACAGTTCGAACAGGCATGGGGCATTATCCATGGCGATGATAGGGATGTGCATAAACAGGACCACCAGTTTGTCCGGCGGCACGGCGGAAAGAACATTCGCGGCAAAGGCGAGCTGGTCCTCCAGCAGATGCGCCCGATAGCCGCCTTCCGGTTTATAGAATACATTTTTAAAAACAATAAAAACCGCCTGACCGTATTCAAAAGCGAAGGTGCTGGGCCCGAAGAAGCGTCGAAAGGTTCGATCGCTTTGCCGGTTGTCAGGAGCATCGCGGTCATGATCATGGTTGCCAAAGGTATAATACATCGGCAGGCCGATTTGACTAAAGCGTCGGCTCAGTTCGCCAAACAGTGAAGGATCGTCGGCCACCAGATCGCCAAGACAAACACCAAAGGCCGCGTCTGTGCCGATGCACTCTTGCACCACATCCCGGGCGACAAAATGCACCTCGCGCATTCCTCTGGCCTGCGGATCACCGAACAGGAGGACGGAAAAAACCGAATCCTCAGTCGCCGGCCGAAGCGCAAAATCGATCCGGCTGCCGGCCTCCCGGTATGAACCGGCAGCCGCCCAGGCATAATGCTGCGGCAGCATGGCTTCGTTCACCGGAACGGAGTATCCCGAGGGCTTGATCACAAAGATCAGGCTGTCGTTCAGCAGCTTTAACTGCCAGCGTCCATTCGCATCCGTGCGCACGACCTCACGGCCGTTGGAGACGCAGACGCCGGCGACTCCTAATTCATCGTGATCCCTGTTCGCGTTGCGATTGGCGTCCAGGTACACAGTGCCGGTGATTCCGGTCTGGGAAAAAACGCCGTTGCTGGCCAAGAGACCGATGAAAACGCACCACCTGTTCAAGGACATGCAGGACCTCCCTTTCATCTGGGTTCGGCCGGGTCTTGGGGTGCATACAATTCCTTGTAGAGAGCAGGCCGGCGATTGTCGAATCTTTTTTGATAACGTTCCAGTGCGGTCGTCAATTCTGCATAGACAATCTGTCCGGCGTTGCCCATCGCCCGCAAATCGCCGCGTTCAGAGATGATCAGACTCTGATAAGGATGGCAGAACACCAACGGCAGACTGTTCTCATAAGCGCGCGTACGCAGCAAAGCGGTGTTCCAGCCGTTCTCATCCGTATAGCCGCCGTACGAAGGCACGAGCAGCAATTGGGCTCCTTTGAGCGCCAGAATGCGCGCCGGTTCCGGCAGTTGCCGGTCATAACAGATGAGGATGCCGACCAGCCCAAAGGGCGTGGCGAAGATGGGAAATTCGTCCCCCGGCCTATAGCTTTTCGGATTGACCACATAGCCCTGGGCAAAATGACTTTTTCGATAGCGTCCGATCAGATCGCCGTCCGCATCGATGAGAACCGCCGTGTTAAACAAGAGGGAATCCTCTTTTTCCAGAAATCCCAGCAGCAAAAAAATATCCAGCGTGTCCGACAGCGAGCGCGCACGGCGAATATAAGGGCCATCGACGCCTTCGGCCAGATCCTGAAAGCGTTGCAGCAGAGCGTTCTTCTGTCGCTCATTTTTTTCCGCGTTGACATCATTGATGACATAGCCGTCTAGGGCGCCCTCAGGAGTCACCACCAACTGCGCGCCGCCCTCGACCGCCGCCCGCTGAACCAGGGTTTCTATGCGTCGCCAGTTGGTCTCTTTTTGCCAGCGGTCCGGCAACACGGCGACACTGGCAACCCGAATGCGATCCAGTTTTTGCGGTTGACCGGCATATTTATCGATCTTGATCAACTGATGGTCCGCAGCCCAGACCGTCTGAATGAAAAGCAAACCGGCGATGCAAAAGAAACAGGTTTTCATCTTTTTCCCGCTTTTGATCATAGAGGACCGCTAATTCAAAACCGCGCCTCTTCGTTCAACGATCGATCGTACTTCCACAGGATCGAGATCGCGCGGATCGCATCGCTTTTCGACCGCCAGGCCCGCGGCGATGCCGGCGGCTTGTCCCATCATGGCGCAGGTGGTGGAGACGCGGCTGGAGGACAGTGCCAGTTGCGTCGCGGAGAAACAGCGTCCGGCTGCCAGCACGTTTTTAGCCCGCCCCACCAGCAGACAGCGGAATGGTATCTGATAAGGCGGCACGGCGAGCTGATCGGGAGGCAGTATATAGGTCCGCTTGTCGTCATCCGGCTTGTGACCATCCAGATAAAACACGCCGGTTGCGATCGCGTCGACGAATTTTCTTCCCGCCCGCAGATCGTCGACGGTAAGCACATAGTCGCCCACAGCTCTTCGTCCTTCGCGAATCCCGATGCGCGGCGAGCAGTACTCGAGCCGCCAAGGTTTTTTCTCGATCCGTTGGTAATAATCCAGCACCTGCATCATGCGCCGCCGGCCTTGAATCTCCGCAGCGGTCATGCTCTCGGTGTCGGCAGCGTCGAATCCGGGGATTTTTATCTTGAGCGCGTTGCCGGCCAGCCCATTGGGCCACAGGCTGGTCATGGGCAGCTCGTCCTTTCGGCGAATGGCGTCAAACCAGCCTTCCGGCGCCTGCGGAGCAGCGAGCTCCGGCGCCACATGGCGGACAAAGAACATCATCGACATGGGCAATTGCAACCCATCCTCAGGCCGGCCTTTCATGGTTGCAAAACCAGCAGCGTGCACCAGCGCGGCTTCGCCGGTGCAGTCGATATACTGCTCGGCGTGTAATCCTTCCGGGCCGGAGGGCCCGCTCACTAAACAAGCCGTGATCCGATCCTTCGAGTTTAAAGCATCGACGAACTGCGTATGCAAGAGCAGCTTCACGCCATAGCGCAGCAGCATCTCTTGCAACACGACAGCTAAAATCGTATGATCGAAAACGCGCGCCTCAAGGTCCGGGTAGGGTCGATAGGGGGCGATGGCAGCGAATTTTTCCAGATCCGTTATTATCTCGTCAAAGACCATGCCCTGTCCTGCGGTCTCTCCGCAAAAGGACGCCACGCCGCCGGTGGTTAGATTGCCGCCGGTCACGGCAAACCGCTCCACCAAAATCACCGAAGCGCCTGATCGCGCGGCGCTGCAGGCAGCGGTCACGCCGGCGATCCCGCCGCCGATCACCGCCACATCCGCTTGATAGCGCAGAGCAATGCGCTTGCGCCAGCTTGTGGAACGGCTTGTCTGCAGCCGTACGCCAGCGGCGGTCCAAGGCGCAATAGCGAAAGAGGAGGCGAACAATGATTGCAGAAAACGGCGTCTTTTCACAAGACCTCCAAAACTAAACGGATGCAGGTTTCGGGCATTCGCCGAAGCGAACGGTTCACTTATCGCCGACTCCGCGGATTTCGCAGGTAGTAGAAACGACCGTCCTCTGCACCGATGAGTAAATCCTTGATGCCGTCTTTATTCCAGTCCACGACAGCCGGACTGGTGCTGTGTCCGGCCAATTTCTTTTCAGCCAGCGGTCCGGCGTCGTGAAACAGCGTAAGCCCGTCCCGTTGGCCGCGGTTTTCCAACAGCGTTATGTTCACGCTGTTGACCAACAGGTCCAATCGACCGTCGCCGTTCCAGTCGGTCATGCCTATTTTTCGACGGCCGCTTTTACCGTTCTTGGAACCATTAAGCCGCAGCCGCACGTCCCTCTGAGTCTGCGATTTTTGCGCAGAGTCCAAAACCGCCGGATCATCGATGGTAAAAATGCGTTTTCCTGGCAGGAGTCGCAACAGTCCATCAGCGCCTTTGGTTCGCTCATAAAATGCCAGATAGCCCTCGTGATCCAACATCACCAGATCCTGCAAACCATCGCGATTATAATCCACGGCCAGAGGCGTGGTCCGCCATTGACTGACCAACTCGCGGTCTTGCGGCTTCCACCACACCCATTCCGGTTTTGGTGTCGCTCCCTGCCAATCGACCAAAACCGGCTGAGCGCCTGCCAGCTGCGGCTGTGAACGGCTGCCGATGTTGCGATACCAGATCACTTTGCCCCAAATGGAATTGACTAGAATATCCGGCAATTCATCATGGTCCCAATCGACCACGCTCAAGGCGGTGTATCCCCATTTCGCTTCACAGGGTCCCTGGATCGAACCGTTGCAGCCGGCCAAAATACGGATAACCTCGCCGTCCGCTCGCAGATACTGCGGCCGCGCCCAGCGCGGAGGATCACCACCATCGAGGTTTTCGATGAAACCGATGTATCCGGAGGCGTTGCCGCAGATAAGATCCTCATCGCCGTCGTCATCCCAATCATAGCTGAAGGGCGTGACCAGAACGCCCCAGCGCAGATCCTGGGCTTCCTGCTGAAACGGCTGCGGCGCTAGGAATTCCGGCATGCCGTCCACGATCCGGCCGCTGTTCTCCACCAGAGCCACGCTGCCGTCTTCAGCGCCGACGACCAGATCGACATCGCCGTCCTGATCCCAATCGAGGGCGACAGGGACGATCATGCAGCCATCCAGTGCCAGAATCCGGTTTTGCTGCCGTAAAAATCTCGCCGTGCTATAGCGTGGGTCGGTCCGGGTGCCGATGTTTTCGAAATAGGTCAGACGATCCATGAATTCACCGCAGATCAAATCCAGATCGCCGTCTAGATCGAAATCTGCAAAATTGGGCGAAGGCATGGCGTACACTTCGACCGCTTTGCCGTCCGCTTCGATTTTCTGCGCATCCGCATAGCGGGGATGGGCGTCGCTTGCCAAGTTTCGCAGCCAATAGACAAAACCACGACCCGGCCCCATCTTCCATCGGCCGGCGTCATCATAGCCCTCGTCCCAACCGTATTCGCTCCAGTCGTCAACGCCGACCATCAAGTCCATCTTGCCGTCCCCATCGTAATCGCAGTACTTCCACTGATTGGTGCGGATGCGTCCTTGAGTGGCATGAATCGCTTTGCCGGAATAAATCTGTTCAGCCTGTCCGAACTGATTTGTTTTAAAATCAATCAGCTCCTGTTCTGGTATCAACACGCGCGGTCTGCCGTCGACGTAGGAAATTTGAATGTTGTTGTACGAAACGCCCACCTTGACCGGCGGCTTGAACACCGGAAGCTTGACGCGGCCCGAAGGATTTTCAAAAAAATAAATGGCCCGGTTGGGCGTATCGTGGTAGCTGACGATCAGATCGAGGTCGCCGTCCTCATCCCAGTCCATGGGCAGCGGCCAGGCCCACAGTCCAATGCCGAGATCCACTGTCAGGCCTGAATGATTGTAAGAGAGGCACTGCAGATCGGCCGCTGTGAGCAGGGAAGCCCAGGACAAAAGGCAGGCAACGACTGGCAGCCATGCTTTCATTCTTGGCCCTTTCCTTTAGACTGTTGCAGCGATGAAAACGACGGCGGCGCCGACTCTGGCAGCCTGCCCCACTGCCGGTTGGGTTTTGCTCCCATCACCAACTGCAGCGAGCCGCCCTGGCGCAAGTATGAATGGTGAAACCAGGGTTTGTCCCATGGCTCACCGTTCAACTTGGCCGATTGGATGTATTTGTTCTGCGCCGAGCTGTTTTTAGCTAGAATCGTAAAACTCCCGCCGTTCGGCAGCGCGAGAACCGTGCGTTCAAAGATCGGACTGGAGATCAACCAGACCGGATAATTAGGACAAACGAGGTTGGCCGGCGACAGGCCCAGGGCGGCGAATACATACCAAAGAGACAAGAGTCCGCTGTCCTCATCTCCGCAGAGGCCCAAAGGTCCGGTACCATACCAGATATCCATGATCTGCCGCACCCGCCGTTGTGTTTTCCAGGGTGCGCCGGCATAGTTGTACAGATACGGGATATGTCGAGTGAACTCGTTGCCATGGGAATACTGCCCGATCAAACCGGTCTCGTCGGGAAACTGGGCGAGAAAACGGAACTTGCCGTCCGGCCGGTCATACTGTTCCACAAACAACGCATCCAAGCGTTCCACAAACCTTTCCCGTCCGCCCATGAGATCGATCAATCCCTGCACATCGTGTGGCACATACCAGGTATACGACCAGCTGTTGTTCTCGGCAAAATACTCCCTGCCGCCCAGCCCGCCCGACCACTTGGGATCAAACGGATCGACCCAGCGGCCGTCTGCGGTTCTGGGCGCCATGAACCCCAATTCGTGGCGGTAGACCTTTTGATAATCCCTCGCGTGGTCTGAGAAAAAAGCCCAGTCCTCCTCTTTGCCCAACTCCCGGGCCATTTGCGCCAGGCACCAGCTCTCATAGGCGGCCTGCAAGGTCACTGTCACGGATTGTCTTTTTTCAAAGGGATCGACCTGAGACACCCACTCCGCCCGGCCTGCCGAAAGGGCGGGAAAGAAGCCATGGTTCAAATAAAAAACATCCAGCTCTGTGGACGGACCCACGCGCCAGGGAATTTTGGTGGAACCCATAAACTCCATTTTCATGTTGGCATAAGCCCGTTCCACATCAAAACCACGCAGGCCTCGTAAATAAGCTGAGGCGATAAAACCGATGTTCTGATGCATGAACATGGCTCGAATGGCGTGTCGGCTTGGGACCACCTGCTCGCTCGACCGGCCGGCATAAGCGATGGCGCGTCTGTTCTGCTCCTCCACATCGAGGCCCATAGCTCGCCAAAGCCCTTCGCCACCGTTCACCCGGTACAGGGCGGTGAAAAATTTGATCCGTTCTTTTTCAGTCCCCCCTTGCACGGAGACGGTTTGCAGCGACTGGTTCCAGACGCGTCTGGCCGCTTCCCGGACCGCCTCGAAATTCCATTTCGGAATCTCTTGCTTTACACGGCGTACCGCCTGATCCCGGTCCTGATCCGAGAAACCAATGCGGACCAGGATCTGTTCATTCGACGCCGTTTGATAAGAGGCGAAAACGCCGATGCGGTCACCGGCCTGACGAAGGGCGTTCGAATCGATGCGGCTTTCCTTCCACGTTCCACGGCGAAGGAACGGCTTGCTGAATTCCAGATACAGAAACGCGCTGCCGTCCCTGCTCGGCTCCTGCACCGCCACAGCCTGGTCGCTGAGGATCTCCACCTCAGTTCCGCTGCTAAGGCCGGAGAGGATGTGCGCTTGCGCGGATTGGGGAAAGGTAAAACGGTACAGTGCACAGTGCTCCGTAACCGTGCACTCGGCCTGAATCTCATGGTCCTCCAGAGTGACGGCGTAATAATAAGGCGTGGCGGTTTCGAAATCATGATCAAAGGACGATGCGATCTCCTCCGGCCGAACTCGTAGTTTACCGCACGTGGCCATGATCCATGCGGTGACCGGCCTGCGGCGATGCGAAGATTCCCGCATAGGAAAAGCATATATTTTATCGGCCAGATATTTATCGGTTATACCGGGCGTGGTGTACGGCGCCAGCCGGACGCTGCCCTGCGGCCACTTGACGTCCGGAGAGGTGGCGACCAGCAGATGGCCGATGCCGCCGATGTGCGGATTGACGCAATCCACCGGCTGTTTATCAGTTCGGGAACAGGAGAGGATCGATAGTGAAAGAAACAGCAGGCTGAAAAGCGTTGATTGATGGAAGGACATAAATACTCCTGACGCTGACAAGACACCCATGCAATGACCGCGTTCTTCGTGGTCGATTGGATCCTTAAAAAGTGAATTATTCGATAGTGCGGTCCATTCCTCCCTATAGGCCAAGACTGCTCTTCGCCGGCCCGACCTACTTTTCATGCCACAAGGTTGCCGACGGAATGATTTGCCAGGGAATGCCGGGTCCCTGCCAGCCGACCTCGAGCAATCGCCTGCCTAGTTGTTGAAAAAAGGCGACAGTGATGGGATAAAAACCGGCTTTCAAGGCGATAAAACCGCAGCCTTCACGCTCGCCGTACAGATGTTCATTGTCCACCACCAGTTCCTCGCCGATGTAAAGACGGCCGCCGTCGTTGGAGCGCATGGAGAATTGGTAGACACCGTCGGTCGGCGCCTGAATATAGCCGGAAAATTTAAGCGCGAAATTGACCTCCCGGTCAGCTGCGTTCAAGGTAAAGGATTCGATCCATCCGGATTTGACCGGAGCGACCAGGGAAAAGTCCGGGATCCTGTCGAACGAGCCTTCGAGATAAACGAATGCCAGCCCCGGCGCCGGTTGGCGCAGCGCAACGGGTTGCCGAACCGTGAGCCGGGCGCCCGAACTCTGCTGCAAAGAATCCAGCTGCCGTACCCAACCGGTATAGTTCTCACCGCCTTCACGCACATGCGTCAAACCGATCTGCGCAGCCGTTTCTTTGAACCGGCGCAACCGCGCGGTAAAATCCGGATTGGGCCGCAAAAGGCAACGGCGATGATCGATTCGATAGACGTCCTTGCCGATGGCGCGCGCCCGCTCCAGATGAACATAATCGTTGCACATGGCCGCCACGCGCACCTGGCGCCGCTTTTCTGCGTCGTTTTTAACCGCCGCCTCAGCCTGACGCCACAGTCGATCCGCTTCGGCGACCACCCTTTCATTTAAAAAGGGCTCAAAGGGACCGGCGCCGATGGTGATGTGGGCCGAATCCCTGGCCGCCTGATCATGGATCAGATCGATATAGCGGCGAATGGGACGGCAGGCGGCGCCATAGACCGCGTGGAGAAACTCGTCCATGGCGCGGTCTTCACCATAGTCGGGGTTCCATAAAAACTTGGCCATCATATAACCGATCAGCGGAGCCAGTTCCGCGCCGGGCGATTGATACGCGTCCTCCTCAAAGATGCCGCGCACATGATTCTTGATGAAAAACCGAATATTGTCGTCCAGAATGCGCAGGTTGGGGAACGGCGTCAGATAATGCGCAAAAGAAGTGGTGTAATCCCAGATCCACAGCCGGTCGCAGACCCGGGCCCAGCCCTCGATGTCCTCCTTAAAGGCGCGGTTCGCCGGATAGCTGCTGTCCAGCGGTTCGGAAAAACTGCATTCGATAGTGCAAAGACGAATAATCACGTTCGGTCGCGGCCGCATGGTCTTCGGCGGCTTGCGCGTGTACTGGTACGCCAGGGTTTCGATCGCCTTATCGGGAAACTCTTTTTCCACCGCTTCGGCCACCTGATTGACCAGATACAGCAGCGGCGCGGCCTGAGTGCCCTCTTTTTCCGCCAGTGCGCTGCATGCGGCGCACTCACAGTAATTATACCAGTCGTTCTGAGAAACCGAAAACACGAACGCCTGCGAATCCCGACGAATGGCCTGGAGCACCTGATCGGTCACCAGAGCGATGACATCGGGATTGGTGCAGCAAAGTTGCGTATGATCGCGCAGCCGCTTGCCGTTGATTTCGGAGAAATACTCGGGGTGCTGATCGAAATAACGATCCGGCGGCGCCAGCGCATTGAACGTGTGCACAAACATACCCTCGCCGAAACGTATTTTGCCGCCGTGTTTCTCCTCGAGCCGGCCGGCGCTGCTGTTCATGCGGTTGCGGCAGCACCAGTCGCCGTCAAAACAGTCAAAGACAAAGGGCTCGCGGTACTCGAGCAGCGGCACTCTTTTTTCATTCAGGTCTCGCAAAACCAACCTTTTCAGTTTGGGAATGCGGGAGACAGCTGGCGTATACCAGCGGCAGCCCAGGTGATCTTCCAAAAGTCCGTACACGCCGTAAAGAGCGCCGCGCACAGCGCTGCCGGCGATGATCAATCGATCTCCGGTGGTGCGCAGCACATAGCCCTCGTCCCCCAACTCCTGGAACGGAATAGTCACGCCGAGTTGCTGCAAACGACGGGTGTCGCCCAAAAGGATCTCGTGGGCTGCGGTTGGTTCGCTGTCCGAGCGAATGGCCAGCGTTACGCCGGTCATCTCGCGAAGGAAATGCTGCAGTTCTTCCGCCGCGTGGCGGACAGAGGGGGAGGGCTGTTCAGCGATCACGATCACATAGTCCGAGCGGTTGTTCTCAATCAGAACCAGTGCAAAACTTGGACTGATTCCGATCAACCAACCTACAGCGATTTTTCTCAGCACGTTCATATCTTTTCCTCTGCTAAACACCGGCTGAAATTCAAATCCTGCCTAATTATACAAACTAAAAACCAGTCCGTCAAGGCCCAAGAAGGCATGCGCCGGAGCCTGGTGCAGAACAATGAAGGATCGAGGCCGCGTTCCAAGTCGTGATCAAAGAAAGAGCCGCCTGACTGACAAAAAATTCTGCGCTATATTGATCAGAAGGTGAACATGGCGATGCCGCCTGAATTAATCAAGAGGCCCACGCATGGCATTGAACTGGATCGATTGGATGGTTTTTCTGGGTTTTCTGGTCATGGTGGCTTATATTTTCGCGCTTTTGGCGACCGTGCTCTACAGCGGCGCCATCTCCGCAGGAGACAAAGCCTATCCCTATCTGATGAGCCACATCCTGCCTCCCTATATACGCGGCATCATGATGGCCGCTCTATATGGCGCGGTGATGAGCACGTTAACTCGGCTGAACTCCGCATCGACCATTTTCACCATCGACATCTACAAAAAATTTTTCTATCCACAGGCTTCGCAGCGGCGGATCGTCCGGATGGGCCGTATCACCACCACAGCCTTTGTCGTTCTCAGCTGCATCTGAGCGCCGATGATCGCCCATTTCCAGGGCGTGTTCATGTACATCCAGGAACTGTGGGGATTCATCGCGCCCGGCATCCTCGCCTCGTTCGTCATCGGTCTGCTCAACAAGCGTACGCCACCGGCAGCGGCCAAAGGCGCCTTGCTCCTCGGCGTGGCGCTCTATGGCTTCAGCCGGTTCGGCAAGTTCCTCTTTGCGCTCCCCGGACTGAATCAGCTGACGCCGATGCGATCGTGGATAGCCTTATTTAACAGCTGGTCGCTGTTGCATCACATGGCCATCGTCTTTATCATCGTCGTCGCCTATATGCTGTGGATGACGCGGAAAAAGTCCCTGACCGCACCGGTGGAATGGCCCAATCGCAAAAGTGAACATCGCTCCGGAACCCAAAGTCTATTGGATGGGCGGCGCAGTGATCGCCCTGACGGCGTTGCTGTATATCTACTTCTGGTGAACCTGGATCGAACCCTGCAGCCGAATGTCCCGTGAAGAACTGGCGATCGACACGCCATAGTCGCCTGGCTGGATCACCCATTGATGGGATTTCACCTCATACACCGCCAACGCGGCGGCCGCCAGTTTGAAAAATACTGTTTTCTCCTCACCGGCCTGCAGCGCGACGCGCTTGAATCCCTTCAGCTCCTTGACCGGCTGGTTCGGCATTGACTGCCGGTTCTGTACATAGAGCTGTACCACCTCCTCGCCGTTCACAGCCCCGCTGTTTTTCACCCGCAGCGCAATCAAGGCCGTGTCCTGCCGGCCGATTTTCGCCGGATGAATGGACAGCGCATCATAGCTATAGCGAGTAAAAGAAAGGCCATGGCCAAAGGGGAACTGCGGCTCGATCTCTTTTCGGTCAAAATAACGATAGCCGACGAGCAACCCCTCTGCATAATCAGCGGACTCTTGCGCGCCTGGATAAGTGGCATAAACCGGCGAATCCTCCAGTCTGGCGGGAAAGCTGAGCGGCAGTTTGCCCGAGGGATTCACATCGCCGAACAGTATATCCGCCAGCGCTCTGCCGCCCTCCTGCCCCGGATAAAAGGCTTCTACAACCGCAGGGACGCGATCCGCCCATTCATTCATGAGAATGGGCGTGGCATTGTTCAACACCACGATGGTCCTGGGATTTACCGCAGCCACAGCTTGAATGAGTTGGACCTGTTCGTTTGACAACGCAAGAGATTCCCGGTCATGGCCTTCCCCCTCCAGCGTCTCATTCAAACCGGCACAAACCACCGCCGCATCCGCCGTTCTGGCAGCAGCCTCCGCCTGTTCCACTTCATTGCCCTGTCCGTAATAAGCAAGCCCAAGATGTGCTTCACAGGTGCCTACATTTTCAAAAAATTCCACCCGAATGGGATAGACGCGGTCTTTTTCCAGTTGCACATAGATGGAACGCAGAGAGCTGGCTTTGTCGATGATCCAGGAATCGATCACCAGACGGCTGTTCAGGTAAAGCCGGCAGCCATTATCGCTGAGGACGCCGAGTTCATACACCCCACTGCCGGGTGCGACGAACGAACCGCTCCAGCGGACGGAAAAAAGATCCGCCGCCACCACGCCCGGCGCCGGTGAAGCGGCGTCCCAATTGAAATCAATTCGCTCGTCGATTCTGGTTAAAACCGGCTCGCCTTCCAGTTCGCGATTGTTGAAATACTCTCCCAGCAACCCTTGGTCGCCCAAAGATCCCGCCGGTGGACGCAACAGGCTGGACGGAATGGCGGGCAGGGACAGCCGCTGCAGACGGCCGCCTTTGACAAAAGTGACGGAAACCCGATCACCCACTTTCTCCCTGATTCCCTGCAAAGGCGATACAGCGTAGTGAGCCGGCAAATAACCGCTGCCGCCGCCGTACAGCCTCGCCTCATCCGCGTTGGGTCCGATCACAGCCAGCGAGCGGATGTTCGCCAGGCTCAGGGGTAGAACCCGGTCTTCGTTTTTCAGCAGAACGATGCTCTTCTCCGCGGTCTCATAGGCCAGCCGGCGGCGCTCTTCCGTGTCCGCCAGTCCGCCATAGCTTGCAACAGATTCATCGAACAAGCCGGCCTTGAACATCACAGTCAGCAGGCGCCGGACCTGTTCGTCGATGAGCTCCAAGGCCACCTCGCCGGTCTGCACGGCGCGACGCAAAGGCTCGCCTAAATATTGACCGTCCGGCATTTCCAGATCCAGTCCGGCCTGGACAGTTTGCACCGTGTGGTGCACTCCCCCCCAGTCAGACACCACAAAACCGGTAAACCCCCACTCTTGCTTCAGCACCTCTGTGAGCAGGTATCTGCTCGCGCTGCAATAGTCACCGCGAAATTTGTTATACGCACTCATCACCGACCAGACATCCGCCTCCTGCACAGCCGCCTTGAAAGCCGCGAGATAGATCTCCCGCAGCGCGTCCTCAGCGACCATCACATCCACCTCGCCGCGGTTCCACTCCTGATTGTTCACGGCGAAATGTTTGGCGCAGGCGATGACGCGTTGACTCTGCACACCTTTAATATAAGCCACAGCCATGCGGCTGACCAGCCAGGGATCCTCGCCGAAACCCTCAAACGTTCTACCGCCTTGTGGGACCCGAGCGATGTTGATGCACGGGCCCAGCAGCATATTGCGCCCCAACACACGGGTCTCCTGCCCCATCGCCGCTCCGAGCCGCTGCACCAAAGAATCATCCCAGGTCGCCGCCATGTTGAGGCAGGATGAATAATTGCTGGCGCGGCCCTTGGCGTTGGGCCCCAAAGGTCCATCGGTCATGACAATCTCAGGAATACCCAGGCGAACATTTCTCTTAGTGGTAAAACCCCGGCCGCTGACCAGTTCGATTTTTTCCTCGAACGTCATGGCCTGCATCAAATCTTGCACCCTTGCCGAGACCGGCAACGAGGCATTTTTGTACAGCGGCAGATCAACCGCGGGAACAGAGGCTCTCGAGTCGAGTTCCTGTTTTTTTCGATCATAATAGCTTTTATAATCACGGTAAAGCTGAACCGTGGCCTCGCCGCCGGGCTTGCGCGACATCCACGGTGCGTTTAAAAGTCCGGAGAACTGGAAACACAAAATCTTTTCAAAATTCGGAAAACGTTGCAGATCGCTGATCAATCCGTTGATGGGACGGGGATACAGCTCGCCATGCTGGCCGAAAAGAAACACCTCCAAGTCCATCCACAAATGCATGCCGGCGTCATCGCAGAGCCGCTGCAGCAAAGCGGCCGCCTCCTCCCCCGAAATGTCATTCGGCGGCATGCGGTGAAAGCCGAACGGACAGAGAATGTCCAGATGAGCCAGCAGTTTGGGATACACCGCCGCCGCACGCGGCACATGGTGACTGTTGGAAGCCAGCATCACCGGCTTGTCCGGCGCCAGAGCGCGCACATGGGCCCGAAACTCTTTGAAAAAACGGACGATCTCCTCATGATGACGGTGGATGACCGCCTCGTCTGTATCTTCCGGAGAAAGCCAGCCGTGTATCTCTTCAGAAACATACCAACCGTAAAACGACGGGTGCCGGCCGTAGCGCTGCCATAATTCCGTCGCCACGTTTTTATGCCATTGCAGCGACCCCTCGCTGAAATCAAACCAGGCATACAAGCCGACCGGAACGAACACGTGCATCTTGCGTTCATCGGCGACGGTGAGGATGGCCTCCAGCGGATCGGCTGAGGCGATCTCCATGCGTCCGGCGGACCAGCGAGAGGGATAGAACGATTTGCCTCGATACCCCCGTTGCTCCATGTCGTGCGCATCGACATACTCTGCATTACGAAACATCTCTTGAACCACGATAATGTTCATGCCGATCTCTTGCATCGCCAACATCAGCTCGCGCCAGTTTGCATCGGTCATTTTAACCAGCTCTTCGTTCCACAGCAAACCTTCATTTCCCCACATATAAAAGCCGCTCCAGGCCCCGTCTATCAGGCCGATGGACCGCTCCTTGCTGCTATAGACCGTAAGCTTTTGCACCGCACGATGGATGCGCCCACCGTCATCCACGCACATCAGGATGCGATGATCTCCGGCCCAGCCTCGCGTGCTGCAACGGAAATAGATGCCGCCGACTGAACCGGCCGGCAGCGATCGCGTCTCCTGATGCAGTAGAGCGGATTCGCGCTCCTCATCCAGATAGAATTTCACCTCCCACCGCTTCGGCTGCGCTGTTTCGTTCCGCAGCGCAGCATGGACCGAAAGGGCGATGTGGTCGCTCACCGGCGAAGGCGGGATGAGCGTCAGACTGCAGCAAGGCGCCGCATCACAGGCCTTGCCTGTGTTCTCCCCCATGACAAACGGCGACAGCACAAGGCTTAAAATCCAGAGTGCGTGTTTCATGCTCACTTCCTTTCGATGGATCCTCTCCCTCCGGACGCCGGCGTTTTAGAAACCCAGCCGACGGGCCGATGTCCACAAGGGTGCAGAGAGTATGATTACAATACGCCGCTTGAAAGCAAAAGTCAAGCACAACCTGCATCCAGGAAAAAAACACTTGAACCTTTTCAGCAAATTGATTTAATTCTTTTTTGTTTTGCTTTTCCTCCCCCCACTGTGGCTGGATCTAATCGAAAGGATGACATGAGAAATCGTTCCTCCGCGTTATTGCCCCTGTTGTTTTTCGTTATCGCCCTTCCCCCCCAAGCCAACACAGGCGTTTCACCGCAGCTCGCTGGCAGCGACCAGGCGATCCTGGCAAATTCACCGGCGTCCCAGGACCTCCACCTAACCGGGCTGTGTTGTGAATACCGGACCGATCCCCTGGGCATAGACGTGCTGCATCCTCGTCTAAGCTGGACGCTGGAATCCTCCTTGCGCGGACAGCGATCTACCGCTTTCCAGATCCTGGTCGCCTCATCACGGGAATATCTCGATCAGGACATCGGCGATGCCTGGGACAGCGGCCGAGTGGAGCCATCACAGACCGCGCACATTTTTTAT
Source organism: bacterium (assembly GCA_029565685.1). Lineage (GTDB taxonomy): Bacteria > Zhuqueibacterota > Zhuqueibacteria > Residuimicrobiales > Residuimicrobiaceae > Anaerohabitans. Next base: position 58,374 of record JAKQNR010000021.1, on the reverse strand, counting down.
GCGGGCATACCATTGCAGAGCGATCGCACCTATTATTGGAAAGTGCGCGTCTGGGACCGCGAGGCCAGGGTGACGCCCTGGAGCGAACCGGCGTTCTGGACGACCGGATTGCTGCAGCAACGGGATTGGCGGGCCAAATGGATCGGCCTGGACCGGGCGGTCGGCCACGACAAAGTGGACACACTGCGACGGCGTCTCTCGGCGAGAATGCTGCGCCACGAGTTCGTACTCTCGAAAAAAATTAAGCGGGCCACGGCTTTTGTCTGCGGCTTGGGGCTCTTTGAATGGCACCTCAATGGTGAAAAAATCGGCGATCAGGTGCTGGCGCCGGCACTGAGCGAGTACGACCAAAGAGCCTATTACATGACCTTTGATGTGACGCCGCATCTCCGGCCGGCTCAAAACGCCGTGGCGGTCCAACTCGGCAACGGACGCTATTTTGCCCCGCGCTATGAAAAACAGACCAGGACCTTTGGATTTCCCAAACTGCTGCTGCAGATCAATATTATTTACGAGGATGATACCCGCGAGACCATCGTCAGCGATGCAAGTTGGAAGATCAACGCCGACGGCCCCATCGTGGCCAACAACGAATACGACGGCGAGACCTACGACAGCCGCAAAGAGCTGCCCGGCTGGACCGAACCCGGTTTTGACGATAGCGCCTGGCGCCATGCCCAGGTGGTGAAAAAGCCGGGACACCGGCTGTCCTCCCAGATGATCGAACCGATTAAAATCACTCAGACTCTGAATCCCATTTCCATAGCCAGCCCGCAGCCCGGCGCCTATATCTTCGATATGGGGCAGAATATGGTCGGCTGGGCGCAACTCCGGGTATCCGGCCCCCGCGGGACTCGAGTGTCCCTGAGGTTCGCTGAAACGCTGCGGCAAGACGGCACGCTTTCTCTCGACAATCTGCGCACTTGCGAAGCAACCGACACCTACATCCTCAAAGGCGACGGCCTGGAGATCTGGGAACCACGATTCACCTATCATGGCTTTCGCTATGTGGAACTGCGCGGTTTTCCCGGCACACCAGACCTGTCCACAATCTCAGGCAAGGTGGTGCACGACGACCTACGACCGGTCGGCGCCTTTGCCTGCTCGAATCCGCTGATCAATCGCATCTATCAAAATGCACTGTGGGGGATCCGCGGCAACTATCGCAGCATTCCCACCGACTGCCCGCAGCGCGACGAACGTCAGGGCTGGCTGGGCGACCGGTCCGCCGAATCCCGCGGTGAAAGTTTTCTCTTCGATGTGGCCGGATTCTATAACAAATGGCTGATCGACATTCAGGATGCGACGTCAACGGACGGATGCATCCCTGATGTGGCGCCCTCCTACTGGCCCAACTATAACGACAACACCACCTGGCCCGGCTCGTACCTCATGGTGGCCGCTATGCTGTACGATCAGTATCACGACCTGGAAGCGATAAAAAGACATTATCCCACCATGAAAAAATGGATCCGGCGCATGCAGCGTTACGTGCAGAACGACATCATGACCCGCGACGTATACGGAGATTGGTGCGCCCCCCCGCTGGACCGCACTCAGATCCACACCACTCACACGGAACGCACCACCGCCGGCGATCTCATCGGCACCGCTTATTTTTATTATGAACTGAAATTGATGCAGTTCTTCGCCGGGCTGCTGGATAAACATCAGGACGCCGCCGAATATGCCGCGATGGCTGAAAAAATGAAGACAGCTTTCAATAAAAGGTTTTTATCCCTGGACCCGCTTCAATACGGCAACAATTCCCAAACCTCTTCGATTTTGCCCCTTGCCTTTGATCTGGTTCCGCAAGCACACCGGGCGGCGATCTTGAACAATCTGGTTGAAAAAATCATGGGCGAGGCCGATGGGCATGTGGGAACCGGATTGATCGGCTGTCAATGGCTGAACCGCGTGCTGACCAAATACAACAGGCCGGATATCGCCTACACCCTGGCGGCGCAAAACACCTATCCCAGTTTGGGATATATGGCCGAGGCGAACGCCACCACTATCTGGGAACTGTGGAACGGCGACACTGCCGAGGCCGGCATGAACTCCCATAATCACGTCATGCTGCTCGGCGATCTGCTGATCTGGTTCTACGAACACCTGGCGGGCATCCGCTCTGATCCCAGCCAGCCGGCCTATGCCCATTTGATCATGAAACCGGAAGTAACCGGCGATCTGGAATGGGTCAAGGCCCGATACCGCTCGATCCGCGGTCCCATCGATAGTGAATGGAAATTCAAACAAAACGAATTTGAATGGCGAATCGCTTTGCCGCCCAACGCCAGCGCAACGATCTATATCCCGGCGGATGCACAGAGCGTGTTGGCTGAAAGCGGCGGACCGGCCGCTGAAGCGGTCGGCGTGCGCTTGCTTCGCCGGGAACAGGACCGCGCGGTCTTTGCCATCGAGTCAGGGAGTTATTTGTTCACCTCCTCCCGCTTTCAGATCGCGCCGCAGCAGCCATTCGCCGGCACGCCGGTCCTCTCTGCCAAGGACACTCTTCTTCATCATGGAACAAGCCTGACCGTGACTATCACGGCCAAACCCGCAGACGCGAAAATCCATTACACACTGGACGGCAGTGAACCGAATGAAACCGCACCACTGTATCAGGGTCCTTTGACGATCGCGTCCGCCGCACTCCTGCAGGCCAAAGCGTTCAAACCAGGCTTTCACGCCAGCGCCAAGGCCTCTGCAGTCTACGAGTTCATCGATCCGCAAAACAACGGCGTCACCTGGGAACTGTTTGAAGGCGCTTTTGTCAAACTGCCGGATTTCAAAAAACTCAAGCCGGTGAAAAGCGGGCGCGCTCAGCAGATCGATCTGAACGGGCTCGATCTGCCTGTCCATAACTTTGCCATGGTTTTTACCGGGTTTCTCGAAATCACGGAGCAGGATGAATACACCTTTTACACCAGCTCCAACGACGGCAGCCGGCTCTACATCAACGACCGGCTGATCGTGAACAACGACGGCGAACACGGCGCCATGGATAAAAGCGGCACGATTCGCCTGCCGGCCGGACGGCATCGCATTCAGGCGACCTATTTTCAATCCGGCGGCAGCAAGGCTTTAAAAGTGTTTTATAAACGGCCGGCTGCGCTCCGGCGTCCCTTGCCGGCGTCCAAACTGTTCTGGCGCCCCTAAAAGGAGTTCTTCATGAATAGCCCAATTTTGCATAACCGCTTCCGCCGGCCGCATCGGCTGATGACCGCGTTGGGATTAATGACTGCCCTGCAGCTGATTTTTATTTCTGCAATCGCTGCAGCCGGATCGATCCTCTGGCAGTATCAGCCCGGCGCCGGCGAGATGGACACCTCCCCAGGAGTGTGTGACCTCAATGGAGACGGCAGTGTGGATATCGTGGTCTGTTCCACCGCCGGCCGTATCGCCGCCGTCGATGCCCAGGGCAAGCAGCAATGGTACTATGACGCGCGGCAGACGATCAGCAACCCGCCGGCTATCTGGATGGCGCGCCGGCAGCCGCGTGTGGCCGTCGTGACCAATCCCGGCAAAGTGATTTGCCTGGATGCAAGATCCGGCAGCCGAGTGTGGGATTACAGCCTGCCCGAAGAGGTGGACTGGGGCAGCACCGCACCTATGGCCGCGGACATGGACGGCGACGGCGTCTGTGAATTGGTGGCGGGCGACCGCGCCGGCAACCTTGTCTGCCTCTCCGATGACGGCAGCGTGCAATGGACAGCCCGCTGCGCCGGCGGCATCAACAGCGCGCCGGCGGTCGCGGACCTTGACGCCGATGGCAATATGGAAATCCTCTTGGGCGCCGCTAAATCGCCGCTGATCTGCTTTTCTCATACCGGCCAAGAAATGTGGAGAGCCGCCCAAGCTGCTGGCTCCGGATCCAGCCCGGTTGTCACTGATCTGCAAGGCGACGGCGCTCCGGAGATCGTGGTCGGCAGCGGAGACGGCCTTTCTGTCTACAGCCGCACCGGCAAACTGCTCTGGCATCACCGCATGAAAAAACCGGTGCACGACGCCATCAGCGTGGCGGATATCGACGATGACGACCGCAAAGAGATCATCGTGGCGGATCTGTTCGGCCACGTGGCCTGTCTCGAGGACAACGGCGCGGTCAAATGGACCGCGAACGCAGAACAACGCGTGCGCCGCTCCCCGGCTGTCGCGGATATCGACGGCGATTCGGTGGTCGAGATCCTCATCGGCGGTTACAGCGCTGCGCTGCATATTTTCGACCCGGACGGAAATCTGAAAGAACGTTTTCCGCTGCACGCCACCATGAACGCCATGCCGACGGTCGTCGATTTCAAAGGCAATGAACAAAAGACCGTTCTCTGCGCCGCAGGCAGCCGATTGATCGCGATGTCTTGGATGACCAGCCCGCCGCAACGCTCCAGCCCGGCCCTGTGGACGCAATACCGCGTTGCATCCGGCAGGACCGGCTCTGACTTTATCTCGGCGCCGTCCAAACAACCCAGAATCACAGAGATCGATTACGGACCCATGTATGTCGGAGCCAACCACTTTAACGTCACGGTAAAAAACCCCACCTCCGAACCTCTGCAACTGACGCTGGGTTTGGAGGGCAACAACGCCGGAGCACAGGAGAACACTATCCGCTCCGCCGATTCAGTCTTCACCGCGATCCTGCCCTATTCGCTCAACGGACAATCCGCGGTCAACCTCACCTTTAAATGCCAGCTTTCTATCGGCAACAAAAGGCTGGCATCGCGGGAGAAATCGTTCTACGTCATTCCGTTCGCCAGAGACCTGGCGGATCTGTCCACCACGCTGTCGGATATCGAAGCGACGATACCCTCTCTGCCGGATCAGGCCTTTGTGCAGGAACAGCTGTTGGTGCTGAACCACCGTTTCACTCGGATTGCAGAGAAAAGCCGTACAGCCGGCACGCTTCCGGTCAGCCAGCGCAGCGCGTTGCAGGAGGATGTCGCTGCGCTGAGAACCGATGCCAACCGGTGGCTGGCCACTTGTCGGGCTGCAGCCGAAGCGGGAAACGCGCTGGCGATCTACGGCGCCAATCCTTGGGCGCCCTTTGGCGGCATGGAGGAGATCGTCGAAGCACGCACCCAGCCCGCTGAGCTGGCGCTGGAATGCTTTGGCAACGAGATCGAATCCGCTGCCTTGAACATCGCCAATTTCAGCGGCCAAGCCATGACCGTGCTGATCAGCATGGATCCGCTCCGCTCCGCCGTTGATTCAAACCAGGTCCATGCAGCGGCCGGCGTATTCAGCTTTCATGAAGTGTTGAATATTCCCACCGAAACGCTCGATTACTCCGCCGATGCCCTGCCGTTCATCGGCCAGGCGCGCACCCTGATCCTTCCAGCCTGGGAAATGCGCCAACTCTGGGTGAACGTTCATTCAGATTCGCTGCCGGCCGGCGATTGGCGCTGCTCCTTTCGCGTGCATTCGCTGCAGATTGAATCCCAGTCGGCGGTGGCCTCCTTGACCATCAAGAGATGGCCGTTCACGCCGGCGCAGCCGCAACCGCTCAGGCTGTGCCACTGGGGGTATGTGCACACCTCTCTGCTGAAGGATCAACCGCAGGCGGCGCTGGAGGATCAGATCAGCCACGGCACCAATGTCTTTGTCGCCACCGGCGACCAGGCGCCCCAGGCCCGCTACGACGACCAGGGCAACCTCGTCGGCGCCATCGATTTTTCCACCCACGACGAGTATATGAGCCGCCACGCCCAACACGGCATCATTCTTTTCTGTGGTTACCAATACGGGCTGAAAGGACCCGGTCCTCATTTCTCGCCGGCATGGACCAAAGCCTATAAAGCCTGGCTCCGAGCCTGGGTCCAACATCTGCAAGAGCTGGGAGTGGGGTACGAAAACTATGCCCTGTATCCCATCGATGAACCCGGACTCAACGAAGGGCTGGTGGAGGCGTTTATTAATTATGCCAAACCCATCCGCGAGGTGGATGCCAAGGTACAGATTTACACCGATCCCGTGGGCAGAGCCACACTGCAGGAACTGCAGGCCATGGCGCCCTATGTGGATATCTGGTGCCCGAACCGCAACGGTTATCTGCTGCACCAGGGCGCGGAAAAACTAGCCTTTCTGAAATCCACCGGCAAAACGGTGTGGACTTATGAATGCGAACACAATGCCAAACATCAATCGCCGCTGGGCTATTATCGCGCTCAGTCCTGGCTGACCTGGTTCCGGGGATTGACCGGCATAGGATTCTGGTCCTATTGCACCCATAACAAGAATCCCTGGTTCATGCCCGACGGAGGCCATGATTATCTGCTGATCTATTCCGGCAATGGCGTGGTCTCCAGCAAACGGTGGGAAGCCATTCGCGACGGCATCGAGGACTATGGCTTGCTCGTGCAATTGCAGCAAACAGCTGACGCGGTTGTCGGCAATCCCAAGGCGGCGAAAGCGGTCGCCGCGGCACGCGACATTCTGACCGAGCAGGCTTCGGTCATCGCCCAGTATTGCGGACTGGACAAGGCCGGCACCCTGCCGGGCATGGACGGCATGGCTGCTTTGCGCACGCTCGAAGACCGTCGCAATCAAAAAATAACACAGGTGCGCAGCAGCATCGCAAACGCGTTCCGCCAATTGTTCGAATACTCGACAAGCAAGTAATCAAATCGAGCAAGCAGGGGCCGTGCGATGCCAGCCCCTGCCCGCGCATCCCTATCATGCCGTAAATGGTTTGATCAATGAAAAATCCGCCTTACCTCATCATGGGGATCTGCTTTCTATTTTCCTGCGGAAAGCAGGCCGTTCCCCTCACGCGGCCTTATCAAGTGCAAGCGCTGCAGGAAAGCCTGCAGTCCGTGCGGCCGGGAGAGCCGGGAAAACGATCTTTCTGGAACAGCCGAGCGGTCAAATTCATTTACGCTCCGGCCTTTGATTTTAAACCGGTCCAACAGGCGACAGCGTATCGTTTTACCGCCACCTCTGCCGTCGACGGTGCAGATTATATCTTCACTGCACAGCAACCGTGGGCCGCTGTTACGGAAGTATGGCGCCGATTGCCCATCGGCTACGTTCAATTAAAGGTGGAAGCCCTGGATCGGCAGGGCCAAACAATAGAACTGTGCGGCGCCAGAGAGTTTTACAAGGACGCTGCATTTGCCGGACCCTATCAGTCCGCTGCACTGGATTATCGGGCGAGCGCCCTGGCTGCCTGGTCCCATCTATTCAAGCAAAAGCATGTGCAGGCATGGGCGAAGACAGGCGCCCCGGATCCCGCCTATCCCCTTTACTGTTATCCAGCGAAAGTGATCGGCGCGGTCGTCTCCAGCATGGCGCATTATGCACGCCTGGCGCCGCCCGATTCAACGCAGGCCATCGCCATCGCCAGAAACGCTGCGGATTATCTGCTCCGCGTCAGCCAGCCGGCCGACAGTCCGCTTGCCTATTTCCCCCCCACCTATGACGGAGAACAGCTGACCGCCGGCGCCTATGCAGGCCAGATCATGATTCCGTACGCCGCGGAAGCCGCCATGTATTATCTGGATCTCTTTGATGCGATTAACGACACCAGCTATCTGCAGGCAGCCTTGCGCATCGCCGGCACGCTGAAGAAAATACAGCTTGGCTCTGGAACCTGGTATCTCAAGGCGCATGCGGAAAACGGACAACCGGTGCAGCCGAACCTGAGCATCCCGATGACGATCATCGAGTTTTTTGACAGACTGAATAGACAATACCATATCGAAACGTATCAGGCCGCCGCCGATCACGCCTTGAAATGGGTGTTGGCCCATCCAGCCGTCACCTTTAATTGGGAAGGCCAATTTGAAGACGTAGAGCCCTCTCTACCGTACGAAAATCTGACCAAACATCAGGCCTGTTCTCTGGCTCTGTATCTGCTGGATCATCATGAAAAATTTCCTGGACATGAGCCGCTTGTCGCCGATCTCCTGCATTTCGCCGAAGATCTGTTCGTGATCTGGCAAAAGCCCTTTGCCGCGGCGCTCTCCTTGACCAAAGGGCCTGCGGATGACTGGTTCACGCCCTGCGTACTAGAGCAGTACCGCTGTTACCTGCCGGTCGACGCCAGCAGCGCCAAAATGATAGAGAGCTTTTCCAGATATTATGAAAAAACAGGGGACGAACTCTATCTGGCCAAGGCGGTCGCCCTGGCCAACAACATGACCCAAATACAGCAACGTCACGGCGGCAGATACAGAACTTGGTGGCAAAGGAACGACGACGGCTGGCAGCAGGACTGGATCAATTGCACCCATTACGATGCAGTGGTGATGCATGCCTTCGGTACGCTGTGCGCCAAGCTGAATCAATCAATGACGGATATGGATAAAAAACCGCTGGCGCTGCTGCTCTCCTCCCCTCCGCAACCGGCGATCATCCAAGAGCTCGTCAGACGGTATCAGCACTGTGAGGAGCCGGCCTTGCGCTGCGAGCTGCTCAACGCCGTTGCCCTGCAATCCAGCGTTGCCGCAAAGCCTCTGGTCCTCAAAGCGGTTCAATGCAAAGATGCAGAACTGCGGGTTGCTGCCACAGCCTTGTTGGGCGGTTTTGATGATGCGAAGGCTAAAGACTTTCTGCAGAACACGCTCGTGCACGGACCGCAAGCCATGCGCTCTGCTGCTGTGCGCGCTTGTCTGCAGCTTGCTGGACAAATGGCTGCGGCAAACCGGCCTGAGGCTGACCTTTGGCGCCGTCTGGCGTTGCATCATACATCCGATCCGGCCATGATCAGAGAAGCGTTGCTGGACATGGGAGATAAAACAAACGATCCTCTGGTTGCGCAAAAATACGATGAAATAAAAACTCGTTTCCAAACCATGGCGCAAAAATTCGGTTTTGTCGTTCACTGGCATCTGGCCGGGCCTTTTCCGCTCGATGAAAATACTTCGCAGAGCGACTCCGTTTCTATGGAAAGCCTCGAACTTTCCCAACCATTGAGAGTGGGGACCAAGACCATGTCCTGGTCCGCTGTATCAGCCGATAATATTCAGGGCGTTCTGCAATTGAGCGATTGGTTTGGATCCGTGCCGGGGGTGGTCTATGCTTGCACGGAAATGATCCTTCCAAGCCCGCAGGCGGCCCAGTTCAAGCTGGGGAGTAACGACGGCGTCACGATGTGGTTAAACGGCGTTAAAATTCATTCTCATTCGAAAGGTCGAGTTCTCGCCGTCGATGAGGACCGAATCAACGCCGCGTTGGTCAAGGGACGAAACCGGTTGCTGTTGCGGATCATAAATCTGGGCGGCGCCTGGCAGGCCTGTTTGCGCATCTGCGATGGCCAGGGGCTGCCGATGGATTGCAGCCGCTGGCCTCAACTTTCCAACCCCTCACTTAAATAATAAAAAAGAAAGGAATTCTCGCATGCTATATCCACGGTTGAAGACACTGGTGATCATGATCATGATTATGGGTACAGGGCTTTATGCGGACGGTAAATTTTTACGAGGGGAAAACTGGCAAAGATTTTCCCACGAGGGGAAGCAAGCAGACTTTTATGTAGCCATGAACGGAAATGACAACTGGTCAGGCACACTGGCAGAGCCCAACGCCGCGAAAACCGACGGCCCTTTTGCGACTCTGAAGCGGGCGCAAACAGCGGTGAGGGAATTGAAACAACGCGTGTACAAACCCAAAGAAGCCTCTGTGGAAAGACGCTTCATCGGCTCTCCCCACCCCTTTGGCGAGGGCAAGGACATCCTGGTCTATCTGCGCGAAGGTTATTATCCCCTGGACAGCCCGTTGCAGTTCACGCCGGAGGACGGCGGCGAACGCGTGCAGACCAATCTGCCCACCGGCGCCTTTGAATACCATAAACTCAAGGAACACTATGTTACCTGGGCGGCCTATCCGGGGGAAAAGGCGGTGATCACCGGCGGCAAACCGGTCGGCGGATGGCAAAAAAAGCAAAACCACTGGGTCAGCCGCGTAGACCTTGCCGAGGTGCAGACGCTGGTGGTGAACGGCGCCACCCAGCCGCTGGCGCGCACGCCCAACAGCGGCTATTTCACACCAGCCGAACATCCGACCTCCACCCAAGCGTTCCAGTACCGCCGCGGCGATGTGCGCGCGTGGCCGGATCTGGAGGGCAACCGGATCATCATGCTGCTGCGCTGGCATACCGGGCATAACGCGATCAGCCGCATCGACGAGAAAAGACGGACGATCCATCTCAGTAAGGACCAGGACGGCATTGTGGTCGTGCCGCCCCGTTATTACATCGAGAACGTCAAATCGCTGATGGATGGTCCCGGAGAGTGGTTTTTCGACAAAGCGTCGAAAGAATTGTCCTTCATCCCGCCGGCAGGCGTTCAAGACCCTAATACGCTTCATTGCATGGTCCCTGTTCTCAATCAACTCGTAGCCGTAGTTGGCACGCGCGAAAAACCGGTGCGCAATCTTCGCTTCTACGGACTCGGCTTTACCGGCGTCACCCCCGGCAGCGATGCGATCCGGTTCGAATATGCGCACTATTGTGAATTGGTCGATGGACGGCTCAGCGCCATGGACGGCCAGGCTGTCCGCCTCGGCCTTGGCAGCTACCAGGTCCGCGTCCTTGGCAACCACATCACCAACATTCAGGGCGGCGCCATTGCCGTAGCCGGACACGCCCACCCGGAGCACTGGATGGATATTGTGCGTGAAAATATTCTGTCCTATAATTACATCGACGGCGCCGGCGGCCACTGCATCGACGCGTTGAACTGCCTGAACACGACCATCTCGCACAACGAGGTGACCAACAACCACGGCCGGACCGCCATCTATGTCGGCAACTGGTCGAGTCTGGAAGAATCGATCAACGCCGGTTATCGGCTGGAGTACAACCACGTGCATCATGTGCAGGCATGGGCCGATGACTCCGGCGCCATCACCACCGCTGGATTCACCCATGACTCCATCATCCGCAACAACCTCATTCATCATGTCAAGGCCGGCTATTTTAACAACAACGTGGCCATCTGGTTCGACAATATGTCGCTGAATTGGGTCGCACGCGACAACATCATGTACGCGCTGGATCAGGATGAGATGAAACTGTGCGCCGCCAACTTGGTGGACAACCTGTATTACGACAACCATGTCATCGAAACGCCGGCGAAAGAACCGGAAGGCATCCTCACCGGCGAGCCCGAATTCACTTACAACGATCTGCGCATCGCCAGCGCCGTCACCGGCTCGGCGGAAGAATTTTACACCGGCGATTACCTGCGCGTGACCGCCGCAGTGACCAACCGCGGCGCCACCGGCTTTGGCGCCGTCGATCTCTATGTCGACGGCAAGGTGGAACAGAGCAAAAAATTTCCGGTGATTAAAGACAACACGCGTACTGTGGAATTCGAAACCAGATTTGCCGAGCCCGGCGATCATCACGTGGCGATCGCGGGCACCCCTTATCAGCGCATCACGGTGAAAGGACCGCGAACGATTGCGTTGTATGATTCGCTGCATCTTTCCACCGATTATCTGCCGGCCGGAGAGGAACTGGAAATCTCCGTCCTGGTGCGGAACATTCAGAAACAGGACGGCGCGGTGACCGTGCCGTTGCTGATCAACGATCAGATGGCCGAGTCGCAGAGCGTGCAGCTGTCGGCCGGAGCATCGGCCCGGGTTTGGTTCAAACGGAAATTGCAGCCCGGTCGCTATACGATTCGCGCAGGCCAGACGCCCGCGCTCCCGCTTACGGTCTATCCTCATGCCCCGATCAACATCGCCACAGCAGACCTGCTCGAATATTGTTCAGCTACAGCCAAACCCTGCGCCTTTACCGTCGATCGTAGGAAAAACCACTTTATCCTGCAGGCGTCCGGAACGGATTTCATGCACGGTGAGGATTCTTATGGAACGGTGTATTTCAAAAAGCCGGTGAAAGGCAATTTTGTCGCAACGGTCAAATTGATCGCCTTTGGCGAAAAGACCAATCCCTGGTTTCGCGCCGGCCTGTTCGTCAGAAACGACCTGCGCAAAAGCTTTGAAACCGGAAATGCCAGCCTGGGTTCGGTGCTGTGGTTCGCGACCCCGGGACGGGTGGGCATGAACTGGGATCGCTACGGCGACGGCGCCATGCACTGGGCATCGAGCGAAAATCACCCAAAGATGGAACCGTATCCAATGTGGCTGAAGCTGGTGCGCCACGGCAATCGATTCTCCGGCTTTGTCAGCTATGACGGCGTCCAGTGGACCATCTCGCGGCAGACCGAAGAGATACCCGGCATTGCCGAGTCGGTTCATCTTGGCCTGGCCGCCGGCAGCTGCGATGAAAAAAGCTACAAGGTCGAGTTTGAAGATTTTCAGGTGTCGGTGGAAAAAGAGGGGTGGAAGTAAGGAGAGATTGTCGTCATTCCATCCATCTGCGGAGTAAAACTTGAAAAAAAGATGGTCATTACGAACGAAGGCACAGAACGTGAAAATTTGACCAATCTATGCTGGCGCGAAGCAAGCCCATTCTCACAAAGATCCAAGGATGGCTTTAATGTAATCAAGATCCTTTTTCATCGCCGACATAACCGCTTCAGGCGATGCGGTGATCCGGCGGCTGCCTTTTTCCGCGCCGCCGAGATCATACTCGTAATGAATGCACAAAGGAACATCCTTCTTCACATTCAAATTTGTCAACCGAGCAAAAAAATCATTGAAATCCACCATGCCCTGGCCCATGGCCACACTGACCGCCCGCCAGCGATGGTCTTTTTTCTGCCAAAGAAAATCCTTCAAATCAAGGCTGTTGATATAGGGCGCCGCCAACTCGAGCCCCAGCGGCCAGGCGTTGGCGCCCTCGACCATGGCATGACGAATGTCATACTGACAGCCCAGCCACGGCGAATGGATATCGTGCAGCAGACCGGCGATGTCCCAGACAGGCGATCCCAGGTTGGCGCCGCTGTGATTCTGATACGCGCCGGCAATCCCGATTTTTTCATTCAGCGCCGCCAGCGCGGCCAACCGGACGTGAAACCGCTTTAAATTATCGCGAATGCTCCAAGAGTGATCATATTTAAGCCAGCCCATACGATAACAGCCGATGCCCAACCCGGCCGCTGTCTCGAGAACCCGCCGATGCACGGGATTTTCCGCAGCATCGATCTCGGTGGTGATCAGCGCCACTCGAAGGCCGGCTTTATGCGCGGCGGCCGAGGCTTTGGGCAGATCGCGTTCGACGTTTTCCGGCAGCACATGGCCGTTTTTGCGCACCGTCAGATCCAATCCGTTGAACCCCATAGCCGCGGCGGTCGCTGCCGCTTCGTCATAGTTCAGCCACTGTAGATTCTTGGAAAAGATGCACAAGGGGCCGGCTGCACCGAACGCCGAAACCGGCGAGCCGCCGGAGAGCGCCACGGCAGCGCCGGCCAAAGCGGTCTGCTTGGCAAACTCTCTGCGGTTGATCCGGGTTGAATGATTTTTAGAATTCATCACCCATTGCTCAGAAAAAGGCCTTTTAAGCGTCAGCCGTCATGGTGCAATACAATACTCTCAGTGAACGCCCATCAGATCATCGCACCTGAATGACGGCCTGCCGGCGGTCTTCCACCTCGCCGATGCAGGCGACCAGCACGCCGCGCTCCAACAGCGCCTGCTCCATTTCCGCTTTTTTCTTTTCACTTACACTGATAAGCAGGCCGCCGGAGGTCTGGGCATCGTTGAGAAGAAATTGTTCCGCGTCGCCCAGCCGCGCGTCATAGACCACATCAGGCGCAACGTGCAATCGATTGGCTCTGGTGCCGCCCGGAACAAAGCCCTGGCGCACGCTGTTCATCGCCTCCGGCAGCAGCGGAATATCGTCAAAATGAAGCACCAGGGAAACTCCGCTCGCCTGCGCCAATTCCAGAGCATGGCCCAGCAAGCCAAAGCCGGTGATGTCGGTACAGCCGTGCGCGCCCACTTGCCGGCAAGCCTCGGCCGCAGCCTTGTTCAACTGCCCCATGACCTCGCAAGCGTTGCGGATCATCTCCACAGAGCCCTTGCCCGCTTTCAGTTGGGTGGTAATGGTCCCAGAACCTATGGGCTTGGTGAGAAAAAGAACATCCCCGGGTCTGGCGCCCGCGTTGAATAAAATCTTGTTCGGATGAACAAGACCGGTTACCGCCAGGCCGTACTTGAGCTCAGCATCGCTGATGGTGTGACCGCCGACGATCACTACACCGGCCTCATCTGCCTTGTCGCGTCCGCCGGCCAGAATGGCAGCCAGTACTTCCATGGGGAAAAGATCTTTGGGGAAGCCGACGATGTTCAGAGCGCAATAGGGGTTTCCGCCCATGGCGTAGACATCGGAGAGGGCGTTGGCCGCTGCGATCTGACCATAACAGTACGGATCGTCCACAATGGGCGTAAAGAAATCGACGGTCTGGACCAGAGCGATCTCGTCGGTCAGACGTACCACTCCCGCATCGTCCGCAGTGTTATAGCCGACGAGAACGCGGGGGTCCTGAATGGGTGGCAGCTTTTCCAAAGCTGCGGCTAGTTCACCTGGCGCCAGTTTGGACGCTCAACCGGCGCATTTGACCGTTTCGGTCAATCGTTTGTATGGTTTTTCCATAATATCCTTTTCTGTTGTGGCACAAGCCACCGGCTTGTGTCGTCCCTCTCGAGCGGGGGATAGGGGGTAGCAGGTTCTAACATCTTTAACTTTTATCAATGTGCAGTCCCCCCTCTTGAGAGGGGGACAGGGGGTGTGTGAATAGTGCCGCAACATCTATTTTACAACTGCGGGAAAAATCGATCTGAGGCCGCCATGCATAATAAAAGAGCATTCGCTTTTTTTGCGATCCTGCAGCTGTGCGCTGCCCACCTCGCCGTTTTTATTCACCGCGATAAATTTCACATTAAAATTCACCTTGCCGTCATTCACTTCCAGAATGCGTCTACAGCCGAACTCGCAGGCCTGTTGTGGAGAAAGGCCCTGTTTCATTTTTTCCACCACCAGATAACTGCCGCAGGTTCGAATCACCTCTTCTCCGCGTCCAGTGGCGCCGGCAGCGCCGATGTCATTATCCAAATACAATCCGGCGCCGATGATGGGCGAATCGCCGATGCGGCCGGGGATCTTGAAAGCCAACCCGGAGGTGGTGGTGATGCCGTAGACATCCCCCCGGTCATCGACGCCCAGCACATTGATGGTGCCGGTCGGCTGCGCTTCAGGCGCGCCCCAAAAATCATCCTTGTTTAAATTTTCCTTCCATCGCAACCATGTCTCGCGCGCTTTATCCGTAAGCAGATCTTCCTCTTTGAACCCGTGCGCCAGCGCAAAGCGCCGTGCGCCGTCGCCCACGAGCATGATGTGGTTGGTTCGCTCCATCACCAGCCGCGCCACCGAACAGGCGCGCTTTATGTTGCGCAGGCCGGCCACTGCACCGCAGCGGTGCAAAGGCCCTGCCATCACCGAGGCGTCCAGCTCCACAACGCCCTCTTCATTGGGCAGGCCGCCATATCCCACGCTGGCGTCCTCCGGATCCAATTCAACCACGTTGGCAGCAGCCTCCACCGCATCGAGCATGTTCTTTTTATTGAGCCATGTCTGCCAGCCGGGCTGCAGGACTTTGGCAGCCCACTCTTCACCTCGGCTGCAGACCAGAATGGGAATATTCCGCTCTCTCGCCTGGCTGTGCGGGGCTATTGTCAGTGCGGCGACGCTCAGAGCGCCGCTCCTTATAAAATTTCTTCTCTTCATTGCGCGTTGCCCCCCGCATGCATATAAGAAACAATTAAATGGAAAAAGGAACCGATTTGATTTTTCATCGCCAACAAAATACAAACCATGCGAAATAAAAGCAAGCGAAGAAAATTAGCTTGACTAAATATTAAAAAATAACTAAATTATTATCCTATGAAGGAAAAGCGCGAAAAAGCCGCACGAAAGCTCGTCCGCAAGGGCGGTGAATTTTTAGACCTGGCCGCCAGCAACTACAAGCTGTTTGGGTTGGGGATTCTGATTCTGATTGCCGGCTATTTCTTTCTGGCGCAGGGTCCGGCTGACAGTTTCATGTCTTTGACACTGGCTCCCATCCTTCTGGTTTTTGGTTATTGTGTGGTCATTCCATACGCCATTTTCTGGAAAGCGAAAAAGCGCGAGCCGCAAAAATAGCGCTAACCCGATTTTTTGTTCTTTAAAGGGAAAACTGGGTACCAGGTCCGGTACTATTTGCTCGGGCGGTTAGCTCAGCAGGTTTAGAGCGCCTGCCTTACAAGCAGGAGGTCACTGGTTCGAACCCAGTACTGCCCACAGGATTGCAGACGAATTAGGGTCGTGGTGCAACTGATTAGCGCATCCACCGGTTTCTGGTGGAAGTTCGCAGATCAGAGAGTTCAGGTATAAAAATTAAGTTGGGGTCGTGGTGCAGCTGGTTAGCACACTGGCCTGTCAAGCCAGAGGTCGCGGGTTCGAGCCCCGTCGGCCCCGCCAAAGTAAGTTAAAGAAAAACAAGAAAGAGCCCTGGATTCCCAGAGCTCTTTTCTTTTTTTGATACCTCCATTTTACCCATTTGTGGACATCTTTTAGCCCAGGATTTTCATTTGAAAGCCTGGTCCACTTTCGATTTGAGCTTGTCTTTGCTGATATTTGTTTAGATCTCTGTCGTGGTAATTCTAGAGTGCCCGAGGAACTCCTGCACTTCACGCAGATTGGCGCCGGCATCTAACAGCGCGGTTGCGGCTGTGTGGCGTAAGATATGGACTGCACCTCTCTTTTTAATGCCCGCCTTCTTAATTGCTTCCCGGAAGTAAGCCTCAGGGCGTCATGGGGCACTTGAAAATGTACCGGGTGCGGGCAGTAAAAATGTACCATCCCGGTTCTTCAAAAGAATTAACTTTCCCCTTGCACATTTGCCCAATTTAACATATACTGATATATCACATGGCTTGATGGGGATAGCCATTATCAGACTGAGGGTATGATAGAGAGATGTATCATACCTTTTTTATTTCCACGCCGCTGGGGATCCTCCGAATTTATAATTCACAAGTTACTGTAATTATTATGCAAAGGAGGGCGTCATGAAAAAAGCATCGGTTGTTTTCTATGCCCTGCTACTGGTTCTGCTCACAGGATCGGCGATGGCGCAAGAGTGGTCCGCTGAACAAAAAGAGGTCATTGCGCATATAAAAGCCTGCTTTGATGCCGAGACGCGAGCATTGCAGGAAAAGAATCCTGAGCTCTGGTTGGCCGCTTTTCCTTGTGAACAAGATGCCCACCATTGGGTCGCCAGTCAAGGAGCGCCCGAACAACTTATGAAATCACGAACAAGGATATACGCAGAAGGACTTACATGGCGGCTAAAAAAAGTAAATTGGCTCGATGTACGCCCATTATCCGTGAAAATAGACGGTGACGTGGCGCTGGTTCATTTTTATGACAATTGGATTATAGAAGATTATCAAGGCAAAATTTCTCAGCTTGAAAATAAGAAATTTCTAGTTTTTCGCAAAAAGAGCGGACGTTGGACTTATCTTGGCGGTATGAGTGCGCAGTAGATAAAAACCACTTTTCTTTCCGCCCTTGTGCTTTTATGTCGAGCCTTGTTCAAAGAGGCTGAATAGGATTTCTTGTTGTACCATCTTTGACCTGTTTGCCATTTTTTAATTCTACTGATCAAGTCCGAGAGAATTTAAAAATTTCATGGTTTAAGGGTGGTACATTTTGAAGTGCCCCCTGACCCGCTGCGATGTCCCGAGTGTAGCGTGGAGATAAAGATCCTCAGTTTTATTGATAAATGCCAGCAGCCTATGATTGAAAAGATTCTGCGTCACCTTGTATTTTGGAAAGGTCTGCCCTGAGCTTGCATAGGGAGGTGGTTTCCCGGCCGCCGCCGGCAATAAGTAAAGTCGCAGAGGGTGGACCGAGTTACGATTATGGTTATTTTGAACGCGTCTGTATATAGAGTCCTTCCTTAGTTTCTGCGCGAGTTATTCCCGCAGTTATAGGGCCTATGTATATGCTTTTTTGAAAATTGTGCTTGATTCTCAGAGACTGAATAGCTAATTTACCGGCAGGTAAGAAGTGCAGAGGGGACCGGAGATGGTTCGGCGCGCTGAAAATTGTGAAATGGCCTGGTATCAGACGCTAGACAGAGGATGATATCCTCGATTTTATGACCCCCAGCAAAATCAAAATTCCTATCATTCCTATCAGTTAAACAGACTAAAAAATCAAACTCATGAAAAACGTGATTATCAGACTCAGCGCTTTTACAGTGCTTGCTGTTTTTGGGGGATGTTCATCAAGCATTCGGTCTGCCGGTAAGGAAGATAAACCTGAAAAAAGCAATTATTATGTAGCGGCGTATATATGGCCGTCATGTCACGATGATCCCCTGGGAAGGGAAAAGTTGTGGCCGGAGGGTATTGGTGAATGGGAAGTAATTAAAAAGGGTGATCCCCGTTTCGAAGGGCATTACCAGCCCCGTCAGCCGCTCTGGGGCTACGAATTGGATAATGATCCGAAAGTGGTTGAAAAATGGATTGATGTGGCCATTGACCATGGTGTGAATGTATTTGTTTACGACTGGTACTGGTATGAGGGAGGTCCCTATCTTGAAGGTGCTCTCAATGATGGATTCCTTAAAGCAAGAAACAATGAGAAAATGCAGTTCTACATAATGTGGGCAAATCATGATGTGAAGTACAATTACTGGAACGTACATCGCTACAAGGACAATACGGATATTCTCTGGAACGCCAAAGTGGACTGGGAGAATTATAAGATCATCGTTGACAGGGTTATCAAACAATATTTCATGCGGCCGAACTATTTCAAAATCAACGGTGAACCTGTTTTTTCAATCTTCAGTATAGGCAAGTTGCTGGAGAGCTTTAACAATAGTGCGGAAGACGCCCGTAAAGCACTTGATTATTTCCGCGAAGAAGTTAAAAAAGCCGGTTTCCCCGGGTTGCATATCCAGTGGAACCAGGGTGGCGGTTCAGTTATGTCCGAAGAAGCTGCAGCGAGGTTTGCCGGCAATGTTAAAACAATGGGCTTCAATAGTGTTGCCATGTATAATATGGGCGGTATAAATGAAGATTATATCGTGTATGGATCCAACTCTATTAAGATAAGAGAACAAATGGACGCTATCCTGGATGTCCCGGTTTTTCCATGCGTTTCCATCGGCTGGGATGATACACCGCGTTTCCCTGCAAAAGGCATGAAAGAGGTAGTGCACTACCACAACACACCACAAAGTTTTGCTGCACTTCTCGCCAAGGCAAAGAAATATGCCGACAATCATCCCGAACAGCCCAAATTAATTACCATCAATGCGTGGAACGAATGGGTGGAAGGCAGTTACCTGTTACCCGATATGCTTAACGGATTTGGTTATCTGGAAGCTGTAAAGGAAGTGATCATTGACGGCAAATACGACAGGTATTAAACAATGTCCGGAATGAATATTAGAGACAGAAGGTGGTATTATTGAACAGACCAAAAACCAGAACTAATATTAGCATCTCAGTATAAATATTTCTATTCCCGGTTTTCCTCCACTGAAAACAAAAATTGTTATTGTTCAGGATACTGAATTTTTTGATGAACCGCGAGCAAGTCATTTGCAACCGCAATGGCGATTTTGATCCTTGATGAGTTTGCTTTGATTTTGTAGCATCATTTCTGCACCTATGCATTCACTTGAGAAGCAGCATGCGGATCATCCGGGTGCACGTGCCGGACCGCAGTTCGCAGATATACAGACCTCCCGGAACACTTCTGCCCAGCCTGTCCCTGCCGTCCCACGTAACAGTATGCCAGCCACGGGGCCGGTCCCAGTCCACGAGACTCCTCACGATCTCTCCTGCCAGGTTATAGACGGCCAGCGTCACGTACGCATTCCCGGGGATGGAATAACGGATCGTCGTTTCAGGGTTGAAAGGGTTCGGATAATTTGCCAGCAGCGTATACTCAGCAGGGACCCGCTCCCCGTGCACATCTTCAACAAGCGTCGAAAACCCCACGCCAGTCAATCCGATCTCTAGGGGGTCTTCGTCCGGGTCGTTGCTGGCAATGGAAAGCGTCGCGTTCCTTTGCCCTTCCCCGGAAGGAGCGAACCGGATAGTGACTGAATGGGTGTTTCCCGGAGTGACAGCAAAGGCTCCTCCGCCGTCAGGGATGTCAAAGTCCGGGGCATGCTCGCCCAGGAGAGTCGTTCCAGAGACGGAAAGATCGGCCTGCCCGGTATTGCTGATCACGAACGCCCTGTCCGAATACGATCCGACCCCTATAGAGCCAAAATCGAAGTACACCGGATCCACGCCGATATCCGGGTGCTCGACGATGGTTTGGGCCCGGTATCCGCTGTTGGACAAGCTTAATTCGCTGGGACGGTAGCCGGAGGCGTCCACGGCCGCCACCACACTGTACCAGTAAGTCACGCCCGGCGCCGCGCTGGTGTCGTTGTAGCGCAGATCCGTCTGCCAGCCACTCAAGGCTTCCAGCTCGTCGGTATCCGAGTTGTCCGCGCGGTACACCTGGTAATGGGACGCCCCCTCAACACTGTTCCAGGAGACTCTAACCCGGTCCGTGTACGTGCCGTCCGAGGCCGAGATACCAGACGGCTTGGCCAGATGCCGGTATCCCTCGACATACTCCGGTCCCATGTTGCTTGTGTTCGACCCGAATTCGCTGACGTACTTGGCCCCCACCTGGTATGCGTAGGTCCTTCCTGGAACGGCCGTTCGGTCATCGAACACGGTGCTGATGTACGGATCGGGGCTGATGAGGGAAAAAGAACCCATGGATCCGTCGCCGCGGTACACCACGTAGCCGGTGGCCCCCGCCACCGGATTCCATGTGATGCGGACCTTGTCGTCATACACGCCGTTCGTGGCTGATTCCCCCGTCGGATTTAGCAGGCGCCTGTGGCCCATGTCCGGACCACCCAGATAGCTGGCGCTCAACGCATTCGAAGGGTGCATCGCTTGGACCCAGTAGAAATAGAACCGCCCGGGATCGACGTTGGTATCTTCATCATTCAATGCATACACTCCGCTGTGCAGCATGACGGATGTGCTGATATCGGGGCGCGTATTCCGGTAGACAATATAATGATTCGCACCGTCTGTGGCGCTCCAGGTGATGGTCACCTTAAACGTCCACATCCCGTCCGAAGCCGATACATCCTGAGGGGGGATCAGCTGTTTGTAGCCTATCTCATAATTACATTCCTGGCTGAACCGGTCGCCGCCCGACGAGACTGCGGCCTGGACCCAGTAATAGCAGAGGGCTCCCGGCGGGGCGTTGATGTCATCCAGGGTCGTAGCGGTCTGCCAGCCGCCCAGGACGGTTGACGTGTTGGGGTCGGGATCTGTGTTCCGGAACACCAGGTAATACGTTGCGCCGGGTACGCTGTTCCAGCTGACGTGCACCTTGTCTGTATAGGTTCCGTCCGTGGCTGTTAGGCCAGTGGGAGGGGACAGGGACCTCCACCCATCATCAGTCGAGCTGAAGGGACTTTCATTGTCTCCGGACGACGACGAGGCGGCCTTGACCCAGTAGTAATAGGTCACACCCGGAGTGGGCCCATCATGCAGATGCGATATGGGCATCCACATTCCCAGTATATCTGTGGCTCCACTGGCATTGTTCACGGTATTGCGATAGATTTTGTAATGGGTCGCACCTACCACACTGTTCCATGTCACGTCAATATATTCTGTGGACGTGCCATTCGTGGCCGAGACGCCAGTCGGTGCCGGAAGCGCCGTCACCGCCACCTTTGGAGAGGCGTCATATCCCGTGTTGTTGTTCTCGTTGCTTTCGGGAATGTCGTTCTTCGAATCGAGCCAGATTCCCAGGTAATAATCGCCCGACGGAACGCCGCTCACCGTGGTGTTCAGCGTCACCGGCCCCAATGTGACTCCCGCGGGGATCGGTGTCCCGGGGGGTAACGGTACCTCCCAGTCATCGATCCTGTGATCCGTCGTCTGGATCTGCGTGTCCAGTGATAGATAGACCGTATTATAGAATGTCACCCCGCCTTTGACCTCCCCTATTCCGTTGTTCATGATCGTGACCTGGTAGGAGATCCCTGGTACCGTGGCGTCGGTTACGGAAACGTTTGTGACAATGAGATCCGGATTAGCAAGGACGGTCTGCGCCCGGTCGTCTTCATCGTCCCGTTCTTCACCGGCCGACAGCGTATTTTTTTGATACACCGTGATCCGGCCGTCCTGGATGTTCACCCTGCCGACAAGGCTCTGGCCGGACCCGGTTTTGAAAAATATCCATATAAAAAGCACGGACAACATAAGAAAATTCGTTTTCATATTCCCCTCCGCCGGTTTTTCCGGAAACAGGACCTATCCTGAAAAATTCGCAAACCGTTTGATGGTATTTTGTAATGTATTATAGTAGACGTATTAAATAAGATGACATAGTGACCGTATTTTTTTGGTTTCCAGCATTGCGAACGTTTAATAACACTCTTTCCGAAATCATTCAAACTACCTGGAAAAATCCATCGGTGTTACCTCTTGTACATCGAATCTTACTGTGGCGACCAGTAAGGGGATCAACCCATCCTAAGACATTCAAACGCTTCTGGTGTTGGCTGCTCGTAAAAAGAACGGGCTGATTTTATTTTCCTTTTTTTACATCACATCCGGCACAGTTCGGTCCCCCTTCAGGATCAATTTCAATGGCGATATCATGCCAATGGATCGCGTCCGAAAATCGGCCTAATCTGAATGAATTTCCAAATGCATAACATGGGCCAGACGAATTTGGGGGATCCAGTTCGTACATCACTTTACATTGTGCGAGAGCTTTAGTATAATTCCCTTGGTCACTCAGGAACCAAGCAAAAGCACTATGATCTTCAATTAGTTTGGCCTCAACTCATTTGCCGCTTTGATCTCTTGAAATGCAGCATCCTTATCACGATTAACCTCAAAAAAAAATCGAACTGTTGCTAGGTGTATTTCAAACGTGTTCGGCGCCACGTAATAGCATTTGATAAAGCTTTTTTATTTTGCTTATATTGATTCTTGATATCTAACGTTTGTACGTTAGTATAGATCGCGCGATAACATAGTGACAGCCAGGCATAAGCCTGGACAAAAGTGGTATCCAATTGACACGCCTTTTCGAACATCTCTGCTGCCTTGAGATTGCCTTCAAAACCATGGGATACATCCCAGAAATATTTCCCCTTTTTAAAATATTCATACATTTCCAAATTTTTGGCCGGCAGAGCCTGAATCGATTGCAGCTCCGACGGCGCCAATCTCGCTTGCAAGGCAGCAGCAATTTTTTACGCAATATCGCTCTGGATGCTAAAAATATCGACATACGGCCGATCATAGGTGTCAGCCCACAGATGCTCCTCGGTATCGGCGGCGATGAGCTGCGCAACCACACGGATGGAATTGCCCCTGCGCCGTGTGCTGCCCTCGAACACTGCACCCACTCCCAACTCGCGCGCGATTTCTTTACTGGCCATGACGATGAACATCTAGCCGTCTTCGGTTTCGTCGATATCGTGGATGGCGCAGATGTTTTCATGCTGCAGGGCTGAGGCCGCCTGGGCTTCATGGATGAACCGCTCCTTCGCTTCGGCGTCGCGCGACCACTCCGGCGGTAGGAATTTCAGCGCCACGATTCGTTTAAGCCGGGTGTCCTCTGCTCTATAGACGATGCCCATGCCGCCTTCGCCGAGCTTTTCCACAATCCGGTAATGGGATAGTGTCTGCCCGATCAGGACCATGGTATTTATTTTCCTCCCACCAGCCGGCGAAACCTGGGATTAGTGCGCAACGGATCCCACACTGGATCAAGACGCAGGAGAGGAACCGACACGGCTGAAGGCACTGATAACCATGTTTCCAGCTGGTCGATCGCCTCCTCATGTTTCCCGCACTTGACGTAAATCTCCGCAAGGTTTCCAATCAGCGCAGGACCGACCACAGCGTCTCTGGATATCGGCATCATCCGGACCGCTTCTTCCCCCAACCGCACGGCCTCTTCATAGTGATCAAGCCCGGCATAGGTCAATCCCAGATCACTCTGGTAGACAGGAACATAGGCCGACTGCGGATTCGAGCGGATAAGGCGTTCAAAATGGATCCTCGCTGAATCGTAACGGCATGTGGCCGATGCGCGTTCTCCGGTCGCCTCAAATAGCAACGCGCGGGCAAAATGGGTGGTAGCGACCATCGCAGGTTGGATGCTGCGATAGCGGTCCAGGGAACCCGCTTCAAAAACATTGAATGCCATGGTAAAAGTCTCCGGCAAAAGGCGCAAATGACTGCTGGCACACCATACCACCATTCCCTGCGGCAGGGCATATTCCGCAGCCCGGGCCATATCGATTCGCCGCGACATCTCAAGCATTGCCTCCTGTGCCGCGTTCAAATCACCTTTTGCCAATAGGACCTGGAGTTTTGTGACGTGTCCATCGGCCGTCCCAGGCGACAACCCGATGGCTTGATCGGCGTCCTGCTGAGCCTGATCATACAGACGCAATCCCTGCCGGGTGCCGCCGAGCAAATCCGAATAAATAAAATAAGAACGAGGTGTAAGCCTGCGCGCTTTTTCGGCGTAATTCAATGCGTCCTGCCACCTCCCCAAACGCCGTAATGTGAAACCGATGGCCTTCGCGGTTTCACCTGAAGGCCGCATCCGATCCGCCTTTTCGAACTGTCCGAGCGCCCTGTCAAACTCGCGCTCCGAGTAAGCGACATGGCCGAGGGCGAGATAGGTTTCGGGCAGATTGGGCGCTAGCTGCTGAGCTCGTTCTGCCGCCTTTTTGAGGAAAACGAGTTCTCCGGGACGGTCGAAGGCCCAGTAGAGATCGCGATGAGCGATGGCCAAATAGGCCCATGCCTCCGCAAATTGAGGATCCAGTGAGACGGCTTTTTCAAGCAAATCGACGGCCTTTTCGACCTCCGAAACGACCACGCTGTTGACATAGTCCATGCCCCGCATATAGTATTCGTAGGCCATCAGGTTTTCGGTGGGGCGCTTTTCAACGGCGCGACGTTCGGACTCCAGCAGTGCAATGTCCAGCTGGTTCGCCACCCGCTCGGCAATGTCCGACTGGACGCGAAACACCTCGTTCATGTTCTCGTCATAAGTACCTGCCCAGACATGGGTGTCGTCGGCGACGCGAATGAGTTGCGGGATGACGCGAACCCGGCTGGTTGGATCTCCGGGCTTTTCGCGCTGCACCGTGCCTTCGAGGAGATAGTGCACCCCCAACTCGCTGCCGATCTGCCGAACCGTTTTCGTCGTTTTTTTGTATTGCATGGCGCTCTGACGCGAGATCACACCGAGGCCGCTGATGCCGGCCAACCGCGCGGTGATCGCATCCGTGGTGCCGTTGGCAAAATATTCATCTTCCGGTGAACCGAGGTTTTCGAACGGGAGGACGACGATCATTTTACGTGTATTCAGATCGGGCTTTTTTGAAAAAGGGACGGATAGAATAAAGAGGAAAAGGATAAAGGCGATAACGCCGGCTGCCATGATGGCCAGGGTTCCAAGCAGGTAAGGCCTGTTTTTTTTACGGATGGCGGTTTGGGGGGCAATTACTCCGCCCGGCGTCTTTGAAGCGATGGATCTCAAATCCACCAGCATCTCTTCGACCTGCTGATAACGCTCGGAAGGATTTTTTGCCAGCGCCTTATTCACCACCCGCTCAAGATCCACCGGCACCTGGCTGCGGCGGGCGGTGACTGCCTCCGGCGCATCATGAAGGATCGAATAGATCACCGCCTGCTCATATTCGCCGGTAAACGGCCTCATGCCGGTGATCATTTCGTAGAGTATCACCCCGAGCGCCCAGATGTCGCTGCGGTTATCCACCTCTTTCCCTGAAGCCTGTTCGGGCGACATATAGGCTGCGGTTCCCAGTGTCGTGCCGGTTTTGGTGATGTGAGTCTGGCTTCCCAATGAGGCCAGTCCAAAGTCGAGGATCTTGGCCTGTCCTCTCGGTGTGAGGATGATGTTGCCCGGTTTGATATCCCGATGCACGATCCCCTTAGCATGCGCCTCTCGCAATCCCTCAGCGATGCCCATGGCGATATCGATGCATTTGCTGACCGGCCAAGGTGCAGCGTCTTGTGTTCCGCTGGCTTTAATCCACTCCCTGAGCGTTTGACCCTCATAATAGTCCAAGACCATGTACAGCCGTCCTTCCGGCGTCTCATCGATGTCGTGTATGGTACAGATGTTTTCATGTTGCAGGGAAGAGGCGGCTTTGGCTTCGCGGATAAAGCGCTCTTTGGCTTCGGCATCGCGGGTAAGCTCAGGCGGAAGGAACTTGAGGGCGACCATGCGGCCGAGTCTGGTGTCCTCGGCTTTATAGACCACCCCCATCCCGCCCTCGCCGAGCTTTTCAAGGATTTGATAATGGGAGATACTGGTCCCTGTCAACATAGATCATCCCTGACTGGATAAATAAAAAAAATGGCAAAAACGAGATTGAGCTCCCATTTCGTGCCATTTCGAGTTCAAGACTTCTCTATGGAATGATGGAATCAATGAGCTATAGCGCTGCTTTCCTGCTCTATTTTAGTCTGTGTCGTTTATTCCGATTCGTTTGATGACCACAAGGGTCATATCATCCCATTGCGGGCAATTCTTTGCATGATTCTCAGCGGATTCGATCAATTTGTTAATCAACTGTCCTGCGGCCAGTTCTCCATTTTGCTGGATGCACGCAAGCAGCCGTTTCTCGCCATACTCTTCATCGTTTGCATTCATCGCCTCGGTGAGGCCATCCGAATACAGCACACACAGGTCGCCCGGGCTCAAGACAACCGACTCTTGTTCATATTCGGCGTTCGGTAAAAAACTCAAGGCCACACCGCCCGCCTTTAAAAGACTATTAGCGCCGTTCCGCCTGATGAGATAGGGCCAATTATGTCCGGCGTTGCTATAGGTGAGTTGGTGATTTTGAAAATCCAGAATACAGTAGAACAGAGTCGCATATTTTTGCGGATCCGTGCTCTGATGAAGCAATGCATTGGCCCGGCCCAGACAGACGCCGGGCGATGGATCGACCGCGCATTGTCCGCGAATGGTCGCCTGCAGATTAGCCATCAGCATCGCCGCGGGCAGGCCTTTGCCAGAGATGTCGCCGACACAAAGGGCCAATCGCCCTGGACCAACGCAGATAAAGTCGAAATAATCGCCGCCCACGACCTGGGCCGGTTTGCTGTAGCCGGCGATATCATATCCCGGAATCGAGGGCGCTTGTTTGGGCAACAAACTTGACTGAATTTGCGATGCCAGGCGCAGCTGCTCCTTTATCTGCAAAAGATCTTTTTCTTCCTCATATAGACGGACATTCTCGATGATCTGTGCTGATTGCGAGGCAACGATGGTTAGCAGCCGGGTGTCCTCATCGGAAAATTCGCCGTCTTTTTTATTGATCACCGCCAAAATGCCGATCAGAGTGGATTTGATGAGCAAAGGCACGCACATCAAAGAGTGGATATTCTGGTCCCATACTATGCCATGAAACCGTGAATCGTGATGGGGATCACGAACCACCAGCGGCCGTTTATTCAGCTGCATCCATCCTAAAAGCGCCTGATTGAGATGAAAGGGTTGCCCATGATCCGTGCTCTGCTGTGTACGCACAAGCGTTTGCTGCAAGTCCTGCTGCTGCCGTTTCACCAGAGTAATAGTCCCCTGTTCGGCATGGACGGCTTTGATGGACCGCTTGACGACCAGCCGCAGGATTTCCTGCAAATCCAATTTGGCGCCGATATCCAGCGCCAATTCATTGAGAATGACCAGCTCATCCACGGCGCGCCGCAGCTTGCGGTTTTCTTCCTGCAGTTGAATGAGTTGAGCGTCTTTTTGCGATGCCCACATAAAAATCCGACGGTTACAGCGAAAACTACAGCTGTTGCGCTGTCTGATTTAACTAATCGATTTTTAATTATATAAGAAAAGGAAAAGCACAAACAAAGTCATCATAGAATGATTCCGTCTGTGCTCTTCTCTCGATCATGCCATTCCACCCTATTTTAGAATTTGACACAATCTCTGGTACCTACTCAATAATACCTTATTACTTATAAAAACGCAAATAAATTCTCATTTTTGCTATAAGAACCTTGAGCGAACGCTCAGAAAGCAGCCGTTATGCAGATTGAATATACAAGGGTTAGCACAGAGGATTAAAACTCCATCTTCAATTGGACGCCCTGCGCCAGGCCGAATGCGATAAGATATCCAGAGATGTCGCATCGGGCGCACAAACAGATCGAACAGAGCTCGATCAGGCAGCAGGATATCTAAGGCCAAGGGATACGCGAGTCGTTTGCAAGTTGGATTGGCTGGGGAGATCACTCAAAATTTGTTTAAGATGATAAATCAGCTCGATCATAAAAGAGTATTTTTCCGATCCCTAAGAATCACGGATAGAATGGGTTGGTCCCATCATGATTTTCACACCATCCCGCCACGATAGGGCAATTTTATTTGATTTTCTGTTCCTGATTGACTAAGTTACCGGCAGGATGGAAGAGAAGCGGATGCCGGGTATGGCTTGACGCTCTGAAAATGG
The DNA here is from genome assembly GCA_029565685.1 of bacterium. Taxonomy (GTDB): domain Bacteria; phylum Zhuqueibacterota; class Zhuqueibacteria; order Residuimicrobiales; family Residuimicrobiaceae; genus Anaerohabitans. The sequence continues at coordinate 29,896 of JAKQNR010000021.1, read as the reverse complement.
CGAATCAGGCGCTTGACAGAGGATGATTTTCTCGTTTTTGACCCGCGCAAAATGAATTTCCTCTCAATTATCACTAGTGAGGATAATAAAATGAACTGTTTTTCGCACACCATTATTCCGACCAGACAAACCATTCTGTCCTTGTTGACCTGTGCTTTGGCTGCCGCTGCATTGCCTCAGGACATAAAGACGCTGACGATCAAGCCTGCGAACAGCGCTCTGATCGGTGAAGTACACTCCTATGTAATCATCGATAAAACCACACATGAGGATTTGTGGAACTGTCCATTATTCACCACGATGCCGGGTGAGCCGAACCGACTCTATCTCTCCATCAATATCGCTGATCGCAGGGGAAAAGATTTGAGTTTTGGCGCTCGTTATTATACTTCAACAGATTTTTTCCAGACCAAACAGGAACTGGACAGCCTTCCCCCGGGACTCTTCCCGCCCTGGTCAGAAAACATAGAAGTAAAGATTAAAGGTTTCCCTGAAAAAATTTTTCACTTGACGACGTCGCCGCCGGTATTTATCGATCGCGATCATGCCATTAAGGCATTTACGCATCAACTTCAGCCGGGCAGGTACAGCGTCAGCAGTGCGCTCTGCACCTTTGCAGACGGCAAGTTGATCGTGCAAAAGATGGGCAATTCGCACACTATTGAGAATTCTGCTCGAGGTCTTTATGAACCGCATGCAGTGCGCTGGCATGAAAAATTCTACATGACCTGCAGAGCAGAAGACGGCTATGGTTATCTCCTGGTCAGCGATGATGGCTTGAATTGGAGTGTTCCGGAGGCATGGCGTTGGGACAACGGTGAAAAGATAGCTATGGATCAAACCATGACGAAATTATTGGTCCATTCTCAGGGACTGGCACTCTGTTACACCCGGATTCTTCCGGACAATGCAGAAACGTTCAGACATCGTGCACCGCTGCATCTTGCGGACGTGGATGTACAGACCCTGCGATTGAAAAAAGATACCGAGTGCATTATTGTACCGAACAAAGGCTTACCGGTTGGCAATTTTTGGGTCTGGCCGGTCAATCAGCAGGAGACCTGTGTGGCGACGGCGGAATGGCCGCGTGATGAAAAACGCGCTCTGCAAAAAATCAACGGCGATATCTGGTTTTGTCGCATCAAATGGCGTCGACCCAACACGCTCATGACCGCCGACGGGCGCGACAGCGCCGCCACAGCCGTTCCTCGGATCAGCGAGGCTGGTCTGGTGCTGAGCTTTGATGACTGTAATCTGCCGAGCTGGAGAGAACAGATGCCGTTGTTTAAAAAATACAACGCCCGGGTGACGTTTTTCATCGATCATTTTGATAAACTGGATAAATCGCAAATCGAGGTCCTTGAAGAGCTCCGACAAGCCGGTCATGCCATCGGTTGTCATGGATGGCGCCATGAAAAGGCGGTTGAATATTATCAGGCACATGGGATGGAAAAATATTTACAGGATGAAATTGAACCTGCCGTGCAGGCGATGAAACAGCACGGTTTCATGCCGACCTGTTTCGCCTATCCCAACAGCTGCAACGATGATAAAACCGATGCTGCGCTGCTAAAAACCTTTCGCCATCTCCGCAGCGGCTCGCATTCGCCAGGTAAGCGTCTCGCTGATAAAGATGATATTTTTATAAAAGTGGAGAATATCGCTAAAACCGGTGTGTTTTATGGCGGTTCCTGCCAATCCCACAATGCGGATGATGATGTCTCCGCCCAAACCATCGCAGCATTGCAGCGGGCAAAGGCAAACGATGAAATCCTGTTCTTGTATGCACACGATATTCGCAATCCCGGCACAAAAGGGCCGAAAAATTACATTGCGATTAAATCCCTTGAAAAAATTCTCAGCTATGCACGCCAGATCGGACTGCGATTTTACAATTTTGATGATCTGCTTTAATTCCGGCAGAGCGATTGCCGATCTCAGAGCAGTTAAAACCTTTACTGGAACCAGCAAAGGTTCACCATAATCCCGTCTCAGCAGTGCGGTGGCCTCTTTGTCATTGCTCACACTCTCCTGAAGCGGTTCCTGCTTTGAAAAACGGCCAAGTCTTGCCGATCTGTCCGCCAGCGGCCTCAGCCTACACCTTGCGCATCCTTTCTGCGACGTCATCCCTCGCTGTGCCTCTCTGGATTCGCAACTATTGTATGAATCAAGTCCACATTGAACAGAGCAAGAGTAGCGAGTCCCACTACAACCCGAAGAGCTGCTGACTTAATTTCATTTCCTCTGATCTTTCAACCCGACTTTAGCCCAGGATGTTTCAATCCAACCCAATAAACGATTACTTGCTCATTTTTACCTTTTTTCGGGGCATGTAATATGCCCAATTATGCGGCAAATTTAAAAAAATATTGAACACGATTTAACTACACCTTCAGACACGTGGATTCTAGGGCAACGCGGTCTGCCGACCAAGCCCGGCGGACGCCCTGGTTGCCCCTTGCCAAATTTTTCACTTTCCACTTGCACTTTTGCTCAATTTAATATATACTACTATTGCACATGGCTTGATAGAGATAGCCATAATTAGCCTGAAGGTATGATAAATCGATCCGGTGGAGAGATATATCGTACCTTTTTTATTTCCACGCCTCTGAGGACCTTCCAGAATTATGATTCACAACTTACTGAAATTATTATGAAAGGGGGGCATGAAAAAGCAACTGCTGTTTTCGCTGCCCTAATCCCGTAGGAATTCAAATTCACAACCAGGTTGCATTTGTACATTACTATTACACCGCTGTCTATAAAGATGCAGAGGGAAAAGACAAGGGCGCTACCGGTCGTTGGACTGATATTTTAATAAAACAAGGCGACAAATGGATCATGATTGGAGATCATGGCGGACCAACATCCAAAGACTAAACTTGCGCTGGGGAGTTGAAACGCACAGGCGGCCATCATGCCCCTCACTACACTGACCCCCTCTAGGTGTGGGGGAAGATGGCTGCCTGTTTTTGGACAATATGCGCATCAAAACTTGATTAAAAAGAAAAAGGCTATGAAAAATTTACTTTGGGTCGTTTTAGCGCTGCTGTTTTTTTTATTTGCCGCTTGTACGAAAAATGTCAGTATCGAGGAAAAAAACAAGGACGCTGTTCGAAATTGGTTTGATGAGTGTTGGAATAAGCACAATCTTAATGCGTATGAAAGGTATTTTGCGCTCGAGTTTGTCACTGCCATAGGTCAAAATTATGATGAATTCAAACAATTTATCACAACCGTTCTATCCGCCTTCCCCGATATACAGTACACTATAGATGTTGTGAGGGCCGAAGGGGATAAAGTTGCGACTCGATGGACAGTACGTGCAACGCATCGTGGTGAGTTTATGGGAATTGCCGCTACAGGAAAGCAAGTGACGATGACTGGAATTAATATCAGCCGTCATAAAAACGGCAAGTATGTTAAAGACTGGGGCAACTGGGACTTGTTCGGCCTCATAGAACAACTCAAAACAGAGACGCCGATGAAATAATTAAAAAGCGGTAAAACATAAAAGACGCCGAGGCGCTTGTGATGGAGAAAGGGCAACGAGTCATTATTGACGGGCGACTACGTACTCTATAAGGGCGTGCCCCTGCAAGCGCCACGTTGGTACATCGAATCACCAAGTCTGCTTACCAAGCCGATGCAATGCCAGTCAAAGTGATCTGACGAACGATCAGATGGAATTGATTTGACTTAAATAAAGCGATAAGCCTATGTTCTGCAACAGAAGATTATGGATTCTTTTTTTCGTGCTTGAATTTTCTCGCACGGTTTTTTCTCAAACAAATTTAAATTTCGGACCTGAAGCGGAAAGTCAGACTTTTCCCGTCAATGCCCCTGTCAGTTGGAACGTGACAGACAACCGTACGTGGATTACAATTTCACCCACCAGCGGTACTGGAAATACCATGGTGACCGTTTCAGTTACAGCCAATACATCGACCAGTGCGCGTACTGGGACCATTTCCGTGTATGTCAGCGGCATATTGACTGCGACCGTCACAGTCGTTCAAGCCGGGGTGGTGCTCACTGCTGCACCGTCCACTCTTGCTTTCTCGGAGGTTGCCGGGAGCAAAACGATTGCAATCACTGCCAATGTCAGTTGGAACGTGACCGATGACGCATCGTGGATGACGGTCTCACCAACCAGTGGCACTAACGATGCTGCGATCACCGTAACGGTATCCGCGAATAGTTCGGCAAATCTGCGCAGCGGCGCTGTAACGGTCGCTGGAGGAGGCCTCACAACGGTTATAACCGTTCAGCAAGGAGGAGTAACGCTTGCGGTATCGCCTACAAGCCTCACTTTTCCCCCTGTTTCCGGCAGTTCAACATTTATGATTAATACGAGCTATCCCTGGAATGTAAGTGATGACGCTGCGTGGATTACCGTGTCGCCGGCTAGCGGCGCCGGCGATGCCACGGCAACCGTGACCGTGTCAGTCAACTCTTCCACAAGTTCACGCAGTGGGACAGTTACTATATCCGGAGGAGGCGCCAACAGGAGCATAACCATAACACAAGGTGGGGTTGTATTAGAAGTATCACCAATGAGTAAATTTTACGGCGCTGGTTCTGAAAGTGCTTCCTTTTCCATAAACAGCAACGCTGAATGGATCGTGACATCCTTTGCCCCCTGGATTTCCGTTTCGCCGACCAGCGGATCCGGTAATGGTGTGGTAACGGCAACAGTCTCGGCCAACGCCTCTGAGAGGTCGCGTACCGGTGAGTTTGCTGTGTCAGCATGGAGTATTATCAAAACAATAACTGTCGATCAAGATGGGGTTTTATTAACGGCAACTCCTCTGGAGCTGTTTTTTACTTCTGGAGTCGGGAGTAAAAAAATTGCGATAAGCACCAATGTCGCATGGAGCGTGTTCGCAGCGGATTCATGGATTACGGTCTCGCCAAGCAGCGGCGCCTCCCAGGATACGGTAGCTGTGACGGTATCTGCTAATCCGTCAGGCAGCCGTCGCACCGGGACGGTTACTCTATCAGGCGGAGGAGTTATCAGAACTATTTCCGTTACACAGGAGCGCAGTTTATTTTTTAGTTTATCGCCGGACATCCTAAATTTTGAGGCTGGAGCAGGAAGCAGAACCATTATAATCAGCGCCAATGTAAATTGGTCTGTGAGTGGTCAGCCCGAATGGGTCGCGATTTCACCTTTAGCCGGTTACGGAGATGCTACCTTGACCGTGTCTGTGCCTGCCAACACGTCGACAAACTCCCGTACTGGGATTTTTAATGTAAATGGAATGATGGGCAGTGGCGTAAGCACAAAAAAAGTTACGATTAGACAGGATGGTGTTTCTTCTATTCTAACAGCTTCTAAGACAGGGTTGGTTATAGGTTCTCCTGTGGGCAGCAGCAGGACTTTTGGAATTGCCTCCAATATTGGCTGGAGTATTCTCTGTGATGCGTCATGGCTGAATATATCACCCATCCACGGATTTAAAAATGGAACGGTTACCGTCGCCGCGAACGAAGCCAATATATTGCCCGGCTCACGCAATGCGGTCGTCACCGTATCGGGAGATAATATCTCCAGGCGTGTAAGTGTGACGCAAATCGGACGGGGAATTGGCGATGAGTGCACCCCGTATGCCTTGCACTTTGACGGCAAGGGAAATTATGTGGATTGCGGCAACGACAGCAGTCTCATGCTTGAAAAGGAGTTCACCCTGTGCGCATGGATCTATAGAGCATCCGCATCCGGCGACTGGGAGCGAATCCTGGCGAAATCGGATGATAAAGAATATGATTACTGGCTACAGTTAAAGCCATTTGAATATTCAGTCAGCGGCGGTTTTATCATCAAAGAAGGATTTTATGCAAAACATCTGGACAGCACACCCGGCACACCAATCCCTCTTAAGGAATGGACACATCTTGCGGTCACTTATGACGGGACCAGGTTGGCAGGCTATCGAAACGGAGTGTTGGATAAAAGTCGTGAATTTTCACATTTATTGCAAAAGTCCGACAAACACTTATTAATCGGCCGTCTGCAGAATAGCTACCATTTCAATGGAATGATCGACGAAGTGACTATATGGAATCGCGCTTTATCGCCGCAGCAAATTCGTGAAAATATGCACTGCAAGCATCCGGCTGATGCCTCCGGTTTGAAGGCACACTGGCACTTTGATGAAGGGGTGGACAGTTTGACGCAAGATTTCTCCGGTTATCAGAATCATGGCGCCATTCATGGCGCCGCCTGGAACTCCTCGACCGTACCCGTAGCAGCAGGCAAGAGCCAGTCGCAGATAATCGGTTCAACCGGACGCGTGGAATTTCCTGAAACTCATCTAACCATGACAATCACTGAGAAGAAAAGCATCGACACTCTGGTAGTAACAGAATTGAGCTGCGAACCGGCGGGCGGTGTTCCTTCTGAGCTGGCATATTATGATTCGACGCGATACTGGATCATTGAACAGTACGGCAGCGGCACACTGAAAGCGGATATCACCTTTTATCTTGATAGAAAATCACCAACCCTTCCTGATCATGCTCGAGGTGAAACACTCGTGTTGCTGACCCGTTCTCCTAACAGCGACGGCGAATGGCGCTTGATTGCGCAGGCGGCTTCGGCGGCCGAGGATTCCATTACTTTTAAAGACCTTTCGGCATTGGGGCAATTCATGATAGGCGCAGGGCCTGCTACCTGCGCAGAAAAAGGCCCAAGCCGAGTCGGATACGATCAGAGTTTTTATCTGTCACACAACTATCCCAATCCTTTTAATCCATGCACGACCATTGAAATGACCGTACCGCGATCGGCTTATGTCACGCTCGCAGTTTATAATTTGAAGGGCGAACGGATCGCGACGTTGGTTTCGGGAGAACAAGAACCAGGAATTCATCGAATCGTCTGGAATGCCGGTGGATTCGCCAGCGGTGTTTATCTGTACCGGCTGGAAGCGGAAGGGTATGTCCAAAGCAAAAAGCTGATTCTAATGCGATAAAAAGAACTTTAAGCGATGCCATGGATTGACAACCATCCCCCCTCCATACACCGACCCCCTTAGGGATTTTACGTGACGGCTGCCTGTCTTAATATTTTTACAGAAGGAGGTTTATCATGAAATTCAAAACATTAATGATCATCAAAGCCATCGTTTGTCTTGGTTTTGGTCCGTTACTATTATTTTTTCCCGGCCCATTGCTCAATCTTCTGGGCACTTCGTTTGGCCCGGGAGCTGCTCTTACAGCGAGAGAGTATGGTGCAGCGCTTATTGGAAATCTTCTCCTTACGTGGCTTGCTCGAAATGCTGAAGACTCCATCGCTCGACGGGCCATCATTTGGAATTTATTCGTCTATGATGCCATAGCACTTCTATTTACACTGAAAATACAACTTTCCGGCGGCCTGAATCTACTCGGCTGGGGGATTGTTTTTGTGTATTTATTCTTTACGATAGGTTTTGGATATTTCGCCTTCAAACAAAGCCACCAATCATAAATTTCACGGCGGATGAATCTTCCGCTGTACTCGTAAAACTTGAAAGCCATTATCCGGTTGTACAAGCCCAGAGTGGACACATAAAATATTTTCGCAAGAACGAAGGACCCGATGGTCTATTCCGAGCTCATGCGCCTCTTAAAAGTCGTGTTGTAAAAATTAAACCTCGGAGGAGAAAGATGAAAAAGCAAGTGTTCATCCGTATGGTTGCATGGTCGCTCTGCCTATTAGCCGCTTGCAACCGCAACGAGCCCCTTCAGCCTGTGGAGCAAAATACCGGAGCAAGTGACCCGGCCCTTCTTTTTAAAGCTTCCACAAACACCGGCGGCTTGGAAGAAGCCGTGCCCAGTTCCTTGTTGTCAACATTAAATAAAAAATTAAAAGCTGAAAGGAAAAATTACATCGTTGCCCTGGTGGAGTATATAACCGATGGCGCCGGCGATCACATGGGAAGGACGCTGTACTATAAAGACATCGGCAACAAGCAACTATCGCATCACTGGGTTCCCAGTGATCCCAACCGCGATAGCCGCACCAATATAACCTGGACCATCGACCAGACGGAACTATGCGCAGATATCAGCGAGGTTCGATGCATCAATGCCATCAACCGGGCGATGTCCACGTGGAATAGTGTTGCCTGTGCCAAGATTCCGCTTGTTAAAATAACTAGTACCGACACGGATTGGGGGTATGTGCAGCATCTTCTTGGCTTAGGAGGATTCGAAGGTTGGGCCGCTGATTTTACGCATGCTGGATGGCAACCCGCAGAATTTTTCGATGCCATTGCGGACGACGGCAGCACCTATATTTTGGGCGCAACCTTTAGTTTTGTCTGGATTGACATCGGCACAGGGAATCCTACTGATATGGATAACAACGGCAAGGCCGATGTCGCCTTCAGAGAGGTTTATTACAATGACGCCTTTACATGGAAAATCAATGGGCATTATGACGTCGAGACCATCGCACTGCACGAAAGCGGCCATGGGGTGAGCCTGGCTCATTTCGGCAAAGCTTTTAGAACAACCGCAAACAGCAAGCTCCACTTTTCACCCTTGGCGGTGATGAATGCCGCTTACACCGGCATACAGCATGAGTTGTTGCCGACGGATGTCGCCTCCTTTTGCAGCGTTTGGAGCCATTGGCCTAACCGCTGAGAGCTAATCATGGCAGACCATCATCAAAAACGGAGGAGGATAATACAGAATCATTGCAATGGGAGGATGTGAAATATGATTTTTGCATTATGAGCGAGTCTGCCGGTGAAAAGACCGCTTGCGGATTAATACGCGCCATTATGAGCGGCCTGGCGTCACTGTCCCAGCATGGCAGCGCTGTTGCCGATTCGCTAACTTGAAGATTATGTTTGACTTTCATAGCCTGATTGGTTAATTTAAATTTGACCGTGATGAGGATGCCCGATTGGAGACGATTGCTTCTTTTCTTTGCACGAGGGAATAGGTTTTACGTGTTGAACAGCAAGCGGAAAATCCAGAAAAGCCGTTATCGGTATGGCTAAAACAATACAAGGTTGAGGAATCGTAGCGATCATGAAGATTAAAACAGAACGGCACAGCCTAAGAAAAAAATTCGCAGTGGCGGCTATTTCTTTAATGCTGTTGCCTGTCCTAGTGCAGGCGCAAACAACCAAAGAGGAATTTTTCAGCAATATTCAGCATGCAGGCGGCATCTTACAATCCTATATTTATGTCCAAACTCAACTCACGCCTGCGCCTGAAGGTTATAAACCATTTTACATCAGCCATTACGGGCGTCACGGTTCGAGATGGCTGACTACAGCTGGGTATTATAATCGGCCGGAGAAAATTTTCAGGGAGGCCTTTCAAGCCGGCAAACTGACGGATTTGGGTGTCAGCGTGCATAAAAGGATGCAAACCATAGCTGCGGATGCGGAAAATCGTTACGGGGCGCTGTCGCCCCGTGGCGTCATTGAGCAGAAAGAGATCGCAGAACGCATGTTCCGTTCTTATCCTGAAGTGTTTTCCACCGAAAATGGGCGCGCATGCAATATTTACAGCCGATCCACGGTCGTTCCCCGCTGCATCCTCAGCATGGCGGCTAATAATGAGCGGCTCAAAGAACTCAATCCCCAAATAGCGATAACCAGGGAAGCCACCGACAGAAATTTCTATCTCAATTCAGAGTATGAAACGGCCGGCAAGGATTCCCTGGAAGCCATTGCCTGGGATTTCCTGAATCAGCGCTTCAATATGCGAGTCTTCCTTTCCACTCTTTTTTCCGATTCGCTGTACGTCAAGGAGCATATTGAAAATCCTACGGCGCTTGTCATAAATATTTTCCAAATAGCAGGGGATCTCCAGGACCTGGATCATCTGAACATCGATCTGTACGATATCTTTTCTAAAGAGGAAATTTTTATCCTGTGGCAAACCGTGAATATGAAATGGTACTATGATTTTAACAGCCCGGAGGCTATAGAAAGCTCCAAGAATTTGTTGCGAAACATTCTGGATTGTGCGGATAGCGCGATCACAAACGGTCATCTGTCAGCGGATTTGCGCTTTGGTCACGATAGTTACTTGAGTCCGCTGCTGGCATTAATGGGTGTAAACGGCCTTGATGCCCGAAGGCCTGATCCTGAAAACATCGACAAGGTATGGAGTGATTTCAAAGTAACGCCGATGGCTGCCAACCTGCAACTCATATTTTACAGGAACGAAAAGACAGGTGACGTTATTGTAAAAATACTGCACTGCGAAAAAGAAGCCAAGATCCCGGTGCCCACCGTCATGGCGCCCTACTATCGTTGGAAAGACATGAAGGCCTATTATAGGAAAATGTTAGATCGCGGTTGATGAATGTTTTGGCCTGCTGCATCGACCAGTGCCAGCGGGCTTGTCAGAAACGGAGGATTCCGGACAAAATGGAGGGAGACCCCGTTCCTGCGAATACCGGCGGTTTTATTTGAGCGCTTCCCGGGAGATCTCCATTTTGCCGAAATCGTCGCCCTGCCAGAAAACCCTTAACTTTTGCTCACCCCCTTTTTGAAAATAGCGCACCTGGACCTGATGCAAGCCACGGTTCAGATAAATTTTACCGGCCACCTCTTCATAGCCATGATAGCCGTCATTATCGATCAACCGTTCATTGTCTATGTACAGTTGACTGCCGTCATTGGAGCCGCAATGAAACAGGTAATAACCGTCTTTCTCAGCGTTGACATATCCTATCATGAGCAGCGCGTAATTTTCACCGCGGTTAGCGATCTCTTCGAGACGGAATTGAGACGCCCAGCCGGACACGACCGGTTGCATTTCCAGGAGAGGCGGCAGTTTATCCCACTCTCCGAGATAATATTTATATAATACGCCTTCTTTCCGCGGGATCTTTTCGTTGATCGAGGTCGCGATGTCGCTCGATCCATAACCCGGTTTGAAAGCCTGCGCATAGACCTGGGCGCTTTTCTTCAGCAAAAACGGCTTTTCATAGCGGGTCCAGCCGTTGACCGGAGCGCTTTTATCCAGCGAATAGCGGAGTTCCGCATGGGGGGTGGCGCAGCTCAGAGCGACCTGCACCGACTCGCGGAAGAACGAATGGTCGGGCTTGATTTCAGGCGGCTGGACCTGCAGCGTGGGCAAGCGCAATTCCGCCAGCGCGCTGGCCATGCCGTTTTTTATCACTCTGGCCTTGATGGTGCACGCGTCAATGTGCAGGAACGGTTGTCGGTACACACAGGCTTGCGCCGTAACCTCGCTCCCGTCCAGCGTATAATGGATGGATCCGTCCGCGGTGAATGAACGCATGGTTATATAACCGTGATCATCGCGATGGATGAGCGGCTCCAGAGACGAAAAAAGGGACCGATCCGCCGGCAGGTTATGGGCCAGGTTCAAGGCCGACATATCCATGGTCTCATCGATACTGAACAGCTTTTGCACCTGACTGAAATCGTTACCCAGCAGGTTGATATGCCGGCAGTTTTTTTCCAGGCGCATGAAAACCGGCGTGGTCTGCGGCGAACACTCGCTGACGAATACATTTCGGCACGCCCGCAGTCGTATCAGCGCAGCGGCGCCGGGATCGACTTGGCCCTTAAAGTCAAACAGGTGTAAATTTTTCACATCGTCAAAAAACAGCGGCGGCCTGGCCTCCTCCAGGCCGTAGGCCAGCTCGACGTCGCGCAGGGTCAAACCGTTAACATGCCGGCAGTAAAAGCCATAAGCCGGTAGGTCGCCATAGCGGGTGCTTTCCGGATAATCCGAGTCGTTTTCCGGGTATTCCGCTTCGGCAATGGCTTTGCTGCCGCCGCCGTCAAAATGGATGAATACATTAGAGATTGCAACATTTTCAATATCGCGATCTCGGATGCCGAGGATGGAACAGCCGTTGCGGCCGGCATGAGTGGCTGTTATATTGCTGATCTTGACGTTGCGGAAGACGCCGATGGCCGCCTTTTCCTGGCGAACGCGAAACGGCCGGGCGCGATGGCCCAGGCGCAGAAAAATCGGCGCCGCCATATCCTCGATGGCGATGTTGGAAATGGTGACGCGATCCAAGGCGCCGCCGTCGACGATTTCCAGCGCGATGCCCGCCAGCCCTTCCGCGCGGCCGGAAAAGCCGCTGTCCATCAGCGATCGTTTCAGGATACAGTTGGTGATGGTAATATCCTGGAATCCGCCGGATGATTCCGTGCCGGCCTTGATGGCGTTGGTTCGGCTGCGGATGATACAATCCGAGATCACCACGTTTTGCACCGATGCCGCGCTCGTGCTTTTCAGAGTGATGCCGTCATCGTCGGAATCGCCGCGGCAACCCGAAATGACCACGTTGCGGCAACCGTCGATATCGATCAAGTCGTTGTTGGGACTGCCGTGGCTGAAAATATCGACGTCGCGTATGGTGACGCCGTCGCAGTTGATATAGTGCTGCAACCACATGGCCGGCTTTTGCAGCGTGACGCCCTCAATATGCACCCTGCGGCAGGAAATGAATCGAATCATATACGGACGATTGAGGTAGGAAGGCTCGGGGAAAAAACGGCTCGTGTCTCTGCCGGCGGCGCGCAACAGTTCCTGATACTGTTGCGGTGGAACCCGATTCTGGGCGAAAGACGCGCCCTGGCCGTCAATGGCGCCTCGTCCGGAAATGGCGATATTTTCCAGATCTTCACCCCAGATCAACGCCCGGGCCACATAACGGTCGGATCCGGAGGGAAACCGGCATATCGTCATGGGGTAGTCGTTGAGATCCCGGCTTCCCAAGAGTACGGCGCCCGATTCCAGGTACAGACGGATATGACTCTTGAAAAAGATCGTACCGCTGACAAAACGTCCCGCAGGAATGTACACGGTTCCGCCGCCATTGGCCGCGGCCTTGTCGATGGCGGCCTGGATCGCCCGGGTGTTGATCGTTACGCCGTCCGCGATGGCGCCGAAATCGGTGATGGAAAAATCGTGAACAGCGGCAGCTGCCGTTATGGCAACGAATAAAAGGCCAATGAGAAAATAACGAATGGTTATGCGAAGCATAGTTCCTCTGTCCACCAAATTTCGATGACTTTAATAATGCTTGTCTTTGTGCCCCTGACTGCCTATTTCGGCCATAGGCTTGCTATGAACGCAATAGCAGCCTGATCCTGCGCGAGATGCTATGGATAATTCATAGGAATACAGCAGGCGGTTGCTCCAAGCACAATGACTGTTATTTTGTTCCTCCTGCCAAAGCCTTTTAAATGGATTCCCTTCCCAGGCAAGCCTCAACGAGAAGAAACGCTCCTTCGGGTATCCAGAAAAAATCAAAATCACAAAATTCACACAAAAAAAAAGTTGCTGAACTATGCAGGCCCACATTGAACAGGGCAAACGGGCGATTATTTAGGGACTGGCAATCACCTGGCTGTCACATTTCTGAGCAGTGCAACGGAAAAAAGAACAGCGATGCCATTGATGGTTGGTATGATGAAAATCGCAGGACTGACCGGGGCGCCTGTCCTTGCCATGAAAAGAATTTTTGCGGTCAGGGCCGTCATCAGCAGGGCCAGGAAGAGGGTATAGATAACCGTGAACAGATAGCCGTATGCATTCCTTCGCAGGGCAAGGATTCCGACCACAAAAGCCATGGGCAGAAACAAACCGAGATCAAAGCCCTGCACCACAAGAGTGGTGTAATGCTGCACCTCCGGTGGAATGATGCTGCCATCAAAAAGAGGGGGAAGCACGATTCTCAACCACAGCATAGAAATGAGCGAGGCATTGGTGATGAGGAAGATGCCGGCATTGCGCAGCTGGTTTTCAGATGCAAACCAGGCTTTACAGTTAGTTACGTCATACGAAAAAAGAACAAGGATAAAAGAGATGAAAGAGGCGCCCAGCAGAAACACATAGGCCAGAAACATAGCATTGTACATGGCCATGGCCGTATAAAAGAGATAAGTGAGCAAAAAATAGCCCAATGTGCCCGAGAGCACAAACAGCGCCTTCCGGGAACCCCGGCGCGCCAGAAACAGGGAGATGAGCAGCAGGGGCACGGCGATGCAAAGTGTGACATAATCCTGGGCGATGCCCTGTATGGCGACATCAGCCGACATGTGCTGATAGAGCCCCTGACCATGGATCTTGATCAACTCACCGCGGATGGATTCATAATTATAGGGACCTGGTCCCTGGTGACTCAGGATCGCGGTACCGGCCGCGATGACGGCAAGAAGCGTTATGATAAAGACCAGACAGGTTATGGGGCGGATATGTTTCATTTTCAAAGCCTATATTTTTCTGAGTTTATTTTATTTCAGCGAGACCGATTGAATTTTATTTTTCCCATGCCCGGATCAGCAGGAACAAAGCCGATGGGGCGCCATGAGAGGGATGTCGCCAACGAGTTAGATCTCCTCGTAAGTCTTGCGCAGGGGCAGCATACAGTCGCCGATGCGTGCTTGCAAGGGAGTGTATTGGAGTGCGGGGACGCCCGACATTACAATTCTTCATCCTGAGCAGCGGGTGATGGCAACGGGTTGTCAGGTCGATCAAATTAAGCAACCAGGACCTAAAAATCAAGCACCATTGCTATATCGCTGCGGAATCAACCTGCGCAGAAATATTCAGGGGCTGCTGTAATACAGACACACTAAAAATAACCACAGCCATAGTCCGGTTCAGTTTCTGCTGCTTTGCTCACCTTCGGTGGAGGTTGTAATACCGCCTTCTTCTACCATCCGCTGCGGCGCAGTATCTTTTCAACCCCATCCTCTAACCCTTGTTCTCATTCCCGCCTCCTTTGCGATAACGCGATGCTTCACAGTCGAAAATGAAGGTGTGCAGCAATAATTATATTGGGAACGTTTTTGCTAACTCAACCGACGCAAGCTTTTCAGGCACCGATCGGATGAAGCGAAAGGAGCGCAGAAAGGTTCGCGCAGCCCTCCCGGCGCAAAGAGACAGAGCGCACAAGCTCCCCGGCTATTTGCGGGCCAGCTCCAGTTCCGTCCCGGCGATATCTCTCCAGTCATAGTACTGGAAGGTCCTGTCATCCGACATCGCCACAAAGAGCCCGTACGGAAAGGACTGGTTCAGGGAAGCGGAGGTCACCTCGGAGCCATCGCTCTGTTTGGTGGAGGTATTGATCACCTTCACCAGGGTGTGTCGATGCGGCGCTCCGGGCTCTCCCTCGCGTTTGAATATGTGGAATCTGTTCGCCTGCTGGTCGCTGACGAGGATATACCCCCTGCCGTCGGACAGGGTATAGATCGAGATGCCCTCGAGGTCTGCGGCAAAGCCCTCGCGCGCGAAGAAGGCGAGCTCGGTGTTCCCGCCTGGGTGATCGGGATCCGCGTAATATTTGCGCACCCCCATCTGCTCGTCCGAATAATAAACATAGCCCAGTTCATCATCCACAGCGATGGCTTCGATCTCCTTTTTGCCGCTGTACAGGCCGAATTCGCGCACCTTGGTCGCTTTGACCAGGCCGTCGCCATCGTCCTCGAGCAGATACTGCCAGAGATAACGGCCGTCGGTGGGCCCCTCCTTACGGCCGACGATGGCGTAGATGCGGCCGTCGGTTGGACGTTTGTAAAGCGCAACGCCCATGGGATCGCGCTGGATTTCGCCGCCGAATAGCTCGATGCCGCCGCCGTCGACCGGCTTCATATCGGGCAGTCTATGAATGCGAATACGGTTGAGCAAGCGTTCGGTGGTGACGGCGATGTCGACCGGACGGCCGCCGAGGAGAAGGCCGTACTCGACATCGACATTATTGGGTCGTTGCAGGGGCCGGACGCATTTTTCTGCAATGATCTTGCCGTTGAGGTCAAAAACATAGAGGCCGCCGTCAGCCTGCTTGTCGGTCCCGATGATCAGGCTTCGCGCCGGGTCGTTGGGATGAATCCAGATGGCCGCATCGTCCGAGTCATACTGCACCGGCTCGGTAACGATCCTCGGCTGCAGGACCTTCGGGCTCGAATGAAATAAACAACCTGAGCAAGCGAAGAAAAACAGCAACAGGAGCGCTGCTGAAAAGCCGGAAAACCAGGAAAACCCGGATGGCAAATTCATTCGTTCCTCCGATAAAATAAATCAATTCATAGCATCAATTCCTGAACACAGTCCTCCACATCGGTCATGCGTCTTGCCACGACAGCTTCAATCTTGAGCCTGTCGAACCACTCGGCTCACCGCGCGGCGATCTGACGATGCTGCGGGTAGGTTGCTCCCGAGGCTGTATGAGAACATCGTTCCGGGTGTCGAGGCGATGATCGTGCAGGTGAAGACTTGGAAGAGGTAGGCTAACATCTTTCCGGACGCCTACCACAAGCGGCGCGTATAGGTCGGTCCGCGAGCGGGTCCATACGGAGCAACGATACAGCTTGCTCGCGATCTTCGCCGAGAGCATCGCGGAACGAGGCCCGCGGCGCTTTTATATTCGTCGAATGATAACGCAATAGAAATGCGACAATCCGTCGATCGAGACCATTATCGAAGCTCACGCTGCCGTCATCAGCGATCTGTGGAAACAGCCTTCGCGGAAGCGGAGGATTGATTCGGTGAGGGGTCCTTGGCAGATCCCCGGCGCCGCATCTTTGGGAACGCCGCAAGGTTTATCGTTGTGTTGCGGATTTCCGGGGTCGAAGAAGCCTTCGTGATCGCGGCGCCGAAAGCGATGCATAACAACAGGGCTGTCAGATATCCTGGAGTGCCGCGATCAGAGACGGACATAACGATTCCTTTCTGTCGGCCGCAAATTATGGCTGTTATTAAGGTTCGTTGAGGTTTACATAAAGCTCCGGTTCTCCGGCCTTTTTTAATCGAAACCGGCTAATGATGTTGAAGCGTTATTCGGTTCGGGAATATTCCACATCCTTAAATACAACCGGCGTTTCGAACAACGACATGCAGGAGGTGCTGAAACACATCGGCACGAATCGTGAGGGCAAAACAGCTCCCCCCGGATATTTCAAGCGTACTTGTACAGCGGCGCCTTCCACCCACGTTCTCGAACCCGGGCCCTCATCAAAATAACTCCAGGTTGGTAAGGGTCGATCAGGCGGACACAAGGGTAACGTTACAAAGCCGTCGGCATCCGCGGTTGCGTCAAGCATAATAGTGGGAACTCCCTCTGGAATAGATTGGGGAACATATCCTTCAGGTATTCCGTCAGAAGAATTTGCAGATGATTTGTCGCCAACTCCGACTCCCTTTGGAGGAACAAGGATTAGCGGACCAAACGTCAAAAGGACGCCGGGATACATTCGTTCGATCCGATGTCCGATCGTTCCGCTGAAAATGACCTTCAGCCTGTTTCCTTTGCGGATTTCATCAACCTGTGGATTTTTTATACAGGCAGGAATCCGGACTTTCAGCATGATGTTTTCGGGAATATTTTCTGCTTCGATGACGGCCTCAGCTTTGCACGGATAAAGAGTTTGGATGGTAATCCGAGCCTTCTTATCTCCGGGTAAAGGTATTTCAAAATCACCCGCCGTCAGAAAATTCACATGGATGGCATTATCCCTGAACGTTACCGAATGGCGCGCATATTCTGCCATCGCCATGCCGCCGTTTTGCGTACAACACCACCATGCTTCATGAATGTTGTCGACGCCATATCCGTTAGAGGCGATCCTCCGATGCCCGAATCCGCCGGTAATCAACTGATTGAATGCCAACGCATTCCAGAACGAACGCTCTGCTTTCTCATAGGCCGTCTCATCTCCATGTATCAAGCCCTGATATAAATTCAGTAATATCCAGTCAGCTATAGAACACCCTTCATTTCTTGCGCTGGTTGGAAAAAATTCGGGAATATTTCCATCCGGCGTTACGAATTGTTTTTCAATGATATATCGTTGACTTTGTTCAGGTAGAACATTCCAGGAAAGATCGCCGGTCAAAAGGGTCATGATCTGCAAACCCCGAATCATGGTCATATAGCCATGGGAATGCGTTTTTTCCTCTCCCAACGTTTGGATGTTGTCGCGAACCATGGCAGAAAATTCCAACCACCGCGGGTCCTTGGTGACATGCCATAAACGGGCCAATGGTTCAATGACCCAAGAAACATGTTTTTTCTTTTTCCATTCAGCTCGAACCGACCAGAGGAGTTCGGCCAACCCCCGGGCGGCCTCCAACGCCCGTTTATCGCCTGTCAACTCATAATATCTCATTAATCCTGAAAAATGTTTTGAACCAGCGCCAGCCCGTTCTGGACTATCTTCGGGAGTTACGCTGCCGGGAACGGCGGCGAAACGTCCGATATAACCCGAAGACCGCCGCTGCCGAATCATCCGTTCAAATAATTCCTCTAATCTTGGATCATGCTTGCCATCTACTCCTTCTGAACAACTCAGAAATTCCAGCAGCCGGCCAGTAAGGTCTCCATTGCAAAAATAGGCGTGCCGGTATCTGTTGTCAGGCCGTTCAAGGTCAATCATGATAAAGTCCATCGAATCGCAAGGATAGGACGACATGCGCGTCCGTGCCAATCCAATGCGGAAACTGAGCTGCGAGGGAGCAAGCAACGGTTTTGAAACGGAGACAGTGCCGTTCAATAAAAGCTCCGGGCAAAGGGTGCGTTTAACAGATCTTTCATTTATGGCGGGGCCGGCCATGCGACCGGCGGATGGAAAAGCCGCAGCAGCGCCGGTGGCGGCGCCCGCCAGGACTGATGTTTGAAAGAATCTTCGACGGTCGATGTCGTTTTTTCTATAAAAATCCATATAGTATGCCTTTCATCAATTTTTATCGGCACATCTATTCCGTTAAAAAATAGTTTTGTTCACTGTTGCTGTTATGCTTACTGCAGCCCTTATATCGATTCGGTTGGCTTTCCATTTGGAATTCAAGGGCTCCATCTTCCATAATGCGCTCGCATTCGATCCACGGCTGAATGAATTCTTTTCCATTCAATTCGGTCGACCGGATATATAAACGGTTTTAATCCGTATTTTTTTCGGCCAACTGAACTTTTTACTGTTGCCCAGGCGATTGAACAAAAAAAGGGGATGTGATAATCGGGTTCGTTCAGATGCACGTGCAAATCATGTGCGAAAAAACATTCCAGGTCATCCGCGAAACAAACAGGTTATGACAGCAACAATGATCCAGACGGTCCGTTTATCGACGCGCCGCGATCCACACTATCGCGATAAGAGGCGATTGAAATTTTGTACCTGAAAAAGTATTCGGTCCGCAAATAGGACAAGTATGCTTTTAAAAATGAAAAATAGGTAATTAGAAATCGCCGGGGCGCAAGGAAATCGGGATGACCCTTTTGTATTGGTCGCCGGACACCCGACCATAACCCATTTTCAGGGCGCCGGGCTAGATCGGCCTGCCTGTTCTGGCCCTGCCGAAATATTAGGCAACACGGATCGAAAAAACAAGCGATTATTTAAAAAGCATGTCAATAGGGGAGTCTAAAATTTCTGCATTGGTTCTTTTCGTTTTCAAACGGACATCGGTCCGGTTCAGCCAGGCGGGATACTCGATCTCCAGCAACTCCTGCGGCCAATAGCCGAGCCAGGCGTACTCGTTGCGCCGCTCGGCAGAGATCTTGGCCAGATCATAATAAATCTTGCCATCGCGGTCGCTGAAAAAAGGTCGATTCGAACCGATCAAGTAAAATCGGGCCCACATCGGCGGCGCATCGGGATCGAACGTCGCCACCTTGTTGAATCCGCCGGGTTGTGAGGCATCTGCAACATAATCGACGCGCATGCCATTTATTTTGACTCTTTCCAGCCACTCTACCGCGCTCTGCACTGCGGTGACGATCTCCGGCGATGGATTCCGCAGGTTCATGAGAAAGCGGATGATGCCGACGCTTTCGTCGCCGCTGAGCGAAACCAGCTCGTAGCTTCGCCCTGAGGCCGGCTGCAGGCTTTTTTCGTCGTACTGGGCGCACCAGGCTGTCCGCTTCTCCCCCTCTTTCAACTGCGTCGCCAGAATGCAGCGGATGCCGCGCTTCACCGCCGCAGCGGCTCTGGCGCGCCGCGTTGCATCGACAAAGCCGAAACCGGCCTTTTTCTCAGCAATGTCATGCAACAGGGTGAGCACGCCGATCATGGCGTCGTCGTTATAGGTGATATGGGAAAAGTAGCCCGGATGCAGAGGAAAGAACTGCGGCCAGCCGCCGTTGTCATACTGCGCCGCAAAAAGATAATCGAGGCCGCGGTTAAAGGACTCGACGAACCGCGAATCAGGGCGGCCGGAGATGACGCGGGCGAGAAAGACGAGTTGGGTCCAGGTGGCGCCGTTGTCGATGGTGGCGAGGGTATCCGGCGGCGGCGCAGTAAGAACGGCTTTTTCCGCACCAGTCAGCGTGCGGGCCATGTCGATGTTCTTGGGCCAGCCGCCGACGGCGCACTGGTAAAGCAGCATGTTTTCCGCCACCGCCGTCGCCTCGGGGGTACTGAACCAGGCTTCATCGTGGTGCATCAGCGAACGCCAGAGGTCAGAGGGGAAAGACGCGCTGTTTTCCGAATAGCCGGCGCCGTCGATGGTGATGCCGCTGCAGCGTTTGAAATCGTACAGCGCCCCTCGCGCCGGTTTGATCACCACCCGTTCGAGGCTGAGATCGCGGACATGGCGCAGCCGTACTCCGGTCTCTGCAGAGATATGGGCGTCGCGGATGCGGAGGTTCTGAATAGGCATTTCGGGCAGACCGGTCATGACCATAGCCCGGCCTGCGCCGACGCAGGTGAGACTATCGATGGTGATATCGCGAAACACAGGAGTCTCGCGAGTCACCGGCCTGGCCAGAGTGTCGGGCTCGTCCGTTTCATAAAAGGCATCAAAGTTGATCGCCTCGCCGACGATATCGTTCATGCGGATGTTGCGAATGCTGATCTTCTCGACCACCCCGCCGCTGCCGCGCGCGCTCTTGAAACGCAGGCCGATGTCGGTGCCGATGAAAGTGCAATTCTCGACGCGAATGTTGCGCATGCCGCCGTCGGTGTTGCTGCCGACGACAAAACCGCCGTGGCCGTGATAGACGATGCAGTCGCGGATAAGGACGTTCTCCAAGGCTGGACCCGTGCGCCCCGAGCGGCCGCTGGATTTCATGCAAATGCCATCGTCTCCAGCCGTCACCGTGCATTTTTCAACCAGCACATTGCGACAGGCGCTGATGTCAATGCCGTCACCGTTTTGCGCCCACCATTCGTTGTTCACTTTCACATCCCTAATAATGAGCTGATCGCACCAGGCGGGACAGAGGGCGAACTTGGGCGAGTTCTTGATCGTAACGCCCTCAAACAGAATCCTTTTACAGTCGATGAACGAGATCATATAAGGCCGCAGATAATCGCGCGCCGCAACATAGTCTTCCGCCGTGTGTTCCTTTTTCGGCTTGCTCTTGC
The DNA here is from genome assembly GCA_029565685.1 of bacterium. Taxonomy (GTDB): domain Bacteria; phylum Zhuqueibacterota; class Zhuqueibacteria; order Residuimicrobiales; family Residuimicrobiaceae; genus Anaerohabitans. The sequence goes on along the minus strand of JAKQNR010000021.1, from coordinate 8,585 downwards.
GCAGGTTCTGAAGCCAGGCTTCGCCCTCCAGGGCCTCGCGCGAAGGCCACCACATATCCCCCTTTTCATCAACCACCCCACCGGAACCGAGCAGCTCTTTCCACTGTTTGGAGGTGGTCTTGAACTTTTTCACCGGTCGCCAGCTCTCTCCCGCCCCATCGATGATCCCGCAGCCGGTGATGGCGACATCCTCGAGTCCGTAGCCATAAATGGGTGAGGCGACCAGCCACCCCTTGGTCGGAGCGCGGATCACCGGATACAAGCTGTGATCGCTGGAAAAAAGGAGCAGGCTGCCGCTCTCGAGATGGAGCTCGATGCGACTCTCAAGGCGGATCGGGCCGGTGAGCCAGATCCCTGAAGGAATGACCACCCGGCCGCCGCCCGCCCCGGCGCAAGCGTTGATCGCCTGCTGAATGGCCGCAGTGCAAAGTGTATGGCCGTCGCCGACGGCGCCGAAATCTCGGATTGAGAGACTGCGGTCCGGGATCGCCGGCGGCTGAATGGCCTGCATGAAATTTTCATCGCCGGCCGCGTTGACGAAACAAAAGGCTTGGTGCAGATCGAGGGCCAGAGTAAAAACGAACAGAACAAAGCCAAATACCTTCATTGCGACAAAACTCCTTTTCCCCATAACTAACGGCGATCGAGTTGTTCGTCAAGCCAATCAAAGGCAGCCTCCTGCATCTCTCGTGAGAACCGGTGGCCGCCGGGCCAGAAGCGGGTGACCAGCCTGTCGCCGGCGCCCTGCGCCTCCCAGATTCGCCGCATCTTATCATAGGCAGTCTGAACGGCGTGTTGCGGAAAAAGAGGATCAGTCTCGCCGTTATAGAAGAGCATCGCCCGCGGACAGGCGAGGCCGGCGACATCTGGATAGTCGAGCAGGCGGGGCAGGCCGGGGTGCAGGGTGGTGTAGGAGGATTGGCCTTTGGTGAGGTTGTTGCCCGGCGCCATCAGCTCCCTGCGTCCGGCCATCCAGCAGATGCAGACCGCCGCGCGCACCTGCTCCGACAGCGCGGCTAGCTGCCAGGCGCGAAAAGAGCCAAAGGAATAGCCCATGGCAGTAATGCGGGTGGTATCCACATCAGGCCTTGAGGCGAGAAAACGCAGCGCGGCGAGATCTTCCCAGGCCACCACGCCGGCAAGAGACATGCCTAGATTGAAAAGATTGGAAGCGAGCGCCTGCTGTCCCTCTTTGCCGGCGCCGCCGCGGTCGCCCCAGTTGAGAGCATCGACAGCCAGGCAAAGATAGCCGCGCCGGGCCAGTTCGTCGCCGATAAAGCGGCCGCCATAGTTGCCTTTTACCCACTCTTGCGCGGCCTGCAGCCTGGCCGGCTCGACCTGAAAGGGGCGCACCGTCTTTTCTTTGCCAATGTCAAAGCGGGCGCCGTGGTCGTGAAGAAGCAGCACCGCCGGAAACGGACCTTTTCCCTCAGGTATCAGCAAATAAGCAGAGACGCGGTTCCAAGCGTTCAGATTGAAAACCAATTTGCGCGCAGTATAACCGACACGCCGCTCTTCCTCTATGATGAGGGGATCAAAAGGGGCGCGCGGCGGTTCGGCGAACAGATGATCGATGACGATCTGCCGTGTCGCGCTGCGCCAAGCTGCGAAATCGCCGCTGGAATCCGCCAGCCAGGAACCGGGGAACGTGAGGCTGCGCCTGGCCTGGTCATGAAAGACCGGCAGATAGCCGGTCACGCCGAAACGCTGAAAGCCGGTATCAGGGAATGCTGCAATCTGTGCGTTTCCTGCGCCGACAAGGGCGAGAACGCTGAAAAGTAATTTCCGTTGTAAACAAGTCATGTGGGCGCCGGGGGCAACCGCGATGAAACGGCTGCACCCGGTTTCCCTTTATAATAAATGCCCAGCCTATTTGAGCAGCAGCATCTTTTTAGTTTGCTGGAAATCGTCCGCCTCAATGCGGTAGAAATAGGCGCCGCTGCCGAGATGAAGAGCGTCAAACCGAACCGTATGGCGGCCGGCAGCCTGCGGCCCATCCACCAGGGTCGCCACTTTCGCGCCGAGAAGATTGTAGACGATGATCCTCACTTTGCCCGGATTGGGAAGCGCATAATGGATGGTCGTAACCGGATTGAACGGATTGGGATAGTTCTGCGAGAGTTCATAGACCGTCGGTAGCGACTCGGGTCCCTTGCTCCATTCAACATCCGTGAAGACCGGTTTTTCCGGCAGCCAGTCATACCCGAAGCTGGGATTGCTCGTTCTGGCGAAAATGTTGGCGATGGTATATTCAGCCGCTTCCGCTCCGCTGAGCTGAATGCCGCCGTTGATCCGGCCGAAAAAGTTCGATCCTGGGCCGAAGCAGTGGTATTCGGCGAAGAAGGGATTGAGGCCGGTCGTCATCACGGTCCAGCCCTCGGGATTGAGCGTTGCGGGCTCTTCGCAGCGGAGATAGACGCATCGGGGTCTTCCCTGCCACGGCCGTCCGAGGTGGAAGGAGGTGATGGGCACACCGTTGAAACCCACCGAATCAGCGGTAATCTTGCAGTCCATGAAGACCAGGCCGAAGCGGGAGGCGGCATCGGTGCTGGGCGCGGTGATGCAGCCGTTCTGGCGATTGACGTGAATATGGCAGTTGTCAAAAACGTTGATGTTGCGGCCGAAGATGAAATCGACCGAGCCTTCGATGTAGCACTCTTTCATATAAGTACGGACGGTGCCGTGACCACCCCAGGCGTAATAGGTATCCTGGTATCCGAGGAGGCGGCAGTTGTAATAAGCGCCGCGGTCGCCGTTGACGCGCAGGGCTACAGCCTGCTGGTCGGGGGCCGAACCATCGTTTTTAACCGTATTTTGAAATGTGATATCCATAGCGGTAAAGTCATCCGCCTCGATCGCGGTGCTGTAGCAGTTGGAGGTGCCGCCGACCCCCGGCTTGCCGGCATAGTCGTCATAGGTAAGAATGGTGGTCAAGGCGCTCTCACCCCTGAGCACGACGTTGGTCTTGTTCTGAGCGAGCAGAAGCTTTTCCTTATAAGTTCCGGCCTTGACATAGATGCACCACATGCCGGTGTAAAAATCAGGCACATCGTTGAAAGCGGCCTGCACCGTGGTATAATCGCCGCTGCCGTCCTGGGCGACGACCTTGAACACCGCAGGCGCCGGCGCCTGGGTGGTAAAGCTTTCGACCCGGCCATAGCCGGTGCCGGTGGAATTGGTCGCATAGGCGCGCACATAATAGACCGTGCTCTCGGTCAGGGGAAAGATCGAAGCGGTAAAGCTGCCGATGCCTGTGCCGCTTTCACTCTTGTTGTCGGCAATGGTCGGATCGCCGGTCAAGTTCCAGCAGATGCCGCGGGCGATGACATCGCTTCCGCCCCATTCGGTCACTGTGCCGCCGCCTTTGGCTGTTTTGACCATGACGTCGCTGACCTGAGCGGTGGTGACCGTCGGCGCCATCAAAGAATCGAGGGTCTTAAAAGAAAATTCTTCCCCGTAAGCAGTGCCGGCATCGTTGGTGGCATAAGCGCGGAGATAATAGGTTACGCCGGCAGTGAGTCCGGTCACCTGGCTGACAAACGAACCGGAGCCGGCCCCGTCGCTGGTTTTGGCATCGACGGTGGTCGGAGCAGTCGTCGTGCTCCAGCAGACGCCGCGCGCAGTGACCGGTGCGCCGCCGTCCGAAGGAATGGTTCCGCCGGAGGCAGCAAAAGTCGTCGAGATGTAGGAGACCGGCTGGGTCGCGATAGAAGGCAGCTCAAAATCAGCGCCGCCCTCGGTCTGGCCGGAGATGAGCACATTCTGGATGGTGAGATATTTGCCCGTCGCTATGCTGGCGTTCTGATCAACCCAGGGGTATACGCGCAGGTAAAAGGTCTGATCCGCTTCGACCACCAGGTTGGGCTGCGCTGTTACGGTCTGCACGGTGTTGGTGGTATTGCGCGGCAGATAATTGTTCACCGTATCAGCGGTCTGATAGACGACCTGAACAGGATTGAGAAACGCCGGATCGGTCGAATACCACACATTGGCTTTCATGTTGTTGAGCGAGTGACAGCCGAGATCGAGAGAAAGGGTTTGCACAGTAAAGCGGGCGCCGGCTTTGGGAGAGACCGCAAATTCGACGTACACGGTGTCGATTTGGGCTGTCAGACCGGCGGGCCAAGAGTTGCCCTTGATGCGCACACGCTGACTGTTGTTGAAACCTGTATAGCCGTTAATCTCGGTGTTGACCAGTTTTTCCTCTGCTGCAGTCACCTTGCCTGCAGTGGCGACCGTCTTTCCTGTGCCGCCTGTATTCGGGTCAGTCAGTGCCCAGGCGGCTGAGGAAAGCAAGGGGGCGCTTTCAGTTGTACCGCCAATGACCACATTCTGAATAGTCATATATTTGCCTGTTGCCACGCTGGCGTTTTGATCCACCCAAAAGTAAACGCGCAAGTAAAAAGTTTGCCCCTGATCGACCAGAACATTCGGCTGCGCGGTCACTGTCTGTGCTGTATTGGAGGTATTGCGCGGCAGATAGTTGTTTACGGTATCCGCGGTCTGATAAGCAACCTGAATCGGATCAAGAAATGCGGGATCCGTAGAATACCAGACGTTGGCCTTCATGTTGTTCAGGGAGTGACAGCCAAGATCCAGGGAGAGGGATTCAACCCTCAGTCTGGCGCCAAGCTTGGGCGATACGGCGAATTCGACATAAACAGTGTCGATCTGAGTGGTCAGCCCCGCAGGCCATGAGTTGCCTTTAATACGCACACGCTGGCTGGAATTGAAACCGGTATACCCATTGATCTCGGCATTCACCAGATGCTCGTACGCAGCGTTCACTTTACCGGTTGTGGCGACGCTCTGGCCCGTACCGCCAGTATTCGGATCAGTCAGCGCCCAAGTGGCCGAGGCGGGCAGGGGCGCCGTCTCAGTTATACCGCCAATGACTACATTCTGGATCGTAAGATACTTGCCCGTCGCAACGCTGGCGTTCTGATCCACCCAAAAGTAGACGCGCAGAAAAAAGGTCTCCCCCTGATTGACAACCTGAAAAGGTTGGGCGGTAATGGTTTGCACAGTGTTGGTGGTGTTGCGCGGCAAATAGTTGTTCACTGTATCTGCCGTCTGGTAGCTTACCTGAACCGGGTTGAGAAACGCTGGATCGGTCGAGTACCACACATTGGCTTTCATATTGTTGAGGGAATGGCAGCCGAGGTCGAGGGAGAGGGATTCAACCGTCATTTTATTCCCTGCTTTTGGGGTGACGGCAAATTCGACATAGACGGTGTCGATTTGCGTCGTCAACCCTGCAGGCCAGGAGTTGCCCTTGATCCGCACCCGTTGACTGTTATTATAGCCGGTGTAGCCGTTGATCTCGCTGTTGACCAGATTTTCATCCGCCGCGTTCACAAGGCCCGAGGTGGCGACCGTCTGGCCTGTGCCACCCGCGTTCGGATCGGTCAACGCCCAGGTGGCGGATGCCGGGACCTGCGCTACCAGAGCGCCCGCCGCTGACAGGATCAAGAGCACGACGCTTAGGATAGTAACATCTCTTCTCATACTACCTCCTATTTGAAAGGAAAACGGTCATTACGGCTTTGACAAGCCAGACAAACGAATTTTTCAGAGTAACGGCTTCGGCCGCTCTACAGGGTGTTCGAGATTTATCGTCAGTGGCCCGGCGTTTCGCATAGGAATCGTTGTTTTTACCGCAGCGATTCGATCCACAATGGCGGCGGCAAGTCCCACCTCAGCGCCGAGTCATTCACCCGCTGCGGCGGAGAATGCGCCGCCTGCTGAAAAAAAGCCGGACATCCGCGCTGCGACTGATCGTGCAGCTGACGCGGGCCGCGACCTGCACGCGCACAGCAACAGCCGCGTTCACCAGCAGCCCCTCGGCAACCGGCTTCGCTTTCGCCCTTGTCCGTCGCTGCGTGCGGGCCCCACTGCAACAAAATACAAACCTCTCTCAGAATCCTAACCCCAATGCGAATCGGTTGACTGCGTCAAAGGTATCGATGAACGAATAGGCATAATCGATATAGACATCGTTGCCTTCGACGGCAGTATGAAGGCCGAATCCGGTCGACCATGAGGCGATGTCGTTGTTGCCCTGATAGCCGACGCGCACCGCCACCCGCTCCATGAAAAGATACTCCATCCCGGCGTTGACTCGTTCAGAATGGTTGTTCGGATGGACAAAGTCCACAGAAAGGGTGAGAGCGTGTGTTGCTTCATCCTCGCCGATGATAAAATCCATGAGATCCAAGGCCGCCCCCATGGTAAAGGTAAGCGGCAGTTGCTCGTTGATCTCCTCGCGCTTGATGTTGGAAGAAAAGTTGCGGATCGCCATGCCAAAGCGAAAGCTCTTGATGCCGGTATAGTATTTGACCCCGGCGTCAAAGACCAGTTTGGCGGCATTGTTCTCGGTCGGGCCGGCGGCGAGATTCGAGATGCCCAGGGATTGACTGACCAGACGGGCGTTGCCGGCGATGAGAAACTGGGTGCTGATAGCGCGGCCGTAGGTCAGACCGAACGACCAGGCGCCGACGTTGTCTGCCAGGCCGGTATCCTTGTAGCCCTGGGGGTAAAGGGCGATCTCTGAGGCGTCGAGCAGCGAGGTGGTGTAAATGTCGCCGTAATCGACGTTGAGAAAAGAGAGACCGATCGCGCCATATCGGCCGAGGTCGCAGCTCAGGGCAGCAGCCATATAGTGGATGTCCGCGATCCATTCAGTGGAGTAAAATTTGAGATCTATGCGCCTGCCGGCCTCGACCACGCCGGATGGATTGTAAAAGATGGCCTCCGCTCCGCGGCCGACGGCGCAAAAGGCCTCGCCTATTCCGCCCGCCCGCGCCGACAGGCCGACCTGCTGGAAATTCATCGTGCTTTGCGCAATCTTGTCTAATCCCACCTGAGCCTGCAACAGCGAAGCAGAGAAAAAAAGGACGATCAGAAAGAGCTTGAATGATTTCATGGAAGCGTTCTCCTTGGTTCCGGCTCACCGGACGACCATAAATTTCTGAAAAGCGGTTTCGCCATTGGGCTTTTCAAAAACGACGATGTAAACTCCGCTGCTGATCACTTGTTGGTTGCGGGTGATCATATCCCAGATCTCGTAGCCGGCGCTCACCGGACTGTTGTGCTCGATGGTCTGCACCAGGTCGCCGGACTCGGTAAAGATCTTGATCGTCACTTGGCCGGGAAGGTTGTAGAACTGAATGCCGCGTTGATCGGTCCACCCCTGCTTGACCAAAAGGGGATCGTTGATGTTGTAGGGGTTGGGTACGATGCGGATCCGGGTCAGGTCGGTCTGGGAAAAGTGGGGCGGATTGATCCAGTTGATCGTCGGCTGCAGAACGCGGCTGCTGTAAATGATTCGACCTCTGCTGAGGGGGTCGGCTAGCGGATCGTCAGCGGCGATCTGCGCGCGCGTTTGCACATAGTAATAGTACTGAGCGCCGATGAGCACCTCCTTGTCGACGTAAAGATGCTCGGCCGCCTTTTCCTCGGGCCCGGTCGCATGGATCTCCTCGAAAAAGAGGGTGTCGAGATTGGAGAGGCGGCGCATGATACGATAACCGGCGAAATCAGCGCGGCTCTCGGCCTCAGGCGCACTCCACCTGATCTCGACGCCGGTGCCAAGGCCGATGATGGTGACCTTTTCGACCGGCGGCGGCGCCGCAGGAATACGGTAGCCATGATCGAAATTCCATTTGGCGCGCCAGGCGCTTTTCATCACCGAATCGATGCCGGTGCTGACCCAGCGGTCCTTGCGCATATCCATCTCTGTGGCATCTACCGGAAAGGCGAAATGTTCGGGTAAAAAGCCGGTGCGCGGGTTGGGCGTGCCGGGTGGATCCTCCAGAGTGCCGCTTTTCCATTTCGCCCCCACCTCCTTGGCAGTGCGGACATCGAGGCCGGAAAAACCATTCGCGAAGACCAGACGAAGTTTCTCGCCGGGATGAAAGAGGTAGGGCCCAAAGGTGCAGTACATCTTGGAATTGTTGGCCTGAATCGTGCCGGCCGGATGGGCGGCGTAGCTGGGATTGCCGGTCTCGTCGGTGTTGCCGGCGTGCAGGGTTCCGGGCCAGGTGGCGCCGCTCATGGGAAAGAACTCGGAATAAGCCCCGCGCAGGGCCCAGAAATTCTTGTCGCCGTATTCGTCTCCTTCGCTGTTGTACGGAAACTTGGTGGCCGTGCCCATATAGGTCACTTTGGGTTGGAGAAAATCATCCCGGTCATCAGCCGGGTCGGTGTAGGGTTTTTCCGAAGCGTGCAGAATCGAATACCAGACGAACTTGGGATTGATAAGACGACCGTTCTGAGAAGTGACCGGCGCGCCCATGAGGTCGCCGGGAACCGCCGGATCGTCGGCGCTGTATTCATAAAAGACCCGCAGGCTGTCGCCGACGCGGCCGCCGTAATAGTGCTGCCAGGTGGTGACCGTGTTGAAATTCTCACCTGTGCCAGGCGCCGGCCGCGTGCCGTTGGAGCGGTAGGTGTTGGCGCCGTTGGATTCGACGCTGATATAGAAATCGGTGAGGGTATCAGCGCCGGTGTTGCTGAACTCGACGTCGAGGATGAGATAGTCATCGTTGAAGGTCTGGCTCCAGCCCATGATGCGGCGTTTGACC
>JAKQNR010000014.1 GCA_029565685.1 bacterium | reverse complement strand
GACAACCCGGCACGCGGAATTGAGGATGAACTCGCAGAGGTTGATCTCTTCGCGGCTGTCATCGACAATCAGGACTGTCGGTCTGGCCAAAGTCGCATCCCTTGTTTGACAGGCCCCGCCGCGGACCGTCTCAGCGCTCATGCGTGAACATCTTCGCCAGCGCGTAGATGAAAAACACGGCCGCGCAGAAAGCGTACACGCAGAACGGAGTCAGCGCCGCCCATCCGGCGCCGAAATCGGTGTTCCGCTGGACCTCGACAAACCCCCGTCCCAGGACAATCCCCAGGATCAGCAGGGACAGCACGTTGAAACGCTTGAGCAGCGCGAACACGACCAGCAGGATCTCGAACGCGGAGACGTGATAACCGCTCCAGTCCACGCTGCGGAAGAAATGAAGGACGTCCTGTATCACCTGCGGCTCCTTGCTGGAATGTCAAAAAACCGCGGGGGACAAGCTTTTCTAAATATAGACCGGCCAGTGCAAAGGGTCAATAGCGCGACTGCAGTTTGCTCTCCGCACAGTCAAGAATCCGACAAGAATAAAAAAAGGGCGCGGCGCACCGCACCCCTTCAAATCTCATTTTAATACAATAAGTTACGCGACCCTGTCCGCAGCCTGTCAGACCGCAGGTTTCTCGCTTCCGAAATAGCGCCCTTTAAGCCAAAGGGATACGTTGACCAGCCCGATCAGCACCGGCACCTCCAGCAACGGCCCGATCACCGTGGCGAACGCCTGGTCGGATGAGATGCCGAAAATAGCTACCGCCACGGCGATTGCCAGCTCGAAATCGTTGCTGGCCGCGGTGAACGAAGCCGTGGCGGTCTGGCTGTATCCGGCTCCCAGCCGCCGAGCGATGTAAAAAGTGATAAACCACATCAGGAAGAAATAAATCCCCATCGGCAACGCCACTCGCAACACATCCAGCGGCTGGCGCACGATCATCTCGCCCTTGAGCGAGAACATCACCACTATTGTGAACAGCAGCGCGATCAGAGTAAGGGGGCTGATCCGGGGGATAAACTTTTCCTCGTACCACTGGCCGCCCTTGCAACGGATAAGCGAGTAGCGCGTAATCAGTCCGGCAAGGCAGGGAATGCCAAGAAAGACAAAGACAGTTTTCGCGGCATCCAGGATGGAAATGTGCACATCCAGGCCCTCGACCAGCCCCAGGGCATTCAGTCCCACAGTGATAAAAAGGTATATATAGACGGCATAGAACAGAACCTGGAATACGGCGTTGAAAGCCACCAGCCCAACCGCCAGTTCGCGGTCTCCCTCCGCCAGCTCGTTCCAGACTATCACCATGGCGATACAGCGGGCCAGACCGACAAGGATAACTCCGATCATATAGGCCGGCTGCCCGCGCAGAAAAATCACGGCCAGGGCAAACATCACCAGCGGACCCACAATCCAGTTCTGGATGAGAGAAAGCGCGAGCAGACGCTTGTTCCCGAATACGCGGCCCATCTCCTCGTAGCGGACACGCGCCAGCGGCGGGTACATCATCAGAATCAGGCCGATCGCAATCGGGATCGAGGTGGTCCCCACCTGCATTCCGGCGATCATTCCGGTGACGCCCGGCGCGGC
>JAKQNR010000006.1 GCA_029565685.1 bacterium | reverse complement strand
GGCTCAAATTGGATCAGGTCTCCGTATTTCATCGCGTCTGCCCTCCTGCGCTTTCGTTCCTTGTCTTCATGCAACGGCCTCCGGATTCACTACCAGGAAATCTCGTAAGGGATATCGTTTGTATTCGGGGTGGTCCGGCGTCGCATAGACCATGTGCTCTCCGTCGATGGAGCCGCTCCAGGCCGCGACCACCGTTTTGTTCCTGGAGAGCCCCTGCAGGAGCCGCAACGGGTCCTGCTTGAGCGAGACATCGAAGAGGACCTCGACGTTGTCCAGAAGAACCACATCGGCTGCGGATGCGCCCACGATCTCCGCGAGGAGGCGGGGCAACTGCAAGGCCCGCTGGCGCTCGGTGAGGTCGAGCATGCGCCGGGAAAGTTCGAGGTTGACGTTGACCAGAGGGGCCGCAGTGCGTTCATGAACATCCTGCAGCGCGGCGGTCTTGCCCGAACCGGCCGGGGCCACCAGCATGACAAGCCGGTGGTACAGCTCGGCAGCCTGGCCAATTCTCTTGATAACACTATCGGCAAGTTGTTCCGCCACTAGTTATCTCCTCCAGAATCGGATTCATTTGCACGCGTTTTTTCAAGCCAGTGATCAATGGCTCCTTTCCGAAAACGCCAGTGCCGGCCGATTTTTGGGGAAGGGATCTTGCCTTACCCAAAAGATCTTGTGGAGCGTCGATTTTTTTCAGGTAGGCGGCCAACTCTTCGATGGTCAGTACGTCACCTGGTTTTACTCTCATTGGGCAACATTTTTTTGTCAAGGCCCGATTCAAGCAACAATGGATCATTTGTTTCTTGGCAAATTACAGTTATTGTCGGTTGTCATCAAGCACAAATTAGGATTGCTTTGGAAAGCGGATATGAAGTTGGGTTGGAAGGAAAGGATAATAGGTTGTATAAAAAAATCCACAACAACAGGTGCGATACAAACAGGACGAGCCTTTGCCGCTCCCATCTACCCTTATTTTGCCAATCCCAACCATGTTGCGTGCTTATTGAAGCAATTTAGCCAACGTGATTATCAAATTCAAGAAAATTTCAAGTCTTTATCGAATTGGCTAAAGACCATATTAAACGCTATTTGAATTCTGCATACAGTGGTTGTTTTCTTTGCCTCTCGTTCTCAAGTGGAGCTTGGTAACGAGAGAACGTTAAGCAGAGCTTCACTGGCAGCTGCATTGCCAAGTTGAAGCTTGGTAACGAAAAGCAGTGCGGCAATCTCCGGGTTAGACTTGCAGCCGTTGCCAGGGCCCATGGCCTCGAGGGATCAGGATGCGTCGCTTTTACCGCACTCGCCTGCTCCCTTCATTCCCGGTTACGGCCGAACCGCCGCCGGCCGGTCTATTGGCGGCGTTTTTGCTGGTCGAATAGAACCTGCAGCGCTGGAAGCCGGTGGTCAGGCGCCAAAGAGACCGTCACCTTTTTACTTTCGCCCGGCTTGACCAAGGCATAACCGATCAGGGTGTTGCGATGAAAATCCCTCACCTCAGAATACAGCAACGCACTTTTTTTCGGCAGAACGGTTTTGGGTATCTGAACGGTGAAATGCAGGGCTCGGTCGAGAGTGGTCTGCCAAAAGGGCTTGCTGTGGTCGCAGGGATATTCCTGCGACACGAGATACAGCGCCACGTACGGCGGCCGGCGGTAATAGGCGCCCAGCCACTGGTCGTCAAAGAACACTCTGCCGGAAAACTCGACCTCCAAAGTCCATTGAGCAGGATCAGTCGCATCTCCGGTAAAAGGCAGGGGATCCATCGTAGACGCCACATCGGCAAAAGGAGGGTCCGGATCGTTCCAGCGCAGTCCGCCGTCATAGCTGGTGTAGGTGGTTGTTTCACTCACCAGTCGCAACTCATTCGCTCCTGCGCCTTTTTCCAGCAGAACACAAGCCTCGGGTAAAAGCCAATTGATGGGTGTCCAGTTGCTCAGCGGATTCAGCGACCGCCGGTAGACCAGTGGTTTTTTATCCGCCAGGGCAAAGCGATACCTGCCGTCCTGCAAAGGCAGATCCACGGGCGGAAGGATGGCCACTGCCGGCAGACCCCGGCTGCTGAAGGTCCAGCTTTGGCCGCCGTCCGTTGATTTATAGATGCCGACATTAGTGCCGGCATAGACGAGGTTCTCATCCTCCGGATGCACGGCAAAGGCGCGCGCAAACGGACAGGTGAGGGATTTTCCCACCTCCTGCCAGGACAGTCCGCCGTCCACGCTCTTCCAGTTGGAATGATCGCTGCCGGTGTACAGGGTGTTGGGATTAGAGGGCGCCAGGGCAAGGCCGGAGACCAGGTAGGCTCCATAGTAGGGGGTGCGGCGTTGCGCTTCCATGCCGATGCTCATGCTCACCCAGCTGGCGCCGGCGTTGCAGCTTTTGAACATGCCCTGATGGTGAGTGCCGACCATGATGATGTCCGGATCCGTGGGATGAAACAGTATAGGATCCACCCGCCTGAAAATACCGCCCAGAGAGAGATGGCGCCAGGTATCGCCGCCGTCGTCGCTGCGATGATAGCCTCCTTCCCAGCGGGCGCCGAGAAAGACCGTCTGCGGATGATGGGGATCGATCTCGATTTTCTGAAACCGGCTGTATTTCCAGGAGAACGGCAGGTTAGTCTCCGCCCGCCACTTTTGTTGAAAGTTTGTGTGGTCAAAGACAATCTCCCATGGCGCGGTGCGCAGATTCTTGCAGCGATAGACGCCGTTCTCAGCCAGCACCAGCAGATGATCTGGATTCCTGGGATGCAGGGCAATGTCGCACACGGTCAGGCTGTCCGGGCTGATCAGGCGCCAGTTTTCACCCCGGTCAATGGACATCCATACGCCGCTGCGCTCTCCGCCGGCGAACAGGCGGCTGGGGTTTTTCGCATCGATTTTGACCACCTGGATCGAGCGCAGGGAGGCGAGGGCGGCGACGGGGCGCCAGTTTTCACCGGCGTCATCGGACAGATAGAGGCCGTCGCCCATGGCCCCGGCATAGATGCGCTGGGGATTTTGCGGGTCAATGGACAGACTTTGTATGTATGCGGTGGTTGGCTGATCGTCGAGCGCCGGTTGCGCCATAGCCGCGGTAAGGGCGCATGCCAGCGCGAATAGGGAAATAGCCGGTTTCATCAATGGTTGTTGTCCTTTAGCTGGATTGCGGTATTAGAGATTGAGCAGCATAATGGAAAATGCGATGCAATAGAGAACGAGGCCAAAGAGGAGGATTTTTCCGCCCATGGAGTAGGCGACGGTCTTTTGATTGCGGCGTTTGATGATGCCGGCCAGATAGGTTCGAGTATCGGATTGCGCTTCCGCGGTGATCCAGCGGATGCTCATGACCCGTATATAAATCCAGACCGCGCTGGCCAGCACCACCGCGAGTCCGCAGATAACGAGAATTTGGGCTGCCGCGTTGGCGGCGGCGATGGAACGACCGGAAAAACCGGTGATGGTCAAGGTTACGCCGGCAAGGCTCATGAGGACCTGCGCGCGGCTATAGAGGGTGTTCAGCTGTTTTTCTAAAATTTCGATCGCTTTGAGCGTATTGCCCTCGGTCAATGTCAACAACCGGGTGACTTCATCTTCCGGCATGGGGGTCCTTGTGCATCATGGTGAACAGCGTCAAGCTTGGTTGAACGATGAATGGTTCATCGACATATATTTTAACGAAAAATTTTGCATAAAGCAATGGCATTGTAAGCGCCAAGCGGCCTTCGCCGGCGGCGACGAGGGAGCGAATGGGATCGAGATATTCAACGACAGCGCGAATGAAGCGATGGTGCAGATGAGGCACGGGGTCTGAGCCAAGGCGCAAGATGGCTGAGGCGGATGAGATGAATCGTGGACGAGGATTGCCGGCGCCTCGGCCTGCTCGAGACGATTTTCAACCAGGGGCTGGCTGCGTGTGTTTTTTTACGGCGGACTCGGCCATTTTTACTTGCATTTTAGCCGGAAAAGCGCGTTATTTAAGCAGAAGTAGAATTATTCAGAGTCACGGGCGTGAAGAACTGACCAGCGAAATTCCGCAGTAAAGCTGCTGTTTGGATGGCGCAACCCTTGCGCTGGTGCAGCCGTTTGTCTGTCGGTTTCGCTGCTGTTTCCTTCACACCGTGGTTTTTACGGCCGCGGTCTTTGATCGTGGCTTTTTTTATCCCCAGGAACAGAGAATCCATGTCATCCGTGCAGTTGATTTTTCATGACGTGACTTTTACCTATGCCGCCTCCCCTGCAGAGCTGTTCAAGGCGGTCTCTTTTCACGCCGGCGCCGGTTGGACCGGCGTGATCGGCGCCAACGGTTCGGGGAAATCGACGTTGCTGAAACTGGCCGCCGGCCTGCTGCAGCCGGATTCGGGCAGCATCAGCCGGCCTGTCCTTTGCTTGTACTGCCCGCAACGAACGGATGATCCGCCGGAACGGGCTGTAGAGTTCATTAAGGATGAGAACCGCGAAAGCCGTCTGTTGAAAGAAAAGCTCGAAATCAGCGATGATTTCCTCATGCGTTGGCAAACCCTTTCCCATGGCGAACGCAAGCGGTTGCAATTGGCAGTGGCGTTGCGGTTCAATCCGGATCTGCTGGCGGTCGATGAACCGACCAATCACCTGGATGCGCAAGCGCGCGATTTGATCGTTGCCGGGTTGCAGACCTTTCGCGGCATCGGCCTTCTGGTAAGCCATGACCGCGAGTTGCTCGACAGGCTGTGTCAAACCTGTCTGCTCGCCTCTCCGCCTGCCATCCTGGCGCGACCGGGCGGAGCGACTCTTGCTTTGGCGGCTGTCGAACAGGAACAGGAAGCGGTCCAGCGGCAGTACGATCTCAACAAACATTTATTGAAAAAGGTGCGTCAGGAGGCTGATCGCCGGCGCAGGGAGGCGCAGGCCGCGGATCGCAAGAGGTCCAAGCGTCATCTGGAGCGCAAGGATCGCGACGGCCGCGCCAAAATCGACCGGGCGCGTTTGACTGGAAAGGACGGCCAGGCAGGCCGGCTGCAGCGGCAGCTGCGATCGAGACTGGAAAAGATGGAGGCCGGACTGGCGGAGATCAAGCCGGAAAAATCTTTCGAGCTGGGCATCTGGTTGCCCAGTTCAAGATCGCAGCGGGATTTTCTCCTCTCATTGCCGGCAGCGGATCTCGATCTGGGCGGAAATAAAAAACTTTGCTGCCCTGATCTGCTTATCAGACCGACGGACCGCATCGCGATCACCGGACCCAATGGCTCAGGCAAGAGCACTTTGGTTCGCCATCTGCTGGGCCGCCTTCATGCCGACGAGGACCGGATCACCTATTTGCCGCAGGAGATCGATGGGCAGACCAGCCGCACGATTCTGCAAAAGGCGCAATCGCTTTCCGGACCGCAATTGGGCCGGGTGATGAATATCGTCAGCCGGCTGGGATCCAGGCCGCAACGGCTGCTGGCATCCGCAGAGCCCAGTCCGGGCGAAATTCGCAAGCTGATCCTAGCCCTGGGCATGGCTCGAGAGCCGCACATCATCATCATGGATGAGCCCACCAATCATCTTGACCTGCCTTCGATTCAGTGTCTGGAGCAAGCTCTTGCCGATTGTCCCTGCGCCATGATGCTGGTGAGCCATGATTTATACTTTTTGCGACAGTTGACCTTTAGTGCCTGGCATTTGACATCAACCAGGACGAAAGAGGAGTATGTCCTGAAGACAAGCCATCTATCGTAATTTATATAATAATATAGATATAACTTGGCGAAGCCGGTGAAAAATTAAGCAAAGGCGCCGGCTCGATCGGGACTGGAAGGTATGATAATTGCTGTTGAAAATAGAAATATTTATCTATATCATACGGTATGGGCCTTCGCTGGGCGACCGTAAGGAGTTCGTTTCATAGAGATGGTTCGATCATGTCTTTATTAAAAAGAACGACGAGTCAGGCCTTTCAGTACGCCGGTTTTGTCGCCATGGGTCTGGTCCTCTCTTTTATCGCCTTTCCGATCATGGCAAGAATTTTCACGGTGGAGGAATACGGCCAGTTGGCCCTGTTCAATGCCGTATTGGCTCTTTTAATCCCATTCGCCAAAAGCGGAATGACGACCGCGGTCATCAAAGATTATGCAAAAGTCGCCAATGCGGAGGAAAAGTCCGTTCTCTTTACCAGCTCGTTGGGCGGCGTCGTGATCTGTTCCTTCTGCACTTTTATCGTCTACTATTTGATCGCCCTTTTTGCCAAAGAGTATGTTGCTCTCAACGTAGCTTATTTCCTGCTGATCGTCGCGGTCATTCTCCTTTCGCGCACGGTGTTGAACCTTTTCGCGTCTTTTTTCAGGGCAGAGGAAAAGGTGTTTCTGTTAGGCATAATCAGTTTAACGAGTCGATCCGGCGCCATGATCGTCAGCATTGCAGCCTGTGTGTTGCTGAAGAAAGGATTATACGGCTATCTGCTGGGTCTTTTAATATTTGAAGCAATCGCCGCTTTTCTGCTGACTCTGTATTTCCAGAGGAAAGGCGAGTTGAATGTTAAAAAGATCTCTCTGGAGAAACTGAAAAAGCTTTTTATTTATGGTTTTCCACTCATTTTTTTCGAAGTATCCTCATTGCTGAACGATTATGCCGACCGGTTCTTTATTCAGTATTTTCTCGATTCCGCCCAGTTGGGCATCTATTCGGTCGGCTATAATATCTCCACTTACATTCAAGGCTTTATCACCGGCCCTCTGTGGATGACCATTTTCCCCATCTATACCAAGCTATGGGAGTCAGAAGGACGGGAAAGAACGACAGACTATCTGCAGGTCCTGTTAAAGTATTATCTTTGTCTGGCGGTGCTGATCATCTGCGGGGTTCTGTCGGTCAGCAGGGAATTCATCGTAGTGTTTGCAACAGAAAAATATCTTTTGGCCGTGCAGATCGTGCCGATGGTGACGGCCAGCATTCTGATATACGGCACCTACCACATAACCGGTGCAGGCTTTTTTCTGCTCAAGAAAACAAAGATCATAGCCGGTTATACCATGTTCTGCGCTCTCTTGCACGCAGCCTTGAATATCTATCTCATTCCGAAATATCAAATACAGGGCGCGGTCCTCTCGGCCATGATCTCCTATACGGTGCTGACCGCGTTGATCACCCTGCACTCCAATCGTATTCTGAGATTGAAATGGCCGGTCAAGGACCTGGCCGTGTACCTTATCTTTGCCCTTGGCATCGGTCTTTTAGTGCACCGGGTGGAAACCGGCAGCGCGTTATCCTTGCTGGTGATCAGATCGCTGTTGATCACCGTGCTTTATGCCGCCGCCATTTCAGCTTATGATGCCCATCTGAAACAAACAGCGATCGCCTGGATGCGGAATAAACTGCTGCAGCGGAAAAAAGGCGATGTAAAATAACAGTGCGACCGCGGGGGCGTCTCCCTGAACAAGGTGAACCAAACCGCTTGCCTTGAATAATCGCTTGTTTTTCAGGTTTGTTGGGGTTAATTTATTATAGGGGCTTTAGCAGGGGCAAGAGGGTATGTCCACGCCGGGGAGCGTCAGTGGTCGTTGCCTGATACCGATCGCGCCGCGTTCTTGAAATCCGGCTTTTTTCATCTCGCTACCTTCCAACCCAGTTGCATTCCTTTCTTTTCATCGAAAGGCAAGCATGATAAGGAAGGCATTAAAATGGAAGCTGGCCGATCAGGCCTGCAGAAAAGAGCCGCGCCTTTTCGGCAGTTTCAGCATTGCGGCAAGCTGTTTTCTCTTTCACTGCGATATGCGTCAGTTCTTCGAACAGGTTCTGCTCGCTTCCATGGATCGATCCATCGCAACAAGGATCGCCCGCCTAAAACATCAGAACGCCATCCCCCTCGACGCCGCTCCGGCTTTTTATTCGGCAGTGTACAGAACGCTCGAGTCCGTTTCCGATCGGCACAAGGATGCTGCTCCTTTTTGCACCGCAGCCAGGAATTGTACTCATTCTTGGCTGCTCGCGCAGGGGTATCAACCCTCCGCCGTCACAAAAGACTTTCATTATATACATCCCGTTTTTTCCCAATGGTCGAATGCGGAGCTGTCGATTCAATATAAAGGGAGCGCCGGCGTGATACGGCCCCACATGTCCAAAGGCGGCTGGTGCTGGATTTCTGCCACGGTCATAAAGGCGGCGCAGCATTCCTCTTCTCTGGGGCTGACCGCTCTGATGCAATGCCGGGAGGCAATGCGACGCCAGCGAGGAATCTCTGCGGCTGTGCCCTTCAGGATGGGCGAAGTCTTTTCCTTGCGGCCGGTTAAGCCGGCAGCTGCAAAGGATGGGGATTCATGAGCGCCCTGCCCTTGGTTTCAGTGGTTATCCCGACTTTTAACCGTGCGGATCTGCTGCCTGCGGCGATCGACAGCGTGCTGGGCCAGACCTATGAGCGACTGGAGATTTTGGTCGTTGATGATGGATCTACCGATCATACCATGGAGGTCCTACGGCCGTACGCCGATCGGATTCGAGTCATCGCCGGTGAACATCGTGGGCCATCCGCCGCCCGCAATCTGGGCATGAGGGCGGCGACCGGCGAGTACCTCTGCTTTCTGGATTCCGATGACGTTTATTATCCATATAAAGTTCAGGCGCAGGTGGAGCAAATGTCGGCACACTCTATCAATTCGGCAGGGTGAAGGAGGCCCATACGGCGATGATTCCTGCCGCGTATGCAGGCAAAATGTTCCTTCGCCCGGCTGATAGGTTATTAGGCCGTCATGCAGATTGATCGGCTGCCCCTTTTTTCTCTGCGCAAGAAATCGTTCAAAGCGATCGATCCACGGGCGGGTACGCCCTCGCATTCGCCCACTCCGCGGAGCACAGCGCCAGGGCGGTCGCACACGTCCACTGTGCTAGCCCCGGCGTGAACTATTTCACTCACTGCTTTCGCCTTCGGATCGTCGTTGTTTCGTTCAGCAGTAAGGCCGCCTGTCACGCGGTTTGTTGTTTGTTTTTCTTCGCCCGCCAGGCCGGCAGCCCCCACCACGGCACGGTGGGCTGCTGATGATGCTCCGAATGATAGCCGAAATGGTAACAGGTCAATAGGGAAAGCCAAACCGGATAATCGGAACTGACGGCGCGGTGGGGAGGCTGGTAACCGCCTGGGGGCAGGCGGTGCGGCAGATAGGTTCCGAAATAAAAAAGCTGCCAGGTGCTCAAAAGAGCCGGCGCCGCCCAGAGGATCAGCAGATTTTCGAGCGCCGCGCCTGCGATGTGCTGCAGCAGATTAAATAGCAACGCCATGCCGATCAGCTGCGGAATCGTGAGATAGTGCGACATAAAATGCAAGTACCAGCGCAAAGAGCTGGTGTGAACGCCGTCGTGAAAGTCCGGGTCCCGGTTGCTGGCGGGAAAGCTGTGATGCAGGCCGTGGCGCCGTAAAAGTTTGTCAAAAGAAAACAGCGCATAGCTCAGAACCGCTATGCGTCCAACCCATAGATTGATCCTGCGGCGGCCCGGAGCGACCGCCTGGTGCATGGCGTCGTGGGCGGTGATAAAGAGACCGACGTACAGCCAGGTCTGTACGAGCAGGGCCAGGACGATCCAGGGCCAGGGTGTGGATCGCAGATCAGCCGCCAGCCAATAGACCAGGTGGCTGAGCCAGGCCAGATAGATCATCGCTGCGATGAAGAGGCCTTGTACTGAGTTTGTGTACGCTTTCGCCATAGAGAACTCCTGAGCGTTCACTGTAAACGGACCAGGAAAAAATAGATGATCTGGGCCATCCAGACATGGCGGGCCAAAGCCGGCCATCCATTCCTCAGCAGTCCGAGCCGCAGGGCTGCGGCTGCATAGAGGAGGGAAAAAACGAACCAGGCGGAATAATTCTGCAATGGTATCTCATTCTCCAGCCAGCGCCAATAATCCAGTTTGACGGCCGCGGGTTCCATGATTCCGTCGAAAAGCACCATGAGCAGGGCGATGAGAACGACTTTCGCGCCCGCGGACCGGGCCAGGGAGGGATAGGCCCGGTCCAGGCGGCAGACGATGCCGTCCATGACGCCGGCGGACGATAGGATCATGGTCAGCCAGGCGAAACCGATGACCAGCGGCACACCCAGCAATTGCGGCTGCAGCACTTTTCCATAGGCGTATGGACCAAACACCTTGCCGCTGTGCACGCCGATCCATTCCAGAAAAAAGGCCGAGACAATCACGCTGAGTGAAAACAGAGTCCAGCGGCTCAGAGAGTCAACGTATCCGCGGCGTGCGTGGCGCACGCAGGCGAGGAACAGCAGCGCGGCCAGGCTGAAGAGCATGGGAGCGGCCAGTGCGCGCATAAGCGGCTGAAACCAACCTAACACATGCCAGAGCCCGCCGGCGCAGAGAAGGAGATACAAGACCATGATCGTCGTTTTTTCCGCCTGCCGTGAGGCCGGCGGCTTTTCAAACGGGTCAATCATGATGTCTATTTCCATCGGATTTTCCGTTCTGAAAGGGAACCGGGCGTCCTTTCCAGACGATGTGTCCTATCCAGTAATAATAGAACGAAGTGAGACCGACGAGAATGGTCGCGAGAATACTGATGGGGTGGAGCACGACGCTGTAAAAGGGCGGTTGTTTGAATTTGATGGACACGATAAAGCGGATGAGGATGTTGATCCCCACTGCCGGCAGCGCAAAGGGCCACAACAAGGGAAACAGCAGCAGCAGATAGGGGACGATAAAGATGAAAAAGAGAAATCCCATGAACAGGAAATAGGGCAAGGCCTGAAAATTCATCAGGCCGAAAGCGTTTTTGGCAAAGCCGAACCAAACTTCCTTTGGTCCGGTGTACATGCGGCCGAACACGGCATCGCGGCCTGAGGCGGTGAGGGTTCTGAGCCCCAACTGTTTTGCCCGGCGGCTGAGCGCAGTGTCTTCGACGATGTGGCCCCGCACCGAGGCGTGACCGCTCATCTGCTCATAGCCCCGCTGAGCAAAGGCGATCCACTGTCCGTTGGCGGCGGAGAGAGAGGCAAACCGGCTGTGATAGGTCAGCCAAAGCGGCAGCAGGCTGTAGACGAACAGATCAAAGACCGGCACAATCAGTTTTTCCGCCCAGGTCTGGGTGATCTGCTGGGGAAAGGCTGAAAAGAGATCCAGGTTGAGCTTTTCCATCCAGCCCACGGTGCGTGAGACCGCGTAGGGAGCATAAAAGTTATCCGCATCGGTGAAGATCAGGATGGAGCCCTGCGCCGCGTGGCTCAGCTGATGGCAGGCCCAGTTCTTGCCGGTCCAGCCGCGGGGCAGGCTTTTCCCCTGGATCAGGCGAATCCGTTGATCGATCTCTGCATAGCCGGCCACCAGTTGGGCGGTTTTATCCTGAGAGTGATCGTCGAGGACGATGATCTCGAGATTCGGGTAATCCTGGCTGCATAGAGCGGCCAGACAGGTTTGGATCGTGCGCTCCTCGTTGCGCGCCGGCACCAGCACCGATACCTTGGGAAAGCGGAGCGGATTCGGGCCGTTCTGTACCATAGGCGCAGTGAGGGCGTTGAACAGGGTTACGAGAAAAATCAGCATCAGCAGCATATAGAGGGCGATTAAAATATGGATCATGGCATCTCCCTTGTGAACAGACGGCGCCAGCGCAGCCAGCGGGTGTCCACAGAATGTGTTCCCTGCAGCAGAATTTTCCCCTCCTCTTTATGTGCAATGCGCCGGCTCATTCGCTCGAGAAGATCCCGGTGACGTTTTTCCCAGGAGGCAAGGGCGAGTTCCTCGCCTGAATAGATCAGCGGATCGGAGAATTCGAAAAAGACCTGTGGTTTCTGCTGCAATAAAAATTCCAGCCGAATGCCCAATTGAACCACGCAGACAGGGGTTGAAACGTGACGCAACAACCAGCGGATGCCGGGCTTGTAGGTCAACGGACGGGTATGCCAGGGCAGCAGCTCGCCCTGGGCAAAGATGCAGACCATGGGCCGAGGCTGCTTCGTGGAACGCAGAATTTCCCGCGTATAGCGCAGCGACCGGCGCACGCCGCCGGCGGTCTCCGGATCGATGGAAAAAGCGCCGAGGCGGCTGAAGAATCGGTGTTTTGCAAGCTGCGGCTCGAGCATCATCACATAAGGCCGACGCTTCCAGAGCTTTTCATTGAGAACATAGATGAAAAAACCGTCCCACCAGCTGCTATGATTGGGCAATATCAGCAATGGTCGATCCGTCGGCCACTCGGGCTCGCGGCCGAACAGATGCAGTGCATGGAACTGTTTCTTCATGGCATGCATGATATAACGGTGAAAAAAAGCTTTGGCGATTTTGCTGTGGCGTGCGGGGATCAATCCTTGTATCCTTCCGGGTGAGTGGTTGGTCTCAACGCCGCCGCAGGTACTCGTGCAAGAACATGCCCAGTTTGCGGGTATCGGAGATAAAGACGCGGCCGGTGAAGGGATTATAGTCCGCCTGTTCTATTTTATGTAGAATCGCCCGGTAGATCCTGCTTGCGGTATAGATGCTAAAGCGCGCATCGACGTCCAGCATGGCGATGCCGGGTTCCGCCTCGCGGTAGTACGTGTGGGCGCGATGGATCTGGAACTCCATCAGCCGGCGCAGTTGCGGAGTCATGCGTTCGTTCATAATGTCCTCCGCGGATACTGAAAATTTTTTCAGTTCTTCGGCCGGAATGTAAATTCTGCCGATCCGTTTGTCCTCCTGAATGTCGCGGAGGATGTTGGTCAACTGCATGGCGATGCCGAGTTTTTCCGCGTAGGGAAAAGCCTCTTCGCTCTGATAGCCGAGGATATGGGTCATCATCAGTCCCACCACGCCGGCGACGCGATAGGTGAACAGACTCAGCTCGGCAAAGCTTTCATAGCCGCTGAAACCGGCGTCCATCTCAACGCCTTTGATCAGCTCCTGGGCGTATTTTTCGGGAATGCCGTACTTTTGTGCAACAAAGATGAACGATTTAATGATGGGATGTTCGGATTCGCCGGAGCGGTAGGCGGCTGTAATCTCTCCGGCCAGACAGGACAACTCTTGCAGCAGCTCCTGGCGGCTGCGCGGCCGCGGCAGATCGATCAGGTTGTCGGCATAGCGGCAAAAGCCGTAGAGCGCATAGGTCGCCCAGCGTTTTTCAACCGGCAGAAGCCGCGAAGAAAAATAAAAGCTGCGCGCATATTGAGCTGTAAGCGCCCGTGCGTAGTGAAACGACGGCGCCAGTGTTTTATTTTGCCAAAATGCGGCCATAGATCCTTCAGTTTTTTTGCAGCTCTTGCCGGATCACTGCGTCCGTAGCGGCGGCGGTGAGGATGACACCGGGCAGACCGGCGCCCGGATGGGTGCTGGCGCCGACCAGGTAGAGCCCTTGCACGTCTTCGCTGCGGTTGTGCGGCCGAAAGATCGCGGTCTGGGTCAATTTGGGTTCAACCCCCCAAGCGCTGCCGTAAACGGCATTCTGTTTTCGTTGAAAATCCTCCGGGGTGAAGAGTTTTTTAATTGCGATGTGCGCCTGCAGGTGTTCCAGGCCGAAGCGGTGTTCCAGATGATCCAGGATGCGTTGCGCGAACGGCTCCGCCAGTTCCTGCCAGTTCTGTCCGCCGGCCAGATTGGCCACCGGCGCCAGGATATAGAGACTTTCGCAGCCCGGCGGCGCCATCGAATCGTCGCTGCGCGTGGGGGTGTGGAGGTAGAGCGAAAAATCCTCCGGCACCACCTTGCGGTCAAAGATATCGCGGATCAAACCCCGGTAGCGTTGCGCCAAAATCAGCGTGTGATGCAAAAGCTGGGGATAGCGTTTTTTCAGGCCGAGATAGATTAGAAAAGCGCTCATGGAATAGTCCACCCGCCCCAGCCGCCGGTCGCTCCATTTTTTGCGATATTGCGGTTTGATCAAGTCGCGATGAGTATGGATGAAATCGGCGTCCGAGACGACGAGATCAGCCGGCCACTCCTGGCCCGCGCTGCGTACGCCGACCGCGCGTCCGTTGCGTATCAGGATCTCCTCTACCGGCTTCTGGGTATGGATCACGCCCCCTTGCTCGAGAAAGAGCTTTTCCAGGGCGCGGACCAGGCTGTACATGCCGCCCTTACTGTAGAGCACGCCGCCCACTTTCTCCAGATAGGGGATCATCTGATACACCGCCGGAGCGCGGAAGGGGTTGCCGCCGATGAACAACGGATGGAACGAAAAGATAAACCGGTGGCGGAAATCCTTGAAATAGAGGCTGGCGAAATAATAGGAGGGTAGAAGGGCGTTGAGACGCAGCGCCGCCGGCATAAAGGAGAACATGCTCGTCCAATCCATAAAAGGCCTGGCGCCGAGGCCCTGCACGATGACCGCCTCATAGAGCTTGGCTGAGGCGCGCATGAACGCCTCGTAGCGCCGAGCATCGCGGGCGTTGAACTGCGCCATCTGGCTGCGCATGCGTTCGCTGTCGCCGGTGTAATCGATGAACGTTCTGTCGTGGAAATAGATGCGGTAATAGGGATCGAGGGGAATGATCTGTACATAATCGGCCAGCCGTTTACCGGCCATGGCAAAGATCTCTTCCAGCAATTCGGGCGCGGTGATCAGGGAAGGTCCCATATCGAAATGATAACCATCGATCTCCAGCGGATAGCCGTGGCCGCCCACGCGTGCATTTTTTTCCAGCAGAGTCACCTGAAGTCCCTGCGCTTGAAGTCGGTTGGCGATGGCCAGGCCGCCGAACCCGGCGCCGATGACGATCACTTTTTTCGCTTTGCTCATGCGTTTTCCCGTTGGCGAATTCCGATAGGTCCGATCTCTTCAACCGTTGCAGCGGTTCCGCTTATTCCCTTTCGATGATCAAATCCGCCGCCATTCTGCCGGAGAGCAGCACCAGGGGGATGCCGCCGCCCGGATGGCAGGCGCCGCCGGCGAAGTAGAGTCCGCGCACGGCGCGGCTGCGGTTGGCCGGCCGGCGGAAAGCCATGGAGCGCGAATTGCTCGAGATGCCATAGATGCTGCCGCGATTGCCGCCATAGCGCTGTTCAAGATCACGCGGGGTGATGACCGTCTCGCAGCTGATCCGGCCGGAGAGATCGAATCCGTTATGTCGCAGTTTTTCCAGCACAGAACGGCGCACTGAATCCACATCCGGCTCAGCGGCGCCAGGGCAGAGATAGGGCATGTTGACGAGCACAAACCAGTTTTCCGCCCCGGCGGGTGCGTCGTCGGCATCGAAACGGCTGGTGATGGCGACATAGACCGTCGGATCCTTCGGCGCCAGCCGTTCACGGAAAATCTGCTCGAATTCACGGCGATAGTCGGCTGAGAAAAAGATGTTATGATGCAGCAGTTGTGCATGGCGCTGCTGAACGCCCCAGAGAAAGACCATGCCGGACAGCGACGGCTGCAGACGGTTGAGCTTGCGGCGCTCGGAAGACATGCCGGGGAGCAGCTGATTGAAGGCGGTGACCACATCCGCATTGCACAACACTCGATCCGTGCGCACCAGCTCTCCGTTCACCCGTACTCCGGCGACCCGCCCATTCTGCGTGATGATCTCTTGCGCCGGCTGGTTGAGGTGAATGCGGACACCGAGCGCTCGCGCCGTCTGCTCCAGGGCTTCGACCAGACGATACATGCCGCCTTTGATGTAAAATCCCCCTAATTCATATTCGACATAGGGGATGATGTTCAACGTGGCCGGCGCCTGGTAGGGATTTGAGCCGTTATAGGTGGCGTAGCGGTCGAAAAGCTGCACCAGCCTTTTATCCTGAAAAAATCTTTTCACTCCGCTGTGAACCGTGCGCCAGGCGTCGATGGAGGGCAATTTCAACAGGGTAGGGAGGTGGCGTTTGTGCAGAAGCTTTTTCCACTCATGGATGGGGGTAAAGAGAAAGACCTCGGCCGTGGCCTCATAGATGGCGCGGCTGTAGGCCATGAAGCGAACGAACCGCCCGCGATCCGCCGGCGATAATTGCGCGACAGCCTGTTCCATTTTCGCCGTATCGCTGTCGGCATCGAGCCGCGATCCGTCTGCGAAAAAATACCGGCACATCGGATCAAGGGGGGCCAAGGTCAGCAGCTCTTGGCGTTGAAAACCGGCTGAAGAGAAGAGCTCGTCGATGACGAACGGCATGGTAAGAAGCGAAGGACCGGTGTCGAAGCGGAATCCATGCTGCCTCGCTTCGTTCATTTTTCCACCCAGACGGCCGGTCTGTTCAAAGAGGTCGACGTCCCATCCTGCCCGCGCCAGGCGAATAGCGCCGCTCAAGCCGGCCAATCCGCCGCCGATGACTGTGACCGGTTTAACCATGCGCGCTCCGAATTTTTTCGTAAACCGTGGTACAGCCGAGGATGAGACTAAAGCCGTAGAAGAAATCCTCCACTGGAATCGTGAAAATCCGCCGGTCGAGCTGGTAGGCTGCGTCGTAGAGCACCACCGGCCGTGCCGTGAGATAGCCGTTGAAAAGCAGCATCAACATGGTCAGGATCGCGGCATAGAGCAGCGCATTGGCGCGGTGCAGCACCCGTCCTCCGGCCGTCAGGTCCGCCAGCGCAGTCACGGTCAGAGCCAGGATCACCAGGCCGGTGTACTCTTTACCCAGCAGCCAGATCAAACCTGCCAGGGGCAGACCCCACCAGATCCACAGCGGCGTTCGGGCGTCCTTGACCGCATGCTGGGCCGGGCGGTAAAATCGCAGCACCTCCCAGATGAAAAGAGAGGCGAAGGGAACGGTGATGAAAAAAAGCCACTCCCCTGCGGGAAGCGGGCCGATAAAAGTGCCGGAGGTGTAGCGCGGATTGAACCACCAGTGGCGGCCGGTGACCAGGCTGTCCCAGATCCCATAAGGCGCCAGCAGGACGAGGGCAGAGCAGAACGCGGGCGGCCACTGGCGCACAAAGCGTACTCGGTCATCAAAGCTGAATGCCACGGGTCCGCTGAGGACGATCAGATTAAAGAGGATGTATTCAAAGTTATTCAAGGTTTAATTCACTTTTCAGCCGGTTGAGAGTTGCGGTCTCTTCCTGGCTCAATTTGGCCCGCTCAGAGATGAACTGGATGACGTTTTTAAGCATCTCCGGATCAAACTCCTGATGTTTTTCCGGCAGCAGCTGAACCAGTCGACGGAACTTGCTTTGCGCGTCATGGCCGCGTTTAAAGAAAAACGGCAAAAAGACGCAGGTGGAGCTGTGAATGAAGAGGGCCTCCACATCCTGAGGGTTTTGCGCAACCGCCTGATCCATGATCCTCAGGCCCTGGTTGGCCTTGCGCCATTTGTCATGCGGCAGCAGGCTGTGCTTTCCCTTCAGTGCGGTCAACGCGCCGATGTAGGTCAGCGTACGCGCCTCCCACTCGGGGCGCATGCGGAGGAGCTCCTGAAAGGCCGCTAAAGCCGGTTCGATCTTGGATTTGTCCTCCACGCCGGCGTAAAAGAGCAGTCGGGCTTGCTTCAGAGCAGCCTGCGCCGCGGTGAGCTCCGCGCTCTGCAGGCTGATGGATGCCGGCGGTTGGGCAGCTGTCGAGTCTGCAGGCGACAACAAGAGCAGTGCAGTCATCAAAAAAAAAGTGTGCATAATCTTGCCTGCGGATTGAATTTCTGGTGTGTATTCAAGGTACGCATTCTTTCTTTCGAATGTCAAGAAAAAAACCTGTTCCTTCTGTCTGCTCTGGCGTGCATCCGCTTAGGATCCGGCCTTATGTGCATGGAGCCGACAATTGGACTTTAATCCTTGGTAACGGTTCTGCAGCCGGCAGCGGCTGAAAATTTTAATTGCGCAAAGATGGATTTTTATCTATTTTTTCTGTATGTCGGCGATCGGCCGGCGCACAGCGGGCTGCGGGAGTTGCCGGCAAAACCGCCCATGGTGCGGCCCTTTGTCCGCACAGGACTGTTAACGATCGCAGGAGAGCTTTGTCATGCGAACCAACCTTAGCCTGATGGTTTTTGCCGTTATTTTTTTTGCCAGTGCCTTTGCCGTTCACGGCGCCGCAGGGGGCGCTCTACAAAAGTTCAAATCTCTGATCGACCAGGGCGAATTCACCGAGGCTCAAAAAGCCATGCGCCTTGAGCTGGCGACGAATCAAGGACTGACGGCGGCCGATCGGTTGGAGCTGGAATTCGAGATCGAACGGTTGGATCGAATCCGCAAGGACTTTACCAAATCCGAAGAGCAGGTCGTGCAGTATATTCGAACCTATATTCCCGATGTCACAGAATCGGATCTGCGGAGATGGGAAAAGGAAAAGTCTCTGGAGTGCATGACCATCGACGGCGTTAAGCGATACTTTAGTCAGGCGGGAGCGAATTTTTTTCGCATCGACCGGCAGGCCAGAGCCATCAAAGCCAGCCATGACAAAAAACACGGTGTGGTATCCAGCCGATTCAACTATGAGAAAGAGGCGGCGCAAATCATTGCGGCCGGGGAACGACAGGGAACGCGCCGGGTGGCGCCCCAGCGGTTCCGCATCACCTATACCTTGACAGTCAATCCGGACGCGGTTCCGGCTGGAGAGACGATTCGTGCCTGGTTGC
The DNA here is from genome assembly GCA_029565685.1 of bacterium. Classification (GTDB taxonomy): domain Bacteria; phylum Zhuqueibacterota; class Zhuqueibacteria; order Residuimicrobiales; family Residuimicrobiaceae; genus Anaerohabitans. Next base: position 345,604 of record JAKQNR010000006.1, on the reverse strand, counting down.
CCTATCCGCGTGAGGGCCATCCGCGGCAGACGTCAATTCAGCTTTTCCACACGTCGCCGGAACGGCATTTGATCTCGGACAACGATGCCTATTTGCAGCGCTCCATTTACATGGAGCAGATCGCCCGCGCAGGAGAGCCCACCTTGTTCGTCTGCAGTCTTGGGTTTACCTCTTTCGCTGAATATACGGCCATCGATCCGGCTGAAGTGCAGCCTTATGACGTGCAGTCCGACCTTTATCAACAATACACCCGCGAGCAGCCGCCGCACATTGTTTTCACTCCCGAGTTGCGGGAGGTGTCCAGACAGATCATCGGCGGTGAGACCAATCCCTATCTAAAGGCTAAGCGGATTTTCCAATGGATCGATGGCTGGGCGCCTTGGGCCAGATCGCGGGAGTATTCGACCATCGACAATCTCAGCCGCTACGCCTATGAGAACAAGCACGGCGATTGCGGCATTCAAACCCTGCTTTTCATGACCCTGGCGCGGCTCAACGGCATTCCGGTGCACTGGCAGTCCGGTTTTGATCTCAAACCGGGGGAGGACAATCTACACGACTGGTGCGAGATGTATCTCGAGCCCTACGGTTGGGTTCTGGTGGATCAATCCTATGGGATTAAAAACTCTAAAGACGAGCGAGTAAAATGGTTCTGTCTGGGAAACACGGACCCGTACCGCTGGATCGTCAACGATGATTTTTCTCAGCCGTTGTATCCGGCCAAGATTTTCCCGCGCAGCGAGACCGTTGATTTCCAGCGCGGTGAAGTAGAGTGGCGCGGCGGGAACCTTTATTTCGATGCCTGGGACTATGATTACCGTATTGAATATTTAAATGATTAAAGCTCCACGGTCGCGGCGCCGGAGCGGTCTTGATCGTTACAGGTGGATAAATGCGAACTAAAACCGGCAACAAAGAACAAAGAATCCTTGAGGCTGCGGTGGCGATTTTCGCCCGCGACGGCTATCATCACTCCAGAATTTCCGATATCGCTGAACTGGCCGGCATATCCGTCGGCAGTGTGTATCTGTATTTCGACAATAAGGAGAGCATCCTCAACCGTCTGTTCAGCGATCTCTGGGCCCGGCTCGTTGGTCAGCTCAAGGCCCAGTACCGGCGGCAGGATCTCACCGCGGTTGAGAAATTGGACATCATGATCGACCTGATTTTCAACGGATTCATTCACCACGCCGATCTTGCCGTGGTGTTTGTCAACGAACAGAATTTTCTTCTTAACCACGGCCGGCCCGATTTTATCAAACATTATGAGGCCTATCTGCAAATGGGCACCCAGATCGTTCGTGAAGGGATCAAACACGGGGTGTTCAGGAAGGATGTGGACCTGGTGGTTTTGCGCCATTTCACTTTTGGCGGCATCCGTCATCTCATTCATCTGTGGGCGCATGAGCCCAAACGCTTTCCTCTGCTGCAAATGCGCTCAGGCATCAAAGAGCTGGTAAAAAACAGTATTCGAGTAGCGCGATAGACCGCCGGGCCGCATGATGAGCGACGAATGGAACCTAAAGCCTGTGACGATAAAAAGATATTGACAAGAGCGGCAATAATGCGTATTTTCAACAACCGTATTCGCGGTCTTGAGCACAAACCCGGAAGGGTGATGAAAATCATATTATTAGGGCTTTGTTTTTTCTGTCCTGCTTTCGCTCAGCCTGTGCTGCATATTCAGGTTCAGGCGCTTCATGAGACCCGTACGATCGAAACCGCGTTTGAAGCGCGGGTCACCCTTGATTCCACCTATGCGGCCGCGGGGCTGATGCTGCAACCAGGACCTGGCGTGTTGGATGACCGCCCCGGGGATCCGCGGGAATCAGTGGCGTTGCTGGCGTCTACCAGTGCTGTAAATGGGGTCCATGCTCTTCAACCACTCGCTTTACCTTCTCCCTTTCAAATTTACGAAGAAAACGGCCGATTGATCCTTTTAGAGTCCGGACAGCCGGTCTGGGCCTATGCCTTTGCCCCACAGCTGCCGCAGGGGGTCGCGGAAAAATACCGGCGGGCGGATTATTTTCATCCTCTCTATGATCTAAACGGCCGTATTCTTACCGATGATTTTCCCAGGGATCACTATCACCATCGGGGGCTCTCTTGGATGTGGCCGCATGTGCGGGTAGCGGGTCAGGAGTATAACCTTTGGGAGTCGGATGGTCATATACGTCAGGTTTTTGAGAGCTGGCTGTGTCGACAGACGGGTCCGGTTGCCGCAGTGATAGCCATGCAGAGCTCCTGGCAAGTGCAGGATCATCGGGTTTGCGACGAAAAAGTCTGGGTGCGGACATTCCGCAGCAACGAGTACGGGCGGGTTATCGATCTGCGAATCGTGCTCATCCCTCGTGAACCGATCGGCCTGCTGGGCGCTGCCAACAAGGGATACGGCGGGTTGAGTCTGCGCTTTGCTCCACGGGACTGTACGCTCATCACCTCCCCGCAGGGTAAAGAGCAGGAGGACAGCAACGACAAGCTCTTTGCTTGGACCGATCTGTCGGCACGGTTCGAGCGCGCTGATGATTTCTCCGGCATCGCCGTTCTGCAGCATTCGGGCAATCCGGATGCGCCGGCGGAATGGTGCATTCGGCATTATGGTTTTCTTGGCGTGTCCTGGCCCGGACTGCACCCGGTCACTCTGCAGAGCGGGCAACCGGTCACCTTCCGTTTTCGGCTCTGGCTGCACCGTGGATCAGGGCCAAAGGCTTTTTTGTCGACGGTGTATCATGATTTCATACAACCGCCGCAAATCCGCTTGGTCAAAAAATAGTTCGACAGCAGTTCATCGGCAATAACCTCATCCAAACTAACATAAGGAGAAACACCATGGGTCTGGTCGATTTTTTGAAGAACGTGGGCTCCAGCCTGTTCGGCGGCGGCAAGGACGAAGCCGAAGCCATCACTGAGATGCTCAACAAAGAGCTGCCGGGGAAGATCGCCAATCTCAAAGTCGAATTCAAGGACGGTGAGGTGACCCTGTACGGCAACTGCGAATCCGCCGAAGTGAAGGAAAAGGCGGTTCTGCTTTCCGGCAATGTAAAAGGAGTAGCCAAGGTGAATGACGCCAATCTGACCGCGCCGACGCCGGAGCCCAAGGATGAAACGGTTTTTTATGAAATCGTCAAGGGCGACACCCTGTCCAAGATCGCCAAGCACTTTTACGGCAATGCCGCCAAGTATCCGGTGATCTTTGAGGCCAACCGTGAGGTCATCAAGAATCCGGATCTCATTTATCCAGGACAGAAAATTCGTATTCCGAAGCTCAATTAACCGCAGGACGACTGCTGGATCGATGGATGTTGGGGCGATGATTCGAAAGGGCTCTGGTCCAGCGCCCCACAACCCGGCGGTTTGCCGAGCTGTGGATTACCTACTCTGCTTATTGTTTCAATGAACTGCAAATCCCGGTCAAAAGGCCGGGATTTTTTTTCGAGCTTTTCAGTTGAAAACAGGCTTGCAAACCTTAGGTGGATTTTGTATACTAGATGTAAACGAGCGTTATTGCTTTGTAAGGGAAAAGGCAATAAAGGAGCTACAGGATGAATCATCACGGCTATCGCAGCCTGAACGAGACAGTCCAGGTAAGCCGGCGGGACTTGTTTAAAATCAGCGCAGGCGTCGGACTGCTGCTGGGCGATCCAACGATCTGGGCGCAGAGCGCCGGCAAAGCACAGCCGCCCAGGACCAACATCGCTGAAGCGCTCAATATCCCCAGAACCCCGCATTCGCTTCCAGGGCCTTTTCCTGGCCGCGTGATTCAGGTGAACGATCCCAAGGTCATCCGCGATGCAACCGTTAATCCAGATCTCCTTAAAGAAATGTTTCATAAGGGATTGTCTGAGCTGACCGGTGAAGGCGCGGATAAGAGCTTTGCCCTGTTTTTCCGCCAGGACGATGTGGTCGGAATCAAAGTCAATCCCGTGGGCCCAGGCGTCATCTCCACTCATCTGGAGCTGATCGATTGCGTCATCGACTGGTTGACCGCAAACGGCTTGGCGCGGCAAAATATCATCATCTGGGATCGGTTTGATTACATGCTGGCGGATGCCGGCATTACCAGTCAACGCTTCCCCGGCATCGGCATTGAAGGATTGCAGACCATGGACGAAGCGGCCGCTGAAGGCAAGACGAACGACAACAGCCGCTGGCTCAAGCCGGACGGCGCCCACCGTTCCAGCGACCGGTTCGATCGGGAGGCGTACTATTGGGCCGATGTGGAAGGCGATCCGGACCCTGCCTACCTGAACCAGCATGTGTTCAACGGTCGATACTCCTATTTCGGCAAGCTGCTTACGCAAAAGCTGACCAAGATCATCAACCTGCCGGTTTTCAAGAACACCGGCAACGGCGTTTCCATGGCGACGAAAAATATCAGCTACGGCGCCATCTGCAATACTGCGCGGCTCCATCGTCCGCTGTTTTTCAACGTCTGCGCCGAGGTGCCGGCTTTTCCGGTCATTCGCGATAAGCTGGTGCTGAACATCACCGACGGTTTGCGCGGCCAGTACGACGGCGGTCCGATGCCGGCCGCTCAATTCGCCTATGATTACGGGGCTCTTTTCTTCGCCACTGATCCCTTTGCCCTGGACGCAGTGTGCCACCGTCTGCTGGTGAACAAGCGCAAGGAGATGAAAGTCAAAGTGAACGAGCATCCGCGCTACACCGAATACCTGCACCTGGCGGAACAATATGGCCTGGGCGTCGCCTCGTTCGATCGAATCAACCACATTGTCCTTTAGAGCGGTGAGTGCATGCGATTTTTTGTGTTGCAGATCATAGTAGGGCTGGGATGCTTTTGCGGGGGCGCAGGACGGCCGGAGTACGGCCAGGAATGGCCGGGCGACGAGTTCGCTCCGGGCTGGCACCGCTATCAGGCGCCGATGATCTTTGCCGGCAAAGATCTGTACGGCTATATCGACGGCGGCGCAGAGCTTTTTTTTGAATTTAGATTCAGCGAGCTCACGGTGCAGCGCTATCGCTGCGGGGAACGGGAGCTCAGCCTCGACCTATATCGCATGGCCGACCCGGATGCCGCTCTGGCTGTTTACCTGGCAAAAAAGGGAGAGGAACAGCCGGTGCCGGGAGTGGAGGACCGTAACACCGGCGGCGATTGGCAGATCACCGCGTTACGCGGGCGCTGGTTTATTCAGGTGAACAATCAGAGCGGCGAGCCTGACAATCTTTCCGCCATGATTCGTTTGTTGCAGGGCGCCTTGCGCCAGATTCCACTGGAAGCGGCGCAGGATTGGCTGCGGGATATGCCTGCGGATCGGATTCCGGGTTCTGAGCTGCTGGTCGCCGGGCCGCTCAGCTTGCAAATGGTGTACACGTTGGGCGAGGGCGATATCCTGCAGCTGGGAGGCAAATATTTCGGCGTCTGTGTTGAAATGCCGGACGACGAGCAGCGCCGCTCTGTGCTGTTGCGGGTGAACTATGCGGACTCGGCGGCCTGCCGGGCGGCGTTTGCGCATGTGCAGGCGAACCTGGATACGTATCTGGTCAAATTGGCGAAGGATGAAAATTCGTTCACTTTCAGGGATTATAAAAATGAATACGGCCGGGTGGTGCGCTCCGGCCGAGTGCTGGAGATTCGCTTGAATTTGAGCCGTCTTTGATCAGAACGCCGGAAACGATGATGGTTTCCCCGCCCCCGATTCCTTCAGCGGCGTCTGCCCGGCAACAGCCTGTAGATCGACCGGCGCGACCAGCGCAGCGGTGGTTGCAAAATTCCAGCAAATGGCCGTGAATTCCACGGATAAAATTCTCCCAGAAATTTGCCAGAACGGCGATCTGGGCGGCATGAATCAGCGGAACGATTAGACGGCTTTCATCGCCCGCAGCCTCAGCCATTACCACAGCAGTTTGATCGCCATGATCGATGCGGCCGCAGCCACAATGATGCGAATCAATTTTTCGCCGCCCTGCAGATTAGCTCTGGCGCCCACCCACGCGCCCAGGGCATTGCCAGCGGCGAGCACGATGCCGGGCAGCCAGCGGAGATGACCCGAGAGCGCAAACACCATCAGGGCCGGCAGTGTGAAAAAGAGAATCAGAAATACCTTGTGGATGTTGACAACCACGAGCTCCAGCTTTTCCAGGTGATACAGGCAGGCCATGATCATAAACCCCACTCCGGCCTGTAAAAATCCCCCGTAAAAACCGACTGCTGCCATTGCGGGATAGAACAGCCAGGCGGAAGCTTTTTGTTCCTGACGGCTGTTGCTTTTGGTGATGGGCAGAAAAAGAGTGCAGACGATAAGGAGGGTAAGCACACCGAGGATTTTTTTAAAGGTCTGGTCGCCGATCTGTACGGCGAAGAGCGCTCCTAGCACAGCGCCGGGCAGCGTAAGCAGGGTGTAACGGACGCTCTCTTTGTACCAGCGGACCTTTTTTTGGTGAAAGGCGGCCACAGCCGACGCGCTTTGCATCACCACGGCGATGCGATTGGTGCCGTTGGCGGTGACGCTGTCCAGTCCAAGAAAAATCAGCGCCGGCAGCGTCAGAACGGAACCGCCGCCGGCCAGCACATTCATAAATCCGGCGATCGCGCCTACGCCGAACAGCAAAACATATGACAGGGAAAAATGTTCCACGGTCGTCCGTCAGCGCATGCGTTGACTGATGAGCTTGAACAGCGCCTCGGCCGCGGCCTGCGGGCCGGTGTGTTCCCACCCGGACAGGCCGAGCTGCGTGCGCAGCTGGCCGACGGCCACCTGGTGATCAAATAGGGTGTGCATGATCCGTGCCGCCAATTCTTCATGCTGATGGCGCCGCTGCGGCGCGCCAAAGGGATTGGCAAAATAGCTGGCCACTAGGCCTTTTTCCGCGGTGGTGCCTTTGGCCATGCGTTTTCCTTCGCTGAAAACCTGCAAGGCCTCTTCTGCGTGGGTGAACAGCTCCACCGCCGGATGACTCTCGTCCACCGGTTCATAGTTGTTGGCGTAGAGCAGGTATTGCACCGGCGTTCCCTGGACGATGCGCTTATAGGTGCTGACCGGCAGAATCACCCGTGCGTTGACCAGATGGGGATTCATGAAAATGGAGCGATCCATCTGCTGAAACGCATAGCCGGTCTGCAGATCATCCAGGCGCAGGAATGCACCGGTCTCGGTGCCAAAGGCAGTCAGGTTTTTGTCGATGGAGCCCATGTCGTCGAATATGACGTCCATATCGCTGATGTGCTCCTGAGCTAATTGACGAAAGGCCTCCAGGGTTTCGGATTTGCCTGCGCCGCTGTCGCCGATGATCACGATGTTGGCGGCCGCCTTGTTCTTGAGACGGATGGCCACCATGGCGCCGTGCACCGGCAGCACGCCGCGTTCCAGCGTCTGCACGTTGTGCAGCGTGAGCAGCATTTTTTTCATATAGCCGAAATAATCGACGCTTTCATCGTTGACCACATAGCCGGTGAGGATGTTGTTGACCTTATCTTGATGAAAGAGGGTCAGTTCCTGCGTGAAGGGCAGGGGCGGGCCGCCGAAGAGCAGCAGCAGATCCGGCCGGCGGTCATGGATGTCCTCGAACTGCGCCAGTTCGAACAGATTGACCAGAGAAGTGCCCTGCGCCATAAACCGTTTGTGAAAATAGGCAAAGGCCAACAGCTTGCCGATTTTCGCCGGATAGCAGAACCATTCCTCCGGATTGATATCCAGATCGTGAAGGGGGTTTTGTCCCACTTCTTTGAACAGGCCGGAGCGGGTGTTCTTCTTGGGATAAAAGATCACCGGCGGTTCCAACAGCGCCAGCCGAATGAACGGAATGTTGGCTAGTCCGCGATAGGCGTAGGGGCAATTCCATTTGATGTGTTGATTGAGAATGCCTATCTGCGCCGCGGCCGGCAGCTGACGATAGACGCGAAAAGGGGTCTCGATTAGGTTTTCGCAGATGATGCGGTAGGTGCGCAGGATCAGCTGGCGCAAAGTCTCGTTGGCTTTGATGAACTGAGCGTGATGAATACTGTCGCGCGTACGCAGTTTGGTTTTAGGCGCAGACAGCACGATATACCGCTCGTACGAACGCCAAAAATCGTACAGCCCTTCGACAAAGTCATAGATCGCCTCGCGGTCTTCCAGCAGCCGCGCGAAGCGGCGGTTGAAAGAAGAGATCTCTTTCACGGAATGGGTGGTTAGCAGCCGGAGCAGAATCACCGCATAGCGCAACACCGCGGACAACTCGTGCGGGTCCACCCGTTCCTGCAGGTTTTCATAGATGGGCGAGCCCTTGGCCTCCAGTTTTTCCAGATATCGGCAGACGATATGCTCAAAGGGTTTGCTGCGCAACAGTTTTTCCGCAGTTTCACAATAGACCGAAGTGTAGTCGATGATGACTTTGTCGGCGTCGATGGAATAGGCTAGTTTCATGGGGATTCACGCTCAATTAAAAAGACGGTCTAAAATAGAAAATCCGGGCCCGCAGGCTCGGACTACGAGAGCATAATAGCCGTTTTTTTAAGAAAATGCAAGTATTTTTTCGCGGCCGGCGATTGCCTGTGGCGCACCAGGTCGCCACACCGGATCAGGCGGTAAAACGGTACTTTTTTAAAGTCTGCAGGCTCTCGCACAACACTACTTTAAAGAATCCGGTGCACGGCACGGCGATGAGCATGCCGAGAATGCCGAAGAGATGGCCGCCGATGATGATGGCCACCAGCACCAGCACCGGATGCAGGTCCACGCTCTGGGCTACGACAAAGGGCTGAATAAAGACATCGTCGATCAATTTCAGCCCGGCAAAAGTCAGGATCACATAGACCGCCCGCATGGCATCGCCGCTGTCGAGCACCGAGACCACGATGGCCGGAATCATGCCGGCGATGGGGCCCACATAGGGGATCAGGTTCGCCATGCCGGCAAAGACGCCGATGAAGAGAAAGTATTTGACGTCCAAAAGCCAGAGGGCGATGGTGGCCAGCGCCCCAAAGGTCAGGGCGTCAAGAAATTGGCCGCGCAGATAATTGCCCAGCTGCTGGTCCATTTTGTGGATCAGGTCCATGGAAAATTCAAAGTAGCGGTTGGGCACCATGCGGATGAGTCGCTTTTTCAGCTCACGGCCGTCCTTGAGCAGGAAAAAAATGATAAAGGGGATGGACACCGAATGAACGATGAGGGAGATCGAGTCTTCGATAAGAAATTTGCTGATTTTTTCCAACAGTCCTGATTTCAGCGCCGTCATTTTTTCCATCAGGTCGACGTCCGCCAGGCCGAGAAAGCCAAAGCGGCTCCGCACCATGGTCTGCAGCCGCTCCATCGCCTGGCTGGTTTTCTCGCCGCCAAAGCCGGTCTGCAGGCTTTTAAGCTGATCGAACAGCAGCGGCACGAGTACGACCAACATCAGGATCAGCCCGGCGATCAGGGTCGCCATCAGCAAAGTGGCGGCCGAAGTGCGGGAGAGGCCGCGTGATTCGATGCGCGTAGCCAGAGGATCGAGGATGTACGCCAGCAGAGCGGCGATGATCAGCAGTTTCGCCGCGCCGCCGATAAAGATGATGAACAGACAGGCCAGGAGGAAGAGCGACAGCCAGAGAATTTTTTTATGGTTTCTAACTTGCATGCGTCATGCCGGCTGATTTGATTTTCTGCAACTCCTGGTTGAGCTCCTGCACCCGCTGATTGGTTTTGCGCAGGCGTTCAGCGATCAGGCGGGCCAGTCTGAAAACGATCTTTAAACCCAGTTGGGGGTCGCGCTCCATTAAAGCGAACAGGTCGGGCTGGAAAAAGCCGAATATCTTGCAGGCTGTCTTAGCAACAGCGGTGGCGGATCGCGGTGCATCGTCCAGCAGCGCTACATCGCCGAAGAAAGCGCCGTCGCTCAGTTCGGATAGCTGCAACTGGCCGCTCTCGGAGATGATGGCCACTGTGCCGGTGTGAATGATGTACATGCCCATGCCGGGCTCATTCTCTCGGAAAATGATCTCTTCTGCCTGGTACTCTCGCTCGTGCAGAATGCGCACCACAGCCGCCATTTCGCGTTTGGACAGATCTGCAAAAATAGGCACATGGCTGAGAATGGCGGGGAGATCGGACCGTCCGTTTTTAGCATGAGACTCTGGAGAATTTCGAAAAAAATTTTTCAAGATCGCTCCTTTTGCAGGAAAGAGGCGTCGTTTTCCATGCGGCCGACCCAAGCTCGTCTTCGATTGTGTGCGTGCAGCGGCCGAACATATGCATAAAAATTAGCATTTATCGGGCTGTTTATCAAGAAAAAAATCATTGGTCCTTGAATTATAATTTGTATATTTTGAGGTAAGATCGGCTGAAGCGATCGATCGGCCGACGCCGGCCGACGCTGGATTATTCTGCGAGGTGTTCAATGGGTTTGGGTTACGCTTTGATAAAAATACCCTGGAAGAGCATTCTTCCCTATGTTCCCACGGTCGTGGAAACGGCAAAAGAGCTGCTGCGCAACCTGGGCAAACCCACGGCCATCCAATCGCCCGGAGCGGCGAAGGATGATGTTCCCGCCGCGGGCCTCTCCCGGCGGGTGCTGCAGCTGGAGGAGAATGAGGCCAGGCAGGCCGCTCTGGTCGCTCAGCTGGCTGAACAGCAGCAACGACTCATCGACAGCCTGCGCATCCTAGAGTCCCGCGTGCAGTTGCTCTTCTGGCTCGTCATTGTTCTGGCGGTCATTCTAGCGGCTCTGCTGATATATCTTTTTGCTCACTCCCCGGCACTCTAAGGGCAGAGCGCGACCACTCGATTTATTCGCAGGACACGTTGAATCGAATCAATATAAAGGAAAGCAAATGAAACGGTCATTGTTCTTTCTCGGGATGTGCTTGTGCGCCGCTGCCGTGGCCTGGGCGCAAAAGACGCCCACTGGGAAGGCCGAGGATTTCTCCGTCAAACCCTGCCTGCACTCCATCGGCTACGCCGGGCTTTGGCGCGGTCAGGCGCAGCTGACTCTGGATCAATTCCTGCTCAAAGCCAAAGAGTTGGGTTATCACAATGTGATGATCATGGCCAAACGGCCTCACCTGTCGCCGTTGGACTATGACGAAGCGGCACGAAAAAAGCTCAGAGCGCGCCTGGCCGAATTGGATCTGAAACTGGTCTGTCTGGCCGGCTATTCCGATTTCACCGCCGGCATCGACAAACCCGGCATTCCCAACATCGACATTCAGGCGGCTTATGTCGGCGAGGTCGCACGGCTGGCCCACGATCTCGGCTGCGACATGGTGCGCATCTTTACCGGCTATGAACGTCCGGGAATTCCTTATGACAAGCAGTACAGCCAGGTGCTGGAGGGTTTGAAACTGGCAGGCAGAGAGGCGGCAAAATACGGCGTCACGCTGGTGGTGCAGAACCACCATGATATCGCTTTGCATCATGAGGCCATGTTCTGGCTGCTCAAGGAGGTCAATCTGCCCAATGTCCTGGCCGGGTGGGATGCCTGGTCGCCGACGTTGGAGGGATTGACGCCGCAGGAGATCCGGCAATCAGTGATCAAAATGAAGCCCTACCTGGTGCACACGATCTGTGCGCAGTACCGGCGGCATCCCCGCTATCACTATGCCAACGAGTTGACTAATTATCTGCGCCAGGATGACGTCATTCGCGCTACGGCCATGACCGATCCCGAAGGTATCATCGATTATAAAACATTCATCCATGCGCTGAAGGAGATCGGCTATCAGGGTTGCATCGCCTATGAGATGTGCGAAGTGCTGGATGGCGGCGGCTCCATCGACAACCTGGACCGTACGGCCAAAGAGTTTTTGAAATTTCTTGAGCCGTTCAAATAGAAAACCTGCCCGGCATGGACCGACCGGCGGCGCATGAGGCCGCCCATCAGAAGCCTGCTCCGGCGGGCCTGCAGCAGAGGAAATCTTGCAGAGCGGGCGACGCCCTTTTAAACCGCGGAGAGAATGTTTTCTTTGACAAAGCAGGATCACCATCGGCTCAACCGAGTGAACAGGAATACGTATGAAAAAAATGTGTCTGTTGCTGCTCTGCCTGTACGCCGCCTCTTTCGCCGTCCAGTCGACGATAGAATCCGTCGAGTCTAACGAAACCAGACCCTGGGTCTACTGGTGGTGGATGGGCAGCGCTGTAGATGAGGCCAACCTCAGCCGTCAGCTGCAGCTCTATCAGCAGGCCGGTTTCGGCGGCGTGCATATCATACCCATTTACGGCGTCCGCGGCGAGGAGAGCCGCTTTATTCCGTTTCTCAGCGAGCGCTGGCTGGCCATGCTATCGCATACGGTCAAGGAGGCCGGCCGGTTGGGCTTGGGAGTGGACATGACCCTTGGCACCGGCTGGCCCTACGGCGGACCCTGGATCCAGCAGCAGGATGCAGCAAAAACCTGGCGCGTGAAAAGATGCGCCTCGCTGCAGGAGGCGAAACAAACCGGCGAACGGATCGTCGCGGTGGATTCCACCGGCGGCGCTGAATATTTTGCGTTGCTGGAAAAACCGACAGGCATGCGGGTCAAACGGGCGGCGCCGGGCGGCGAGGGGTGGGTGATCGATTACCTCTCTTCCCGCGCAGTGCGCACTTATTTAGCCAGGTTCGACAGCGCCCTGAGCGGGTATGCGGGGGTGTTGCCGCGCGCTTTTTATCACGATTCGTTCGAAGCTGCGGGCTGCAACGGCACAGATGATTTTCTGGCGGAATTCAACAAACGCCGTGGCTATGATTTCAGCCGATGGCTGCACGCTTTTTGCGGTGCAGCCGGTACGGAGACCAAAGGACGCGTGCTCTGCGATTTACGCGAAACCGTGTCGGATCTGCTGTTGGATCGTTTTACTCGACCATGGGTGCAGTGGTCTCACCACTATCAAACCATCACCCGCAATCAGGCTCATGGCAGTCCGGGCAATCTTCTGGATCTCTACAGTGCGGCCGATATTCCGGAAACCGAGGTGTTCGGCTCCAGCCTGCTTCCCATCCCCGGCCTGCGCCTCGACACCACCGTCTTCCGCCAGTCCGGTAAACCTGATATTCTGGTCAACCAGTTTGCCTCCTCTGCGGCTCATGTGGCGGGCAAAAAGCTCGTCGCCTCCGAGACCTGCACCTGGCTGGCCGAACATTTTAAGGTCAGCCTGTCGCAGGTCAAGCCGGAGGTGGATCGACTGTTCACGGCCGGCATCAACCATATTTTTTATCATGGAATGACCTATTCGCCGGCGGATGCCGCCTATCCTGGCTGGGTGTTCTACGCCTCCACACAGTTTGATCCATTCAATCCCTTCTGGCGCGACCTTCCTGAACTCAACCGCTACATCAGCCGATGTCAGTCCTTTTTACAGCAGGGTCAGTCGGATCCGGACGTGCTGCTTTATTTCACTCTGCACGATATCTGGTCCGCTAAATCCGGCCAGGATGGGCAGCTGCGTTTGCAGGTGCACAATCCTGAAGGTTGGCTGCATGAAACCGAGTTTTATCGAATCGCGCACCAGCTGAAAAATCAGGGGTATCAGTTTGATTACATCTCTGACCGTCTGCTGCAGGACGTGGTCTGCCGCAAAGGGAGACTGCAGACCAAAGGCTGTCAGGCCCGAATGCTGGTGGTGCCCCCCTGCCGCTATATGCCGGAAAAAACATTGGAAAAAATTTACCGGTTGATCAAAGCCGGGGCCTTGGTGGTGTTTTGCGATCACTTGCCTGAGGATGTTCCGGGTCTTGGCCGGATCGAACAAAGACGGGCTCATTTGAAAAAGTGCAAAGAGCAAATCCTGACCCTGGGGGTGAAAACGAATCTCGCCGCCGCTTTGGCGGAGGGGGGCATTCGAGCCGAAGACTTGGCCGGCAAAGGGCTGTCCTACTTTCGACGGGCGGCGGGCAAACAGCGGATCTATTTTATCGCCAACCTCAGCGATCAGCCGGTGGCGGAGTGGATCCAGCCGGTTGCGGCTTTTACCGCGTTGACGCTGTACAACCCACTGACCGGCCAGAGCAGCCCGGCGCCCACGGACACGCAGAACAGAGTCTATCTTTCACTCAAGCCCGGCCAGAGCTGCATCCTTCTTGCGCAGACCGATAAGCGACCGGCGCAGTCTATTGCGCCGTTGCGGGAAACGAATTCGGTGCTCGAGATCGCCGGTCCTTGGCGGGTGCGATTTCTGGACGGAGAACCGCGGGTGCAGGCGGATTCCATAACGGTCTACGCACTGTCCTCATGGACCGGATGGCCTTTGCGCAATGCAGAGGCCTTCAGCGGCGAGGTGCGCTATCAGACGCGATTTTTCAAACCGGATCGCGCCGCGGCCGCGTGGCGGCTCGATCTGGGGGCAGTGGGCGAAAGCGCCCGTGTGTTCTTGAATGGAAAAATGATCGCCACCTGCTGGTCCCTGCCTTTTGAATGCGAGATCGACGACGCCGAACTGAAAGAAGAAAACCAGCTGACCATCGATGTGGTCAATTTGGCGGCCAACCGTATCGCGGACATGGAACGGCGCGGCGTTCAGTGGAAAAAGTTTTACGACATCAACATCGTCAACACCAAATACAAGCCTTTTGACGCTTCGGCCTGGCCTTCCATGCCCTCTGGTTTGCTGGGGCCTGTACGGCTCACAGCGTTGGAGAGAATCGGCGGCTGAGTTGAACGGTGGAGGGTGGTTCCACTGCGACTGGTTCGTTTTGGTTTATAATCCTGCCAGGTGTGCGTTCCGCTGGCGGGTGTCTCTTTGAAACCGAGAGGGGCGGCCGCCTGCTGTTCTGATGCACATGTCCTCCGAGTTTAGTCTCGAGGCCGAATGGATTAAAAAGGCCGATCCGGTCGATCTCTGAGGAGTCGCGTATGTCATGGAAGAAAACAGCGTTTTGGGTTTTGGTTCTTGGCCTTCCGGCGTGCAACAACACGGCAACGGTTTCTTTGAAAACCGAATGCTTGCACACCATGCGACAGTTGGTCGACGCCCTGCTGACTGTGCAAAACGTCCACAAGAACGAAAAGGAATATGGAGGCCTGTTTTGCACGTCCTGCGGCGTTTATCACACCCGCGCCGCGGAAGCGGTTTTTCCCATGGCCGTAGCCTATCGCGAGACAGGCGATCGATCCTATCTGGACGCTGCGATAAATCTGGGCCATTGGCTGCTCCTGCAACAGCAAGCCGACGGCTCCTGGAAGGAAACACCGGAGGAGTGGACCGGCACCACCACCGATCAACTGCTCATGCTGCTGTCGGCGTTCCCCATTCTACAACCGCATCTGACGCAACAGGAGGCGGCCCTCTGGAAAGCCGCCATGCATAAGGCTGCGGATTATTTGACGAATGTGATGAGCCCAAACTTTGCCAGCATTAATTACTGCGCCACTTCGGCTGCCACGCTGGCTTTGATGCACCGTCTTTTTCCTGAAGAAAAATATCAAACCAAAGCCCGATGGTTGGCGAGACAGACGGCGGCCAAGATGGATGAAGAGGGTTTTATTCACGCCGAGGGCGATCGAGCCTACAACGTCAAATACGGCGCCGATATCGGTTATGAAATCGATATGTCGCTGTGGGGGTTGGCGCTTTACGCCCGCCTGACAAAGGATTCCCTGGTGGACAGTTTGACCTATGCCTCTCTGCTCACTCACCTTTATTTTGTCTATCCAAACGGCGCCATCGACGGCTCATGGGGGATTCGTTCCAATAAATGGACCACCTATGGCAGCAAGACGGCTGATGGATGCCAGATTTTATTCAGCTTATTTGCCGCAAGAGAAGGCCGTTGTCGAACGGCCGCGTGGCGGAATCTCCTTTATCTGCGCACCATGATGAAAGACGGTTTTATCGGTTATGGTCCTCAATATTGGCAGCTTTTTTCGCGGCCGCCTTGCCTCTACCCAACCTTTGTTCGATCCAAAAATCTTGCCCTGGCGGCTGAGTGGGGGGAACCGGGCAGCGGTCCATTGCCTAAACTGTTCAGCGATGAAACGGGATGGATGCGTCATTTTCCGACCGTCGACGTTTGTTTGGTGCGCACGAAAACCATGATGGCCACTATTGCCAACTATCATTATCAGGACCTGCAAAGGCGCTCTCAGAGCAAGTATATGCATCGACCGGCCGGGGGCTCTCTATGCAATCTATGGGTGCAGGATCATGGATTTTTCCAGATCTCCAGTCAGACAGAATATCATCGCTCGGAGCCCATGCATTTTCCGCCCATGGATGAAATCCTGCCTTTGACGCCACGCATCGAATTCGTTAACCACAACGGCTATTTTACCAATTTATATGAATTCGATGGAAGAATGACCCTACAGGCGGAAGAGGAGATGGTGGTCAGCACGGCCGGAGAATTGTGCGATCACAACTTTTTACCAGGCGGTGTGGCTTATCGTTGGTCTCACCGTTTCGATGAAAGAGGGATTGAAAAAACGGTCGATCTTCGCTATCATGACGGACCGCGCCCGGTTCAGATCGTTGAACCGATTGTCTGGTGGCCCGACATGCAATTTACTCTTCAGGATGCTCGGACCGTATCGATCACAACGAACAAATCCCATTTCTCTCTTCAGATAACAAGCGGAGATGTGGAATGTGCGCTGGGCGAACAGAAAGAAAAATATCGTTGGCCTTTTCCGGCCATGCGGGCGTTCCCCATCGTCCTAAAAGTCCATAAACCGGATTCATTGTACTGGACGCGGATCGTCTATCGGCTGAATGTTCGGGCATGAGCCGAGGACGCCTCCTCCTCGCCGCCTCCGCTCGAGATTCTTTTGTTTAGCACACGGGCTGTTTGTATTGTACCTGCGAACATTTTTTGGGGAGATGACTTGTGAAAATAAATGCTCTTGCCTGCCTTGTTTTTTGCACATTGTGCCACGCCGTGGATCCCTTGCGGATCGTTTCCGTCTCTCCCCAGGGCTCTGTGGCTTTCAACACTGACGTTCAGACCATTACGGTCACTTTTAACCAACCCATGACCGCTCTGCAAGCAGCCCCGACAGAAAGGACGGAGGGGCCTTTGATCGTTCGGCCCGCGGTGAAAGGCATCTATCGCTGGATGGGCACGCGCACGCTCGCTTTCACGCCGGACGTCCCCTTCAAGATGGCCTCGCGCTATGTGCTCACGGTCCCAGCCGGCGTGACATCCATCTCCGGCCAATCGCTGGCCGAAGCCTACACCTGGACCATCGAGACGCCTTTGCCGCGCCTTCTCGGTTCCAAGCCCAGCCATGAGGCCAAACGGGTTCGCCTGGATCAGAGCTTTTTTCTGCGCTTTAATCAGGCTATGGATCTCGATCGCATCGCCGGACATATTTATCTTTTAGACGGGACGGTCACTCTACCTGTTGGTTTCAGCTTTCCCACGCAGGAGGAGCTTGACTGGCAACTAGGGGATGATTCCACACGAGTGATCAAAGTCACCCCGCGTTCAGCGCTGAAAAAAGGCCGCACGTATACGTTGACTGTGGCGCAGAATCTGCTGGCCGCGGAGGGCGATCTGGGGGTGGCAGAGACCAGCCGGTTATCGTTTACCACTTTTGGGCCGCTGCGCTTCGTTCGCTATTCCAGCGCTGATGCCAAAGAACCTACGGTGATGCAGCCCAACAGCGGGATTCAGTTTTTCTTCAGCAATCCGGTCGCTTATTCTGAACTGGCCGAACATCTGTCGTTCACGCCGCAAGTAAAAATCCCCGACTATTACACGGAGCGGACCCACCCCACTTCCAGTCCGTCTCTGGCGCTGGAATTCCAACCGGAAACCGCCTATTCGTTCACGATCTCGCAGGAGTTGTGCGATGAATTCGGCAATCGGTTGGACAAACCCGTCACCGGAGCGTTCACCACCACCGCTTATCCTCCGCGGGTTTCGCTCAACACCGGCGCTGGAGTGTTGGAAGCCAACGGCGATCGTCGTTTTCCCTGTTACTTTGTCAATGTCAACAGCGTCGGCCTGCGCATGGGGCTGGTGCCTCCTGATCGCTTGGTGCCGTTGTTGCTCAATCCCGACAGCCTGTACGCGCTGGCTGCACCTCTGCCGGCCAATTTATTCATGGTGGATCGCACCTGGACCATGGAAAATCCGCTTAACGTGAAAACTATTCGTCCTCTGGAAGTGGACTGGCTGCTGGCCGGCAGGAAAAGCGGCCTGGTGCTGGCCGAGATCGATGATCGGATCTCTAAAGGGGCGGAACGCTATAAACGCATTTTTCTTCAGGTTACCGACTTGGGCGTGTCGGCCAAGTTCTCTGCCGTCAACAACGTCATTTGGGTGACCCGTCTTTCCGACGCCTCGCCGGTGGTCGGTGCGCGCGTGGAGGTCCGCGACGACGCCAATCAAAAGCTTTGGAGCGGCCTGACTGATGAGCAGGGGCTGGTCGAGTCGCCCGGATGGCGGGAGCTGAAAGTCAAGCAGCGCGAACGCTGGTCTACCCCGCGCCAATGGGTCATCGTGTACAAGGATCTGGATGTCGCCTACGCCTCCTCTGACTGGGGGACCGGCATCGAACCATATCGTTTCGACATCTCCTATGAGTGGAACCCGGAGCCGATCAAAAAAGAGGGCATTCTGTTCACCGACCGCAACCTGTACCGCGCCGGTGAGACCGTGCACATCAAAGGCCTGTTGCGGGAAAAAAAGTTCAGCGATTGGCAGCCGCCCTCCATCAAACAGGTGCGGCTCAAGATCCATGATTCTCGCGGTACGCTCATTCACGCCGACACGCTGGCGGTGTCCTCTTTCGGTTCTCTGAACATGGATCTGGCGCTTGACGAGCTTGCGCCGCTCGGCTATTACGACGTGGTGGCAGAAAGCCTGTCGGCCACGGAGGAGAACTATGGTTTTATCATGAACAGTTTTTTCCGCGTCGAGGCGTTTAGGCCTGCGGAATTTTCTGTGACCATGGTTCCGGAACAGGAAAGCGTCGTGCTGGGCGACAGCGTCCGGACCCATGTCAAAGGCGCCTATCTGTTCGGCGCCGCCATGGCGCATCAGGAGATCGCCTGGCGGATATTCATGAACCGGATGAGTTTCGCGCCGCCGGATCACGAGTCTTGGGCGTTTGGCCCTTGCGATTGGATGGAGGACTCGGACAACGCCGGCCTTCAGCTCGGCCAGGGCAAAGGCGTGCTCGACCAGGACGGCCAGTATCATTTGACTGCGCGGGCAAGAGCCGAGAATATCGACCAGGCGCAGCAGCTGGTGGTGAGCGCAGATGTCAAAAGTCCGGGCAATCAGGTCATCGGCGCCAATGCACTGATCACCGTGCATCCGGCTGATTTTTATATCGGGCTCAAACCTTCCACCACCTTTGCTCAGGCGAACAAACCCTTTGCGTTTCAAATGATCACAGTGTCCCCGGATGGAAAGCCGCTGCCGGGCCGCAACGTTAAAATCAAGATCGTACAACGGCAGTGGCATTCGGTGCGCAAGGCGGGCATCGACGGCCGCTATGAGTGGATCAGCCGCTATGTGGATACGCCGGTTGATTCCATACGCTTAAGCGGTCAGAGCGAACCGGTCTCCTCTTCCTTTACGCTCAAACAGGCGGGGTTCTATCTCCTGCGTGCCGAAGGCCGAGATCCGGCAGGCCGTAAAACTGTATCTGAGGTGTCGTTTTATGCAACCGGCGGCGGTTATGTGGCCTGGGAGCGCGAGGATGACGATCGCATCGAACTGGTGGCGGATAAAAACCGCTATCAACCCGGCGAGGTGGCGCGGGTGATGGTCAAATCGCCTTTTGAAAAAGCCCGCGCGCTGGTGACCCTCGAGCGCGAAGGCATATTGTGGCAGCAAGCGATGTCGCTGCAGGGCAGCACGCCGACCATCGAAATTCCGATCACCGAGAGCTATTTGCCTAATGCTTTCATCTCCGTCGTTCTGGTGCATGGGCGCAGCAGCAGTTTTGTCTTTTCGCAAGAGGGGGAGGACATCGGCCGTCCGGCATTTAAAATCGGCTATGCCAATCTGACCGTGGATGCCGGCAGCAAACATCTGCAGATGACCGTAAAGGCGGATCAAGAGGAGTATCGCCCCGGCGAACCGGTCACCGTCAGTGTAGAGGTCCGGGATCATAAAGGCCAGCCTGCGGCCGCGGAGGTCACGCTGGCGGTGGTGGATCGCGGCATTCTGAACCTGACTCGTTATGAGCTGCCGGACCCGTATCTTTCTTTTTACAGCCTGCAGCCGCTGTCGGTGGAGACTTCAGAAACACGTCTGCATGTGGTGGAGCAGCGCAACTATGGGCAAAAAGGTGAGGCGCGCGGGGGCGGCGGCGCCGAGTTCGGCGAACGGGAGAGCGATCTGCGCAGGAATTGGAAGTCGGCCGCTTACTGGAATCCCGCGCTCATGACCGGCGCAGACGGCCGAGCGCAGGTCACTTTCACCCTGCCGGACAATCTCACCAGTTTTAAAATCATGGCCGTGGGCCAAACGTTGGACGCCAAGTTCGGCAGAGCCAGCAATGAGTTCAACGTCAAGCTGCCGTTGCTGCTGCAAACGGCATTGCCGCGCTTTTGCCGCAAGGGCGATCAGTTCGAGGCCGGCGTGGTGGTGCATAACTATTCCGGCCGTAAAGGCAGGGGCATGATCAAAGTGGAGGCGCACGGCATCACCCTCAAAGGCGTGAATCAAACCGAATTTGAACTGGAAAACGGCGGCAGCCGCGCTGTTCTGTTTCCGTTTGTCGCTGATCGGATCGGCCAGGCGGTTTTTCGATTCCGTTGCACTCTGGACGACCTATCCGACGGTTTGGAGAAAACGTTGACTGTTCAAGCGCCGACTGTCGCTCAGCATACGGCTGTCTATAAGCGGGTGGAACAGAGCGTTAAAGAAAAACTGCAGCCGCCGGCGGACGTGCATAGCGAGCTGACCACGCTGGAGATGACCGCCGCCTCTTCGGCCATGGCCGAGTTTTCCGGAGCGGTAGAGTATCTGTTAGCCTATCCCTATGAATGTCTGGAGCAACGGCTGTCCAAAGCGCTGCCGCTCATCGTCTCAGCGGATCTGGTCAAAGCCTTTGCCATTCCCACCGCCGGTGAGCAGGACTACGCCGCCATGGTCCACTCTGTCTTGAGAGACCTGGTCAAGTTTCAGAACGAGGACGGCGGATTCAGCTACTGGCAGGGTAACGGCCGTTCATGGCCATTCGTCAGTGCCTACGCAGCCTATGGATTGACGCTGGCGAAAAAAGCCGGATACCGGATCGATGACGATATGCTGGATCGCGCCCTGGATTATCTGCGTCAGGTGCTGAACGGCGACGTGTCCCGTAACAGCTTTCCCTATGATGATCTGTGCTGGAAAACCACCGACTGTTTTATCCTTTATGTGCTGGCGTTGAACGATAGAACGGATACGGGCTATGTGGAAAAGTTGACCACCCGCAGCGATGATCTGTCCTTGACCGGCCAGACCTATCTGTTGCGAACGGTTCAACTGCTGCTGGATCAGCCCAAGGGCAACGTAGGACTGCGAATCGGCATGCTCAAATCGGCGCGTAACGCGGGCCTGACGGCCAATCCCCTGGAGACGCGCAGAACCGAACTTGTGCAAAAAATGATGAATCGGCTGCGCGTTTCACCGACCACCGCCTATTTCGAAGAGCCGGAGGGCGACCTGGTGTGGATCTTTCACACCAATGTACGCGCCACCGCCCAGTGTCTGCAGGCCCTGCTGGAAGCAGGGGCCGACGTGCCGATGGCGGAGAACGTGGTGCGCTGGCTGTTGACCAACCGCAAAGACGGCCACTGGAGCAATACGCAGGAGAATTTTTACGTGCTGCAGGCGCTGTCCAGCTATTTTGAGCGGTATGAAAAAGTAGAACCGCGCTTCGAGGCGCAGATCAAACTGGCGGGTCGACAGGCGCTGTCGTTTCTTTTTGCCGGCCGGTCGACTCATATCGAAAGGCGCACCGAATCCCTCGCCTCTTTTGGCTCCAAGCCCTTTGATGTGGAGATCAACAAAGACGGCGACGGTGCGCTGTACTATGGCCTGCGCCTGAGCTATTTCCCCACTCAGTTCAAAGAGCCTATGGATCAGGGCATGGCGGTTTTGAAATCCGTCACTCCGGTGGAGACGACCTTTCTCAAGGACGGCTCTTATCCGATCGGACAGGTGTTCCGGGTAACGCTTACCCTGGAGACTCCCTTGGACCGTTATTTTGTCGTCCTGAACGACCCGTTGCCGGCCGGCTTGGAACCTATTCAGGTGAATCTGGCCGGCGTCAGTGCAGCGGTGCAGCGGTTTGATGAGCAGCAGACCGATTGGTGGAGCGGTTTCACCCATGTGGAAAAGCATGACGACCGGGTGTTGCTGTTCGCCGACTATCTGCCGGCCGGCGTGACCAGTTATTCCTATCTCTTGCGTTCGGTCACCAAAGGCCGTTACACGGCGCCGCCCACCAAGGCGGAAGAGATGTACACTCCTGAGGTGTTCGGCCGCACGGTCAGCAAAGTGATCGATGTAAGGTGAGTGTGAATGCATTCCATGGGAGCTCATATGAAAAGATCGAAAAATGTAATGGTCATTCTGTTGCTCGCAGCAGCCGGCTGGGTTCGGCCGTCCGTGTCCGCTGTAAATGAAATGCATGGCGCACCGGTGCAGCAAAAACGCGCCGAGCTGCTGTGGACCAAGGTGCTGTGCAAACAGCCCGGGCGGTACATCGGCTGGCCGTCCATCTGTCTGCGGCAGAACGGCGAGCTGGTGGCGGTGTTTTCCGGCGACCGGGATGAGCATGTCTGTCCCTGGGGCAAAGTACAGATGATCAAGAGCACGGATGGGGGGGAGACCTGGAGCGCGGAACGAACCATCTGCAACACACCGCTGGACGACCGCGATGCCGGCATCGTCGAACTGCCAAACCAGGATCTGCTGGTCGCCTGGTTCACCTCTGTGGCCTACGCAGCCAGAATCAAAGATCGATCGAGCCTGCGGCCGGGGTCGCCCGAGTTCTATTGGGCGCTGCACGATGAAAAGATCAGTCCGTCGGTCAAAGAGGAGTGGTTGGGCTATTTCACGGCGCGCTCTACAGATGGCGGCCTTACCTGGGAAAAGCCGGTCCGCACCCGGGGTTCCGCAAATCATGGACCGGTTTTACTCAAGGATGGCAGATTGTTGTTTGTCGGCCGCCACCACGGCGGCGATAATAATTCGGCGGTGTGGAAAAACACCCAGCACGCCGTTACGGTGGAAGAATCGCGCGACGGCGGCCGCTCCTGGCAGTTTCTGACCAACATCGAGCCCACCCCGCCTGATGAGATCGAACAATTTCATGAGCCGTTCGCGGTGGAAACCAACGATGGACGCATTGTGGCGCAGTTTCGTTTTCATGCCAAGCCGGCGCCGGGCACGACCAAGCGCGATGATTCCCAATCCTTGCTGCGCCAGGCTGAGAGCAGCGACGGCGGCCGGACCTGGACGCGGATGAAGCCTACGCCCATTCAAGGGTATCCACCGCATCTGATTCGGCTTAGAAGCGGCAAGCTGCTCACGGTCTATGGTCGAAGGATAGCGGCTTTCGGCGAATATGCGTGTTTGAGCGATGATCAAGGCCGCACCTGGGATGTGGCCAATGAGATCAAGCTGGCGGGCAATTTCAACGGCGATCTCGGCTATCCGGCGTCTGTCGAGTTGCCGGACGGTTCGATCCTCACCGTGTACTATCAGCCGGACCAGGCAGGCGAAAAGACCTGTCTGATGGGAACGCGATGGCGGGTAAAACAATAGGGCGACGAGAAGCGCTGCGGCTGACCTTGGCAGACTGCAGGCGGCACGGGCTTGGCGTTGAATGCGTCGGCAATGGAGATCTATGACGATGCGGCGTGAAAGCCTTCTTTAACCATGAATCTGTGGTGCGTATGAAGAACTATTTGTGCTCGGTGATTGTCTTAACGTTGACCTGGATTGCAATAGGCCTGGCAAATCCCTCTCCAGACTTGATCCACCATCCCGCGAAAAAGCGGATCACGGTCAAAACGGATTCTATGACCCTCGTCTTATCCTACGAGCGCGGCTGTGCCATCACCCAACTGGCGATGAACAAGCATTCCTTGTTGGCCGAAAGCGGCGTCACCACGCGATTGCAGCAGGACGGGAAGCGATGGGACAGCGGTTCGCTCGATGCAAGCCCGGCGGTCCGCGTAGAAAACCGGCGAGTGCAGATTGGTCCGTTTCGTCTGGGTCCGGCGATGGAGACCTGGCGACTGCGACAAGAATCCGGGCGCGTGATCTTGGAGATCAGCCGCACTTTCACAGACCATGAACGGTTCGGTGATGCGAGTATGCCGCAGTTCCATTTCAATCGTATGAGCGATTGGGACGGCGCTCTGCTCGGCAACGGCGGCGTGGCCTGGTTCAAACTGTTTGATACTCCGCAAGCCACCTATGGCGTCCATGTCGATAAAATGACCTTATGGAATCAGCAACGCAACATCGGTTTGCGTATTCAGGGCGATTCGGCCTACCCGACAGCCCTGCGCCTCAGTCGGCAAACGGACGGATCGTTGATTTGCGCCTTTACCGTCAGTGAACAGGAGGCCCAGTGCCGATATGATGCGGACAGCCGTCGTCGCCGTTTTTTAACCGACCGCCAGGATGTCTGGTCCGACATCCTGGCCTGGCCGGGGACGATGACTGCCCGGTTCACCTTGTCCGTGCTGGATTATCAGGCCGCCTATGGCCGCGGCAGCCTGGTTGGCCTGGATCAGGAGGCCATCACCAGCCTGCTCAACACCGTAGCGCGCATCGGGGTAATCGATACCCACCTGCATGGCAGCAACAGTTGGCGCACGCCCTACGGCCCGGCGGTTTTACATGAGCAGTGGATCGCTTTGCTGGCCTCCGCCATCGCTGACGATGATTATGTCAAAGCCTATCAACAGACGCTCTGCTATTATCGGGATCACGCCATCGAGCGGAACGGCAGGGTGAAATCGCGCTGGGCTTACACCTGCGAAGACGCCATCCCCGGAACCTGCGACAGTTTGGGCTTTTACGAAGCCCAATGGGGTTATCTGCTGGATTCCAATCCGGATTTCGTCATCAATGTCGTCGAGTTGTTCGATCTTTGCGGTGATTTGGATTGGTTGCGACCTTTCAAGCGCTCCTGCGAGCAGGTTTTGCAATTCCTCCTGGACCGTGACCAGGATGGAGATCACCTCGTAGAGATGATGACCGATGACCATGCGCAAGCCCGGGGATCGGATTGGATCGATATCATCTGGGCCTCTTATGAAAACAGCTTTGTCAATGCTCTGATGTACCGCGCGCTGACGCTCTGGGCTGATGCCGAAGAGCTGTTGGAGGATCCTGCCGCGGCGGAACGCTATCGCGCTTTTGCAGCAGGATTGAAGCGCCGTTTTAATCAGAGCATCACGGAGGGCGGACTGTGGGATGAGGAGCGCCACTGCTACATCCATTGGCGGGACCGGGATGATTCCATTCACGGCCGGAATCTGGTGACGCCGGTGAATTTCATGGCCATCGCCTATGGCCTTTGCGAGGACCCTGATCGGCAACGGAAAATCCTCGATCGCATTGAAAAGCAAATGCAAAAGGAAAAGCTGTTCGCCTGGCCCCTCTGTCTCGATTCGTATGAAAAAGGCGAAGGATTGGATTGGCAGTTCCCGTTTCCAAATTATGAAAACGGCGATATCTTTTTAGGCTGGGGACAAGTAGGCGTGGCCTCTTACGCGGCAGTGGATCCAACCATTGCTCTGCGCTATGTTGAAACGCTGCTCGCGCAATACCGTCGTGACGGACTGGCGTTTCAACGTTATGTACGTACGGACCAAACAGGAGCAGGAGACGATATTCTGGCAAACAACGCGATGACTCTTGTGGGGTTGTATCGGGATATCTATGGGGTTCAGCCGAAATACAACCGACTCTATTTGGCGCCGCATTTGCCGGCCCAGTTGGACGGAACGCAGCTGATCTACCGGCTGGCGGGCCGGCGCTATGACATTGACCTGCGTGTCAAAGAGTATCGTGTACGCTGTGGAGGAAAATCGATTTGCTGCCGATGGCCTTTTGCCGCCGGTTGGGGAGAACGTGAAATGCGGTATTATCACGGCGCTGAAAGCGATTTTTCTTTGCAAATCTCAGGGCTCGATCAGAAGCATCAAGTCGATATCGTGGAATGGCAGGCAGGCCAGCGGATGGCCTGGAGGGATAGCTCCGTCAAAGCGGCGTCGTCGCGGAGGTATACGGTGAAAACGCTGTCGCCCAACGCGGTTTATGCGGTTTGGCACAATGGCAAAGAATGGGCGAAGCTGAAGAGCGACGCAACTGGACAGGTCAGTTTCTCCGGCCCAACAGAAAAGCAGTCCCATTTTCATGTGATAAAACGATAGCGGTTTCGGCGTTTTGAATCAGTGAACTGCTATAATCGCCGCGGTTGATTAGGGAAAGGGGGCGGGCGCTTTGAACGATTATTCCTTGAGGTTGTCATTCTAAAACGCAAAACCATGCATGGCTGAATCTGTTTGCATAATCACAGCAGCGCCGAAGGATCCAGCGACGAACAACTCGACTTCTCATGGCGCCTCCCCTGTTATATCCCTTCTTTTAGCATAGGCCGCCCTACCCTTCCAGTTGTTGTTCGATTTCCTGTAAAAGGGCCTGACTCAGCGCCACGGTCTCCTCTTTTATTTTCTGCGCCTGTTGCCGTATATCGTTTTTAAATACCTCATCTGCGATGCCAGGCAGGTTGATGCAAACATTGACAAACGCGCCTTCGGCTGCGGCGCGCACCGTGGCCGCGGCCACTGCCGCATCGCTCAGTGAATTTTTATTGCCTGATTTAGCCACTGCAGCGGCCAGATCAACCGCCTGCCTGCATCGCTGCAGCACGGTCAACGGAACCAGCGTGGCCATTCGGGTCGCCTCTTCGATCGCCTGCTTTCGTGCCGTGATCTCCTCGACGGTTTTTTTGGGTAAACGCCAGGCTGCCATGACTTGGTTGAAAGCCTCGGTATCGCGATCGATATCCTGACTGAATTCATCCTTGAGTCGTTGCGCCTGAACGCCAACGGCGTCCATTTCTACATAGACCGATTCATACCCTTTTTTGCCATAGGTCAGGGCTGCTACCATGCTGGAAAGCGCACAGCTCAGAGCGCCGCACAGCGCCGCCACGCTGCCGCCGCCGGGCGCCGGAGCCTCGGAGGAGAGGAGATCGATAAATCCATCCAGTTTCATGGAGATCAGCGGCCCCTTGCCGGAAAGCCGGTAGTCGATGATTTTTTGCGCTGGATCAAACGGCCCGAGATCGGCGAGCCCCAATGAAAGCACAGCCATGTGGACCAGTTCGGCTTCAGTCACGCCGGCGCTCTTTTTCTGCTTATGCAGGTAGTAACGGCCCGCTTCGAGCATCGCCTGAAGTGGGATCAGGCCCACCAGTTCGCTGCCGGTGACGCGTACACCGCGCTCTTCGGCCAAACGGCAGCATGCGTCGAACACCAAATGAGGCGGCGTTTGATGGTAATCGGTGAGATTGATGGATATTTGAGCGCGGCCAAACTGCTCCAGATACCAGCCCACCGCCTTGCAGGCCTTAAAGATACCGGGAATGCGCAGAGCCTCACCGTCCGCATCGCGCAGGATACGACCCTCATCGTCTTTTTGCGGACGGCCGGACTCGCGGATCAGACCGGCGATCTCGTTTGCGATGCGCATATCGCGGGTGTTGAGATTGACGTTATAGGCGATGAGAAATTCCCGGCTGCCGATCACAACGGCGCCGGATTTAGGATTGAATCGCGCTGGACCGAAATCCGGCTGCCATTCCGGATGGCGCAGTTTTTGTGCAAGGCCTTCATATTCACCGCTGCGAATGTCGGCGAGATTGCTTCGTTCCGGCCTGACCGCAGCTTT
The DNA here is from genome assembly GCA_029565685.1 of bacterium. Lineage (GTDB taxonomy): Bacteria > Zhuqueibacterota > Zhuqueibacteria > Residuimicrobiales > Residuimicrobiaceae > Anaerohabitans. Next base: position 317,851 of record JAKQNR010000006.1, on the reverse strand, counting down.
TTCGTACAAATAAACCGGAATGTCGAGCTCTTCTCCAACCCGCTTGCCCAGCCGTCTTGCCAGCTCACTGCATTCGTCCATGGTGATTCCGGAAACCGGAATGAACGGGCACACATCGGTGGCGCCCAACCGCGGGTGCGCCCCTCGATGTGTGCTCATATCGATGAGTTCGGCGGCCTTGGCGATCGCCTGAAACGCCGCTTCCATAATGCCCTGCGGATCGCCGACCAAGGTCATCACCGTTCGGTTCGTGTCCTTGCCCGGATCGATGTCCAGCAGCTGTACGCCGTCCACGGAGCGGATCGCTGCGGCAATCTGTTCGATTTTTGTCTGATCCCGACCTTCACTGAAATTGGGAACGCATTCGACGATTTTTTGCATGGCAGTTCTCGGTTGATGATCTACTTTACAATGCGGGCGAACCAGCACGGCATCAGCGACCAGCCGGAATCCGTCTCGCCCGTGGCGGCTAGCGACGGTTGTCTTCGATCTCCTTGAGCGGATGGCGGCTGAATCGGTCCCAGGCGGCTGGAAATGGGTTGGGTTGCACCAATTCCCATTGCCTGTCTGTGCACAGAACCGAAAGCCTGCTTTGAGGAGACAAGAGCAATCGGCCCTGCTGCACCATATGACGGCGGCCGCCGGCAACATCATAAAATGCGCGGCCGTTCAGCCGCTGCAGTCCGTCGACCCGGACCCATTGTCCGTTGTCCTCTGTTGATAAGATGAGCAGATAGTCGTTTTGATGGCGACGGAACGAGTAGGCCACTCGCGACGGTTCAGAAGCGGCGAACGTCAGCGGCTCTACGGTCAACTGTTTTTTCAACTCGGGAGCCACCAGATAAGGCTCCAATTCGGCGAGCTCTGAGGTGACGGCCAGGATCGCCTTGCAAAAGGCAGCCTTGGTGGAACTGAGCGTTGAACCCCACCACAGCAAGCCGCGGGCGCCGTGCAGAATCGCCTCATAGGCCATAAAACGCGATTCGTTAAACGAGGGGAATCCCTGCGGATCCATCTCCTCCGGCTTTTTCGAGGTCAGCTGCTCCCATGAGAACGCCTGCAGCACCATCCACACCGGTTTATTCGGTCCAGAGGCTTGCATGCGGTCGGTGTAGGCGCCGACGCAGGAAAGGTCCTTGTCGATCAGATCGCTGTGTCCGTTGTGACCCACGCGCACCGGATAGATGTCGCAGCCGATTATATCCGCCAAGCTGGAAAAAGGCTTCAGTTGTTCAATGGAATTACGCGGCGCATGGTTGAACCATACCGGCCGGTGGGGATTCCCTTGTCGCAACACCGCCAGTCCCTTTTGAAAACCGTCTGCCAATCGCCGGCTGTTCTGTTCAAGATCCTTCAACAGGCTGTCCAACCGGGCTTCGGTAAGATCGGAACGATGCAGCTGTTTTTCCAGATTCGGATAGTAGAGGTTCCACAGCGCTTCGTCCGGCGCCTCCCACACGACCAGCGCCGGATGATCTTTTAACGCGGCCGCCATGGCTAAAAGGTTTTGTTTCCGTTCAGCCGGGTTTTCGCTCAGGTCCAGGTTCGCGCCGGTGTTGACCCAGGCGAACAGGCCGGCGGTTCTGGCCTGATCCAGAGACATCGCATCAGCGCCGCAGCGGACCAGATTGATTCCGTTCTGCGCCAGTTCAAGCAGGCCGCTGAGCTCGCCGGGATTATGATAAGTGCCGAGAATGAAACGGCGCTGGTCGTTTACCACCAGCGTTCCATCCTTATCAAGTCTGCTTTGGCCAAAGCCGCTGAAGGGGATCAGCAGCAGGCAGAGAGCAAAGATTCTTTTTTTCATTGCAGCTCCTGGAGATCAATCGATCTGTTCACGGATTTGTCCGCTTTTTCGGTTGCGGAAAATTTTTTTCAGTCGGCCGTCCGGCATAACCTCTTGTTTGACGAGTTCATCAGCCGCCGCATCAGCGGAACGAGGCAGAGCGGAAGGCGTCGTGTCGCTGTTTCCACGCCAATCGCTCAGCTGCACTGGTTCCCAGATTCGGCTTTTGGCCGAACGGTAGCAGGCGTCGATGATGGCGTTGACCACATAGCCGTCATAGAAATCCTCCACGGGCTTTTTGCCCTGATCCATGGCATCAAAGGCGTCGATAAACATATGGGTGTAGCCCAGCTCATTGGCCTCGTCGCCCACAGGAAACAGCCAGCCCTTGTCGCTCTCGGCTTTTTCCGCCACATAGCCGCCGGCGCCCACGTTGGTGTAATATTGAAATCCGGTGCGCAGGAAATGGTCCAGCCAGATGGTGCCTTCGCTGCCCGCCACCTCATCGCGCAGATCCATGCCGCCGCGGAATGCCCAGCTCACTTCGATCTGGCCGATGGAATGGTTGGCAAAACGCACCAGGGCGATGGCGTGGTCCTCGGCGTCGATCTGATGCATGAGCGTGTCGGCCCAGCAAATGACTTCCACGGGTTTGACCTCTTTGCCGATAAAACTGCGAATGATCTCCGTGCAGTGGCAGCCCATGTCGATGAGCGCACCGCCGCCGGCCATCTCCCGGTCCCAGAACCAGGCGCTGTGCGGCCCGGGATGGGTTTCGCGTGAACGCACCCACAGCACCTTGCCCAACGCTCCTTTGTGCACCGCGTCCAGCGATTTGAGCGTTTTGGGCGTATAGACCAGATCTTCGAGATAGGCGTGGAACACGCCCGCTTTTTCCACAGCCTCGAGCATGCGTTGGGCCTCCTCGGCGTTGCGGCCGAGCGGTTTGGTGCACAGCACCGCTTTACCGGCCGCTGCGGCCATAGTCGCCGCCTGCAAGTGAAGGTGGTTGGGCAGCCCGATGATCACCGTATCGGTTTCCGGATCCTCGATCGCCGCTTTCATATCGGTCGTATGTTTGGCGATGCCCCATTCCGCCGCCAGACCGGCCGCGCGTTCCGTGCTGCGCGAATAGACCGTTTGTACGCGTTCGCGGCTGCGGTATTTATGCAGCGTGTGTGTGTAAAAGGCGCCGATAAAGCCTGCGCCCAGCAAGGTGATGCGATGAGACGCAATCATGTGAGACTCTCCTTTTAACATAGGATCATGAAGGATTAAAGCATCAGATTCAACCACAGAACGCCCCAGATCAGAGTGACCAGGGTGATAAGCGGACCGGATTTAAGGTATTCGGCAAAGGTCAGGCGAACGTTTTTTCTCGCCGCGCTCTCCGCCACAATGAGGTTGGCCATGGAGCCCAGCAGGGTGAGATTGCCCGCCAGGGTGGAGGACATGGCCAGGTTCAACCACGCCTGATGTGGATCCGCCAGATGCGGCACCAGCGGCCGGAACAGTAAAACCGCGGGTACGTTGGACACCAGGTTGCTGAGCAGGGTGCTCACGGCGCTAAAGTACGCCATACCGCGCTGGGCGATGGGGCTGAGCACCGCAAACAGCCGGCCGCTGAGTCCGGACTTTTCGATAGCGCCGGTGACGACAAACAGGCCGGCGAAAAAAACCAGCAGCGACCAATCGACTTCCCTGAACACCCGCTCCGGTTTGGTCCTGCGGGTGATCAGCAGCAACGAGGCGGCCAGCAAAGCGGAGAGTGGAATCGGCAGATGGGTGAAAAACCCGATCAACATCAGGGTCACTGCAACGCATCCTTTGATCAGCAAGGGTCGATGGTAATGCGGCGTCTCCAGCGGCGTTTGCGCAAAGCGGCTGGAAAAAAATTCTCGGCGATAAACAAGCAGGAGCAGCAGCCAGGCCAGCAGCAAGCCCCCAACCGCTACCGGCGCCAGATAGCGGCAGAACGCGGTGTACGAGATGTCCGAGGCGACGCCGATGATCATGTTCTGCGGATTGCCGGTGATGGTGGCGGTGGAGCCGATGTTGGCCGCAGTCGCCAAGCCCATCAAATAGGGAAGCGGATTCCGTTCCAGCGCCAGTGTCATCTCCAGCACCAGCGGTGTGAACATGAGTACAATGGTGTCGTTGAGGAACAGGGCGGAGAGCACGCCGGCGCTGATCATGATCAGCGCCAGCAATTGTTTCGGCGATCGGGCCCAATGAATGACTTTGTAACCGATCAGGCGAAAGAAGCCGGCCAGGCTGAGGTTGACGTTGATGACCATCATGGCAAAAAGAAGAACCAGGGTGTCCAGGTCCAGGCTGGAATAGGCTTGAGAAAAGGTGATGGCGCCGACCAGAACCAGAGCGGTGGCGCCTACCAGCGCGATGGTGGCGCGGTTCATGTGCAATCGCGGCAGGCTGCCCACCGCGACGCCCACCAGGGTGATGAGGACGATGGCGGTAATGGTCCAAAAGCCCGGCTGCAGGGCGGCGTGTTCTAACAGGGTGTCCAAAACTTTGCAGCGATGAGATTATTTTCCATGATCAGAAACGTTTGGTATGAAAGTGACAGTACGGCGTTTTGCCGGTTTTTTCGTAATAGTCCTGGTGATACTCTTCGCCGGGCCAAAAGGTCTCCGCCGGCGCGATCTGGGTGACTACCTTCAGTCCTTTTTTCTTCAGCAGGCTGACCAAACGCTCCGCAGTTTCTTTTTGTTCGTCATCCGTATAAAAAACGACCGACCGGTATTGATCGCCGATATCCGGGCCCTGACCGTCGGCCTGGGTGGGATCATGGATCTCAAAGAACAGTTTGGCGATCGCTTCAAAAGTGGTGAGCGCAGGATCAAAGGCGACCTCCACGGTCTCTGCATGGCCGGTGTTTTCGTAGCAGACCTGTTTGTAGGTGGGGTTTTTCGTATGCCCACCCATATAGCCAACGGTGGTGGAGAGCACGCCTTTGGCTTGTTTGAAATAGTGCTCGGTCCCCCAGAAACAGCCCCCGGCAAAATACGCTTTTTGTGGTTTCATGGTCTCTGCTGGAATAAATTGAAGGGAAATGGAATTGACGCAGTGGCGCACGTTTTTGGCTGTAAATCCTTCGCCGGTGAACACGTGGCCGAGATGGCCGCCGCAGGTTGCGCAGAGGATTTCCACCCGCCGGCCGTCCGCATCAGGCTGTCGCCGCACAGCGCCGGGCAGGGCATCGTCAAAGCTGGGCCATCCACAGTGTGAATCGAATTTATCGGAGGAGCGATACAGCGGCGCGTCGCACTGCTTGCAGACGTAAACGCCGTTTTCCTTATGATGAACATATTTTCCGCTAAAGGGCGCTTCGGTGCCTTTGTTCAACAGCACCTGTTTTTCTTCAGGGGAGAGTGGGTTCAACTTCATTTTTTTCTCCTGTGGCTGGGCGCCGTTGAAAACCAGCAACAGCAGCCCTAGCGTCGCATGGATCATCGTTCGCATAGGCGTTTCACGGACTAGAAAGGCGTTCACAGGGCTTAATGCTCCTTTGACAGTGCACGGTGTGAGCTGTTTCCGTCTTTATGCAGCAGCGAGGCCACGACGCCGGCCGCTAAAATCAGAAAGATTACCGCCAGCAGATAGAGGTTGAAATACTCGCCCAGCAGGGCTTTGAGCCAGTGCACGGTCAACATCTTGATGCCGACGACCAGCAGAACCAGGGCAAGCGCCGGTTTGAGATATGTAAAGGAATTTATCATTCCCGACAACGCGAAATAGAGCGAGCGCAGACCGAGAATGGCAAAGACATTGCTGGTAAAAACCAGAAAGGGATCGGCGGTGATGGCAAAGATAGCCGGTATGGAATCCACCGCAAAGATGAGATCCGTCGCCTCCACCATGATCAGGGCGAGCGCCAAAGGCGTGAGCAGTTTTGTGCCGTGGGCGGCCTCTTGCACAATCGGGTCCGTTGCCGCCGGGCTGTCCGGGGTGGCGTTTTTCAAAGAGGCTGCGCTGCCCGCGGTTACGATAAAGTGTTCACCGTGATAACGGCTCGTCACGGGGATCAGTTTACGCGTCCACTTGAGGAGAATATTGCGCTCGGGATCCATCTCCTGGCCTTTAAGAAAGAGCATCTTGATGGCGGTGACGATCAAAAAGAAACCGAACAGATAGAGGATCCAGTGAAAGCGGGATATGAGCGCGGCGCCGATGCCGATCATCAGACCGCGGAGCACCAGCGCTCCAAGCACGCCCCAGAAGAGAACGCGGTGCTGATAAATGGCAGGGACTGCGAAAAAGCTGAAAATCATGGCGATGACAAAAATATTATCGACGCTGAGGGACTTTTCCACCACATAGCCGGTCAGATACTTGAAAGCCGCTGTCCGTCCGTCGTTGAACACGTTGTCGGCGACATCGATCGCTGTGCCCAAACCCAGCCAGTGCCGCTCATAGCCGAAATAGATCAAGAGCGAAAACGAGAGGCCCAGCGCAATCCACACCGCGCTCCAGGTCAGCGCTTCTCTCATGCTGACGACGTGCGATTTACGATGGAACACGCCTAAATCCAGCGCGAGCATTGCAAAGATGAAAAGGAGAAATCCAATCCAGAGAAAAATGCCCATTCGCGGCTAATCCTGTTTATAGAGAGAAGATGAATGTGCTCGGCGTAACGGTCGCCCTGCTGTTCCACAGATCGGTCTGCCGACCAGACTGACCCTTCTTTAGGCTTTTTGAATGAACGTGCCGTTGTTATAGGCCTGAAAGGCGGCCGCCAGTTCCTCCTGAGTGTTCATGACAATGGGCCCGCGCCAGGCGATGGGCTCTTTGAGCGGTTTGCCGGACACCAACAGAAAGCGTGCCGGTTTTGCCAGCGCCTGAACATGGAGAACATCACCCTGTTTCAGCAAGGCCACTGCCCCCGGACTCACGCTCGTATCCGCCACGCGCAGTCCGCCTTTGAAAACAGTGATAAAAGCGGTATGACCGGCCGGCACCGGGCGGCTGAAAGCAGTCTGTGCCGGCAGGTATACATCCAGATATTCGGGATCGATCACGACATCCTCTGCCGGACCGTGGACGCCGTTCACTGTGCCGCAGATAATCCGGATCTCGATGCCGTTCGCTTCGCGTACGCGCGGAATAGCGTTGTCTTTGATGTCGCGATACCTGGGGGCCATCATCTTGTGCGTGCTGGGCAGATTCGCCCATAGTTGAAACCCAAACATACGGCCCTTTTCATCCCCCTGCGGCATCTCCTGGTGGATGATGCCGCTTCCCGCGGTCATCCACTGGACATCGCCTGTGCCGATGAGGCCCTTGTTGCCGAGGCTGTCGCCATGCTCGCAAGAGCCTTCGATCATATAGGTGATGGTTTCGATGCCGCGATGGGGATGCCAGGGAAAACCGTTGCGATAGTCCTCAGGCCGGTCTGAACCGAAATAGTCGAGCAACAGAAACGGATCAAAGAGCGATGCTTCATGATAGCCGAACAAGCGCTGCAGCCTTACGCCGGCGCCGTCTATGGAGATCTGTCCTGTAAAGATTTTCTCTACTGTACGTGGTTGTTTCACCGGCTGCTCTCAAAAAAAATAGGAGGCAAAGGCCGCAAGCAGGGGAGGTCCTGCCGGGCAGCGCCTCGATGGTTGTCATTTTTTTCTCCGCACCAGAGAAAGACCGCCGAATCCGCCCACCAGGGCGATATAGAAGCCAAAGTCATACCACCAGCCGGTATTGATCGGTTCATACACTCGAATCCCCGAGTTGAACAATCCCCAAATCAAAGAAATGGGGGCGATCCAGCCGTGCCAGATGCCGAGCAGAAAGCCGGCGGGCTTTGCGGTACTGCTGGCGCCGCTGCCGGGCGCACAGGAGGTCATCAGCGCCAGGAGCGTCAGCAATAATAAACATAAAACGGCCTTGCGGTATTTCATTTTTTTCCTCCTGCGCGTTGATCAGTGAGGGAGAACGGTGTACAGTTGCACCCCATCGCCTTTCAGGGACAGGGCGATGAGGCGGCCGCCGGTGGGCCAGGCCCATTTTGTACTTTCGCCGCTGATATAACCATAGGCCAGCAGAATGCCGCTGCAATGCCGGCCGTAGTAATTGTTGTAATGATCATGGCCGCAGAAACAGGCGCGGATATTGCCCTGGCCGGCAAAAATCTCCAAGACCAGGCCATCGTCCTCTTCGAAACAGACCGGCTCTTTTTTTTCGCCCCGAATGGCCGAGAGGTCCCCTTCGGCCAGTTCATGGTATTGCTTGAGCGGAATGTGAAAGACAGCCAGAGCCGGAACGATTCTTCCAGAGAGGATTCTGGATTCATTCGACCGTCTTTGAAACCAGGACAAACTGGCGGCGCTGATCTTTTTGCTGCCGGGTCCAGAGCCGCTGTCAAAGGCATAGACCTCCCACAGAGGGACGGGCCGGAAGGTTTCGGTAAAGAGCACCTGATAGTCGTAGGCATATCGGCCATCAGCCGACTGATGGCGGCCGAGGACGCCCCAGCGGCTGCGCAGGACAGCGGCATACAGGCTGTCCCGGCTTCTGCCGCCCTCGGGGTCGTGATTGCCGAATACCAGCACCCAGGGGCGCTGCCACTGATCAAAGATGTGAGGCACATAGGCCAGGGCCATTCGGTTGAGCGAAGAATCGCCGGTGAAACAGTCGCCGGTTATGACCACGGCATCCGGCGCTTGCTGCTCCACCAGCGCTTGAAGGCGGCGGAAAGTGCTCACATCCTTCAGCAACCGTTCCGTGTGGCCCAGATGAAGATCGGTCACCTGCAACAGGCGAAGGGAATCTCTGCCGGCGCTGTGCAGACGAATTTCAAAACGATCCGGAGCATGGCGGATGATTGTGCTCTCGGCCATGGTGATCAACGGCAGTGAAAGCAGAATACAGAGAGCCATCCGCCGTGAAGGGCGTCGGCTGCGCGGATGCTCATGCAGGAATGCGGTATGGCGTTTCACGGGCGACCTGTTGCTTTTGTGATGCAAAAGGACACAACCTCAGTCCTGTTTGATTATTTGACAATGGGCCACAGCACGATGTTGCGATACAGAACCCGGCCGTGGTCGCCCTGAAGGTAGATGGGTCCTGGAACAAATTCATCCGCTGTGAGCGCGCCGCCGGTACAGCCTTGCAGCGGTTGATTGTCGATAATGGTTTTCTCGTTTAAAATCACGGTTACATGGCGATCACAGAGGATCATCTCCAGATCCTGCCATTCGCCGGCCGGTTTTTCCGCCGCCACCGAGGGGGTGATGCGGCTGTAAATGGCGCCCATATTGTGCGAATCCAGGGGCAGACCATAGCTGTCATAGATCTGCACTTCATAGATGCCGCGCAAATAAACGCCGCTGTTGTTGCCCTTGGGAATATTCACCTGCAGTTTCAATTTAAAATCTTCAAAAAGAGCTGTGGTTCGCAGATTGCCGTAGTGGAGATGAGGCCGGCCTTCGGGCTGGACCGGATCATTGACCAGCGCGCCGTTTTCCACCTTGAAGCCGTTTACGCTCTCCGGATTGGTCAACGTCCAGCCGGTCAGGTCTTTGCCGTTAAACAGGGTGATCGGTTTGGCATATTTGATTTTGCTTAAATCCGGCGCCGGAGGCAGAGGGGGTATCTTTTTGCCGGTGAATCTGGTTTTTATGATGCCCCGGCCGTCGTCCTGGCTGCGGTGCAGGGTTCCGGCGAGCATATCGTTGTGCAGGGTGCATTCCAGCCATTCTGTGTTGATCTGGGTGCGCAACGGCTTGCCGTCGGCATCCTTGCTGCGCACAATTTTGCGCGTGCGGCTGATCAGCAGGGTTTCATCGTTAAGCGCCACATAGTCGACCGGAACGACGCTGCCGCCGTACCAGAGGATATCGGCGTCTAGATAGCCTTGTTCCTGTCGTACTTCGAGCCAGCCGGCGCCGCCGGGCAGAAAAAGAGCCCAGCGCCCCAGCCAGGGCTGTATCGGATCAGGGGTCTGCGCGACCGCGCCGGCGCAGACAGACAGCAGCATGAGAAGGGCCACAACGATTTTGGTGGACATGGATTGCTCCTTTTGTTAGAGTAAACCGCAGATCAACGAAAGGGAGGTGCAGGGAAAGCGGCTTTCAGCATGACCTGGCGGAGATATCTCGAACCGATGGCTGAATATACATGTTTCCCTGCAAGAAATCAAATTCAAAATCTTGTCGCCGAAGGCGGGGAATTTCACCATGGTTCAGCGTGTTAAATGGATGGGTTTGAAGCTTTCGCCGGTGTCCCCTTTATAATCAAGGCAGGGACCAGATTGCAGAAAGGCGAAATGAGCCGCACCCAAAACCGTCATCCATGCGAAGGAGGAAAGTATGGTAAATTTACAGCCAGGCGACAAGGCGCCGGCCTTTACGTTGCCGTCCAGTTCAGGGGGTACAATCTCCCTGAAAGACTTTGCCGGCAAAAAACGGGTGGTGCTTTATTTTTACCCCAAAGACAACACCTCCGGTTGCACCAAAGAGGCCTGTTCTTTTCGCGATTACTCGGCCAAGCTCGCGGCCAAGGACACCATGGTGCTCGGCGTCAGCGCCGACAGCCTGGAATCGCATGAAAAGTTCATCAAGAAATACAATCTCAATTTTCCCCTGCTGTCGGATGTGGATCATAAAGTTGCAGAGGCCTACGGCGCCTGGGGCGAGAAGAGCATGTATGGAAAAAAATATTTTGGAATGATCCGAAAAACTTTTATAATAGGCAAGAACGGCAAACTGGAACAGGTGTTCCACAAAGTGAAAGCCGAAGAACATGGAAAGGAGGTCCTGGATCTGCTTTCCTGAGCCTGAAGGGCCATGCTTATGCACCTTGCTTATGGGGATTCCCAGATAGAATTCCCGCTGCCGTCCGGAGTGGAGTGGCAGATGCTGGACCATAGTCCTGCCGATGACCGGCCGGTTGTATCGCTTTCTGCGGCCGTGGATGATCTGGTGAGACAGCTGGCCGCCCGGCGGCTGCCGAAGAGAAGTCGGCTGCTTCTGATCGTTCCGGACCATACCCGTCGCTGCCGGGTGAACGATATTCTGCGTGCGCTATTGCCCGCCTTAGAGCAACGGTTTCAGCCGCAGATAGACATTTTGATCGCCAATGGAAGCCATGTGCTGCAGCCGGAATCGACCATCCGTGAGTTGATAGGAGCCGACCTGTGCGATGCGTACGCGGTGCAGCAGCATGACAGTCGCAATTCGGCTGCGCTCGACTATTGGGGCATGACCAGCAATGGCACACCGGTCTATTTGAATGAGAAGGTCAGACGCGCGGACTTTATCCTCACCATCGGCGGCGTTTTATTTCATTATTTCGCTGGTTTTGGCGGCGGCCCGAAAATGCTGATGCCCGGCGTGGCGGGCTATGAGAGCGTACGCATCAATCATCGTCGGACGGTGGATGAACTCACCGCTGCGATGCACAACGGATGCCGCGAGGGGGTGCTGGACGGCAATCCGGTTTTCGCCGATTTGGCTGAGGTGGCCAAACTGTTGCCCAATACACTCTCCCTGCAGGTGGTGTTGAACCGCCGGCAGGAATTTGTCTTTTGCGAAGCAGGGCCGCTGCTGGAAGTGCATCGCCGGGCGTGCGCTTGCGTTCAGGCTGTTTACTCTATTCCGATCAAACGCAAGGCGGATGTGGTGGTGGCGAGCGCCGGCGGTTTTCCCGGCGACGTCAACTTGATCCAGGCGCACAAATCGCTGCATCATGCCTTTCAGGCGGTGCGGGAAAGCGGTTCGATCGTTCTGCTGGCCGAGTGCCGCGAGGGCGTCGGCTCTTCGACCTGCATGCCCTTTTTCGACGCAGGCGACAGCGCGGCCATGGGCAAGCGGTTGCTGGACGAATATCAGATCAACGGGCAGACCGCGTTGTCCATTCGAATGAAAGCCGAAAAGGCTTCGGTGTTTCTATTCTCAGCGCTTGACCCCGGTCTGGTGGTCAAGACCGGTATGATCCCTGTGGACTCGCTGGAACAGGCGTGGGAAAGAATTGTCCCCGGCCTTAACAGCAACGCCTTGGGCTATTTGATGCCCAAGGCATCGACCTATTTGCCTACTATGGAGGAATGAATGAGAGAAAGGATGGACCGCTGTCAAACCGGGATTTTCAGTCAAACAGCCAGCAGTTTTTCCTTCAATTCGTGAGCCCAACCGGAGATAAAGTTCCAATCGCGCGTATCCACACTGCCCTGTGCGGGGATTCCGGTTTTTTCCAGCACCCGCTTCATCAGCATCTGCATCACCGGATTCAGTTTATCAAAGTCTATTTTGCCGCCAAAAGATTCTGAACTGATGATGTTCAGGTCCGGATATTTCTCAAAAATCTGGGAGATATATCCCTGACGCACCTTTTCACGGCCGACTTGGCAGTTTGCTGTAAGGCAAACCAGGAAAACGGCGATCTTTTTCTGCCTGAGGGTTGCTCGATTTTGCGCTAAAAAGTCCATGATGCTGACCAGGGGTTGATCGGCGCGGATCGAACTGCCCAGAATGATTGCGTCAAAAGGGCTTGCGTCCGTAACCGCCTCCATGGTCTGAAGCGTAACCTGCAAAGCAGAGGGTTCTTGGAGAATCTGGCCGATTTTTTCCGCAATTTCCTTCGTTGACCCAAACCCGCTTGCATAGGCGATCAGAATGTTCATTGCCGGTCCTTTATGGCCTAAAAGTGCGGTAATTAACCGTAAAAGTTGATATGTTATGGAAGGTGATTCCGCTGGCCGGTCGCAGGTGTTGAGCTATTGATGCGTTTTGACGCTTTTTTGATGTGACCGGATGGCGGTGGTGAGCAGGTTGTGCCCGAACACCTCATCCAAATTACCATAACATCATAATCCTAAAGAAAAATTCCTTTATCTATTTGTTCATGCGAATTATTTTAATACAACCGCCACTGGAAGATTTTTATTCAACCCCGATACGATTTTATCCGTTGGGTTTGCTCTATGCCGCCGCCGTGCTGCAGCGGTTTGGCCACACCGTTGCGGTTTTGGACTGCCTGACGCCCCGGCGTCAGAACAAAAAACCCGTGCCGCCCGAGTTGCAGTATCTGCAGTTGTTGTTTCGCGACAATCCCTATCTTTTTCAGGCCTATTATCGTTTCGGCGCAGAAGACGACGAAACTCTGCGCCGGGTGCAAGCGTGGCGTCCGGATCTGATCGGGATCTCCAGTCAATTCACCGCCTATTTCGACCAAACCGCCGGTCTTGCTCGGTTGCTGCACAAGCAGCTGCGTGTGCCGGTGATTCTCGGCGGGCACCACGCCACTGTTTTTTCCGCCGAGATTCAGGAACGATTGCCGTTTGTGCACCGGGTGTTGACCGGGCCGGCAGAGTCGGCGTTGCCGGCGTTTCTTCGGGAGAGCGGTCACGGCGCGGCGGAGGCGGTTGAGTGGCGCGAATTGACGCCCGCTCACGCTCTGGCGCCGGAGGGGGCATACCGATTTGGCAAAAAGAACGGCATGTCCCTGGTCGCCAGCCGCGGCTGCCCTTTTCGCTGCGATTTCTGCAGTGTGCACGCTATGTTCGACCGCGGCATCCGTTATCGCCCGGTGGCGGCCGTGATCGATGAGATGCGATGGAACCTGGTGCACAAAAAGGTGCGCGTATTCAACTTTGAGGATGATAACCTGTCCTGGGACCGCTCCTGGTTCGTCGAGTTTTTGCGCGCTGTGCAGCATGATCCGGAGCTGGCGCAGTGTGAATTGACCGCCATGAACGGCCTGTCCTATGCCACCCTGGATGAAGAGCTTTTATTCGAGATGAAGAAAGCGGGATTCCGGCAGCTCAACCTGTCCTATGTCACCGGTGATGCGGGCCTGCAAAAAAAATATCACCGGCCCGGACAGGTGGATTTTACCGCCTTGACGGCTGCAGCCCAGCGGCTGGGATTTTTCGTCACCGCTTATGTGATCATCGGGTTGCCGGAACAGACCTATTCCGAGGTCAAGGAAAGCATTGATTATCTTCTCAGCCTGGAGGTGCTGGTCGGTCCCTCGGTTTTTTATATACCGCCGGCCAGTGCGCTCTATCGTCGCTTGCCGCTTCCGGAGGCGATACGAAGCCAGTGGAGTTTATATCGCTCTTCGGCCTTTGCGGTGGAAACCGAACACTTGACGCGCGAGCAGCTGGTGGAGCTTTTCGCCTATTGCCGGCGCCGTAATCTGGAAAAGCGGAAGAGCTTTAAATACATTGCAACCAACGGGTGATTCATGCGGAAATTATCTTTTACAGAATTGCAGGCGCAGAAGCTCAGTCTCGGTGGTCGCCGCCTGCCGGTTTCGGTTCTTTTAGACGATGTCCGCAGTTTGCACAATGTCGGCGCCGTGTTCCGCACTGCGGACGGGGTGGCGGTGGAGCATTTGTACCTGTGCGGCATCTCCGGCACTCCGCCGCGGGATGAAATCCGCAAAACCAGCCTTGGCGCGGAAGAGAGCGTGCCGTGGTCCTATCACCAGGATCCCGTCAGTCTGGTCCACGACCTCAAGCGCCAGGGTCATCAGATCGTCGTGCTGGAACAGACCACAGCCGGCGTCGATTATCGCCGCGCCGCCTATCGTTTTCCGCTGGTCCTGATCGTAGGGCATGAATATCAGGGTGTGGCTGAGGAACTGGTGGCTCTGGCGGATCTCGCCGTCGAACTGCCCATGTACGGCGTCAAGCACTCGCTCAATGTATCGGTGGCGTTCGGCGTGGCGGTCTATGAAATCCGGCGGCACTGGGAAGAAACCTGCGGCCGGTAGTGTTGAAGGGGATTGATCCGGCATTGTTGCGTCGCACCCTGACAGGCGACGAGCGGGAGGCCGGCGGTAAAAACAAGGGTAAGAGCCATGGATTTGGAAACAGGTGAACGGCCGGCGCGCCTGGGAGGGTACGCTAAACGAGGCGTCATCTATGCCGCGGTCAGCACCGCCGGACTGCTATATGAGTTTTTCTGGGATCGTCCGATCAAATGGTTTGCAGTAGCGGTATGGTTTCTTATTCTGGGCCTGGGCGTTTATCTGCTGCTGTTTAAAAAGGATCAAGCGCTCTGAAGCAGACTATAGAGCATCTCTGTTTTTTCCTGCTGACCGCGTCCCTTTCCTGGGCGCAGGGCAAGGAGAGCTCGGTCGCGACGGCGCCGCCGCTGTTTCGTGCGGTGAGCGAAGCCAATCCGATCGATGTGTTGGCCTATCACGCCCGGTTACGGCTGCTGCCGCCGCGGCAGTGGATGGAGGGCAACGTTGAGATCACCTTGACGCCGACGCAACTCCTTTCGACGTTTTTTCTTGATCTGGTCGGTCTGCAAGTGGACTCGGTGGCGTGTCGGGACTATGCTCTGCGGTTTCGTGTTTTATCTCCTCGGCTCTGGATCGAAGGGGAGAGCAGTCTGGCGCCTGGCGATACGCTGCGGTTTACGGTGTTTTATCGCGGACGGCCCGGCAACGATGGTTTTGGCGGCTTTTTCTATCTGGATGAGTTTTTGTTCACGGTGGGTCAGGGCATTCATTCAACTCCGCCTTCGATGACACGCTATTGGCTGCCGTGTCATGATGAACCGGCTGACAAAGCCTATTGGTCTGTGGAGATGACGGCGCCTCGCTCTGTGCTGGCCTTGTCTAATGGAAAGCTGCTGAAAAAAACCGAGCAGGATACGGTGGCGACCTGGCACTGGCGTGAGGCTCGCCCCATGTCCACCTACCTGATGGCTCTTACCGTCGGCGACCTGGTCTATTTTAACGATCAGGTGGTCTCTCTGGACGGCGATGCGATCGATTTGAATTTTTACGCCCGGCCTGAGCACGAAGCTATGGCGAAAAAGGATTGGCGGCGCACCGGGGAGATGATTTCATTCTTTGAGGAAAAATTCGGCCCTTATCCGTTTGATTCCTACGGCATGGTAGAAGTTCCCATGCGAGGCGCCATGGAACATCAGACTCTGACCTCTTTTTCCACCTACCTGATCACCGGCAGTGGAGAGTATGAGAACATCGTGGCCCATGAACTGGGACACCAATGGTGGGGAGATTGGGTGACGCCGGCAGACTGGCGCGATATTTGGTTGAACGAAGGTTTTGCCACCTATTGCGAAGCTCTGTGGCAGGAACATCTGCACGGAGCCCAGGGCCTGCGAACCACGATGGAACATTTTGCCGCTGAATATTTCCAGGAGGCGGATCGGCTGGGCGCCTTCAGTCTTTATGATCCCACCTTTCTCTGGGGTGCGACGGTGTATGAAAAGGGCGCATGGATTCTGCATATGCTCCGTTTTCTCCTTGGAGACTCTTCTTTTTTCAATGTCCTACAGACTTACGGACGCCGCTATGGCGTAAAGAATGCAACCACCCTTGATTTTGCACAAGTGGTCGCTGAGCTCTCTGGGAGGGATCTGGATTGGTTTTTTCTCCAGTGGGTGTATCGGCCCGAGATACCCGAATGGAGCGCGACTTGGAAATGTGAAACCAGGGGTCCGCGGATTTATGAACTGCAGCTCACCATCGAGCAGAGACAACGGGCTGGTCTTCTCAAAGCGCCGGTGGAGGTGGAGATCCGCTTGCGCAATCGCGCTTTGCGCGACACCGTGTGGGTGGAGCGCTCCGCTGAGACCTTTGTCTACTCTTTCGCAGAGCCGCCGGTCACCGTCGCGGTGGATCCGGATCACTGGCTGCTGAAAAAAATGACAGTCATCGGCCAGGTGGCGCCCAGCGGATTAGCCGCCGGCCAGACCGGCCTCACCGCCAATTTCCCGAATCCCTTCCTGCCGCAAACGCATGGTTGGACGCATTGGCAGCTGCAGGTGGCGAACGTACACGCAACCATTCCTCTATCCGTCAGAATCTACAACTCCCGCGGCGAACTCGTGGCGATTCTGGCGGATGGCAGGTACAGCGCCGGCGTTTATACGCTGTCTTGGGATGGGAAAGACCAGTCCGGAACCAGAGTTGCCGGAGGCGTCTATTTTTGTCGATTGCAGGAACCCTTTGGGGAGAGCATGAGAAAACTGGTGCTGTTGGAATAGTTTTATTATGAGAAGGAAACGATTAGTGACGTTCTATGTAGGAGAAAATCATGTCGTCCATTGAGATCAATTTACAGGGCCAGGTCGCGCTGGTGACTGGCGGTTCGCGCGGCATCGGCCGCGCCATCGCTCTGCGGTTGGCCCAAGCCGGCGCCAACGTGGCGATCAATTATCTGCGCCAGCGCACCGCGGCTGAAGAGACCGTGGCCGCCATTCGTGCCCTGGGTCGGCAAGCCCTGGCCATCCGCGCCAATGTGGGGGAGCATGAGGCCATCGAGGAGATGGTCGAAGAAATCAAAAAGGAATATGGCCGGCTGGACATTCTTGTCTCCAATGCAGCCTCCGGCGTTCTCAAGCCCGCCTTGGAGCTGACTGAAAAACATTGGCACTGGACCATGGATATCAACGCCGGCACACTGTTGCCGCTGACCCAGCACACTGTGCCGTTGATGGGCGAAAGGGGCGGTCATATCATCGCCGTCTCCAGCCTTGGCTCCGTGCGCGCCATTCCCAATTATGCGGCTGTGGGCGCTTCCAAGGCCGCTCTGGAATCGCTCGTCCGCCATCTGGCGCTGGAGCTGGCGCCGAAAAAAATCAGCGTCAACGCCGTGTCAGCCGGTGTGGTCGACACCGATGCCTTGAGCCACTTTCCCAACCGGGAACAGCTGCTCAACCATTCCGCTGAGCGGACGCCCACAGGCCGGTTGACGACGCCGGAGGACGTGGCGGATGCGGTGCTTTTTCTCTGCAGTGGATTGAGCGCACAGATTCAGGGACAGACGATTGTCATCGATGGCGGGTATTCGATCACCGGGTGAGCCGGAGTGTGAGGGGTTGTCATCCAAGCCGACAGGCGCCGACGCCGGTGAATGCCGCGCTGCAACTTAGCGCACAAGAGGGAATTTGATGAGAGCGGATTTTTCTTGGGTCTCTATCAAACAGATGTAAACGCCGTTCGGCGACTGCCCTGCATCCCACATGATATGATGACGTCCTGGCGATTTATGCTTGAGCAACGGACCGGTGATCCTTTTTCCCACTGCGTCAAACACCGTGATGCTCACCACGCCTTCCTGGCCGAGGTACCAGGACCAATAGGTTTTGTTGTGGAACGGATCGCTGTGGCTGTGAACGAGCAGCTGTTTGCCGGACGCCTGCTCGCGGTCCCTAACCGGTGTGGTCTGAGCCGAGGCCGGCGCTGGGGTTGCGTGCGCGGCTGGAGGATGCACCATGCCCGCAGCTGCGATGGGGATCGATGAGTCGGAACCGGACGTGTTGATTTTGCTCTTTACCTGATAGACCAGCCAGGGGAGAAAAAAGCTGCCCATCGACGCCTGCCGGCCAAGCGAGCAGCTCCCGCGAGGGTTTTTTTTCGACAACACGACCTGTGAGGAGTATAAATCACCTGACACGGCGACTTGAGTTGCGAGCGCACAGCATAGCACGGCAAAGATACGGCCATGTCCCTTCATGAGCGGACTCCTGGTTTCCTTGATTGGACTGCTCGATGGGATTGTCCCCAGAGTGCCGTAACAGTGGTTGAGATCGGGTGTTAGAACCCCTGTCAACACGGTGCGATGGGTGGATGTGATTCACTTCAATGATGGATAAGATGGACAGACTCTGAAGCGATGCTTTTGCGTGCCGCCTCCCGTCGTCCCGTCCCGATGTCTGGCTAGGATGCCGATGCTGGATCGGAGCAGCTGGTGTGTTGCTGAACCGACGCAAGTATGTACGAAATTAAAAATAGAAAATCAAGGATTTTTAGAAAAAAAAAGGGGGTGCGCTGGCCGCACCCCCTTTCTGAATTACTCACGGTACCAGGTGATTAAACCGGTCTCATGCTGGAAGGCCATGTCCGGATGGGTGGGAGTGATGCGGATGGAAAAGCCTTGTTGGCCGGTCGTATCGCATGGGATGGACGCGTTGTACAGATACTGGCCGTTGCCCTCCTTTTTTTCCTGCGTCATGCTCACACACTGACCGTGGAGAATACGGCCATCTGCGTCCAGGGGGCCATAGTACACCTCCACACGCAACTCCTCTGGTTTCAAACCGTCGATGGCTACCAGCGCTTTGATGGGATAGGTTTCGCCCACCTTGAGTTCGCGGCCGTTTTCCGCTTGGATAGTGAGAATGCGGATTTTTTCCCAGTGCTGCCGAATGCGTTCTTTCCATTTGGCCAGCGTTTTAGCCGCCTGCAGGCTGCCTTCGGTAAAGTGTGCGCAACGTTGCGACGCCGGCGAATAGTACTGAGTGAAATAGTCGATCACCATGCGATGTGTGTTAAAGAGCGGGCTGTTGGCCTGAATGCTCGATTTCATCATGCGGATCCACTCACGCGGCAGACCGTTGTTGCCGGCATAAAACAGCGGCACGATATCATGCTCGAGTACATAGTAGAGAGATTCCGCCTCGTGCTTGTCCTGCTGTTCACTGTTAGGATACTCTTCCCCGCGGCCGATCGACCACCCCACGGTGTTGCGGAACGCTTCATCCCACCATCCGTCGAGCACACTCAAATTGAGGACGCCGTTGACGCCGGCCTTCATGCCGCTGGTGCCGCTGGCCTCCCGGGGACGCCGGGGGGTGTTGAGCCAGACGTCCACGCCCTGCAGCATGTAGGACGCGACCTCCATGTCATAGTCTTCGAGAAAGACCACGCGATGGCGAAACTCCTCTCGGCGCAGAATGTTGATGATGTCGCGGATGATGGCTTTGCCGTTGTTGTCGCGCGGGTGTGATTTGCCGGCGATGATGATCTGAACCGGCCGTTCTTTATTGTTGACGATTCGACTGATCCGTTCCAGATCATAGAAGAGCAATTTGGCGCGCTTGTATTCGGCAAACCGTCGGGCGAATCCGATGGTGAGCGCCTCCGGATCCAGCACCTCCTTAGCCGCGGCGATCTCTCCGGGATTGGCGCCTGCGTTCTCCAATTGCTGAGCCAGCCGTTGGCGCGCAAAGGCCACCAGCCTTTCCCGCCGGCGTTCATGGGTGCGCCACAACTCTTCAACGGGAATGGATTGAACGCTCTGCCACACTTTTTCATTGGCCGGATCTTGTTTCCACCGCGGTCCGAGGTAGCGGTCGTACAGCTCAGCCATGTCTTCGGATATCCACGTGGGAATGTGGATGCCGTTGGTGACATGACCGATGGGCACCTCCTCCTCCGGCAGTGCGGGCCAGAGATAGTTCCACATTCTGCGCGCCACCTTGCCGTGCAGACGGCTGACGCCGTTGATGCCGCCGGACATGTTGATGGCAAAGATGGCCATGTTGAACTTGCCGCCGGTCTCGGGCCGGTCGACTCCGCCCAGGTGATGAATCTGCTGGCGGCTAAGCTGCAGGGCGTTTAAATAGCCGCCGAGATAATTGTCGATCAGTCCGGGATCGAATTCATCAATGCCGGCCGGCACCGGTGTGTGGCTGGTGAACAGATTGCTCGAACGGGTGGCCTCCTGCGCTTCGGCAAAGTTAACGCCTCTTTCCTGCATCAGCGTACGCGCACGCTCCAGCGCCATAAAGGCCGAGTGGCCTTCGTTCATGTGGCACACACTGGGGCGGATGCCCAATTTTTCCAAAGCACGCAATCCGCCGATGCCGAGTACGATCTCTTGTTTGATGCGCATATCGTTGTCGCCGCCATACAGCTGGTCTGTGATATCCTGATCGGAAACGCTGTTCTCCGGCAGATTGGTGTCTAATAGATAGAGCGGCACTCTGCCCACCTGCGCCAGCCAGATTTGCGCTCTGACTTCGCGGTCCTGAATCGGAACGGATATTTTCTGGATCTGGCCCTGATCATCACGCACCAGCCTGATCGGCATGTTATAAAAGTCGTTGTCCGGATAGAGCTCCTGCTGCCATCCATCTTTGCTCAGGTACTGATTGAAATATCCCTGCTGATAGAGCAGGCCTACGGCAACCAGGGGAATGCCGAGATCGCTGGCGGACTTTAGATGATCTGCTGCAAGCACTCCAAGGCCTCCGGAATAGGTGGGCAACCCCTCAGTGATGCCGTATTCCATGGAAAAGTAAGCGACCTGAAAGCCGGCGACTTGGCTGTGTTTTTCCTGAAACCAGGTTTTACGGGTGAGATAGGAATGCAGAGTCTCTTTGGCCCGGTTCAGGTGAGAGAGATAGCCCTCATCGCTTGCACGGATCTCGAGCTTTTTCTGATCGATGCTGCCCAGCAGCAGAATGGGGTTGTGTCTGGTTTCTTCCCACAGATCGCGATCGAGCCGGCGAAACAGCGAACGGACATCATGATCCCAGGTCCAGTACAGGTTATAGGCGAGCTCGCGCAAACAGGCCAGCTCAGCAGGCAGGGAGGGGACAACTTTAAAGGTGCGCAAGGTGAACATGGTGATGGTAAAACCGCCTTTCTTAAATGGTAAACACCGCTCGACGAGCAGTTCGATTCGAGTCTGCGACGTCAATAATTCATATAAATTAATGAAAAAATGGTATGCATCCAAGGAAAAACACAGATGTGATATTTATCAACAGCAATCCCTTTGTTGGCATGCTAGTTGCAAAAAAGAAGATGTGAAGAGAAACAGTCCGACAGTCAACCGGTCAATCGTAGGTCAGGCCGGCTGGAGCGTCGTCGAATGGTCTTTTTAATGCTAATAAAAATATTAAAATAATGATATCGCTTTCGCAGGCCGAAACCTGAAGCAACCGCTGAAGGAGGTGGTTGGGAGGCGGCAAGTTGTGACTGTTTTGTATTGTGCTGAGCAATCGTTTCAACTAGAGACAATCTATCACACCATAGTTAGGGAGGAAGTGATGAAGCATTTATCCAAAAGCCTTGTTATCGTATTGGCTTTGGTGTTGCTCGCTCTGCTGGCGCCGGAGGCGCCGGCTTTGACCGGCGATACCCTGAAAGTTGAGAACAGCAGCGGCTGGCCGGGGATAGGCGGGTATGTCATTCCCATCACGCTGAAGAACGCCACTACGCTGCGAGCGTTGGCCTTTCGGTTGCAGGCGAATCCCGATTCGCTGATCATCACCGCGGTGAACCCGATCCTCAGAGCCGGCGCCTACACCGTGGCCATGGAGCCGATCGCCAAGGGCGCACGAATTCTGCTGGTGCCGACCAATGCCAGTACCCCTGCTTTAATACCGGATTCCACGGCTATCTTGCAAGTGATTGTGTCAGTAAAGAACAACACGCCGGGCGGCACCAAAGCCACGGTCTCGCTCGATTCCGTCACCGCAGCCAATGTCAGCAATCAAGCGGTGACGGTAAGGACCAAAGCGGGCCATTTCTGGTTCGGCACCAAAGGAGACGTCAAATACGATGAGTCTATGGCCGTCGACCTGTTCGACGTTCTGCGGTTGATCGACATCGCCCTCGGCGTCGCCCCTCCGGCGACAGAGTATGAGCTATGGGCCGGAGACCTAAGTCCCAATCCCAGCAATCCCGCGATCATCGGCGATGGTTTGATCGATATCATCGACATCAGCATTTTACTGGATATGGTGGTCGCCACTTCAAAGGCCGCCGCGCCGCCGGCCGCCTCTTCGCCTTCGGCAGGCAGCGTCCGTCTCGAGGTGGTGGATCTGCCGCAAAATTATGTCGGCGAACTGGATGTGCCGATTTATTATCGTGCTTCAGCGCCGATCAGCGGCATCGAACTGGTGTTCAAGACCGATGCGGCGCGCTACCAGCTGGCGCCGCCGAAAAAGACCCTGCTCAGCAAGAACATGACCATGCAGTCGGCGCTGCGCGGCGATGAACTGCACGTGATCCTATGCAGCACAGACGGCAAGCCGATGCCGGCCGGCGAAGGCGAATTGCTGACGCTGCCGGTGAATCTGCTGCAGCAGCAGACAGAGGCAACCAGCATCGAGATCAAACACGCCCAGGCGGGCTCTGAGGCGGCCAGCCGCATGGAGACGATCTATGCGCGGTCCAACGCCATGGAACTTCAGGCGCCGGATTCCTATTCGCTGGCGCAGAATTCTCCC
This sequence comes from bacterium, assembly GCA_029565685.1. GTDB lineage: Bacteria > Zhuqueibacterota > Zhuqueibacteria > Residuimicrobiales > Residuimicrobiaceae > Anaerohabitans. The sequence goes on along the minus strand of JAKQNR010000006.1, from coordinate 295,099 downwards.
AATCCGTTCAATATGTCCACCACCATCCGCTATGAGATACCCGCTTCGGTGCAGAATGCGCTGCGCACTCGAGTGCTGGTGTACAACACTCAGGGCCGCCTGGTGCGCACCCTGGAGGACAGACAACGCAGCGCCGGCCGCTATACCATTGTATGGAACGGCCGGGATGATGCGGGCCGCTATGTCGCTTCCGGCATCTATTTCTACAAACTGATCGCCGGCGATGTAATTCTAACTAAAAAAATGGCGGTGATGAAATAGTTCGCCGTGTAGGATTCGGCAGCAAACGAACTCATTCAATGAACGAAACGACCATTAGCGTGAGGAAATAAAAATGAGATACAAAGGAATGATCCCCCTTTTGTTCGTGATGATCGCCGCCCTGCTCAGCGTTCCGTTGTCGGCGCAGACGGTGGATGATTTCAACCGGACAAGCCTGGGAAGCAATTGGACGGCTGATCCCGAGTATGTGCTGGTGAGCAATACGCTGGACAACAGCGCCACCACCGCTTCATGGGGTTATCTAGCCGTATACAACGCTGTGGCGAACCCCACCTCAGTGGCTTTTACCTGGGCCGCATCGCCCTTGTGCGATACCGAAGGCGCCAATTCAGGCGCCATCGCCCTTTATCTGGATGCTCAATCTGTGACCGCCAACGGTTACGCGGTGATGCGTCGCTATGGCACTCTGGATCTGCATCCGGTGATCAACGGCGTGATGGACCGCGCCACTTCGTTGTTCTCTGCAACGCCGACCCAGGCGAATCCGGCGCCGGGCAGCACCATCAAAGTCATCCCCTCCACCGATGCGAGCGGACATCATTTCGATTTTTATATCAATAATGTCTTTGATGCGCGCCTGACGGACGCCGCGAAACGGTATGGCAACGCTTCCACGCTGTACAGCGGCGTGATTCTCTACGGCAGCCGGACCAATAATATAGATAACTTTACGGTCACCATGTCGACGACCTCCACGCTTACCGTCACCTCGCCCAACGGCGGAGAGACCTGGTATGCGGGCTCGCATCACAACATCACCTGGACGTCCACCAATTTCACCGACAATGTGGCCATCGAGCTGTCTACAGATGGAGGCTCCACTTTTTCTACTGTGATCGCCGCCTCGGCGCCCAACACCGGCACCTATGATTGGACGGTCACGACTTTTCCGACGCTGCCAAAAAACAGCTGCCGGATACGCGTTTCCAGCGCTACGAACACCACGCCCCGGGATGTCAGCAACAGCAACTTTACCATCGGCCAGGCGCAGATTCCCACGGTGACAGCGCCCAACGGCGGAGAGATCTGGATCGCCAACACGGCGCGCAACATCACCTGGTCGGGTTTCACTTCCGCCAATGTGCGCATTCGCTACCGCATTCGCGATATCGATCCCTGGACCGACATCACCAGCAGCACAGCCAACGACGGCACTTATGAATGGACCGTGCCCGCTCAATTCACCGAGACCGCCAAAATAAAAGTCAGCGATCCGGCGGAGATCCTCGAATCCGATGAGAACGACGCCTATTTCAGCATCTCGGCGTACGCCAAGCTGACTGTGGCCGACGCCAGCGGCGGCGTGGGCACCACCGGCAACGTGGTCTATCTGTGGATGAACAACCAGATCAACATTCGCGGCATCTTTTTCGATCTGGTGGATAACGCCAATTACCTGACTGCCGAGCGGGTGAACGCCGTCGGCCGCGCCTCCGGGTTCACCGTCAGCTCCAACGAAACCCGCACCCGGCTGCGTGTGGCCATGGTGCACATGTCCGGCCAGGTGATCCCCACCGGCAATGGCGTCATCGCTCAGATCAATTACGCGACCGACGGCAGCGCCACAGTCGGCACCCATTCGACCATGACGCTGGAGAACGTGACCATCAGCGACGCCAACGGCAAGCTTGTCTCGCCGCAGCTGGTGAGCGGTAATTTTTACTATGTCCGGATGGGCAATGTGACCGGCATTGACGGTGTTGTGAATGCCGACGACCTAAATGTTATGCGCGACTTGGTGCTGAAACGGCGTGCGCCCACCGGCGATGAACTGATGGCCGGCGATATGGATCACGACGGCGACATCGACCTGTTCGATTATATGGCGGTGTTCAATATCGTCTATCCTTCAGGGATTTGATCGCCGGGGATCTTTCAGCCCGCTCCAACGGCTACAGAGAGCAGGGGCGGGCTCGAAGGGAGGTAAGCAGCGAAGAGGTCCTATGAACCGAATCCCCGGTCTTTTTAAAAAAGGCGACGGCTGGAGCGGCGCTCTTTTTCCGGTTGCCATTTAGAAAAGACCGGGGTGTTTTATATGGAAAGGAAACCATGAAACGTAAATGGCTGATGCTCGCAAGTTCGCTGATGCTGGCGGGAACAGCGTTGGCCGTGGATTCGGTGGTCCGTCTTGGGGGCGGTGCGGGCGCGCCGGGCACGCAGAATAACATCATCTCCATGTCGCTGGACAATGTGGATCCAGTGAAAAGCATGCAGGTGCAGATCGCCGATCTGCCCAATTGTCTGCGGCCGGACTCGGTGTGGCTTACCGAGCGCTGCCGGGACTTTAATGTGTATTACAACGATGTCGACGGCAATCTGAACATCATTGTGATCTCCGGCAATCAATATCTGGCGCCCGGCAGCGGCGAAGTGCTTCGGATCAGCTATACAGTCGCTGAAGATACTGACACGCTGACGCAGGTGGCTTTGCATTTATCCAAGGCTATTGTCGTGGGTCAGAATTATGTGTCGTTGCCTGTTCAGATCGTCGACAATCAGTTTACGTTGACCGGCGCCACGGCTGTGGATCAGCGGGTCGGCATGCCAGTGGCGTTCACGCTGGAACAGAACTTTCCCAATCCCTTCAATCCAGCAACGCAGATACCTTTCTCTTTGCAAAAAGAGGGATGGGTTCGGTTGGCTGTTTTCAACTCGCTGGGTCAACGCATTCGCACGCTGGTGGAGGGTCATCGCCAGCCCGGTGTGTATCGGGCCATGTGGGACGGCTGTGACGATTTCGGCCGGCCGGTGGCTGCAGGACTGTATCTCTACCGGCTGGACGCCGGCAGTCAAAGTCTGACCAGGCATATGCTCTATGTGAAATAAAAAAAGTCCAGTGGACGTTCATGTAAGCGTGTTAGAGAAAACCCCCGGCGGAGAAACCGGGGGTTTTCCATTTGCATCTGGTAAGGAGGAGGGGGGAGGAAAAGTTAAGCCGGCCGATATTAAAACAGGTGAATAATATCCGGCCAGTTAGGATTCACTCTTTGTGTTCGCCTTATGGCAACACCCTTACGGATGCAAAAAATGTGCCTGAAAGCGGCGAAGAAAAGCGGAATTCAGCGGCGGTCGATGGAGCGAAGGACAGAAAGAATCAGCGGGGAATGCGCATCAGTTGATCGCGGATACGGCTGAATTCCGCCAGGTCGCGACGCAGTCCTTCGTGATGGGGCATGGAGGTCAACTCTCTGCGGATACGGTTAACGCGGGTGAGAAAGGGAGGGTGCGTGCGGCGCAGCAAAACCACAGAGCCTTTGTCCTTCTTCTCCTGCAGCCGGATCTTTTGCACCAGAGTGAGCAGCCCTTCGGGATCATAGTTGGCTTTCCACATGTACTTGGCCGCCAGTGCATCGGCCAGAAACTCTTCTTTCTCCGGGTAATCTAGGATCGTATCCTCGGTGAAGAGGTTTTGCAGGATCTGGGTGGCGAGCTCGGGATTTTGGCCGAACACGGATTGAGCGGCAAAGGCGTATGAATATTTATTGGCCATTCGGTTCACTGCGTTTCGCCGGCCGATGTGAGCGATCTCGTGGCTCAGCGCCGCCGCCACCTCATGGGCGGTTTCGGCTTTTTCGATCAGTCCGCGATACAGATAGATGGACCCGCCGGGAAGCGAAAAATGGTTCAGGTCCGGTTCGTTGATGACAAAGACCGTATATTCCAGGCCGGTCCAATCTGATTTGGCGCCGAGTTCTTTGCCCAGCTGATTAAAAAAATCGCTGATCTCATGGTTGCGCACCAAGCGCAGCAGTTTGGGCGACTGTATGGCAATTTCGCGCCCCAGCGCCGCTTCTTCATCCAAGGTGACAAAGCTGAGAGTGCCGGTTTTTTGACTGCCGGCGCAGGACAACAGGGTCAAGGCGATGAGGAGCAACTTTTTCATATGTATCGATCGATGGTTGAGTGCAAGGGCGTCGATGCCATAGCCGGGCCCATCATTTCACCAACTGTTCAAATTCCGCTTCGCTGATGATTTTGACGCCCAGGGTTTGTGCTTTTGCCAATTTGGAGCCGGCGGCTTCGCCGGCCACGAGGTAATCGGTTTTAGCGCTGACCGAGGCGACGGCGCGGCCGCCTCTCTGTATTACCAGCGCTTCGGCCTCTTCGCGTGAATATTTTTCCAGGCTGCCGGTGAAACAGAAACTTTTTCCCGCCAGGGTGGCGTCTGTGCGCGGCTGCCACTGCATAGTCACCCCTCCTTTTTGCAGCCGTTTCAGGATGCCGAGATTTTCCGGCGTGGAAAAGAAATCGACCACGCTTCGGGCCACTTGCGGTCCGACCTCAGGGATGCCGAGCAGCTCTTCTTCGCTGGCTCGGGCCAGTTTGTCGAGGCTGGTGAAGTGGTTCACCAGCACGCGGCTCAGGTGTTCTCCGACAAAACGCACTCCCAGGCCGAACAACACGCGATCCAGCGGCCGGCGGCGGCTGGCGTCTATGGCTTGAAGCAGATTTTTCGCTGATTTTTCCGCCATGCGGTCCAGAGAAGCGAGGTCTTTTTCCTGCAGAAAGTACAGATCACTGACGTCTTTTACCAGCTTTTTTTCGACCAGCTGTTCGATGAGTTTTTCCCCCAACCCGTCGATGTCCATGGCTTTTTTACTGCTGAAGTGATAGATGCGTTCGCGCAGTTGCGCTGGACAGGCGAGGTTGATGCAGCGCCGGGCGGCTTCACCCTCCGGCCGGATGGTGTGGCTGGCGCATTCCGGGCAGGTTTCCGGCAGAGTGAATTTTTTTTCCGCTCCGCTTCTTCGCGAGGCGATGGATTTGACCACTTCCGGGATCACATCGCCGGCGCGCTGCACCAGCACCCAGTCGCCCACCCGAATGTCCTTACGGTCGATCTCATCCTGGTTGTGCAGGGTGGCGCGGCTGACCTCCACGCCGCCGATTTTCACCGGCTTCATAACCGCCACCGGCGTCAGCACGCCGGTGCGGCCCACCTGCACGATGATATCCAGAATCTGGGTGGTCTCCTGTTGTGCGGGAAATTTGTAGGCAATGGCCCAGCGCGGACTTTTTGTTTTGGCGCCCAGCCGCTCCTGATCCGCCAACCGGTTCACTTTGACCACGATGCCATCGATCTCATAGGGCAGTTGGTTGCGCCGCTCTGATATCTCGCTGTGATAACGGATGACTTCCGCGGCGCCGGCGCAGGGCCGGACCAGCGGGTTGACCCGCAGCCCAAGTTTCTTCAGCGCCTCCAGCAGTTGTTGATGGGAGTCATAGTCAAGTCCGATCACCTGTCCTACGCCGTAACAAAAGATCTCCAGCGGTCGTGAAGCGGTGATCTGCGGATCCAGCTGGCGCAGGGAGCCTGCGGCTGCGTTGCGCGGATTGGCGAACAGCGGCTCACCGTCCGCCTGGCGTTGGCGATTGAGTTTTTCGAACGCTTGTCTGGAGAGCAGCACTTCGCCGCGCACCTCCAATCGGGGAATCGGCTGAAACAGGCTGAGGGGGATGGTTTTGATGGTTTTCAGATTTTGGCTGATGTTTTCACCCACCAGGCCGTCGCCGCGGGTGCTGCCGGCGATAAAGCGGCCGTTTTCATAGATCAATTCTACCGCCAGGCCGTCGAGCTTGGGTTCGCAAAAATAGTTCACGGATTCCCGGCCGAGCAGCCGCCGTGTACGTTCATCGAACTCGAGGAATTCGCTCTCATCCAGCGCGTTGTCGAGGCTGAGCATGGCGATCGAATGCGGCAGAGGTTCAAAGGCATCGGCGGCCTGGCCGCCGACCCGCTGCGTCGGCGAATCAGGAGTGATCCATTGCGGATGCTCGGTTTCCAGCGCGATCAATTCGCGCAGCAGCCGGTCATATTCGGCATCCGAGATCTCGGGATCGTCCAGCACATAGTAGCGATAGTTGTGCGCGGCCAATTGCTCACGCAGGCGTTTGATTTTTTCTTCAGGGTCTTGCATGTGCATCGGATGGGATACGGTTAGAGTTTGCGTCCGTGATGCTTCGAGCGGACGCCGTCTATTTGGTCTTGATGCCCAGCAGCGCCTTCAGGACATAGATCGCGATCTGCGGATTCTCCTTTAACCGCCGGGTGCAATAGGCGTACCAGCGTTTGCCGAACGGCACATAGACGCGCAGCTTGTGGCCTGCCCGGACGATGAGGTCGCGCAGCTCTTCATCCACGCCCAGCAGCATCTGGAATTCGTACTGATCTCGGGACAACGCCAGGGTGTCGATCAGGCGCAGCGCCTGCCAAACCAGTTTTTCATCATGCGTGGCAATGCCGACATAGCAGCCGGCCTGAAGTCCGCGTTCGAGAAGCAGGGTATAGTTCTCGTTGATGATCTGAGGATTTTTAAACGCCAATGTGCGGGGTTCTATATAAATGCCCTTGCACAGGCGGAAATTGGTCTTTTGCGCGGTCAGGTTCTTCAAATCCGCCAGCGTGCGGCGCAGATAGGCTTGCAACACAATGCCGCTGTTGGGAAATTCCGCATGCAGCTGTTGAAACAGCTCCAGCGTGGCGGAGGTGACGCTGGCATCCTCCATATCCACGCGTACAAAGACGCCACAAGCGGCCGCTTTTTGCATGATGCGGCGTACGTTCTGCCGGCATTGCTCGCGATCGATCAGCAGTCCTAATTGGGTGAGCTTCAGGGAAATATTGCAGTCTAGCCTTTCCTGTTCAATGGCTTCCAGCACACGGTGATAGTCTGCGATGGCCTCTTCGCACAGAGCGGGGTCCAGGGTGCTCTCACCGAGCACATCCAGCGTGGCGCACATGCCTTGCTGATTCAATTGTTTCACGGTACGGACGGCATCCGCCAGTTCGACGCCTGCCACGTACGGTCGCGAGATCCATCGGACGATCGGCTTGGGCACCAGCGGGAGAAAAGCGACAATGAGGTGGTTAAACAGGTTCATAGTCTGTTCCTTCCCAAGATCGACAGGAATTCCGCAAAATGCGCTTCATGTTAATTTATTTTTATCTCAATGTCAAGTCAAAACTCCGCCCTTGATCAGGAAACATTTTCTTGATTTTATCGGCAGGAAAGGCTATATTAGCACAATATTCCTTTATGGAGGACGCCCCTGAATGGGGAAGGTGATCACGATAGCGAATCAGAAGGGCGGGGTGGGTAAAACCACTACTTCGGTCAATTTGGCGGCGTGTCTGGCTGTGGCTGAATATCCCACTTTGCTGATCGACATGGATCCGCAGGCCAACAGCACCAGCGGGTTGGGTTTCAACCAGAAGGACATGAAAAAGACCATCTATGACGTCCTGATCAACGAGGAATCTTTGTCTGCGGCGGTGGTGGATACAGAGTTAAAGTATCTGAAACTGGTGCCCAGCTCGATCAATCTGGTGGGCGCAGAGGTGGAATTGGTCTCGGTCATTTCGCGGGAACACCGGCTGCTGCGCAAGATCAGCGAAGTGCGTGAGGATTACAAGTTTATTCTGATCGATTGTCCTCCTTCGTTGGGGCTGTTGACGCTTAATTCATTGGCTGCTTCCGATTCGGTGCTGATTCCGATTCAATGCGAGTATTACGCCCTGGAGGGGCTGGGGCAATTATTGAACACCATCCGTCTGGTGCAAAAGCATCTCAACGAAAAGTTGTTGATCGAAGGCGTTCTGTTGACCATGTACGACGCCCGCTTGAATCTGTCCCGGCAGGTGGCTGAGGATGTGCGCCGTTATTTTGAAGGCAAGGTGTTCGATACGATCGTCACCCGCAATGTACGCTTAAGTGAAGCCCCCAGTTTCGGCAAACCGATTATTCTTTATGACGCGGTATCGTCCGGCAGTGAAAATTACATGAGTCTGGCTGAGGAAATAATCAAGAATGGCGAATAAAAAAGCGCTGGGAAGGGGTCTCGGCGCTCTGATCCCTGATGTTCCTGCTGAGGAAAAGCAGTCCAAATCCATTCAATACATCGAGGTGGACAAAATCTCGCCCAATCCGTTTCAGCCGCGTGAAACGTTCAAGCCCGAAGCTCTGGCCGAATTAAAACAATCGATCGCCGAAAAAGGCCTGGTTCAGCCGGTGACCGTGCGCCGACACGGCGCCGGGTATCAGCTGATCGCCGGGGAGCGCAGATTGCGTGCGGTGCGGGATCTGGGCATGGAATCGATCCCGGCCTATCTCCTGGAGGTGGAGACGGACGAGGAGCTGCTGGAACTGGCGATCATCGAGAACATCCATCGGGAAAATCTCAATCCCATGGAGTTGGCGGCCAGCTACAAACGTTTGATGGATGAATGCAAACTGACGCAGGAGGAGGTGGCGGTCAAAGTCAGCCGGGATCGCGCGTCGGTGGCCAATTTTCTCCGCCTGCTCAAACTGCCGCGACGCATTCAGGAGAGCCTGCAGAGCAACGAGCTGACTATGGGCCATGCGCGCGCTCTGCTCTCTTTGGACACGCATGAGGAGCAGATCGACGTCTGGCGAAAGATCATCAAGCGGTCGCTTTCAGTGCGCCAAGTGGAGAACCTGGTGCGCAGCCAGACCAAAAAGAGCAAGCCTAAATCCCGAGCCAGCGAGACGCAGGCGGTGTTTATCCAAGACATCGAAAACAAACTGCGTACGCGGTTGGCCACCAAGGTGACCGTGCGCAGCCGAAGCAAGGGGGGCGTTATCGAGGTCGATTATTATTCGGCGGACGATCTGGATCGATTGGTCGCGTTGATGTCCGGCGAGTGATCGGGCGCGGCGAGAACGTCCGCGAGCCAGGCCATCAAAGCCGATAGGGCAACGTGGAATTCAACATAGAGAAATATCGCCCCAAAGCACGTAAACAAAAGACAGGCCGCAGTCTGCAGGTTCTGCTGGTGCCTGAGGGCGGGGATCAGCCCAGGACGTTCGTCCTCACGGCGCAGCGCCTGCTGAGCCTCAAGATCGCCGCTGTTTTGCTGGCACTGCATATCCTGTTTGGTTTTTACGCGTATGCGGCGATCTCGCGCGATCGCCTCCGCCTCCGTTCGCTGGAACAGGCGAACCGGCAACTGAACGAAAACAGCCGCCGCATCGACGAGTTGTCCGCACAGTTCAAATCCATGGAAGAGCTGGACGCTAAAATTCAAGCTGCTCTGGGCCTGAATCAAGGCGGCCAGGAATCTCCTAGCACGGCAGAGTCCAGGTCTTTAGGAACCGGCCTCTCCCTCGAACGGCAGCATGCGGACGGTCGGTCGCAACTATCCGGCCAGAGCTCTGCCCCGGAGCAGGTACGCGTGGGTGAAAAAATCATCATGACCCAGGCCAGCGCGCAGAGCGGCCTGCACGATTATCTGCGTGATCTGCCCACCTATCTGCCGGTGGAAGGCGTGTTGACCAACGATTACGATGCCTCGGCCGGCAAAGGCTCTGCCTCCCGCCATCGAGGCGTGGATATTGCGGCGCCGCGCGGTTCAGCGGTTCGTGCGGCCGGCGACGGGGTGGTGGTTTTTTCCGGCTGGACCGAATTCCTCGGCCATCTGATCATTTTGTACCACGGCAAAGGGTATTTCAGCTTTTACGGCCACAATCAGTCGCTGCTGGTCGGAAGCAACACCCTGGTCCGCAAGGCCGAGGTGATCGCGCTGTTGGGCAATTCCGGCATCAGTTCCGCGCCGCATCTGCATTTTGAAATCTGGAAGGACGGCGTCCCACAGGATCCTAAAAAATATATTCTGGCGTTGGCACGCATGTGATGGGCGACGATCCGGCATCATAAAAAACGGATACTCAAGATGAAAAACTTGGACAAGCCGGGGGAGCTGAGCACCATTCTGGGCCGTGGGTCGGTGATCGACGGCAATCTCAAGGTTGAACATTCCTTGCGGATCGACGGCAAGGTGAATGGGGATGTCGCCTCCTCCGACACCCTGATCGTCGGAGCCGAGGGCGAGATCACCGGCAAAGTGACGGTAAAAAATTTGATCTTGGGCGGCAAGATATTCGGATCTCTGACCGCTCCCGGGCGCACGGTGCTCGAGAGCAAGTCAGAGTTCCACGGCGACATAAAAACCTCCAAGCTGGTGATCGACGAAGGCGCTGTCTTTGACGGCAAATGCTCTATGAGCGAAGCGGGAAGAAGCGCCGACTCGAAAAAGAAAGAGACGTCGGCCAAAGAGGACGATGCCATTATAAAGTAGAACCCCGCTGCAGGGCGAAGGCTCGGGCTGATGAAGGAGAGAGTTCCTTCTAATGAAAACCAGATGGAACATGCGGTCCTACGGCCGGTTTCTGGATATGGGCTTGCAGCTGGCTGTGGGATTTGGCCTGGGATTCCTGGGTGGCTGGTGGCTGGACGGAAAGCTGCATACCACCCCTCTATTTTCTCTGTTGGGCCTGATGCTGGGCGCGGCGGCGGGCTTTTTGAACATTTATCGCGCGGTGTACCCTGTTCATGACAGAACCAAGGATGGCAACAAAAGCTGAGAGCACGAAACGCGAGCTACGGATTTTACTCTTTACGACGATCGGTTTTGCGGTAATTCTGCCGTTGGTATATTATCTTACCAGCTTGCCTTTTGTTTATTCCTTCAGTTTGGGTTATCTTGTCTGCCTCGTCACCGTCCTGTTGGGGGTGGCCTCCGTCCGTTGGGGTTTTACCAAAAAAAGCGCTACATTCTACAAGGTGGTCTGGGGGGGGATGTTGTTCCGTTTGGCGTTGTTTTGCCTGGTCATGATCATCCTGATTCGGTTCACCGATTTGCCGATCAGTGGATTTTTCATTGCGTTCGTTCTGTTTTATCTGGTGCTGCAAGTTCAACAAGTTCGGCTGGTCCAAGAAACATTAAAAAAAGATAAGCCATGACACAAGAAGTGGTTGAAAAAATCATCGATCAAGGTTCTCATGCGGCTGCGGAGCTCGGGGAGCGCGGCGCCGCGGCGGTGCAGCATGCCGCGGAATACGGTGGTGAAACCGGCGTCGGTTTTATGATGCATCACATCATGGCGCAGCCGGTGATCAAACTGCCGACGATCTTGGGCATCGATCTGACCATTACCAACCACACGGTGATGATGTGGATCGTTTCGCTGATTCTGATTCTGGCCTTCGGTCTCTCCTTTCGGCGCAAGGGCTTGGTGCCAAAAGGGCGGATGGCCAACGCGCTGGAAGCGTTGGTGCTTTACATTCGTGATGACGTCATTATGCCCAATCTGGGGCCCAAGGGCAAAGCGTACGCGCCGTATCTGCTGACCGCCTTCTTTTTTATTCTGTTGTGCAATCTGCTCGGCCTGGTTCCGTTCGCCGCCACCGCCACGGGCAATATCGGCGTCACCGCAGGGCTGGCCATCCTTACCCTCTTGACGGTGGTCCTGGCCGGGATCCGAGCGCATGGGGTGGGCGGTTTTCTCCGCCAATTCATGCCGCACGGCATACCCTGGTGGCTGGGCTTCGTCATGGTGCCGGTGGAAGTAATGAGTCTGATCACCAAACATTTCGCTCTCACCATTCGACTGTTCGCCAACATGATCGCCGGCCATCTGACGATTCTGTCGCTGATGAGCATCATTTTCATTTTTAAAAGTTATTTTATCGCTCCGTTTCCGCTGGCGATTATGGTTTTCTCCAGCATCCTGGAAATTTTGATCGCTTTTATTCAGGCGTATGTTTTCACCATTCTGTCTTCGGTCTTTATCGCCGGGTCTTTGTCCTCTGAGCACTAGAGTCCATAGCGGCGAGCCGGAGGGGAAGCAACCATTACATTCACATAACACTCATTCCATCATCAAGGAGGAAGTATGGATCCCAAAGCATTAGCATTCTTGGCAGCCGGTCTTGGCGCAGCCGGTGTCACCTTCGGCGCTGCGTACGGCATCAGCAAATTGGCCAGCGCCGCCATCAGCGGCATCGCCCGTCAGCCTGAGGCCGCCGGCGATATTCGCGGCGCTATGATCATCACCGCCGGTATGATCGAAGGCGTGGCGTTGTTCGCCGCCGCCATCTGCATTATGTTGGCCTTCAAATAAAAGGAATAGGGTTACCTCATGGAACTCATGACCCCGAACAGTGGTGCGATTTTTTGGACCATTCTCACGTTCCTCACCCTGCTGCTGATCCTGCGCAAACTGGCGTGGAAGCCGATCCTCGGCATGGTGGACGAACGGGAGGGACAGATCAAGGCTTCGCTGGAGCAGGCGGAAAAGGTCTCCCAGGAAGCCAAAAAGACCCTGTCCGAGCAGGCCCAGATCCTCGAAGCAGCCCGCCGGGAGAGCCAGGAGATTCTGGCCAAAGCGCGCCAGTCCGCCGAAATCAGCAAGACTGAAATCATTCAGAAAGCCCAGACAGAGGCGGAGCAATTGATCCAACGCGCCACCCGTGAGATCCAGCTCAGTCGCGACAAGGCGGTAGCGGAACTGCGTGATCTGGCGGTTGAGCTCTCCATGACCGCCACCGGCAAGCTGATCGGTAAATCTCTGGATAAAAAAGATCACGAAAAATTGGTCAAAGAATCGCTGCAAAAAATAGGTAATGTAAATTGAGGCCTCATCCTATAGCTCGACGATATGCCCGGGCGCTCTACGAGTTGGCCGGCCAGCACCGACTGGAAACGCAGATCATGCAGGAGGTGAAAATGTTCACCCGGCTGCTGACCGATGATGACCGCCTGCGCGCCTTTATGCTTTCGCCCCAGGTGGATCGGCGTTTCAAGGTCCGTATGCTGGAAAAAGCGCTGGCTGGGAAAGTGTCCCAGTTGTATTATCATTTCCTGCTGCTGCTGTTGCGCAAAGGACGCCAATCGTTGTATCAGGAGATCGATTACGAGATGGGGCGTCTCTACGACGCCGGGCATCATCGGCTGCGGGCGACCGTGACGTCGGCCGTGGCGCTTTCCTCGCAACAGCTCGAGTCTCTGCGCAAGCAGCTGGCGGATAGCTGCCAGGCCGAGGTGCTGATCGAGAACGCCATCGATGAAGCGATCCTCGGCGGTCTGGTGATCCGCGTCGGCGGTCGGGTGCTGGACGCCAGCCTGCGCCATCAGCTCGATCGTCTGCGCAAGGAACTGGGGCAAGCCAAATTTGAATCAACCTTACAGTGAACCTTATGAGAGGTTACAGGATTTTTCATGGAAATCAGACCTGAAGAAATCACGTCTGTTCTTAAAAAACAGATAGAGTCATTTGAAAAGCACGTCGATCTGGAAGAGGTGGGCGAAGTGATCCAGGTGGGAGACGGCATCGCCCGCGTCTATGGTTTGGAAAACATCATGTCCATGGAACTGGTCGAGTTCCCCAACGGCGTGTACGGCATGGCTCTGAACCTGGAGGAGGATAACGTCGGCTGCGTGCTCTTTGGCGAAGACGCCAAAGTGAAGGAGGGCGACACCGCCAAGCGCACCGGTCGGGTGGTGGAGGTGCCGGTGGGGCCGGAGCTCTGCGGTCGTGTGGTAAATCCTCTCGGACAACCGATCGACGGCAAAGGTCCGATCAACGCCAAGAAAACCAGTCCGATCGAGCGCAAGGCGCTGGGCGTAGTCCAGCGTCAGCCGGTCAAGGAGCCGCTGCAGACCGGTCTCAAGGCCATCGATTCGATGATCCCGATCGGTCGCGGACAGCGCGAGCTGATCATCGGCGACCGTCAGATAGGCAAGACCGCCATTGTCGTCGACACCTTCATCAATCAGAAGGACAGCGGCGTCATCTGCATCTATGTGGCCATTGGCCAGAAAGGCTCCACCGTCGCCCAGGTGGTCAAAACCCTGGAAGAGAACGGCGCTCTGGATCACACCATCATCGTCTGTTCCACTGCGGATTCGCCGTCGCCGATGCAGTACATTGCGCCGTACGCCGGCGCAGCCATGGGCGAGTATTTCCGCGACAACGGACAGCATGCGGTCATCGCCTATGACGATCTTTCCAAACACGCCTGGGCCTATCGCCAGGTATCGTTGCTGCTGCGCCGTCCTCCCGGACGCGAAGCTTATCCCGGAGACGTGTTTTATCTGCATTCGCGCCTGCTGGAACGCGCGGCCAAGTTGAACGACAAACTCGGCGGCGGTTCGCTGACCGCTCTGCCGATCATCGAAACCCAAGCCGGTGATTTTTCCGCTTATATACCAACCAACGTCATCTCCATCACCGACGGCCAGATCTATCTGGAACCCGGTCTGTTCTATAGCGGCGTTCGCCCTGCCATCAACGCCGGTCTGTCGGTCTCGCGTGTCGGCGGCAACGCGCAGATAAAGGCGATGAAAAAGATAGCTGGAAGCTTGCGCCTGGATCTGGCCCAGTACCGCGAGCTGGAAGCGTTCGCCAAATTCGGCTCCGATTTGGACAAGGCGACACAGCGGCAGATCAACCGCGGTCAGCGGCTGGTGGAGCTGCTGCGGCAGAATCAGTATCAGCCTCTGCCGGTGGAAAAGCAGGTGGCCGCCATCTATCTCGGCGTCCGTGGATACCTGGATGAAGTCCCGGTGACCCGGGTGGCTGAAGCGGAGGAAGCGTTCATCCGTTTCCTGGACCGGGAGCATGAGGCGCTGCTGCGCGATCTGCGCGACCGCAAAGAGTTGACCGAGGAGATCGATCAGCAGCTGGCGGACGCCTGTGTGGCTTTTATTAAAACCTTCAACGCGACGGCTTGATCTATGGCGACGTTACGGGACATTAAACGCCGCATCGCCAGCGTCCGCTCGACGCAGCAGATCACAAAAGCCATGAAGATGGTGGCGGCGGCCAAGTTGCGCAAGGCGCAGAACCGCCTGGTGAGCACGCGACCCTACGCCCATGAGATGCTTGAGGTGCTGCGGCATGTGACGTTGCGGCTGCACAAGCGGGCGCATCCGCTGTTGGAGAGCCGCCGGGTTCATAAAGTGCTCTATGTGCTGGTGACCGCGGATCGCGGATTGTGCGGCGGGTTCAACTCCAATCTCATCCGCCGCTGCCAGAGCGAGCTCGAACAGAATCCGGCCAAGTCGAGGATGCTGATGCCGGTCGGCCGCAAGGGCTATGATTTCTTCCGCCGCCGCAACGCGACCATCCCTGCTCATTTCATCGATCTGTTCAACAATCTGGAATTTCATCATGCCAAAGCCATCGCGGCCAAACTGATGCAGATGTACACCGATAAACAGGTCGATCAGGTTCTGGTGATTTATAACGAGTTCAAATCCGCGGTGCAGCAAAAGATCGTGGTGGAGCAACTTTTGCCCATTCCGCCGCTGGAGCCGGAGAATCCCAAACGGTATCCTGTGGGTTTTCTCTTCGAACCTCATCCGGCCAAACTCCTGGACCAGCTGTGTCCCCTGAATTTAAACACACAGATTTGGCGCATTCTTTTAGAGAGCAACGCTTCTGAATGCGGCGCTCGAATGACGGCGATGGAATCGGCGAGCGAGAACGCGGAGGACATGATCAAGGAGCTGGTTCTTTTCTACAATAAAACGCGTCAGGCGGCCATCACCAACGAATTGAATGAAATCGTCGCCGGCGCCAACGCTCTACGCGGATAAATCAATCAACGCCGGCGCGGCATTGGTCCGTGCCGGCGCCTCAACAATGGAGAGTTCATCAATGGCTAATACCGGACGCATCACCCAGATCATCGGACCTGTGGTTGATGTCTTTTTTGAAGCGGGCAAATTGCCGGCTATTAATAATGCGCTGGAGATCAAGCGGCCGGACGGATCGCGTCTGGTGCTGGAGGTCGCCCAACATCTCGGTGAAAACACCACCCGCTGTGTGGCCATGGATTCCACCGACGGCCTGCAGCGCGGTCAGAGTGTGATCGACACCGCCGCAGCGATCAAAATGCCGGTGGGCAAGGGAGCCCTGGGCCGACTGCTCAATTTGATCGGCGATCCCATAGACGAATTGGGCCCCATGGAAGCCATGGATCACTGGCCCATCCATCGCGAATCTCCCAAGTTCGAAGAGCTGGAAACCAAAACCGAGATGTTTGAAACCGGCATCAAGGTCATCGATCTGCTGGAACCCTATGCCAAGGGCGGCAAGACCGGATTATTCGGCGGCGCCGGCGTGGGCAAGACCGTGTTGATCATGGAACTGATCAACAACATCGCCATTCAGAAGGGCGGGTTCTCGGTGTTCGCCGGCGTCGGCGAGCGCACGCGCGAGGGCAACGACCTCTGGCTGGAGATGCAGGAAGCCGGCGTGATCAATATGCAGGACCTGTCGCAGAGCAAGGTGTCCATGGTGTTTGGTCAGATGAACGAACCGCCGGGCGCTCGGCAGCGCGTCGGCCTGTCGGCGTTGACTCTGGCCGAGTATTTCCGCGATGTGGAGCACAAGGACGTGCTGCTGTTCATCGATAACATCTTTCGTTTCACCCAGGCCGGCTCTGAAGTGTCCGCGCTGCTCGGACGCATGCCGTCGGCCGTGGGCTATCAGCCCACCCTGGCCACGGAGATGGGCCAATTGCAGGAACGCATCACCTCCACCAAGACCGGTTCGATCACCTCGGTGCAGGCCATCTATGTGCCGGCCGATGACTTGACCGATCCGGCGCCAGCCACCACCTTCAGTCATCTCGACGCGACCACGGTGTTGAGCCGTCAATTGGCGGAGATGAGCATTTACCCGGCGGTGGATCCACTGGATTCCACCTCCCGCATCCTCGATCCCCGCGTGGTCGGCGAGGAGCACTATCGGGTGGCGCGCACCGTGCAGCAGATTCTGCAGAAATACAAAGATCTGCAGGATATCATCGCCATTCTGGGTATGGAAGAGCTTTCTGAGGAGGACAAGCTGACTGTGAACCGCGCCCGCCGCATCCAGCGGTTTTTGTCGCAGCCGTTCTTTGTCGCGGAAAAATTCTCCAGCTTCAAAGGCCGTTATGTGAAATTGGAGGATACCATACGCGGCTTTAGCGAGATCATCGAGGGCAAGCACGATGACCTGCCCGAACAGGCGTTCTGGATGGTGGGCGATATCGACGAAGCGGTGGCAAAAGCCAAACAGATGCGCGAGGCCTAACTTGATGACGGGCCGGCCAGCGGAGCGGCCTGGACCGCCGTTGTGATTCGAACTCAATTGCGAATATTATGGAAAAATTATTCAAGCTTGAAATTATCACGCCCCAGCGAGTGGTTTTCTCCGGCCCGGTGCGTCAGGTTCAGGCGCCGGGCAGCGGCGGTCGTTTCGGCATTCTATACAATCATACTCCGTTTCTCACCACGCTGCAGATCGGCGCTATTGAAGTGGATACGGAGAACGGCAAAAAATGGTTTGCCAGCAGCGGCGGCTTTGCCGAAGTCATGGAAAACAA
Organism: bacterium; assembly: GCA_029565685.1. GTDB lineage: Bacteria > Zhuqueibacterota > Zhuqueibacteria > Residuimicrobiales > Residuimicrobiaceae > Anaerohabitans. Next base: position 277,642 of record JAKQNR010000006.1, on the reverse strand, counting down.
GATGTCGATTTTGGTGGAAACCGCCGAGGAGGCGAGCGAGATCGACGTACAGAGGGCCCTGGCTGCGCGCGAACGCGCCTGGAAACGGCTGCACGAAGAGAGAACAGCGGATATCGACCTTGCCAGAGCCCAGGCGGCTCTGGCGCGCGCCATCAATCGATTGACCGTGGCCGAACAACGGGCCCGAAATTAGAAAGGAACCGTGCCAGCGCGTAATTATTCCCTTGACAGAGAATAAAAATATCTTTAATATTATTTCAAATATGAATTCGGCGCCAAACACCCTTACGCGCCGTTTTCGCTTTTTGTGTGTGGAAAGGGCAGTGCATGAATCGATTCCGCTTTCATCCCGTGTTCTGCATCTGGCGACGGGTTCCGATACTGCTTAGCCCTGGGGGGGTGGTTCTCTTCCTTCTCCTGCTCTCCGCCGTGCGCTCTATCGCCTGGGCGCAAACGAGCCCTGCTGAAATCCCCTTCGAAGAACGACTGCGCTATTATCTCAACGAAAAAACCCGGGATGCGGTGCGCGACCTGCTGGCCCAGGAGCGTCAGGTCCTGCAGCTGGTGCAAAACCTCCATGCGGAGATCAAAGCTCGCGGACCGGAAGGCCTGGCCGCTGACCAGGCCGGCTTTCATCAGATCTACGATCACCGGGATACGCTGGTGCGTTCCTATCAGCAGGAGCTGGCGCGGCTGGTGGATGTTTACGACGATCTGCAAAAGCTCCAGCGGGTGGCGGATTACCGCGGCGACGAACGTCTGCTGAATCAGGTGGCTGACAGCAAGCAGGAGCTGCTGGCCTCGGTGGACGACCCCGCACTCTATAAGAAAGGGATCTACAGCAGCCGCCGCATCGGCGTCATGCTGGATGAATACACCAGTGAATTGGATTCTCTGCTCAATATTTATGATGCGTTGGAACGGGCCCGGGGTCGGGCGCAACAACAGAACAACACGGACGCCCTGACCACCATCGGCGAACAGCAGAAGCGGCTGTTTCAGGTGTTCAGCGGCTGGAACAAGCTGGGGCCCATGGCCGACACGACGATGCTGCGGTTGCGGAATGAAGCTCAATCCCTGAGCCTGGTCATGCAGCAGGTGGATTCGCTGAAGGAGAGCAGCAGCGCGCAGGAAGCCCGGCGGCTGGAGGCGGTCAAATCCGCTCTATTCCATCGTGTGGACAAGAACCTCATCGATCTGCTTTCCAAGGCCGGCTATTCTCTAACCGCTTACCCCACGGTGTCGGATTATATCGACGCCTGGAAAAAAGAGCGATTGTTGGACGTAAAAACCCGGCTGACCGAATATCAGATCATTCAAAAACGGCTGCTGGAATCCGCCACGCTGGATCAGCGCGATCGCATGCTGCAGCGCGAACTCGGCAGCCTGGCGGTGAATTTTTCCACCGGCGAGTACCGGCTGGCTGAGTTTCAGATCGAGAGCATCAAAGCGCAATTCAGCCCCTACTATTCCTATTTTGCGCCGCTCAATTATTATCTGGCAGAATGCAAATATCACCGCAAGGCCTTTGATGCGGCGCGCGATCTCTACTCGGCTTTGGCGGCGGACACCAGCTCGAGCCGCTATCGCGCCGCCAGCCTGATCCGTCTGATGCAGTACGCCGCCACTTTTAATCTGCAGCAGGATTTTCTTACCCAATATGACCGGCTGCTCAAGGAACCGCAGGCCGATGCGCAGCAGCGGGCGTTCGCCCACTATATGGCGGCCAATCGGTTTTTCATCGATAACGATCTGGCCGCCTCCAGCCGCGCCCTCGCCGCCATTCCGTCTTCTTCCGAATACCATATGCCGGCGCAGATGTTGCTCGCCATCGTACACTTGAATCAAAATGATTTCGCCAAGGCCATCCCGATTCTGCAATCTTTGACCGATCAGGCCAGCTATCCGTGGACCGATCTACAGACCGCCTACATCCGCAACACCGCGCTGCTGAAATTGGGTCTGATCCATTACCAGCGCGGCGAATTCCAAAATGCGCTCTCTTATTTCGAACGGATCTCCCAGGGTTTTGAAAACTATGATCAGGCGCTGATCGGGCAGGCTTGGGCCAGCCTGCGCTTGGGGGATTACGATCGTTCTCTGGCGCGCTCCTCCCAGCTGCTCAACGATTTTATCGCCTCTCAATTCACCTACGAGGCGCTGACCTTGGCCGGCCATTGCAAGCGGCTTTTACAGCAACCGCTGAGCGCTTTGAACGCCTATCGCTACGTTGTGCGCAGTCAAAACGAAAAGGAGAAGAAACAAGCCTACAATCTGGAGCGCGAGACGGCGGCTGCCCATGAACGGGAGCTGAACCGCCTGGAGAACGAAGCGTTGGATAAAAAACAGGCGGCCCTGTACGCCGAGATTGACAAGATCAAGGAACAGCTCAGCGGCCACCTGGAGGTGGTCAACAGCCGCACGGACAGCGGCAGCCTTCTTTTACAGGATTATTACGATGAACGGCTCGAGCTTTTCAACCAGTTGGATGATCTGGAGGCGGTGATCGATATCGCGGAACAGCAAAACCGGCCGGATCTGGCGGAGCAGGCCCGCAAACAGCTGGCGCGGATCGTCCGCGTGTTGGAAACCTATCGCTCAGACCAGGAGGTAGTGAACACCGCTTTCCTGCTCGATTTTCCGCTGGCTGCCAAAGAAGCGAGCCGGGAATATCAGCGCACGAATCTGATAGAAGTGGTCCGCGACCTGGAATTGGAAAAACGTCGTCTGGAGCGCAATATGGAACTGGTCGCAGAGTATCAGCGGGTCAGCCAGACCAAGGGCGATGCCGGCAGCCGCAATGATCTGGACTTGCTCGAGTCCGATCTGGACCATCTCCGGGACCGCCTCAGTGTGCTGCGCAAAAGCGTCGCCGACGTCCATTCCGATCCCGTGGCTGCTAATGCCGAGCTGTGGAACGATCTGGCTGGTTTCGGCCTGACCGACATCATATACAAGGAACGTTCAAGTCGTTTAAACACCATCGATCAGTACGCCGAGCGGCTGAAGGGCATCGAAGCGGTTCTGGCGGAACGCCGGAGCGAGGTCGAATCACGGCTGCAGAGCTATGAAAAGGACATCCGCAGACTCCAGGACCGCCTGCTGTCCCGCAAGATTCAACTGGAACAAATGGAACGGCAGACTTATTTTGACAAGTTTTATTTCGACAATAAAGAGCAGGAGCAGGAAGGGTGGGAAGAGCAACTCAACCGGACGCAGACGCCCTAGCTTTTCTCCGCTGACTTGCAAACCATGCTGCCGGCGACTATCCGTATAACCGAGGCCATTGTGGCACCAGAACAATTCATCAGCCATACAACCAGACGGCGCATTCTTATCCGGGCGCTGCTCCTGGGGCTGTGGGGGAGCGCCCTCTGGGGACCAAGCCGAGCGGCCGACACCCGTACCGCCGGCGATTCGGCCCGTGCGTTTCTGGCGATGCGCGATTCAGTGATCAAATCCTTTTCGTTGGAGGAGCTGGAACGCTTTCGCAACCATTATGCGCGCGAGATCACCCGGCTGCAGAACGAACGGCTGGAACTGCGCAAGCGCGGCATTCGCGACGGCGAGCTGTTTCTGTCGCGTAAACCCGCCGGTAAATCCGGCGACAAGGTGATGATGCGCCTGGCGGAGCTGTATTATGAACAGGCGCAGGATGATTTTCAGCTGGAGATGCAAGAGTACGACCGCCTCTACGCGCTCTATGAACGCGGCCAGCTGGCGACGCCGCCCGTGGAGCCGCAGAAAAACATCGGCAAGGCGCTGGACCTTTATGTGTCCGTGGTGGAAAAATACCCTCACGGCGATCTGGTGGACGATGCGTTTTTCAACATCGGCTTTCTGTTGGAGGAGGCCGGTTTTGCGGACAGCAGCCGGGCGTTTTATGAAAAAGTAGTGAATGACTTTCCGCGCAGCAGCCTCATGCCGGATGCGCTGATGCGCTTGGGGGAGTATTACTTTAATCCGCCGGTGAATGCGGTGGAGACCGCTATCACCTATTTCGAACGCATCCTTCCCTTTTACGACAGCCCGCGCTACAACGAGGCCCTGTATCGCCTCGGATGGTGTTATTACCGGGTCAACGATTATCCGCGGGCGATCTCTTATTTCACCCGGCTTGCCGATGATATTGAAAAAGCCAGGCAGTTCGATCCGCAGCAGAAATTCACCAACCCCTCTCTGGTGGATGAATCCGTTGAATACATCGGCCTTTCGTTCCTGGATTACGGCGGCGCGAACCGGGCGGCTGAATATCTGCAGAAAATCGGCGGTCGCGACTATGGCGTTCAGGTGCTCAAGCGCATCGGCGAAGCCTATTTCAACGAGAAAGAGGACTATCCCAACGCCCTACAGGCGTTTACCCTGTTGCTGACGCTCTATCCCAACGACCCGCTGGCGCCGGTGGTGCAGAACCGCATCGTGCAATGTCATCGCCGACTGGAGGATCAGGCGCAGGCCTTTCGCAGCCGCGAGCTCCTGTATACCACCTATCGTGAAGGCAGCGACTGGTGGAATCGGAATACGGACGCCGCGGTGCGCAAACGGGCGCTGCTGCATGTCGAGAGCGCACTGCGCGACAACATCACCGTGCTGCTGAACCGCGGCCAGGAGAGCGGCCAGATCGAATTCTTTCAACAGGCGGTGCTGCAGAGCCGGAAATACCTGGACAGCTTTGCGGCGGACTCGAGCGCCGCGCTGATCCACTGGAACATGGCCTTGACCATGGACACCAAACTCAAACAGACGCAGCAGGCTTTCGATGAATATCTCCGCATCAGCAATCTGTATTGGAATTCGCCTTATCAGCGTTTCGCCGCCACCAACGCCGTAGCCCTGGCGCGCGACGCCGCACTGGCGGAGATCGCCAGCGCCGAGCGAGCGTCGCAGCAGACCGTCTCTTTGGCGGATCTGCAAAAGGAGACTAAAAATCCCCAGGGGGTCAAGTTCCGCGAAAGGATGAAGCTCGAGCCGCGCCAGCTCACGGCCGAGGAGCAGCGGCTGGCTCAGGCTTATGATAACTATATCAAACTTTTTCCGCACGATTCGGAGACGCCGGTTTTTCTCGCTAACGCCGGTGCGCTGTATTATCATCGCTATCAATACAAAGAGGCTTTGAAATATTTTAACACCCTGCTGCGTCACTTCCCGGGCAGTGAAGAGTTCGCCCAGGCTCGCAGCGCCATTATGGAGAGCTATTTCGGCAAAGCGGATTTCCGCAGCGCGGAGATCATCGCCCGCCGCATCGCCAACAGCGACGCGTCTGAGGAGACTAAAACCCGCGCTCGACGGCGTCTGGCCGAATCCATCTATCTGGCGGCGGAGATGCTGGCGGAGGACAACAAGCATCTAGAGGCGGGCAACGAGTACCGTCGGGTGGTCACAGAGGCGCCGAACAGCGCGTTCGCCGACTTGGCGCTGTTCAACGCGGCGCTGGAATACGACAAGGCCAATGAGTACAACCGGGCGATCGAAACCTACGGAGCGTTACTGAAGACCCAGCCTAAATCGGCCTATGTGCTCGATGCGCAGAACAACCTGGCCTTTGACTATGTGGAGGTGCGCGACTATCGCAACGCCGCTCTCACCTACGAACGCCTGGCCTCGATACAGACGGACACTCTCAAAGCGCGCGACGCGCTGTACAACGCCGGCCTCTATTTCGCCCGATCGGAAGATTGGGAGAGCGCGATCAAGATCAACCGTTCGTTTTTGCAGCGCTTTCCCGCCGACGAATATGCCGACGATGCGGCGTTTGACATCGCGGTGTATTATCAGCGGATGAACGAGCAGGAGAAAGCGCTGGACGCGCTGTCCGCTTTTATAAAAAGATTTCCCGAATCCCCGCGCACGGTGGAAGCCGGCTATCTACGCGGCCGCCATTTTCATCAGCTGGGCCAGTCGGACAAAGCGCTGCAGGAATTCCTTCAGGCCGCCAGTCTCAGCGAAGCCTTGCATCGCAAAGGCTTGGATCGTAACGAATACTATGCCGCGGAGTCAGAGTTCGCCATCGCTGCGATTCAGACCGAGGCGTTTGAAGCCATTGCCTTCCGCCTGCCGCCGGCCGATCTGGCGGCGGCGAAAGAGAAGAAAAAGGAGCTGCTGCTAGAGATCGTCCGCCGACTGGGCAACTGCGCCAGTCACGGCACGCCCCGTGTGTATGAGGCCACTCACTTGGTGGGCGTCGCCTATCAGCGGTTCGCTGAAACCTGGGCTGCTCAGGAACTGCCGGAGATGGAGGGCAACCGCCGGATTGTCGCTCAGAAGGAGATCTACGACGCAGCGGTGATTCTCTCTGAACGCGCGGCCGTGGTGTTTCGCAACGCCATCAAGGGATTGTCTCGGTTGAAAGAGAGCTATTCCCAAGAGCTGATGAAAGGCCTTTCGGACAGCGCTCAGGTGTCCTCCACCGTCGCCCAGGACAGCATTCTGCGCATCGCCAGTAAATGGATCGATCGTTCAAAGGACAGGCTGACAGAAGTTCACTACCGCATGGGTGAATGGCGGTATCAATCCGCCCAGGCGGTGCAGAACGCTCCGGTCCCCAAAGGACTCAACGACCTTCAGCGCCTGGTCTATCAAAAGCAGTTGCTGCAGATCGGCGCTATTCCGCTGCTGCAGCAGGCGTTGCTTGCTTATCAGGCGAATATTGCTTTTGCCGATTCCATGGGTTATGATTCGCCCTGGGTCGCCTTGTCCAGACAAAAGCTGCTTGCTGCGCACAGCGCCATTCCCAAAGGCTTCAGCCGCTTGGCCATTGAAGGTCTGGCCACGGTTTCAAATCAATTTATTGATTATTCCAATCTGATCTACAGCGGCCGCTCGTTGGAAGATCAGCTCGACGCTCTGGCCACCTACGCCAAGGACATGTCCAATATGGTAGATTTTTCTCAGGCCATTATGGACAGCGCCCTGGCGGGCTTTCGGCAGACGCTACTCACGCTCCCCCGTTGGCGCGTGGAGGAAACGACCGCGGCCGCCTTTCAGGACAGCCTGCTGGTGCGGGTTTTCCAGTTTGCCGAACAGTGCGAGCTGGTTGCAGCGGACGCCAAGGAGCGCGCCGCTTTGGCCGGCCGTCGCTTCGCCCAGAGCGAAGATCCCATTTTTGAGGAAGCGCTGTTCACTTTTGACAGCAACCGGGCGACGCTGCGTCATGTGGAAAAAGAGGTGCTGGAGCGCGGCTATGGCCTGTCCAAAGAGTTCGCCATCAACAGCCTGGCGGCGAGAGATGTTCTTACGCTGCTGGTGGCCGTGGACCCGGAGAACTATGCGGCGGCGATGAACCTTCAAGTCGAGGAGCGGTTGACCGTCAGCGATACCACTTGGCGGGCTGCATCCACCTATTTTTCCAGATGGGCGGGTGTGGATTTCGATGCCTCGCAATGGTCCAGGGTCACGGCGGCGGATCCGCTGGACCGCCGAGCCGTCTGGCTGCTGGAGCCGGTGAGCGATCCAGGCGACACTTTGGCAGTGCGGTTGGTTCCAGTTCCCAAAATGTTTCTACGGAAATTTTTCACCGTGACCGGCTTGCCGGTTCGCGGCTGGGTGTCCTTTCCGGCCGCCCATTCCGTGGGAGTGTATCTCAACGGCGAGCTCATTCGACAGACCCGCAGTGCGGATGAGGAGAACAAAATGATGGAGGTGGAGCTCACCGATGGTCTGGTGAGCGGCCAGAATCTGCTCGCTCTGGAGGTGCTCAAGAGTGAAGGCCGGCCGCCCTCTTTTCAGGTGGAGCTGCGGGTGCGGCAGGTCGCCGGCTGGGAACGAGCGAGCTCGATTCACGCCAGACAGCGCTGAGCGGTTGCGGCCGGCTGGCGTGATTGGGCCGACGCCGGTTGCGAACAGGGCTCGCAGTGCAGCCGCGAGGCACAAGGCGCTGGGCGCAAGGCAATAGATCAAGGATTGAGGCAGGATGCGACACTGTGTGATATTGTTCATAATGATCCTGGCGGCCGTGGCCGGCAGCCAGGATCCGGCCCCTGCAGTCCCTGACTCGACTCGGGGATTGCCGGCGCCGTCCGCGGCGGTGGAGGTGTCCCTGGAGGACATCCATATCGAAGCGGTGATCGAAAAACCGGCGGTCACCCTGATTCCCAAGCGGGTGACTCCGGAGGTCGGGGAGGCGGCTCCTCTGACCCGCTCCTTCGATGCAGAGCTCAAACAGCGGCCGGTGTTTCTCGAAGAGGTGGTTCGGGAAAAGGAGGAGGGCGCGCGCATGCAAACGGCCAAAAAAAATCTTGCTAAAGAAAAGAAATAAGAATATATTCTTTTTATTTTATTCGTTCGGCAGGCATTTTTTTATTGCTTTTTTGGGAGGCTTCCATGGCTGAGATATTCCGTAACTTTAGTCCGGACGTTGCCGGTTATTTTTACATGTGGGCTTTGATGATTGCGGCGGTGTTCGCGGTGGCGATCGCCATCGAGCGCGCGATTTATATTCTCGGCCGCAGCGACATCAATGCGGAAAAGTTCATGGGAGAGATCCGCAAACTGGTCACCGCCGGCAAGTTGGAAGACGCTCTGGATCTCTGCCTGCGCGCCAAAGACCGGGCGCTGCCCAAGGTGGTGGCCAGCGGCCTGCGCTCTGTGGTCAATAAGCAGCAGGTGGATTTCCGCTCCATTCAGAACGCGGTGGATGAGGGCATGCTCGAAGTCATCCCCAAATTGCAGGCGCGCACCAATTATCTGGCCATGCTGGCCAACATCGCCACCCTGCTGGGCCTGCTTGGAACCATCTACGGTCTGATCATCGCCTTCCGTTCCATTTCTGCGCCGGGCATCGATGCATCGGAAAAAGCCCGCCTGCTGGCAGCCGGCATCTCCACAGCTATGAACACCACGCTGGTGGGATTGTTCATCGCCATTCCGACGATTTTCGCCTACACCTATCTGACCAATCGCACCGGCAAGATTATCGATGAGATCGACGAGCACATGGTGAAACTGATTAACCTGTTAACCGGGAATCGTTAAGCATGGCTTATAGACCCTCGCAACGTCGTCATCTAGAGACGGAACAGGTGGAGCTCAACCTGTTTCCGGTGATGAACATGATGGTGGTTTTGATACCGCTTCTCCTGTCCACCACCCAGTTCGTCAAATACGGCGTCATTGAATTGAATCTGCCCCGTGCCGCCGGCGGTCCGGTGAGCCAGACTCTGATGGACAAAGAGGCGCAGCCGGGACTGGATCTGACCATTTCGATCACCTCGCGGGGTTTTTATCTCTCCAGCTCGCAAGCCGTGTTGCGGGATCCGACCACCGGCGGGCCCACCATCGGTCTGCAACCCGACGGCAGCTATGATTTCGACGCGCTCAATCGCAAACTGTATGAACTCAAACAGCGCGTGGTCACCTCGCCGATGGACACGCGTAAGATCATCATTCAGGCGGAGATGCAGATTGACTATCAAACTCTGGTCAGTACTATGGATGCGGCGCGCAGCATCAAAGTGAATGACGTCAAATACGAGCTGTTCCCCGAAGTGGTCATCAGCGCGGGAATCTTATAGAAATCGATTAGGTACCCCCTATGGCTTTTATACCGTCACGCATCAAGCGACACAACACCGGCGGTCCGACTAAAGTGGCGTTGAACCTCACTTCCATGATGGACATGTTCACCATCATTCTGGTGTTCTTGATCAAAAGCTATAACATCGAAGGCCAATTGACCCATCCCTCTCAGGATCTGACCCTGCCCAAATCCACCAGTGAACAGCTGCCGGAGGTGGCGTTGGACGTAACAGTGTCCAAGGAGTGGATTTTGGTCAATGAAAAACCGGTGGAGCGGTTGAGCAATCTGGCGAGCCAGTCTGATCTGCTGATCCCCCGGTTGTATGAGGCGCTGCAAAAGTATGCGCTGGAGGCCAAAAAGATGGAGGAGAGCTATGGCATCAAGTTCACCGGCAAGGTTACCATTCAGGGCGATCAAAAGTTGCCCTTCAACACCTTGCTCAAGGTGATGGCCACCTGCGGCCGTTCAGAGTTTCCCAACATGCGTCTGGTGGTGTATCAAAAAGGTGGATGAGTTTCGCGCTCTGTTCGACGTTTCAGGCGGAAGAGGTCTGCCGCTCAAATTGGCGCTTGAGTGATTAATCGAGGAGTTTTTTTACGGTCGCTGCCCTGCCGGAAAAATATTATAGAAAGCCGTTCGAGGAACTGGATCGCGAGTTTCTACTCATTCTGTTAGCCTCGTTTGTTCTCCATGTGGCGTTCGTCCTTTATTTCCTGTTCAACCCGCCGCCGGTGACCGTGCCGGACAGCACGATCCGCACCATTCAGGACCGCTACGCGCGGCTGGTGCTGGACCGGGAGGAGCAGACAGTACGCATCGCAAATAGAATGATCGAGAACCTACCTGTGGATGTGCAGAAGAAGAGGGCGCCGCTCGAAGCGCGGCGGCCGGCGGCAGGAAGCCGGCCGCCAGCGGAACAGAGCGGTGGTGTCGCCTCTAAAGAAACGCACTCCTCTGGCGGCGCAGCTGGAAGCGGCTCGACTCTGCGGCTGCCCTCCGGACCTGGCGGCCGGGCGGTGCGGCAAGCGGAGGCAGAGATCAGCGGCCAGGGTCTGCTGGCCATTCTTGCTTCCGGAAGCCAACAGGCGCAGGATCGGACGGTGAGCGATGTGGTGGCCAGCGGAGGTCAGGCCTCCCAGGCCTTTGATCAGGTGTTCGAGAACATCGACCGGTTGGCCGAAAGCGGTCGTACCCCCCGGACCAGCGGCGCTCCTGCTGGAACAGCGGGAGTGGTCGGCGTGCGCGGAGGCCGTACGACCACCAGCGGCGTTAAAAGCCATGACCTGATCTCCGGACCCGGCGATGGCGGCCGCGGCGGTTCTGGCACCGGAACAGGTTCCGGTTCGGTCGTGGCCCGCAAAAGCGACATCGAGACCGTCGGGCTGGCGCCTCTCACCGAAGAGAGCGATCTGCAGGGCGGGGGCGGATCCGTCACCGGCGCGCGCGACGTCAACGAGGTGTCGGCCATCGTCTACAGCCACAGTCAGGCAATCCAGTATTGTTATGAACGGGAGTTGAAACGCAATCCCGAATTGAAGGGTAAGGTGGTCGTGCGGTTCACCATCCTGCCCAACGGCACGGTGACCAATGCGACGATCCTCTCTTCGACGCTCGCCAATGAAAACGTGGAACGCTGCATCCTGTCTAGAGTCTCGCGATGGGATGATTTCGGCGCCATCGATGAGCGGTTGGGAAACGCCGTATTCCGCCAGGTTTACACCTTCGGTTTTTGACAAGGCCGCAGCGCCGCCCTGTACCCTGAGTGCGGTCGCGCACACCTTCAGCTTTTGCTCCCATTCCGGTCACCTCATGCGGATCAGCGAAAGACAAGCAAGCGGTCAGGTGTCTCCACCTGACATTTTTTTATTATGATCAAAAGCGAGATGATAGTATGCGTTGGAAAAGAACACACACCTGCGGCGAATTGAGAAAAGAGAATGAGAATCAGAATGTGTCTCTTATGGGATGGGTGGATCGTCGCAGGGATCACGGCGGTTTGATTTTCATTGATCTGCGGGATCGTTATGGGACCACCCAAATACAGATCAATCCGGATTCACCGGCGTACGAAGAGGCGAAAAGTCTACGCAGCGAATTCGTGGTCGCCTTCAAAGGTCGGGTGCGGCTGCGGCCCGAGGGCATGGTCAATAACAAGCTTTTAACCGGTGAGATCGAGTTGATGGCTGAGGAGATGGAGATATTGAACACTTCCAAAACCCCGCCCTTTCCCATCAGCGGCGAGAGCAATGTGTCCGAAGATCTGCGATTAAAGTATCGTTATCTGGACCTGCGCCGTCCGGAGATGCAGCGCCATTTGTTGGTGCGGCATCAGATCGCCCAGATCGCCCGAAGCTATCTCTCCGGCCTGCAGTTTGTCGAAGTGGAGACGCCGATCCTAAGCAAGAGCACGCCGGAAGGCGCCCGCGATTATCTTGTGCCCAGCCGAGTTTGGAAAGGCCGCCTGTACGCGCTGCCGCAATCGCCGCAGACCTATAAACAGCTGCTCATGATGGGCGGTTATGATCGCTATTTTCAGATTGTGCGCTGTTTCCGCGATGAAGATCTGCGAGCCGACCGGCAGCCCGAGTTCACCCAGATCGATCTGGAGATGTCCTTTGTCGATGAGGAGGACGTCATGTCCGTGGCCGAAGGGTTGACGGCGAAGATTCTACAAGAGGTGATGAATATCTCCGTCCCGCTGCCTTTTCCCCGCCTGCCGTACAGTCAAGCCATGGCAGAGTATGGCAGCGACAAGCCGGACGTTCGATTCGATCTCAAGATCAGAGAGATCAGTGAACTGGTTGGCTCCGGCGAATTCCGCGTGTTCCGGGAGGCGGTGGCCGGCGGCGGTATCGTCGCCGGGCTGACCGTGCCCGGCGGCGGCCGGTTTTCGAGAAAACAGATCGACGACTGGACCGCCTGGGCCAAGGGTCGTGGCGCTGCCGGCCTGGTGGCTATCAAGATCAAAGAGCGCGATTGGGACAGCTCGCTGAATAAATTTTTCAGCGATGAGCTGCGGCTGCGGATCACAGCTGCCATGGCGGCACAGGACGGCGATCTGCTGCTGCTGGTGGCGGAAAAACGTGAGACCGCGCAGACCGTTCTCGGCGCCCTACGCCTGGAGCTCGGCGCCCAACTGAGCATGATTCCGCAGGATGCGCTGGGTCTGACCTGGGTGGTCGATTTTCCCTTGTTTGAATACAGCGAGGAGGAAAAGCGATATGTGGCCCGGCACCATCCCTTTACCTCCTCCAAGGCCGCGAACCTCAACGATCTCATCGCCCGACCGGCGGAGGTTCAGGCGCGGGCGTATGATCTGGTGATGCAGGGCATGGAGATCGCCGGCGGCAGCATCCGGATTTACGATACAGAGACCCAGAGCCGGATGTTTCAGGCGCTGGGCATCAGCGACCAGGAAGCGCAGGAAAAGTTTGGCTTTTTGCTGGAGGCGCTCTCCTACGGAGCGCCTCCGCACGGCGGCATCGCCTTTGGCTTTGACCGTCTGGTGATGATCCTCGCCGGATGCCATTCGATCCGGGATGTCATCGCTTTTCCAAAAACCGCCAGCGCCATGTCGCTGATGGAAAACTGTCCGGCTCAGGTCCATCCCAAACAGCTGGAGGAACTGGGCATCGTTTTCAGAGCGGATTGAGGGGTTTCCCGTCTTTTCAGGCAAAAAAGGAGATTGATAAACACGAATATTCTTGACAATTACCCAATTTTTTCTTAAAATGGATCAAGGAGAGATACCGCTTATTCTTACGGTGTTAGTGCGTCTGGATGGTAAATGGGGATACCATGTAAAAATCTTATGTCACCGTAGCAATAGAAGGTACGAGCAGTTCATGCGAAAGGAGGTGTAGCCTTGATGAAGCGATTCTCCACTACCAGCATACGGCTAGCCGTATTCGTCGTTCTTTTGGTCGCATTGGTGATCGTTGGGTGCAGCAAACATCCCAATGAGAAGCAACTGAAAGCGCTAGAGGATGCCAAAGCCGCAGCCCTGTCCGCCGAGCAAAAGGCCGCCGACTGCAGCAGCGAAAAAGCCAAGCTGCAAGCCCAGTTAGCGGAAGCGAAACAAAAGCTCGAAACGATGAAGCAGGAAAAAGTAGATGTGGCGAAAAGACTGGCTGCATGGTAATTGGAAACAAGGGTCTGAAATAAACCTTTACGGAGGGAGTCAATGAAGTTCTCCAGCAAAGTTTTGCTTATTCTGACGCTTGCGCTTTCCTTTACGATGCTTTCGGGTTCCTATGCGACTGCACAAGAAAAGATGAGCATGGACGAGTACAATGCTCAACTCAAAGACTGGCAGACCAGAGAGGCCAATGCAAAGAAAGCGGTTGAGGAATGTGCATCAAGCGTTGCCGCGTTAAAAACTGAAATAGCCGGCATTACCGCCGAATCCGATAAAATCTGGGGTGAAATCCTCAAGATGATCGGCACCGACCAGGCCAGTGTAGACGCGTACCGCAACATGTTGAAAGCTCTGGACAGCCAGGCGGACGGCCTGTTGGCCCTGTCGCCGGAAGAACTGTTCAAGCGGAGTGATGAAGTGGCGGCGTTGGAAGCCAAGCTGGCGGAAGCCAAGAAGAACAAGATCTCCGTTTTGACGGAGATGCAGAATCTGATCGCTTCCATCGAAGGCAAAATCACCCAGATCAAAAACAAGATGCCGAAGGCCATGTACGACAACTATACCGTAGTGGTCGGCGATTATCTGTGGAAGATCGCGGGCAAGAAGGATATCTATGCGAATCCTTATCAGTGGATGCGCATCTATTCGTATAATAAAGATCAGATCAAGGATCCCGACCTGATCTATCCGAAACAGATCTTCAAGATTCATCGCGAATGCGGACCGGATGAATATCTGGTCGCCAAGGGTGATTATCTGAAAAAGATCGCCTCGAACCCCAAGGTGTTCGGTGATCCGACCAAGTGGACCAAACTGTACGAAAAGAATAAGGCCATCATCGGCAGCGATCCCACCCGCCTGTATCCGTACACGGTGCTGGTGATTCCGCGCTGATTGCTTTGTTCGTCTCCGGCAGCATCCGGGCGTTCTTCGAAGGTTTGAATGGATTCGAAGCGCAAAACGGCAAGACCGTATGGAATTCGGTGATGCGGCGACCGGAGGCTGTGTGAAAGTGGACTCTCGATCCGGGTTGTTCGACAACCGGATCGAGAGTTTTTTTTTAAGCCCTGTGCACCGAGGCGGTCTGACGCGCGGAGCACGCACGGCGTGTTGCTTTGTGTTCACGCTGAACCTGATGTGAGAAGCCGAACTGTGACAGTTAAAAAAGGTGTGGGAGGGGATTACGAACGCCGGATGGTCATCAAAGGCATCGATCCCCTGATTCTGTTCGGAATGCGCGACAGCCACCTTCGTCTGCTGGAAGCGGAACTGGACGCGCAGATCATCGCCCGCGGCCAGGAGATCATTCTGCGCGGCATGGAAGCGCAGGTGCATCGCGCGGAGAAGGTGCTGCAGGAATTGATCTATCTGGCCAACCGCAACGGCCTGATTTCCCCTGACGACATTCTCGCGGTCTCCCGCGTGACCGATCTGGCGTCCAGAACCAGAGAGCAGAGCGAGTCCACGGACAGCGATGAGGTGATCGTTTACACCCGCAACGGTCTGATCAAGCCCCGGACCGAGGGGCAGCAGGCTTACCTGGCCACCTGCCGGCAAAACGACATCGTCTTCGCCATTGGACCAGCCGGCAC
Source organism: bacterium (assembly GCA_029565685.1). Taxonomy (GTDB): domain Bacteria; phylum Zhuqueibacterota; class Zhuqueibacteria; order Residuimicrobiales; family Residuimicrobiaceae; genus Anaerohabitans. Next base: position 262,398 of record JAKQNR010000006.1, on the reverse strand, counting down.
CGGAAAAACATTTATGGCCGTGGCCGTGGCCATGGCCGCGCTGCGGGATAAACTGGTGGAGCGCATCGCCCTCTGTCGTCCGGCGGTGGAGGCGGGAGAGAGCCTCGGTTTTCTGCCCGGCGATTTCCGCGAAAAGGTCGATCCTTACCTGCGGCCGCTGTACGACGCGCTGTACGATATGGCGCCCGCCGACAAGCTGAAACGGCTTTTAGAGACCCGTGTCATCGAAATTGTGCCGCTGGCCTATATGCGCGGTCGCACGCTCAACAACGCGTTTGTCATCCTCGATGAGGCGCAGAACGCCACCTCGCTGCAGATGAAGATGTTTCTCACCCGTCTAGGCAACAATTCCAGGGCCATCATCACCGGCGACATCACCCAGATCGATCTGCCGGAAAAAACCGAATCGGGTTTGGTGCAGATCCAGACCATTCTTCGCGGGATCGAAGGCATCGGTTTTGCTTATCTCACGGATCGCGATGTCGTCCGTCATCACCTGGTTCGCAGAATCATCAAGGCCTATGAAAAGAACAGCACCACGGGCCGTACCAAGCCGGGAGATCCTGAATGAACGCCATGCGCCGACGACTGGAACGGATGATCAATGAATCGCAGGAATCCTCTGGGTTGTACGCGGGCAGAGGCGATCCCAGCTGGATCCTCCGCTATCAGCGGCAGATTTACGGCGTGCTGCTGCTGGCGGTGCTCATCACCCTGCTGTTTCCGGAAACCGCCAAGTATCAATACGGGGATCTGCGCGAGGGCAAGGTGTACGTCGGCCCCGAGATCATCGCGCCCTACACCTTTCCGGTCAACAAGAGCAACCTGGAATATACGGCTGATGTCGCGCAAGCCCGTTCTTCGATCGCGCCGGTCTTTCAGCGCGACAGCACCATCGCAGAGGTGCAAACGCAGGCGGCGGAACGGCTCTTCGTACAGATGCATGAGCAGCTGAAAAAGCCCTCCCTCACCGTGCAAGAGCTGCGTGGTTTTTTCGAGAAGAACGGCGTGGCTCTGGCTGCCGACGACCTGGCCACGCTGATCAACCCAGCGGCCGCCGGCGCCGGAGAAAATCTCAATGGAGTTCTTGCCTCGCGATTGGCGTTGTCCCGCTCCATTCAGAATGTGGTGCGGCCGTTGCTTAAAGAGATGTTCAGCGCCGGCATTCTGAATGTGGAAAAGAAAAGCCTGGCGACGCAGTCCGGCAAGATATCGGTCCGCTCCGACACCGGTGAGATGCTGGAGGACGCCAACTATTACCGCGGCCCGCTGGAAGCGCAGGCGCGTTTTCTTGAGCAGTTGCGGGCCGACTCCGAGTTGAACGAAAGCACGGCCCGATTGGCCTACAAGATCGCCGTTCACTTTTTGGCGCCCAATCTGTTTTACAATGCCGCGGAGACCATCCAGAGGCAGGAGGAGGCGGTGGCCAATGTGCCGCTGGCCAAGGATCAGGTGCTCGCCGGCGAACGCATCATCGACAGTCATCAACGCATCACCCTGGAGCACATCGACAAGCTGAATTCGCTCACCCAGGCGCGCATCGAACGCAAGGAGGCCTCCGGCCTGTGGTCGCGCTTCTCCTACAGCATCGGCAACTTTTTCTTCACCTTGTTGTTGCTGATCATCCTCGCCGTGTTTCTCTACAGGGTCCGCCGGGAGATCTTTGACCGGCCCAAGCAACTGCTGCTCCTCGGCGTTACCATTCTGCTCACCGGCCTAGTGGTATTTCTAGCCAATGAACTGAGCCTGCCGGCGCTCGTGGCGCCGATCACCATGGGCGTGATCATCGTGGTTGTTTTTTTCGACATCCCAGTGGCCCTGGCCTATGCCGTCACGATCAATCTGCTGATGGGCGCCATGCGCGGTCATGAGTACGACATCACCTTCATCTCATTTTTCGTCTCCCTGTTCGCCATGCTCTCCTCCAGCCGCGTCCGTTCGAGGCGATGGATCTTGAGCACCATGGCTGCGGTCATGGCCGCCTATGTGGTAGCGATCCTGGTGCAGGATTATCTCAATTATCTGTCCATCAAAGAGATCTCCCGGGACCTGGGGTACGGATTGATCAACGGATTTCTCTCCTCCATCTTTGCCTATGGCCTGATTATGATTTTAGAATATCTGTTCAATATGACCACGGACATGACGTTGCTCGAGCTGTCGGATTTAAATCACCCGCTGATGCGGCAGCTGGCGCTGCAAGCCCCGGGCACCTACCATCACAGCCTGATGGTCGGAAACCTGTCCGAGGCGGCGGCCGAGGCCATCGGCGGCAACGGTCTGCTGGCGCGGGTGGGCGCCTATTACCACGACATCGGCAAGATGGAAAAGCCCGAGTACTTTGTCGAGAACCAGGCCCGCGGCCGCAATCCGCAGGAAAAGCTGACGCCGACCATGAGCTCATTGGTCCTGCTCAATCATGTCCGCAAGGGCAGTGAGATGGCACGCACCCTGCGCCTGCCTCAGGTCGTGGAGGCGTTTATCGAGGAACATCACGGCACCAGCCTGATGAGCTTTTTCTATCAAAAAGCGCTGGAACAGAACAAAGGGGAGTACGTCTCCGACACTGAATTCCGCTACCCGGGCCCGAGGCCGCAGACCAAAGAGACCGCCATCGTCATGCTCGCCGACGCCGTAGAGGCGACCTCGCGAACGCTGAAAGAACCGTCTCCCAGCCGCATCAAGCAGATGGTGGATCATATGATCGACGAGCGCTTTAAAAGCGGCGAACTGGACGAGTCGCCGTTGACGCTGCAGGATCTGAACAAAATTTCACTCTCATTTCAAAAAATTTTAAATGGTCTGTTTCATCGCCGAATCGAATATCCCAAAGCCGGAGCGACGCAGACGGACGTCGAGGAAAAGCATGAAGACGAAAACGCTGCAAAGAGTTGAGATCTGGCCGCAGACCGGGTGGACGATGAATCAACGCATGGTCCGCCGGCTGGTTCGGGATATGCTGGCTTCACATCGGCGCTGGGCCAACTATCACCTGGACCTGTACTGGGTGGACGGCGAGGCTATTCGTAAACTCGGACGCCGTCATTTCAGCGCGCGCCGCCTTACGGATGTGATCTCGTTGAACTATACCTCGGGACCGGGTTTTTTACAGGGCGAGATCTATGTCTGCGTGCCGGTGGCCGAGAAACAGGCAAAAGCGTACGGAGTCTCCCTGCAGGCCGAGGTGCTGCGACTGACCGCCCACGGCGTCCTGCATCTACTCGGCCATGACGACGGCAGCGATGATCAGCGTCAGCGCATGCACCGGCTGGAAGACCGGGCACTGGCGCAGCTGAATATAAAACCACTTGACAACAAAGGATAAAAACTATTAATTTAAATATCTTGCAGTTGTGTGGCCAATGTTTGTTTAGTCGTGGAGGAACTCATGCAAACATTACGGTTTGATGCACATGATCTGCTGAGAGCGCCGCGATTGGCGTTCAGCCTCCAACGGATTTGGATTCAATGGCTGGGAACAGGGAGCGGATATCTTGTCTATCTGCTGTTCAGTTACGCCGCCCTGATGTCGCAGGGCGCTTCGATCGCCGGGGTCTGGAAAAGTCATGGTCTGTTGCCCTGTCTGCCCGGCGCTCAGAGCAGCGCGTCCTGGTACGCCTGGCTGCTCTGGGGTTTGGGTGTTCTGGCCCTGCTGATCGCCTTTTTGTATACGAACACCGCAGTGGCGCGCGCGGCCTATATGCATTTAAAGGGCAACCATTTTTATTCTTGGCGCGAGGCCTTTGCCTTTGCCGGGAAAAAGATAGCCTCTATTCTCTTTGCCCCGCTCTCGTTGCTGATCCTCATCCTACTGTTGGTTTTCTCCAGCATGATCCTGGGCTGGATGGGCAGGATACCATATATCGGCGCATTGGGGGTCAGCCTTTTTACCGTCATCTGGTTTCTCGCCTCCTTGTTTATTGTCTATACACTTGTGGTGACCATTGTATCACTTTGGCACACTCCGGCGATCATCGCTGCCACGGATGAGGACGCATTTGAAGCGGTCTTTCAATCCTTCTCTCTCACCTGGACGCAGCCTTGGCGTCTTTTACTCTACCAGGCGGCCAATTTGGTCATTGCTGCTGCGGCGACCGGCTTTTTTGCCTTTGTGGTGAAAAAAAGCCTGCTGTTGATGAACCGGCTTTTTGGACTGTTTATGGGCCCAGACTATAACGCCTTCGCCGTCCATGGCCAGGGTCTGCTGCAGGCAGGTCTGGTTCAACTGCAGGCCTTGCTGCAACCACCTTTTCAGCCCTTTGCGGCCCAAGTTTATTTTTCAAAAGCGTTTATGTTGGGAGATGCCGCCGGGATGCCGGTCATGATTCTCATTGCAGCCTATTTTTTCTTTTTCAGTTTGCTTTTTATCGCCGGCTGGGTTCTTTCTTACGGACTCTGCTGCTATACCATCGGCAACGTGTTAACTCTTTTGGCCCTGCGACGACGCAAGGATGGAGAAAACCTGCTGGAGCGCAAAGACCGGGAGGAGCAAGAGGAGGATCCTGGCGCCGAATTTACCAAGCCGTCACCCGGCATCGATTCTCCACAATGACTTCCGCCGTCTTGATTTTGGAATATTTTTTGCTGCGGAAGGGGGGTGGAATATCTCTTCCGTTCGACATCATGAAGGATCGAAATGACTCACGGCATAGTCAAAGCATGGGACGCTGCGAAAGGGTGGGGTTTTATCGTGACGGCGGATGATGAGGATCTTTTTCTGCACGTCAGTGATCTGGATATTGCTTTAAAACCGCAAGACGTACGCGTCGGCATGGCGGTTAAATTCGATGTCCGTCAGGATATGAAAGGCGCCAAGGCGGTTCATGTGCGCAAAGCCTGAGGGTCGGTTGTGCAACGCTTCACCAGGGGGAGAATCAACTCCATGGCAGAACTTTTCGTTAAATTAGCCAATCAACAGGCTAGACCTTACACTCTTCCGGAACTGAAAAAAATGGCGAACAACGGCATGTTTGGGCAGGATGATCTGGTGTTCAACGAAGACAACCAGGAGTGGGTGAAAGCAGCCACGGTGTCGGAATTGGATCCGTTATTTCACGCCTCTCCGGCTTCCCCGGAAAGGCAGATTGTCTACGCAGTGGGCGGCGGCAAAGGCGGAGTTGGAAAAACCGTACTGACCGCTTCCTTGGGCATTGGTCTGGCTTCGCTGGGTCATCAAGTGGTGATCGTGGATGCGGATCTGGGAGGCGCCAATCTGCACACCTGTATGGGCATTCTCGAGCCCGAGTATACGTTCTATCATTTTTATACGCTGCAAAAGGACACGCTGGCTGATATCATGTTGGACACGCCGGTGGAGAATCTCAAGCTGATCAGCGGGGCATGTGGGACCCTGGGGATGGCCAATCCCCGGTTCACGCAAAAGCTGCGCTTTATCAACGAACTGCGCAGAATTCACGCCGATTATGTGTTGCTGGACCTTGGCGCCGGCTCTTCGTTCAACGTCATCGATTTTTTCATCGCCGCTGACCAGGGCATCGTCGTCACTACGCCCGAACCGATGGCCATCCAGGAGACGTTCAATTTTTTAAAGATCGCGCTGATGCGCAAGATCATGCGCCAATTCAAGAACCAGCCGGAGATCGCCGCCTTGTTCGAGCAGGAGGCCTTACGGGAGAACATGCAAAACGGCGCTACGCTGGGATCCCTGCTGCAAAAAATCCGTGCCATCGACCAAACAGCCGGGAATGCCGCTGCTACATTGTTTGACGCCTTCAGGCCTTCGCTTATTTTAAACATGGTGCATTCGCAGGAGGAGGTCAAGGAAGGCATTGCATTGAGCACGGCTGCGGAAGAACTGCTCTATATCCATCTCGAATTCCTCGGCTATATCGACTATGACGACAGCGTTCGCAAAGCGGTCAAGGAGATGCGGCCGTTTATGATCGACAATCCCAAGTCCAAAGCCTCGAAAAGCCTGGCTAAGCTCATCTCCGTGGGATTGCAAGGCAAAAGCGGCTGGAAGGGTTTTAGGGATAGGCGCCGAGTCATCCGCCAGGCGACGGAGGAGGCGAAGAACTACCCGGTCAACCAGATGCGCGAGAGCGAAACCATCTGTTCTGTGCAGTGCTTTTACTGGGGCGATTGTGAGTATCAGAACGGCGGCTATCCCTGCCCGGTGCGGCACCTGGATCCGATTTTCCGGCGTTAGCTGGAATAAATTTGCTTTTAGATTTGTATTATTTTGACTATAATGAAAGGTGAACGCTCCGTTCACCTTTTTTTATCGGTCCGGCGAATTGTGTACGGCGTGAAAAAAATCCAATGATGACGCAGCGACGGTGCCCAAAACCCCTGTAGCCCGTTTTTCTGCTGAAAAGCCGCTCTTTCAGACGGATCCCATCCTTGTTTTTACTTTCCGACCGGATGCACGCTGCAGGACCACGGACAGAGTCTCAGGACTAATTAGGGAACACCGCTGCGATTTGAAAATGGCAGGAGGCAGGCATGGCCTTGCACGTTATCCGCGTGATTCGAGAACTGGCTGATCAGGGGTCTCCGGCGATGCACCGGCCCCGTAATTTTTACTGTGCCGAAGGAGATGACGCCCGCTGTTCCAAGTGGGAGCCCAACACAGATATTTTCGAGTGCGCCGATCATGTGATCATTCGCCTGGAGCTGGCCGGCATCCAGCGCGAGGCGATCTCCATCCTATTAAAAAATGGGCGGTTGACGATTGCAGGGGTGCGCAAGGAGAAACGGCCGAACGAAACGATCTATTATCATCAGTTGGAGATTCACTACGGTCTTTTTCGCAAGGTGATCTCCATTCCAGAGGACATTGAGCATAACGATATCACCGCCGTCCTGGACGACGGGCTGCTGGAGATTAAAATTTCCAAGAACAGTCAAGTTGTGGAAATACCCATCTCGGTGGAAGGCGCGGAGCCGAAAGCGTAACTTGGAGAAAGTATGAAAGAATTGGAAGAACAACCGGTGACTCCGGAAAACGCTCAGACGAATATACCGACGGAGTTGCCCGTCCTGCCGTTGCGCGATACGGTGGTGTTTCCCAATATTGTGACGCCGCTGGTGGTGGCGCGGGAAAAATCCGTGCAACTGATCAACGATGTCATTTCCAGCCATCGCATCCTCGGCCTGGTGGCGCAAAGACAGCCGGAGGTGGAAGAACCCGGACCGGATGACATCTATGAATACGGCTGCGCCGCAATCATTTTGCGCATGCTGAAATTCCCCGACGGCTCCCTGCGCGTTCTGGTGCAGGGCTTGGCCCGCGTCAAGCTGGGCGGCGTAATTAAAACTTCGCCTTATCTGGTCTCTCAGATACAAGTGTTGAGCGAAGATTTTCCCCCCAGCACCGAATTGGAGGCGTTGAAGCGCAACCTGGCCATTCAGTTCCAGAAAGTGGTCTCCCTGATACCGCAACTGCCGGACGAGCTGCAGGTGGTGGTGGTCAACACCACTCACCCGGGCAAACTGGCGGACCTGGTGGCCTCCAACCTCAATTTGACGGTGGAGGAAAAGCAGTCGATTCTGGAATCCGTGGACATCAAAAGACGGTTGAAGCTGTTGACGGTTTTTGTCAACCGTGAACTGGAAGTGTTGGAGATGGGGTCCAAGATCCAGGATAAAGTGCAGACCGAGCTGGGAAAAAATCAACGCGAATATTTTTTGCGCGAACAGCTGCGGGCCATTCAAAAAGAACTGGGCATGAACGACGAGCGTTCACAGGAGATCGAAGAGCTGCGAAACAAGATCAAAGAAGCGGCCATGCCCCCGGAACCGGAGAAAGAAGCGTTGCGCGAGCTTGACCGTTTGAGCAAAATGCAACCCGGCGCTGCCGAGTATACGGTTGCGCGCACTTATATCGATTGGATGGTGGCTTTGCCCTGGTCCGTGTCCACGCCCGACAATCTCGACCTCAAAGCTGCGAGCCAGGTGCTGGACGAGGATCATTATGATCTGATCAAGGTCAAGGAACGCATTCTCGAATATCTGGCGGTGCGCAAGTTAAAGGACAGCAGCAAAGGCCCCATCCTCTGTTTCGTCGGTCCTCCGGGTGTGGGGAAAACGTCGCTCGGCCGCTCTATCGCTCGCGCCATGGGACGCAAGTTTATCCGTATCTCCCTCGGCGGGGTTCATGACGAGGCGGAGATCCGCGGCCATCGGCGCACCTATATCGGCGCGCTGCCCGGACGGATCATTCAGGGCATCAAGAACGCCGGCAGCAACAATCCCATCTTTATGCTGGATGAAGTGGACAAGATCGGCCAGGATTTCCGCGGCGATCCCTCCTCCGCGTTGCTGGAGGTTCTAGATCCGCAGCAAAATTTTTCCTTCACCGATCACTATATGGATGTGCCGTTCGATCTGTCGCGGGTTATGTTCATCACCACCGCCAATGTCCTCGACACCATTCCCTCGGCGCTGCGCGACCGCCTGGAGGTGCTCGAGTTGCCGGGCTATATCGAAGAGGATAAGGTTCAAATCGCTTTCACCTATCTGATCCCGCGCCAGATCGAAGAAAACGGGTTGCAGAAAAATCAGATTCGTTTCAGCAAGGCCGCGGTCGTGCGCATCATCCGCGATTATACGCGGGAAGCCGGCGTGCGCAATCTGGAACGCCAGATCGCAGCGGTGTGCCGCAAGGTGGCGAAAAAAGTGGCTGCCGGTGAGAGCGGCCGTTCGGATATCAAGCCCGCGTCTTTGCCTGAACTGCTCGGCCCGGTGCGCTATTTTTCCGATGTGGCCGAACGCACTCACGAACCGGGCGTGGCTACGGGTCTGGCCTGGACCCCCACCGGCGGCGACATCCTTTTCATCGAAGCCACTCAGATGCAGGGCAATAAGGGTCTCATGCTGACCGGACAGCTGGGAGAGGTGATGAAAGAATCGGCTCAGGCTGCGCTCTCCTATCTGCGCGCCCATCTGCCGGATTTCGGCCTCTCGCCCGACTATTTTGAAAAACGGGACATTCATATCCATGTACCTGCCGGCGCCATTCCCAAGGATGGCCCCTCGGCCGGCGTGACCATGGCTACGGCCCTGGTCTCCCTCATCACTCAGCGGCCGGTGCGCCACGATCTGGCTATGACCGGTGAGATCACCCTGCGCGGCAAAGTGCTGCCGGTCGGGGGCATCAAGGAAAAAGTGCTGGCGGCTCGGCGCGCAGGTCTTAAAACCGTGATCCTGCCGAAAAAGAACCGGGACGACTTGGAAGAGATCCCCAAGGACACCCATAAGGACATCACGTTTCATTTCGTTGAAAAATTGGATCAGGTGCTGGAGATCGCCCTGACGGCTAAAAAGAAGAGTAAAAAGCAGACGATGCAAAAATGATGACCTCTATGGAGCAGCGATACCGGCGGATTCTCGATGTGATGATCTCTCTGGGTCAGGAACAGGTTCTGCGTTTCTGGCCGGATTTGACCGACGCAGAGAAAATGTCGCTGCTGGATCAATTAGAGTCTCTGAGTGCGGAACAACTGCAACGGCAGAGCGATCTGATCAAGCAATATCGGGCTGAGACCGCGCCCCGCCCGCTGCAACTGGAGCCCTTTCCGGTCATCCCGCTGGCCGCAAGCGCTGCCGAACGGACGCGAGATCAGCAGGCGGCTAAAGTCGGACGGGAGCTGTTGCGCCAGGGCAAGGTGGCGGTTCTGGTGGTGGCCGGCGGCCTGGGTTCCCGGCTGGGCCGTGAAGAGCCCAAAGGCTGTGTGGAGATCGGCCCAATCAGCCGGCGCTCCCTGTTCCAGTTTCATACGGAGAAAATCATCCGGCTGGAACATCTCTACGGCAAACCCATCCTCTTCCTCATCATGACCAGCGAACAAAACCACACGGACACCATCCAGTATTTCCATCGCCATCACTATTTTGGTAAAAATCCGGACACGCTGTTTTTTTTCAGCCAGTCCTCGCAACCGGCCTTTGATCAGTATGGCAAATTACTGCTGCGGTCGCGCCATGCTCTGGCCCTGTCCCCGGATGGACATGGAGGTCTGTTGGCCGCCCTGCAACGCCATCGTCTGGTCGATAGGCTGCAAAACGCCGGCGTGGAGCTGCTCTATTACTTTCAGGTGGACAATGCGCTCTGCCGCATCGCTGATCCGTTGTTTCTCGGGCATCATGTCCTGCAACAGGCGGAGATGGCCTCCAAATCCGTGGCTAAACGCAACGCCGAGGAAAAAGTGGGCGTGTTCTGCCGCGTAAATGGCCGGCCTGCGGTGGTGGAATACTCTGAGTTAAACGAAACCCTGCGCAATCAAAGGGATGACCAAGGCGACCTTCGTTTCAAGCAGGGAAGTATCGCCATTCACATATTCAATCTCGCGTTTTTCACCCGGCTGTTCGAGACGAAGGTGCAGCTGCCCTATCATATTGCCCTGAAAAAAGTGCCCTGCATCGATGGTCAGGGCCGCCCGATCACGCCGGAACGCGAGAACGGCTACAAACTGGAGCAGTTTATTTTCGATGCGCTGCCGTATGCGCGGAACACCATCGTGGTGGAGACCAGCCGCGAAGAGGAGTTCAGTCCGGTTAAAAACGCCAGCGGCCTGGATTCTCCGGAAACTGCAACCCGGGCACTGGTGGAGTTGTTCGGCCGTTGGCTTGAAAAGGCCGGGGTGGCGGTGCCGCGCGGCCCAGATGGCCTCTCGCGGCACCGATTGGAGATCTCGCCGCTCTATGCGCTGGATGAAGAGGAGCTGCGTTCTAAAATACCCTGCAAATTGGAGATCATCGGCGATACCTTTTTCGATTGAGTCCGTCCGGGCGGACGGTTTTTTCCGCCGGTCGGCCTGAGCGTGGCATCTGCTGCGGCAGCTGATCAACGGACGGCTTGATCCGCATCCGTTTATTAGTGTTTTCCGCAGCTGCAACGGCAAGGCCGGGCGGCTGTTTCATGAATCATCGTGGTTCCTGCAGAGTTGAATCTATTGTCGACAGGGCGTGTGCATGAAAAATATTCTCGCCATGATTCTCGCCGGCGGCCGAGTGGACGAGCTTTCGGTGCTCACACTGTATCGTCCGAAATCCGCTCTGCCCTTCGGCGGCCTGTATCGCGTCATTGATTTTCCTTTGAGCAATCTGGAGCATTCGGGCATCGAGAAAGTGGGCGTGTTGTCGCAGTATCGATCGGATTCTCTGCTCAGGCACATCGGCTCCGGCGCTGCCTGGGACATGGTCGGCAGCCGGCGCGGCATTCATCTGCTTCCGCCGATGAAGGGCACGGTCAGCTCCGACTGGTACAAAGGCACGGCCGATGCGGTTTACCAGAACAAGGACTTTATCTTCCGCAATCAGCCTGATTATGTCCTCGTGCTCTCGGGCGATCATGTATACAAGATGGATTATAGCGAGATGCTTGCCTTTCACCAATCGATGAAAGCGGATGTAACGGTTGCATTTGTCCGTCCGGATGATCATGGCATGGAGCGCTTTGGTCAGGGCGTCATGGAGGAGGGGGGCGAGCAGGGAGGCCGTCTGTTGCGCTATGTGGAAAAGCCGAGTCAGCCGATCTCTGAATGGGCGTCCATGACGATCTACCTTTTCAACGCCGATGCGCTGCATTTTGTCTTGGATGAGATGATGAAGCCGCCGTCCACCGAGCATTTCGGCCGGGATATTTTGCCGGTGCTGCTTGACCGCAAACGGGTGTTCGGCTATAAATTCCATGGCCCCTGGGAGTATTCGCGCACCATCGATGAATACTGGGCCGCCAACATGAGCCTGCTGCAGGATCGTCCGGCTCTGGATATCGATCGTTGGCAGGTGCGCACCAATCTGGACAACGAGCGAGTCCGCGATCGCGCCCCCGCGGTGATCGGCGCCGGCGCCCTGGTGCGCAACAGCCGCATTCACCATGGATGCGTTGTCGAAGGCACTGTAATCAACTCCATCCTTTTTCCAGGCGTCACGGTGGCAGCGGGCAGCACGGTCAAAGATTCGATTTTATTTTATGACACCCGCATCGCCGCCCATGCCCGCGTGACCAAGGTGATCACCGATGTTGAAGTGACCATCGGCGCACAGGCCGTGGTGGGTGGCGCTCGACGGCCGGGCGCCAATAAGGAGTATCCAGATCTGCTTAGTTCGGGTATCACCCTCATTGGCCGCAACACGGTCATTCCCGTCCGGGCGCAAATCGGCGCCAATTGCATCATCTACCCCAACAAGGGCGAAGAGGATTTTTCCGAAAAAATAATAGCCGGCGGGAGGACCCTGAAATGAGACAGACGGTTGCGTTTCTGCTTGCCGGCGGTGTCGGCAGCCGGTTGAATATATTGGGCTGGATGCGCGCCAAGCCGGCCGTGCCGTTCGGCGGCTGTTACCGGCTGATTGATTTCACCATGAGCAATGCCATGCACTCCGGTGTTCAACAGATCGGCATTCTCACCCAATACCGGCCCTACTCGTTGATGGGGCATATCGGCTCCGGCGAGGCCTGGGACCTGATCGGCCGCCGCCGCTGCGCCAAGATCCTGCCGCCCTCTACCGGGCGCGAGGATTTCGACTGGTACCGCGGCACCGCCGACGCCGTGGCGCAAAATCTCGACTTTGCCGTACGCTATGGCGCACAACGGGTGCTGATCCTGTCCGGTGATCATATCTACAAGATGGATTACGCCGCCATGGTGGAATTTCACAAACAGAAAAAAGCGGCCATTACCATCGCCATGATGCGGGTCGCCTGGGAGGAGACCCACCATTTCGGCATCGCCCAGGTGGATGACGAGCAGCGCATCACCGCTTGGGAGGAAAAGCCGGCGAAAGCAAAGAGCAACCTGGCCTCCATGGGCGTGTACGTGATCGATTTCGAGTTCCTTGAAAAGAGCCTGGCCGGGCGACGAGGCCATGATTTCGGCAAAAATATCATCAACGACGCCATCGGCGTCGCGCCGGTGTACGCTTACCTGTTCAGCGGGTATTGGGCGGACGTCGGCACCCTCAAAGCCTACTGGCAGACCAACATGGATATTCTGACGCCCGGCTCTGGATTGAATTTGCCCGAATGGGGCGTGCGCACCAACATCGATGACGAGGGGTCGCTCGGAGATCGGCCGCCTGCCGTGGTAGCGCCTTCTGCAAAAATCCAAAATGCTCTGATCTCCGCCGGTTGCGTCATCGAAGGCGCTGTTTTGAATTCCGTGCTCTCGCCCGGCGTGCACGTGGCGGCCGGTGCAGTGGTCAGAGACGCGGTCATCATGCACGATGTGCGCATCGGCGCAAAAGCGGAAGTGTCTTCAGTGATCGCCGACAAGGGCGTCGTGTTCGGTCCGGCCTGCCGGGTCGGCGGACCAGGCCCCAGCGAACAGCCCAATGAAAAATATCCCGATCATCTATACAGCGGATTGACCCTGGTGGGAAAAAAAGCCGTGGTGCCGGAGCGGATCAAAATATTCCGCAACTCCATCGTCGAACCGCATACGACGCCGTTGAGCTACGGCGAATACAAACCGCGGGAAGGCGCTTATATCCGAGGCGCTCTTCCCTCTGAGGGAAAAGCCTTGGGAAGGCCATCCTCCCGATGAACCGAACAGTCCGAATCATGGCGATGTCGTTTGCGGCGATGATGAATCTCTGTTCATCGCCCGGCGACCGGTCGGCGGATGCCGCCTATCGGGCGGAGATCGAAGCGTGGCATCGCCGTCGCGTCGCCCAGCTGACCAAACCCGACGGATGGTTGAGTCTGGCCGGCTTCTTCTGGCTTGAGCAAGGTGAAAATTCTTTCGGCCGTGCAGCCGGCAATGCGGTGGTCTTTCCGGCTGAGAGCTGCCCGGATCAGATGGGCGCATTCATCGTCGATAAAAATTCAGTCCGTTTGCGCGTGCAGCCGGGTGCAGCTATTTTGACCGCCGATCATACCCTCGCTGCGGATGGGGAGCTGCAGAGCGATGCTCAGGGCCGGCCGACCCTGCTTTTTTATAACGCGCTGTCCTGGCATATCATTCAACGCGGGGGCCGCTTCGCCGTGCGTCTGCGCGACAGCACTCATGTCAATCGAAGAACCTTCCGGGGCATCGATCGTTTTCCAGTCGATCCGGCCTGGCGGGTTAAAGCGAAATTCATCGCTTATGAGCCGGTGAAAACCCTGCGGATCGTCAATGTGGTGGGTCAGGTTGAAGACCAGCCGTGTCCCGGCGCTCTGCTCTTTACCTTGCAGAACCGCGAATTCCGGCTGGACGTGCTGGAGGAGGGAAGGGAGGAGCCCTTTTTCGTCATCTTCGCCGATGCCACCAGCGGTGAGGAGACCTACGGCGGCGGCCGTTTTCTCTATGTGGCGCGGCCGGATTCTGCTTTCGAGACGTTCATTGATTTCAACAAAGCCTATAATCCTCCCTGTTCGTTTACGCCCTATGCAACCTGTCCCCTGCCGCCGGAAAGCAACCGGCTGACTATCGCCGTTCGCGCCGGTGAAAAGCGCTACCAGGGAAACGCCTCACACTGATGTGCTGACCCTCCTGTCCGTTTCACCGCTTCCGCGCTCCGTCCCTTGGGGGTGAAGTGAATTTCGCGCGCTCGTAGAGCGGCCGGTAAAAAGCGAAGGCGAGCTGCCCGCAGGTTCAAAACCATTTAAAGGGCCAAGGGGCCTTGGCTTCACGGGGCGCTTGCATGAAAGAGTAATTGGAAAGCGGTTTGATGCTCGAATAAATGTCAAGGGCTTGACCCGACCTAAAATCAGGTGAAAATTTTTCTTCGAGCCGATTCTTTCAGAAAGCGTAAAGATGTTTGCATCCTTACAACAAGAGTTTCGCAGTTTCTTGACCTGTTGTAAAAAACGGAGCGATTTTATTTTGTGCGTCCGGCGATGAGTATGTCTTCATCATCCGCATCCGCTATGGTGCTTGCTTTGCCCACAGGCCGGGCCATTCGGCAGTTGGCTCTGCCGGCCATCCTCTCTCTGCTCTTTATCATGCTGTTCAATGTGGTGGACGGCTGGTGGGTGGGCAAACTCGGCGCCGAAGGGCTGGCCGGGGTCAGCGCCGCTTCATTTATTTACTGGGCTCTGGAGGCGCTGGCCACAATCACCAGCACCGGCGTCAGCGCCCTGGTGGCGCGTTATGTAGGCGCCGGGCGGTATGGCCGTGTTCACAGCACGGCTGTGCACGGCATCTCCCTCGCCGGGTTACTGGGGCTGATTTTTGGCGGCTTGACCATTCTGTTGATGCCGGCCATTTTAGACTTTATGAGTTTGCAGGGTGCGGTGCGGCAGTCTGCCCGCCATTACCTGACTCTTATTTGCGCCGGCCTCTTTGTCCTTTTTGCCTCTCTCAGCGCCGAGGCGGTGTTCCGCGCTATGGGCGACACGCGTACGCCGCTCAAGATCACAGCCGGCGCTCTGTTGTTCAACGCCGTGATCGATCCCTTTTTCATTTTTGGCATCGGTCCATTGCCCCGGCTCGAAGCCGCGGGCGCCGCGCTGGCCACAGTGCTGGCCCATGTCATCACCCTGATCGTGATGCTGCGCATTCTCAGGCAAAGGAAAATTCCGGTCGTTTTCCGCTTGGCGGTTTTACACCAGGCTGTACGGCGGCTGCTGACCGACATTTTGCGCATCGGCCTGCCCATCGCCTTCAGCGGCGTCATGTTCAGCCTGTCCTACGCTTTTCTGACCAGGATCATCGCCCGGTATGGGCCTGAAGCGCTGGCCGCTATTGGACTTGGCCACCGCATCGAAGGTCTGGCTTATTTCACCTGTGTCGGTTTCAGCGTCGCTGCCACGACGCTGGTGGGCCAGAATCTCGGCGCCGGCAATCCGCGGCGTGCTGAAAAGAGCGCCTGGCTGACGCTGAGCTATGCCTGTGTGGTGGTGTTGGGTTTCTCCATCTTTTTTATGGCTGCAGCAAAGCCGCTGGTGCGTTTTTTTATCGACGATGCTGCTGTGGTTCGAGAGGGCAGCGCCTATCTGCGCATCATTGCGGTTTTCGAGATTTTTTTGGCTTTCGAAGTCGTTCTGGAGGGCGCCTTCAGCGGCGCCGGTTTTTCCCTGCCGCCGATGCTGGTCTCCGTGCCGCTGACTTGGCTGCGCATTCCATTCGCCGCCTGGCTGGCCGGCCCGCTCGGCCTCGGCAGCGCCGGAATCTGGTGGGCCATCTCGTGTACCACGGCGTTAAAAGGAGTGGTCATCGGCGTTTGGTTCAAACAGGGTGGATGGAAAAAACCGCGGTTCTGAATGGCCGGAAAAGTCTGGTTGCAGATGGCGAGAAAAAGCGGAGCTTCTTTCCGTCGGCCTATCGCGTGCTTAGAGCTTGATAAAGATTTTTTTCCGGTAAAACCAGGTCAGAACAGCCAGCCAGATCAAAATGAAGAACAGGGCGTGCATCAGCGAAGCGCCCCAATCGCCGAATAGGGGTCGCAGCAGGGTGTCATAAACAAACGCTTTGATGGAAATTTCTGTGCCGTCGCCACGGGTCACCTTGCACAGCATCATGGTCTTGGCCATGATCCCGGATCCGAAAAACGCAAGGATGGCGTTGCTGCCAAAGATGACGAACGGTTTGACATATCGGCCGTATCCTTTAATGTCGATCGCCCAATAGCTGACGGCGAGCAGATTCAAGGCGATGCCGCTGGTGTAGAGCACATAGCTGCTGGTCCACAGCTGTTTGTTGATCGGCATCACCAGAGACCAGGCAAGGCCGAGCACGATGGCGATGTTGCCGGCGATAAACATGCCGTTGGTCTTTTGCAAAGGCTCTGTCCCGCTGCGCAACCATCGGCCGGTGAAATAGCCGAGCAGTACCTGGCCGACTGCTGGAAAAGTGCTGAGCAATCCCTCTGGATCAAAGCCGATATCTTTTTTAGAGACATGACCTTTGAGCAAAAGGCCGTCCATATATTGGGCGAGATTGCTGTTAAGCGCCCATACTTCTTCGCCTCGGCCGGGAAAAGGGATGAAAGCCATAGCCAGCCAGTAGCCGACCAGAAGCAAGACGGTCGAGATGATCCAACCGCGCCGGTTAAAGTGCAAAATGATCATGGAGGCAATAAAGTAGCACAGGCCGATGCGCTGCAGCACACCGGGAAGGCGCAAGGTGGAAAAGTTCCAGCGCAGATACCAAGCCATGAACAGGCCGAGAAAAATCAGCAGAATCGTGCGCTTCAGGATCTGAAGATAAAGCGGCCAGCGCGACGCGTTCTCTTGCATACGGCGGCTGAAGGAAAAGGCCATGGCTGCGCCCATGATGAAAAGAAAAAAAGGAAAGACCAGATCCGTGGGCGTGCAACCATGCCACTCGGCGTGCTTGAGCGGGGAAAAAACATACTGCCAGCTTCCGGGATTGTTGACCAGGATCATCAGCATGATGGTGAAACCGCGGAAAGCGTCGAGGGAGATCAGACGGCTGGATTGGTTCATGGACAACCCTTTTTTCGTTCATGATTGAAATGGCATAAAAATAGTAGGACTATTCTGGATCAATGTCAAGAAGTATTCACTGATGATAACACAATGCGAGATAGCCTATGATGCCCTTTTCCGCCCCGTTGCCGGACCTCATTAAAAGCCGGCGCTCTTGTCGCACCTATGAAAAGAAACCCATCGCCGTTGAGACCGCCGCGCAGCTGCGGGGTTTTGCCGGATCGCTTCAGCAGGGCCCTTTTCATTCCGCGCTGCGCTTTGAATTGGTGGCCGGCGGCGAGAAGGAGGCTCGAACGCTCAAGGGATTGGGCACCTATGGATTCATCAAAAACCCTGCGGGGTTCTTGATCGGCGCTGTTGGGCCAGGGGCGAAGAATCTGGAAGATTTCGGCTTTAGCATGGAAGCCCTTATTCTGTACGCGACCAGTCTGGGTTTGGGCAGCTGCTGGCTCGGCGGCAGTTTCAGCAAAAGCCGCTTTGCCGCCAAAGTGCGAGCCACCGCTGCCGAGATGGTCCCCGCTGTGGCAGCGGTCGGCTATCCCGCCGATGAGACCCGACTGCGCGCTTTGCTGCGCACTCGAATCAAGGCCGATGCGCGCAAGCCCTGGCATTCGCTCTTTTTTCACGGCGATCTGGCAACGCCTCTGGCGGAGGAGAGCGCAGGCGCCTATGCTGTTCCGTTGCAGATGCTGCGTTTGGCCCCATCGGCCTCCAATAAACAGCCCTGGCGGGTGGTGCAGCAAGGCGCCTGTTTTCATTTTTATCTTCAGCGTTCCCCGGGCTATCACCGCAACCTCTCCCCCTTGCCGTCTTTTATCATCGCTGATCTGCAGCGCGTGGATATGGGCATCGCGATGTGTCACTTTCAACTGACGGCTGAAGAAATGGGATTGAAAGGGGAATGGAGTGTGGCTGATCCGGATATCGCCAAACCGAATGAAACGGTTGAATATATCGCGAGTTGGACAGGAAAATAAAATTTGTGGAGATGATGTTCTCGCCGGTTCTGCAAAGGCGCTGGACTGCAGGAACTGGCTGCATGGCGAGGGGTCATCTTCATTTAGGTCGGTTGTTTTGAACGAATGGGAGCGGCGAAGCCATGAAAATTCTTTCGATTCTCGGCACACGACCGGAGGCCATCAAGATGGCGCCGGTCATCAAAGAGCTGGACAAATTTCCGCAAGAGCTCACCAGCGTGATCTGCGTCACCGGCCAGCATCGCCAGATGCTGGATCAGGTGCTGCAGCTGTTTGATATATATCCGCACCTGGATCTTAATTTGATGCAGCCCAATCAGCGGTTGGCAACGCTTACCGCCCGGCTGTTTGAAGAGCTGGATCGAGTGGTGGAACAGGTCCAGCCGGACTGGATTCTGGCTCAAGGGGATACCACCACGGTTTTCGTGGCAGCAGTGACCGCCTATTATCACGGCGTTCGCTTTGGCCATGTGGAGGCCGGGCTGCGCACTCTGGACAAACGCCGTCCCTTTCCCGAGGAGATGAACCGCCGTTTGGCGGATGCGGCGACGGATGTTTACTTCGCGCCAACGGAACGGGCGCGTCAGGCGCTGCTGCGTGAAGGTTTTGCGGACGCGGCCATTCATGTCACCGGCAACACCATCGTCGACGCTTTGCTGGAGATCAGCCGCCGGCCCTTTGACTGGAACGGCTCTGCCTTGAGCGCCGTTCCGCAGGATGAACGCATGGTGCTGATCACCGCTCATCGCCGGGAAAGCTTCGGCGAGCCATTTCGCGAGCTCTGTCATGCGATTAGGGAACTGGCCGCCCGATTTGTTAACATCCGGTTCATCTATCCCGTGCACCTCAATCCCAACGTGCGCCGGCCGGTGGGTGACATTCTCTCCGGACTGAACAACGTCCATCTCATCGAACCGCTGGATTATGCCGCCCTGGTCCATCTGATGAAACGGTCTACGCTGATTCTCACCGACTCGGGCGGCATTCAAGAGGAAGCGCCGACCTTTGGCGTGCCGGTGCTGGTGATGCGCGACGCCACAGAAAGGCCGGAAGGGGTGGAGGCGGGGATCGCTAAATTGGTGGGCACGCGCCGAGAGTCGATCGTCGCTGCAGCGAGCAGAGCGCTGAGCGAGGAGCAGCCGGCGGCGCACAGGGAAAGCATGGTCAATCCCTACGGCGATGGCCGGGCCGCGCAGCGGATTGTTCAGTTGTTGCGCAATGGCGGGTGAACGGAGCTTGTTGCCTGGAGCGCGTTTTTTTATTTCACATAACTGATCCGCATGTGCGCTCTTTCATCGCCTGCGCTGATTCTGCAGAGGTAGACTCCAGAGGCCGCCTCCTCGCCGGAATCTTGGCGGCCGTTCCAATGGATGGTGTGAAAGCCGGCTGACTGCAAACCGCTGACCAGTCGCCGAATGATCTGACCCTGCAGATTATAAATCGTCGCGTCCACCCATCCCGAGACCGGCAGGTCATAGGAAATGGTGGTCCCGGCGTTGAAGGGGTTGGGAAAGTTGCCGTGCAGCGTTAAATGACTGGGCAATTGTCGCACAACCTTCACCATGGGCAGCAGGTGCGACTGCCCGTCGCGATCCAACTGTTGCAGCCGATAGTAGAGCTGCCCCCACTCCATCTCAGCATCCAAAAATGTATACTCATGCAGTCGGGCTGAGGTGCCGTTGCCGGTTACAAAGGCGATCTGCTCCCAAACGCTTCCATCTCTTGAACGGAGCACGGTAAATCCGAGGTTGTTGGTCTCGCTGGCAGTTCGCCAGAATAACCGTATGCCGTCTACCTGTACGGCGGCGGTAAAGGAGACCAGCTCCACGTCCAATACTTTGCTGTTCCCCTCCAACATGCGGACATAGCTGTCGATAGAGGCGGAGGCCACATCGGTGATGCCGTTGGCGCTGACATCGCCGATGGCGGCGACGCTGAGGACAGCATCTCCTATCATATAACTCCAGAGCTTTTGTCCTTTGGCGGCGCCGCCGCCGCTGATGCAGGCTACCTCGATGTTGTCTTCACCAAACACGGCGTCAGGCCAACCGTCTTCATTGATGTCGTTGATCGAAGTGGCGCACGTTACCGTCGAACTGAACGCGGTCTTCCACAGCTGTTGGCCGTTGGCGCCGGAGAGCGCATAGGCATGATCGTCCGCAGAGCCTGCCAGCACATCCCATTTTCCATCTCCGTTGAGATCTGCGATAGCCGCCACACATTGGGCGGTGGCGCCTGTGTTAAAGCTCCATAGTCTATTGCCGTTGGCGCCGGAGAGACATTCGATCTGATCCATTTCGCTGCCCAGCAGCACGTCCGCTTTGCCGTCGTTATTGACATCCGGAATGGCGGCAATGGAGTAAACGCGGGCGCCCGCGTCATAAGGGGCTGACCAGATCGCTTTTGCGTTGACGCCGCCCTGCTGGCCCTGAGCGGCGCCTGCGCCGGAGAAACAATAGATGAAATTATCGCAAGAACCCACGCAATCCATTTTGCCGTCGCCATTGACGTCCGGCAGAGCGAGGACGTTCCAGAAATCGGCGTCGCTGCTGAACTGCCAGAGTATTTTCCCCTGCTGAGCCGCAGAGCCGGAGATACAGATCATGTTATTCATCGCTGTCCCGGCCACGACATCGCCAATCCCATCGCCGTTCACGTCGCCCAGGGCGGCGACCGAATGGATCGTCGCAGAGTCCGCCCGCTGCCAGAGTTCGAGCCCTTCATCCGTCGGTTTGCCGGAGATGCAATAGACGATATTGTCTTTGGAGCCGGCCACCGCATCGGGATAGCCGTCGCCATTGACATCGCCCATGGCCTCTACATCGGTGATGGCGCCCAATGTCCTGCAGGCCCAGATTTCGCGCATATCAGCCGAACCGCCGCCGGATAGACAATAGACCACGCTGTCGGCTGATCCGGCCAGCAGATCAGGCCGACCGTCGCCGTTTACATCCGGAAATGGACTTACGACGGTCACCGGGCCGCCGGTTGAATAATTCCACAGCAGTTGGGCAGGGATGGACTGAGCCGGCGCACCCACAACCCCAACGATCATGAGCAAAGTTGCAGCGAGCAGCAATTTTTTCATCCTAATCCTCCTATTCTCCCCAACCATACCAGAGAAACAGACCAACGCGCAGGTCCTGGTAACGGCGTGCATACGGGTTTTCGTATCTGCCGATACGATCATAATATTGTCCCCACAGATATTCGATACGAAGGTTTAAATCCACATCAGTCCATGGCGTGATGCGGATCCCCGGCGCCATATCCGCATGGTTGTTCCAAAAGTCGGCGTTCTTGTCGTAATAGGCATAGGCAACGCCGTAGAAATCAAAGCGGGTTTTATGCAATCGGAGCAACTGCAATCCAAGTTTGGCTTCCAAATAATAGACTATATTTTGGCTGTCCTTATCCAGGTAATTGGCATCGGCATAGACCTCGCTCCAGGGCGTCAGGGCCAGCCGTTTTTTTGGCTTCCATCCGCCTGGGTCCCATCCATGCCAGAACACCAGTCCATAGCGCCAATCCTCATAGGAAGAGGCGTACGGCATGATTTCGCTTTGATCGGTGATGTATTCACCGCGCACATATTCGCTGTACATCGCCAGATAGAGTTTTTGAAAAAAGCGGAGCCGGGTGCCGAACATGGTTTCCGCGCGGTTGTTCCAGAAATCCTTGTTGGCGTCGTTGCCGTAGCGTAATTTGGCATAGAGGTCCCATTTGCCGAGGCCGGCGATGGGCAGGCGCAGTCCTTCGTAAAAATGGGCCATCGTGATGGTGTTGCGGCCGTCGCGGCGCTGATAAATGGTCTCGTCATACGCCTCGGCGAAAAAGTGCATGCCGGTTTTTTCCTGCGCCGTAGTCTGGCGGTGGCTGAGGAAAAACAGCAGGGCGAGGACGAGGAAATAGATCAGACGAAGCCGGTTCATGCGACGCCCGCCCCTTCATCGACTGTTTCTTCCACTTTGAACCTTTCGGTTTTATCCCAGACGCCGACACGGTGTCTGCGGGCGTCAAGGATGAGCGCTTTGAAAACGATATAGAGCCACAGCTGACAATAGGTCAAGTACATGGCGATGGTGAGCAGAATGTTGGCCGCCGAATCTTCTCCCTCATAACCAAGCACCACGAATATTTCCAAAGTGAACAGAGCGAACGCCGACATCCACACGGCGAAATAGGGCCCGGGCACGTTCAGCGCGATCAATCCGACGCCGCCGGCCAGAAACAGCAGCAGAGAGATCACGGTGGCGGCAAGAAAAAGGTAATACAGGGCAAAAAGATAAACGAACTCGGTGATCAAAAACCGGCTGCGGAGTTTCAGCATGGGCTTGATGAATTTACGGATCACATAGTTGTTGCCGCGCACCCAGCGCGTGCGTTGACGCGTCCACACGGCCAGCGTCTCCGGTTCCTGTTCCCAAGTGACGCTGAGGGGCATGAATTTGATTTGCCAGCCCGCTTGATAGATGCGCATGCTCAGTTCGGAATCCTCGGTGATGGCGCGATCGTCCCAGCCGCCGACCGCTTCAATGACCGATTTTTTGATAATGTAATTGGTGCCCGGCAAAATGGCCACGCGCGAAAGATGAAAGCGGCCTGCCTGCAAGATCCACTGGAAGGCGATGGTTTCAATGTTGATGAAACGGGTCAGCCAAGTATGCCGGCGGTTGACGCAGCGGAATTTGCCGATGACCGCAGCCAGCGAAGGGTCCGCCTGCAGGTGCAGGGCGAGAGTGCGCAGGGCTTTGCGTTCCGGCATATTGTCCGCATCATAGATGGCGACGAGGTCGTGCGTGCAATGGCGCAATCCTTGGTTAAGCGCGTAGGCCTTGCCGTGGCCGATCTCGCCGACAGGCAGGTTGACCAGTTTGATGCGTGAATCCGACGCGCTGCGGTTTGAAATGATTTCCGCCGTACGATCGCTGGAACCGTCGTTGATGATCACCAGTTCGAGCCGGTCGGCGGGATAATCGAGGGCCAGAATGGTGGAGATGGTTTTATCGATCACCAGTTCCTCGTTGCGCGCTGGAATCATGATCGAAATCGAAGCGGGTTCATGGCCGGCGGCGAGCAGCCGTTCATGCTCCTGGCTGATCTGATGACGGTAGCGGTAGCCGGCGAGAGTGAGCACCAGCTGATAGATGATCATCCCCCAGATGACGGCCACGCTGGCGAGAAAAAGAAGGTCTAAAACCGGGTGCATGTAGGGCAGCAAAGGCGCCTCCGAACTTAAATGCCTGGGCTGCCGATAGCCTATCCTAAAAGAATGGATCAGCCCGGCGGCCCTGAAGAGATGGAATTTCTACTGTTTTTTCAGGAAGCTGCGTTGTGTTTTGATTTTTTTCTTCGCAGGCGCGAATTTTTCAAGTAGAGAAATCCGAGAATGGAACCGAACACCATACCGCCGACGGCGATGACGCCGGAGAGCACCAGGCTTGTCTGTTTGATCGCCTGGGTGGTTCGGCTGCTGGTATGGATCACCGCGCTGTGTTCCCCCGCCGGCAGAGCGAAGGCATATCCGAGTTCGCCGCGCGTCACCGCGGTCCGCAGTCGCCGGCCATCGACGGTGATGGCATGCGGTCTTTCGTTCAACACCACATGGTTGACGGTTTCACTCCGGTAACGCAAGTCAAGGCCGCGCAGCACCTTTTTTACTTCCAGCAAGTCTCCGGACAAAGCGACCAGCCTTGCCTCTGACCAGAATCCCTTGAACAGCGAGGAGGTTCGGTTCATGGGCTCGATGCGGTGTTTTCCGGAAGGCAGCAGCAAACGGCCGCGATGGTATGCAGGCCAAACCTCGCCATCCACCAAAACATTCTGATGGCGTTTGGCGTCCAGCAACAGAGAGACCGGCGTCGCCGCATCCAAGTGCCAGACAGCGGTGGCCAGCGATTCACGCGTCGCCGATGCCAGCGCCATGGCCAGATAGCCGCTGTCTACATCATAAAGACTGGCCTCAGAATTGAAAGCGACTTTTGCGTTTTGATTCTGGCATTGCTGGATGGTCCGGTAGAGCTCCAATCCAGTGATCTGTCGGGTCACCAGATCGGCGCGCAGAGGCCGCTGTACGAGATTGATGGTTGTCATGGGCGGCTCGCCCCCAGTGTAGGCCTGACCGCGGCGGATCATTCCCACATATTCTTCGGGACTGGTCGGATTCGCTTGCGGCGGTTCCTCTAATTGGAGCGTAAAGGGCGTTTCGCGGCTCAGGGCGGCGATGGCAGAGGTGTTCACCGCCATATGCGCAGCCGCTTCGGGGGCCATGGCGTCGTCCAGAGTGGTGACGATGATCTTCCAAACCGAGTTTTTTTCTTTTTCCAGGTTTTTGAAAAATTCCAAAAACCTGCGGTGTTGATCGATGATTTGTTCACGGCGCAATTCATAGAGTGCTTCCAGCGCTTTGGGATCTTGCCTCCAGTGACGACTGGAGTGGGGGGTGAACAAGCTCAGGGGATCAAATCCGTGGCGTCGGCTGAACTCCTGGCGAAAGCCGGAATTCATCGGCGTGAACCATTTCGGGTCCGCCGGCCCGGCCGCTGAGTCATAATACAATTCCGCCAGATTGATTCCGTCCCAGTCATGGGCCATCAGGATGGCGCGCAGCTCAGCCATAACCGCTTCACGGCATTCAGGCAGGTTGAGCGCCATGGGACGACGCCAGTGAGCGGCGGAGGTGTCGATGTCCGCCCCTAGTGCATTCTGCTCGCGCCATGGGGGGTGATCCAACCAGAATTTGTCCGAGACATGCGGCAGCTCCAGCCAGAGATAGACGCTCATGGCGTTGAGATGCGCCAATTCAATGAGACGACCGTACTCGTAGGTATAGTCGCGATAGCTGTGCCAACCCGCGACATTGATAATGCGCACTCCGTTCTTGCGCCAAAGTTTGATCAGATCTTCAATGCTGATGTCCTCGCGCGAGCCGGGATCAAAATAGATTTCTACGGCGTCGCGGCGGACCAGCGGCTGGAGTCCAAAGTGATAGCGCAGCATCTCCATCACAAAGGGGAAACGGCCGAATCCTCCTTCGCTGTCCGGATCGAAAAAGGTTGCCCAATAGAGATACCGGCCGTTGCCGTAATCGCCGCCGATCACCACCGGGTTGCCGGACACCGGCTCCGAGGCATAGGTGATATAATCGAATTCGGTCTCGAACTTGGTCAGTGTATCCGTCGAACTCCACTGGATCGCTACGGTGGGATAGTATTCATCCACAATCGAAGCCACCGCGCAAAGGCTGTCCTTCAGGGTTATGCCGATGGCGGCGCTGAGATTCGAAGGCCGTTCGAGAATCAGGTGGGCGCCGTTCTGCACGGTGCGCACAAGCAGCAGGACCTGCTGCTGCGTCAGCTTGAGCGCCGCAGCATGCGGGACCAGGATCAGGTTAGCGCCCTCCGGCACGGTGAAAAATTCATCGACCTGCAGCTGCTGGGCGTCCAAGCCCACACTGACCAACGCCCGTTGCCAATTATCCTGATCCCTGGCTGCTCTTCCCTTCGCTTCACGGTCATAAAGCAACGCCATGCGGATGGGTTGTCCATTCGGAACGGCTAACGGTCGGCTTGCTGCAAAATAATCGACTGATCTCGGCATTCGGTTAGTCACGTCGGCGAGAAAATCAGCGACCCGTCCTTTCGGTTTCGCGGCTACGGATTGCGCGACATAGATCCATCCCTCAGGCGTCGAGATCGTCTTGCGCAGGGTGTCGTTGGCCGGTCGGGTTGAAAGGGTTTCATCGTGGATCGCGCCATGAGGATCCAGAAAAAATTCGCGCACATAGGGGGAGGTGAGCGGCAACTCGATGTCGCCGCTGCCGGTGAGAACGCGAAAAGTTTTTCCGCGGACCTGTTGGCTGGTATGGCGCGGGTCGGTGAAACGATAGCCCATTTGTTTCATTCGCGGGATGATGTCTTTCAGCACGTTGAGATCGACAAAGGGGTGAAAAAAGAAGCTGGCGATGCCGTCGCGCAGCGCCAGATGGTTGCGCGCCGCCTGCAGCAGCGGTCCGGCCTCTTGCCGACTGAGCGGAATATAGCCCAGATTTTCGGGAATGATTTTGCCGCCTGCCGCGTGGCGGTAGATCAACCACGGAACCAGTTGATCGGATCCGTGCAGATCGATGGTCTGACGGCGTTCATAGGCGGAAGTGAAATATCCGTTGATTACCGCATAGTCGAGCTGCGAGGCGCCGTAATGCGGCGTCTCCCATGTGACCGGAAACAGACCGTTTTTCGCCAGCTCTTCCATGCCCGATTCGAGCCGTTCGCGCACATATTCGCGCGAATCGGAGAACAGCGGGCCGTCGTTCATCATATCCCAGAACTCGTAATCCGAGGTGGTCTCGCCGCGATACTGGTGGGTGTTGCCGTGCATGACGATCACCCCGCCTTTACGCACCATATACTGGATCGTTTTGACGAATTCCGGCTGATCAGAGAGCGAGGCGGCGGTGTTGTTCGCCGGATCGAGATAAAAGGGAACCAGCGAGATGGAAAAGGGAACGTTCTGGCTGGACAGGTAGTCGGCGATGCGCCGTAAGGAAACGACATCCGAGAGCGGCGACAGGTCTTCGATGCGCACCATGGCGAGCGGATTGGATCGGTGGTTTTGTCCGACGATATCGTGCAGCAGATCGGCAAAGACGATGTAGCTTCCGCCTTCCAGCACAAAAGCGGTGGTCAGGTCGGCAAAGTACCAAAGGTTGCCGCTGTGCACGGCGTAGGGTATACGTTCGCTGCCGTTTTCCAACCACGCATGGACCTTGCATCGACTGCTGTCCTGAATCAAAAGCCGGTTGAAGTCCGGATCCTGTTTGAATAGCATGGCTGATTTGTAGCGCACGCGGTTCCACGAGGAATCAAAGGCCGAGCCGGCATACTGAATGCCGTAGTCCGCTGCTCCGGATTGCTTCAAGTACTGATCGATGCCGAAATGGATCCAGGCGAGGATGCCGTCAAAGGCTGCGGCCTCCTGCAGAAAGGATTTGGGAATACTGAATTTCGGATCAACACCGATGTAAAAAAGCAGGTCCTGATTTTGCATTTTCCCGGGAACATAACCGCCATCGTCCGGCAGAAGAAAAATTTCTGTCTCGGTTTGGAAATGGCTGAGCAGGCCTGCCACCTGGCGTGCGTCGTTTTCACCGAGGGGATCGCTGACGATAAGAGCGCGGCGGACGATCTGCCGGTGGAACCCCTCTCGGACTGTTGGCCAGGCTTCATCACGATCGATCTGGTGGCTGTCGTAGAGGTCGAGGTCAACCACGCCTGCTTCTTTGGCGGCCAGCATGCTTTGCTTCAATTGGGCGGCATCCACCCCCTGTCGGCCAAAAGGCGTCAACTCGAGGTGTGCGAGCACGCGGCTGCGTTCGGCCACCTGATTTTTTACAATCGCAGCCGCCTGCCTAATCCAGTCTGGTGAGAAGAGAGCAGGATTTTGGTAAAGATCGGCCCATTGTTGCCACATCAGCTCGAGGCTGATCCAATTCGGTCGGTTCTCGCTATCGAGCAAAGCGTTCAGGTCAAAGCCGGTATAGCCGCGCTGCTCAGCCGGCGTATAGAGGCTGCCATCGGCTTTCGGGCTGACCACAGAGGTGACGCAAGCGATCTTTTGATAGGAGTGGATGAGTTCAAATCCAGCCAGCAGCGTTTTATTCAGTCCGAGGGCAGAGACGTCATTCCAGCCTATTTCTGTTTTTTGCCGTGTGCAGGAGGCGCAGGAGCAATGGGCGCTCTGCCAAGCGACCACCGGCTCGCCGATGTCCACCCCTGCCAGCCCTGGATAGTTGTCCAGCAGGTCGCCTATAAAGCCAAGCCACCAGTCGCGCACCTCTGGATTGGCGGCGCAGAGCGGATAGCTCTGACTATTGAGGCGGTAATCGCTGCCGTCTGCATTTTTAACCCGCCATTGTGGATGTTTCTCCCATGCCGCTTTGTGCTGAAAGGCAGGAATCCATGCCATGATCTGAATGCCATGACTTGAGCAGGCATTGATCATATGTTTCAGCAGATTCTGGCGGCCGTAATCCGCTTCAACGTTGAGGTCGTAATCGGTCCGGTACTTGGCGCCATAGGCCGGATCATAGGCTTTATAAAAGACTGTAGTGACGCCGTTCGCCCGCCATCGCTGCACGAGGTTATCAGCCAGAACGTTGACGCGCTCGGGAGCGTTGTAATAATAGGATGGATCAAAGCGAATCGCATTGATCGTTTCCGGCACAGGATCGAGGCTCAGGCAGGGGCTCTGCGGCAGCAGCGGGCTTCCTGCAGCTAGGGCTAACACCATTAAAAAAATAAATTTGTAAATCAATGTCCGCATTGGTTTTTCTCTATCTAGTATGCAAAACAAATCAAGGTGGAAAATCAGCATAATTCATGCCATTAGGGATTGCTCGTTTGTGAAGATGGGACAGGCAGCACATTCAGCTGGCCTGGATGTCGGTCATAGGAGATTTGCAATGAGCGTACCAAAATTGGGGTTCTCTGGGCAATATATTGATTTTTAATCACTAAAAAGCAGCGACCTGATGGGGTGTTGCCCTTTCTTTTCGACTGCTATGTCGATTGCCTCGACGTTTTCGTCGTCGGCAAGGCTGGGGAATTTCAATATGGTAATAAAAATCGGGGCTGCTGTTATATACAGCAGCCCCGATTTTTAATTTACCGATGATCTTTGGTGTGGTTGATCAGGCGGGCACAGGCTGTCCTCAGATTTTTGGCGTCAACTTTTCGCCTTGGCGGCATCGGTTTTGAACAAGGCCATAAACGCCACAGCGCACAGGATGGTCAGCGCGCAGGGGACGAGAAAGACGTTGGTCCAGTTGGTGACGCCCTCTGGAGTGGTGAACATGGACTTGATCCAGCCGGCAAAGAGGCTGCCGACGTAATTGCCCAGACCATAGGTCACCAGGGTGATAAAGCTCTGAGCGGAATTGCGGATATCGCTTGGGGCAATGGTGTCAAAATAGATAAACGCTGCGGCAAAGAAAAAGACAAAACAAAATCCATGCAGCGCCAGGGAGGCGATCACCAGCCAGGCCGGCGAGCCGATGGCAAAGATGATGTAACGGATCGGCCAGGCAAGAATGCCGATGGTCAGTACGGTACGGATGCCGTATTTGGGCAGAGCCCAGGGAAGGAGAAAAGCCAGGACCAGGATCTCTGCAGCCTGGGCGATGACCATCACAGCGGAGATCGAGTTGGAAGAAACGCCGATTTTTTCCGACACCAGGAACGGGGCTGTCAAGACATAGTAGAACATCAATTCCGTGGCCACGACAAAAGCGATGATGGTAAAGACGAGGACGTTTTTATCTTTGAGCATTTTGAGCGCTTCAATAAACGCCCAGGGTTTGGCGGCGTTCTTTTGCGGCGGCGTATGCGGAAGGGTGAAGGCCTGAACGCCCAGGATGAGCGAGAAAATACCGGCAAGAAGCAGGGTGTCGGCGCCCGGCGCGGAACCAAGATAGCGCCAGCCGGCGAGAGCCAGGCCTGCGGCGATCCAGCCGATGGTGCCCCAAACGCGCACTTGACCGAACTCTTTTTCAGAATCTTTCATGTTGATGAAGGCGATCGAGTTGGTCAGCGCCATGGTCGGAGCGTAGAGCAGGGAATAGAGGAAGAACAACCACATCATCGAGGTATAGTCGGTCAGCCGTGAGATGTAGATCAGCAGCAGTCCGCCGATGAGCTGCAATACGGCGATCACTTTTTCGCTGGAAAAGTAGCGGTCGGCGAGTTGTCCGCCGATGAACGGCGAGATAATCGTGGCCAAAGGCAGCAGGCTGTAGATGATGCCGATCTGCATGCCGGTGAAATGAAGCGTGTTTTCCAGATACGCGGACAGCACCGGAGACCAGGCGCCCCAAATCGCATACTGTAAAAACATCATGATTCCAAGACGCACTTTGACGCTCATGCGAACCTCCATGTTAGGAATGAAGTGCCAATCCAAGGGTTATATCGAAACGGTTGCTTTTATCGGTTTTGCCTTTGACGGTTGCAGCAGGGAGCGTTCCAACCGTCATTTTCAACCACCTGTCCCCTGTAACGTGTACCGTGTTTCATGCCCTGCTGCGGCGGTGAGTTGGCGTTTGGGCCACAGCATTTTGGATATCTCACGCACCCACAACACGCTGCTGGACACCACGATGCAGACCACCCAGTCCGAAAGACTCAACGGCCGAGTGCCAAAGGCTTTTTGCAGGAAGGGAATATAGATAACCACCGCCTGCAGCACGGCCGAAAGCAGAACCGCCCGCCAAATCCACGGATTGCTGAAAAGATCTTTAAACGCGCTCTCATAACCTGACCGGGCGTTAAAAACGTTGAACAGCTGGAAAAAGACCAGCACGGTGAAGGCCATGGTCTGGGCGTAGCGCACCTCACCGTTCCCGGGGATCCATCCGCCAGGCAGGCAATAATCCATCACCAGCAGGGTGCCGACGCCCATCACCGCTCCCACGAGGACGATGCCGATCCACATGTCGCGGGTGATCACGTGGGTCAGCGGGTCGCGCGGCGGCCGCTTCATCAGCCGGTTATCAGCCGGATCGACGCCCAGCGCCAGCGCCGGCGCGGCATCGGTGAGCAGATTGATCCAAAGAATCTGCACCGCCAGCAGCGGCGCCACCACCGCTGAGCCGCCTTCGGCGTGAAGTCCGATCAAGCCGGCGAGGATGACGCCGAAGAACATGACGAAGACTTCGCCGATGTTGGATGAAAGCAGGTAGCGAAGAAATTTTTGAATGTTGGCAAAGATCGCCCGGCCCTCTTCCACCGCAGCCACGATGCTGGCGAAATTGTCATCGGTGAGGATCATGTCCGCCGCCCCTTTGGAGACATCGGTGCCGGTGATGCCCATGGCCAGACCGATGTCCGCACTCTTGAGCGCCGGAGCGTCGTTGACGCCGTCGCCGGTCATGGCCACGATTTCGCCGTGCGATTTGAGTGCGCGAACGATGCGCAGCTTGTGCTCCGGCGCCACCCGGGCGTACACCGAGGCTTGATGGACCACCGCCTTCAGCTCTTTATCGTCCATTTTCTGCAGCTCGGCGCCGGAAACGATGCGATCACCTTGGCTGGCGATGCCCAACTCCAGGGCGATCGCCTCCGCGGTGGCGGGATGATCGCCGGTGATCATCACCGAACGGACGCCGGCATTGGCTGCAACCCGAACCGCTTCCGCCGCTTCGGCGCGCGGCGGATCGATCATGCCGATCACGCCGAGAAAGACGAACTCGTTCTCAAACTCGTCGTCGTTCATCTCGCCGGTGATCCTGTCTGCATGCACGGTGCGGAACGCTACGCCCAGCGTACGCAGGGCCTCGTGGGCCAGCTTTTCGACCGACGCAAGGATGGCCGTACGCCGCTGTTCGGTCAACGGCTGCACCTCTTCACCCGCACGAACATGGGAACAGCGCGCCAGCAGAACATCCGGCGCGCCCTTGCTGACTACCAGATAGCGTTCTTCTTTGTCAAGGTCCTTGTGCGCAGTGCTCATCAACTTGCGTTCGCTGCTGAACGGAACCTCGTGAACGCGGGGGAACCGTTCGGAGAGCTCCGCCTCATTCCAGCCGGCTTTGCGCGCTGCCACCAGAAGAGCCCCTTCGGTGGGATCGCCTTGAACCGCCCAGACGTTTTCTTTGTTCTTGACCAGCCGCGCGTTGTTGGCCAGATGAGCGGCGCGCAGGGCATAGCGGACCTCGTTCCACAGAGGTCCGGATTCCAGAGGTTTTCCCTCGCTCTCCAGATGGCCCGCCGGTTCATAGCCCACACCGGTGATGGACACCTCGCCGCCGGCAGTGACTATTTTGCGCACGGTCATTTCGTTTTTGGTCAGGGTGCCGGTTTTGTCCGAGCAGATGACCGTAGTCGACCCAAGGGTCTCGACAGCGTTCAGCTTGCGCACGATCACGTTGCGTTTGGCCATGCGCTCCATCCCCAGGGACAACACGATGGTGGTGATGGCGGTCAAACCTTCGGGCACAGCCGCCACCGCCAAAGAGACCGCGAGCAATAACACGTCCACCATGTCGGACCACCCTTGGAGGTCCTCCACGAGAAGGATGGTGATGCTGATGATGATGGCGATGGCGACGACGGTGATGCCCAGCATACGGCCGACGCCGGCCAACTCGCGCTGCAACGGCGTGCTCTCTTTTTCCGTCTCCTGCAGGGTGTCGGCGATTTTGCCGATCTCGGTGTCAGCGCCGGTGGCGACCACCACGGCGCGGCCGCGGCCGCTGGCGACCGCGGTGCCGCTGTAAAGCATGTTCAGCCGGTCGCCGATGCCGATTTCTGCGTCCAGCGAAGCGCTGTCTTTGCTTACCGGCGCACTCTCGCCGGTGAGCGCCGCTTCCGCCACTCTGAGCGCGACGGATTCCAACACCCGCGCGTCGGCCGGAATGGTGTCGCCCTCCTCGATGAGCAGGATATCGCCGGGGACCAAGTCACGGGCCGGGATGGTCTGTTGCACGCCGTTGCGCAGCACGCGCGCTGTCGCAGCCGACATGGCTGCCAGTGCGGCGATGGCCTGCTCGGCACGGGCTTCCTGCAGATAGCCCAGTATGCCGTTGAGGAGGACCACGATCAGGATGGTGATCGCTTCAAAGGGGATCACTGAATCGCGCTCGATCATCCAGGCGATGAACGAGATCACCGTGGCGATCAGCAGCAGCACGGTGAGCGGGTCTTTAAATTGAGCGAGAAATTTTTTCCATTTAGGCTCCGACGGCGGTTGCGGCAATTCATTGGCGCCGAAGCGTTCCAGGCGTTTACTGGTTTGTTCGGACGACAAGCCGGCCTTGGCATCAACCTCCAGAAAAGTCAGGACGGCTTTACAGTTCTGTCGATAGGGCGGTTTTTCAGGGGAAAAGAGAGTCGAAGACATGGAAAGCTTTCGTTTAAAGATCGTAAGTGAATGATGGCGGATTCAGCAGAGGCGATCGATTCGCTCCCTATATTTTTGATCTATAATATAGGCTGGTTTTACCTTATGATGCAATAACAATTTCATCGCATTGCGGTGCGGTGAAGTAACAACAACAGCAGCGCAGCGCCGGCCGCGGCGCCGGCGCCCCAATAAAAAGGCACGCTGGCATCGACGGCGTCATACAGATAGCCGGCGATCAAGCTGGCCGGCAGGAGAGTGACCCCGAGCAGGGCGTTATAGATGCCCAGGCCTGTGCCTTTTTTGTTAGAATCGATAAGATCGGAGACAAACGCCTTTTGAATGCCGTCCGTGGCGGCCGAGTACACGCCATAGAGGGCAAAGAGCGCTGCTACAGCGGTTGCGCTGTGGGCGACGCCGAATCCGTAATAGACCACGCTATAGATCGAATAGCCGGCGATGAGGACCTTTTCCTTGCCGATTTTATCCGCCAGCGATCCGATCGGCACAGCCAGCAGCACAGAGACCAGATTGGTGATCAGATACACCAGGGGGATCAACGCGACCCGCACGCCCACGTCATGGGCTTTGACCATGAGCAGCGCGTCCGTCGAGTTGCCCAGCGTAAAGAGGAACACGATGGCCAGGAAGAGATAGTACTTTGTCGGAAAATCCTTGAATCGAAACTTGCTCAGCAGCTCGTTTTTCTTTTTTTTCGCCTCACGGATGCCGAACAGGATGACGAAAACACCCGCTAACGCCGGCAGGCCGGCGATGAGAAAGATGGCGCGGTAATTTCCAGGAAGCAGCGTCAACAGCGCAAAGGCGATCAGGGGGCCTGCGATGGCGCCGCTGTTATCCATGGCTTTTTGCAGACCGAAGCTTTTGCCGCTCTGTCCCTGCAGCGCCGAGGCCGCCACCAGACTGTCGCGCGGCGCAGTGCGGATGCCTTTGCCGATCCGTTCCACAAAGCGCAAGTAGAGCACGTGAAACGGAGTGACTGCCAAAGAATAGAGGGGGAGAATAAAGGCGGACAGACCATAGCCGATCAGCATAAACGGCTTGTTTTTGCCGATCCGATCGCTCCAGAATCCGGAACATGTTTTAAGCAGCGAGGCGGTGCTCTCCGCAATGCCTTCGATCAGAGAAAGACTGGTTTTGGAAGCGCCGATGGAGAGCAGGAACATGGGCATGACCGAATAGATCAGTTTTACGGAAGTGTCGGTGAGAAAACTGGTCAGACCGGTAAAGAGGATGTTCCGGTTGAATCCGAAAACAGGTTTTTCTTTGCTCACAGACATCCTACCTCTCTCTTTAAAACCGCTGCATAGAATCCATCAAAGCCGTCAAGGCTGGGACTGTAACGTTTCTCTTTCAGCAGGCTAAAGGCGTCGGCATGGCTTTCGAGGAAGCGGCTGATCTGCGCCTCGCCCTCGGCTTTGAGCAGGCTGCAGGTGGTGTAGAGAATCAGTCCGTCTGGTTTCACCATGCGGCTGTAGTGGTGCAGTATCTGCTGTTGTTGAGCGATCAACTGGTCCAGCATGGCCGGCGTCAAGCGCCAGCGCAGGTCCGGATTGCGCCGCAGTACACCGGTGCCGGAACAGGGCACATCCAACAGCAGCCGGTCCGCTGAATCATACAGCCGTTTGATAGTCTTCATCGATTCGATGGGCCGGGCTTCGATGATGAACACGCCGGCGCGTCGCGCCCGTCGGCGCAGCTCCGCCAGCCGCGGCACAGACGGATCCAGAGCGATGATGCGTCCTTTGTTCTGCATTAACGCCGCCAGATAAAGACTTTTACCGCCTGCACCGGCGCAGGCGTCCACCACCCGCTGACCCGGTTCCACTTGCAAAAGAGCGGTCACCGCCTGGGAAGCCGGGTCCTGTACCTCGACCCATCCTTGACGGAACGCCTTGGTGGCGTAGAGGTCGATGGGATCGTGCAGCCAAAGCGCATGCGGCGCCCAGGGGATGATGGAGGAGCGGCTGAAATATTCTGCACAGTGCGAACGATCGATTTTTAGCGTGTTGACGCGCACCACCCGTTCAGCCGGCCGGTTCATGGCTGCCAGGTCATTGCGCCAATCCTCGCCTGATTCTGCAAAGCCAAGATCGTAGAGCCAGGCCGGCACGCTCAAAGCCACTTGATCAAGCGAATCAGCCTGGTTCTGCAGGGAGGCGCATTCATTCCCCTCTTTAGCTGCCAACCCCTGCAGCCGCTCCCAGGTTTTAAGTACATTTTGCAGGGATGCGGAATTTGTGGCCGGTTCCTGCCCGCGGCAGGCCCAGAGGAAACGCCATTGGCGCAGAATATCGTGCACTGCGTAAACCACTGGCTCCTTGTCCTTGATCTTGTGCTGTTTGAATACAGCGGCCAACGCCTTATCGCAGTGGATGTTTTTTTCCAGGATGGCCTGTAGACTCTGCAGGACGAAAGGTCTTGCGGAGGAAAGCAGGGACTTGAACTCGTCATGAGAGGCGAAGGCTTTTTTCACTGCAGAGTTTCCAGGGTTATAGGTTGGCCGGGAAAGAAACATCAGTGGCTTGTCGTATATCTTTTGCAAATTAGAAATAATTCGATTACATTAATCGAAAAACGGAGACTTTGTGCGTAAACTCCATAATCCTTTTCTCGGCGAACCGGAATATTTCTGTTTCGGCTGCTGCCCGGATAATCCCCATGGTCTGCGCCTCGAGTTCTGGCAGGACGAGCAGGATGTGGTCGCTTTTTGGCAGCCGCAAGCGTCATTTCAGGGATGGGGTGATATCGTGCACGGCGGCGTGTTGACCGCGTTGATCGATGAGGTGTCCAGCTGGGCGGTGTTGATCACCTGCAACAGACCCGGCGTGACCTCGCGGCTGGAGATTAAATTTATCAAGCCGATATCGATTTTGCAGCGCCTGGTGACGGTTCGCAGCCGTGTGCAGGAAAACAAGCGCAACCTCGCCGTGGTAGAGGCGGAGATATACAACAGCGCGGGGGAGAAATGCACCCAGGGCCGCGCCGTTTTCTTTACCTTTCCGCCGGAAAAGGCGCCGGCGAATTTGCGGATGCCTGATCCGCAGGCGTTTTTTCAAGGATAGGATCAGCCGTCTTTTTGATCACCACCAGTGTGGCGTCATCCTCCCAGGGGGCGCCATGGCCGAATTCGATGACGGTTTCGAACACCAGTTCCAAAATGGCCTGGCTTTCGAGGTGTTGGTGACGGACCAGGGAGGCTTTCAACCGCTCGATGCCGAACATCTCTCCCTTTTCGTTCAACCGTTCGACGATGCCGTCGCTGTAGAGCGCCAGCGCCGCGCCCGTCGGCAGATGCACATAATTACGGCCCAGCTGTATATCCTTGAGAAAACCAAGCGTAATGCCTGTGGCAGCCAGTTCACGGATCTCCTGACCGTGCACCAGCAGCGGTCCTGGATGCCCGGCATTGACATAAAACAGGTGGCCGTCCTGTTCGATCTCTGCGATGAACAGGGAGACGTAATTGCTGGCATAGGTGCTGCGTTGAATGACGCTGTTCAGCCGCCGCAGAGTGTGCGGCGTACGAAATTCCATCGCCAGCCCCATGCGCAGGCCGATCACGACATCGCGGATCAACAGCGCAGCCGGCAGCCCGTGGCCGCTGGCGTCGCCGATGGCCACGCCAAAGGTGCCGCCTTCCATTTCATAATAGTCGAAAAAATCGCCGCCCACCAATTCCGCCGGCTGCGACCGGCCGGCGATCTGATAACCGGGGATGACGGGTGCGTCGGCGGGCAGCAGGCTCTTTTGTATCTGGATCGCTTGGCCGAACCGTGCGCCGATGGCGTCGGAGAAAAGACGGTAGTTCATGGCCGTGCGCACGGAATTCAGAAAAAGGTTGACCTCCTCCCGTATCCAGCCATCGGTCAGCGAGAAAACGAACAGCCACTGTTTCTCCGGCGAATGGATCCAAAAGGCGGCCTGACTGTCCAACTGGCTGCAATCCGCTTTGAAAAATACGCTGCCGGCTTCGGGCGGATCAAATATGTAGCTTCGATTTTTATAGACCAGCTGAACCGCTTCCTGGGTAAAGCTTATCTCTGTAGTGAAACAGGAGGCGTCCTCCTTGTCGCTGTGGGACAGAATAAAGAGCCGTTCGACGAGTTCGTAAATCCGGCCGTCTTTGAAATGAAGCCGCTGGCCAAAGTTAGAATCCAACTCGGCAAGCATATGGGGCAGAAAATTGACGCCAACCTGTTCGATTCTGATTTTCGCCAGCAGCGCGTCCAGTTCACGATAGAATATTTTAGGTTCCAGCATAGGGCTCCGGCATTCGATGAGGGTGCACAATGAAAAATAATGTACGCAATTGTTAAGAAAAATTCAAGGTATACCATGCACGCGTAGCAGTGGAGAGCGGGCTGGTGGTCTGTTCAATCCCTTACCCCATTTTTTTAGGAGGTCTGATGAAAATCCGTCTTCGCATCATGTTTTTTTCCTTTCTCGGCGTGATCTGCTGTTTGACTCTGGCGCACGCCGCCGTCCCTTACGGCGAATGGATGCGCGATTGGCAGCTGTGCGGCCCGTTTCCGTTGGCCGCAGCGCCTGCGGATGACGGCGGCCAGGATCATCTTCCGGGATTTGACGCCGATTTCCTCAAAGGCTGCGGCGGGGAAAAGAATCCTCAGCCCGCCTGTCGCAAAGGCGGCCTGAGCTGGCAGCCCTATTCGGCGCCGGATTCGGTCGTCGATCTGGATCGTGCGCTTTCCCCACAGGAGCGGGCGGCGGCCTATGCCTACCGTGAGATCGTCGCCGACGGCGAAAAGCTTGTCTTTCTTTCCCTGGGCTCCAACGACGGTTGCCGAGTCTGGTTGAACGGCGAACAGGTCTGGGACTATTCAGCCGGCCGCGGTTTGAAGCCGGACCAGGATCTGATTCCCGTGATGTTGAAAAAGGGCAAAAACCGTTTGTTGCTCAAAATCGAAGAGCGCGGCAACAGCTGGCAATTCTGTGTGCGTCTGCAGCCCTTTTCATTTGGAACGCTGGCCGACCAGGGCCGGCTCTTTCAAATCCGGCAGCGGTCGAACGGCGTTGCGGTGCTGCAGTTCAAACAAACGGCTCTGATTTTAAAAAAAATGATGCGACGGCTGCATTGCCAGGTGATCACCGAGGAGGCCGGTTCTCCGCCGCTATGGCAGGCTCAGTGGGCCGGAGAAACCGAGATCCCTCTTGGAGCGCCGGCAACTCATTTCGACCGCTATCGGCTGCGCCTTGAAGCTGAGGCTGAGGACAGAACGGTGTGGCAGACCGAGATGTCTTTTTACGCCGGCCGGCGTACAACCCACACGGTCTTTGCCGACGGCCGCAGCGAGTATGTGATCGTGCTGGGTGCGGATGCGTCGGAATCGGAAAAATGGGCTGCCGCTGAACTGCAACACTGGCTGCAAGAGTGCGGCGGTCCCAAGCTGGAGATTCGAACCGACCAGGCCCCGCTTCATCACCATGAGATCATCCTGGGCTGCAATCGACACAGCCGGATGTTGCTCGGCGACAGCCTCAAGCGGCCGCATGAGGCGGATGAATCTTTCCGCTACTTGAACATCGGGCCGCATCTGCTGATTTATGGCGGCCGTCTGCGTGGAACCATGTATGGCGTCTTTTCTCTGCTGGAGCGTGAGTTGGGCTGTCGTTGGTATACGCCCCAGGTCAGTGCGGCGCCGCAGAAGGACCGCTGGTCGTTTGATCGGCTCCGCCATGCGGAAAAACCGGGGATCCGAGTGCGCAACGATTTTTACTATGAAGCGTTCGATCCTATCTGGGCGGCGCGCAACCGGGTGAACGGTGCCATGAATTACCGCGAACAACCCGGCGGCGTGGAGGCCTACTGGTCGGTGCACACGTTCTACCGATTTATGCCGCCGGACGAGTTTTATGCGGTGCATCCGGAATATTACAGCCTGATTGATGGAAAACGAGTGTATGACCATGCGCAGTTGTGTTTGACCAATCCAGATGTGCTGGCCATCATCACCGAGCGCATGCGCCGAACCATGATTGAAAATCCCCAATACCTGATCTACTGTCTGTCTCAGAACGACTGGCATAATCCCTGCCAGTGTGAGAAATGCCAGGCGCTGGCAAAGCAGGAGGGGAGCGAAGCCGGACCTATGGTCTGGTTCGTCAACCAGGTGGCGGAGAAACTGCAGAATGAATTTCCGTCCAAGTTCGTCGGCACTCTGGCCTACCAGTACACCCGCAAACCGCCTAGGACTGTCAAGCCGCGCGAGAACGTGGTGATCCGCTTGTGCAGCATCGAATGCTGTTTTGCCCATGACTTTCATTCCTGCCCGGAGAACCGCTCTTTTGTTCAGGATCTTGAAGCCTGGGCGGCCATCGCCCCGCATCTATACATCTGGGATTATGTGGTGAATTTCAGCCATTATATTATGCCTTATCCCAATTTCAGAGTGCTGCAGGCCAACATTCAGACCTTTCGCGACAACAACGCCATCGGCATCATGGAGCAAGCGGCCTATCAGAGCCGCGGCGGTGAATTTGCCGAACTGCGCGCCTATGTGATCAGCCGTTTGCTGTGGGATCCCGAGTGCGACGTGGAAGAGGTGATCGATGATTTCATGTTCGGCTATTACGGTCGCAGCGGCCAGTATGTGCGGGCTTATTTCGATCTGCTGCACGGGAGGGTGACGCCGTTTACCCACATCCATCTCGGATTGAAGCCGGACGACATTTTGTTTTCCGATGAATGGGTGGAAGAAGCGGATGCCGTGCTGAACAGGGCGGAGACGGTGGCGGAAAACGAAGTCTATCGCCGGCGGGTGGAGATGGCGCGGCTGCCGGTATGGTATTTAAAGTGCATGCGCGATCCGGTGGCTGCACGGGAGGATGGCAGCTATCGCCGGTTTCAGCGGGTAGTGGAGCGGGAGAACATCACCCATTACGCTGAAAGCGGCGCACCGCATCGGCATGCGTTTCATCAGTTCGTGGAGCGTGCGCGCTGATGCAACCGCCTACTTTTTCTGCATACTCTGCTGCAACCAGACGGCCAGCAGAATGATCAACCCCTTCATCGCCATCTGATAATACGCGGAGATATTCAGCATGTTGAGTCCGTTGTTGAGGATGCCGATGATGTAGGCGCCGATGAAGGTGCCCCAGATCCATCCCGAACCGCCGCTGATGCTTGTACCGCCGATAACGATGGAGGCGATGGCGTCCATCTCCAGACCGGTGCCCATGTTGGGGTCGCCCGAGTTCATGCGCGAGGTCAGGATCAGCGAGGCGATGCCGGCGCAGGCTCCGCACACGCCATAGATGAGGATCTTGGTGCGATCCACACGAATGCCGGCCAGCTTGGCGGCGGTCTCATTGCCGCCGATGGCATAGACATGCCGGCCGAAACGCATGCCCTGAAGGAGAAGAAAGGCGATGAGATAGACCATCACCATCACGATCACCGGTATGGGGATCGGCCCCCAATAGCCGCGGCCGATCTGCTGAAAGCCCTCGCCCAATTGCGAGATGGGAAAACCACCGGTGATGATAAAACAGAGTCCCCTGGCGATGACCATGGTCGCCAGGGTGACGATAAAAAACGGAATTTTCAGCTTGGCGATAAAGGCGCCGTTCATCAAGCCGATCAAGACCGCGACAGCGACGCCGGCGATGATGGCCGGCACGACCGGCAGAGCGGCTTTCTGGATCAGCCAGCTGAGAATGATGCCGGACAGGGCCACCACCGAACCCACCGAGAGGTCGATGCCGCCGCTCAAAATCACAAAGGTCATGCCTGCCGCCA
Source organism: bacterium (assembly GCA_029565685.1). Taxonomy (GTDB): domain Bacteria; phylum Zhuqueibacterota; class Zhuqueibacteria; order Residuimicrobiales; family Residuimicrobiaceae; genus Anaerohabitans. The sequence goes on along the minus strand of JAKQNR010000006.1, from coordinate 221,405 downwards.
CCACCGCCATCACCGAGATCTGACGGCTGACGTTGAACAGGTTGGCGATGGTCATAAAGTTGGGCGACAGGACCGTCATGATGATGATCATGACAGCCAGCACTAACAGACTGCCGTAGCGGCTGAAAAAAATTTTCACAACTGCTGTCTCCGATCGATTAAATCCTCAGATGGCGATCTCGTACATCGGGCTTCTGCTGTTAAGACGGGTCCTGCAAAAAGGCAGGGTGGCTGAAAGGTTTGCCCTCGGCCTTGGACGGTCTGAAGAGGATCCTTTTTCACTTTTGTCCGTACCACTCAGCTTCCAGTTCGACCGCGTTCTCATGGGTGATCAGTTTCACCGGCGCGAGGATTTCCGGCGGCACCGGTTTGCCCTGCAGGATTTGAACCGCGGCCTCGATGGCCTGGGCGCCGATCTGATAAGGATAGAGCAGCGCCGCCCCTTTGAGACAGGGATCTCCCGCTTTGAGTCGGCTGAACGCCTCTTTTTGGCCGCCGCAGATCATGACCGCCTTGATTTGTTCGGATTTGCCCGCGCCCTCCACCGCCGCCATGGCGCCGAGGGTCATGACATCGTTGATGCCCATGACATAGTTGACTTCCGGATGCGCCATCATCAGATCGTCCATGACCGCAATGGCCTTCTCTCTGCTGGATTCAGCATTCAGCTCCGCTAGAATGTGAATACGGGGATATTGCTGCAGGACCTGGCGAAATCCGATGACCCGGTTGATGCCAGAAGAGTAGATCGGGTGGGTGACGATGGCGATAGCGCCCTCGCCGTTTAATTGATCTGCGACAAACTGTCCGGCCACCTGGCCGGCGAGCAGATCGTCGGACATGACATGGGTTTTCACCAACGGGCAGGTGCTTTTGATATCCACGGTGATGACCGGAACGCCCTTTTTATTCACCTCTTCCAGGGTTGGACAGATGGCGCTGGGACCGGTCGGGCTGACGATCAGCAGGCTGATGCCCTGCTGCATGAAATCATCGATGTCGCCCAGCTGCCGGTTGAGCTTGAAATCTGAATTGCGAATCAGGACTTTGAGCGGCATCTCGGGGTGCGCCGCTGCCGCATCGGTGAGCCCTTTGGCCAGGGTGATATAAAAATCATCCTGCATGGTCAGCAGGGACGCGCCGATGAGGATGGGCTTGGTCCCGGTTTTTTTTACACAGCCGGTCAGCAGGATGGCCATCAGCAGGATCACCATCAGGATGTAAAGCGCGGGGCGTTTCACGTTTTTTCCTTTCTCTCCGTTCTTGGTCTCGTACTGCATTCATGGGCGCATCCGACAACACGCACGGCAGCGCCCGCAATGGCTGAGCGGTGCGGCGCCGGATTCTCGTCATGAAATATACGGATTAAAATTAAAAAAGGCATTTTTTATTTCAGCGGGGAGGTTCTCTGGCTTGGTGAGAGACCAGAGAATGCCGAGGGGCTTGAAGAGCAATGGGTGTTACTCGAAACGCAAGGCGGCGATGGGATCCAGCTTGCTGGCTTTCCACGCCGGCCAGAGGCCGAAGGTCAGCCCCACCAGGGTGCAAAACACCAGGCCGGCGACGCTCCACTCCAGGGGCACATGGGGCGCAAACCGGGTGAACACGCTGACCAGGTTGCCGAGGCCAAAGCCCAAGGCCACTCCCACGGCGCCGCCGACATTGGCGAGCAAGATCGCCTCAAGGAGAAATTGCATCAGGATGTCTCGCCGTTTGGCGCCCAGAGATTTACGGATGCCGATCTCCTTGGTGCGCTCGGTCACCGAGACCAGCATGATGTTCATGATGCCGATTCCGGCTACAATCAGAGCGATCATGCCGATGACGAAAGAGCCTGTTTTGATGCCCGCCGTGGTCTGATGAAAGGTCTTGATCTGGCTGTCGTTGGTGAAAATCGTAAAATCGTCCTCCTGTTGCGGTTTCAGACCGCGCGACTGGCGCAGAACCGCCCGGGTTTCTTCGATTGTATCATTGAGCAGTTCTGGTCTTTTGGCGCGCACCGTGATGTTGACCGACCGATCCCTGCCGAACTGATCGCGCTCGGTGAACATTCTTTCAAATTTCGATATCGGCATGATCAGATAGTTGTCAAAGCCTCCGCCCAGGCTCGATTTTTTTTCTTCCAGCACGCCGATCACTTGAAAGGAGCGGCCATCGATCTTGATGCTCTTTTGCAGCGGATCGGTCCAGGGAAAGAGTTTTTCCGCCACGCCATATCCGAGCAGAACGCAGCTGCGTCCGACCTGCACATCCTCTGCTGACAGATTGCGCCCCGAGTGCACATAATGAGTGTTGTTCTCCACATACTCGGGCGTGCCGCCGCAGATCGTCAAGTTGGCGTTGGTGGCGATATCCCGGTATTTGGCGGCATGACCGAAGGACCACAATTCCGCGCCTACCAAATCCGCATCAGCCACGCGCTCCCGGATCAGGTTCGCGTGCTCCACGGTCAGGGGCCGGCGCGCCATGATCTTGCGTCTTTCCGCCTCGCTCATGGGCCCTCCGGCGGCGTACTTTTGCACCTGAAAGGTCTGGGTTCCAAGCACAGCCAGCTCTGTTTCAATGCTGGTCTGGATGATCGAGATGGCGGTCATCACCGCAATGATGGAGGCGACGCCGACTATGATGCCGACCAGCGTCAGACTGGAGCGCAATTTATGGGCGCCGATGGCAGCCAACGCCATCTTGAACGCTTCTGCAATAAACATGTTTTCACCTTTGTTCAGGACCTTACCTATTTCGGCTATTCGTATCGCAGGGCGTCGATGGGATTTAAGCGGGACGCCTGGTAGGCCGGCAGGATCCCGGACAGGATGCCGGTCGCCATAGACACCAGCAGAGCGATGAGCACCACCCCCGGCGAAACCGACGCCGGCAACAGCAGCCGGTTGATCAGCGCCGCTACACCGAAAGAGAGAAGAACCCCGATCATGCCGCCGAGGATGCAAATGGAGGAGGACTCGAACAGGAATTGCATCAAAATGGTGCGCCGGGGTGCGCCGATGGCCTTGCGGATGCCGATCTCTCGCGTGCGTTCGGTGACAGAGACGAACATGATGTTCATCACACCGATGCCGCCGACGAACAAGGAGAGGCCGGTGATCACCATGCCGATCAACACCACCACGCCCATGACTCTGTTGTAGGCGTTCATCAGCGTGTCCATGGTGTTGATGGAGAAATTGTCGGGTTCGGTCGGCGACAGCTTGCGCAACTTGCGCATCTCGCTCACGAGTTCGCAGCGGAAATCATCCAGCGACTCCTGGCTGGGCGCTTTGACCGCGATGTTGAAATCGCGTTGGCTGCCGCCAAAAACCTGCACCAGGGTGGTGATCGGTATCAGGATCTGTCGGTCCAGATTCGGGCCGCCGAAGAAACCGGCGCTGCCCTGCTTTTCCATAATGCCGATCACCCGGAAGGGGTAGCGGCCGATCTGAATGGTCTTTTGCAGACCGCCGGAGTTTTTAAACAGGTGATCATGGATCTCTGCGCCGATGACGCAGACCTGTTTTTTATATTGCACATCCACCGGCGTGATGAAATGACCGAATTCCGGTACCGCTGCGTTCATCAAGGTCTGTTTGTCCGTGGTGCCGACCACGGCGACGTTTTCTAAAACCTGCGACCGGTATTTCACGTTGCGGTTGGTGCCGGTGGTGGGGTTCACCGCCAGGGCGGTTCTCAGCCGCTGCTGCAGCTTTTCGCTTTCCTTAAAGGTGATCGTCGGCCGGTTGCGGTACTGGAAAAAATCATCCATGATGATCCAGGGCATTCGCGAGACGTAGAGCACATCTGTGCCCAGAGATGAAAAACTCTGCTTAAAGCTGTTACCCAATCCATTGGACACGGTCATGGTGGTGGACACCGCCACGATGCCGATGATGATGCCCAGCGTGGTGAGAATGCCGCGGGTTTTGTTCGCCTGAACCGCGGACCAGGCCATGCGCAGGGACTCTTTATGTTGCTCGACGGAGATCATCGTAGGTTCTTCTTTACTGACTTTTTTCAGCCAGCACCGAACTGCCGTTCTGCAGGGTCTGGCTGATGGCGCGATAACTGCCTGTCACATATTCCTCGCCGACCGCCAGTCCGTCCAGGATTTCGATGTGGGTCTCACTTTGGATGCCGGTCTTGACCTGTCTGGCCTCGGCCACGCCGTTGTTTGCGACAAAGAGCACGGGGACATAGCCGTCTTTGTCCGGCCTGTATTTCGCTGCAGTCAGCGTGTCCGCACCCGCCCTGGCCTTTAACTGGGCTATGCTGCGCGTGGTCACGCACTGGATCGGCACGCCGATGGCCTGGGGCCTGACGTCCGTGATGATCTCGCTGCTCGCCGTCATCCCCTCACGGAGTTCCTTGTCGGCGTCAGTGATGGCGATCTTGACTTCGAATTCGGTTTTCTGTTCCGTCGTGCCGCTGCCGGATATTTTGGCGCTGCTGGCGATCTCGCTGACCGCACCGTGAAAGATTTTTTCCGGCAGGGCGTCCACCTCCACGGTCGCGCTGTCGCCGATGGCGACCCGGACGATGTCGTTTTCATCCACATTGACCAGCGCCTCCATGCCGGCGAGGTTGGAGATGATCAGAATGACATCCTCCTGGAACTGCGACCCCAGGGCGATCTCCCCCTGTTCTTTGTTCAATTTACTGATGGTGCCGGCCATGGGCGCATAGATGGTGGTTTTGGCCAGATCTTCGCGGGCCTGTTTGACGGTCGCCCTGGCCTGATCCACCTGTTCCAGATAGGATTGATAACGCGCTTTTTCCACCTGCACGGCGGCGTGAACCTGGTCCAGGGCGGCCTTGGAGGTGAGATCTTTATCGTACAGCTCTCTGGTGCGGAGGTACTCTTTTTCCGCCTGGAGTTCGTTCTCCTTGACCAACCTGGCGTTGGCCTCCACCGAACGCAGATTGGCTTCCGCCTGTTCCACCGCCGCCTGGTACCGCTCCTTGTCCAACTGCACCAGCAGGCTGCCTTTTTCAACCCATTCGCTCTCTTTGACCGGCAGATAGGTGATTTTTCCCGCCACGTCTGCGCTGATCTTGACCTGGGTGACCGGTTGAATTTTGCCGGTGGCGGTGACGGTTTCGACGATTTTGATACGCTCCGCCTTTGCGGTTTGCACCCCGATGGCGGCTGTTTTGTTTTTCTTTGCCATCAAGGCCGCGATGGAAAACACGATAGCCAGGATGACGACTGCGCTGACAATGATTTTTTTTCGTGACATGAAAAGGGCTCCCTTTAAACCGGCACGCAACCGGCTGAAGATCGGAATGATGATGCAAGGGATTCTGTCTGTTTTACGAAACCGAAGGTGTGATGTTACAAAAAATTCACCCGGCCACGCCGGTCTCTCGGGCCGGGCGCTAGGTGTAATTAATATTGCGCATTTCGATTTTGCGTCTTACATTATTGAAAATCCAGTTCCGGACGGCGAGCGCGCGGCGCTGCCCGCTATTGCCGTCCGTCGCGCTGCCGAAGCCACGCGATTGATCCGTGCGGATCCATCCATATCCTTTTCCCGGAGAAAGAAGCAAAAATGAAACGCAATTATTTCATCGTCGGTCTGATTTTTCTGGTGTTCTTTGTCATCTCGTTTTTAACCAACATTCTCGGTCCGCTGATACCGGACATCATCAGCAGTTATCGATTGAGCTTTACCATGGTGGCGTTGCTGCCGTTCGCCTTTTTCATCGCCTACGGCATCATGTCCATCCCTTCGGGCATGCTGTTGGAAAAATTCAGGGAAAAGCCGGTGATGACCGCCGCTTTTCTGGCCGCGTTTGCCGGCGCACTGATGTTCGCGCTCAAGCCGGTCTACTCTGTGGCCGTGATCTCTCTGTTCATGCTGGGCGCCGGCATGGCCACGCTGCAGGTGGCCATCAATCCGTTGCTGCGCGCAGCCGGCGGCGAGGAGCATTTCGCCTTCAATTCGGTCATGGCTCAACTGGTCTTTGGTTTGGCCTCTTTTCTCAGCCCGTTTGTGTACAGCTATATGGTGCGCGCGCTGGCTCTGCCGGAGGCGCAGACAAACGCTCTGGTAGGGCTGCTGGCTGCCCTGGTGCCGCCCGAGTTGCCGTGGACCTCTCTATACTGGGTGATCGCACTGGTCACGCTGATTATGGTTGTGGTTATGCTGTTCAGCCCTTTTCCCAAAGTGGTCCGTAAGGCGGATGAACGAACCGGCGCCTGGGCCACGCATGTCGCCCTGTTCAAGCAGAAAACCGTGCTGTTGTATTTTCTCGGCATTTTCGCCTATGTTGGAACCGAACAGGGGATCGCCAACTGGATGTCAAAATTTCTCCAGCTCTATCACGGCCTGGATCCGCAAACCATCGGCGCTTCCAGTGTGGCCTGGTTCTGGGGGTTGATGACGGCGGGTTGTTTGCTGGGTCTGCTGCTGCTCAAGCTGTTCGACAGCCGTCAGGTGCTGATCGGTTTTACTCTGCTCGCCATCGGTCTGCTCAGCGTCGCCCTGTTCGGCCCGGCGGTGGCGGCGCGCTATGCGTTTCCGCTGCTCGGCTTTGGCATTTCGGTGATGTGGTCGATCGTATTCTCTCTCGCGCTCAATTCGGTCAGCGAACATCATGGCAGTTTTTCCGGAATTTTATGCAGCGGCATTGTCGGCGGTGCGGTGATGCCGCTGGTGGTCGGGCGGCTGGGCGACTGGTTCGGCCTGCGCATCGGCATGATGTTTCTTTATATCACCCTCGCCTATATTCTCAGCATCGGCTTTTGGGCCAGACCGCTGGTGCTCAATCAAACCATTCAACGGACAAGGAATCGACCGGATGCCGATCATCGGAGTTGACCTGGGTGGCACCAACATGCGTGCCGGCCGGGTGGAGAATAATACGGTGACTGCGATTGCGGTTCAGGCGGTCAAACCGGGTGGGTCGCGCGAAGAGATATTGGACGATCTGTGCGACCTCATCGCTCAAGTACAGCGCGCCGATGTAAAAGGGCTGGGCGTCGGCGTGCCCAGCGTGGTGGACACGGAACAGGGCGTCGTCTATGACGTGATCAATATCCCCAGTTGGCAGGAGGTACCCCTGGGTCCCATTCTCCATCGCCGCTTCAATCTGCCGGTCTTTATCAATAACGATGCCAACTGTTTTGCAGTCGGCGAAAAATATTTTGGCAAGGCTCAAGGATTTCAAGACGCCATCGGGCTGATCCTCGGCACAGGACTGGGCGCCGGCGTCATTGTCCAGGACAGGCTGTACAGCGGCACGAATTGCGGCGCCGGAGAGTTCGGAATGGTGCCGTACCGGGATGGCGTGCTGGAACATTACTGCTCAGGGCAATTTTTTCAGCGTCTCTATAACCGCAGTGGCGCCGAACTTGCACAGTTGGCTGCCCAGGGGGATGACGAAAGCCTGGCCATTTTTGCAGAGTATGGCCTGCATCTGGCTGAAGCGGTTAAATTGATTCTGTACGCTCTGGACCCGCAGATCATCGTGCTCGGCGGGTCGGTCAGCCGATCATTTTCTTTTTTTGAAAAAGCCCTATGGCAGGGACTGCAGTCGTTCGCCTATCGCCGTTCGCTGGATCGGCTGCAAATCGCGGTTTCCGATCTGCCGCAATCCGCGATCCTCGGCGCTGCGGCGCTATATCTGGATGCGATGAAATAAGGCCTGCCTATCAGACGTGCTCGGCGGCCGAAGCCTCCAGCCCTGTTGCTCGCCAGGGCGAAGAACGGCGCCGCAGGCCGGCCATCCGCAGTCTCGATCAATCGCTTTGCTACGCTCAAACATCCTCGCAGCAGTTGAAGAAAGGTCCTATGAAAAAACGCAGCTTGTTTTGCGCCACTCCTGTTGTTATTTTCATGGCCGCTGCCGGCTTGTTTAGTCCTGTCGCGGCGCAACCTCCTGTATATTTAGATCCCTCTTACTCCTTTGAAGAACGTACTCAGGATCTATTGTCGCGCATGACTTTGGAGGAAAAGCTGTCGCAGATGATGAGTCGGACGCCGACCCCTCTCGACCGGCTCGGCCTGCCGGCCTATCAATGGGGCGGCGAGCCCGGGCATGCGGTGTATGCCCGCACCGGTGTGGCCACCATTTTTCCACAGGCGATAGCCCAGGCAGCCACTTGGGATGAGGAGCTCATCCTGCGCGTCGGCGACGCCATCTCGGATGAAGCGCGCGCCCGTTTTCACGGCAAAATGTATCGCACCGGCCTGACCTTTTGGAGTCCGGTTGTGGAGTTGGCCCGCGATCCGCGCTGGGGCCGTACGCATGAGTGCTATGGCGAGGATCCTTTTTTGACGTCGCGGCTCAGTCTGGCGCTGACCCGGGGATTGCAGGGATCGCATCCGCGTTATTTCAAAACCCTGGTGGCGCCCAAACATTTTGTCGCTAATAACGAAGAATGGCGCCGTCATACCGGCTCCAGCGAAATCGATGAAACGCTGCTGCGCGAATACTATCTGCTCCCTTATCAGGTGTTAATTCAACAGGGCAAAGTCCAGTCTGTCATGGCCGCTTATAATGCGCTCAACGGCGTGCCCTGTTGCTGCAACTCGTGGCTGCTTACGGACCTGCTGCGCGGCGAATGGGGGTTCGATGGCAGCGTGGTCTCGGATTGCAACGGCATTGAAGATATTTATAAGAACCATCGCTATGCCTCCGGGGTCGACGAGGCCATCGCTCTGGCCGTCAACGCCGGACTGGATTTGGAGTGCGGCGATCTGTTCAAAAATCATCTCAGTCGGGTGGTGAAAAACGGGCTGATAACCGAAGCGGCTATCGATAAAGCGGTCGGCCGTCTATTGCTCGGTCGATTTCGTCTGGGATTGTACGATCCTCCGCAGATGGTCCCTTACAGCAAAATCTCCATGCAGGTGGTGGACAGTCCGCAACACAGGCAGTTAGCCAGAGAAACAGCGCGCAAGGCCATCGTGCTATTGAAAAACAGCGGGGACCTGCTGCCACTGATTCAGCAAGGGGTGCGATTGGTTGCCGTGATCGGTCCCAACGCCGACACCACGCAACTCGGCGGCTACACCGGCAGATATTCCTATGCGGCATCGCCTCTGCAAGCTTTGCGCGAAAGATTGGGCGACGCGAGGGTCTTTTATGAAAAAGGTTGCTCCATTCATCCGCAGCTGCCGTTGATCCCGGCTGCGTTGCTGTCGCCGCCGCAGGGGTATGGGGGGAAGCGCGGATTGCTGGGAGAATATTTCAATAACCTCACTTTTTCCGGCAAGCCGGTTTTAACACGCATCGATTCGACTCTTGATTTTGATTGGGGTCGCAAATCGCCGCATGCGACTGTTCACAGCGACACGTTTTCCGTGCGCTGGACCGGACGATTCACTGCCCCGGTGAGCGGAAGATATTATTTGAGTGCGAATTTCGATGATATTGTCCGCATCTATTTCGACGGACGCCAGGTGATGAACAAAAGTCTGAACCGGAACGCCGCCATACAGATCATCTCCCTCGAGCTCGAATTCGGCCGGCGTTATGATCTGCGTATCGAATATGTCGAGTATTGGTACAAATCCGCCCTGCGTCTGTGCGGAGGGCCGGCGGATCCGCGGCAGTTTCAGGCGGCCGCTGAGGCGGCGCGCAAGGCGGACGTGGCTTTGCTTTTCCTCGGTACAGATCTTTCCGTGGAAAATGAGGGCGTGGATCGGTCGGATTTAAATCTGCCCGGCATTCAGGACGATTTAGTTCAGGCTGTTCTTCAGGCCAATCCACGCACGGTGGCAGTGCTGCAAAACGGCAGCGCGTTGTCCATCACTCGGCTGCACGATACGGTTCCTGCCATCCTCGAGGCTTGGTTTCCCGGTGAAGAGGGCGGTCACGCTATCGCGGATGTGCTCTTTGGCGATTATAATCCGGCTGGCCGGCTGCCGCTTACCTTTTATCGTTCGGTGGAGCAACTGCCGCCGTTCGATGATTACAACATCCGTCACGGCCGCACGTATATGGCGGAGATCAGAAAAGGCGACAGCTATTCCTGTGCGAAGGAGGAACCGCTCTATCCCTTTGGCTACGGTCTGAGCTACACCCGGTTTCGCTATGCCAAGCTTAAAACTTTTCCGGCTCGTATATCTCAGGATGGAATCTTGGCCGTCAGCGCGGAGATTAAAAATACCGGCAGCCGGGCGGGAGAGGAAGTGGCACAGCTCTATATCAGGGATTTGCAGGCCTCGGTTTCCAGGCCGGTCAAGCGGTTAAAAGGTTTCCACCGACTGATGCTGCAGCCTGGTGAAAGCAAACGAGTGACTTTTACTCTGCCGGTTGCCGAACTGGCTTATTGGGACAAGAGCAAGAAAGCCTTTGTCGTGGAACCCGGACGGTTTGAAATCCAGATCGGATCTTCCTCTGCGGATATTCGATTGACTGGAACCTTTCAAGTCATCTAAAAAAAGATCAGGCGGGTGTCTTATGATCAACAAAACGTTCGTTCTCGTTCTTCTGATGGCGGCTTGGGCGACCGATGCGAGAACGGCCGGCCAGGCCGAGGGAGTGCAGGTGCTTCAGGAGGCCGGCAGCTGGTGGATCCATGGACAACAAAGACACGTTCGCATCGATGAATCTACTCTAGCGATGACCGTGAAGGATCAAGCAGCGACCTGGTCGTTTTCATCCGGCGCAGCTGAGCCATTAACTGTGCAGCAAACGACTGCAGCAGAGTGCCGTTTATTGGACGCCACACAACGCACGATCGCTCCCTATGAGACTGGATACAAAAAGGGTGTTCGCATCACCCTCGATCGTTTTGTCGCTCAGGATCGTGAATTGGATTTAGGCATCGTTCTCTCGGTCTGCCTTGAAGGGGAAGAAGAGGATCTGGTGTGCGAGATCGCGGCCCTGGAGCGTGCGGCGGTTCTACAGCAGTGTCTGTGGCCGAATGCGTTGGATCCGCAGCAAGCGGATCTTTTGGTCATGCCTTTCATGCAGGGCATGCTGTTGCCGCGCGCCTGGCCTGAGAAAGTGACGCTGTATGATGAACACTGCCACAGCCGCGGTTTCTATATGCCCTGGTGGGGCCATGTGCAGGGGAAAGCCGCGATGATAGCGATTCTGGAGACGCCGGATGACGGCGGCTGCAGCTTTAATCATCCTGCAGGTGGGCCTACGCTCATTCAAGCTCGTTGGCATCACTCGCTGGGCCGGTTCAGCTATCCCCGCCGCGTCCGCTTCTGTTTTTATCAGCAGGCGGATTATGTCACCCTGGCTAAACGCTATCGCCGCTACGTGCAGGAAAAAGGCCATCTGGTTCTGCTGAGTGAAAAGATCAACCGGACGCCCCGTTTGGCCAAGCTGATCGGGTCGCCGGTGATTCATACTTCCATTCTTTATCATATCCAGCCTCGCTCCAGTTATTATGATTCAGTAAATCTGCAGAACAATCACCAGCTGGTCTCCTTTGCCGAACGCGCCGCTCATCTGCGCAAGCTGTCCGATAAGGGCGTCAAGAGAGCCTATCTGCACCTGGACGGCTGGGGGTTGCGCGGATACGACAACCTGCATCCGGATATTCTGCCGCCCTGTCCGGAGGCGGGCGGCTGGGAGGGCATGCGGCATTTTGCTGCGGTGTGCGACAGTCTGAATTATGTTTTTGCGGTGCACGATCAATATCGCGATTATTATTTGGACGCCGCCTCCTATGATCCAGACCACACCATTCTGCTCAGCGACGGCACGCGTCACCTCGGCCGTACCTGGTTCGGCGGAGATCAGTCGTTTCTCTGCCCCAGTCTGGCGCCAGGGATGGTGCGGCGCAATCACCGGTCGCTTTTAGACCACGGCGTAAAGCTGTGCGGCGCTTACCTGGATGTCTTTGACGTCGTGCCGCCCGACGAATGCTACAATCCGCATCATCCGGTCACGCGCAGCGCTTGTCTGGCCTATCGCGCCGAGTGTTTCAACTTTATTCGTTCTTACGGCGGCATCATCAGCTCAGAGGAGCCGTGCGATTGGGCGATCCCCTACCTGGATCTAGTGCATCACGGTCCCTATGCCCTGGAACCCAATCCGGGGAAAGGTCCAGCTGTCGGTATTCCGGTTCCGCTGTTCAATCTGGTCTATCATGATGCGATTTTGTTGCCCTGGTCGAAAGGAAAGGGGGAGTGGGGCGTGCCGCAAACAGATTCGGGATTTCTCCATGGTTTGCTGAACGCCGGGTTGCCCTATCTCTCGTTAAACCCAGATGCCGCAGAGATGGAGCAGGTCAACGCCATGTGCCGGCTGCACCAGCGTGTGGGGTTGCTGGAGATGACCAGCCATGAGTTCCTCGATCAAAGTCGACGTCGGCAGCGAACCACCTTCAGCGACGGCACCCAAGTGACGATCGATCTCGATCAGAATGCGTATGCGATTTCACCGCCATTGCAATGAACCAGCCGCTGGCTTGTACAGGTCCGGCCATTTTCCAGGAGAATAGTATGAAGAGGAAAATCAGCGTGGGATTGTGTTTGGCCGCCTTTCTCTGCTTGCATCCCGCACTCAGCGTCTCGCAGGAGTCCCAAGGCCGGCCTGCTGCGCGCATCGATGGGTCTGGGTCAGATTGGCGCAGCCTGGGTGAAAACGATTTCCGCCAGGTCAACTGTCATCCGCAGACCTGGATTTGGCAGGCTGATGCGCTGCACTGCAGCGGGTCCCCCATCGGCGTGCTGGCGACCAAGCAGACGTTTGTTAATTTTGAGATGGTGGTGCAGTGGCGGCATCTGCACCCGGCCGGCAATTCCGGCATATTTATCTGGGCGCCGGAACAGGCTTTGCAGGAATTAAAGCCGGATGAGCTTCCCAAGTACGGCATCGAGATCCAGGCGCTGGATCACGGTTATGCCGAACAATATGAACAACGGACGGGTAAAAAAGGAGACTGGTTCACTACCAACGGCGATGTGTTCGCCGTCGGCAAGTCCACCATGATCCCTTTTCCGCCGACCTCGCCCAATGGATCGCGCAGTTTTCCAAAAAAGAATTTAAGCAAAGGCATGGGCGAATGGAATCACTATTATATCCGCGCGATCAACGGCGAGGTGCGGTTGTGGGTGAACGGCGAAGAGGTGTCGGGCGGCAAAGAGTGCCAGCCACGTTCGGGCTGTATTTGTCTCGAATCAGAGGGTTCACCGGTGGAGTTCAGACAACTCCGCATTCGTGAACTGCCCTGACAGGCGCTGGAACCGGCCCGCTCCTATTCTTCACCGCGCTCTACTCGCCGGCGATCCCTCTCATTGGCCGAATTTGTGCTTACATCACTCGACCGGTTTGGGGTTCTCTTTTTTAAAAGCTTCATCCATGGCCAGATGTATCTGGGTAAATGTGTCGCCAGGCGAATGGTCTTCGACGATCTTGATGGCTTCAGCCAGTTTAGAACTGTTTAGATAGATCGCTGCAATTTTAGCATCCACCTGCAGATGAGCAACCGGATCCTGCTCGCACATTCTTTTTAGGATGGTGTTGAAACCGCTCATATCCAGGTAGGGAAAATCCGATTTCATCCGCACTAATACATGCAGGGTGCTGTGGCGGACGCCCGCGTTGGGCGACGAGAGATTGGCAAGCCAATTTTTAGTGCTTGCCGCCATGATTTTGCCGGACATGAAAGTGTCAAACTCCCTCATTTTGAAATTCGGATATTGGGATTTGAATTCATTTACTTTGGCCAGAGCCTCGAGTCTGGCTTTGGTGTTTTTACTTTCAAGCACTTCAAGATAATTCTTGATGACGATTTCCATCGTCTTGTCGGGCTCTTGGGAAAAACCAGCGGCCGCCCAGAGAAAGGCCCAGAAAAAGACCGTCCATTTTCTCATACTTGATCTCCTCAAAACGTTTGTCTGCTGCACTCGACCGGGGAACAGACGATGCTGAGAAAGCAACAACGGTGAATTGAAAAGGTGCTGCGATTACTGCGTCAAATGATAAAGGAACGGCTGGTTCTCGGTTCATGACGCGGTTGATCGAGTGTTAGTGTAACAACTCGGTTGAGGGATTTATTCTTTATTTTTTGGCGAAGCGGTTCAGCCACTGATCGGCTGCAAAGCAGCTGCAGGAGATGGTCTCATACGGGCTTTTGGCGCCCGCCTCATATAAACACGCGATCCGACCGTCCGCCAGCACCGCCAGATCAGAGTAGGCGCTGGGTCCGGCATGCAGCCGATAAAAGACCGGCCAGGTTTTACCATCATCGTTGCTGGCTCTGAGCGTCATGTTCGTACGGCTGCTGTCGCTGGCGGGATTGCTGAAGAGCAGAATGCCCTTTTCTCCATTTCGGGTCCAGCGATAACGGCGCAGGGAGGCTTGGCAGATCGGTTCGATCAATTCCGATTGGAATTGCTGATCATGCCAGGTTCGGCCGGCGTCGCTGCTGAATGCGATCTGCCGCAGTCTATGCGATCGGTCATAGTTGCGCATATTGAGCATTAGCCGGCCGTCCTCCAACTCGGCCGCCTGGCATTCGTTGACAAACGGCTGCGGTGTTCGGCCGCCCAACTGCCAGGTGGCGCCGTGATCGTCGCTGTAGATGACATGAGAATAGTACGCTTTGCTCTCTTTTTCTATGTGATCGCAAGGGGCAATCAACCGGCCGGCTGCCGGTCCTCTCTCCAGTTGAATGCCGGCCCCTGGGCCGGTGGCGTACCAGGTCCAGTGAGCCGGTTTGACCTCCTCTGTGATCTCCTGGGGCAAAGCCCAGGTTGCCCCGTCATCCTGTGAAGAGGTGAGGAAAACACGCCGGGTATCCCGGCTTTTACCATTGATGATCTCAGGCTCCCGGTCACGGCCATCGTTCCAGGTCAGCAGCAGCCAGATGACGCCGGTGGTGCGATCCAGAATCGGACAGGGATTGCCGCAGGTATTGGTCCCATCGTCCCAGATGATTTGCGCTGGGCTCCAGGTTTTGCCATTGTCCTGTGAACGTTTCATCAGCAGATCGATGTCTCCGGTATCATGAGAGTGATGTTTGCGGCCTTCGCAAAAGGCCAGCACCGTACCGGCGCCAGTGACCAGCAAGGCCGGAATACGATAGGTGTGATAACCGCCCTGGCCGCTTTGCCAGAGGATCTGCCGGTCCTGCGGACTGCAGTGGAGCAGTAATAAAGAAACGGCAGCGAAATAAAGTCGGCGCATGCTCTCCTCCCTTTTTTAGGCTCATGGTTGCAATATAGTTATAATTTGCGCCATTTGAAAACGGGTTTCGTGTTCTGTGCGTAAACCGGCGTTGTAGGGATCAGCCGCAGGATTCATTCGGGCGAGACTTTCACCGACCGCTGGCGGGAAACGTTTTATTTTTAATCGGAGGTTTTTCGATGAAACGATTGTTGACAGTCGCGTTTTGTTTTGCACTGGCGATTTATGGGCATTCGGCGCCGGCCAGTGATCCAGGAATTTCCCTGCTCTGGTCCGTTGATTTGAAAACGTTTCTGGAGAGCGCCCCCACGCTGGCGGATATCGATCACGACGGCCGGGAGGAAGTGCTGGTCGCAGGCCGCGAAGAATTGATTGCGTTGAACAAAAACGGCAAAGAGCTGTGGCGCTGGCGTACGCGTCAACGCTTCATGACCTACCCGGCGGTGCTGCAACGGTCCGGATTGCCGGCGCTCATCTATGTGGCCGACACCGGCAAACTTTTTTCCTGCTTGGACGGCAAAGGTCAGGTCGTGTGGCAATCCGAGTTGAACGCCGCTAACAGCTGGTCGGCGCCGGTGCTGAACGATTTGAACCAGGATGGCCGCATGGAGGTCGTCACGACGGATCAAACCGGCATGGTCTGGGCGTTCGATGCCCTGGGCGGTCGACTGATCTGGAAGAGCCAAATCCGCGGCATGCCCGCTAATCCGGCGGCGGCGGATGTCGATCAAGACGGCGGCAGTGAACTTGTATTCATCACCAGCGCCGGCTGGGTCACTGTGCTGGATCAGAACGGCGCCCTGGTGTGGAACCACGAGATCGGCGGCACATCCGCCGACTGGGCCACCTCTTCGCCGGTGCTGTTTGCCGCTTCCGACCGCCAGGTCAGGATCGTCGCAGCGTCCAACGCCGGCCTGGTGGTCTGCCTGGACGCTGACGGTAACCGCCTCTGGTCGGTGATGGCGCAAGCGCCCATCGCCTCGACGCTGTCAGTGGGCGACCTCGATCAGAATGGCCGCGCTGATGTTTTTTTGATCACCCAGACAGGCCGGATTCTTCGTATCGACGAGTCCGGCACTTTGCTGTGGGACATCGATATGCAGGGCCGCTCCCTGGCCAGCGGCGCTATCATCGATCTCGATGATGACGGACGATTGGAGTATCTTCTCTGCACGCAAAACGGACGTATGATCGGCTATGACGTGGACGGAGATATCATTTATCATTATCAATTTCCCTGCCGCACGATCAACATGACGCCGACGTTCGGCGAAGTCGGCCGCAGCACAGAGGATCTGGAAATGGTGGTCACCGGCGGTGAATCCGGCCTCACCTATTGCTTTGCGACCAGGGTGCGCAAAACCAGCCGGGCGCATTGGACTTCGTACCGAAAGGACGATTATAACAGCGCCGCCTGGTTTGGGCTGAGCCAATCTCAGGCGGCATCCATGACGCCGAAAAACCTGCTCTGGAACCAAATCACCACCGGTGATGAGATACAATTCAGCATTTTCAATCCAAATCCTTCTCCCAAACCCTTGCAGGCTTCCGTAGTTTGCATTCGGCCGGATGGCAGTAAAGGGACCGCCGCCACTCAGATTGTTTCCAGGACCGGTACGCTGAGCCTGCCCCTGCAAGTGACCATGCCCGGTTCCTATGCGTTTACCTGGATGTTGCAGACTGATCGAGGTGAAAAGCTGGTCACCGGCGACAAAAAGGTGTTTCTGCAGCCTTTTGTCAATGACCAGGCGCTGGTGACGCGTGCCGTGGCCGGCCTCAACGCCGCTGCGAATGCCGTGGATGATAAACTGCCGCTGTCCGCCGTCGCGCTGCGCCGGGAGGCTGATGCTCTGGAAAAAGCAGCTGCGGATCTGGCGCTGCGGCAACGGGCGGTTCCAGCGGAGGACGCTTTGATGGTCGAGCAGACTCTGCACACGACCGGGGCATTGGTGAGCCGGTCCCGACGGGCGTTACAAACAGCCGCCGTTGTCGAGCAGGCCGGCCGCATGGATTCCTCTGTCAGTCTGATCGCTTTTACAGGCTTTATGTGGGAGAACCGCAGACTGGATGAACGAATGCCGGACCTCGTCGAGAGGCCATTGCAGGTTCATCGCACGGTGGTGGTGGGAGAGCATGAGCCGGTCTCCATCAAGCTATTCAACATCACCGATCGCACGCTGCAGGTGCGCACGCATTTACCGCAGCCTCCGGCCGGGCTGGTGGTCACACCCCATTATTCCATTCCCATACCCAGCTCACAGGGAGAGGACGCGTGGGATGCGTTGCCGGAGATGGATGAATCTGCAGTCATCAGCATTCCGTCTCTGACCACCCGGGAGGTTTGGCTGGATATTCAGATCGGAGACATCGAGCCGGGGCAGCATGTTCTGACTGCAGCTTTTCAGGCGTTGAACGGCGCGGGCGTGATGGAGGCGCCGGCCAATCCGCACGGCGTGCCGGCGCCGGAGACGCGGGTTCAGTTGACGCTGGAGGTGCTTCCGTTCACAATGGCGCCCTCCGGCGCGGTCAGGTTGTGCACTTGGTCGCCCAACCAGGGCGCTGAATTGCAGGATCTGCTTGATCATGGCAACAACGTGTTTACTGTGCCGCATGGGACGCCGCAGCATGATGCCGCCTCCCAATTCACTCAAGCCGATTTTTCCAGGTTGGACCCCATTCTTGCGGGGTTCAAAGGCCGCGATGTCGTTGTGCTGTTCAGCGGCTTTCCCGCCTTGAATGGGGAATTCGGCAGCGTCCTATACCGGCAAAATTTAGCAGCATATCTTCGCCAGCTGGTTCTGTACATGCAGCGGCAGGGCTTTGATCTAGAGCATTTCGCTCTTTATCCGATCGATGAGCCCGGCGGCCATGGCTGGCACTATGTCAATCAGTTGGTGGCATTCGGAAAAATGGTGCGCGAGATTAATCCGGAAATCATGATCTATATGGACGGGGGCGGCGAACTGCCCATGTTTCAGGCCATGGCGCCGGTGCTGGACATCTGGGTGCCGGGCATCGACATGCTGGCGGAGGATTCGCCGGTGATGAAGGTCGTGCGCGCCAGCGGGAAACAGCTCTGGTCCTATAACTGCAGCTATGGATATTCCCGGCCGGTGGGCGCTAACATTAAAAACACCAATCTACTTGCCGAGTTTCGCAACGCAGCGCTTTACGCCTTTCGCCACCAGGCGACAGGGATCGGGTACTGGTGCTATAATTCAGGCGCCGAAGATCCGTGGATGCGCAACGAGTTCGAATACCGTTTGGTCTATCCGGGGCGCAGCAAGCCGGTGACCAGCCGAAGGTGGGAAGCGGTGCGCGAGGGACTGGAGGATTTTAGGATTTTAACCGCGCTGCGCGAATGGGCAGCGAAAACCGACGCCGCCACGAATAAAAAATTGACGCAGTTATTTGAAACGAGCTTGCCGGACTTGGTGGATCCGAGCTATCAAGAGATGAAGATCGGACTCGGCCGAAGCGTGATCGATGCCAGCAGCCATGAAAGCCGGCTGCTGGCCTTTCGCAGGGAGATGCTCGACTGTGTGCAGGCGGTGTCGAGCACCCGCTGATCCTAGCGGATCAACAACATGCGTCTGATCAGCCGCTCACCGCCGCTTCTCAGACTGAAGAGATACACTCCGCTGGTTGCAGGCCGGCCTTGTGCGTTTCGTCCGTTCCAGGCGAACGGGTGAAAACCCTGCGCCAGAGTTCCATCAAACAGGCAACAGACCAACCGCCCCTGCAGATCGTGAATCTCCAGCTTGACCTGCCGAGTTTTTTCAAGTTCGATCGGCAGGATGGTGGATCCATTGAAGGGGTTGGGATAATTCTGCTGCAATGAAAACGCAGCGGGCGCTCCTCCGCCCTCATGGCGGACCGCCATAGCTTGATTTTCATCCAGATATTGGACGATCAATCGCGGGTGATTCATGAACCAATCGTCATCATCGTCGAGAAAATAAAAGGCATCGGCTGATGGATAGGAATCCACCTTTTCGTACAACAGCCCGCAGTTGCTGTCCGGGTGATCCACCCAGGTCTGGAGCAAATCCGCCGGCAGGGAAACGGTGCCGTCAAAGGCGATGCCGGCGCCGTCGCCTCTGATCGAATAAAAGGCGATGGGCTCCGGCGTACGGTCGCTTGAGCCCTGGCAGCCGGCTGCTTCCCAGGAAAGAACGTTATGCTGTGCTGAATTCCAGGTCGCCTCACCGGTTCGCGCCGTGGCCTGGGTGTAGCCGATCCCTTCGTTCCAGGGTTTGAGCACCCGATAGATCGAAATATCAGCGGCGTGCGCTGCGTTGGTTTGATCCGTCACCCCGCCGACAAAGATAAAAGAGACTTTGCCGGCGATGATTTTTTTACCTGCCAGATAACGCTCCAATCCTTTGAATTGCACCAGTCCGGAGTGCCACCAGGTGAGTTTCCCTTTTCCCGGCGCTCCCAGCTGCCCGTAATTGCTGTTAGGAAAGGCCGGGTGCAGCGTCGTCGCTCCGCCGGCGCTGTAAATCTCCCCATCGATCGCTTTGCCGTTTTGAAAGGTCAGAGTGCGATGGCCGTCGGGTTTTATGACGGCGATGGTCCTGTTGGTATCTACCCATGAAGGGCATAGAGCACGGACGGCAAAATAATAGGTGGCTGTTGGATCTAGGCCGCTGAGGTGGAATTCAGTGGCCGTGGTTTCTCCTTGCGGCGAAGCGAAATTTTGCGCGCTCGAATCCTGGCTGTAAAACACCTGATAGATCACCGCTTCGTCGGTCTTCGCCGGCCACCAGGTCAGCCGAACCCGGCCGGGTTGGCCGGGAAAGCCCGTCGCCTCTGCAAGACCGTGGAATTTGCGGGTCATGATCCGGTTTCTGAAATTGGCCAGGATCGCCGGACCGGCGCTGTTGGTGTTGCTCATGCGTTCGATGTGCAGCTGGGTTCCATAGAGCGGCATGGTTTTGTGGCGTACAAAGGTCACATAGCAGGTGCGGGTGGATGCCAGATTTACATAGTCGTCCGGCAAGTCTGCAATGCTGTAGGTGTGCGCAGCCCGGTCGGTGTAGGGGTTGGGGCAGCCGGACAGAATTTCATCCCAGGCGAAAATCGTCGCTGACTGATCCCCGCGTTCGCCGCTGCGGGGCGAGCAGATGCCGCCGCGCGCCATGAGCAAAAATTGGAGGCCGGCGCAGAATCCCAGCGACGGCCGGCCTGGATTCTGCAGCAGTGAAACGTAGGAGTTCAGGCTGCCATCGTAAAAAGGCACGTCTGAAGTACTGCCCCCGGGAATTAGAAACGCGTCCGCCTTGACCGAATCCGCCCGCTGACGGCTGGCATAATACCAGTTGTCCAACACGACTCGAACGTTTTCAAATCCCAGATAGGTGGAATGGAAAACCGGCGTCAGAGAGGGCGGTTGAGCGGGCTTGTCGCCGTATTCAACCGTATAGAGGAGGGGCTGGGAGAAGGCGACAGCAAGAGGCAGAAGCAGGCAGCACAAAATCCAGCGAGTTTTTCCAAACATGAAAAAAGATCTCCCGAAGCGTAAAATAGGTTCGACTCTGGTTTGCGGCTGGTCATGACAAGGGTTTTCGCTCACTGAGCCTATCTCTGCGTTGAATCAGCGGCGCCACGCCTGCAAGAACCTGACGAGATGATGCGAAAAGCCGATGACAGTAAAAAAAGTACCTAATCATGGTTGCAAAAACAAGAAATATTATCAAGATCTGAGTAAGGTGAATGCACAATGAGAAACCGATCGATCGCAAGACGCACCTTTCTTCGGCACTCTGCTGCGGGAGTTGCCTTGGGTACAGCCGGTAAAACCGTGTTGGCGGGTGGGCCGACGGCGAATTCCTTGCAGCGGCAAGGCCAGCCGTTCGCTTTATCGATCACTAGGGCAGACGTCCTAGTCGTGGGCGGCGGCACCGCCGGATGCATCGCCGCCATCCAGGCCGGCCGGGCCGGCGCAAGTACAGTCCTTCTCGAACAGGGCAGCCAGCTGGGCGGCATGCTCACCACTGGCGGCGTCGCTTTCCCCGGCTTGTTTCACGCCTGGGGCAGACAGATCATCGCCGGCATCGGCTGGGAACTGGTGAGCGAATGCGTGGCGCTGGACGGCGCTAGGCTGCCGGATTTTTCCCAGCCGCCTTCCCGTCATTGGCATCACCAAATAATGGTCAATCCTTTTCTCTATGCGCTGTTAGCCGAAGAAAAGTGCGTGCAGGCCGGAGTGACTGTTTTGTATTATGAATTTCCCTGGTCCATTGCAGAAACAGCTGAAGGCTGGTGCGTCGAAAGCGTAGGAATGGGAACGCAGCGCCGCATTCTCTGCAAACAGGTGATCGATTGCACCGGCGGCGCTGAGGTGATCGGCCTGGTTCCCCTGCCGCGGCTGCGGGAGGACGAACGCCAGCCCGGATCCATGCTGTTTAAGTGCGACGAGGTCTATCAGCCCGGAAGAGAGCAGCTGCAGGCGGTCTATGTTCCTGGGGCCGATTCGTCCACCTCGATCACCCGTACCGCGGCCAACCTCGCCGGCCGCAGGGCGATCCTGGAAAAAATCCGCGGCAGGCGGCTGACCCACCTGCAGCCGGAGGCCGCGGTGCGCGAGAGTTGCCGGATTCTGGGCCACGTCGTGATCTCCCATGCGGACTATTGCTCCGGCCGCCTCTTCGATGACGCGGTATGTTTTGCGTTTTATCCAGTGGACCTGCACACTCGAGAGGGCGTCACGCCCAGGCCGCTAGCTCAGGGCGTTGTGCCGTCGGTCCCGTTGCGGGCGTTGATTCCAAAAAACAGCCGTAACATCCTCGCTGCGGGCAGATCAGTCAGCAGCGACCGGTTGGCCGACTCGGGGCTTCGCGTGCAAGCCTGCTGCATGGCTATGGGCCAGGCAGCAGGCGCAGCAGCGGCGCTGGCCGCTCATCGTGATACAACGCCTTTGAAGCTGCCGGTGCAGGAGATTCGGGCGCTGCTGAAAAAGCACGGGGCCATTGTGCCGGGGGATCAAGGGAACAGAGGCAGAAAGAGTATTGATGGCGGCCATGGAATTTCGAATTAGGAGACGCAAAGATTTGACGCGAAGCTGGTGCTCTGCGCTCCGGAATTGGTTTTTCAAGCGCACGATCGATCTTTGAGGCGAAGCTCCAGCCCTGCGTTGCAACATGGTTTTCCCAATCGTCGAGCCTGAGATAGAAAAGTTGCCGTGCAGCTCCTTCCTGATGGATGCTATTTCACCAGCAGCATTTTTTTCTGCAAAGAAAAACCGTCAACGGTCAGCCGATAGAAATACAATCCGGCGGGCAGAGACGATGCTTCATAATGAGCAATGTGTCTTCCCCCCCTCTGGACCTCGTCCACCGGCGCCGCAACGCAGTGTCCCAGAGTGGAGATGATCTCCAGCCGCACATGGCAGGTCCGCGGGATTTCGTAGGTGATCTCTGTGGTAGGATTGAACGGATTGGGAAAGTTCTGCTGCAGATGAAAACAGCCGGGCAACGTCCTGACCGGGTCTTCCGCCACATGGGTGGCCTCCGAAGTGTTTTCCAGCACCAGGATGGCTGGTAGATCTTTCTGGGTTGTGCCAAAGGCAATCACCAGTTCCTTCAAGCCATCGCCATCCAGATCGTGCACGCCGGCCAGTTGATCCCCGATCCGTATATTGCCCACCTCCAGCGTTCCACCGAAAGCAAAATCGTGGCGCCAGACCTCATAGAGTTTGTAGCTGTTCGGACTGGTGACATCGCCGCCTTCATATTCGAGGTCATAGATGATCACGCCGCGGTTGGCTTTGGTATTGCCGAAATAGAAATCCGGCTTTCCATCGCGATCGAGATCGCCCACAGCCAGCCCGCGCGCGGTACTGATGTCGCTGATGTCGAGGATTTTGCTGAAAGTCAGCTGATCCAGGGTCGACAGATCGCCCTGATGCTTCATCACATACATTCTGCCGCCGTCATCCAGCAGATAGAGCTCGGGCATGCCGCCGTCGAGATTCAGCATGCGCAGCGACTCTACCGCGTTGCAGGTGTAGGTGGAACTGACCTTGTCCGCCGGAATGATTGCGACCGTTTGATAGGAATCGATGCCGGTGTTTTTTATCATCCTCAGTTTTCTGCTCTCCCTGTCCATGGCGACGATTTCCATGGCGCCGTCGTTATCCAGGTCGCCGGCTTCGACTGTACGCACCTGTCCGGGCGACTCGTCGAGCAGGTCGAAATCCCAGCCATAACCTTCAAAACTGCCCGTCGACAGCTCCAGGATCACCATCGAGATGCCGCTGCCGCGGAAATAGGGCAGGATCCATTCAGGCCCTGGATCGCCATCCAGCTGGGCGAGCACGGAACTGGCCTCTACGCACACCGCGCCTGCACTGTTGCGGGGGAGATCGAAATCAGTGGTCGGCGCATCGTCGGTCGGCAGGCCATTATCCTCGCCGGTCCATTCATAGACAGCACCGGGCATTTCCCCCAATGGAGAATCTATGATCACCGAAACCTCCTGTCGACCATCGAGGTCCCAATCCGTCACCGCCAGGCTTCTCAGGGCGGACTGATGCGGGCGCTCGATCTGCCACACCAGGGCGAAGCTGTCGTTCGCCGCGGATTCCAACAGAGAAAAGCGGGTGGTCTCGCCGTCGTTGAGCAGAATTTCCCCTTTGCCGTCCTGATCGATATCAGAACCGCATTTTATCGCATAAGAGCGGAAAATGTTTTCTATTTGTCCGTGTTTGGCCTGCCAGGAAATTTTCCAGTTTTTATTGTTGCTGTCTTGACTGTGCAGCGGTGTGGTGACAAGAATGAGGGTTGTGAAGAAGAGCAATCCAGAGCCGAGTTTCATGGGTGTTTCCTCCTTGGCGGATGTGTCGCCCTTCGCCGCGGTCGCATCGTCCTTTCACCCTGCGACTGCTGACGAAGGGTTTGTCTGCGTGGAATAAATCTCACTGGCGTATAAAGCCCGTGAGGGATGGCGGTTCATTTTTGATGAAACAGTGTTTCGGCCGTGAGCTCCTGTTTGGTCCATTTCGGCCCGCTCCAACTGACGCGCAGGGCTTTTGCAGCGCCGGCCTGAAAGTATTTCACTTGAATGGGATATTCCCCCTTTTTCAGCGCCAGGGTGGCCGATTTTTCAAACGCCCCATGGGGGCCGTCGTTATCTATGAGCTCTTTGCCGTTGAGGTACAATTTACTGCCGTCGTTGGAGAGCAGATAAAACGTATAGATGCCCTCCGCCGGCGCCAACAGATACCCGTCATATACATAGCCAAAGGCCTCGACGCCTTCGCGCGGTTTCAATTGACATCCCATCATCAGCCCGGTGGCCGCCGGCTCGAGTCGTTCCATATCCGCGACTTTATTGAACGAGCCTTCATAATAGGCGAAGCGCAGGCCGGGCGCCAGGGACGAGGTCGCGGCCGAGGGTTCATAGGTCACTTTTTTCAGCGATTCGGAAACCACATAACCGGCGCCTCCTGTCCGGCTATAGGCCCGCATGCGCAAAGTGGCGGATTCCTTGATCGGAATCGGCGTCTGATAGCGCGCTGAGCTGCGAGTGGGTTCACTGCCGTCCAGAGTGTAATAGATCTCGGCATCGCTCGCATTGCAGCCGAGAACGATGCGGGTTGAGTCGACAAAGTAGGTGTTATTGGAGCGTATGAACGGGGTAGCGACAGTGGAAGCGCCGCCGTAGCAACGCACTGATCCGTCCTCCAGAGTCAAAATAATGCGGCCGGCGCGGCTTACAGCCAGGCCCCAGGGCCGGGGAGGGTATTCCAGCGCCTGCCGCCAGAGCGTTCTGCCGTTGTGCAGGTCAAGCACGGACAACTCTTCGGCATCCGCCACTGCCACGGCATTCCGGGCTACCGCCATAGCTATGCTGTTGGGGCATGGGTACTCCCAGATCGGCTTTAGTGCACCGGATAATTTTTTCCACAGGGGCGCGAAAAAGCCCAAATAGCGAGTGCCGGCAACGCAATCGTTCAGGGTCTGCTCGTCGATGCGCGGTAGACATAACAGTCTGCTTTGATTGACCCAGAGGATGTCGCGGTTTCCGCAACGGGCGTGCAGCAGCTTGTCCGTAACCGTGGGATCGAAAACCATCTGATCGGAGCGGCTGTAAAACGGTTTGCCCGCAGCCACAACCCGGCTGCCGATAAGATACAGCTCCCATCCTCTGGGGTGGGTGGTGTCGCAGGTTTTAAGCGGCTCAGGATCGTTCAAGCAAGCACCGGTGGCGAGATCATAAACGACCGGTGATAAGGAGGTCCCTCCAGCCAGATACAGTTTATGATCGTGTATCAACAGGTGTCCCTGCACGCTGGCGCCTGTTCGGGCTTCGCGCAATAGATGGCCGGAAGAGTTGTTTTGCCAGATCACTCTTCCGGTCTCGGCGTCCAGAGCATAGACATAGACGCCGTCATAGTTGAGGATGCCGGCGGCGACATAAGCCACGCCGTCTTCAACCAGCACGCCGCTGGCCCCTGGCCAGGTCGACAACAGATTGCCATAGACGGGAATCTTGCGTTCAGCCGGAGCGATACGGAATCTCCAGGCCATTTGACCGGTGCGCGCGACAAAGCTGTAGATCCAACCGTCGCCGGAGCCCACCAGCACTAGTCCGCGATGGACAGTAGGGGGAAAACGGACCGCGCCTCCGGTGTGGGCTTTCCACAGCCGTTCACCGGTGGTCTCATCCAGCGCATGGACGGATCCATCGCTGCCGGCGTAGAAAATCAGGCCGTCCGCGGTCACCGGGGCGGTCAATTCAACCCGCCAGGGATGGCCGAGGATCTCTGTGCCCGGCATTTCCGCCGGGCTTTCCGCAAATCGCCACAGTGGGCGGCCGGAATCGGCGAGCGCCGCAGTGGTAGTGACATGACCGGTGTTGCTCTTGCGGAAGGTGGGCCAGTCGGCCGCATCATGCAGCAGGCTGGAGATGCTTTTCGGATCGGCGATGGCGGTCTCCAGCCGTTCCGAATCTGTGGCTGTGGGATAAAAGTCAAAATCGCCGGCTGGTCCCAGTGCGGTGACGCCATAGATGGAAAGCTGACAATCGCAGACAAAGGGCCACCAATATAGATGACCGTTGGCGACTGTGACTCCGTCAAAGCACGGTGGACGCATGGGCGAGATCCATTGCGGCCGACTGGTCTGAATATCCAGCCGGACTGTGCCGTCATCGGCGCGGAAAAAGATAGCATCAGCGGCGCCGGTGGGACGGGTGCAGGCCCGGCGTGCAATCGGCAGATCAGCGAGGATGTCCCCGGTCAGCGGATCGAATTTTTTACTGACGTTTTGCCGCCAGATTCCGCCGATGCCGTAGAGGCCGTCTTCGCGCAGAACCAGCTGAAAATTGTTGAACGGATTTTCCCAGAGCACACGGCCGTCGCGGGCAGAGACCGCCAGCAGTTTATCGATCTGCGGTCCGGCGAAATAGAGCGCTTCGTCGCTGCACATCAAATAGGTGCGCGAACGCCAGTTGGTCTCCCATCCCTGGCGATGCAGATAGGCGCCGATGGCGTTGAACAGCTCTTTCGCGTTCTCCGGAGTCTTGCGCCACAGCTTATTGCCCGAGCGCGCATCCAGGCAGGTCAAATAGGCGCCGAAGCGAAACAGAAAAACGCGGTCGCTGTTCATACACAGTGCACGGCTGTCGATAGGCTCTTCCTCATGATAATGCCAGGAGATTTTCTTCGTTTTTACATCTATGGCGAAAAAATCCCGGCCGAATCCCCACGGGTGATCCTGTTGATTGAATCCCGGCGAGATGGCATCCCAGGGCCAACCATGTTTCTCCCGACCCCAGCGCATCACCGGATCTTTCATCTCCTGTTCGCCGATCAGGGCATAGAGCGTTCCGTTCTGCAGGCCCATCCATTTCCAGAATGTGCCGCCGGCTTGGACGGCGTCTGGGGCGATCTCGCCTTTATGCTCGCCGGTACCGCTGTCATACAGCTTGCAGGATCTGTCATCGCCGACGTACAAGAGGTCCGGCGTTGCGATGATGGTGTTGCGATGCAGCATGATGCCGGGGACCAGGTCGCGCTGCCAGAGCAGGGCGCCGTTGTAGCCGTTGAACGCCACCAGTTTATTCAAATACGTCTCTTCACGTTCATGAAAGGCGATATGGCCGAATCCCTTGAACAGCCTGCCGGCTGAGGCCACCGCCACCTGTGCCGCCGGCGCATAATGCGGTTCCGCCAGAAATTGGGTCAGATAAGGCGCCAGTGCGATTTTGTCTTTGGACTGTGGATTATTGTCCGGACCGTGGAGTGGATGACTCCAATCATCGATGCCCTTGGGGAACGGCTTGGTCCATTCCTTCTTTCCAGTGAACGCCAGTCCTCCGGGCCGCAGCACACGGCGGATTTCCTGTTCCCATTCAGAGGGCGATCCCTGTTCCAGGATCACTGCATCGGCCAGGTTGTCCGCCAGATGGATGCGGGCGGAGGCGTCGGCTTCGATATACAGCCGTGAATTCAGCAGGCCCGATTGATCCGCCGACCGACGGCTGTACGCCACTTTTTGCGGGTCGGCCAACTGAAGGTAGATCAGCAGCTCGGAGTGTTGCGCCAGCTGCAGTGCCTGCGTAGAAAGGGTGTCGCTGAGCACCACCGCGATGCCGCGCGGATGATCCAATTTGGCCAGAATGCGATCCGGCGACCAGCTGCTGCGGCCCGAAGGCATGGCGCTCTGCTCTTGACGGCAGCCGAAACTCAGGGCCATGAAGCCAAGAAGCCAGTGAAGAATTATCCTCACTCTTTTTTGCATGCTGCAGCATGGTCGCAGACAGTTCCCGCGCGCATGGGGAAATGCAATTCCTGTACTTTTCATGGCAGTGATCTCCTTTTTTTCTGCAAAAGGATGATGAGCGCGCCGGCCAGGATCGATACCGCCGGCAGGATCAAGAAACAGATCAGCACTTGCGACGTGAAGCGTTTACCAATAGCTGTATTTATCGCGGGAACAGCCGAACGGCTCTGTTTGGCCATGCCGGCGCTTTGATCCAAAGGAAGGACGGAAGGCCGTGGTCTGGCGTTTTCGCCAGGCCCTATTTTAGCAATTTGGAATAGTTCCATCTTGACCAGCGGATTTTCCGGATCAAAGCCAAGCGTGTGAGCCACCAGCGCTTGCGTTTTTTCTGTCCAGGACAAGGGGATCATCGGGCCCAGAAGCCAGGAGCGGTCCAGATCACATTCGCAGTCAGCGCCCACCAGCGACAGCAGATAATAGATCGCCTCTGTGGTGATTTTATCCCCTTGCAAGGCCGGGCCCATTCGGCGGCCACGGCCGTATAAGACGATGGCTGTCGGCTCGATCGCCTGGTCCAATACGTCCAAGCTCCACAGCAGCACGCGTTCCTGCCCGCGCCTGGAGAACGGCAGCTCCAGCGCCACCGGCGGCGCGGCTGATGGTTTGGGCATCAGTGAAAGAACCGGCTTGATCTGTTGCAGAGCTTGTCGAATGGCCAGTCGGCTGCGTTGCGTCTGCTCCGGATCTTTGCCGGCGATGAGTAAAACCACCGCATGCGCAGAAGGAATCTCGTGCAAAATCTGCCTTCGCATCGAAGAGGAGAGAACCTCCTGCCGAAGGGCGAGGACAAAAGCCGACAGCGTCCGTCCGCCGCTGCGGAAGACGAGAGGCGTTTTCAGGCTGTCTAAAGTAAGAATCGCAAAAGGATCATCCTGGCGATGCGTTGGCCGCTGGACCCATTCGATGACCAGGTTTGATTCCGCCATGGTTTTTTCACAGAGTTCGGCGAGCTGGTCGACGTCCTGCTGCGCCAATTCGAGTGAATGGTGAATCGTCAAATGATAGGCCGGAAAGGCCAGGGTGGAAAAGCCGATCTCGCGGACAGTATAACGGCAGGCGGAAAGCGGAAACGGCGTTGCCAGTAAAAGGAAGGGGGCCAGGACAAGATGCATCGGTGTTTGGAGGAAAATCTGGCGCACGATCGCTGCCATAGAGTGCATAGGGGGCTCCTAAACCACGATGAACATCAACGGCTTTTACCAGGGACAGGAAACAGTCTTGGCAAAGGCAGGCCAAGCCTACCGGACAAACGTATCGCGCAGCGGCGGTTCACTCTCGATTATTGGTGAATTGGCTGATCAACGTTTCCCGCAATCGAATAAACAGTACGGGGACCTGTCGCTGCAAATCCACACAATAGCGGGTCAAAAAAGCGCGGCCGGCGTGGGAATTTTTTTTATACCGCTTAGCCGCTTCGGTCTCGATGGAATCCTGCCGGCTGAATATTTGCGCCTCCCAAGGATCGCGCGCGCTGCGCACCACCTCAATCGCCTTTTGAAAACGCAGACCGGCCAGATTGTCCACAAAGTCGATGGTCCAGCGCGCAGATTG
This sequence comes from bacterium, assembly GCA_029565685.1. GTDB lineage: Bacteria > Zhuqueibacterota > Zhuqueibacteria > Residuimicrobiales > Residuimicrobiaceae > Anaerohabitans. The sequence continues at coordinate 191,970 of JAKQNR010000006.1, read as the reverse complement.
ATCGCTGTAGTGGTCTGGATGGTAGATCTGGTAACATTCGGCGGTCTCGGTGACGCCGGCGTAGATCGGTACATAGGGGCTGAAATAGGGGTTGTCCAGATACACCCAATACACTCCGCCGATCGCATCGGGCAGCCATTCGCGCAACTGACACACCATGCCATAGTGACCGCGATGTCTGGCAACAGGCCGGCGATTGGTGAGTTTGAGCAGCAGACGCAGATCATGGCTCGGAAACGGCGTGGCTAACGGACTTTTCGCATAACCGCCTTCAGCGGCGGGAACCAGCCAGTTGGGGTCTTCGCTCATGTCGTAGATGGTGCCTTCGAACACCGAGCGCTGAAAATCGATGACATCGCGCACCGACAGCTTGCGCTCCGGCTTTGCGGAGAAGGGGTAGAGGCTTAGCGGTTCTACATACTGCCGATAGGGATTGATCGGCTGCAGCGGATCTCCGCTCAGCTTGCGCTCCGGCCAATCAGCCAGATGGGGTGTATAGGTGGAGTAAAAGAGCCAGAACCTGCCGGTGGCGTACTCTTGCGGCAGCGGCGTATAAGCCTCCTGCCAGACAAAGGGTTTGCCGGACTGTGGATCATACCATCCACGGTCAACGGCCTCCTGCAGGTAATTGGCAGACGTCATGAATTCGTCTTTATTCTGCGGCTGAATTTCCTTGATGATGCTCCAGTTGGGTATCATGGTGACATGATCATCCGGCAAACGCTGCGCCGCCCAGATGGCGCCGGGTTTGCCGCCGGCCTTTTTCCATTCAGGACCGACGCCGAACACCTCCAGGATCCAAACCTCGCGCGGATCGCCGATGCACAAGGCCTCTGACCCGCCGGAGGAGCAGAGAAAACCATAGGTGGTCATCAGATCGCCGATCAACCGAACCGCTTCGCGGGCGGTGCGACAGCGCTGCAGGGCGAAAATCTGCGCCGCTTCGATGGTCATAATCTGTTCGCATTTGCCTTTTTCCGTGTCCAACTCCGATTTTTGCGCCGTGGTGCTTTCGGCGATGCCCAGCTGGTGTTCATTCATGTGCGAATAGGCGGAGCGGAAATAGGTGTAGGTTTTCGCAACCTGAGGAATATAGCCGAGGATCTCTGTGGGCCCATCCAACGGCTGGCGGGGGTCCTGCAGTCCCCAATACACTGCCGCCTGTTCTCCGGGTTTATAGGTTTGGCCTGGAACCACCCGGATGCGTGAGTCCGGTCCGCAATCGGTGTGGGAGACGATGACCGATCCGTCGACCGAGGCCAGGCGGCCGACGCCGATGATCGTGCAAGCCCTGCTGGAGGTGATAATGAAAAGGAATGCATAAATCAGGCACTTCATGACCTGTGCTCCCTTGGCAAGATTGGGACCCCTTTGATTTAGGCCCAATCGACTTTTAAGGACAGAACGCGCCGGCAGAATATCGGCAAGTTGTAGTTTCAGATTCAACTGTGGCTTGAGGAGTTTGACGGCCTGCTTGTGCTTTGCCATGGCCCGCCTTTTACCCACGCGCCGAGTTCTGTTGTTGCATATTGAATTAACCAATAATTTTTCTTAAATTCAAGGTATGTTTTATCGGCTTGAAAGGCGACAGCGGATGTACGGGGATTTTTCCATGCAACGGCCGGCCAAATTTTCGTCCCACTCCAAAGGACGTGGCGCCGTAAGCCTTCTGCTTTTAATGGTCGTGGATTTATTCGCCGGGAGTTCGATAACCGCTTATTCCTTCAACGGTGACGTGCTCAGCCGATCCTTTCGCTTGTTTGCCGGGGATACGCCTGTGCCGGTTGTAGAGATGCCGGCCATGACCGCGGAGGAGCGCCGGCGTCTGGCGGACGCCTATCTGAAATTGCCCTCCTATTGCCATATCGATGATCCTGCCTGCATGCATCTGCACTATGCGCATTTGGCCTCCACAGGCGATGTCGAAATCGACATTCATTCGGTGGAGGAAATAAAAGAGTGCCGCATACACCCTTTGGAATGGAACATACCCTGCGTGATCCGGAACAGGAGACTGCGTTTCAAGACGGATAAGAGCCACCAGCCGCAATATTACTGTGTCCGCATCAATCAGCTGCCGCCCTTGATGGTGGCGGTGGATCCACCGGAACCGTCCATAAGCAAAGACGACCCTGCCGTGGTGGACGCCTCGCCCTACTTGACCGATGCGAACGGTTTGATCGACCAGACCGATAATTTTCAACGGGCATTTGAGGATTTGAACGGGTCCGGAAGAATCCTATACATTCCGCCGGGCATTTATTTGGTGGATCAGCTCTCAATTCGCGCCGGCCATGATTATACCATTTATCTCGCCCCGGGATGTTTGTTGAAAGTCAAAAGCAGTGCGAACGGCGAAAACATACATCGTCATGGTTTGTGGTTAGACCAATGCCGCAGCGTAACGATCTGCGGCCGGGGCGCCATCGATCATCAGGCCTATGAAAACTATGCGATCTACGGCAATGACTATCAGCACGGCATGATCGACTACTTTACCAGCAATCCATTGTGTCCGTGGATTACACAATCCCCTTTATTTCTGACCAGTTGCCGGCGAATTCTGATTGAAGGCATCACTATTCGCAACGGCCGCAATTTTAACATCAATGCGCGCGATTGCGACAGCTTGACCATCCGGAGAGTCAAGATTTTCACGCCGCCGGCGTGTACGCCCGAGTACGCCGACGGCATCAACACGGGCAGCTGCCGGGACGTGTTGGTGGATGGTTGTTTGGCGGCCTGCAACGATGATTGTTTCGCCTCCGGCCACTATTTCTCCTCTTATGATTTTCGCCCTTCACGAAATCATACGATCAGCGGCATGCTGGGTTGGAACATGCGAGCGAACGCCGTCCGCCTGGGCTTTTTTACGAACTATGATCAGGGTGATTTCACTTTTAAGAATTGCCGTTTCCTCTCCATGCCCTTTGGTTCCGTGCTGATTCACGGCTTACGACCAAGAACCGACGGTTCTCCAGCGCGCTATGGCGTCGTTCGGTTTATCGATTGCAGTTTTGACGATGCGGAGCGGTTACAGTCGTTGTTCACTGTGGAACGGGCCGCCATTGACAGTCTCGAATTGAAAAATATAACGTTTTTCGGTCAACCGAACCCAGCCGCCGCCTGGCAGATTGAGGGCGACGCTGCGGCGCCGATCCGATCGCTGCGGCTGAAGAATGTACTGGTGAACAGCAAGAGGTTGGAAAAGATCGATATGGCCCCCTCACGGGTGCGCCGAGTGGAGAGCTGTACGATCGAATAATCCGGAGTGTGGGGGCAAAGGCGCCCGCCGGCTGCAGCTGATGACATGAGGAGCCGCCGAATTCTTGGGGAAAACCTGATGAAACGAAAATTTCTCGCCAACCTGCTGTTCCTGGCCGCCGTGGCCTTTAGCCAGTCCTGTGAATTTGATCCGGCGGAATATAGACAATTTCTCGCGGCGACCGAGGCACTGGACGCCCAAGGCCTGCTGCGTCGCTATCCAGCCGGCGCCTTCCAAGCCGCTGCGCCCGGTTCCTGGGAGAACGCGCTGTACAGCGACAGCGTCGACGCTCATCTCAAACTGACCTCTGGGGAAAAGGCGCTCATCCGCCGCAATGGTTTTATGGTCAGCGAGCGGCTTTCCTATCCGACGTTCATGGCTGCGCTGGAGGACATTTATGTCAAGGACCTGCCGCTTTTTATCAGCGCCGATGCGATCCTGCATGCGGTTCACAGTTCCTACGATGTCATTCTCAAACAGACCGAAGTGCTCCTGCTTTTGCCTGAGCTGACCGCCTGCCTGTCCAAGATGCATGCGGCGTTGCCGCAGCTGGGGCAGCGATACGCGCAACAGCCGCAACTGGCGCTGATGCTCCGGGATCTGGATCTCTATCTGTCCGTGGCCAGGCGCCTGCTCGACGATACGACGGTCCCGCTTTACAAAGCCAACCAGACTTCTTTTCGTGAGCTCTTGGCTCTGGTGGACGGAGAAACACCGGCCGACTACAAACTTTTTTCCACCAAATCGCGCGACATCGATTTCAGCCAGTTTCAGGTGCGCGGCCATTATCTGGACGAATACCGTCCGGAGCTGGCGCGCTATTTCAAAGCGGTCATGTGGCTGGGAAGAACCGAATTCTATCTGATCCCGCCGCAACAGCTCGACGCCCCATACCCGTTTGCGGATATTCAGCGGCAGATCATTGACGCCCTACTGTTGCAGGAGCTTGTCGACCTGTCAGGCGCCGGAGCGCATTATGATAAAATCGATGAGGTGCTTACTTTTTTTATCGGCGAGTGCGATAATGTGACGTTGCAACATTTGGATGAATTAAAAGCCTGCGCCGGCATCGCTTCCGCGGATCAACTGCTCGACAGTCTTGCCACAGCCGCTTTTCAAGACACTCTGGCGAAAAGGTCGTTCGCCGGCCAGCGCATCAATTCGCAGATCCTGTGGTCAGATCCATTGAATCCGGACGCCGTCAAGCCGGCCGGCTCCTTTCTTCTGCTCGGCCAGCGCTTCATTATCGATTCCTTCATCACCGGTCAACTGGTCTTTGACAAGATTCTGCATGACGGCATTCGTGTCCCGCGCATGCTGCCCTCCACCCTGGATGTGCTGTTCGCGCTGGGCAACGATGCAGCCGGTCAATTGCTGCAGTCTGAACTGGAACGCTTTCATTACGCACCTAATCTGGCTGCGGTGCGCCGGCTGGTGGATGGCTATGACCACGGTTTTTGGCAAAGCTCTCTGTTCAACAGCTGGCTTTCCGCTATTCGCGGGTTGAATCCGCCTGTAGATCGCAGCTCGTTGCCGGCGGCCATGCAGACCGCCGCCTGGTGGCAGCGTCTGATGAACACCCAGTTGGGCTCGTGGGCTGAACTGCGCCATGACAACCTGCTCTATGCGAAACAATCCTACACCATGAGTATTACCTGCTCTTTCCCCCGAGTCTACTTGGAGCCGGCGCCGGAGATGTTTGCCGCACTGCGCGATATGGCCGAGGCTGGCGATAAAAAATTCAGCGCCTGGGGCATCGCCAACGGGATCCCTTTTTATTTCCGACAGAGCCGTGCTGTGTTCGATACACTCGCCGTCATCGCGCAGAGAGCAAAAAACGGAGAGCAACAGACCGAACAGGAAAAACGGTTTCTGCAGCGAGCGCTTTACAGCGAGTTCGGCTGCAATCCGCGCAAATACGCCGGCTGGTATACACGATTGTATATCGAGTACGGCGAGAGCGATCCCATCTGGAAGCAGGACTATATCGTAGCGGATATCCACACCGCACCCACCGATGAATTCGGCGAAGCGGTCGGTTGGGTGCAGCACGTCGGCACCGGTCCCATCAACCTGGGCGTGATGGTGTTGCCGCAGAACGGGCATGAGATCGCGTTCGCCGGTCCCATGATGAGTTATTACGAACACCTGGCCACAAATTTCCATCGGCTGACCGATGAGGAGTGGACCCTGATCTACAATATGGCGCCGTCGTTGCGGCCTGATTTCTGCAACCTCTATTTGGCGGACGCAGCCGGCCGGGGCTATGAGCCAGGCGGAATTCTAATAACCGGACTGCAGCCGCAGAGCAAAGAGCACCAGTCTCCGCAGACCCAGGTTCTGGTCTGCAATTATCCCAATCCCTTTAACGCGACGACGCTGATCCACATCGTGCTGCCCAATGGGATTAAAACAGGGAATGGCCGGCTGTCCATCTATGACCGCAACGGCCGTGAGGTTTGCACGTTGTTCAGTGGCACGGTGAGTGGAGGTCATTATTTGGCGCGGTGGGACGGCTGTGATCAAGGCGGCAGTCCGGCGGCCAGCGGGATTTATTTCTACCGTTTCAGTATGGGTGAGCATACGGCGCGGGGCAAGATGAGCCTGGTGCGATGAGTATTGCTCAGTGGGTTTCGTCTTGGCGGTATTTTTCTCGTGGATTCGGGCTTGGCGCCGCCGGCGAGGTCATGGGCTGGGGACGGTTTTCCCCACCAGGATTATCTGCGATAATTGCCCTTTGCTGAGGAAAAGTTCGACTCCATTGGCCGCGGATTTAATGTCGCGGCGCCAGCCGCCGGAATCGTTTGTCCATGAAACCTCATAGGATCCCGTGTCTTTCAGTCCAGGAAGACGGAGCACCTCTCTGATTTCCTCATCGGCATTCCAGCGAAAGAGGAGGGCGGCGGCGCGATCCCCTGCACGGCTGTAATAGATGATGCCGCACCAGGCTTCATTTTCTGTCGGATAAATCACATCGTAGAGCTGATCGGCCTTGATGGGGTTTATCTTTCGATAATTTTCGATCTCGCGCAGAATGATTCGCTGTTGACCGGCATCCACTTTGGTCAGATCCGCCGAAATACCCCAGGTTCCGATCATGGCGCTGCGGCAATAGAGCCGCAGGCTCTCTGGATCATGAATTTCATCGATGCGATTGGTCCAGCGCTGCACTTTGTAGGGCGCGAGAAAATCCACGGCGCCCAAAGCCTCCGTTATGTTGGATCGGCTGTGCTTCAATCCGTTGGCGCTGCCGTCGCGGATCCAGTGCGACTGGCTGATGGCATCAGTAAAGCCGTTGATCATACGCCCGCCGCTCATGCAATTTTCGATGAACAGTTTCGGAAAAGAGAGGCGGACCGCTGTCAGGCTGGTCTGCAAAGCGGCGATGTTTTTCATCTTTCCAGCTCGGGTGCTGTCGCCGAGAAACTCTTGATCGTATTTCCACCAATCCATACCGTAACCATTCACCAGCTGACGCACGTGGCTGGTCAACCGGGAGGTGAAATCACCTCCTGCCAAATCAAGGGCCCAGGCCTGCATGAATTCGCGATAAAAGCCCGGTTGATCGATATAGTTCGGCCGTTCAGCCGCGTCCACGCTTTCCAGCCAGGGACAGCTCCACAAGCCGACGAGGATGTTCTGTTGTTTCAGCTTGCGCAGTTCCTGCTCAAATTCGCCCACGGCGAACTTGGTCCGTGAAGGCGACCAATCTCCGGTCCGTTCATACCAGCCTGCATCCACAACGAAAGCGTCAAATCCATAGGGCGTCGATGCGGCGATCTGATTTTTCAGAAACGCCGCGTTCAGGGCAAAACGCACCGAGTACCAGTGATTATAGATGAGAGGGAAGAAGGGAGTGGGCATGGTATAGCGCGTGCGCGCAGCCTGGTCGCGAACAGCCAACCAATGGCTGCGCATTTCTCTTTCTGCGCCGGTTGCTACTGGGATCACGGCAAGCGTTGGCCCGGTTATTTTTTCACCCGACGCCAAAAGGAGCTGGGTCTCTTCTTCGGGGAGAAAAACGCGAAGGGCAGCCTGCTCCGCGTTAGCGGACCACTCGGCGCGCCAGCCGCCGCTCCACTCCAAGCTGAAATAGCAGCGGCCGCGCTCTGTTTGCAGATACCAGAAGGGGAGCTGTCCGGTAAACGGGGCGCCGCGCGTCGGCCGTTCCTGCCGGTCCGAACTGTAGGTGCGGGAAAAGTAAACCACCGGTTCTTTATCCAGACAGTCCTGCCGGGGCTCGTAGGTCAACGCCTGCCAACCGTGCACGACGCCTGCCGGCGCCCATTCAGCCGCCCACACGGGAAACCAGCGGATGGATCGCTGCTGTCCATGGTTGATCAATTCCATCGACAGACGAATCAGTTCCATTTTTTTGAAAAGAGCGACGTGCCAGATAATCTCGAGATCGCCTGCTCTGCGTGAGGCGTAGGCCCGCTGAGAGAGTGAATCCTCGTTCAACCACCAATACGTCGGTAGGTCGTCCGCTTGCAAGGGCTCTTCGTCCGTCGGCCAGGCCTGCAGGATTGAGCTTGATGCCGCCTGACCCAGCCAAGTTCCTGCGGCGGAGGTGATCTCCCGAATAAAGGGTCTGTTTTGGCTGTCGACAGACAGATGCACGCTCAGCTGCTCGTTGCTCAGGATCAGGCTTTGCGTTTGCGCCTCAGCGCAGATAAAGCTCGTGAGCCAGGCCGCTGCGATAACTCGGGGTAGCAAAGCGCAGCCTTTCATGATGGATTCGCCGGCTTGGCTGTGGAATTTGTTTTTGTCCGCAACAGGTGCTGACAATACCATTGCATGCGCGGCAGATGGAAAAAGCTCTTCCACAGGTTGCCTTTCAACGCTGCCGAGATGCGGCCGTCGCGATGCAGATAACCATACCATTCGCCGTACTCGGGATCGAGGAAATGGGATTCGCTCCAGTCCTGCACCTGCTGGTGCCATCGGCGATATTTTTCTTCGCCGGTCAAGGTGTAGGCCAGCAGGGTGGCGATCACGGCTTCATTGTGCGGCCACCAGAACTTCATATCATGCCAGTACTCCTGCACCGGTTTATGATAGAGATCGCGATAATACAGAATGCCCCCGTATTCCGCATCCCAACCGCGTTCCCACATATAGTCCAGCATGTCGCAGCCCAACCTGATGAGCGCGGCATCGTTGCGGAACTGACCCTCATGCATGATGAACCAGGCGCCTTCGATGGCATGGCCCGGAGTCAGCGTGCGGCCGTCGAAATGATCGACGATCGCACCGTTGGGGGCCACGCTCTCCATCACGGCGCGCAGGTCCGGCTTGACGAACCAGCGCTGAATTTCGTCGATGCAACGGTCGATCCAGTCGTTCACCGAGGTGTCGCCCAGATTCAGCCGCAGCTCTTGCGCAGTGACAATGGTGATCATGCGTGGACTGAGACCGATCATGGGCCGGGTGTCGGTGAATTTGGCGGGCATGAGGCCGGGGGTGAAATTCCAGCGGGTGAACAGGTCGAACAGCTCTTTAGCCCGGCTCGCCGACCGGTCGTCGCCTGTGGCCTTGGCATAGGCGGCGTGAGCGATGGCGGCGAAGGATTCGCTGAACGCGTAGCGCCGTTTGCGCAGAGGCCGGCCGTCGCGGGTGACCTGGAAGAACATTCTGCCGTCAGAATCGAAACAGTGCCGCTCGATAAAGTCCAGCCCCTGTTTCGCCCAATCCAGCCATTCGCTCCGTTGTTCAAGGGTGTTATAGAGCGTGAGCAGCATCCAGCTCATGCGGCCCTGCGCCCACACGCTCTTGTCGCTGTCGATCAGCGATCCGTCACGATCAAAGCAATGGAGAAATCCGCCGTGCTCGAGATCAATGCTGCGGGGAAACCAGAATTTCACCGTGTTCTCCAGCAGATCGGTGCGATAGAGCGAGAGATATTCGTCCTGTGTTTTCATCGTGTTCCTTTCTTGAAACGGGGGCAAAAGGGCTGGTTGGATCTGTTGAATGGATTAATATGCGAACCAGCGCGAACGGATGCAAGGGAAATTATTCTTCTCGCTGATGGCGCAGAGGTGGATTTTTTCTCTGAATCGTTTTTCCCTTGCATGGGATAACAGGACGGATTATATTACTTTTAATGATTCTGTATCCATAGGACGAAAACAACCAGGAGGAATCATCGAATGCAAAAATTTTTATTGGGCGTCGCCATCGCCATCGGTGGATTGATCACCTACGTCAACGCACGTCCGGATTTCAGCGATACGGCCGTAACCGCCGTGGTTCTGCTGGTCATCGCGGGTATTTTCGGATTTTTACGGCCTAAATTTTGGTGGCTGTTCGCGCTGGCTCTGGGCATCTGGATACCCATCCTGGGATTTTTTCGAACGCAAAATCTTTTCACCCTGCTGGCTTTGGCGGTGGCGTTCGTTGGCGCGTACGGCGGTTCGGCCCTGCGCATCAGATTGCAGTCGATTAAAAAGTAAAGACGCCGATGCAGCTGGGAGAAGGCTTGCCGGCGATTTTTTCTCCTCAGTCTGCCTTGGGCGCCGCCTCAGGTGCGTTGATTTTATCCAAGCACTTGATCACAATCACGGTCATGTCGTCATACTGATGGGCTTTGCCGACAAAAGCCCGCACGTCCGCCAGGATGACGTCGCGGATCTCTTTGCTGGTGAGAGAGTGGGTGGGCACGCTCTCGAGAAACCGCAACAGCCTTTCCTCTCCGTAGAATTCCTGCCCTTTGTTCATCGCGTCCTGTAATCCGTCGGTCTGCAGCAGGACCACGTCCCCCGGTTTGAGCGCTACCCGTTGTTCCTGATATTCGTGATGCGCAACGATGCCCAGCGGGTAGGATATTCCGCTGGAGCGCATCGGCAACCACTGTCCGTCCCGGTGCAATAGGGGTTCGTAAAGGCCGGCGTTGGTGAAACACATCTCGTGCGTGTCGAGATCCAGGGCCACGAGGCAGACGGCGGTGAAGGTCTGGCGGTCAGTGCGCGGATATAGCAGGGTGTTGCTGCGGGTGATGGTCTCAGCGACGCTTTTGCCGTTCGACGTTTCGGCGTAGATCATGCCGTTCACCATCACCGCTGCCATAGCGGCGCGCATGGCCTTGCCCGAAACGTCGCCGACAAGCACGGCGAATTTTTTATAATCGTCTCCGATCCATGTATAGTCGAAGAAATCGCCGCCCACCTGATTGGCCGGGATACAGGCGCCGGAGAGGTCGAATCCCGGCAACTGAGGATCCGCCTGCGGCATGATCGCCATCTGCATATCATGCGCGGCGCGAAGTTCTGCGGCCATGCGAATCAGACGCAGGCGGCGAAGGTAGAAGAAGACCATGGTTCCGCCGATGGCGGCCAGCGCCAGCAGCCGGAACCACCATGTCTGCCAAAAGGGCGGGGAGATGACAATCCCGATCGTTGCGCCGTTTTCGTTCCAAACGCCGTCGTTGTTAGATCCTTTGACGTGAAAGACATACTCTCCGGGAGCCAGGGTCGTGTATTGCGCCAGCCGGTTTTTCGCCGTCGTCGTGATCCAATCTTGATCCAATCCCTCCATCTTGTAGGCGTACAGGTTCTTTTCCGGCGCGGTATAGTCGAGGGCGGCGAACTCGAAGGCAAAGATATAGTCGCGATGGGAAAGTTCGATGGCCTTGACCTCGGAAAGAGGTTGGGCGAAATGGACCTCGCGGTTCATCTTGCGGAACGAGGTGAGTACGATGGGCGGGATGTGAGGATTGTCTTTGATCGTCTGCGGATAAAAGGCATTAAAGCCGTTGATGCCGCCGAAGAACATTTCTCCGCTTGCACTCTTGAAGAATGAACCGCCGTTGAACTCGTTGCTCTGCAGACCGTCGCGACTGTTGTAATTTTTACACGAGCCGGTGACAGGATTGAAGCGCGCCAAACCGTTGTTGGTGCTGAACCAGAGGTTGGCTTGGTCATCCTCCAGAATGCCGTACACCGCATCGCTCGGCAGTCCGTCCCGGGTGCTGAAGGAAGTAAATGTTCCGCTGCGGCGATCGAAGCGGAGCAGACCCGCGCCCCAGGTTCCCAGCCAAAGGATGCCCTGCCGGTCTTCGTGCATGCAGAAAATATAATTGCTGCGAATGCCGTGCGGGTCCTCCGGATGGTGGCGATAATGGATAAAGCTTTCTGCTGCGGCGTCGTAGCAGTCCAGGCCGCCGCCCTGCGTTCCGATCCAGTAAAGCCCTGCGCGGTCTTTGAAAACGAAGCGGACATAGTCGCTGCTGAGGGAGTTGGAATCAGCGGGATCGCTGCGCAAGTGATAAAACCGCGCGGCGGCATTCGCGGGACGGGTATCCAGCCGGTCCAGGCCGCCGCCGTTGGTGCCGATCCACAGAACGCTGTCGCTGTCGAGAAAAAGGGAACGAATTTCGTTGTGGCACAGCGAAGAGGGATCTCGGTCGTTATGCAGATAGCGGATGAATCGGCCGCTTTTCGGCTGAAAGCGGCAAATGCCGCCGCCATGGGTTCCGATCCATAGTTCGCCATGATGGCCGGGGACGACCAGCCGCACGATGTTGTGACTGAGGCTGTTGGGATTTTTAGAATCTGCGCGATAATGGGTGTATTGATTGGTGCGGCGGTCGAGGCGGTCCAGACCGCCGCCATGGGTACCAATCCAGAGATTGCCCTCCGGGTCCTCATAGATCGACCAGATGATCGGCTGGCTGAGCGCGTCCGGTGCATCCGGATCATACCGATAGTGAATGAACTGCTTGCGATGCACGTTGACTTTGCTGGCGCCGCCGCCGTAGGTGCCCACCCAGAGCAGGCCGGAGCGATCCTGAAATAAGGAGCGGATTTCATTGTGGCTGAGAGAAAGCGGATCCTGGGGAATGTTGCGCCAGACATCAAATCGTCCGTCGGCCGGGTTCAGACGGTTCAGGCCGCCGCCGTCGGTGCCGACCCAGATAAAGCCTTCCTCGTCCTCCCAGAGCGCACAGACGTTGTTGTTGCTGAGGCGATGCGGATCAGTCGGATCGCTGAGAAACGTCTGCAACCGGAGCGCGTCGTTTTCCTGCCGCAGCTGATGCAGCCCATGCACTGCGCCGATCCACAGGCTGCCGGATCGGTCAACGCGCAGTGTCCGCACCGTGTCGCGCGCCAGGCGTTTCCACCCTCCGCCGGAATGCGCAAAAGAGGTAAAGCGAGGATGAAGAGAGCCGGTCTGATCAGCAGTGAGCTGGTTCAGACCCTGATCCGTTCCGATCCAGAGGTTGCCGGTGCTGTCAACCGCCAGGGCTCGAATATGGTCGTCGGTGAGGGTCTGCGCTTGTCCCGGGTTGCTGAAAAAACGGTGGAAGCCGGCGGGCGTCGCGGAACCGGTCGGCAACGTCATTCGGTTCAAGCCGTGATCTGTCCCGATCCAAATGCGGCCGTTCAGGTCCTCCACGATGCAGTAGACCAAGTCGTTGCTGAGCGAGGTGCTATCCGCGCTGCGATGGCGATAGCGGAGAAAGCGGTTTGTTTCGAGGATGTAGCGGTTCAACCCGCCGTTAAAGGTGCCGACCCAGATGAAGCCGCTGCGGTCCTCGTACAGAGCGGTGACCTGGTTATAGCTGAGGCTTTGCGGGTTCGCCGGGTCTGTGCGCAACACGGTAAAGCCATAACCGTCGTAAAGATTAAGACCGTCTTCGGTTCCAAACCAGAGAAATCCGCGACGGTCCTGCATGATGTTGGTGACGATGCTTTGCGATAAACCCTGGGCCACGGAGATCTGTTCGAACGCCAGCTGCGGCGTCTCCGCCGCGCGGCAGGGCAAGAGAAACGCTGCACAGAGGAGTATTCGAATGGGCATTAATACGGCGCAGGTATTTTTCATGCCACTCTCCTTCTAACCTATATGGTATGATACGTAAATCAACGCTATTTTGCTACAAAGATTTTTACGCTGGGAACTCGCTGCAGGCGATGGAAGCCGCAGAGGCGAGGATTAGCCGGCAGGCCTGATCCCAGAAAGGCGCGCTGACGGTGGGTTAAAGTGCAGCCCCATTTATTTTCACACCGGATCAAGCCTTCTCTGCCGCATCGGCCGGCCGCCTTCACTCAGGTTTGACCATTCAGGGCGCAGACACGCCGCCCTCTGCCAGGTGCGGAGAGGAAACGCGCGTTTGAGCACGAAAGATCAAATTAAGTTTCCAAGAGCAGAACAAAATGGAAACGCGCGCGTTTCATCAGGTGGTTGACCCATTCAACCAAATGGTTTTCTCGATTCGAAAGGAGGAGGCTGTGAAAACAAACACAGTTAACCGGGTGTTCCTGACTGCGGCGATCAGCGCTGCTCTGCTGTTGGCGGTCCATGCCCCGGTGGACGCTCAGCGCGAACAGCCCAAGCGGAAACAGGGTGAACAGCAGTCCGGCCAGCAGCCCAGCCAGAGACCAGCGAACGATCAGGAAAAAAACAACGCGCCGGCCCAGCCGCCGTCTACCGGGGACCGGCAGAGGGACCAGAAGCAGCCGGGCGACAATCGGCAACAGGACCGGGGACCATCGTCCAGAGCTCCTCGTAATGATAAAGAGCGGCAGAAAGAGGTCGAAAGGCAAGAGAAGCGTTTTGAAAAATATCGGGATCGCTTAAACAAACAGGAGGAGGTCGCTGAGCAGAGGCGACGCCGTCTGGAACAGGAAAAACGCATCGCCCATGCGCGCTACCAGCAGGCCTATGCCGAACGCATGCGCGAGCGAAGAAAAGATCTGTACAGTAAATACGACCATGATCTGCGCAACGATCCCTTTTTCGACGCTCCGCCCCGTTTCCGTTATTATCGCGGCAACAAATATTTCAATGTCAACCGCTATGTCGCTGAGGTGCTGAAGGATGCCGTCGATTACGGTTATGAACAGGGATATTATGCCGGGCGGGCGGACTATGAAGACGGCTGGCGATTCAGCTATAAGGACTGTTACGCCTATGAGGATGCAACGTACGGCTACACCGGCTATTGGGTGGATCTGAACGAATATCGCCACTATTTCCGTGAGGGGTTCCGGCATGGGTATGAGGATGGCTACTACAACGTCTTTTATTTCGGCAGATACGAGAACGGCCGGCATCGCATTCTGGCTGATATTTTAGCCAGGATTATCTACTTTATTCCGCTTCCATAACCTTGGCGACTAAAAAAAGGTGGGTGCTCCCCACCTTTTTTATGATCGCCGCCGTTCCATCGGCCGCGGGAGGGTGAAAGAGAACGCCAAAGAACTGGTCGACGCTTTTGCGGTTAAATGATCATTTTCAATCCACTGCGGACCGCCTCACTTATTTTGATCTCCTTGCCGGCGAGGAACCGGTTCAGAGCGGCTTCCACCCAGGGTTTGTCGCAGGCAAAATGCGAAACCGCCATATAGTCCGTGCCCAGAATCAGGCCGATCGCCTGGATGGAGATGGGCTCTGCTTCGCCCAGCATGTTCACTCGGACGTGGATGGATTGCGTGGTCTTGTCGATTTCCAGATCCTGGACCGTGCCGATGCCGTCGATGAATTGATTCATAGCCATTTTCGCCGCTGTGATTTTCATACTGTTGAACATATGCTTCCTCCACCGTCTGATGCCTGCTCATCCCCCTATGCAATATACTGCTGTTCAGCCATTTTTACAAGCAGTATGAAGGTTATGGGATTGATTTTAAAATGGCGGCCCGGTCCTGTCGCTCTCGCAATTGAAAGCCGATCACACCTAAGGATTCACATGCAGCGTCTTTCATACGGCGATTTTCACCCGGAAAGGCGTTCATCGTCTTCTCTTGATTGCCTGTCTTGTACCGGGATTCATTGCTGCGCGGAACTGGGTGCGAACAACAGAGGTACCCATGACTTCGGTTTATGCGGTTGCAGAGCTGAATGTAGAGTTGTATGCTGCCACCGACTCCGCCGTCGACATCAGTACAAACAAAGGCGCCTCATGGGCGCTTATGTGTTCACCCACCAGCAGGGGGCATCGCAACGGATGGACGCGGGTGCGGACGCATCGCAGGGACGATTGCCGCTTACGCTGTGCCGGACGTGCCCTACCTCATGCAAAATGATCCGAATCCGTTCAATCCAACGACACCATCGCATTTTATCTTCCGGCAAGAACGACGGTGTCGTTAAGGGTGTATGACGCCATGCGACGTGAGGCATCCATGATTGTCGTTGAGGAGTTGTCTGCAGGCGCCCACTCTTATCTCTGGACCGCTACGGGAATGGCAAGTGCAATATTCATCTAACGTTTGCAAGCCGTGTCTTTTGTTGAGACAAGCAAATTTATTCTGTTCAGGTGGTTTTTAGGCAGGGTGTGGAACCCCGGACCGGCTCAAGCAAGCGAATGTGTCGTTATGAAATCGGAGGCATCTATTCGATGATTATTTTTGCCCCTATCCCCCGGCGCTCATCAATACGGGTTTTTCTCCTTACCTCACTGAGTGTATTTTTTTCGAAGGGGAAAAATCTAAAAAAAAGGATTGAAACAACAGCTTTGTTTTAGTATAATTATAATGGCGTCTTTTCGACGGCCCACATCGATGCCTTTTCAGCCGCATCTTGGCGCTTATGTATAAGGGGGGTGGTAAAAAATGTGAAATCCTAGAGCGACTTGACAAAACAGCTCTAATTTCCAATCACTAAAAACCGCAAAAGATAGGCTTTGCGGTTCCTTTGTCACGCGTCAATTTTGCTTGAACAACAGGCTTCGCTGGCGGCGAAAACTGGATTTCAAGAAGACCGGTTCAGACTTTTTGCCGAAAGAGCGGTAGTCGAAAGGAGGACTTGGCGCGATGAGAAAGCAAAACCTTGTCGTTCTCGCACTGGTCATCTTTCTTTTTATGCTGCTTGGGCTGGCCTGTAAGAAGGATACGGCAACAGATCCTGAGGATAATCCCGACAACGGAATATCATCGCAGAAGATGATCGGCGCTGCTGGAGGTAAAGTCGAAGACAGTTACGGCGCCTCTATCACCATCCCAGCCAACGCTCTCACCGCCAACAAAATTATCAGCGTCCGCACCATACATGCAGATTCTATTCCGGAAATATGGCAATCCAGCATGGTGGCAAATATCATTGAATGTTTGCCGAGCGGCACCTCTTTTCAGCAGCCGGTTGCCATCATCCTGCCGGTAACTTCAGGTTTGATGTTTCAGCCAGGCGATTCAGCTCATCTGTGCATTTTTAATCCCGATAGCGCCGCCTGGGAGGTCACGTCTATTCCCGCGGTGGTGATGCCGGACGGGCGTCATCTGCGCGCCCAGGTAACCCATTTCAGCGGATTTGGCACAGACGCACCCGGCTCTTTTGGCGGCGAGGGCAACTCGTTCTCCGATATCCATCATTCCATCGACTTGACCACAGCGGCGCAGGGATGGGCCTATCATTTTATGCAAGGCTATGGCCCTATCGGCGAGAAAAAGCGCATCCGGGATTGCTGCTTCCAGCTTCAGAATGTGGTTTTCAATTTTAACTTTGTGTCCCCGTCGTACAGCGACCATTACACCATCGTCTATGGTGAACAGGCGAGCTGCGATAGAACAGAAAAGATTACACATGATGAAGGAACGCCTGCCGACGGTTATCATATGAGGGTGGATGGCACTGGCTGCTGGGTGGTGTGCGATCCAGACTTTGCCCTTGCTGCAGCACGCACTCATTTTTTTGTTCCTGACGATAAGGGCAAGACTGCAGAAATTACTGCGACCGTACGCTGCGGCACCGGCCCTGGCGCTAATTTCACTAACAAAGAGGTGGCGCTGGTCATGAAAAGCGGTCCGGGCCGGGTTGATCCGCCCACGGCCCAAACAGACGGCCAGGGCGTCGCCAGAGGCAGCTATACGGTGGAGAGGCGGGGCGTGGCAGTGATACAGGGCGAAGTGAAAAGCTGCCCATCGCAGAAAACGATGACAACCCGGCGCACCGTGAGCGTTACCATAGATTCTCTGCTGCCCGACCATATTTATGCCAATGTTGACATTCATCACGGCGGAGAGAATATGCCCTGGACCTTCCACGATAAGGTAGAAATGATGCTGATCATTGACATCGACCAAGACAACGTCACGCTAAAAGGCGGAGAGGGCAGCCACTACGCCACGTGCACCGCCTCGGATGCGGAGTGTTCTATTATCGGTCTCAGCGCCCCCGCCTTCACCCCAACCGGTACGGTAACAAAAAGCGGAAACATGCTTGCCGTTGCCTTTAATCCCAATCTGGCAACCATCTTTTTTACCTACCAATGTGACTTTGGCGGCGGCGATGGTTTCAGTCGGCTTGTTCCGGCCTATTCCTTTTTGGTTTCCTCCATCATCGCTAAAAATGTTAGGGGCGCTGTCAAAATGGAGCTGGGCAGCTTTATCGAGGGCAGTGGTTCCGAAAGCTTTGGCGAGGACCTTCCGCTTGATTATGAGTTTGAAATTGTCTATGGAACAAAAACGCATCCATAGGCAAAATCCGCCCTGGCGTGAGCGCCTCTGGCTATTCCGCTGTTTGCCTTGCCGCCCAGGAAAATAATTGGCTGCCTGGGCTGCGGAAGGGAAGGAGAACGTTGGCTGTCGCCCAATGGTCTACAAATGTGATCAAGCTAAAGGGTATGAGAGGATTATGAGGGGATTTAACCATCTCTCGCGGATGAATTTTGCGCTTGTCTACTTTCCTTCCTCATGTCGTTCCGCGATGCGGCGAGCCAGCAGCTCAAAACGAGGGTCTGAGCGCAGGGCATCCATTTTCGGATCGTGAGCAAACCAGGCCAGCCAATTGCTGCGCTGCGCATACGCCTTTTCGAGCCAGTTCCAGGCGGCTTCATTATCGCTCAAAGCAGCATGAATGCAGGCAATCGGATAGGCGGGAACATAGCGGTTCTGCGCCGAGGCAATAATTTCCTGCAACATACGATTCGACATTTGCCTTTCACCTGCGAGGGCCAGAGCATGACCATACCAGGCCTTTGCTGAAATATCATTCTGTAGAATCGAGCGGACTCGATCAAAGAGCACAAGCGCTTGCCGCGCCTCTCCACATTGCTGCAGCACCCAGCCCATCTTGATGAGAGCTGATACAAAAACAGAATCCATTTCCAACACATTTTGCAGTTTTTCTTTTGCCAGGTCATTGCGCCGCTGAAAATAGCAAATCCAGCCATCGTTGGTGTTGATGATCAAAGAAAGCGGATCGAGCAGTTGTGCTGTTTTTATCTCCTGCTGCGCCTGGGCATAGCGATTGGTAATCACATAGAGCAAGGCCAGCCAGTGATGAGCATCGGCATTACTGGCATTGATCGCGACCGCTTGTTGCAATGATGCCTCGGCCTGCTGCCAATTCCAATCATAGAACGCCGCGGTAAAACCAAGCGCTGCATGCGCTTCGGCGAGATTCGCATTGAGCGCCAGCGCCTGCGAGGCGGCTGTCCTCGCCAAGGGCGCAGCCTGATCCGGCGGCAGCAAATCGTAATTAGCGAGCATATTGTAATAGTCTGCCACACCGGCAAGGGCGGGGGCGAATTGCGGCTGCAGCGATAACGCTTGCCGATAATATTCCAGCGCCTTTATAAAACCCTCCTCGTTACGTTTTTCAAAGAAATAGCGGCCCTTCAGATAAGCCTCATAGGCGCGGGGTTCTCCTGGTTCCACCTTAGACAGCGTTTGCTCCGGCAGCAGCTTGTTACTGATGGCATGAGCGATGGCCTGCGCCAAATCATTTTGGAACGTCCACAACTCATCCAGGGGGCGTTCATAGGTTTCCGCCCAGAGATGGCTTTCATTATGAATCTTGACCAGTTGAACCGTAACACGGATGCGGCTGGAATCCTGATACACGGATCCTTCGATCACGGCGTCGACGCCGAGTTCGTGTCCGATCGCCGGCAAAGGCTTTTTTGTACTTTTGTATTGCATGACCGAGGTCCTGGATATGATGCGCGTGCCTTTTAAACCGGCCAGACGCGTTATGAGCGCATCGGTCATGCCATCGACAATGTATTCCTTGCTGGTGTCGCCGCTGAGGTTCAGAAAAGGCAGCACTGCCAGTGAATCAATGGCAGACACTCTCGGTCTTATACTGCACCACAAGATGACCAGCCCTAGTAATGCCGGCAGGGTAAGAACGGCGAGGCGATGCTGGCGCAGCGCAGCAAATAACGCAGGCGCTGAGCTGCCGGCCCCTTTGGAATGTGCAGGTGAAGAGGCAAAGGGGAGTTCAATCACCTCGTCAATAAATTTGTAGCCGAGGCGATGCACGGTTTTAATATAGCGGGGATTGTGTGCGTCGTCCAGCAAGGCCGTCCGGATCTCCTCGATGCAGTGCGTAAGCGTTGTTTCGGAGACAAAGCTGCCGCTCCAAATTTTTTCCAGCAACTCTTCTTTTTTCACCAGCCGGCCTGCATGCTGCACCAAATAGAGCAACGTCTCAAAAGCCTTAGGACGCAGTGCGATTTCCTGTTGCTGCAGCAATAGACGGTGTGCATCCGTCTCGAGTTTGAAAGGGCCAAAACAATAGCAGAGGGTGTTCCTGGACATAGGGTGATCTCACGGATATATCATAAAAATGCCATAATTTCACCAAGATTATCATAAATATTTTAATAATATTTATCAAGTATTATCATTCCGAAATTACAGAATTCCCAATAAAAGGACGGTATGGCGAAAGGTTGTCGTCCCGGCAAGGCGCGATAACGTTAAGCAGAGATGGTTTATCTGCCATAAATGAAAGGACTTGCCATGCGTTTTGCTAAAATCGTATACGTTAGTGTCATATTGCCTTTGCTGTGCACAGGCTTGTCTTTTGCCGCCAGCTATGTCTATGTAACTGCGTCGGCCAGCGGTCCCCAAGTCGGCGAAGCAGCCACTTCGTTTGTCGATGTGCCGGGACTCGCGATTACTTTTTTTCAGTATCAGCCCGGCAATGTCTGCATCAGCGTCTCGGCGGAATGCTATACCATTGGAAAAAAACGCATGTTTGTCCGCGCCCTGGTGGACGGCGAAGTGGCCTCACCCTCAGATGTTATCCTGGTAAACGGTGATTTTCGCGGCACACATGCGTTCCAGTTCAGCGCCAATGTCTGGGGGGGACAACACAAGGCGGTCATTCAATACAAAGTGGATAGCGGCGCCCAGGCGCAATTCGGCGACCGTTCTATGTGGATTGCTACAGCCCCCCGGCACATTCAGACCGTGTCGGCGCCGAGCGGGCCGGATGTCAGTACCGCCGGCGGCAGCTTTCAGGACATCCCACACATGAGCACGATGGTTAATATGACCCAGACAAGCGATCTATTTATTTCCTTGAGCGCTGAAGCGGAAATTACCGCCGGCAAACGTATGTTCGTCCGCGCGGTAGTGGATGGTCAGCCCGCTAAACCATCGGATGTAGTGTTTTGCGCAAGCGCATTCTATGGCACCCGTTCATTTATATTCGCCGCACCGGGCATTCCGGCCGGCAAGCACATTGTTTCTTTGCAGTGGCTGGTTGACGGCGGTGCAACCGGCTATCTGGGCGACCGGACCATGACGGTCGGACAGGCGAATGCGCTAACGATGCCGGAAGAAGGTGGAACTATCGTCTCTATCAGTGCACCAAGCGGGCCGCAAGTGTCGACGACATCTGCAGGCATGACTGCGATACCAGATCTCAACGCCAATGTCATTCTCCCTGAGAACAGCCAGGTTTGTGTCGCCTTGTCTGCGGAGGCTTACACCACCAATGGTAAAAGAATGTTCGTCAGAGCGGTGATTGACGGCCAGCCCATCTCGCCTTCGAATGTTGTTTTGAATGCAACCGATTTTGACGGCGTTCGAAGCTTTCATTTTATCAGCCGCTTCCTAGCAGGCGGTGCGCATCAAATAGCCCTGCAATGGCAAGTGGACGGCGGCGGCGCCGCTTATCTCGGCGACCGTAACATGACGGTCATCGCTTTCAGATCCCCGTGTCCCGATATAAATGCTTCATTCGATAATCTCAGTCCGGCCGATGGCCAACGCCCTGTTCTGGCGATCTGCTGGGATCCACATCGCCCGGAGCATCCCGCGCCTGCTCTTTCAGACGTGCAGAAATTACTTTTCGGGGCAGCGCCAAGCGTGCGCGACTATTACGATGTAAACTCGCATAACAGGGTTATGATCAGCAACGCAGGCGTTAAAGGCTGGTATGATGCAGCAAAGCCGGCATCCTATTACTGGGGACCCGAGGATGCCGCGGACAGCAATGGCGATGGCTGGATTCATCCTCATGTTGAAAAGTGGGCGGAAGCGATCTCCAAGGCTGATCCCTCTTTCAATTTTTCGGCTTTTGATATGAACGGCGACAAATACCTCTCGCCGGAAGAACTGCTCGTACTCATCGTCATCCCACAAAACGCTCCGTTCGGCACGGTGCGTACGCCGTACAGCAAAGAGTATCCGGCGGCACAGCCGCTGATGGCAGATGGCGTAACCATTCCCATCATCGCCGAAGCATATCTGGGAGCGCCACCCAGCCTGGCAACAGTGGCGCATGAGCTGGCGCACGCATTATTCAATCTGCCGGATGAGTATTTTAACTTTTTTATGCCTTACGCGGCCGGCGTTTATTCGCTCATGGATATCTGTTATTCTGACAGTCATCTAGATCCTTTTTTGAAAATCCGCCTTGGCTGGGTGCAGCCGGCCATTATCTCGGAAACCACCTTCATCCCCATCCCCGCCATAGAACAATCGCACATCGCCTATATTTTGTACGATCCCAAACATGGCCATCAGGAGTATTTTATCGTGGAAAACCGGCAGCCCGACATCGCCTATGACAGCGATCTGCCGGATGCGGGACTGGCGGTTTGGCATATCATCGAAGATGCCGCCGTTTATGGCAGCCTGGGCGCACCAGCCGGCGTATCTGCCGGCGATTGGGCGACTATCGGCGCCACCGACTGGGGCCGCCGTGCTATTCGCATGATCCGGCCTGTCTATGGTCCGCCCTTTAACAACGCGCTGGCGTTGTGGGACGGAGCAGATCCAGCCACCGGCTATGACCTGCTCTCAACAGATCCAGATGCCAGTCATGCGACCTTGAAATGGGCGGACGGTTCGCCAAGTGGATTTAACATTAAAGAAATCTCTGCCTCAGGGCAGGAGATGAGTGCATTAATCGAGGTCGCCGACGCCGTGACCGACGTTGAGCAGGAATATGAATTGCCGCATCAGTACAAACTGGCGCAAAATTTCCCCAATCCTTTTAACAGCACAACGACCATCCGCTATACCATTGCCGGTCCTACGTACGTCCAGCTGCAAATCTTCAATGCAGCCGGCCAACTCGTCAGAACGCTGTGCGATCGCCCGGAGCAAGCTGGCGAAAAAAGTGTTTCTTGGGACGGCAATAATGATCACGGCGCTGCCGCAGCCAGTGGGGTCTATATCTGCCGCTGCAAAACGGATAAATGGACGCAGATGATCAAGATGCTGTTGGTAAAATAAGGAAAATCCGCTGGGGTAAAAAGCCGGGCCTCAAAGAGCACTCGCAGCTTTGAGGCCTGCTCCTTACTCTCCTCTTTGCCTATCTGCTGAATAATATCGAGGTCCCGCCACAATGCTGCGAGCGTCGGCGGGCCTGAGCATCCGCCGCAGATATGGGCCTATTGAACTTGAGCCCCCTTTACACCCTGATACAGGCCATTCTTCCATCACGATGCTTCAATCAGAACATTTTGTCGACGGAATCACAGTGATTGGACCGATTTTTACTATGGCGACGCGCTGCTTGCTAAAAAAGATCCATTATTTTACGGCAGAAAACTTATTTCTAGCTTGACGATTTTCAGATAGTTGCTTTGAATGGAGCTGGTCAAACACCGAGGACCGCATAGAAAATTGGAATAAGGCAATTACTGTTTTCGGATTGGAACAGCACCCATTCGACGGTCAAAATGGTTCATGCAGGACTTGACCTGGAGGCGAAAAAATTTTGGATAACCGGCTAGATGCCCTGTCAGGCCAGCTGTCAATGCCGCCGGTTGCCTTCAAAGCGGGCTGTAGCTACTACCGGATCAAAGCGGATTTTTATTAAGGAAGGTTCCACTGAAACTTGATGCGGAAGCTTCTGATGTTTGGCTAAAGATCATTTTTTCCTCCAAGACAGGGGCCGGGATCGATGTCGTTGTCAGCGCTTTTGGCTTTTCCGTGATCGCCGATCCGGAACGTGTGTTCAAAAATACTCTTCCCCTTCTCAAGGAGGACGGTTATTATGTCATTTTTGATCAGTACATTCCAGGCTTCATCCTGCCAGACTTGCCGCTGATCAATCGCGCAAGAGTTGGGAGCTCGTCGAGCGCTGCTTTGTCGCCAGCGAAACAAAACGGTTTGGAAATATTTTCATCGCAATAGGCCATGGCAAAAACTCAGCTGCCAGATAATACCCAGATTGTCTTTGCCGCAATTGCCTGCGCTCTCAATGGCAAAAAACTAAAAAAATGCAGGCGCCCTTTGGCAACCCAATTTCATTTTTGTAATCAATGGATCGATTTTGGCATTGCAGCCGGCGAACAACCGGGAATCAGTAAAAGTGAAACATTGTTATTACTATCTATAAGGCTGTTCGTACCGTCGTTTTCTCATGGCACGCGGGTTGCAACTGATGGTAGGAACGAGACTGATTCATCCTACGGCAGGCCAAGTGCGCGTGGGTAAAAGCGGCTCAGCCCGAACCGGAGCAGACGGTTGGCGCTCGATCCGGGTGAAGAAACTGCCGTAGATTAGTAAAAGAACTCGATTTAATTCGACTTTTAGTCGAATGAGGAGCATCCATGAAAAAGGGTTTCAGTTTGATCCTGCTGCCTGTTCTGTTTCTGACGGGCAGTTCCGCCTTGGCAGATGGTGCGGACACTTGGCGGGATGATTGGCGAAAATACTATGATGCGGGCTCGGTTCTGGGCGGCCAGGTTTTCGATGAGGCTTCAGCCCCTCTGGCCGATGCGGTGGTAACAGTCGCTCGAATAGGTGTGCCCTCTTTTTCTCTCAGCGATACCAGCGACGGCGACGGCGCCTGGATGATCGGCAACCTTATGCCAGGGGCTTATGTGGTCAAGGCCGAAAGGGAAGAGTATCTCGTCCAATATTACGATCACGCCGAGTCGCTGCTTCAGGCAGCGGCCGTCAACCTGGCCCGTAAAGACACGGTGATCAACATTTCATTTCACCTAAAGCCGGGCGCAGCCATCTCCGGCGCTGTGTACATGGCCGACGGCGCAAGTCCGCTGGCGGAGACAGAGGTCTTTCTTTACAGGCTGGGTCTGCTGCGTCGTGCAGAGAGGGTTAAGACAGCCCGGACCGATGCGGCGGGACTCTACCGCTTTAGCGGCCTGGCCACAGGCAGCTATTTGCTCAAGGCGGCCCGTGAAGGTTATACCGCCGAATACTATCAGGAGGCTGCTGTCGGCAACGAGGCTGACACCGTGATGGTCACCGCGCCGGAGGAAAAAACCGACATTCATTTTACCCTGGATCAAACCAGCGCGATCACGGGCATCGTTACGGCTGAGGCGACCGGCATGCCCATCCCCCATGCCTGGATCGCGGTCTACGACGCCTCTCGATCTGGCGACCAACGTCAGACGGTTGCGGGTCACGCCCGCAGCGACCAGCTGGGCGTTTATACTCTATCGCTGCCAGCCGGCCGATATCGAGTGCGTGCGGAGGCTTACGGCTATGCGGCCGAATGGTTTGACAACGCAACGGCCATGAATCTGGCCACACCGGTGGCTGTCAGTGCGGGCATGCACAGTCCTGTCGATTTCGCCCTGACCGCCTGGGGCAGCCTGAGCGGACATGTGCTTGACGCGGTCACCGCTGCACCGATCGCCGGCGCTGCCATTCGTGTCTACAATGAAGAAAAAAACATCGGACGGCAACGATACTTTGAAACCATCAGCCTGGATGATGGTTTCTATGTTTTCGCCGGTCTGCCTTCCGGCCGCTATGTGGTGGAAGCGCAAGCGAAAGGGTATATGAAGGAATATTGGCAGGAGGCTGACTCTCTGCGCCAGGCTGACCTGGTGACGATGGAGAGCGGTCACAGCGTGACCGGCATCGATTTTACTCTGAGCGCCGGCGCCGCAATTCAGGGACGAGCAACCGATGCGGAGAACGGTCAGCCTATCGCGGATGCGGTCATCGAAGTGCAATCCGTGCGCGGACGCGTGCGAACGCGCGGGCTCACCGATGGAGAAGGCCGGTATTTCATCGGCGGTCTGCCCCCCGGCGCATACCTGGCCAGCGCAGCCGTTGCCGGTTACGTTCCGCAGTGGTATGACAGCGTCGCCAGCCGGCGGGAGGCAAAACAAATAGTGCTGGCCTCTTCAGAGATAGCGGACGACATCGATTTCAAACTGGGAAAAATCGAACCTCTGCCAGTCACCCTCTCCGGACTGGTGATCGATGACAGCACCAAGCTGCCTTTGCCTGGTGTGCATATCATGGCCATGCCGGTGTCAAGCCGCGGCCGGATCAGAAAGGCGATCACCGGCGAGGATGGCGCCTATGTGCTGCGCGGTCTGCCGCCGGCCAAGTACTTGCTGCTGATCCATGCGGTCGGCTACAAAGCCGAATTTTACGACGACGCACGCACTTGGAAAGAGGCCAAGCTGATTGAGGTCGTAGCTGGCCAGGAGATCGCCAGCGTAGACATCGGGCTTTGCCCGCAACCGGTCGGCGCTTACCAGTGTGCCGGCCGGGTGCTCGATCAGTCCGGAACAGCCATCGAAGGCGCTTTGATTGTCCTGCGAGCAGATGAAGAGGTGGTGGCCGCTTCGGTTACGGCGGAAGACGGCAGCTACACTGTGGAAGGCTTGCCGGCAGACTCTTATGTGGTTTCGGCTTCTGTCGTCGGCTGCGAGAGCGCTCCGACGCTGTCCACCTCTTTGGTTTTGAGCAGCACGCTCAACGTCTACGGGTTGACGCTGAGGACCTCAGCCGGAACCACAGATGCCGCCAAACCCGTCGTTCAGCCGGAGCGGTTTGCTTTGGAGCAGAACCATCCCAATCCTTTTAATCCGTCGACGCAGATCCAATTCACTCTGGCGCAGCCGGGTACAGTTCTTTTGACAGTCTATGATATGCTGGGGCGGGAGGTCAAGCAGCTGGTCAACGGTTCTCTGGCCGCAGGCAGGCACAGCGTTCAATGGGACGGCAGCAACGAGCGGGGTGAAAAGGCGGCCTCAGGCGTCTATTTTTATCGTCTACAGGCCTTCAGTCATTCGCACACATTCACTCAGCTGCGACGCATGCTGTTGATCAAATAAGCACACAGCCACAGCCAAAAAGGCGCGGGATTCTTTCCGCGCCTTTTTTATGGGCAGCCGGTCAATAGCTGTTTTCGCCCTGAATGACAGACCAGATGGTTTTCAAAATGATCTTGATGTCGAAAAACAGCGACCAGTTCTCGACATAATAAACGTCGTACTTGGTGCGTTCGTCAATAGACACATTTCCCCTCAACCCGTTCACCTGCGCCCATCCGGTCATGCCCGACCTAACGCGATGGCGCTCCAGGTATTTGGGAATGCTTTTCTGAAATTGTTCGACAAAATGGGGCCGCTCCGGCCTGGGACCCACCAGACTCATCTCGCCTTTAAGCACATTGAAGAGTTGCGGCAGCTCATCGAGGCTGAACCGCCGCAGGAACCGTCCGATCGGCGTGACGCGGGGATCGTTTTTTTGCGTCCAGACCGGACCGGTCTTGGCTTCCGCATCCATGTACATGGTGCGGAATTTCAAGCAGTCGAACTCGCAGCCGTCGAGTCCCACGCGCCGTTGCCGGTAGAGCACCGATCCCCGCGATCCCAGTTTGACCGCCAGCGCGAGGAGAGCCAGAATCGGCCAGATCATCAGCAGCGCCAAGGCGCTGAAAACAAGATCAAAGGTCCGTTTGAACACTCGGTTCCATCCAGTGACCGCCGGCTCTTTGATTTTGAACATGGGCACGCCGCCGATCTCCTGAATGGCCATGCGGCTGCTCATCAGCTCCAAGGAGGGCGGGATCATAAAAAAACCGATGTTCAGTCCTGCACAGGCGTTCATGCATTCCTGCACCAGGGTATCCTCGTTTTTCGACAGGGCGATGAACACCAGGTCCATGTGATGCGTCTCCACCAGCCGGCGAAGATGAGCCAGAGTGCCCAGACAAGCGATTTGGCCGGAGAGCAGGGGATTATCGCCGGCATAACCGAGGAGGTCGATGCCAAAGCCGGGATGCCGGCGGATCCGTTCCAGCAGAGTGAGGCTCCAGGGGCTGGTGCCCACGATTACGCCTCTGAGCATATGCTTGCCTCTGCGGTGCAGGTGGGTTTCAATTTTCAACAGCAGAAAGCGGACAACGAACAAAAACAGAATCGCAAAAGCCCAGATCAAGGCAAAGACGACGCGGGAGTAGGAAAAGCCGCGATAGA
This sequence comes from bacterium, assembly GCA_029565685.1. Lineage (GTDB taxonomy): Bacteria > Zhuqueibacterota > Zhuqueibacteria > Residuimicrobiales > Residuimicrobiaceae > Anaerohabitans. The sequence goes on along the minus strand of JAKQNR010000006.1, from coordinate 164,326 downwards.
AAAAAGCGGCGGCGGTGACAATGAGCATGCCCAGGGTCACCGCCTTGAAGATGAGGATCAATTCATCCACCGCGCCGACGTTCCTGTTCGGACCATACATGCCCAGGGATTTGAGCACAAACGCCCAGATGAGGAAAACCACCAGCGAGCTCAGCACATAGACATGAAACTCGGGGAATCCCTTGGTCACCGGCACCAGATGAACCAGCGGCGAGTGAAATCGCAACCAATAGGAAAAGAGGAACGCGCCGATGATGGCGCCGGCGTCGGTCACCAGCTGAATGAAGGGGATCAGAAGATCGGTTTTATGCCTGGCGGTCTTCATAGCCGTTCCCGTTCCTGGATCAGTTTCTTAATGGCTTTGATAAAGACAGCGGCGTCGAAGCGAAGTGCGTGTTTGCGTATCATTTTGGGATTCGGTTGCCAGCGCGAAAAAGCCCTCACCGCCTGGATGAGATCCTGTACGGTCTGGTTTCTGAAATAAAGTCCGGTGCAGGCGGCAGCAGGTTTACGGGCGCTGTCCGCCCAGTGGCCGACTATGGTTTCCAGCGAACCGCCTCTGCCGAAAGCGATGACCGGCTTGCCCCAGCACTGGGCTTCCACCGGCACCATGCCGAAATCTTCTTCACCGGGAAAGATCAGCGCCCGGCAACGGGCATAACAGCTGTTCAGCTGTTGCGCGTCGATCCAGCCGGTGAACTCGATGTTGCGAGCTGCCAGCGCTTTGAGCTTTTTCTCTTCCGGGCCAGAGCCGACGATGACCAGTTTTTCGTTCAGCTGGTTGAACGCCTGTATGGCGAGGTCGATCCGTTTGTAGGGGGCGAAGGCTGACACCAGTAAAAAATAGCCGTCATCTGTTTCCGAGATTCGCGTGTGCGCTGTGGCCACCGGTGGGTGCACTATGTCGGCGCGGCGGCCGTAATATTTTTGAATGCGGCCGGCTACGTGGGACGAGTTGGCGACAAAACGATCGACACGGACGCTGCTGGTCACATCCCACATACGCAAGTAATTGGCAAACAACGGCACCAGCCGTTTTTTAAGTGCGTTCATTTTTTCCGGCGCAAAGTACTGGGGATATTGGTCCCAGACATACCGCATGGGCGTGTGGCAATAGCAGAGATGAAACGCATCTGGGCGCGGAATAACGCCCTTGGCCACACAGTGGCTGGAGGAGACGACCAGATCATAGGCGCTCAAGTCAAACCGTTCCACCGCTGTCGGAAACAAAGGCAGATAGCTGCGGTAGCCGACTTTGACGCCGGGCAGATTCTGTATAAACGAGGTGACCATGGGTCGGCTTTCGATCGTCGCAGAGACCGATCCCGGAACATGCACCAGGGTGTGAATATCCGCCTCGGGGAAAAGGCCGCACAGGGTTTCGAGAACCTTTTCCCCTCCTCGCATGCCGGTCAACCAATCGTGAATCAGAGCCACGGCCATAGACTTCATCCGTTCATCTAGTTGTTTTTTGGGTCACGCTCGCGCCATACAGCCTGGTGTACAGGTCGGCTGTGGCGTGTACCATTTTTGTTTCCTGAAATTGTTGGTAAAAAATCTGCCGGCCTTTTTTCGCCAGCCGGCGGGCTTGTTCGCGGTCTTGAAGCAGACGCAGAATCGCCTGTGCCAGTGACCCGGCATCCCGGGGCGTTGCCAGCACGCCTGATTCGCCGTCCTGAATCGCTTCGGTTACGCCAGGGATGGCAAAGGCAGCCACCGGCCGTTCCAACGCCATGGCTTCCAGCAGGCTGAGGGGCATGCCTTCCCACTCTGAACTAAGGACAAATACGTCCATCAGCGCGATGAGTTCCGCAACATCGCGACGGGATCCAAGGAATCGGACATGATTCTGCAGGTCCAGCTCACCGGTGCGGACCTCCAGCTCTTTGGCCAGCGGGCCGTCGCCCACCAGCAGGGCGATTGAATTTGGAATTTCCTGCCGCACGATGTGGATCGCCTCGAGAAACCGTCTCTGACCTTTTTGAACGTGCAACCGTCCGACTGTTCCGATCACTGCGGCTGCAGCAGGGAGGCCGAGTTCCGCTTTTTTACGCCGGGCGCTGAACTCAGCCGGCAGAGAGGGAACTGGAATGCCGTTGCGGATCAGCACCGCCCGATCAGCGGGAAAACAGCCTGCGGCAATGCCCGCCTTCCGGTCCGCCTCGGAGACGCAGATGATTTTCTCCGTGCCGACGGCCAACAGGCGGTCGAGGGTGGTAAACGCGATCCGATTAAGTCGGCTGCGATAGTGCAGATAATGGATGCCATGCAGCGTATGGATACGGACCGGCGTTTTTGCAGCCCAGGCCGCCAGCCGTCCCCAAACTCCAGCGATGCCGCCGTGCGTGTGCACGATATCGATTTGCCGCTCGCGCAGCAGCCGCACCATGGCCCGCAGGGTGTATGGAGAGGCAAATCGCGCAATGGCAAAAGGATGAACCGGCACGGCGATGGCGCGCAGCTGTTCCGTGAGCGGACCGTTGTCTCTACAGGCTACGCTGACCTCGAAACGAGTTCGGTCCAGACTGGAGGCCAGCTGCAGCACATGAGATTGTCCACCGCCGATGGCGGCCTCGTTGATGATCTGTAAAATCCTGATGCGGCGGTTCATTTCGACACAGCCTGATAGAACAAGAGCGCTTGGTTTGAAAGCCAGCCGAGATGTTTTTGATAATAGCGGCGTTGACTCTGCCGATACACCGCCCGCAGCCGTCCACCGGCGCCTGCGGAGCTTCCTCCCAACACATGGACGATCTCCGCATCCGGAACGGTCATCACTTGCCAGTGCAGGTCCTGCGCCCGTTTGCATAGATCCTTGTCTTCAAAATACATGAACATCTCTTCATCGAACCCGTTCAATTGGGTGAACAGGCTGCGCCGGATCATCAGGCAGCCGCCGGTCACCCAGCCCACCCGCTGCGGCCGGCTGTACTGTTCGCGCAGGCGCATGCGCAGCGCCTCATCGCCGGCGTTCAATCTTCGATGGGTGCGGCGGTCACGAAACTCCTGCAGCAGACCGGGCAGCGCCCCGGCTGCCGGTTGAAACCGGCCATCGGGATAGACCACGTTGGGTGCGGCGATGCCGACTTGAGGATGCTGCTGGAAAAAGGCGGCCATGCGATCCATCGCCTGCGGCCGGATTTCGGTGTCTGAATTCAGAAACATCAGCAATTCGCCGCTGCTGATTTTAACCGCGGCGTTGTTCGCGGCGCCGAATCCAAGGTTAGAACCCAGCTCCAAGACCCGAACCCCGGGGAACTGGGCGCGGATGTGACCGGCCGAGCCGTCGCTCGAGGCGTTGTCCGCGACGATGATCTCATGGGCCACCGTGGTGCCGGCGATCACGGAATGCACGCAGCGGTCGAGCAGATCGCGGGTGTTATAGCTGACGATGACGACGGACAGGACCACGTTAACTCCGCTTTCCAGAGATTCCAGCCTCGGCCCGGCGGAAAGGCAACCGGCTTGAAGCATCGTTCGTTGTTGTCGCCGGAGCTGGGCATCGAGAGCCCCGGCTGATGAATAAAACCTGCAGGCAGAAATTGAGCGCTTCCGCAAACAGGCGAACCGCGGCTGCGCCCATCAATCCGCAGCGAGGGATCAGAAAAAGATTGCCGATAATATCCACGGCCACCACGAGGGTGAAGGTCATCAATACGGCCTTCAGTCTGTTGGCCACCATCAGGCGTACGGTGAGCGGTGCGCTAAGGAACATAAACACCAGCGCCAGGCTGAGCAGGCGCAGCGCCGGGATAGCCGCGATGAACTCGGCGCCGTAGAGCAGCCGGATCAGAGGTTCGGCGGCTGCCAGGATCGCGCCGGCAGTCAGAACGCCGGCGATGAACAGCCAGCGCAGCACATGGTGCAGAGCCAGCCGGTTTGCTGTCGAACCTTCCGCCGAATCGCGCGCCCAGATGGGAAAAATTGCATCACTGACCGCAGCCGGCAGGATCATGAGCGACAAAAGCAGTTTGAAAGCCGCGCTGTACAGGCCGACCGCTTCTTTGCCGCTCAGGCTTTCTAGTAAAACCGAGTCAATCGATACGTTTACCGTGGAAAGCAACGCCACAAGAAAAAAGGGGAACGAACGGCGCAGCAGATCGATGATTGCGGACGATGACAACGAGCGGCTGAAGCTGATATGCTTGGCGCGAAACAGGCTGATCTCCGCGGTCAGAACCGAGACCCCGGCAAAAACAGAGGCAACGGCGGCGCCGAGCAGGCCCCAGCCTATGTCGAGTAACAGCAATCCTGCGCTCAGCGTCAGCAGCGGCGTCAACGCGTTCATGAAAGAGGACCAGTGCAGCTGCTCGTGCGCGTTGAGGATGGCGTTGTAGCCGTTGATCCAGGAGACGGTAAAAATCGTCAGACCAAAAATGAGCGCAGGTTCAATGACGCCGCCGAATCCGGGCAGCGTGAACACCAGCGCGGCGTACAGGCCATAGGCGAACAGCGCCAGCAGGGTACGCAGCGCCATGGTGTGCGTGAGCGTGCGCTCTGAGGTGGCGGGCGTCCTGGCCACATCGCGGATGGTCAGGTTCGCCAGACCATAATCGGAGATCATGCCGATCATCACCGCCACGGCGGCGATGTACATATAAGCGCCAAAGCCTTCCGGATTGAGCCGGCGCGCAAGAATCATGCTCCAGATAAAGATCGATAGTTTACCGGCGCCCTGAGAGAACAGGCGCGAAAACGAATTGCGCAGAAACGTTTTCAATCGGACGCACTCCGGAGGCGGCCGGCGGCCAGCGACATTCCCACGGTCAGCCACATCAGCATAGCGACCTCGGCATCGCCGAAATTCCATTCGAACAAACCGTTGATCTGAAATCCGATGAATGCGGCCAAAGCTCCCAGCGCGGTTCCCGAGAGCAGCCAGTCATCCGCGGCTAGGCTTTTCAGAGTGGTCCACTCGGTCGCCAGGATGCGGATAAAAAGTCCGAGCACGACCAAAAGACCCGGAATGCCGAGGATGACGGCGAACATGAGCAGATTGTTGTGTAAATGGCCGGCCCGTTCCTTGGCCTGCGGTGATTTATAGGGTTCTGATCGCTTGCCCACTTCGCTGTCGCCATAGCCGTACAGCGGACTGTGTTGGACCATTCGCACCCCGGCCTGCCACATAAAAGTGCGCTCGATGTTGTTCGGGTGCCAGGGATCCACCACACTGGTCAGACGGTCCTGCAGCGAGGGGGGCGCCGCCCAAAAAGCCAGCAACACCGCCGGGATCAGTGCGAATATTAATTTCCAGCGGGTGAAGAGGATGATGAAAGCAAATCCGGCCAGATAGCCCATCCACGAACTGCGGGTGTAGGTGTAGATCAGGGGAAAAAACATCAGCACCGCGGCGGCCAGAGCGATGAGCCGTACACGACGTGGAGCGCGGGAAAAGACAAAAGCCAAGGCCAAAAGCCCGTTGATCATCAAAAGGCCGCCGGAGGTCATGTAATGATTGAACAGCTTTAACCGTCCTTCCAGTCCGCCGGGTCCGAGGTGATATTTTACAATGCCGATGATTGCGACGATGGTCATTACGCCAAGCAGGCTCAGCAGCAGCCAACGCAACTGCTTTCGGGTCTGCAACGAGCCGGCGATCAGATAGACGATGGGGATCAGCAGGGCCCGTTTGACAAAATGCTCCAGCGCCAGATAGCGGCCCGGAGAAAACAAGGTGGAGATGATCTCCATGAACAGCCAGGCGACGAAAAACCAGTCCAGGGGAGTACGGGGAAACGGCTTTTTCTTCTCTTTCAGGCACAGACCGAGCCATAGGATCACTGCCAGCGTCAGCGCGATCTGGGTCAGCGCGATGGAAAAAGAGGTCGCTGCCGCGAAGAGCAGCAGAAAAAAGGTAAAAGAGTGGTTCCAACTGATTTTTTTCAACAAAAGGATCCTCCGATAATCTGAAAAAATTTAGTGATATATGAACAATTCTGCAAGGATTAAATGGTCATGGGCCAGTTCGGGCAATAGCGACGACGGTTCTTTTTTCCCCAATCTTTTCAGCCTGATTAGATCGTCGTGGGGCGATGGCTGTGAATAAAACGCGGTCTGTACGTGTTGTTAAATGAACAGTATCCATAAAACCTTGGAGCGAAGATGAAACCATTACTAACCGCTTTGTTGATATCAGCGAGCCTGGCGGCCGGCCAGGTGAACACGGAACCTGACAGCTTGAACGAGCATCTGCGGCCGTTTAAGCCCTACCTGAACAAAACCTATATAGGCCGTTTTGCTCAGGCGCCAGGTCAACCGCCTATGCAGGATATCGCCCGCTGGGAACGCATTCTCAACGGTCAGGCGATCCGTATGCTGCACTCGGTCAATGACGGCGAATACGGTGGAGAGACCATTCTCTTCTGGGACAAAGCACGGCGATGCCTGGTCTATTACTACTTTACCACTGCGGGATTCTTTACCAACGGCACCATGCATCTGGAGGTAGACAAGTGGGTGAGCCATGAAATGGTGACCAACAACGCCCATGGCATCACCGAGGTCCGCAGCACCAGCCAGTTTCTGCCGGACGGCCGAATGCACACAGTTTCTGAATTCAAACAAAACGGCCAATGGGTGCATGGACACACCATCGATTACGTCGAGTCTCCGGAGAGCCGGATGGTGTTCAGATAAGTTCGATTCGGTTTGCGACTGCTGCAGCCACAAGGCATGTGACAAGACGGCTGAGAAGACAGGCGGCTGAGCAGTGCCCTTGCGTAGGCGATCAGCCCTTGAAGTTCAAGTCCGGTGCTGAGATGCCGCGGCCGACTGTATGAAGTAAAATTTTCATTGGAATCGGCAGCTCTAACGGAACGGTCCCAACCGGCATATCATTCGGTTGGGACCGCGCCTTTATTAAATTGCGATGGATATGGTCTTCGTTATTTCCTTTTATTTTTCATTCGCTTTCAAGTCCTTCAACACAAATGTGATCCTCATAACAACGCGATATTGCGTGATTTTGCCTTTCACCACCTCCACTTTTTGATCCTTGATCCAGGCGCCGGTTACGTTTTCCAGCGTTTTGTTCGCCCGGGCGATGCCCTGCTCGACGGCATCCTTGAAGCTTTTGGGTGAGGAAGAGATGATCTCTGTGACTTTGGCGATGCTCATGGTTGTCTCCTTGATTTAGTGAATGAATGATTGAAAATGGATCTAAAACGCCGTTAGGCTAATAGTCGAAGTGGTTGCGCATTTCACGCAGCCTGTTCTTATGATGGATCGGATCGGTCATCGCTTGCTGGTGTTAAACCCGACGATTTTTATTGGCGCCGATGGGCGCCAAGCACCATCTTATAATAGAGATTGTCATGCTAAATATCAATCGTTAATTTTTTCCATCCGAGGGTTTATGCCGGGCTCGGCTGGATGAAACCGAGCTTTGCCACCGGCTGGTGCGCCCCGTCACAACCGCACAGTGCCGGCCGGCTTTACCCTGAAAATACTGGTTTTTCTAGATTACATTTCATACATTTTTAGCATAGGATAGATGGATGGAATTCATAAAAGGAATAAATGCATGAAAGATATCAAGCGCGTCGGTCTGTTGACCGGGGGCGGCGATTGCCCCGGTCTCAATGCGGTGATTCGAGCGGTTGTGAAGACGCTGAGTCTTAAACACGCCATCCCAGTGATCGGCTTTGAGGATGGCTTTGAAGGATTGATCGAAAACCGCAGCCGGCCTCTGAGCTATGACGATGCCTCCGGCATTCTGCAGCTGGGCGGCACCATCCTCGGCACTTCGAACAAGGCCAATCCTTTCAATCATGCGATCAAGCAGGACGGCCGGATCGTCAAAAAGGATGTCTCGGCGCAGACCCTGGAAAACATCAACCGGCATCGCCTGGACGCCTTGGTTTGCATCGGCGGCGACGGCACCATGACCATCTGCCGCCAGTTGATCGAAAAGGGCGTGGCCGTGGTGGGCGTACCCAAGACGATTGACAACGATCTGTACGGTACTGACGTGACTTTTGGCTTTGATACCGCCATGTCCACTGCGGCCATGGCCATTGACTACATTCATACTACGGCGCAGTCGCATCATCGCATCATGCTGGTGGAGATCATGGGTCGCTACGCCGGCTGGCTGACGCTGTCCGCCGGCATCGCCGGAGGCGCGGATATCATCCTGATTCCAGAGATTGAATATAATCTTGACGCCATCTGCGCCAAAGTGCGAGAACGACGCGATCACGGCCGTAATTTCAGCATCATTGCGATCTCGGAAGGCGCCAAGCCCAAAGGCGGACAGATGTCCGTGAGCCGCGTGGTAGCCGACAGCCCCGACGCCATCCGTCTCGGCGGCGTTGCCTTCAAACTGGGCGATGAAATTGAAAAGTGCACAGGCCTGGAGACCCGGGCTACGGTGCTGGGCCATCTGCAGCGCGGCGGATCACCATCCGCCAACGACCGGCTGCTGGCCACCCGGTTCGGCGTGGCAGCGGCAGACGCTGTGGCCGCTGGTAAAATAAACCAGATGGTGGCGCTGCAGGGAGACTCCATCGGCCTGGTTCCCATTCAAGAGATCGGCGGCCGAACCCGGACTGTGCCGGTGGATCATCCGCTGTTGGAGGTGGCGAAGGCAGTGGGCACTTCGCTGGGCGTTTGAACCTTGCCGTCGCCTGGCAGGGACTTGCTGCTGCCGCGCCGGCGTTTTAAAAATTGCTGCAGGGGGCGATGCATCTCATTCCGTGTTATACGGGTTTAGGCGGCGATTGCAGCGTAAGACTTAAATGTTCCTGTTTACAAAAACCGTGTGCAGCTGCTGCGGCCGCCATCTGTGCACCTTGAACGCCTGGGTTTGACGGTTCCGGCCGTTTTAAGGCCCCGGCACGGTCCCGTCCTATAGCCGCTCGCCTGTTTGCTGTTGCCCGATTTTTAACAAGTGATGAAAACCAATGAAACCGTGGTCTCTTAATAACCGTATCGCACTGTTTTTTGATGAAGGCGCGTGAGCAAAAGACGACTCGATAACAGGCGCGGCCAATTTGCAATGACTATTTCTTTTTTGACCGCGTATCACAGCTGGCTCCGCCAATTCCCTCACTCAATTTTTATGGAGAAAAAGATCGCCGTGGTCGTTGCGGCGATCTCCGGTCTGACGGAAAAGTATGCCAATCTCTATCTCTTTCTGGCGGTGCCGGCGCAGGGTCATACTACCGCTGAGTGCGAGGCGGCCATCGTCGAGGAGTTGGAGAAGCTCAAGAAAGAGCCGCTGACAGCCGAAGAGCTGACCGGGGTTAAGACACGCGCCAAGGCCGCCTTTCTCGAAGGGCTCGACTCCAACAGCGGCTTGGCCCAGCAGCTCGCCGCTGCCGAGGCGCGCTTCGGGGACTATCGACAAATGTTCACCCGCGTCGATAAAATCGAGGCCATTCAAGCTGCGGACATTCAGCGCGTCGCTGCGCAGATTTTTGCCAAACGCAACAGCACAGTGGCGGTCATCGTACCCCCGACCAAAGCTGACTAGAAAGGGAACAGGAATGAAAAGAACAACCATCATGATGACAGGGCGGATTCTCTTCGCCATGATTTTCAGCCTGGCCCCACTCGTCTCCGGCCAAAAGCACTACAAGGAACTGCAGTATGGAAAACTCAATGATGTTTCCATCCCGCAGCCCAAACAGGTGACCTTGAATAACGGCATCCGGCTCTTTCTGCTGGAGGATCATGAACTGCCCTTCATTCGCATGGAGGCGCGTTTCGTCGCCGGATCGGTGTGGGAGCCGGCGGACAAGGTCGGCTTGGCCGGCATCACCGGCATGGTAATGCGCACCGGCGGCAGCCTGACCATGCCGGGGGACCGGGTGGATGAGGAGTTGGAAAAAATCGCCGCCTCGGTGGAGACCGGCATCAGTGCCCTCGAGGGCAGCGCCAGTTTGTCGACCCTTAAGGAGCATTTCGACAAGGTGCTGGCCATCTACAACGATATATTGCGAAACCCGGCCTTTCCACCTGAAAAGATCGACCTGGCAAAAATCGAGTGCAAAAGCGCCATCTCACGGCGCAACGACGATGTCAGCGGGATCGCCCGGCGCGAGTACACCCAATTAATCTATGGCGCCGATTCACCCTACGCCCGCGATGAAGAATACGCCACCATCGACGCGATCACCCGCGACGATCTCATCGCCTTCCACAAGCAGTACGTCCAGCCCAAAGGCATGGTGCTGGCGGTCTGGGGTGATTTCAAAACCGCAGAGATGCTGAAAAAGCTGCGCAAGACCTTCGAGGGCTGGCAGAGCGGCGCTGACCCCTTGCCCAAAGCCCCTCAGGTGGAGTATGCCTTCCGCAAGTCGGTCAACCTGGTCCGCAAAAGCGACCTCAACCAGAGCAGCATCTGGCTCGGCCACATCGGCGGTCTCAAGAACACCCCGGACGAGGCGGCCCTGGTGATGATGAACGAGATTTTGAGCGGCGGTTTCTCCAGCCGGCTCTTCAACCGCTTGCGCGCCACCGAGGGGCTGGCCTACAACGTCTCTGGGGCTTACGGCGCCAACACCCTCTATCCCGGCGTCTTTTACATGCAGCTGCAGACCAAGTCGGAGCGCACGGTCGAGGCGATCAACTCGATGCTGCGCGAGATGCGGCTGATGGCGGCCGAGCCGGTCAGTGAAACCGAGCTGAACATCGCCCGCGAGAGTTGGCTCAACGCCTATGTCTTTAATTTTGACAGCAAGGACGAGGTGGTCGGCCGTATGGCGAGCTGCGCCTATTACGGTCTGCCGCTCGACTATTTGCAGAGGCTGCGTGGGCAGATCGAGAGGGTGACGGTGGCGGATGTGCAGCGGGTTGCGCAAAAATATCTGCGGCCTGAGGAGGTGCAGATCCTGGTGGTGGGCAATCCGGCTGAATTCGGCGAGCCTTTAAGCACACTCGGCCCGGTCAATGAAATCGACATCACTATTCCGGCGCCCGGCGCCGCGGCTGTGCCTGTGGCCAGCGCAGAAGCCAAAGATCAGGGGCGATCGGCGATCCGGCGGATGTTGTCGGCCATGGGAGGAGCGGAAAAACTGGCTGCGGTGCAAACCATCGAGTATACGGCCAAGCTGCTCCAGACAACGCCGATGGGCGAGATGTCGCTGGATGCCAAAACCACCATCGCTTTTCCGGATAAGAGTTGCAGCGTTCTTGTTATGCCGCAGGGTCAGATCAAAATGATCCTTAACGGCGAAAAGGGAATTCTCGTGGCGCCGCAGGGCAGCATGCCCGCCCCAGAACCGATCAAACAGAACATGATTGAAAATCTGTTTCGCGATCCTCTAATGTTGGCCAGGCAGGTCGACGAGATCCAGGCACAATGGGTTGGCGAAACCCTGTTCCAGGACAAGCCCGTTCAGGAGGTGATCGTCTCCAAGGGGTCTTTGAATTATCGCCTGTTCATCGACAAGTCCACCTTTCTGCCGCTGGCAATCAGATACACGACCATCAGCCAGCAGGGTCCGACCGAAGTTGAGGAGCGCTACGAAGATTATCGCGATGTCGACGGGATTCAAATGGCGTGGAAAACATTGGGGTTTGACAAAGGGGCCAAGGCGTCGGAAAGCACCGTCCTCTCAGTCGTCATCAACGGTCCTGTGGATCCGACGCTGTTCGAAAAGTGATTCATACGGAATTCCAAACGCCCTGCGCGATGAAGACGCCGGGCGTTTTTTTCACCGTTTGCAGCGCAAGGATGTCGCCAAAAAGAGAGGGGCAGCGCCTCGCTGGCGTTCGCGACTGTTGCCTATTATCTGCGCGAGTCATCCTGAAAGGACAGAACATTGAGGCGATATCATCATATTGGAATTCCGACCGCCGTGCCGCAGCCTGGAGAAACCTATCTTGAACTGTTCGACCTTTACTGCACCGACGAGAAGAAAAGTTCGTTCGGCATTCAGTGGATGCGGTATGGACCGTCATGCCATCTGCCTGAGCTTGTCAAGACAGTCCCTCATGTAGCTTTTGCGGTGGATGATCTCGCGGCTGAAATCGCTGGACATGAAATACTGATCGCGCCTAACAGTCCATCTGCCGGCGTTGTGGTGGCATTCATAACCGAATCCGGCGCACCGGTCGAGCTGCTGCAATATGTGGAAAGGCCTGAGGCGGCATGGCGTCCAGGCCAGAAGGGCGATCGTGCAGACTGATGATCAGCCGCTTTGAACGAGCGGCGTTGGCTCTAAGGTGCTTGCATCTTTGGCGGAAACAGACCTGCTGCTGTGAGAGGAATGAGTGTTCAGGCTGCGTCAAGTTCCGTTTTCCCTTGACTTTTTAGTTTAAATTCATTATTCTAAAACGGTTCAAATAAAATTGAACAAAGGATCCTTTGTTTTTCGACCGTTCTTGGCAGCGATCTGTTCGATTTTTAAACATTCATTAACGCAGGGACTCGGCCATGAGAAAAATGTATTTCCCCAAAATCACTGCTCCCATTCCTTTTGAGGGCAAGGATTCCAAGAATCCGCTGGCGTTCAAGTATTATGATAAAAACGCACGGGTCGGCCGCAAGACCATGGCTGCGCATCTGCGTTTTGCCGTGGCCTATTGGCACACCATGATGGCCGACGGCGCGGACATGTTCGGCGGAGCGAGCTATGACCGGCCCTGGAATGCTGCCGGCGATCCCATCGATCGCGCCAAACACACCATGGACGCTGCTTTTGAATTTTTTCAAAAACTGGGCGTCGACTATTACTGCTTTCACGACCGCGACATCGCTCCGGCAGGGGAGACCTTTGCCCAATCGTGCAAGAACCTGCAGATCATGGTGGATCATGCCAAGGTTCTGCAAAAGCAGACGGGTGTGAAACTGCTCTGGGGCACGGCTAATCTGTTCGGCCATCGCATCTACACCTCCGGAGCGTCCACCAATCCGGATGCGCATGTCTTCGCCCTGGCTGCGGCGCAGGTCAAGAACGCGTTGGACGCCACCCAAGCGCTCGGTGGTGAAAACTATGTGTTCTGGGGCGGTCGTGAGGGCTATGAATCGCTGCTCAACACCGACCTGAAACACGAGCAGGAGCAGATGGCGCGTTTTTTTCACATGGCGGTGGAATATGCTAAAAAGATCGGCTTCAAGGGGCAGTTCCTCATCGAGCCCAAGCCCTGCGAGCCGACCAAGCATCAGTACGATTTCGATACCGCCACGGCGCTGGCGTTTCTGCGCCAGTACGATCTCATCGATTATTTCAAGATCAACGTAGAAGCAAATCACGCCACCCTGGCCAAACACACTTTTGAACATGAATTGACCGTAGCCTCTGCGGCCGGCAAGCTGGGCAGCGTGGACGCCAATCGCGGCGACCTGTTGCTGGGATGGGACACGGATCAGTTCCCGACCGATCTCTACAACACCACGATGGCCATGATGATCATCCTCAAGCAGAACGGTCTGGGCAGCGGCGGACTCAATTTCGACGCCCATGTACGGCGCAGCTCTATCGACCCAATGGATCTGTTTCACGCCCATATCGGCGGCATGGATGCCTTTGCCCGCGGTCTGTTGATCGCACACCGGCTCATTCAGGATAAAGCCTTGAGCGCTTTTATCGACAAACGGTATGAGAGCTATCGTTCGGGGATCGGCGCCAAAATCATGGCCGGCAAGGTGGGGTTTGTCGAACTGGAAAAATACATCCTCGAGCAGGGCATGCCGACGATGAAGAGCGGCCGCCTCGAGATGCTGGAAAACATCCTCAACGATTATATCCGCTGATTTTCATTGCGCCGGCCCGATCAGAGCCGGCGCCCACAAATCTATCCAGTGAACCTCTTTCATTCTCAACTTTTCATACTTCCGGATGTAGCAGCCCTTCACGACAAATGACTTGATATCAATTTTTTTGCAAGTTATATTGCAGCGACCAAGGAGCGTATTCAGAATGACCGGCCGGCCTGCCGGCAAACGGAGACAGGGGTGATCGTCCGCTGGTGTGCAGAGCTGGATTGGATCGTTTTCAGGAATCCTATGACTCAAAACGTTATCAGCTCTTCTGGCGTTGAGTTCCCTTCTATGGAGATCGAAAAGCTTCGCGACGGCGATGTGGAGGCGTTTGAAAAGTTGTTTCGTAGGTTCTTTTATCCCCTGGTCGCCTTTGCGTGCCACTATCTAGACGAGCCGAAGGCCGCCGAGGACCTCGTTCAAGACGTTTTCGTTCAGGTATGGTCTCATCGTGAACAACTTGACCCCGGCCGAAATATCAAAACGTATCTCTATACCGCCGTTCGCAACCGGGCTTTTAAATACGCGCGGCATCTTCGCGTGCGCGAGCACTATCGCATTCATCATATCGCTTCAGCTGCAGCCGGTGATTCGCCGGAACAACAGGTGATGAGTGCGGAATTCCACCAAGCCTTTGAGAAATCGATTCAAACCCTGCCGGTCAAATGCCGCACCATTTTCTGCATGAACCGCTTTGATGATTTAAAGTATCGCGAGATCGCTGAAATACTTGACATTTCCATCAAAACGGTGGAGACGCAAATGAGTCGCGCTTTGAAACTGCTCAAAAAACAACTGCACTCCTTCCTCCTTCTTTTTTCATTTTTATAATAATTTATTTAAAATTTTTGCTCGGATCAGGGTAATTGTCCTGTTAAGGGTATTAATGGCATTGCAGGTGATGTTTGAATGAATGGGGATGGCGCTTCGAACACCCTGAAAAAATACAGTTACAGGAAAATCCATGGAAGAAAAAGACCGTTTGAAACTGGTCGTCCGCTATCTCTCCGGGGAGTGCGACGATGAGGAAAAGAAGACGATTTACCAATCGATTCAGACCGATCGGCAGTTATGCCAGTTGCTCAAAGCTTTGCAGGTGAAAGAAAATATTGTTTTTACTGAAGATATTGATATAGCCTGGCAAAGGGTGAAGAACGGCATGGAGAAAGTTTCGGCGGAGAAAAGATTCAGGTTTGCCGGACTGGCCTTTGGGGAATTGTTTTCGCGGCCCTGGCGTGCAGTTACGGTTCGACGCACTTTGCAATTCGCTTCGATTTTTCTGGTTTTGAGCGTTGCGGCCTGGTCCTTCAAGTTTTTTCGCCACCACCTGATTGCGCCGCAACCGGATTATCAGGTCATAACCGTCGAAAATGGACAACGCACCCATTTGAACCTGTCCGACGGCACTCATATCGTTTTGGATGCCGGAAGTACCTTGAGATATCCGCAACGGTTTTACAATTTGAGAGAGGTGTTTTTACAGGGGGAGGCCTATTTTGAGGTAGCGCATAATCAGCACAAACCCTTTTGCGTCCATGCCAATCATGCGACGATCCGCGTGCTGGGCACGCGATTCAACGTACGCGCCTGGAAGGAAAATCCCGCTGTGGCGGTCACCGTGGCCGAGGGCCGGGTTGCCCTGAGTTCTTCGAATGAGGCGGCGCAGAAAGCCGTCGTCATTCCAAAGGGTTATTTCAGTTCGCTGACCGAGGAAGGGACGCCGACGACGCCCGTTGCGGTCGATGTGGAATCCCATCTTCGTTGGCGGTATAATGAGATACGCTTCAAGGATGCCAGCGTAGAGGAAGTCATGGCCCAATTGCAGCGCTGGTACGACTATCAGTTTGATGTGGACGACCGCTCTGTTCTTAAGCAAAGGATGACCGTTCACATTCAAATGACCAATATCGATGATGTGCTTGAGTTGATATCCATCCTCACCGACACCAAGATCACCAAGGATGGAAAGACAATCAAGATCAGAGCAAAAAAGTGAGAGGAAGTGGGTTGCGCATGAAGCGAACGATCCTGTTTTGGACCCTGCTGATAACCTCCACGGTTTTGTATTCGCAGGAAAGACTGATTGATCTGAGTCAAGCCGAGATGTATGGCAGGGTGATTCCGCTGTCGTTGTTGAATAAAATTTCGATTCATTTGGACCGGGCGCCTTTCGAGGTCGCCCTAGCCGCCATCTCGGCCAAGAGTCATGTCAAATTGAATTACAGTCCTTCTCAGATGCCTTTGGATGCGGAGGTCTCTTTGCATGAGGACAATGTTTACGCTATGGAAGCGCTGCTGACGGTTCTGAATCGCACCGGCACGGTGTTGAAAATCACCCAAGAAGGTCAGTTAGCCATCGTGCCGCAAGCCGAACCGGCGCCGGCCAAGCCGGTGGACGATAAAGGCAGCCTCAGCGGCACGGTGAGAGATTCCCAATCCGGCGAGCCCTTGCCGGGCGCCAACATCTATTTGAACGGCACCGCCATCGGCGGCGTTTCCGATCTGAACGGCCTTTATTTAATCAAGCAAATCCCTGCCGGTTCCTACATGTTGAAGATTTCGTTTATCGGCTATAAACGGAAAGAGGTATCCATACAGATCAGACCCGGCGAGGCGAAAAAGCTGGACCTGTCGCTTGATTTCGACGTCGTGCGGGGTGGGACGATGGTGATTACAGCGCAGGCGGAAGGGCAGGTGGCGGCCATCAACAAACAATTGCGCTCCAACACCATCAAGAACGTGGTGGCTTCGGAGCGCATTATGGAGCTGCCGGACGCCAACGCGGCGGAATCCATCGGCCGTCTGTCGGGCGTTTCCATTCAGCGCAGCGGCGGAGAAGGCAACCGGGTGGTGATCCGCGGATTGTCGCCCACCTATAACGCCATCACCATCAACGGCGACAAGATTCCGGCCACCGACCTGGGCGACCGCAGCGTGGATCTGAACATGATTTCACCGGAGATGCTCAAGGGGATCGAATTGACCAAGGCTTTGACGCCCGATCAGGATGCGGACGCGTTTGGCGGTGTGGTCAACTTTCAAATCGCGGATGCCCCGGAGGGATTTCGCTATAATCTCCGTTTTCAACAGGGCTATAACGATCAGCGCAACGAGACCGGACAATTCAAAGGCAGCCTGATGTTGAGCAATCGGTTCTGGCAGAACCGCCTAGGCATTATGATCACCGGCGGTCGCGAAAAGGCGCAGAGGGGTTCGGACCAATTGTCCGCCGGATATTACGTCACCCGTGAAAAAAGAGAGGGCGAGGACCTGGCGCCGATATCCGTCTCCCAAACGGAACTGGACTATATCGATGAAATACGCGAACGCTCCGGGTTCAGCGTCGTGATCGATTATCGGCTGCCGGCCGGCAAATTGATGCTCAGCAATTTCATGAGCCGTCTGGACCGGAATGAACTCATCAACTGGAACAGCTTCCAGCTCAGCAGCAACTGGCGGGACCTGGGTTTGCGAAATCGTATCAGTCAGATCGATGTGCTGACCAATTCGTTTTCCGGAGAACATCATTTCCATTCTGCCAAATTGGACTGGCGATTGAGCCGATCTTCTTCGCTGACGCGATCTCCCTACAACAGTTATTTTCGATTCCGTGAGCGCAGCGCCTTTGATCAAAGTTTGATTCCCGCCGAAAACTTCGGTCCAGACGCACTTGTAAACGCGGCTTTTAATCGTTATACGGACATGGGATCGCAGACGGCCTCGTTCACCACCGATCGTTCCTTCGAAAGAGACTATACCTCGCAACTCAATCTGGAACTGCCGATCACGCTGTCGAAGAAAATGGCAGGCAACCTAAAGATGGGCGGCAAGTACGCGGACAAGCGCAAGGAAAGGGATAAAAACCATCTGCGCAGATTCCTGAATTCCCCGCTGCCGCAATTCGTCCGGCATCATACGCAATTCGGCACAGAGGGGTTTGAGTATCAAACCGTCACCGGAGGATTCCCGTCCGTAGCCAATTACTTGGACGCCGCATTCACGGCGACAGATTTTCTAGACGGGCGGTATGACTTTGGGTACAGGCTGGATGCCGACGAGTTAAACCATCTGATGCAAGTCTATGTGCTCGACTCCCTGCTGATAGGCTCGTCGATCGAGGATTTGGACGATTATGAAACCACCGAGGCCGTCGCCGCCGGCTATGTCATGTCCGAATGGAACCTGGGTCGGCTTTTGATGATTTTGCCCGGTGTGCGCTATGAACACACGCACACGGATATGACCGGTCGCAAAGGCTGGATCGCCGATTCGGAAACAGAACCCGGACTGGACGATCCGGTTGTTTACGACACCACGGCCACCAGCGCCTACGGCCGTTGGTTTCCGATGATGCATGTCCGCATCAGACCCACGAACTGGTTCGATCTGCGATTGGCCTACACCAAAACGCTTTCCCGGCCCAGACTGGATTATCTTATGCCGTTGAAGGCGGTGGACGGTTCGGCACAGACGGTCGAATTCGGCAGGCCGGACCTGAAACCACAGATCTCCAACAACTATGATCTGTTTTTATCTTTTTACGGCAACAAGCTGGGGTTGCTCACCTGTGGTGGTTTTTACAAACAAATATCTGATCTGATTTTTATGCGAACCGGTCACAAGATTCTCAACGCCCAAAAAGAAGGTTACACATCCGATCTGCAGGGTTTAACCCTGATTCAGCCGGAAAACAATCCCAATCTGACCAAGGTCAAAGGATGGGAGGCGGAATGGCAGACTCGGTTCGACTGGTTGCCCAACCCGTTGAACGGTCTGGTATTGAATATTAATTTCACCCATCTGTGGTCTGAAACCAAGTTTCCCCGTTCTTTCGTGCGGCAGCAAAAGATCAATGTATTCCCGTTTGTCAAGACTACGGTGGTCGACAGCTTTCGCGTCGGTAGAATGCCGGATCAGGCCAATGACATTATGAACGTTTCCATCGGCTATGACAAAGGGCCGTTATCCGCCAGAGTATCCATGCTGCATCAAGGGAGAACGCTCTCCCAGGTGGGTGAGCGGCCGGAGCTGGACGGATTCACCGCTGATTTGCTGCGTTGGGATCTCTCGGCTAACTATCGCTTGAGCAAGCATCTCAAACTCTTTTTCAACTGGAACAATATCGCCAATGAGCCGGATGAATCATTTCAGCAGGCTACGCGCTTTCTCACCCATCAGGAGTACTATGGTTGGACCACCGATTTCGGGATTGGCTATGCCTTCTAATGCCACTTTATCAAATTAAAGGAGACGTGCAATGAGACAAAAAGTTGTTACCGCCATGGTGTTGACGGGATGGTTCCTTTTGTCGTTGACTGCGGTGAACGTATTCAGCCAGGAACCCGATACCCTGGATGTGCCGCAAGGGTACGAAACGCTCAATCGGGCGATTCAGGCCGACACCTCGGCCACAGGCGGGCCGAAAAATCTGAACCGGGTGTACCGACTGGAACGCGGCGGCTACTATCTGCTGAACGGCATCCTCAAAGGCATTAAGGCCGCACCGCTCCGCGTTGTAGCGGCCAAAGGCGAGGGCCCCAAGCCGATGATCATCCCAGCTGTGACTGAATCCGGATCCGCCGGCAACGCCTTCCAACCCGGCGGCGACATAGAAGTGAGGGGATTGTACGTGTCCGGCATCGACAACCTCGGCAATCAAGCCGGCAAAAATATGTTCCGTTGCGACGGCAAGAAAGCGCGCATCATCATCGACGATTGTTTTCTGGATCATGACGCCCAAACCATCATTCGCATGAACGCAGAAGGCCAGAAACTTTTGCTCACCAATTCGATTCTCCGCAATTCCATACTGCTGGCCAATCCCAGCAATGGACGGATGATCGATACTCGCAGTAACACGCAGGACTCGATTTTCATCCAAAACTGCACTCTGTATCTCTGCAGCCATTATCCATTGGAAGGCAGCGGCATCATCCATAACCTGATCTTTGATCATAACACCTTTTATGAGACCGGCGGCCGTCTCAGAACCGAAAAAATGGTCCATGGGGTCATCACCAACAATCTTTTCATGGATTGCGACTTTGAGGGAAGTGGCTATGACTCGACGCTTGTCAACGCAGACAGCACTAGAGATGAATGTGTTACCATCGACTCCCTCAAATCGACGGTGGCGGCGGAGACGGACCGCGTGATCCGCATCGCTCATAACGTTTGGGGCTATTCCCCAGAGATAACCGCCATGCTGAACAGCGTTGCCAACCGGAGGACTTCGGTGCTGTTCAACCTGAGAACCCAGGCCTTCATCGATCGGTTTCCCAACATGACGGCCGAGAACAACATCGTCGAATATCCGGCGTTGTCCGATCCGCCGGATCCGTCTGTGATCGCCGCGTATGCCCGCCATCGCATCATCACCAACTTTAGCAACGAAGGCAATCCCGATCCACGCGCGGATCGAAACGGCATGGCCGCTTTGGCGGATAATCCGGCCAGCATGGGACCAGCGCCGGATGAGTTCGATTTTGATTATCCATCGACGGCCGCCGCCTACACGCATGCCGAAGGCGGATTTCCTGCCGGCGATCTAAACTGGTTTCCGGATAAAAAGGCCCAATGGCAGGCCTGGCTCACGACCGGTGTGACCGAATCCCATGCGGTGCATGCCCCCGCGATCTTTGCGCTTCAGCAGAATTATCCGAATCCGTTCAATCCGTGCACGACCATATCTTATCAACTGCAGGCCGCCGCAACGGTCCATTTGGCCATCTACAATGCTCTGGGTCAGCGGGTAACGACCTTGATCGACCGAAAACGGCAAGCCGCGGGCGCCTATCAAGTGGCTTGGAACGGTTTGAACGACGCCGGACAGCAGGCGAGCAGCGGTCTGTATATCTGCCGTCTCCAGGCGGAGGGACAGGTACAGACCATAAAAATGGTGATGATGAAATAAGCAAAAGGTTGGAGTTCGGAGACATGTAACACTCAGACTCTGGGGTGGCCGCATGCATTGCGGCCACTCTGGAGTCTTTGGCGCAGTTTTCTTCGGCTTTGTCGAGGGTAATGTCTGAAAGCGATTATTGATGCAGGAAAGGAAAAACAGCATGAAGCGTTATCGGCTGCTTATCATGCTTGGGTTCATCACTCGCTGCGCAGTCGGTCAGGGCAGCGAGCTGGCCGTGCATCTGTACGGCATGGGCGCCCTGCCCACCGGGGATTACGGCAGGGATCTGGCCGACGACAGCCAAATGACGAGGCGATCCGGTTTTTCCATCGGCCGCCAAATAGGCCTGGCGGCCACCGGATTCGGTCTGGGCGCTGAATTGGTCTCGCCGGTCGGATTTCGCGGCTTACAGTGGCTGTTCAGCGTCAAGGGGCTGTGCAACGGTTCCAAAACAGAGGCGCTGCAGGCTGATTTTCGCAAAGAATTAGGTGATTCCCTCGCGTTGACGCTTGACTACGGGCAGTGGGTGAACCTGCCGGTGATGACCGGCTTTCGCTATGATTACCAGTTTACCGCCGAATTCACCTTGTACAGCCTTTTGCAGGCCGGCATCAATTTTTCCAAAATGGCTTCCCGGCAAGCGAGCGTTGACGGCTTGATCGTCGAAGACGCTCGTTTCGATTTTGCACGGGATTTTGGTTTCGAATGGGGCATCGGCGTTCTCTATAATCAGCGCTATAATCTTGGTTTTCGCTATCTGGATTTGCGCCATCCGCGCTATGAGGGCAGAAAAAAAATATCAGAAACGATTTTTCCCGAGATCGTGAGCAGAGACGTCGCCATTTTAGGGGAAGAACGTTCCATCTCCATGTTCGTCGTCACCCTGGGCATTCAGCTGTTTAAGTGATGATGAAAAAAAATAAAATGCTGCTGGCGACGACGGATTATTTCGACAATATCCTCGGTCGCAGCCAGTTGTTCAGCAGAAAGCATCTTGACAGCCTGCATCATTATCTCCGCGCCATCGGCGTCGACCGCCATCAATGGATGTTCAATCCCGTATACACGTTTTATGATCCCATCCCCGACGGATTTGACCTGATTCGTGAAGCGGTGGCGTCGGCGCACGCTCACGGACTTGAATTTTTCGCAGTGCTGAAGCCCTTTGAAGGCGGCGGCAGCGGCAATGCGTTGCCGCTTTCCTCACCCACGCCCAAAGGCGTCCGCTTCGTCAAGGATATGCGCGGCATCCATCCGGTGGTGCGTGCTCTGGTTGCCGAACGGCCGCAGTGGTGCCTGCAGCGCCGGCCCGGCACTTTCCGTGCCGTCGGCCCCGTAGCGTCCATTCGACTGGTAAAACAGGACGACAAACCCACGCGCCTCAAACCGGAACATCTCTCCCTGTGGACCAGCGATAAGAACAACAATTTTCAACGCTATGACGGCCCGATCTCGTTCCGTGAAACCGTCGAGTGGCGCAGCGGTTTTCCCAAAAGCAGGTTCTGCCGTGTTTTTCATTTGGAAGATCTGCGGCTGAACGCCAAGCATCCGTACCTCCTCATACGTTGTTCTCTGGCCGATGGAGACGGAGACTTTGCCAATGAACGTGGGAAATTGGTCGAACTGATCAACGACCAGCACGCTGAAATTCCGATTATCTTGAGTTCGGGACGAACTGGCTTTACAAGCATGCGGGATCAATATCCAGAGATCTGGGATACCATCCTCCCGTACTTTCAATCGCCGGAAGTAAAAAAAATCCTGCAGGAGGACGGCGGCGCGGGTCTTTACCGGGATTTCTACGCGTTCGAGGAACGGCAAAAAGTGACAGAAGTGCATGTTCTCGACAAAGTGGGATATGTTGCCGTGGCCTGCGGGAAGCCGGAGTATTTGACCGGCAACCTTCACCCCATCTACCCGGAGGTGCGCCGTTATTGGCTGGACATGCTTCGTTTCTGTCTGGATCGCGGTGTGGACGGCGTCAACATTCGAACCGCCAATCACAGCCGCTCACCCGAGGCCTGGGAGTACGGCTTCAATGCGCCGGTCCTACAAGCGGCCGGCGGCCGAACCGACTATCCAACCGTCCGGCGCATCAACGGCGACGCGTACACTCTTTTTCTGCGCCAGGCCAGGGATCTGGTTAAAAGCTATGGGAAATCGATAACCATCCATCTGTATTCGCAAATGCTGATGCCCGATGATCGCGGCGAACAATTGAGCTATATACCGCTGAATTTCGACTGGCAATGGCAAACCTGGGTGCAAGAGATCGCCGACGACCTGGAATTCCGCGGCGCCTGGACTCTGCGGCCATGGAATTTGCGCCAGGTTTTGGAAACTTTTAGCAGCGTCACGCAAGCCAGTGGCAAACCGTTTTACTTTCAGTGCAATATGAAAGAGCTTGGCTTTGCCGGCCCCCATCGTTTCACCGCTGCTGAGATCGAGATGGTCAAACGCAATCCGGCCCTGGATGGTCTGGTGCTTTATGAAACGGCCAATTTCACCCAAATGGAAAAAGAGGGAATCCTCGGCAGTGAGGACTTGGCCTCCCTGCTGAAAGAAAAATGGAATAGAGCTGCAGATGAGTGATCGCATCAATCGACGGTCGTTTTTAACCCGCGCCGCCACCGGCCTGGCCACTCTGGCGCTGAGCCATGAGCTCTCGGCCGGCAGCAAGCCACCGTCCGGCAACGGCAAAAAACTGTTTGCGACAACCGATTATACGGATAACATCGCCAGCGGTTTATTTACCCGGACGCATCTGGACAACCTGCATGGATATTTAAAATCCATCGGCGTCACCCGTCATCAATGGATCGTGGACACCATTTGGAATCTGTATGAAGGGCCGTTCGATCTGCTGTCAGAAGCGGTCCAATCGGCGCGCCGCCACGGCCTGGAATTCTATGCCGAGATCAAGCCCTTCGAAGGCGGCGGTTTTACCGATGTGTTGCCCCATTCTTTGCCTGTGCCGGATCGGCGCAGCGCGGTCAAGGATATGCGCGGCATCCATTATCTGGTGCGCCCGTTTGTGGCTGAACATCCGCAGCTCTGTTTGCAGCGCCGCCCCGGAACCTTTGCCTTTCATGGACCAGTTACGACCATCCGTTTGGTCAAGGGAGATGACCGCCGGACTCGAATCCGGCCGGAACACTTGACCCTCTGGACCAGCCGGCAAAACTGCGGATTTCAAAAATATGAGGGCCCCCTTTCCATCCGTGAATCGGTTGAATGGCGCCCCTGTTTTCCCAAAAGTCGAAATTGTCGCATCCTTCATCTGGAAGGACTGCAAATTCCTCAAGATCATTCCTACCTGCTGATCCGCTGTTCCCTACGCGGCGCCGAAGGCGGCTTTGCCAATGAACGAGGGAAAATCATTGAACTGCAAAACAAACAGGGGGAGGAAGTTCCTTTTATCGTCAGCACCGGCCCCATCGACTTTGAAGAGCATCGCGACCAATTCAACCGCGATCCTTTTTGCCGCATCGTGCGTTACCTGCAATCGCCGGAGGTATCGGCGATTTTTAATTCACCGGAAGCGGGAACAACGCATTATCGCGATTTTTACGGATTCAACGAACGCCACAATTGGACCGCTTCTTATGCATTGGATAGAGAAGGGTATATCGCCGTCGCCTGCGGCAAACCTGAGTTCATGATCGGCAACCTGCATCCCATTTACCCGGAGGTGCGCGCCCATTGGCTGGATATGATCCGCTTTTGTCTGGATCGGGGGGTCGATGGCGTCAATATCAGGACCTCCAATCACACGCGTTCGCCGGAAGCGTGGGAGTACGGGTTCAACGAAGCGGTCATTCAAGCGGCCGGCGGACGCACCGATTATCCGGCCATCCGTCGAATCAACGGCGAGGCGTATACTCGATTTTTACGAGAAGCAAGGGACTTGGTCAAGAGTCGCGGCAAATCGCTGACGATCCACTTGTACTCGCAAATGCTGATGCCCGACGACCGGCCGGACTATTTGAGCTATATCCCGCCTAATTTTGCATGGCAATGGGAAACGTGGGTTCGCGAAATAGCAGACGATCTGGAATTTCGCGGCGCATGGACCTTGCGGCCGTGGAATTTGCGTCAAGCCTTGGAGACATTCGGCGCTGTGACCAAAGCGGCCAACAAGCCTTTTTACTTTCAAGGCAATATGAAAGAGATTAAATATGATTGGCCGTTGGCTATCACCGCTGCGGAACTGGAAATGGTCAGGCGGAACCCGGAGATGGACGGTTTTGTGCTTTACGAGACCGCGCATTTTGCAGCCATGGATGAAAAAGCAAAAATCATGAGAAACAAAGAACTCGAAAAACTGCTGCGAAAGAAATGAAAAAAAGCTCCTTATCTTTTTCAGGGATTCTTCGAACGCCTTTTGCGGCTGCATTCGGGCGCTGGCCCTTTGTTTTTATGCTCTCCGTTTCGTTGCTTTTTACAGCCGGTCGGTCCAATGACAGCGTTGCGGCGGATATTGTCTATCCCTGGCGGGCCGCTTCCGCCATCGTCCAGGCCGGAGACGGATTTTGCGTCTGGTTTAATAATCCCGAGAATGCGGCCATAGATTCTGTGCGTCTCATCGGACCATTTACCATCCTCAAAACCGGCATCGACTCCATCATAACAGGCCGATTTGAATATGACTCTTACACACATGGCTCGGTCAACAACAGAATCTATGTGCAGGCGCCCACTCTAGCGCCCATGGGTTTGTATCATCTGGCTGTGCACTGCGGAGGAGAGACGCTTGTTTCGTTGAAATCGGTTCAGGTGATCGATCACTTCAAGCCGGCGCACAGCTTCATCCATATCTCCGACCTGCATGTTTCACGGCAATGGCAAGGAAGTGCGGCCAAGGGCTATGCCAAGGAACTGGAGCTGCTCGATCGTTTCATCCGCGTGGCCAATATCATCGCCCCAGATTTTATCCTTATCACCGGGGATAACATCCATCACTATACCCGGCTGAACGCCGACTCTGACGGATGGGGCGGCGAAAAGGTCTATGCCGCGGATCAGCCGCCGTTGGTGGAGGAGAAGTATCGCAATCTGTTTGAAGGCGCTGGCGGATTCGCCGGACTGTATGAACTGGAGGTCCCATTCTTCTTGACCACCGGAAACCACGATTTTTACGGTGTAGCGTCCACAGACCATATGGCCAAGGCCAAACAATGGAACGCCCTTTGCGGCTTGCGGGTCTATGGCTTTTCCTATGCCGGAACCCGAGTCGTGGTGGCTGATGATTACCTGGGGGACCCGAAGACGGACATACCGGACCGGCACCCCCTGTCCGGGCTGCAGGGCCAGACGCTCAAAAATTTTTTCAAGGAAAACGGGGCCGGCTGTCTGCGCATTATGGCGCAGCACCGGCCGGATCGCATCGATACGGCGTTCATCGACCAGTATAAAATAAACATTCTGCTGAATGGCCATCGACATGATCCGGCTGCGGAATGGGTGGGCGCCACGCCGACCCTCAGCACTCGGCCGGGAACCGTCTGCAGAAGCGGCGAGAGCGGAAGGTGGGAAACAACGTTGGGCTTTTTTCGACTGTTTTATACGAACGAAGACTCGTTCACCTTTACGCCCCCTTTGCGCTTTTGCCGCAACCCGACTGCTCCCGTCCATGAATTGAAGTTGAATTTGACGTTGGATTTTTCGCGGCCTAACGACGGTTCCAGCCGGCAGAACACCGGCCTTATCATCAACAACCTCGGGGTCGATCTGCCTCACTGTCGAATTCGTTTTATCATGAAAAAAGGCACGTACACCATCGATCGAGGTTGCATCGAACAGATCCTGCACGCCGATAAAGTCACTGTCGTCGATGTACGGGTTCCGGTCAAAGCGAATGCCCGGGAGACGGTTGCGATCGCCGGTGTGGAGTGATGCGCCCCTTGCAGGAGAACGGCTATGAAACATGAGAAAAGCAGCAAGCGCCGCACGGCTGCATTTAAAAACGTTTTGTTTGTCATCTTGGTTGCGGCGGGTTGCGTTTACGGCCTTGATCCGGACACTTTGACCATTTTACACCTTTCAGACACCCATGTGAGCTATTGGGCCGGCTGCCACCCCCTATTGGAAAAGCTTCAACGCGAAAAAACCGCAGACAGCCGGTCATTGGCCGACTGGTTTGTCTCAACACCCCGTGAAACCGGCGCCGATCTGGTGGTTCACACCGGCGATATGATCCATTTTTATCAAGCGGCAAATGGGAAAGGCGGGTTTGAGGCAACCCAGATCGAGCAGTTCGCTTCCCTGCTCTCGGATTGCCCGGCGCCGTTCTATGCCGTTCTCGGCAACCATGATATTCGCAGCTACTGGATCGATGAGACGGCCAATACAGCGCCCTGTTTTCAACTCGATCAACAGTCGGCGCGCGCGGCCTGGATCCGCAATCTCGTCTGCTTTCGCGATGGTTTTTACAGCCGGCGCACGTACAGGATCGGTGAAACGCGGTATCACCTTATTTTTCTCGACAACGCCTATGATCTGGCGGATCGCGCATCGTTGGACCAGGCGCAGTTGGAGTGGTTGGAGCACGAACTCGCTCAGACCCGTCGGGAACCGGTTCTACTGTTCATGCATAAATACCTGCCGGCGCTGGATTACAATCGGGACGGCGTCGCCTTTTCCCCCGCCGCCGCTTCCGGTCTCACCGACTCTACCTGCGCAAGCGGATTCCTTCGCCTTCTTAACGCTTACCCCAACATCCGGCTTCTGCTCGTCGGCCATGGCCATTCGTGCAAGAGCGAATGGTTGCCCTTCCCCGGCGGTCATGTCATCCTGCAAAAGAGTACCGGCGCATTCGTCAAAGATGCGAACAACTGGCGCCTCGTAAAATGCACAGAGCACGAGATCCTCATTCACGAACCTGGAACTCACCGAATAGAAATGAAAATAGCTGTGGCAAAGAGGGATCGTTAGACGATGCTTCTCGCGGCCATGGCGAGAGCGTAAACGGCGATCAGGTCGCTCGCCCGTCGTTTCAGTACAAGAAAAGTTCAGGCAGACCCTTCGCTGCAAACAACTCGGCTTGCAGCCGAGAGCCGCTATTTGCTCGATTGAATGTATTCGCTGATTTTTTGCCCAATCGTTCTGACGACGCATTCGAATTCTTCGATATCCTTGTTCAGCAGGGTCATGCGGAAGCCGAGCAGCGGCGAAAAGAAGGAGGTCAGCGGCACGACGCAGATGCCGGTGGCGGCCAGCAGATAGTAGACGAACCGTTTGTCGTGCTCGATGTCCTTGGCAATGCCCTCCACATAGCTTTTTATCTCCGGCGATTCGATGTTTAAAAATTGCCGGTCGTTGAGCACCGACTCGTTGAACAGCACGGTCATGTAAAAGGCGCCGTCGGTCCGGTTGACGATCACAAACGGGACATCCTTGAGCAGCTCATAGGCGATGTTGGACAGCTTTTCGTAGTGGCGGATACGGTCCTGCAGGTATCCAAGGTATTCCGGGTGGGACATGATCCGGGGGATCGCCATTTGCGGCAGCGTGGTGGAGCACACCTCGGACATCTTTTGCTGCAGGATGGTGTTGATGAAGCGGGCGAATGTCGGATCTTTGTCCGCATTATAGACCTCCATCCAGCCGCAGCGCGCTCCAGGCCAGGGGAATTCTTTCGAAATCCCCTTGAGGGAAATCGCCGGCACGTCGCCGATCACATCGCTGATGGGCACGGTCTTTTGGCCGTTGTAGACGATATTGATATAGGTCTCGTCGGCAATGATGAACAGATCGTTCTCCCGGGCGATGCGCACCACGGTCTCCAGCGTTTCCGGCGGATAGACATAACCGGTGGGATTGTCGGGATTGATGATCAGAATGCCCACGATCGCACGATGGCTTTTTACCTTGTGCTCCAGCTCGCGGAGATCCGGCTGCCAGCTGTTATAAGGATTCATCCGATAGGTGTTGGGTGGAAAGGAGGCGTGCAGCACTTCCGCCATCAGGTGCGTGGAGTAGGTCGGTTCCGGCATGATCACGCGGGCGTCCACCTGGATGGAGCTGTAGGTGCGGGCGATGGCGTCGCCCAGTCCGTTAAAAAAAATGATGTCTTCGGGCGATAGATGCGCCCGGCCGCGGGCGTTGACGCGTTCGGCGAGAAAGGCGCGCGTGGCATCCATGCCCTTGGTGGGCGAATAGGCGTAGGAGCGGTTTTCCCGAACAATGTCCATGAGCACCTGACTCATCCACTCGGGTATAGTTTCCCCTTTTTGCACCGGGTCGCCGATGTTTTCCCAGATGATCTTAACGCCGAGTGCTTCCAGCTTTTCGGCGATGGGCACCAGATTGCGGATCTCGTAGGTCAATCCGTTGCCGCCGCGTGAAATTTCAAAACGCATAGAGTGGCATACTCCTTTGATGGTCCTTAGCCGGGTTGACGACGGACGTTCGCCCCTCGGGGTTTCGCCCAAAGGCTTGGCAGATTCTTGTTGAGCGTCCTTTATGAAAAGGAACGGATAAGATAATCACGGAAAGGATCAAGATCAAGAGAAAGTTGTTCGGCGGCCGGTTTGGTCAGAGGGGGAGGGCGTCGCGCATTTGTGAAATCGTCACCCACTCATATCCACGACTCCGCAGGCTGTCGATGAGGACAGGGAGGATGGGATACACCGGATCATCCTTTCTTTGGCTGTCCAGGTGCATGAGGATGATGCCGCCGCGACCGGCGGTATCGCTGTCGCGGCCGAAGGCGAGCAGCCGGGAGAGTATTTTTTCCGACGTCTGATATCCCCGGTGATTTTTGTCCGCGATCCAGTCCAGGGCGTCCAGGCTCTGGCCGTTGGTGACGGTCCAGCCGACGTGGGTGTAGCCTATTTCTTCGGCCCAGGCTCGAATTTCCCGGTTATGTTCGCCGAAGGGAGCGCGCCAGTAGCGCGTCATCTCCCTGCCGGTCAATTGGTAAAAATAATCCGCGGTGCGTTTCAGCTCTTGCTGCAATTTTTCTCTGCTCATTTCGGCCAGCGTCTCCTGCCTGCGATTCTGCGCCACCGTGGTCAGTCGCGGATGGCTCCAGGTATGGTTGCCTACTTCGTGTCCATCGGCGACGATGCGGCGCACGAGGTCCGGGTATTTTTTCATAAAGGCGCCGGTGAGAAAAAAGGTACAGGTGATTTTTTTATCCGCCAGTTGATTGAGAATGGCCTCGGCGCTGCCGTTGCCGGATCCGCCGTCAAAGGTCAAAGCGATGTGCTGGCGGTCTGCCGGGCCGCGGCTGAAATCTCCGGCCGTGATCTCGGCGACGGGCCGACCGGTGATGGTGATGATTTTTTCCAGAAAGGAGACATGGCCGTGCTCGTCCAAACCGCGGACCACCAACTCGTTATCCCCCGCTTTGACCGTCACGTTTTCAAAAGAAAAGCGTCCGTCTTTAGAGATGGTCACTGCCCGCAGTTCTTGGTTGACCAGCAGCGAGAGGCTGATGTTGTCCGCCGCTTCGCCGACAATGGTGATGCGGTTTTCGCTGATCCGCGCCTGCTGCGGCTGCGACCACTGAATCCGGCTTCGGTCCAGCACGCTGTCCTGCAAAGTCGGCGCCGGAGCTGGAAGGGACGATGGCTTCCAGGCCGCCACTTCGCGTGCGAGATCGCGCAGAGACAACCAGATCATTAGAAACAGGCTGAGGGTGATCAGCGGAAAGAGCCACCGGGCGCCGTGCGCAGCCAGGGAAGCGCCTCTTTTGCGTTTTGTTTTCGTCGCTGCGGGAGTGGTCCAAAAAGCCGAGGCTTCCTGCAGCAGCGATCGGAGCAGACAGCGCGTGCTGCAAAAAGGCCGGTCGAAAAAGGAGCGCGTGCATTCCGGACAGATAAATGCCCGGCACTGGCGACAGCGCTTGCGCGTGACGATCTCTGGATGATTTTTACACACATGGGCCATGAAAAAAAGTTAGCAAACTGCTGGTGAAAAGCAAGCTAAATATCCTTGGAATTTCGCGAATTTCTTTCTAAACTAACCTGTTTGCAGCCTATCGCATGATTTCAGGAGGGCCTAATGAATCCTGATTCGGACAAACACGTGCGTCCGGCCGCGTGGGCCGGTGCGTTCTATCCGGCAGAGCCGGTGGAATTGCGCAAACAGGTGACCAGAATGTTGATGCAAGCCGAAGAGGCGCCGGTCGCCGGCCATCTGATCGGTCTGATTGTGCCGCACGCCGGCTATGTCTATTCCGGACCTACTGCGGCCCGGGCCTACCGGTTGCTGAAACACCGAGCGATCAAGACGGTCTTTGTGATCGCGCCCAGCCATGCCGAATGGTTTGAAGGCGTTTCGGTCTATGGCGGCGATTTTTATGAGACCCCCTTGGGCCGGGTCCGCGTAGACCGCACCAAGGCCGAAGCACTGGCTGCGTTCGATCCCAGCATCACCCTCTCCGAAGCCGGTCACCATGTGGCCGGAGACCGTTCTGAGCATTCGTTGGAGGTGCAATTGCCGTTTCTGCAGATCGCCCTGGACGCACCGTTTCAGCTGGTGGCTGTGGTGTTCCATGATTATCGTCCGGAACTCTGCCGCCTGCTGGGGCTTGCCTTGGCCGGCGTTATGGGGGAATCGGATCTGCTGGTGGCGAGCACGGACCTGTACCATGGTTATTCCTACAAAGCCTGCGTGCGCAGCGATGACGCAACGCTGCAGGCGCTTTCGACCATCGATCCGGACGGCTTTTGCAGCGCCATGCAGGCGGAAATCGTGCAGGCCTGCGGCGCAGGCCCGGTGGCCGCCCTGCTTTACGCCGGCCGGGAGAAAAAGGCTAATAAGATCACCTTGTTGCATCGCACCAATTCGGCCGATGTGACCGGCTCGCGGGAGGGCTGGACTGTAGGCTATGCCAGCCTGAGTATAAGCCGATGCCAGAAAGAATAGCCATCCTCGGCGTCGGCAGGGTGGGCGCCGCTCTGGCATTAGCCCTGCAGCACGCCGGCCATCAGCTTGTGGCTGTGGTGGATGCCGATCAACAGGCTGCAGCCAGGTGCGCAAATCGTTGCCGGAAAAGAGGGATCGTTCGCACCGTAGAAACGTTGCCTGCGGATCTGACGCTGGTCTTCATTGCGACGCCGGACAGCCGCATCCAAGAAGCGGCGCAGCAACTGGCGAACGCCTCCAGGATCAGCGCAGAGGCCGTGGTCTGCCATCTTTCCGGAAGCTTGACGGCTGACGCACTGTCGCCTTTGGCCGGTCAAACGAAACGGCTCGCCTCCTGCCATCCTTTGGCTTCTTTTTCTTCTGCTTCCGCCGGCCGCCGGGCGTTCAAGGACATCCCTTTCGCGCTTCAGGGCGATCCGTCTGCGTTGCAGCGTTTGATCCCAGTGATCGAAAGTGTCTCGGGCCGCTATTTTTTTCTCGCACCGGAAAAAAAACTTTTATATCATATCGCCTGTGTTCTGGCCTCCAATTATTTCGTTGGGCTGGCTTCCATGGTGGAAGAGGTTTTAAAACAGGCCGGCATCGATTCGCTGGAGATCATGGCGCCGTTGTGGCGATCGACTCTTGACCACATTCTGCAGCAAGGCCCTGCGCAGGCGTTGACCGGACCGGTGGTGCGCAATGATGTTGACACCGTGCGACACCATCTGCAGGAAATAAAAACCGGATTCCCGCAGTTTGTACCCATATACAAGCATCTCGGCCGTCGGTTGCTCGCCGTGGCGCGGCAGCAATCCGCTGAAGCAGATTTATCCAGAATGGAAGAGCTGTTTTCCGATGAATTTTGAAATACGCGATCGGCTGTTCTTAGAGGCGCAGGAAAGGCATTCGCTATCACCGCTGGCAGCCAAGAGTGAGGACTATCACCGTACGCGGCGCTATTCCGAACCCGAGCATCCCTATCGCACGGCTTTTCAGCGCGACCGCGATCGCATCATTCACTCCCGGGCTTTCCGCCGCCTGAAACACAAGCGTCAGGTTTTTCTTACTCAATCTGGCGACCACTATCGCACGCGATTGACGCACACGCTGGAAGTGGCGCAGCTCAGCCGCACTCTGGCGCGCAGCCTGGGTCTCAATGAAGATTTGACCGAAGCGATCGCACTGGGCCATGACCTCGGACATACGCCCTTCGGCCATGTGGGCGAGATCGTTCTGCATAAGATCATGAGCGGCCGAGATGACTTGGATGGAGTTCTGCCCTCCGGCGTCGCCGCCGGCGGCTACAAGCACAATTACCAGAGCCTGCGGGTGGTGGATGTGATTGAAAAAAAATACAATTGGGAAGGACTGAATCTCACCGCCGCAGTGCGCGAAGGGCTGCTGAAACACACCCGTCTGCGCCGCAGCGATATCAGCTATCCTGATTTCCATCTTGAGGGTCTGCAGTATGAGCAGGATCCTGCCGCCACGTTGGAAGGTCAACTGGTGGCGGTCAGCGATGAGATTGCGCAGCGCACCCATGATCTGGAGGACGGCATTCGCGCGCAATACGTCACGCTGCGCCAGGTGCGCGAACTGGACATTATGAAGAGGGTGGAGGCGGCTTCGCCGCCAGGACAACCCGTTCCGGCGCATGACTTTCTACAACGCAATCATTCCATCCGCAGTCTGATCAATTTTCTGGTGACAGATGTGCAGCGGGAAACACAGCGACGCGTCAGCGAGTCGGGCGCGACCGGCAAGGAATTTCATACGCTGATGGCCTGGTTCAGCGACCAGGTCCATCCCCTGCAAGAGGAGCTGGATCATTTCATCGACCGCTACGTCATTCGCACCACCGTGGAGCGGCACAGCGACGACCGGGCGGTGGACGTCATCCGCACGCTGTTCAAGGCCTATTATCGAACGCCGCAATTGCTGCCGGCCTGGCGGCTGCAAACGCTGCCGTTACCCGACGATGGAAACGCCGCCTCGCTTCCGCAACGAGAGTGGCATATTTTTCTCAGAGCCATCTGCGATTATATCGCGGGCATGAGCGACCATTTTGCTGAAACTGAATACACCAGGATTGAGAGCGTTTTGCATGAGTCTTGAGCTGAGTCTGGAGAGAGTTTCTTTTCATTACACGGGCATCGCCGCTTCTTCGGCGTCGGTTCTGCGTGATGTGACGTTTACCTTGGCTGAAAACGAGTGCACGGCCATTGTCGGTCCCAGCGGTTCCGGCAAGACCACCCTGATCCAACATTTCACCGGCTTGCTCCGGCCGACCCGTGGCCGCGTTTTGGTGGATGGGGCTGATATTCATAGCAAAAAATACTCACTGACCGCGTTGCGGCGCCGCATCGGACTCGTGTTCCAGTTTCCCGAAGCGCAACTGTTTGAGGAGACTGTGTATCGCGATGTGGCCTTTGGGCCAACCAACCTCGGGCTGGGCGCTGAAGAGATCGATCTTCGCGTGCGCAACGCCCTGACGCTGACCGGGCTGGAGGCTGATGCCTTTGCCGG
Source organism: bacterium (assembly GCA_029565685.1). GTDB lineage: Bacteria > Zhuqueibacterota > Zhuqueibacteria > Residuimicrobiales > Residuimicrobiaceae > Anaerohabitans. The sequence goes on along the minus strand of JAKQNR010000006.1, from coordinate 130,331 downwards.
CCGCTCGCCTTTTCGTCTGAGCGAGGGAGAGAAGCGCAAGGTCGCTATCGCCGGCGTCCTGGCCATGCAGCCGGAGATGATTATTCTGGACGAGCCCACCGCAGGCCTGGATCCAGTCGGCGTACAGAGCATATCCGCCATCCTTGAATCCCTGGTCAGCCGGGGGACCACGCCGGTTTTCATCACCCACCACATGGATCTGGTCGCCGAGATTGCGCAGCGTGTACTGGTGCTATCAGCCGGCAGCGTGATCTTTGACGGCACACCGGAACAGCTGTTTCAAAATAACCCAGTGTTGGAAGAAGCGAAACTGGATTTACCGAATTTCATTCAGGAGTTTGCCGCTTACCGGCCTTCTCTGCCCCCGGCACTGCAATCGGTGCGCAGTTATCGTCAACTCGTCCACCGGCTGCAGCAGCATCTTGTGTCCCGTCGCAGCTAGTCAGCCCCAAAGCCGTTTACAGGTGTTCGGAAACAATACAAGCGGATTATTCTAAGCCATTCTTTGGCTGACGAACCGGGACAAGCGAGGCACGGCCGAGACAGTTCAAGAGATAACCCTTTGATATTATTGGAAGCATTTTTTGTGTTTTCTCGGATTTTTTGGCAAAAAATTTGCTTATGATTTATTGAAAAATACGGGTGGGGCGCAAAGAGGTGAGGTCGTCATGTTTGAAACCTTGGGTGAGATAGACATCGAAGAACTGGATTATGATCTATTAGAACAGATCAAGCCTAAATCCCAAACCCATTTCTCCGGTTTTGAGTTATACTACCCCAAACTGAGCAAGTCCCCAGAGATCCAAAAAATCTACTCTCTGATCAACAAAGTGGCGGTGAGCAATGCGTCGGTTTTGATCCAGGGGGAAACGGGTTCAGGCAAGGAGTTGATCGCCGGCGCCATTCAGGCCCTTTCATTGCGGGCCGACAAACCGTATGTCACGGTCAATTGCGCCGCTATTCCCGAGCATCTGCTGGAAAGCGAGTTGTTCGGCCATGACCGCGGTGCGTTCACCGGCGCGGTGACCACCCACATCGGCAAGTTTGAACAGGCCGACGGCGGCACTCTGTTTCTGGATGAGATCGGCGACATGCATCCGACCACCCAGGCTAAAATTCTCCGCGTGCTGCAGGAGCAGAGTTTTACCCGCATCGGCGGCCAGAAGGTGATCCGTGTCGACGTGCGCATCATCGCCGCCACCAACAAGGACCTTTGGCAGGAGATCGAAAGCGGCCGGTTTCGTCCGGATCTGTACTATCGCCTCAATGTGGTGACCGTTCAGATTCCGCCCCTGCGTGAACGGCGCGAGGATGTGCCGCTGCTGGCGGACTATTTCAAGAAAAAATTCGCCGCCGAGTTAAAAAAAAATATCGGCAATTTTACCGCAGAGGCCATGGAGTTGCTAGCCAATCATTCCTGGCCGGGAAATATCCGTGAGCTGCGCAATTTGATCGAACGGGCGGTGCTGGTGACCAACAGCGGCGAGGATATCACCCCGAAAGATCTGGCGCTCACGGGAAAAGATTATTTCGCCGCAGGTGGACGCGACCGTCGCCGTGAGGAACGCGGACCGTCTTTGCCGTCGCTGCGGCTGGAAGAGCTTGAACGCATGGCTGTCAACATCGCCCTGGAGCGGTCGAAATGGATTCAAAAAGACGCCGCTGAACTGTTGGGCATCTCGCCGCGCGCCCTGAATTATAAAGTCTCTCAACTCGGCATCGCTTATGCCGGGTGGCGGAAAAATGTCGTCTGAGCACGATCAGGGATCGGATTTCATTACAAGGAACGATACGGAATAACATGAGACGGTTTTTTTTTCTTGCCCTGGTTGTGTTGACACTTCCTTTCACGGCCTTTGCCACCACCCTGCGGATCAGCTGGGACCCGGTGAAAGAGGATAACCTTTTGGGTTATCGCGTACACTGGGGTTTTTCCTCCAAGCAGTACACCTTCCATGCCGAAGCCGGCAACAACCCGTACTATGAAATCAGCGATGTGCGCAATGGACTGCGCTATTACTGTGCGATCACTGCAGTGGATCACTGGGGCAATGAGAGCCTGTTTTCCGTTGAGGCTTCCGCGGTCATCGGCGACACCTCCGGCCACATCCTATTGCCGCAGCAGTGGGACCTGCTCTGCGGTTATCCAAACCCCTTTCGTTCGGGAGAGGTTTCCACCATCGAGCTGGCCGCTCCGGAAACCGCTCCGTTCACGCTCTCGGTGTACAACACGCTGGGGCAAAAGGTGCGCACGCTGTACGACGGGCCGGGCGCTGCCGGCCGGCATGTGTTTCTCTGGGACGGCCGCGACGACCGTCAGAATCTCTTGCCTTCCTCTGTATACTTTTACCGATTTCAAACCGGCTGGAAGTATCTCACCCGCACGGTCTCGCTGATCCGTTGATCCGATTTGCACTCTTTCGTGAATTTCCTTTCTGTAATTCCATTCTCATTCTTGTCATCTGTCTTGTCGCTTTTTACCGCGGACGGTTCTCTAATCTATTGTAAAACCTATCTATTTTGCTGTAAAAATCCTGGCACGAAAATTGAACTAAATTTTGCTGAAACCACTCAAGCGCTGGATCGGGGCGAATGTGTCTCAAGTGAGGAATCGTGAACAGGATGTTGCATCGTTACGGACATAGGGTTCATTTTCTTTTTTTCTTTTTCTTGGCAACCGCCTGGTGTCAGGCCGCTGGACTCAAGCTGCAATGGTTGGCCAACTCGGAGGCGGATCTGGCCGGCTACAAGGTGCATGTGGGAACTAAATCCCGAGTGTATACGAAAACCATCGATGTGGGTCCAGCGACCAATACGGTGATTCAGGATCTTTCGGAGGGTACGCCCTATTTTCTCTGCGTGACCGCCTACGACCGGGCGGGAAATGAAAGCAGTTTCAGCCAAGAGATCAACCTCACCCTTGGCGATGGGCAGGCGCCGGCGCTGTCCAGCGTTACGCCGCTCAGCCGCACCGAACTGCTGCTGGTGTTCAGCGAACCCATCGATCCCGGCAGCGCGACCGACCCCGCCCATTATCGCATCGAACCGGCGATCGCGGTCCAGAGCGTCAAGCTGCAGAGCGACGGCAAGACGGTTCTGATCACGACCGCGGAACACGCTGCCGGTTCCACCTATACGCTCTCTGTCCATGATGTCGCCGATCGGGCGTTGCCGGCTAATGTGATCGCAGCAGGGACTCAGATCACCTACGCCCTGGGCGTCGAGGACAGCGATACCACGCCGCCGGTTCTCAATCTGGCGACGCTGGAATCCGCCACGCGGCTGCAGCTTTATTTCAGCGAACCGCTGGAGGAGACCGGCGCCGAAACGATCGGCTGTTACAGCCTCAGCGACGGCGTGCAGGTTAGAGGCGTAATGCTGTCCGAGGACGGCCGGCGTGTGCAGTTGACCACCAGCGAACATGTGGGCGGCATCGCCTACAGAGTGACTGTAACTCAGGTAACGGACCGCTCTTCGCGAAAAAATAAAATCCCCGATGGCAGCAGCTACACCTATCAGTATGATCCCGGCGACGTCACCGGTCCAGTGATGACGCTGGTGAACGCGGTGGCTCGCGATCGTGTGGAAATCATGTTCAATGAACCGGTGGATGAAGCCAGCGCGGAGACCATCTCCCATTATCAGATCAGCGGGGGAGTTCAGGTGGCGTCCGCGGAGCTGGATCCATCCGGTCAGGTTCTGCGGCTTCAGACCAGCGATCACAGCGCCAACCAGCTTTATGTGTTGACGGTCGCCGGCGTGTGCGACCGCAGCGACCGCAAGAACCCGATCGCCAGCGGCAGCCCTTTTTCCTACCTGTTCGTACCGGCCGACGAACTTGGTCCGACTATCGCCAAGGTCGTGATCACAGATTTCACCCATGTCCTGGTGACCTTCAGCGAGCAGGTGGATGCGCGCTATGCGGAAGAACCGGGAAATTATCAGATCAGCAACAACGTGCGCGTCTATTCTGCGAACCTGACCGCCGATGGGAAAAGCGTGCAATTGGAGACCACGCCCCATGTCTCCGGCCAGCTTTATGTGCTGCAGATCAGCCATGTGCGCGATGTCTCTGGCCAGGGGAATCCGATCGCTCTCAACAGTTCCTACGCCTATGTCTATGATGTGACCGAGGCCAACGCCGGTCCGACCATTGTCGAGGTCAAACCGATGACCGCCACCACCCTGCAGGTTGTGTTCAGCAAGCCGGTGGAAAAGGCGAGCAGTCAGGCGGTGGCCAATTATGTGCTCAATCGCGGCGCCGCGGTCAAATCCGCCGCGCTGGATGAATCCGGCACGCGGGTGCTCCTGCAGACCACGGTGCACGAACCCAACAAGATCTATCTTTTGACGATCAGCAACATTTTCGATGCAACCGGCCAGCGCAATCTCATTCAGCCCAACAGCTCGTACAGCTATGTGTACGAAGCTGCGGATGCGGTGGGGCCGGTGATCACGCTGGTGAAGGTGATCGACGGACAGAATCTGGACGTGTTGTTTAATGAGCGCGTGACCGCCGCTTCTGCCAATCAGGCGTCCAACTATAGCATCAGCGGCGGCGTGGAGGTCCAGAGCGCGTCCCTGGATGCGAGCCGCAGCATCGTCCATCTGCACACCAGCGCCCATCAAGCGCAGAAGCTATATGTGTTGCGAATCAATGCGGTCAAGGATGAATCGGCGGGCAACGTCATCGCCGTCAACAGCAGCTATTCCTATCTGTATGAACCCAGCGACGGGCTTGCTCCCACCATCGCTTCGGTGCGCGTCAAGGACATTCAGCATCTGGAGGTCGTCTTCAGCGAGACGGTGGAGCCTGTCACGGCGCTGGATCCAGACCATTACAGCCTCAACCACTCGGCGGAAATCAAATCCGTAAAAGCGGGATCCGCCGGTCATGCGGTCGAGCTGGAAACCAGCGTGCTGCAGCCGGGCAGAATCTATGTGATCACGGTTAACCAGGTCATGGATGGAATGGGCAATCGCATAGCGGCCAACAGCGCCTACACTTTCACTTTCGGCGATTGGACTCTGGAGCGGACGCCGGCGGTGACTCATGTGTATTCCTCCACGCCCACCGAGCTGTGGGTGGTGTTCGATATGAAGGTGGACAAAACGCAGGCGGAAAATCCGGCCCATTACACCATCCAGGGCCCGGTCGCCGTACAGAGCGCCAAACTGGATGGTTCGCAGACCCAGGTGCAGCTGCGCACTTCGAGTCATGTTCCGGGCCGCATTTATTCGCTGATCGTCAACGATATTCCGCGCTGGGATCGTCCGGATCTGCTCATCAAGGCGAATGTTCCGTTCTTTTACACGCTGCAGCAGGATGAATCCGCTGCGCCCAAATTGAGCAAAGTGGAGATCGAAGGAGAGAATCTGATCCGCGTCACCTTTTCCCAGGCGGTGGAGAAAATTTCCGCAGAGACGCGGCGCAATTACACCATCAGCGAAAACCTGGCCGTCCTCTCCGCAGAGTGGCAGAGTGAGCCCAATCAGGTTCTGCTGGAGACCGCCCGGCATCAGTCCGGTAAAGCCTATACGCTGACCGTGAGCGGCATTAAAAGCACGGCTGCCGGCGCCGCCATGGGACCTGCGGTGATGGCGTACACCTATATGCCCACTCTGGAGATCAAAGTGGACGGCGTGGCTGAGGCGATGATCTCCTATGCGGATGTGGGAAGGCTGTACTATGTGGATCGCAACTACGTGATCACCTCTGTGCCGAAGGATCTGCTGCAGGCCAAATTGATCATGACTGCCAATAACGACCGCACCATGTCCGACAACCGCTTCATGGTCATTCAACTGAGCAAATCCGCTCTGGTGTATGTGGCCTACGACGATGAAGCGCAGTCAGCGCCGAACTGGCTGGATGCCCATTTTCAAAAAACCGAGCAGTTCCTCGGCGTTTCTGAGAGCGGCGATCGTCTGCGTCTATGGGAAGGGTATTTTCCCTCCGGCCGTCTGGTGCTGGGCGGCAATGCAGCGGTCGGCAGCCGCGGTGCGCAGATGATGTATGTGGTCTTGATCCGCGAGAGCGAGGTTCCCTCCTCTCTGGGCGGCGGGTATACCGAGGGAGGGGCGCAGCCCAGCACTTTGCCAGAGTCGGTGAATCTGCTCAGCAATTATCCAAATCCCTTCAATCCGATCACCACGATCCGGTTTGACCTGCCTTATGAGAAAGAGGTTCAAATCGCTGTCTATGATCTGCTCGGGCGCCGCGTCCGCTTGCTCTATCACGGCAATGCCGCGGCAGGACAGCATACCGTGGTCTGGGACGGGAAAAACGAGCAGCACATTCCGGTGGCCGCGGGCATCTATTTCTATCATATGGATGCCTGGGAGAACGGAACGCGCAACGGTTTGAATTATAAAGTGAATTACCAGAGTTTCACCCGCAAGATGACCCTGCTGAAATAAGCGGTCCGTTGCGGAAGGCGGTTTCCCCTCAGAAGGTGCCCTCCTCCGTACCTTCTCCTCCGGCAGCCCCGGGTTTTCTCCGACCCGGGGCTGTTTTATTCGCCGGGGAATGTTTATTGACAAAAATGGAGATAATGACTATATTGCAATACGATTTTCTCAACAGGCCTACCCGGGGCCCTGTGTCTCTTTGGACCTATCATCATCCACTTGGTCGCGTATGAAAAGGTGTTTCCACATCGGTACAGCGGCGTTGTTCCTGGCAGCCGGACTCGCAGCGCAGAGCGGAACAAAAGAGTTGTCGCCGGTGCTCACTCAGCCGGCGGTGGAATCCGCTGCGGAAGAGGGAAGCCTCGAAACAGGATTACAGCCGTTTGGTTATTCTTTTTTTAAACCCAGCGGAGCGGAAAAGCTCGCCGTGACCGCCGGCGCCATGACGCCCGAATATCAGTTGGGCGCAGGCGATCGGCTGGCCATCTATCTCGGCGGCAAGGCGCAGGAGACGTTTGAAACCGTGGTCAGCGCCGACGGCCAGCTTTTCATTCCTACGCTGGGCGTGCTTCCGGTTCAAGGCCTCTCTTTCGCCGAGTTCAAACAGCAGCTGCAGCAAAAACTGCAGCGGTTGTACACCCATTTCACCCTCGACGTGATGCTGGTGGAACCGAAATGGATCCGCGTCGGCGTGACCGGTGAAGTCAGAATGCCGGGGCAGTATACCATTACAGCCTTAAGTTCGGTTCTCGATGCCGTGAGTCAGGCTGATGGGCCCACCGCCATCGGTTCACTGCGCGACATCCAGGTGTTCCGCGGCGACAGCCTGGTGCTGCAGGAAGACCTGTATGATTATCTGCTTAAACCCGGGGCCGGCGTTTATGGAAGACTGCAGAGCGGCGATCAGATATTTGTGCCGGTCTGCCGCAAACGCGTTCAGGTGCGCGGCGAGGTGCACCGGCCTGCGATCTATGAGATCAATCCCCATCATCCAGAGACCCTGACCCAGATCGTCGCATTGGCCGGCGGTCTGACCGACGATGCGTACCTGGAAAAGCTCGAGCACAGCCGCCGGGATGAGAGAGGCGGCCGCCGTGTGCGCTATCTCGATTGGTCTGCGCTGCAGCAAAATCCGGATCTGGACCCCATGCTGCAAAACGAAGATCGCATCCAGATTTTTTCCAGGCTCGACCAGACGCCGAAAAAAATCGTCACCGTCTTTGGCGAGGTCAATCGACCCGGCGAATACGAGTTTGAAGAAAACATGCGCGTCAGCGATCTGATCTACAAAGCGGGATATTTGAATCGAAGCGCCTATATGCTCTCGGCCCAGGTCGCCCGGGTGGAGCCGATGCAATCGGCGCAAACCATCGACATCGATCTGGTGGCGGTATTGCTCCGCGGCGAGCGTGAAAAGGATCTGCTGCTGGATGCGGATGATCAGCTGTTTGTACGCCGCATTCCGGGATGGCGCGTCGGGCAAAATGTCGAGCTGCGCGGCGAAGTTAAATTTCCCGGCCTCTATCCCATTGTCAAGGACTCCAGCACGCTGAAAATGCTTTTGACCGAGGCCGGCGGTTTTACTGACGAGGCCCTGGTGGGAGAGGCGAAATTGATCCGCAAGCGCGAGGCCGTGGTTGAGGATAAAGAGTTTCTGCGGTTGAAAAACATGGCCCGCGACGAAATGAGCAAATTGGAATACGAATATTTCGTCATGAAGCAGAACAACGCGGATATTCAAGAGATCGTTGTGGACTTTTACCGGTTGATGGTGCAAAACGACCGGTCTCAGGATGTGTTGCTCGAAGACGGAGATCTGATTTATGTCCCACAGACGCCTAAAGTGGTGATGATCTCCGGTCGCGTAAGCAAGCCGGGCGGCGTGGTCTTTAAACCGAACGCAAATCTCGAACACTACATCCGCCAAGCCGGCGGCTACACCTGGGATGCCGACGGCCGGCGCACTAAAGTGATCAAAGTGACCGGCGAAATCTGCGACGACGAAGAGGTCCGCACCTTTGTTCCCGGCGATCGCATCTGGGTGCCGCGCAAAGCGGATCACAACTACTGGCAGATTTTTCGCGATGTCATGCTCGTGGCCGGGCAGATCGCCACCATGTATCTGGTCATTCACACCGCAACCGACTAAAGCCATGAACGATGAAAAGCATATTCTCACCGTACCTCTGTTCGACTCGCTGCTGCTGCTGGTGCGCAACAGCCGGCTGATCGTCCGCAATGTGGCGGTCACTTTGATCGCCGTTTTGGCGCTGACCTTTCTTTTGCCGAAAAGATACACGGCGGTGACCACCCTGCTGCCGCCGGCGGATGAGGACAAGTTGGGCATGACGAGCATGCTGTCGGAGGCCGCCATTCCGGGAATCAATTTGGGCGCGCAGACATCTTCGGCGGACTTGCTGTTCGAAATGCTCAACAGTCGATCAGTGAATGAGCGGGTGCTGCTGCAAAAATTCGCCGTCGCAAAAGACAGTCTGCAGCTGTATCGCGTTCTGGGCTTTTCTTCTGTAGACCGGGCTTTGCTGAAAATGCCAAAGCGGGTTCACTTTCTTTTGTCCAAAAAAGGATTGATCTCCATCAGCGCAGAGATGCCCACACGGCAACTGGCGGCGGACGTGGCCAACGCCTATGTGGAGGCGCTGGACCAGGTGAATCAGGAGAAAGCGGTATCCCGGGCGCGCAATTCGCGGATTTATATCGAATCTCAGCTGGCGCAGACGTTGGACAAATTGACCCAGGCCACCCGTCAATTGGCGAATTTTCAGCAACAGAACCAGGCGGTGTCTTTGGAGGATCAGACCAAGTCCGCTATCGAGCGGGCAGGTGAACTTAAAGGTCAGATCATCGCCAAAGAAGTGCAGCTGGGTGTTCTGCGCCAGAGCATGAAAGCCGCCAATCCCGTGGTGGAAAAACTACAGCGGGAGCTGGCCGAATTGCAGAGGCTGTACCAGGAGGTGCAGTTCGGCAATGGTTCGGAGAGAAAGGATTACGCCCTGCCCTTTGCGCAGGTGCCGGAGCTGGGCATCCACCTGGCTGGTTTGATGCGTGAGGTGAAAATTCAGGAAACCGTCTATTCGCTGTTGAACCAGCAGTACTATCAGGCCAAAATTGAAGAGGCGCGCAACACACCGACGGTTCAGGTTTTGGATCGCGCGGTGCCGCCCGCTTTCCGCAGCGCCCCGAAACGCAAAATGCTGTTGCTGGCGTTTGGCCTGCTCAGTCTGCTGTTGACCATTCTGTGGATTTGGCTCTCGGCCTATTGGCAGTCCCTGCTGGGACAGCCGGAGAGAAAAGCCAAGTTCGACCGTCTCACCGAAGCCTGGCGGAGAGAGAGCGCCTGGTTACGGCGCCGTTCCTGAACATCTATCGATTTTTCAAAAGGAAGGCTGTTATGGTGCAAGCCATCGCAACCACCGCCCAGATCGGCGAGGGGTGTGAACTGGGCCACTTTGTGGTCATTGAAGACAACGTGCAGATCGGCAAACGGTGCCGGATCGGCCATCAGGTGGTGATCCACCGCGGAACCATCCTCGGCGACGACGTACGCATCGATGCCGGCACGGTGATCGGCAAGCAGCCCTTGCGCAGCAAACGCAGCATCTTTCAAGATGAAAAGGAATTGCCCCCGGCCCGTCTCGCTGACGGCTGCATGGTGGGCGCCTTGGTGGTGATCTATGCGGGGTGCGACATCGGCGCCGCTGTGCTGGTGGCGGATGGAGCGGCCGTGCGCGAAAACGTGTCGGTCGGCGAATTCACCATCATCGGCCGAAATGCCACGGTGGAGAATTTTTGCCGCATCGGCAAGAAATGCAAACTGGAGACCAACTGTTATATCACCGCCTACTCGGAGGTCGGCGATTATTGCTTTATCGCGCCGGGCGTCCATACCACCAACGACAATTATCTCGGCCGCACCAAGGAGCGTTTTAATCACTTTAAAGGGGTGACGGTGAAAAAGGGCGGCCGCATCGGCGGCGGCGCGGTCATATTGCCGGGCAGAGTGATCGGCGAGGATGCGGTGGTGGCGGCCGGCAGCGTGGTCACCAAGGATGTACCGGATCGCGTCATCGTCGTCGGCAGCCCGGCCCGCCCGTTGCGTCCAGTCCCGCCGGAACAGCTGCTGGAAAATCAGGGATGGGACTAGGTCAGACTATTTCCTGTTGGGCCTTTCATCTCATCACGCCGACTGTAAATTATATGTGGGGAAGGAAAGGCCAAGAAACGATTGCAAGCTCGCGTTATCCCGCCGAATTTTTTCAGCCTTAACGGACGCGCATGATTGAAACCCTAGAAATTACAATCCCTTTATTCCGTATAAATATTATTGGGACCAGTGAATACGCTTTTCAGGAAAAAAAGTTTGTAATTACTCCTTTTGATCCGCATAATCAAATTCCTTCTTCAGATCTATTTTCTATTCAAGATGTTTCCAAAATAAAAACTGCCAGATGGGCCCTCAAAATAATTGATCCCGGTTCTGAAGATTATGAAGAAGATATTAATTTGATTTTAATGTCTATAAGAATTCTAAAAAATTTTTCTCCTTTTGTTCGATTCTTTTTATGTATTAAGGACGCCCGCCATAATTATCGCTTAGATACAGCGATGATTCCTACAAAACCAGAGAATTCTGACAATACTATTTCGATTAAAGAATTTTATAAAGTTGAAGACTATTATAATTCTCTGCTTAATTTACGATCGATAAGTACAAGAACACATAATGCGGTCTTCTTTCTTTATAAAGCATTTCATGCCATTCATTGGGTGGATGCATATCTTTTTTATATGCTCGCGATAGAAGCGCTCTTTTCTAAAGATGAAGGAGGAAGCGCAAAAAAAACTTTTATCGACCGTACGCACTGTTTCTTGGCTAAAGAAATAATTCCACATGATAAGGATTTGTTAGAAAAAGTTTACAAACTTCGTTCGTTTATTGTCCACGGCAAACCTATTAGCCGATCAAAACCCGATCAGAACATTGCTGAATTGTTGCAAGTCGAAAATTTAGCTATTGCGGTGTTTAAAAAAATATTAGATCAAAAATTGGCTGATAGATTTAAAGATAGTGAAAGAGATCGTTTCTTAAACGGTGCCGTCGCTTCGAAAAAAAATAATGATCGAACTAATCACAGGACGCTGCTGTTAAAAGAATAATAATCTCAAGAAAACTTTACAATTCTTTCTGTATAATTGGATCGAAAATATTGTTTTCGTAGATAATTTAAAAATACTCTTATCCTATACAAACAGGTCAGCTAAAAAATGAAAAAACTCTTTTTGATGCTTTTTCTCGTCAGCGCGGCCATGGCCGCCGACGAATCCCGCCTGCTGCGGTTTCCGGCCATCTCCGCCGAGTCCATTGTCTTTACCTATGCCGGTGATCTGTACACCGTTTCCGTCAACGGCGGCCTGGCCCGCCGGCTCACCGCTCATGAGGGATTCGAGATGTTCGCCCGTTTCTCCCCCGACGGCCGATGGCTGGCCTTCACCGGTCAATACGACGGCAACACCGAAGTTTTTTTAATGCCGGCCCAGGGCGGCGATCCTGTGCGCCTGACCCATACCGCCACCCTTTCACGCGACGATGTTTCGGATCGCATGGGCCCCAACAACATTGTGATGGGCTGGACGCCGGACGGCAAAGAGATCGTTTATCGCTCCCGGCAGATCAGCTTTAACGATTTTATCGGCCAACTGTTCCAGGTGAGCCGCGACGGCGGCCTGTCGCAACAACTGCCTCTGCCGCGCGGCGGATTCTGCTCCTGGTCTCCGGACGGAAAACACCTGGCCTATAACCGCGTGTTTCGTGAATTTCGCACCTGGAAACGATATCGCGGCGGCCAAGCCGATGACATCTGGATCTATGATGTCGCGGCCAAGACGACGGAGAACATCACCAACCATCCGGCGCAGGACATCATCCCCATGTGGATCGGCCAGCGCATCTATTTTATCTCCGACCGCGACGAAAACAAGCGCATGAACCTGTACGTCTACGACCTGTCGACCCGTCAGACCCGTTGCTTGACGCACTTTGAAGAGTATGACATCAAATTTCCCTCTTGCAGCAGCCAGGCCATTGTGTTTGAAAACGGCGGCTTGATCTACCGTTTTGATGTGACTACCGAGGCCTGCGTCAAAACGCCGATCATCATCGCCAACGACCTGCCGGAGAGCCGCAAAACGATTAAAAACGTGGCCGAGGGCATCTACGCCTCCGCGGTCTCGCCTGACGGCAAGAGAGCCCTGCTGAACAGCCACGGCGAAATTTTTTCTCTGCCGGCCCAAAACGGCCCAACGCGCAATCTCACCGCCACTCCGGCCATCCATGAGCGCCAGCCACAGTGGTCGCCGGACGGCCGCCGTATCGTATTTATCTCCGACCGCAGCGGCGAGGATGAGATCTATGTCATGGAGTCCGCCGGCCGCAGCGCCCCGGTTCAGATCACCTTCGGCGACAGCACCTACAAATACGCTCCGCTGTGGTCGCCGGACGGCAATAAAGTGCTGTGGTCTGACCGACGGCAACGCTTACGCTGCGTGGACGTCGATTCGCGCAAGATCATCGAAGTGGCCTCCGCCGCACGGTTTGAGATCCGCGACTACACCTGGTCTCCGGACAGCCGGTGGGTTGCCTACACCCGGCCCGAAGAACGGGGCATGAGCAAAGTGTATTTGACGCGTCTGCAGGATGGCGCCGCTGCGGCGGTGACCGATGGATGGTACGAGTCCTATCAGCCCGAGTTCAGTAGGGACGGAAAATATCTCTTTCTGATCTCCAATCGGGATTTCAATCCCATTTACAGCCAGACGGAATGGAATCATGCGTATCAGGACATGGCGCGCATCTATTTGGTCACGCTGGCCAAAGAGACGCCCTCGCCTCTGGCGCCGCAGAGCGATGAGGTGGAGGTCAAGAAACTCCCGGCTGCAGAAAAGGAAACCGGCAAAGCGGCCGCGGTGAAAAAGGCGGATTCCACGGCGGTCAAGGTGGAACTGGAGGGCATCTCAGACCGCTTGGTGGCTTTGCCGATTCCGGCGGGCCGCTATGGGCGGCTTTCCAGCGCCGCGGATCAGGCGTTTTACCTACGAGTCACCGGCCGTGATGAAAAATCGCGGCTGTTCGCCTGGAAATTCAAGGATCGCAAGGAGGTGGATCTCGGCCAGCTGGATGAGTATAGCCTGTCGGCCAATGGAAAAAAGATGCTGGTCCGACAAAACAAAACCTGGGCCATCATCGATCTGCCATCCGCAGCGGTGGAGATAAAGGAAAAGCTCGATCTGTCCGCCATGGACATGAACGTGGATCCCCGGGCGGAATGGAGCCAGATCTTTATCGAGTGCTGGCGGCAGATGCGCGATTTTTTTTATGCGCCCAACATGCACGGCGTGGACTGGCCGGCGATGCGGCAAAAATACGCCGCCCTGTTGCCGTCCGTGCGGCATCGCGCGGATCTGACCTATGTCATCGGAGAGATGATCTCTGAGCTCAACGTCGGTCATGCCTATGTCGGCGGCGGTGACCGGCCTCAGCCTAAACGGGTGAAGACCGGATTGCTGGGCGCCCGGCTTGTGCGGGATTCTGCCAGCGGTTATTGCCGTTTTGATAAAATCCTGCGCGGCCAGAATTGGAATGCCAAGCTTCGCTCCCCGCTGACCGAAATCGGCGTCGACGTTCAAGAAGGCGATTACCTGTTGGCGGTGGACGGCCGCTCCCTGCAAAATTTGACCGATCCTTATTCTGCGTTGCTTAACACCGCCGGCAAGCAGGTGACCTTGACCGTTAATCGTAAGCCGGAGACCGCGGGTCAACGCGATGTGGTGGTCGTCCCCATCGACGATGAATCGGGGCTGTATTATTACCAATGGGTGCAGACCAACATCGAAAAGGTGAACCGCGCCACCGGCGGACGCGTCGGCTATCTGCATGTGCCGGATATGGGCGTCGCGGGATTGAACGAATTCGTTAAATATTTTTATCCGCAGTTGCAGAAAAAGGCTCTGATCATCGACGTGCGCGGCAACGGCGGCGGCAACGTGTCGCCCATGCTCATTGAACGGCTGCGGCGCGAGATCACCATGATTGAAATCAGCCGCAATTCGACGCCGTCAACGGAGCCGTATCAGATGCTCTGGGGTCCTAAAGTCTGCCTCATCGACGAGTTCTCCGCGTCCGACGGCGACCTCTTTCCCTATCAGTTCAAAAAGCTCAATATGGGCAAATTGATCGGCAAGCGCACCTGGGGCGGCGTGGTCGGCATCCGCGGCTCGCTGCCGCTGTTGGACGGCGGCTATCTCAACCGGCCGGAATTTTCCCGCTATGATGTGGAAGGCAAAGAGTGGGTGATCGAAGGCGTGGGCGTGGAACCGGATATCGTGGTGGACAACGACCCGGCGCGCGAGTTCGAAGGCATCGATGATCAGCTGAACAAGGCCATCGAGGTCGTGCTGCAGCAACTGCAGACAGGAGAAAATGTCGTGCCGCCCGCGCCCCCATATCCGAAAAAATAATTACCGCTGGAACCAGACCATTCAGTGCGAACGGTAAACGCCCCTGGAGCCGAAAAGGATGAGAGGGCAGGTCTGCTGCGGCCGCTTTAAGGTCAGCCGCCGGCGCGGCCTTTCTTTCCGGCCGCTCCATCCGTGAGAAAAGGTTCGATTGAATTATGAAAATAATGACGATTGTCGGCGCCAGACCACAGTTCATCAAAGCGGCGCCGGTCTCCCGCGCACTGCGCAAAATCGCTGATGAATTCCTGCTTCATACCGGCCAGCATTATGACGCCAACATGTCGCAGCTGTTTTTCGACGAACTGCAAATCCCTGCACCGGATCTCAATCTGGAGATCGGCTCTGGGCCGCATGGGCTGCAGACCGGTCAGATGCTGGTGGCCATTGAAAAGGCGTTGATGGCCCAGCAGCCGGATTGGGTGCTGGTGTACGGCGACACCAACTCCACTCTGGCCGGCGCTGTGGCCGCCGCAAAGCTGAACATACCGATCGCTCATGTGGAGGCGGGCCTGCGCAGCTATAATCGGTTGATGCCGGAGGAGATCAATCGCATATTGACCGACCGGATCTCTGCGCTGCTCTTTTGTCCCACAAGCTGTGCGGTAACCCATCTGGCCGAAGAGGGCATCCGCAGCGGCGTCCATTGGACCGGAGATGTGATGTACGATGCCGCGCTTTATTTCGCCGCTCTGGCGCAAACCAAATCGGCGGTGCTGCAAAAGTTGAATCTTCAGCCGCATTCTTATGTGCTGGCCACGGTCCACCGGGCGCAGAACACCGATGACCCCGCGGCACTGTCCCGCATCATGGGGGCGTTGTTGGAGAGTGGACAGACTATCGTGTTTCCGGTCCATCCGCGCACCGCCGGTTTTTTGCGCCAATACGGATTGCTGGAAAAGATGGCGGCCTGCAGCCGCATCAGATTGTTGGCGCCGGTGGGGTATCTGGATATGATCTGTTTGGAAAAGAACGCCCGGCGCATTGTCACCGATTCCGGCGGCGTGCAGAAAGAGGCCTATTTTTTTCAAACGCCGTGCATCACCCTGCGCGAGGAGACCGAATGGAGCGAAACTGTGGAAGACGGCTGGAATGTGTTGACCGGTACGGACCCGGAAAAAATCGTCCAGGCTGTTTCCTCCTTTCATCCGACCCGGCCTCAGGGCCGGCATTATGGAGACGGCCGGGCGGCGGATCGTATTGCAGAGCTGCTATCCAAGATCGGGCACTAGCCGGCCCGCAGGTTTTCGACTGTTTGTGTTCTTTTAAGAGTCGACCAGAAGCTTAATTTTTCAAATAGAATAGAGGAAAAGCCATGTCTCTTCCGCCTTTTCAGAATTTTGACCGTTGTTGCCTGCACACCATGACCACCAAACCCTGGTCTCTGAGTCAGGCCGTGGCTAAATATGCAGCCGCCGGCATTAAAGGCATCACGGTATGGCGCCAATGGCTGGACGGCTGGGAACTGCCCGCAGCGCGGCGGGCCATCGCCGAGGCAGGGCTGGCGGCGGTGTCCGTTGCCCGCGGTGGTTTTTTTCCTGCCAGGACCGCCCAAGGACGCCAACAGGCCATCGATGACACACGGCGCGCCGTCGATGAAGCGGCGGCCATTGGTGCGCCCCTGCTGGTGCTGGTGTGCGGCGCGGATCCCGGTCAACCGTTGGCCGAATCGCGGCGACAGATCGAGGAGGCCGTCAGCGCACTGCTGCCGCACGCCCAGGCCAGCGGCGTTACCCTGGCGGTTGAGCCGCTGCACCCCATGTATGCCAACGACCGCTCGGCGATCAACACACTGAAACAGGCCAATGATCTGTGCGATCGTTTGGCCCATCCCTCTCTGGCCGTGGCGGTGGATGTTTATCATCTATGGTGGGACCCGGACCTGCGCGAGCAAATTTTACGCTGTGGACGTTCGGGCTACTTGTCGGCTTTTCATGTGTGCGATTGGCGCACCCCCACGGTGGATTTTCTCAATGACCGTGGTCTGATGGGCGAAGGTTGCATTCCGATCCGTGAAATCCGCGGATGGGTGGAAGAGGCCGGCTTCGGCGGATTTATCGAGGTGGAAATCTTTTCCACCCGGCTGTGGCAGATGGATCAGGATCAGTATCTGCACAAAATCAAACACGCCTATCTGCAGTACGTCTGACGAGGAAAACGGAACCGATTCACGAAACCCGAGACAGGATACCCGAGAATACGATAGCATATTGATTAGGGTGCGTTTTGCGCAACGCGCTTCGTGTCCCGTGCATCGTGTTTACCGGTGAAATCCCTCTGAGAGAAATTTCAATCCATCCACAATGCCGCTGCGCCAGTAGGACCAGGTGTGTTTGCCGTCGCGCATGCGGAACTCGTGCGGCACGCCCTTTTCCGTCAGTGCGATGTGCAGCCGGCAATTGCCGATGGTTAAAAAATCATCATCCCCGCAGTCGATATACCAGGCGATTTTTTTCAGCGAATCCGCAGGCAGGGATTGCACGAGTTCAGGCACCATTTGTCGGCGCAGGTGTTCGGTGATCCGGTCCCGGCCCTTGAGTTCACGTCCCACCAGATCGCCGAACCGCTTATCCCATAGCGCCTGGTCCATCTTGAGCAGATCCTCCTGATAATACACCGCAGCGCTGAGCGCCACACAGCGGCTGAAGAGCTGCGGATTGTGCAGCGACCAAAGCAGGGATCCATACCCGCCCATGGACAATCCGGCGACCGCACGGTATTCCCGCGATGGCCGTGTCCGGTAGGTCCGGTCGATGAACGGCAGCAGCTCTTGCATGATCATGTCTTCGAAACGTGCTTTGCCGCCGTGATCGTTCATATACCAGGTGACGCCGCCGTCCGGCATGATGATGATCAGCGGTGCAATGGCGCCTTCGGCGGTCAACCGGTCGGCGATCTGCGGAATTTCGCCGAACTGGATCCAGCCCCACTCCTGGTCTGTGTAACCATGCAAGAGATATAAAACCGGATAACGTCGGTTGGAAGAATCATAATCCGGCGGCAGATAGACGGCATAGCGAATGGACTGGTTCATGAGCGTGCTTTTGAATGTCTGGTCTTCCAGCACCTTGGCGGTCACGGTCATCCACGGGATCAAGAGCGCAACAGCCAGCAGTTTCAGATGGCGCATAGGATTTCCTCTCTCAGTCTTTGAATGGCAATCGAGCGTCCATGGGTCATCGCGGTTGCAGGACATACTCCCCCTGAACTTCAGCGCTTTCTTTATAGCCATAACGGATGGCCTTGCAGCGTAACGTGGCAGAGGTCGTGAGCTTTACCGGAGCGCCATACAGCTGCCAGTGCGGATTTGCGCCGAGTTCGGTCGTATAGACGATGGAGGCGCCGCGAGTGGCGCAGGTCAATCGAACCTGCACCGGCTTAACGAAACGGCCGGCTGCAGGACGCAGGGTTGGCGCTTCGGTCTGCGGCTGGATGCCGCCAGGCCACATTGCGGCGATCATTTTCGGTTCCGGCGTATCAGCCAGATCGTGTATCTCTTTCCGCCATCGCTGGCAGGCCCGCCGTAAGCGCAGTAGATCGGCCCGATGAGCTGGATCTTGGGCCAGATTGTTCACCTCATGGGGATCCTTCTCTGTGTCATACAGCTCTTCCTCCGGTTTTCTTTCGCTGAAAAAAAGCGCCTGCGCACCGGTCAATCGGCCTTGTGCATGCCATTGGCGCCATTCTTTCATCGAAGGCATTTCATCCATGTAACTGATTTTTTGTGCATACGGTTTCTCCGGCTGCAAATTGGCTAAATACTTGAACCGTTTGTCGCGTGCTGCGCGGATGCAATCATAGGTCTCATCCATGCGATCGCGGGCGGCAAAAATAAATTGCCGTGCGGATTTGGCTTGTTCACCGAGAAAGGCTTTGCCCTGCATGTGTTTGGGGACAGGCACTCCAGCGACGGAAAGAACGGTGGGAGCGAAATCCACAAAGCTGACCAGACGATCTGTCGCCGACCCCGGCTGTAAATGTCCGGGCCAACGGATCAGCAACGGCACCCGCAGTCCCGAATCGTACAGCCATCGTTTACCGCGCGGCAGACCGCGTCCGTTGTCGCCGAATATAAACACGATGGTGCTGTCGGCTAAGCCATCCTCATCGAGTTCCTGCAACCTTCTGCCGATCTGGGCGTCAGCGCTGGCGATATTGTCATAGTAACGCGCATAGTCGTTGCGCACCACCGCGGTATCCGGATAGTAGGGCGGCAAAACGATGGACGCCGGATCGGTGACCGCTTTTTTCTCCAGCGGCAGGCGAATCTGACTTTCATGGGTGATGATATGATTGATCACCGCAAAGAACGGCTGACCTTCACGCCGGTTGCGCCAGTGAGCGCCGGCACGGCAGTCATCCCAGACGGAGATCGGATTGCCGAATTGATAATCGGTTTTTTCATCATTGCTGCAGTAATAGCCGGCCAGACGAAGATATTCAGCGAAATGTTTCACCTGCGGCGGCGGCACCGCTTCGTAGGGTTTCGGCAACCAGGGAAAGTCCTTGGTGCGCGTGCGCATGTGGTGCGTGCCGATGCTGTTTGAATACATGCCGGTGGCCAGGCAGGCAAGGCTGGGAGCGCAAACGCCGGATACGGAGAAACAGTGCGTATAGCGCACCGCCTCTCGACTGAAACGGTCCAGGCAAGGCGTTTGCGCCACAGGATCGCCATAGCAGCCCAGATCCGGACAGACGTCCTCCAGAGTCAACCACAAAATGTTGGGACGAACGCCTTTTTTTTCAGACCTGACGACGCTTTGCAGCAGCGGCGTCAGCATAAAGGCGAAAGCGCAGGAAATAAATTCACGCCGATTACATTTTTGTAAGTCGCGCATGGCGCTCTCCTGTCTGCTGGAAGGTGCATGCCAATCTTGGGCTGCACATGGACGGCAGTTTTTTTCAATCGCGAAAGATCAGATCAGCAGAATGTCGCATCATGGAATAACCTGCTGCCGACAGCGCAATTTTAGCCATTTTTCCCTATTCACGCAAGCAGAATCTCCATGGCATGCTTTTTGTTTGTGCTTCTGAATAGCCGTCCCAGTCAGCGGCTGCTCACTTTTTGTCTTGACTAAATACAAATAAATGCGTAAAGTTAAATTTATAAATTCAGTTAGGGCATTTGTGCGGCACAAGGGCGATATGAAGCGCATTTTACCTTTAATCTGGCTCCTCGTCTCTTCAGGGTTCGGTCAAACTGTAAACGTGCCGGTGAATCACTGGGTGTATGACTTTTTAGAACGCCTGGAAGCGCAGCGGATTGTGCCGATTCTGCTTTCCGGCGCCAAACCCTTGACTCGCAGCGAGATCGCCGGTCATCTAGCGCCCCTATACGACTCGGATTCCTTGGCGCTCAAGCTCTCGGCGGTTCAGCGACAGCAGCTGGACTATCTGGCGGTCGAGTTTCAGGAAGAGCTGGCGCTGCAGCGCAGGCAGCCGGAAACCAGTCTGTATAAATTGACCCGTCACAAATGGATCGACCCGTGGTTGCCGGATGCGATATACCGCAATGGCCGGAATTTTCTTTCCATCGATTCGCCGCCTTTTCAGCTCTATATTGATCCGGTGCTGGCAAGACAGCGGATGTGGACCACAGCCGATTCGCTTGCCGACATGGAAAAAGTGTTTGAAAACGCCCAGGGTCTAGAGGTCCGTGGGGCGGTGGGACGTTTAGGGTTTTATGTCCATGTGGCCGATCATCAGGAGTGGGGCACGCGCCGTTATCCGGGCATTGTCAATTATACCAGAGAACGGCTGGGCTTTGTGCGCGGCAACGGCAAAGGGTTGGATCATGATGAAACCCATGCCTATTTGCTTTATCAGCACAAGTATTTTACTGTCTCGTTCGGCAAGGACGTGAACCGCTGGGGACCTGGCCGCTTCGGACAGCTGGCGTTGTCCGATTACCCTACCTCTTATGATCAACTG
Organism: bacterium; assembly: GCA_029565685.1. Lineage (GTDB taxonomy): Bacteria > Zhuqueibacterota > Zhuqueibacteria > Residuimicrobiales > Residuimicrobiaceae > Anaerohabitans. Next base: position 109,460 of record JAKQNR010000006.1, on the reverse strand, counting down.
AGATACTCGATCGCCGGCCGCCGCATTCGATTCACCGGATTGGCTGCCGTGCTGCAGCACTTCACCAGTGCATTTTTTTTCGAAGGTCATGAGGAGAAATATCTCGCCGGCCATCGACTTGAATTTGCGCCGTTGCGATGGCTGAACGTGGGTCTGCATGAGACCATTATTTACGGCGGTCGAAAATTCGAAGCCGCTTATCTGAATCCGGTGATGTTCTATCGCTCTGCGGAACATTATCTCGGCGATCGCGACAATGCCACCATGGGCATGGACCTCGAGATGACGCCGGTCAGGGGGTGCGCCTTTTACGGCGAGTTGTTCCTCGATGACATCAGCACCTCCAAGCTCGGCACCGGTTTCTACGGCAATAAATACGCTTTTACTCTGGGCGGCCGGCGAGTCAACGCGTTGGGCATCGCGGATCTCGATCTGCGCGCCGAATACACCCGCATTCGGCCGTTCACCTATGAACATTGGGGGGCCACCGGCTACTGGCACTATGCCACGCTGCTGGGACACTGGTTGGGGCCCAACAGCACCGGCTGGTTGATGGAAGCGGTGTACCGGGTTTCGCAGCCGATGTATGTGAAAGCGGACTTGCGCCTGATCCGGCACGGCGCCAACACCGCGGAAAAAAATTTCGGCGGCGATCCCTTTCTCGTCCGCGAGCCGGGCCGCGATCCGGAATATGTACATTTATTGGACGGTCTGTTGCACACCTCTGACCAGCTGACGCTGTTCGCCAGCTATGAATTTCTTCGACACTATTTTATCCAATGCGAATGGCGTTATGCAAACTATGACAACCAGCTCACTGAACAGACGTCGAGCCGGGGGATCAGCCGTCGTTTTACGCTGCGGTTGCAGGTGAATTACTAGGCATAACCGTCGATGATGGGCGTTCCACTCTTCCTGGCAGGAAGTATCTCCTACGAATCGGATGGGCATACAAGTCTACGCAGCTTGGTTTAATTGATCGCATACAGCCGTTTAATAAAAGTGAATCTCGGTTTTATTGACCTGCGGCACTCTATGAGATTTCTCTTTACGCGTATATTGCTCTATGGCGGGCTGGTCGCCGGTCTGGCGCCCGCCAGGGCCGAGTGGCGGCTGGAAAGTCATTTCAGCGCCCTGTTGCAAGAGGAGAAAGCGTTTTATATCTATCTCCCCGACTCGGCCGGCAGCAGCAGGACCTATCCTGTGCTCTATCTTTTGCACGGCGTCGGCGGCGACTATGGCGATTGGCTGGAAGCCAGCCATGTGAGGGAACAGGCGCAGCAGTACGAGATGATCATCGTTCTCGCGGACGGCGGCGGATTCGGCTGGTACCTGGACAGCCCCATGGATTCCACCAGTCTGTACGAAAGTTATCTGGTGGCAGAGTTGCTCCCCTTGATCGAAAGCCGGTTTCCGGTCGCCGCCGGCCCGGCCGCCTGCGCCATCAGCGGCTTGTCCATGGGAGGGCACGGCGCGGTGGCGTTGTCGCTCAAGCACCCGGATCTGTTCGGCGCGGCATCGTCGTTGAGCGGCATTCTCGATCTAACTTTGCATGCCGGTATGGGCGATGTTTGGCAATTGGATTCTATTTTGGGCTCCTACCAACAATTTCCGGAACATTGGCGGCAAAACAGCTGCTGCGACCTGGTCCTGAATTCAGCCGCCAGACCTGCGTTTTTTATCGACTGTGGGCTTGAGGACGCCTTTGCCCTGGCGGACAACCGAAAATTCACCCGGCTGCTGGATTCCCTGAACATGCCGCACCGGTACGAGGAAAATCCCGGTGAACACAAATGGACCTATTGGGATGATCGTCTGGAAGAGCATTTGCAGTTTTTTGCTGCTTTTTTTTGCACTGCGCGGATTGCAAGAACACGATCCCTGGAGTCTTTTCGTCTGACGGCGTGTTATCCCAATCCGTTTAATCAGGCCGTGACCCTCGTCTGGTCCACAGCGACGACGGCTCGGGTCTCGATTGAAATCTACGACAGCGCCGGCCGCCTGATCCGCAGACTCTTGGATGAAGCAGATTGCCGCGGACAAAGACAGATGGTCTGGGATGGCCACACCGTCCATGGCCCGGCAGCCAGCGGCGTCTATTATGTGCGATGGGTGGCAGACCATCAGGCGCGGGTCATGCCTGTGACGTTGATTCGCTAGGATGGTGAACAATGAATAGGATTGCCGCCTGGGCTCATCTGCTGTTCTCTGCGCCCAAGACCGTCTGGTTCAACCTGCGCTATCTGGGCTGGAGCGCGGTGTGGCGTCTGCCGGTGGTGGTGTCCTACCGCGTGGTGTTGAAAAAAATGGGCGGCCGTGTCCGGGTGGAGGGCGCTTGGCAGTGCGCCATGATCCGCATCGGCTTTGGCGATGTAGCGGTTTTCGATCGCCGCCGTTCACAGACGGTGTGGCACAATCTCGGCCTCGTCGTGTTCCGCGGTCGGGCGATATTGAATCACGGTTCACGCATCTCGGTGGAGGCCAACGGGGTGTTGACCCTCGGCGATGGGTTTCACATCAATGCGGAGACCACGCTCATCTGTCGGAAAGAGATAACCTTCGGCCGGGACTGCTTGCTCTCCTGGCATGTGCTGGTGATGGACAGTGATCTGCACCGCATCGTCGACCCGCAGGGGACGACGATCAATCCCGATGCGGCCATCACCGTGGGCGATCATGTGTGGATCGGCTGCCGCGCCTTGATCGTCAAGGGCAGCCGCATCGGTTCTCACTGCGTGGTGGCGGCGCAATCGGTGGTCAGCGGAACGTTCGACGCCGGCCACTGCCTGCTCGCCGGCGTGCCGGCGCGGGTGGTCAAGGAGGAGATCGATTGGCTGCGCGAGCGGGACCGCTGTCGACAATAGGATCTGCGCTTCACAAGGGAGAAAGATAGTTGAACCGAACGCGACGCATAGCGGCCAACCTGAGCTATCTTTTTATCGGCGAGGGGATCTCGGTCGTGTTGGCGTTCATGACCACGATCTGGCTGGCACGGCGGCTGACCGACGAAGGCTTCGGCCGCCTGGCGTACGTACAGTCGATCATCATGTATTTCGCCATTCTGATCGATCTGGGGCTGGCGGTGTTCGGCACCCGGGAGATCGCCCGGCAACCGGCGGAGGCGCGCAGAATCGGCGTCAATATCTTCGCCATCCGCATGAGCATTGCGGCGACGATCGTTTTGCTTTTTTTTCTGTTGGTTTTTTTTCTACCATTGAACCTGGAGATGAAGCTGCTCCTCGCGTTCGGCTCCCTGGCGCTGCTCACGCAGGCCCTGAATCCCGAATTTCTTTTTCAAGGCCTGGAGCGCATGGGCGGCATTGCGCTGTGGCGCATCCTGATTCACGGCCTGTATCTGTTGCCGGTGCTGCTGTTCGTGCATTCACGTCAACAGTTGGTTTTAACGCCGGTGTTTCGTTTCGCCGCCGAAGGTTTATCGGTGGTCGTTGTTTTTTCGCTCATCCGCCGGCAGTTGCCCGGCTCCTGGCGTGCCGGGCTGGATCTCTCGCTGTGGCCCCGTTATGTCAAAGAGTCGGTGGTCATCGCCATGGCGGTGCTGGTCATGCGCTTGTACTATTCGTTCGACACCCTGATGTTGGGCGCCCTGGATCAACCCGAGGTCGTGGGGTGGTACAGCGCAGCGTTGAAAATAGCGCAGCTGCTGCTGGTGGCCGGGAGTCTGATCCAGGCGTCTTTTGCCCCTTTTCTCGTGAAAGAGTCGGCCAGCCCGGAGCGGATGGATGCGGTGGTCCTGCGGTTCGGCGTTCTGTTGACCATCATCGGTGGATTGGCGAGCGGCGTGATTCTATTGTCTAACAAGTTTATCGTGACGACGCTCTACGGCACCGGGTATCATCGCGCTGAAGCACCGTTGATGATTTTGTGTTTGGCAACGCTGGTGAATTATATGGCCACTACGTTCAGCGGCGCGTTGATCTTTGGCGGAAGACAGAAGGCTTTTCTCACCATCGTTATTGCCGCCACGGTAATGAATGTGGCGCTGAATGTGGCGTTAATCCCCAGGTTCAGCTATATGGGCGCTGCCTGGGCTAATCTGGGGTTCAATATCGCGTTTTTGGGACTGGGGATCAAAGCCTATTCGCAGATCGGCCGGTCTTTGCGAGTTCTGCGTCATCTGGCGTTTATCTGCCTAGCGTATGGCGTGTTGGCGTTCGCCGTTTTCCAATGGCCGGTGCATCCGCTGTGGAGAGCATCTGCCTTTGCCCTTGGTTTCAGCGCCCTGATGGGGTTGGTCTATCGAGCGCATTTGACCGCCTTTGTAGCTAACGTACGGCGCCGGTCTGGTTGAGTGCGGAGAGAGTGAGCATGGCCGTTGATTATAATCGGAAGCAGATGCGTTATGCGCAGTTTTATAATGCCTATGTGCCGGCGTATGTTCCTGCGGGTAAAAAAGTTTTGGATGTCGGCTGCAGCGCCGGACAGCTGGGGAAGGTGTTGAAAGAGGATAAAGGGTGCACAGTCTACGGCGTGGATATCTCTCTAGATGCGGTTCGGAGCGCCGCCGGCGTGCTGCATGCCGCCGCAGTGATGGATGTGGAACAAGATCCGTTTCCGTTTGCCGGTCATCGTTTTCAGGTGATTTTGTTTGTCGATGTGCTGGAGCATCTGTTCAACGCTGAAGCGGTGCTGAAAAAATTTCAGCATTATTTGACGCCGGACGGTGTGATGGTGGTTTCCATCCCCAATGTGGCCAACGTTTCCATTCGGCTTCGGTTGTTGATGGGGCGATGGGATTACACGGCCAGCGGCATTTTGGATGAGGGGCATGTGCGTTTTTATACGCTGAAAACCATGCGCGCGCTTTTCCACGCATGTGGGTTACAGATCAAGGAGCAGGGATTCGCGCCCAGGTATCGCTGCAAACGGTTGACGCGGTTGCGGCCCACGCTGTTAGCGAATCAATTTATCTTTGTGTTGCAGCCCAGGGTTCGTACGCAGGACTGATCCCGGCCGGCGCTGCGGGCCTGTATCATGGTGTTTGCGGGTTCATACGGGAATAGTTCGATTCTCGGTCGAGATTGTCCAAAAAGTTAATCAGCCGCGAAGCGGCGTTTGGTTCTAGCCCAGGGCGGAAGCACTGGGAAATGGACGGTTTTTGAGCCAAGCCCTGAAAGGGCGGCCTGATCCGTTTAATATCAACAACCGATCGCCATTGCAGGGTTTGTTTTTATCACATATCTAACATCCTAGGCTGATACAGGCCGGCCCAGCGGGCCTTGATTTTTCCAGCATAGCTCCACACAAACCCATGCGGATTGGGTTGGTGCTGCAATGCGCACGAATGTAGCGTACCTGCTATTCGGGCTTGACCAGTGATGAGGCGTTGTATCTTATATGATGATTCCTTAGCTTATATGGGCTTTATGTTTGTGCAGGCTGCAGTCTGTAACTTCCCGAATTCCCATCGCAGGATCGGTGGAAACATGGTGTGCTGTACAGGTGCGACCGTGCAGGGTGCACCGTCTCCAGTTGTTGCGTGGAAAAGATGAAGATAAATTCACATACTTTCACCAGCTATCTTCCGGTGGTTCTTTCGCTGGGCCTGTTGTTTAGCGGCGCGGAATTTGCCTTGAGCATTCTGTCCATCGCCCTGTTGCTCCTTTATTTGCTGATCGCTGACCGGAATGAAACGGTAAAAAAAATTGTCATCGCCAGTTTTCTATTACGCGTGGCGGTGGCGTTTGTCGACCATTACGGCTACTTGACCCATTACGGTTGGGATGAGTATTTCCCGATCGCCATGCAAATTAAGCACAATCTGGTCCGGGGATACCCGCTGCTGGCGAATGTGACGGAATCCATTCATGGGGTGGCCTACGGCGTTTTTTGTTCTCTTATTTATTATGTTTTCGGCGATCACCAGATCATCATGCGCATGGTCAACTGCTTTCTCGGCAGCCTGGTGGCTGATCGGGTGTATCGGATCAGTCTGCGCTTGACCGGCGATCATGCCTCGAGCGCCCTGGCGGCCGGCATCACGGCTTTTTATCCCTCTTTCATCATCTACTGTGCATTGGATATGCGCGATGCGATGATCTTTTTTCTGACCGCCGATATGCTGTATCGCATTTCATTATTGCTGCATCGGAAAAGCGGCAAAGACCTTGCCCTGTTTGCCCTGGAGGTGGCGGCCTTGTACTTTTTACGAACGCAATATCTGTTGTTGTTCACCATGGTCGGGCTGGTCTACTTGTTTGTCCGCAGCAATCTGTTTCAGAGCCGGCTTCAGCGGCTGACCGTTTTCCTCCTATTGCTGAGTCTGGTCTGGATCGGCTATCAGGTGCTGCAACAGCGGGATTATTTCCCGGTGCTCTTCAAGTACATGAACGCCGATCTGGCCTACCGCACCGCAGGCGGCTCCGCCTATCTCGTCGGCGTTCAATATGAAACCTGGTGGGATGTAATCCGATGGACGCCGGTTCGCATGATTCATTTCGCTTTTGGACCCTTTCTCTGGACCGTGAGAAACGTGTTTATGCTGCTGGGCTCCATCGAGTCCATGCTGTTGCTGTTTATCATTTTGGCGGCATTCTCTAAACGGGCCAGGCGGCTCTATTCTCAGAACCCCAAGCTGTATATGGTTTTGTTTTTCTTTGCCGTCATCGGATTGCTGAGCAGCGCCATGATCGACTCTAACTATGGGACCGCTCTGCGTCATAAGATGAATTTCATTTTCATTTTCTTCATTTTCGGCGCTGCCACCATACAATCTATTAAAATTCGATTCGTGTGAAAAACAAAATGCCGTATTGCATAGGGTGCATCGATTGCTCGCCGCATTCGATCAACGAAGAAGGACCTTGATGAAAATTTTAGTAATGACCACATTGCCACAGCAATTTACCTGTGGGGTCAATACGCATATCTCCTATCTGCTGCAGGGATTGCAGAGCCTGGGTATGGATCATGATCTGCTCACCTACCCCAGTTCGGGTGAGTATACAAGGCGGGCTTTTGCCAAACGTGTGGTACGGAAATTAAAAATCGATCTTTTCGATACCTGGCTGCGGCGGCAAAAAATAGAATATTTCAAGCGATTGATCAAAGAACGGCTTGCCGTCAAAGAGTATGACGTCCTTCACTCGCATGATTGTTATGCAACCTTTGCTGTCCTGGAGGTGATGCCAACCCGCATCCCTATCATCACCACCATGCACGGCCCGGTGACTTTTGAGATGCTCTCCACCGGCGAAAGGAAAAACAGCCGCCTGGTGCAGGAAACCTTTGCCATTGAAAAACAGGCGTTTCAGAATTCGACGCTGTGTATCGCTGTGGATGCCGCACTGAAAGCCATGCTGGAACAAGAGTATGCGGTGCGGTCGGAAAAAATTGTAACGATCCCCAATGCCGTCCACATCGAGCATATCATAAGCCTGGCAAGAGGAGGCCATCCTTTCGACATCCCTCGGCCATTTTTTCTCGTGCCCCGCCGGCTGGTCCCTAAAAACGGAATCGAGTTCGCCATCCGCGCCCTTTCCTTTTGCCGGCAGGACATATCCCTGGCCATCGCCGGCGAAGGCCCATTGCGCCGGTCTCTGGCCCATATGGTCGCTGAAGCCGGTCTGGAAGACAGAGTATTTTTTCTCGGCGATGTGATGCAAGCTGCGTTGCTGCCGCTCATGAGGTCCGCCGCAGGCGTCATAGTGCCGTCCGTTCCCAGTCATGGCGTCATCGAAGCCACTTCGCTGGCTGTTCTAGAGGCCATGGCCTGCAAAAAGCCGATCATTGCCAGCCAAATCGGCGGCATCAGCGATATTTTGCATCCGGTCGGTTATCCTTTTTTAACGCCTGCCGGCGATGCCAGGCTGATCGGCCGTTTCATGGACGCCATTTTGGACGCCGGCCACGCGGAGATGGAAGCCATCCTGCAGAAAAATTTCGCTCATCTGCAGCAGACCCACTCCTCTGCAGTGTGGATGCAGGCGGTGTGTGATTCCTACCGGTTGGCGTGCGGCGTTTCTTCATCCCACGAGGTATGCTGAACATGAAGATTCTTTATATCATAACCGGACTTCGTTTCGGCGGCGCAGAAAAATTGCTTTATCTGACCTGCAAACAGTTGCGCGAAAAATATGGGGCGGAAATTCGAGTCATTTACTTTGATCCCTACGCGCCGATGCGTTCCCTGTTCGCCGGGCTCCCTGTGCAAACCATCCTCCTCCGCCGCAATCCGGCGCTTTTGCCCCGATTGCTGCTCCATATTCGGCGTGAAAGATACAATGTCGTGCATACCCACCTGATCCATGCCGACATCTATGGCCGCCTGGCGGCGCTGCTGGCAGGGCCATCCGCAAGCCCGGCCGTTTTTTCGACGGTTCACGATCTGGATTGGTTCAGATGGCAAAAGGGTTTGTACTTTTATCTTGTTCGAAAGATCGATTACTGGCTGTCCTTGCCTCAAAGGAGTCATGTGATCGCCATTTCCCAGAGCGTTCGGAACCTGCTGATCGAAAAACAAAACTATTCTGCCCAGAAAATCGTTCTTCTGTACAACGCCATCGAAGTCGCGACGGACGTTGCCCCAAAACCATCGCAACCGCAGGTAATCCGCTGTTTATATCTCGGCAGACTGGTGAAGAAAAAAAACATCCCCTGCCTGATCCATGCGTTGGCGCTTCTGCGCGCGCCGAATTTGCTGCTCACGATTGTCGGTGAGGGAGAAGAGGAAGCGGCGTTGAAACAGCTGGTGAAGGATCTCAACCTGACCTCTTTGATCCATTTTCATCCGGCGACGCTGGAGGTCGCCCCCTATTATCAACAGAGCGATATTTTTATTCTTCCCTCCAGTTATGAGGGGTTGGGCATCGTCATTTTGGAGGCGTTCAGCCATCGTCTTCCGGTCATCGGCTCCAACGTGCATGGCATCACTGAGCTTTTAGCGGATGACCGCGGCCTATTGTTCGATAACGGTGATCCCGTTGACCTGGCGGAGAGGATCAAGACGCTGCTGCAGAATCCTGAGAAAAGAACCTATTATGGAAATCGCGGCTACGAATACGTCCAACGCCATCACGATATTCAGCACTATGTCGCCAAACTCGTAGACCTGTATGCCGAAGCGAAAGCCGACCGGGCAAAAGCTTGACGGGTGACCATGCGCAGTAGAAAGATAAAAATTTGCCATCTGCAGCTGCTGCCGATCATGTCCGGCGTGCAGCGGGCCATGCTTGAGCTTCTTAAGCGGTTGGATCCCCAGATCTATGAGGTGACGGTGGTTTGCCGTGATGAAGGCGATTTAACCAAAGAGCTGCGGAATCTGGGGATTCATTTTCAGCTGATCCCGCGTCTGCAGCGTGAGATCAATGTGTGGAAGGACGCTCAGGCTCTTTGGCAGCTGTACCGACTGTTCAAACGCGAAAAATTCGATTTGATCCACACCCACTCTTCCAAAACCGGAATTCTTGGACGTGTAGCAGGCCGGTTAGCCGGCGGTGTACGCATCATCCATACGGTGCAGGGTTTTCCTTTCCACGAGTTCTCCGGCCGGTTTTCCACCCTGGTCTATTCCTGGATTGAAAAGCTGGCGGGGATGCTGACCGATCAGGTCGTTTTTGTCAACAACGAAGAGAGAATGTACGCCATCGAGAATAGGATCCTCCGGCCGGACCAGGTACAGACGATCTACAACGGCGTCGATCTGGCGCGTGTGAACTTTTTCAATCAGGAAACCAACCGACAGCGATTCCGGGAGGCCTGGGGTATTCCGGCGGACGCCTTTGTAGCGGCCTTTGTCGGCCGGCTGTGGCAGCAGAAGGACCCGCAGACCCTGTCCAGGATCATCACTGCCTGCGCCGACCTGCCGGTTCATTTTCTCATCGTGGGCGATGGTCCCTATCTGCCCCATTTTCAGGCCGCTTTTGCCGGTCAAGAGCGGATTAAGCTGGCCGGCTGGATGGAGGATCCCTTTCATATGTATCCAGCCATCGATGTATTGCTGTTGCCCTCTCTCTGGGAGGGATTGTCGATCACGCTCATCGAGGCCATGGCCTTTGGCAAGCCTTTGATCGCCAGCAACATCAAGGGAAACCGAGAGTGTGTGCAGCATGGTTGTAATGGCCTCCTATGCCCGCCTCAACAGGCGGATGAATTTAAAAAAGCCATTCAAACCATTTGGCGGGATCACTCCCTGTATCAAACCATGTCGCAGAACTGCCGGGAAATGGCGCGGCAGTCATTCGATGTTGAACAGAACACTCAGCGGTTGCTGGCTCTCTATAAGGAACAGCTCGGCTATGGCGGCTGATCACCACCGGTTGGCGGTCGTACTGGTCAGCTGGAACGCCAGGGACTATCTGGAAAAATGCCTGACCTCCTGGTATCAGTATGCGGGAGATCTTGCCGCTCACGTCTTTGTGGTGGATAACGATTCGGTGGACGGCAGCGTGGCGATGGTGAAACGCTGCTTTCCTCAGGTGCATATTTTGTCCAATTCCGAAAATGTCGGCTTTGCCCGGGCGTGCAACCAGGGCATTCAGAGCAGTTCCTCGGAATACATTCTGCTGCTCAACAGCGATTGTGAATTGACCGACCGATGCATCACCCCCCTGCTGCAGGGAATGGACCAGAATCCACAGATCGGCGTGGCCGGGCCGATTTTGCTGCATTCCAATGGCGCTGTGCAGAGAGCGGGCGGTGAAAGAGTGTCGCTGTCAAGGCTGTTTAAAGAGCAGCTCCTGTTCCGTTCGGCCTCCTGCGGCATACGATCTATCGAAGAGATCCGCCGCCGGCATGGCGCCGCCTATTTCGACACTGGTTTTGTCAGCGGCGCCTGTATGATGATCCGCCGGTCGATGCTGTCGCGGACAGGATTGTTGCGCGAAGATTTTTTTATGTACGGCGAGGATGTGGAATTCTGTTCACGGGCGAAAAAAAACGGATTCAAAACGGTCATCTTCAGCAACGCTTGGATCGTTCATCACAAAGGTCAGAGCGCTGTCAAGAACCTGGAACCGGCCTTACGCGCCAGCGTGACCAATCATGTCAGATTGATCGCTGAGCAGCAGGGCAGGGCCGCGGCGATTCCGGCCCTGGTCATCTATTTTTTCGGCAGCTTTATGCGGCTTTTACTTTCTTGTTTGCGGTTGGACACCCGCTGTCGTGCCTGGTTTCATCTGTTGGTCCATTACCATCGAATCATCAAAACCGTCGCTGAAAAGATATGAACGCCTCACTCACTCATTTGCTCAAACCGCCGACGCCTTGTCTGAACCGTTCGCAGAAACAGCTGCGGCAGCGGCTGACGGCGAGACTGGAGCAAGGCTCTTATCGCATTCTGGATCTAGGCAGCGCCGGCCGTCAATGGCATCCGCGCATCATCTCCTTGGATCTGTTCAAGAGCGGCCAAGTGACCGTGGTGGCTGATTCCAGTCGGCTGCCGTTTCGTTCGGCATGTTTGGATTTTATCCTGTGCACCGCGGTATTGGAACATGTGGTTGACCTTGCGGCGACGGTGTCGGAAATAAAACGTTGTCTGGTTCCCGGCGGCGAAATTTACATTGATGTTCCTTTTCTGCAGCCCTTTCACGCAGACCCGGCGGACTATCGACGCTACACCCTGCCGGGCTTGCGACAACTTTTTCAAGAGTATCACTGCATGGACTGCGGCGTCTCGGTCGGCCCTTTTTCCGGCATCGCCATGATCCTGCGAAAAATTCCAGCAGCCGGTATTGCGAACCAAAAACTGGCATTGGCCGTCGAGGCCGTCGCCGGATGGGCGACGTTTTGGCTTAAATATCTGGATCGCCTTTTTCCCTCGGGGCAAGTTATGCACAAGGTCGCTTCCGGCGTCTACTTTTACGGAAAACACGGCCGCTAGGCTGCTATCTTGATTTTATTCATAAACTTTTGGCAGGATTGTTGCTGTATCTTGGAAACATAACGGGCGACCACCTGGAATGGCGCCTTCAGCCGGCCCAAACTGAGGCAGTGAAGATTCACAGGAATGCAGGGGGCAATAAACGGGTTTCGCCGGCTCTCAGCAGCTGCGACCTCGACCTTGGCACCGTGTCGAACGTCGTCGCTGAATCGGCCAGGTTTTTGCATCGCTCATGCTCTCGCGACAGAAGGATGAATTCTGGCTTGTGCGATAAACCGGTGGAAAGGGGGGTGAATAGGGCCAGAGTGAGCGCTATCAAATTTTTCTATTATTTAATTGGGTATTTGCCAAGATTTCCTTATATTTGCTATTTCATAAAAACCAATTACATCACCCTTGTTCATTCTCATTGGCTTCGAACGGATTCGTTCGTCAGCCTGGTTCTTCTTTCGGCCGGTGTGCGGAAAGGGTTTTGCACTGAGCCAAAGGTCGGTCCCTTTGCCATACAGGTTGGGCGGCCTTGGGCGCTTGGCGGGCGCTCCCGGAGCGTTCATCGGATGACTGGAGCGGCGTTCATTGCTGTGCTGGCAGCCGTACGAGAGCAAGGCTGGATCGAAGCTTGCCGAAACCGGGCGATTCACAGCAGCCTAGATCATTCGCCGTTTGCACCACAGCGATACATTGATCCCGGCTTGAAACACTACAGCCCTGACCGATTTACAGTCGGTTTTTCTGAGTGTAGGGTTTCCCGCAAGAGACAGCCGGTTTCAGCCGTCAGTGCGAACAGAAAAAACATGCAAGAGGAGGCTCGGACCTCCTCATGAAAGAGAAAATACGAGTCCTGCATGTGATCACTCGGCTGGTGGCCGGCGGCGCTGACGAGAACACCCTGGCAACGGTCCAGGGTTTGGATAAATCGTTGTATCAGGTTGATTTGCTCATCGGAGGCCAATCGGATTTTATCTTCGCCTCGCAGAGCTCCGGGGCTCGGCTGATCACTCTGGTAGAACTGGTGCGGGATCCATCGCCGATCAAAGACGGCATTGCTCTTTGGAAATTAATGCGTCTGATCCGCAAAGGCCGGTATCATATCGTGCACACGCACACGGCCAAAGCAGGCATTCTCGGCAGGCTGGCCGGCTTTTTGTGCAGAACGCCGCTGGTGATTCACACGCTGCACGGCAGCACCTTTCATGATTCACTGCATCCGCTGCGCAGCCATTTCTACCGTCTGCTGGAGCGCCTGGCCGCCTGCGCCACCACGCAGTTCGTAAGCGTGGGCGAGGATCTGCGGGAAATATATCTTGATGCGCGCATCGGTCAAGCGGACCGCTATATCACTATCCGCAGCGGTTTTGAGCTGGAGCGGTTTCAGCTGCAACGCAGTGAAGTGGCTGAGCGCGGTCGTCGCATGCGTGAATCACTCGGCATCCCCGCTCAACGTCCGGTGGTCGGCACGGTGGGCAGGCTGGAGATGCGCAAGGGGCATGTCTACTTTTTACAAGCTGCGTGTCAGGTGGTAAAGCATCTGCCGGACGCTGTGTTTTTGATCGCCGGCGATGGACCGGCGAGCCGGGACTTGACCCAGCAAACGCGCAAGCTGGGGATTGAAAAAAATGTGCGTTTTCTCGGCTATCGCTATGACATCGAGGATGTCATGGCGGCTATGGATGTGTTTGTGTTGACCTCTTTATGGGAAGGACTGCCGCGCGTACTGGTGCAGGCCGCGGCGCTCGGCAAGCCGATCGTCAGTTTTGACAGTGAAGGTGTGCGCGAAGTGGTGATCGACGGCGATAACGGCTTTGTGCTGCCTCTGCGCGATGTCCAGGGGCTAGGCGAACGCATCCTTCAATTGATGCAAGACCGTCCCGCCGCCGGCAGAATGGGGGAGCGCGGCCGAGCCCTTGTCACCGCCGATTGGGACGTGGCCACCATGGTGCAGCGCATCTCTGATCTATACCAGCATCTTTTGCTTCGCAAAGGAATTACCTTTGAACCTTTTTCATAAACGGAACCGACTATGACCTTTTATCTTTTGCTCATGGCCATTCCTTTCCTCATCGCGTTAACTATCACTCCGATGGTCCGGCAAGCTGCGTTGCGGTTCGGCGTTTTCGCCGTACCGAACCATCGTTCCATGCATAACGGTAAGATTCCCAAGCTCGGCGGCGCGGCGATGTTTGCATCGTTCGTCGGCGCAGCGATACTCTGTGCAGTTCTTTTTCCCGAACGGGCGGCCTTTTTACAGCCGCTGCCGGCCAGCCTACTGCTGGGCGTGACGATCCTCATGATCCTGGGATCGTTTGATGACAAGTACGATTTGAATTGCAATCTGAAATTGTTTGTCGAGATCGCTGTAAGCCTGGTCGCTGTTGCAGCAGGCTGGCGGATCGACACGGCCATCCTTCCCGGCGTGGAACTGGCTCTGGGGTGGTGGGCCTGGCCCCTGACTGTCCTGTGGATCGTCGGCGTGACCAACGCCGTAAACATGGTCGACGGCCTGGACGGATTAGCCGGCGGCATCAGCCTGGTCGTCTCCGCCATGGCTATGGCTGTGGCCGGGTTATATGGAAACCACCTTACCCTGTTGGTCGCACCGCTGCTGATCGGCAGCGTGGCGGGCTTTTTACGCTATAACCTCCATCCGGCAAAAATTTTCATGGGCGACTCTGGCAGCCTGCCGCTCGGCTTTGCCCTCGCCTGTCTCAGCATCCAGTCCACCATGACCGTTCCCGGCAAGGCGGCCGTGGTCGTACCGCTGCTGATGCTGTCGCTGCCGTTGACCGACACGCTGCTGGCTATCATCCGCCGCATGCGCCGCGGCATACATCCCTTTCATGCGGACCGGGAGCACATTCATCACCGCCTGGTCAAATTAGGGCTGAGCCATGGCGGGGCCGCGTTGTTCATGGTCGGCCTGAGCATGATCCTGGCGGTATTGGCTTTCCTCATGGCTCAAGGCATGCTGACCAATTTACGATTGTTCGAGTCGTTCTCTCTGCAATAATCGGTTCTATTGGACCCCGGGCCTAACCACCCGTTTCCTCCTGCACCCGGTATAAGCCCGGGGCCGAAGGAAACGGGTGGTTTTTTATTAGTGTTCGACTTTGATGCGGCCTGCGGTGTAAGACGCTGTGAAATGGGAAGGATCTCCTTGGGGGTCTGAAAATTTCTACCGGCTGCGTTTGTTCAAGGCGGAGCGAGCACCGCGATGAAAATTATTTATTCTCTTGTTTTATTGTCGTATCTTTATGCGCCGCCGTCGCTGCCGGGAGAACCTCTTTCCGCATGAATGGAAAGGGGATGCCTGCGTTCTTGCGATCAAAGTTTCGCCTTTGTGGTTTTGCCTGAATAGAATTGCTGAGACCGGAATGTTTAAAAAAATTTACCCAGCCTTATTTCTTTCCATATCATTCTTCAACCAGGCCATCAGCGGATCGCCCCACTTTCGTGTCATCGAAAAGCAGCCCGATCGCCTGATCCTGGAGTGGCAGGCGCCGGCCCTGACCTGGCAGACCATCGCTTGGCAGCAGACGACGATGGCGCGGCCGCAGATGGGTTCCCTGCCCCTCAGCCAGGATGCGGATCGCCCCGGTCTGCCGTTGGACGCTTACACCCTCGAAATTCCCTCCGGCTACACCAGCCGGGTGCAGTTGCTGGACTCGGTGGTCACCGAGGCCGTGGCGCCCTATCCGATCGCCCCCGGCTATCTGCCGGCGGATTCCAGCAACGATTCGGCAACGCCGGCTTTTGCCGGCTCATCGGGGTATTACCCCGATGTTTTTTTAAGCCATGAAGTCGGCCGGCGCCGAGAGCGCAATCTGTTGCGCGTGGCGTTATACCCCATGCGCTATCAGGCGGCCGGCCGGCGTGTCCGCTCGCTGGCCTTCGCCCGGTTGCAGATCACCTTTCATCCTCAGGCGGTGCAGAAAGCCCGGCGGCCGCAGGTCCAGACATGGAAACCAACCGCCGGTCAAGCCATGAAGCTTTTAATCACCGAATCCGCAGTGTACGAGGTGAAAGGCGAGGAGCTGCAGGCGGCCGGCATCGCCCTTGACGGCATCGTGCCTTCTGATTTGAAGCTTTATTGCAAAGGCGTGGAGCAGCCGCTGGCGCTGCATCCGCAACACTCCGACCGTCTTTCTGCAAACGATGCCATTCGCTTTTATGGCGAACGCCGTTTCGGTGCGGACGACTATTACGACGCAGCCGGAGATACGGCTGTCTATTGGCTGGATTGGTCTCCGTCGCCGGGAAGGCGTTACCAACCTGTAGCGGCCGGTATAACAGGCGAGATGGTAGATCATCTGCCTGCACTGCTTCATCTGGAACAGAACCTTACCTATTATTCGGGTGATACCAGCGACGATATCCAGAACACCGAGCAGGTTCCCGGCGAGGGGTGGGTCTGGGCTGTCATCAACCGGGACGCTTCTTTCTCTCTGCCGTTTGATCTTCTCCATCTTGCCGAGGAAGAGGACTCGGTGCGTTTTCGTCTGCGTCTGCGCGGCCTCACCCTCGATCCGCATACGCCGGATCATCATGTGCGGATTTACGTCAATCAGGTTCCGGTCTGTGAACTCTTCTTTAACGATCGAGAGCAGGTTTTTCCGGATTTCAAAGTCGTCACTGCCGGCCTCAAAACCTTCGGCAACACCCTGGAGATACGATTGATCGGCGACACGCCGTCCGCGATCTCGCAAATTTTTCTTGATTGGCTGGAGGTGAGCTACTCGCAGCGCAGTCGCAGCGTGAACGGCCTGTATGAATTTTCCGGCGCGGATCTGGCAACGCATCAGTCGCTGTTTGTCAGCGGCTTCAGAAGCCGACCCACGGTCTGGGACCTTGCGGCCGGCCGGTCCATCGATTCTATTCGAATCGCCCCCCATCACCACATTCAGCTGCAGGTGCGGTCTGCCGGATTGAGCGACGGCAACCATGCGCTGTTTTATTCCGATGGCGTGGAGTTGTTCCGCGGCAGCCGCGGCCACAATGTGGTGACGCTGGACGGCGTCACCGGCATGGTGCTGCAAAAGAAAAACTTTGACACCTATGGCTCAAATGCGCAATCCGACAGCATGGCTGCTTTTCTTAACCGTCAGACTGATTCCACTTTTGTCCTGATTGCGGTGGCGGACGATGGTTCGTCGGGATTGACCGTTGCCGCCAAGCAGGCTATGCAGCGGCTGGGGGGCTTGCACAGTGGAGAGATCACCTTTCGCAGCAGTTATGCGCTGATCTGCCGCGTGGGCGCTCCGCAGCTGACGGTCGAAGCCCTGAAACTGCAGGGGCAGGGCGAAGCCCGGGTTCAACTGGCTGCAGTGGTGCGTTCGCCTGATGCGCTTCTCAGTGCGCAATTTTCATTGCCCTATGTTCCTACGGGCAGAGTGGTGGTGTTCGATTCCACCGCCATCCGCACGCCGCTGCGCAGTTTGGTTTACCATGGCAGAGATCTGACCGATTCCTCTCTTGGCGCGGATTATATCGTCATCACCCATCCTCTGTTTCAATCCGCCGCCGACCACATCGCTGAATACCGGGCGCAGCGAAATAACTTCCGCACAGTGGTGGTAGGGATCGAGGAGGTGTATGATTGCTTCACCTTCGGCCTGTCCGGTCCTCAGGCGATCAAGGCTTTTCTACAGCACGCTTATGCAAACTGGACGCCGCCGCGGCCCGCCTATGTGTTGCTGCTGGGCGATGCGTCTTGGGATCCGCACTATCATTATGGCAAATTGGGACAGAACAATTACATCCCCGCCTACGGCAACCCGGTCAGCGATCTGTGGTTTGTCTGTCTGGACGGCGAAGGGGATTTGCTGCCCGATATGTCCATCGGCCGCTGGCCTGTGGAAACCGTGGACGAAGCGGAGGGGGTGGTGCAGAAGCTCATCGACTATGAGGCCGCCCCGTCGGCAGCCTGGAAAAAAGAGTTTCTGTTCATCAGCGGCGGATTTACGATTCTTGATCAGGCCTCTTTTCGCGGCCAATCCGCCGCGTTGCAGAAAGACTTTGTCACGCCGGCGCCGGTCAGCGGCCACAGCGTGCAGATTCATAAAACCTCACTCGATTTCATCGAAGGCGAGAACCGCGATGCGATCATGGCGGCGCTGAACAACGGCACAGTGTGGACCAATTTCATCGGCCACGCGGCCAGCCGGACCTGGGATCTGATGTTCCACAATGCGGATATCGATCTGCTGGAGAACGCGCCGCGCTATCCCTTTATCACCTCCATGACCTGTCACACCGGTCGTTTCGCTCAGCCGGATCAGGTCAGCTTTGGCGAGAATTTTCTACTTGCCCGCGGTCGGGGCGCCATCGCTTTTCTCGGTACCTCCGGGTGGGGCTATTCGTACGAGGATTACGCCTTTCTGCGCATGCTCTTGCCCAAGGCCACACGGGATTCGGTTCGTGTGCTCGGCCGCCTCGTGAATGAAGCCAAGATCGATCTGTGGAGCGCTTTCGGCAGCAGTGCGCATATCCGCGACATGCTGTTGCAGTACAATCTTTTGGGCGATCCGGCGACTCAGCTGGCGCTGCCGACTGAGCCGGACCTGGCCTTGATGCCGGATGATATCCGCATTCGTCCCGAAGCGCCCAGCGAAGGGGATTCCACCGCCGATATCCAGGTGCGCATTCGTAATTACGGTTTGGCCACCAGGGACAGCGTCGAGGCATCCATCCGCGTTCAGCATCCAACCCTGGGCCGTTCGTTTGTCTTTAACGTGCTGCGGCCGCCGCTGGGACTGGTCGATTCGACCGCCGTGGTCTGGCCGTTGCGCAATATGACCGGTGCTGTGGATATTCAAGTGGTTCTGGACAGCGCGGACAAAATCCACGAGGCCGACGAAAGCAACAATCGCCAGGAGCGGCGGGTGACGGTGTTATCCAGCCGCATGCTTTTGATTGCGCCGCAGGACCGCGCCATGATTCCGTTTGACTCGGTGAAAATAAAAATTCAAAATCCGCAGACCGCTTCGGCGGCCGATCAGAGCATCGAGTTTCTCGTCGACACCACCGCCTCGTTCACCAGCCCGCTGCGGCGCAGCTCTGGGCCGCTGTCCACCCAGCCCCTGGCGATCATCTGGTCGCCGGGGACGTTGGCGCCCGATCAGCTCTACTACTGGCAGGCGCGCGATCCGGCCTATCCGGACGAACACCCTGTGCTGAACGGCCGTTTTTTCAGCAGCGGCCGGCCCTGGTCCGGATGGCGGCAGGACCTGACGCAGGACGCGGCAAGCGCTGACCGGCAAAGCGTGCAAGGCAGTGACCAGGGCATTCAATTGAATGTACGTTCATTCCCGCTGCTGGTGCAATCCGCCGGTTTTTCAGCCGGTCATTACGCCGTCATCGCCATGCAGGGCGAGGCGCTGATGACCACCGGCCGGGGCTACAACGTGGTGGTGTTGGACCGCAACAGCGCCCGCGTAATTGCCGCCCGGCGATTCGATACCTATGGCGATGCGGCCGCGGTTACGGCGATGGCAGAGTTTCTGGAAAATGTAAAACAGAATCAACTGGTGCTGATCGCCATAAGCGATGACGGTGCGGTCGGCGACCAGGAACGGTTCCATCACGCGCTGGAATCCCTCGGCAGCCGGCTGTCCCGGCTGATTCAATTCCGCGATTCCTGGGCGTTCATCGGTTTCAAAGGCGCGACCGCAGAGCAGGTGTTCGAGCAGTATCAGTCCAGCGACAGCCGAGTGGAAGCGGTTGTTTTAGACACTCTGCGGCTCCACAGTGAAACAGGGTGGCTGCAAACCGCTGCCATCGGTCCGGCAAAACGCTGGGATCGAATCGCATGGGATGCCACGGTTCCGGATTCCACATGGATGGAAATGGTCCTGTGGGCGGCTGATAAAAACAACAATCAGGTGGACACGCTGCTGCGCTCCCGCGCCGTTTTGCGTGAGCTGGATCTCACCGATTTGCCGGCCGACCGCTATCCCAAGATCCACCTGCAGGCCAGATTGGGAACCCTGAACGGCCAGGTCACGCCGACGCTGAAGCAATGGCAAGTTCACTTTCTGCCCGCCCCGGATCTGGCCGTCGCACCGGCGGTGCTGACCCAAAGCAAAGATACCGTTCTGGTGGGGGACACGGTTACGATGACCCTGCAAATTCATAACCTTGGCCTGCAACCGGCGGACAGCGTGGCGGTTTTGTTTCAAGAGTATGATTCAGAGGTGGGCTATCGGACCTTTGCCCGCCACCTGCGCAACGAACCATTGGCAGCGGACAGCTTTTGGACCGTGGAGCAAAAGTGGATCGCAGGAAATCGATCCGGGTTGCGCACACTGCTAATTAGCGTAGATCCCGGCGATCAGATCAATGAGGTGCTGGAAACCAACAACACGGTTACCGCCACAGTCTATGTCCGTCCAGACACTACAGTTCCGCGAATCCTTATCACCTATGATGACCGCAAGATCGTCAGCGGCGACCTGGTGGCCGCGAAACCGCAAATCCTGATCTCTGCTTTTGACAACAGCCCGATTGCGCCGGACAGTTCGCGCATCACCGTATGGCTGGACGGCAAGCGGATCGCCTACAACGATCCTTCTGCCGTTCTGCTATGGCAGACGCCGTCGTCCGGCGCTTCGGCGGTTTTGCTCTTTACGCCCGCTTTATCCGACGGCGATCACGCTCTGGAGGTGCTGTTGTCCGATCCCAGCGGCAACTCGACTTATGAGCGCAATGAATTCCGCGTTGAATCGGATCTCAAGCTGCTGCAAGTGATGAATTATCCGAATCCGTTTACCAATGACACGCAGATCACCTTTGAAATGACCCAGCCTGCAAAGGTCTCGGTGCGGATCTACACCGTGTCTGGACGGATGATCCGTGAACTGGAGAACGGCGACACCGCAGCCGGATTTGCCGCGATCCTCTGGGATGGCCGCGATGCAGATGGAGACCGCCCGGCCAACGGTGTTTATCTCTATAAAGTCATAGCCTCAGCGCAGGGTGAGGAGACGGAGGCCATGGGCAAAGCCGTGCTCATACGCTAGCCGAGGCTTCGAAGCATGCCGCTGATTATCCGCAAGCCTTTTTATTTTATAAACTGCGTCGCTCCTCGATTCAAGCGCAGGGGGTGAGCGCCTTTGGCTTTAATTTGTCGCCTGCAGCGGACAACGACTGTTCAACTGTGGATAACTTGTAGAAAAAATGAACAAATGCTCATCCGAAAAGAGCCGGCGTCAGCAGCCCGGCGCCAACTCTAATCCATGTAGCGTATAATATTTTGAAATATCGTTATATATTATACTTTATAATTCATTATTTATAAACTATTTGGTGTTTTGCCTACGCCGCCGTGGCCGCAAAGAGGCCGTTTTTTTATGCTCATCGGGCTTTTAACTTTTTTGCAGCGGTGTTTTTCAGCGAAAAACGCCTTTTTTAACCGCCCTGTGTGGATAACTTGTGGGAAAATTCTATATCGTCACTGCAGCCGTGCATACCACAATATATAGTGTACGCCGGTGAAAACCCTTAAATAAAAGTTGATTTTAATTGTAAATATTACTACATAATAGCTACATGGACACCTCCACAGGACAAATGATCGCCGCCCTGGTGCCGGATTCTGACTTGAGCCGAGTCGCGGTACTCGGTTTTTTATTGCTGCTGGTGATGGCAGCCGCAGAGTTTGTGCGGAAAAGCCATCCCAGCCGGCAGGAGGTTACCCGCAAGCTGGTGCATATGGCGACGGGAATGCTGGTGGCTGCAGGGTGTTTGGTTTTACAATCGAAATGGCCTTTGGCGGCGATCTCTCTGTTCTTTGTCGGTTTCAATATACTGGCTCTGCGCTATGGCTGGCTCAGCGGCATGCATGATACGCTGCGGCCGACGTTGGGCACGGTGTTTTACCCTTCAGCTTTTCTAGTGCTGTTGTTATGGTTGTGGGATGACTATCGCGGTGTGATCATCATCGCCATGTTGATCATGGCTGTGGGGGATGCGGCTGCCGCGTTGGTGGGCAGGCGGATGCGCCGGCCTCAGGTTTATCGCCTCGGGGCTGAGGCTAAGACATTGCAGGGTTCCATCACGATGTTTCTGGCGAGCCTGGCCATTGCGTTGTTCGGCTTGTGTTTTTTATTGTCATTGCCGCACAGCTGCTGGCGGCTGGCATTGATGGCCGTGGCCGCGGCTTTGGTGGCGACAGCATGTGAGTCGCTTTCTTTCAGTGGATCGGACAACTTGACCGTTCCTCTGGGGAGCGCTTTCGTGCTGCACTATTTGATCTCTCATTCTGCGCTGCAGGCCGATGGGTTTTTGCTCGGAGTGGGATTGTCTCTGCTGTTGGCGTGGGTTTCAGTGCAGTTGCGCTTTCTCACCGCCGGTGGGGCAGTGACGATGTTTCTTCTGGGCGTGCTTATCTTTGGCAGTGGTCGCTGGATGTTCGCCCTGCCGATACTGACGTTTTTTATTCTCTCCAGTCTGTTGTCTGGAATGGGGAAAAAAGCCAAGCAGCGATACAGCGGCTTGATTGAAAAGAGCGGCAGCCGTGATGCCGCACAGGTGTTGGCCAATGGCGGGGTGGCTGGCTTGATCCTGTTGATCTGGCATTTCAATCCAGCGCCGGTTCTTTTTCTGCTCTACGGCGCTTCGGTGGCAGCGGTGACTGCGGACACGTGGGCCACTGAGCTGGGCTTGTTGTCCAAATCTTCGCCGCGATCCATTTTAACGTTTCAACCGGTACCGCCGGGCACCTCGGGCGGTCTTTCATGGGTCGGTACGCTGGGCGCTGCGTTGGGCAGTTTGGTGTTGTCCAGTCTGAGCATCGGATTGGCGCCGGCGGCGGTGTTGTCCGGACGTGCGGGCACGGCCTTTCTTATCATGGCGTCAGCCGGCTTTCTTGCCAGTTTGGTGGACAGTCTGCTGGGGGCCACGGTGCAGGCCCGTTTTGTCTGCGACCGATGCGGCAAGGCGACGGAGAAACAAGTCCACTGCGACGGCGAGGCGACTCGATTGGTCGGCGGCGCCCGGTGGATGAACAATGATGTGGTGAACGTATTGGCAGCTCTCAGCGGCGCTCTTCTGGCGTGGCTGGGGGCATCGCTTGTATGACCGTGCAACTTTTCGCTTTTTTCAGCTATCCTTAACATTATCTTGCAGGAGGTTTCATGACTACGATTGTCGATGTTTTCGCACGTGAAATTCTAGATTCCCGTGGTAATCCCACCATTGAAGTGGATGTGGCTTTGGAGGGCGGCGCTCTCGGCCGCGCAGCTATTCCTTCTGGAGCTTCAACCGGCGAACATGAAGCTGTGGAATTGCGCGACGGCGACGCCAAACGCTATATGGGCAAAGGCGTTCAGCAGGCGGTGAAAAATGTGAACGACATCATCGCCAACGACATTATCGGTGAGGACGCGACGAATCAGGTTCTTATCGACAAGGTTTTACTGGAGCTGGATGGGACGCCGAACAAGGCCAAGCTGGGCGCCAACGCCATGCTGGGCGTGTCCCTGGCGGTGTGCAAGGCTGCGGCGGAAGCGTTCGGACTGCCGCTCTACCAGTACATCGGCGGCGTCAACGCCAAAGTTCTGCCGGTTCCGATGATGAACATCCTCAACGGCGGCAAACATGCGGACAATAATGTGGACCTGCAAGAGTTCATGGTGATGCCGGCCGGCGCCTCGAGCTTTGCCGAAGCGTTGCGCATGGGCGCCGAGGTTTTCCACAGCCTCAAAGCGGTGTTGAAGAAAAAAGGACTGAACACCTCCGTGGGCGATGAGGGCGGATTCGCGCCGGATCTGAAATCCAATGAAGAGGCGCTGCAGGTGATCGTCGAAGCCATCAGCAAGGCCGGTTATAAACCAGGCAAGCAGATCTTTATCGCACTGGATCCAGCCAGCTCCGAGTTCTTCGATAAGAAAACCCAGATGTACAATCTCAAAGGCGAAGGGAAGAAATTGACGCCGGCCAAGATGGTCGATTTTTACGCCAAGCTGGTGGAAAAATATCCCATCATCTCCATCGAGGACGGCATGGCGGAAGATGATTGGGACGGCTGGAAACTGATGACCGAAAAGTTGGGTGACAAGATACAACTGGTGGGCGATGATCTGTTCGTCACCAACGTGGTGCGGCTGAAACGCGGCATCGACATGGGCGTGTGCAACTCCATTCTGATTAAATTGAATCAGATCGGCACCCTGACCGAAACCCTCGATGCCATCGAGATGGCCAAAGCCGCTTCATACACCGCGGTGGTTTCGCATCGTTCCGGAGAAACCGAAGACAGCACCATCGCCGATGTGGTGGTGGCCACCAACGCCGGTCAGATCAAAACCGGTTCCGCCTGCCGCACGGATCGCATCTGCAAGTACAATCAGCTGCTGCGCATTGAGGAAAGCCTGGGCGAAGTCGCCCGTTTTGCCGGCATGTCGGTGGTGAAGAAACGTTAGATCGCAGGCCCGGTTCGTCGTTGAACCGGGCCGCTTAACCAGCAGCCAGGATCATGCGAGGGGATAATGCTCTTCGGCATGGAAGAAAGGATGCCCATGTCGTCTATACCGTCTTGGAAGGTGCGCCGCGCCTCCGGGCTCAGCCGGTTCTTGCCAGCCGGCCTTCTGGACTTGACCCGAAAAAAGTACCTCATCATCGCCGCTCTGGTCTTTTTTTATGTTTTTGTCGCCGGCGGCTCCGGTTTCTACGCCCAAGTGCGGTTGTGGAAACAGGGGCATGACCTGCAGAGAAAAATCGAGTTGGAAAAGAAAAAACGGAAATGGCTCAATGAACAGGCGGCCGGTTTGTCTCAGGACAGCCAGCGCATCCAAATGGAAGCCCGCAAGGAATCCGGTCTCGGACACAAGGACGAAATCATCATTCAGGTTCAACCGTAGCCAGGATGGATTTGCGAGCGGAGCCCTATGCCATCACATTCCTGCTCGGTGATGGCATTTTTGTTGATCGCGCGACAGAGGATCAGCCGGGCCCGCTGCAGTCACAACTGCCGGCTTTTACGCTAACGATGGAACGCCAAATCCTTGATGGGACTCAGTTTGACATGGCGGTTCGGAGCAACAGGATTTTGCTTCATCATGCTCTGCGGTTCTTCCGCGTGGCCGCAAATGGGGCTGACGGCCAAAAACCTCGAGGCTAGCCGAATGCAGTTCCGTCATGAGCTCAACACCTACTTCTGGCAGTGGGAGCTGGGCAAACGGATGCCGATTCATCCGCGACTCGATCTCTCCTTTGCCGCGGGCTTTCGCTCCGACATGCTCAAGCTGTCTGCTGATCAGAAATGGAAGGATGATCAGAGCGTGACCGTCGACGCCCTCTATCGCCTCTCGACGGCCTGGCAGCTGATTGCGGCGGCGCAGTCCATTTCCTTTATGGACCGGCAGACAGGACTGAACACCGACATCCACACCCGCAGCGGGCAGGTGGGTTTTCATTACCGGCCCTCGCCGCGGCTCGAGATTAAAAGCACAGCTGGCCCGAAATGGGATTATCGCTTTGATCGTCGCGATTACGGCCTTTCCTATCAACTGGACGGTGCGGCGCGAGAGTGGGATCTATCGAGCTATCGCAACACGCTGACGCTGGCGCTCATGGAGGACCGGTTTCGCGATCGCCGGAACCTCAACAACGCAGTGGGCTATCAAATCGCCAAGGCCTTTGCGCCAGGCACCGCCGATACGCTCCGGTTCTTCGGCAACCGCCGTCGCAACGACAACACGACCTCGGTGTTCGGGGATTTTGAGAGCTTGCGAGAAGAGAACAAGGGCTTTGTCAATCGGCTCGGCTACCAGCTCGCGGACGGTGTGCAGATGCAGGTGAACAGCGGCCTTCAGTTCCGCGACGTCGAAGTGGCCTCCTACGGCGCCTCAGGCAAGCAGAAAAGCCGGCATCGTTCGGATCAGATTGCGGAGAACGGTGTTTCTGTGTCCGCTCGGGGCAGGGGCTGGCGCCACCTGTCGCAATGGACCTATCAGAGCCTGAGCCAAAAGTATGACCTTGAATCCGGGGCGGTGTCCGTGCCATTTTCCCAGCGGACTGCGTTCCTCACACCTAACAATAACAGCCGGCGGCTGTCGATGATCGAGGAGGGCGGCCTGCGCCTGAGCTGCGCGGATTCGTTGTTTGCCGGCGGCGCCATGAGCCTTTTCCGTTATGACACTCCGGACACCAGCAATTTCGATGACCGCGATGAGTGGCGCAGCCATGTTCAGATTCTTTACCGCCATCACTGCCATCCGGCGCTGCGGTTGGAGATCGAGAGCAGCGTCAACCTGTATCATATGGTCTACCTGTTCGGCGAACGCAGCGCGGACAATAACTGGAACCGGATCCTGCGGCTGCGGCCGGGTCTGTATTACCAGCCTCATCCGCGGCTGCGCTGGCATCAGTCGTTCGAGGTGCTGGCCAATTACGTCGATTATGATTTTGAGGGCGGCCTGACGACGACGAAAAGCCATGTGTTCCGGAAATTCAGTATGGATGATTCGCTGAACTGGCGGGTTACCGCGCATACGTCCTGGTCTGTGGACTACCGGTTGCAGTTGGAGGAGAACGGCCAGCTGTTCTGGCAAAGCTGGAGCGAACGGATCATGACCACGCGCACCAGCCACTGGGTTCAGGCCCGGTTGAACCATGTCAGCCATGCCGGCATGAACCTTTCCCCCGGCTTCACCGTATATATACGCAAGGAGTGGCGGCACGATCAGAGCGAAACCGGAGCCGAGCTTAAAAAATTTACCGGCACCTTTATCAGCTATGGACCGATGCTGCGCATTCGTTATGCCCCTTCGGCCAAGGTTCATGTTCTGGTCGACGGCGTTCGGCGACGGGTTCAGCCGGCGGGACAGTCTTGTTATTATATCAATGACCTGGATGTGCAGATCGAGTGCTATTTTTAAAGCCGTAAACCCGACGTGAGGCTCATTGTGTCGCGAAGACGGGAAATCGTGCAAGACCTGGTGGTCCCCAGTGCAGCGGATCAGATCCAGGTGGTGGAGGAGCAGGCTGAGCAGTTGGCCCGCCTCGCCGGCTTTAGCGAACAGGAATGCGACAACATCGCCATCGCCATCACCGAGATCGTCGCCAACGCTATCTTTCACGGCAACCAGGGCGATGTGAGCAAAAAAGTCCATGTGCGTTTCACGCTCACGGAACAGGACTTTATAATCGCCATCCGTGATGAGGGCTTTGGATTCGACCCGACCTCTGTGGCCGATCCTCTGCAGCCGGAGAACTTGCTCAAGGATCGCGGCCGCGGCATTTTTATTGTCCGCACTTTGATGGACGATGTGGTTTTCCGCAATGCGGACACCGGCACGGAAGTGATATTAACCAAGCGCCTGCTGCGCTGACCGCTTAAACTGCGGCGCGGCAAGAACGAATTTAGGTATGGGATGAGCGGTAAGACATTTCTTTTTCTTTGGCTGTGGGCCGTCGGCTCGTTGGCTCAATCTGCGGGCGAGGCCGACACCTTGCGCATCCGCCGCTTCCTCTTTGTAGGCAATGACAAAACCCGGGAGGAGATCCTTCGGCGGGAGATGAAACTTCGGGAGGGCGATCGTTTCGATGCCGATCGGCTCGAAGCCGACCGGCAGGCCATTCAAAATCTGCATCTGTTCACACGGGTGGAGGCGCATCCGCTTCCGGCGGATGACGCAGTGGATGTGTTGATCATAGTTTCTGAACAGTGGTTCCTGTTTCCTTATCTCATTTTGACCACCAATGAAAGGTCATGGGACAAGCTCTCATATGGCGCCGGCGTGTCGCATCATAATGTGGCGGGCCGCAACATTCGTTTGAACGGCTCCTTCTGGCTGGGGTATAATCCCGGGGCAAAGCTGAGCTATACCAATCCCTGGATCCGCGGCACACGTAACCTGTTCCTGCAGGCCAGTCTGTACTCGAATCGCATCAGCAACAAAAATCTCGATCTGCCCGATTTCAATGAACAGCATCAGGGCATGACGCTGGCAGTGGGTAAACGCTGGGGCATCCACACCTATCTGTCCGCGGAGACAGGGTATCGCCGGGTAGAGACGCCGGCTGGAATTCCGGCCGCCCTTTCCAATGACGGCGTCGACCGGCTTGCCCATGTGGGCCTGAAATGGGTGTATGATCGCCGCGATCTGCATGCTTATCCGCGGAATGGGTGGTTTCTATCGGTGCAGGCGGCGGATTACAATTTCGCTCAGTTTCGTAAATACGGGGCTGATCTGCGCCGTTACCAGCCCCTGGCCGGTGGCCTCTCTTTAGCCATGCGAGCGGCGGCCAATCTGTCGGCAGGTCGTTTACCGCCCTATGAGCGGTATTTCATCGGCTATCAGGAACGGCTTCGCGGCCACTTTACCGAGCAGTGGGAGGGCGATCAGCGGTTTGTCAGCGGAATAGAACTCCGCTTCCCGCTGCTGCCAGTGCGCTATTTTGATCTCAGCGATGGCGCCTCACCCCTAGCCGCCTATATGAATAATCTGCCCTTTGGTCTCAGCGGCGGTATTTTCTGGGATGCCGGCGCCATATGGAACCGACTGGCGGATAGCCGCTCCATCGCCTTTCAACACGGTTTTGGTTTTGGGCTGCATGTTCATCTGCCCTATGTCGATCTGTTCCGCTTGGAATATGCCTTTGATCAGAAGGGCCGACCGGAATGGATATGCGACCTCTATGTATGGTTTTGAAATGAGCCATTACCAACAGTTTTATGTCCAGCCCCAAGACGTCACCTCCACCGGCTTTACGCTCCGCGGGCCAGAGTTCCAACATGCGGTGCGCGTCTGCCGCAAACGGGTGGGCGAGTGGCTGGTGGCCGTGGATGGATATGGCCATCGTTATCAAGGTGCTATCACGGTCATTGAATCCGACAGGCTGCAGGTGAGTTTGCAGCAGCTGGATTCCGGCTTCGCCGAACCGCAGCTGTCATTGACCCTGGCGGTGGCGCTGCTCAAGGGCAGTCACTTTGAGCAGGTGGTGGAGCAGGGCACTGAGGTCGGCGTTTCCTGCTTTCAACCTCTGCTCACCGAGCGGACCCTGGTAGAGTCGTCGTCGCACCGTTGGGAGAGATGGCAGGAAAAAGCGCGCAGCGCTATGAAGCAATGCGGCCGCTCGGTGTGTCCGGTCATTCATCAGCCGATGGAATTTGCAGAATTTTTACAGACCCTGCCCGGCCGGCTTTGTCTGATCGCTGACGCGGCCGCCGAAAATTCCTGCGATCTGACGCTGAACGGCGCGCCGGTGGTGGTAATGATCGGACCAGAGGGCGGTTTTACCGACGCGGAGGTCGCAGCCAGTCTGGCACAGGGCGCGGTACCCTTTTTTTTGGGCAAACGGAGGCTGCGCAGCGAGACAGCCGCTTTGGTCGCTGCGGCCAGGATCCTGGCCGCAGCCGGCCGCTATGGAGAATGAAGAGTCTTGCCGAATGATAGATAGAGCAATCATAGAAAGGAATAAACCATGAAATCAAGAATCGTTGCGGATCCAGTGCGCTTTCCCCGCATGACGACCGAAGAAATACGAACCACTTTTCTGTTGGATTCGTTGTTCAAGCCGGATGTGATCGAGATGGTCTATTGCGACGTGGACCGGGCCATCGTCGGATCTGCGGTGCCTGCCGCCAAACCTTTGGCGTTGGAAGCAGCGAGCGAACTGCGCGCTGATTTTTTTACCCAGCGCCGTGAACTTGGTGTGCTCAACACCGGCGCCGCTGGCTCGGTGAAAGTGGACGGCAAGGTGTATCACATGAACAATCGCGATGGTCTGTATATCGGCCGCGGCAGCCGCGAGATCATTTTCAGCAGCGACAATCCCGCCAGCCCAGCCTATTTCTATCTGCTCAGCTACCCGGCCCATCGCGAGTACCCGACCATGCAGGCCGCCCAAAAGGATGCCGCGGCCACCAACCTGGGTTCCGCCGAGCAGTGCAATCAGCGTACGATCTATAAATATATTCATCCGGACGGCATCCGCAGCTGTCAGCTGGTCATGGGATTCACTGAATTGGCCGCCGGTTCGGTCTGGAACACGATGCCGCCGCACACCCACGACCGCCGCATGGAGGTGTATCTTTATTTTGATGTGGATGATGCCAGTCGGGTCTTTCATCTGATGGGTCAGCCGGACGAGACGCGGCACATTGTGGTGGCCAACCGCCAGGTGGTCATTTCACCAAGCTGGTCGATTCACTCCGGCGTCGGCACCAAAGCCTACGCCTTTTGTTGGGGCATGGGCGGTGAGAACCAGGCTTTTGACGACATGGATGGATTGACGATCGATCAGCTCAGGTGACCGCAGGGGTCCTTATGGATGGCTGCTGGTCCGCATGTGCGCCTGCATTCGCCGCCCGGTTGTCCGCACGCGTTTCTGGCTGCTCAAAGCTCGAGCCTTTGCCGCGACCAGGGCATTAACAGGATCGGATACGGCTGCAGTAAAAAAATATAGGAGTAAGTATGATTCTCGATCAATTTAAATTAGATGGAAAAACGGCGATCGTCACCGGCGGAGCGCGTGGCCTCGGCCGCGGCATGGCCGAGGGTCTGGCACAGGCCGGCGCGGATGTGGTGCTGGTGGATGTGCTGGATATGAGTGAAGCGCAAAAGACCATCAGCGGATGGGGACGCCGGTGCGCTACCCTGACCGCTGATCTCAGCCGCCAAGAATCCGCGGATCAGGTGGTGGCGTTTGCCAAAGAGAAAATGGGCGGCATCGATATTCTGGTGAACAACGCCGGCATCATCCGTCGCGCCCCTCTGCTGGAATTTTCCGTAAAGGACTGGGACGACGTGATGAACATCAACATCCGTACCCTTTTCTTCCTCAGCCAGGCCGTTGCACGGGTGATGGTGGAGCAGGGCCGTGGCGGAAAAATCGTCAATGTGGCATCCATGCTGTCGTTTCAAGGCGGCATCAGGGTGCCGTCGTACACATCGTCCAAAAGTGCGGTGATGGGACTGACCCGGCTCATGGCCAACGAGCTGGCGCCCCATCGCATCAACGTCAACGCCGTAGCCCCGGGTTATATGGCCACGGACAACACCGCTCCGTTGCGCCAAGACAGCCAGCGCAGCTCTGAAATCTTGGCTCGCATTCCCGCTCAACGCTGGGGCACGCCGGAGGACTTGCAAGGCGCTGTGGTGTTCCTGAGTTCCAGCGCCAGCGACTATGTGAACGGCTATACCCTGGCGGTGGACGGCGGCTGGCTGAGCCGCTAATCGGCCCTGTCTGCAAACATATAATCCTGTCGACCTCATTGGGAGTGCAAATGGTGGATCCGCGAAGATCATGAAACGAATCATCATCGGCATTCATGGACTGGGGAATAAGCCTCCCGCGTCCCTGTATCGATCGTGGTGGCGCAAAAGCCTGTATGAGGGATTCAGCCGCATCGGACATCCGCGGCGCAATCTTCC
Organism: bacterium; assembly: GCA_029565685.1. Classification (GTDB taxonomy): domain Bacteria; phylum Zhuqueibacterota; class Zhuqueibacteria; order Residuimicrobiales; family Residuimicrobiaceae; genus Anaerohabitans. The sequence continues at coordinate 78,251 of JAKQNR010000006.1, read as the reverse complement.
CTTTGAGCTCGTTTACTGGGCGGACATTATGCACCCAGCGCCTCTGGATCCTTCTATCAAGGATCCGGACGACAAACGTTATCTGGATGAACCCTATCTGATCGCTGCCGGCGCTTCCGCGGTCAAACAGTCGATCCTGCGCAAGAAATTTCTGCAATTGTTCGGCAAGCAGCTGGATCGATTAAAACTGGACGGAGAGGGCCAGATCATCTGGAAGCACATCACCGATCTGATCATTCAGCGTTATTTTTTCGAGTTGGACAGTTATTACCGGAATTCGTGGGTATCGCCGGTGGAGGGGTCTCAACCTGTGCGCGACCGCATCCGCAGCCGCTTAGCGGAAGCTCTGCGGCGCCATCACGACAAAGAGATCCTGCTCATCGCTCATTCCATGGGCGCCATCATCGCTTATGATGTGTTGGCGCACACGGTTCCGGAGGTGCGCGTGCAGCAGTTGATCACCATCGGCGCGCCGCTGGGCGTGCCGGTGGTGGTGCAAAAAATCCGCAACGAGTGGGGTTTGAACGCCGGAATGCCGCCGACCCCCGATGCCGTTGTCGAACGCTGGTACAATCTGGCTGATCTGGAGGACAAGGTGGCGTTCGACTATCAACTTGCGGACGACTACCGGCCGAACCGTCATCAGGTGGCGCCGCTGGATGTGCAGGTGGTCAACGACTATGTCATCCAGCGAAAACGGAATCCGCACAAGGATTTCGGCTATCTGCGCACCCGCGAGCTGGCGAGGATCTGTTTCAACTTTATCAGCCAGGGGAGCTCCATCGGACGGATCCGCCGTCTCGACCTGCAGTACCGGCTGTGGGAAAAACTGCTTCAATGGGCAAAAGGTTCTCCGCAAAGTACCTGAACCGCTTCCGCATTCGCCTGAGATCGAATCACGGCGGAGCGGCCGTTTCAAGAAAAGGTAAGACCTTTGTTTTTTTTCATCGCGTTTATCGCTGCCTTTGGCTATGCCTTGCAAATGACGCTGATGGCTGATTTTTATCGGCGGATGGATACGCTCTCGGCTGTGGCCTATCGTGGATTATCCCTTGGATTGACCATGGCGCCGCTGCTGGCATGGGCGCCCTTGGACCAGTATGCCCGGCTTGTTTCCATGTGGCCGGTGCTGCTGCTCCTGTTCATCCTAACCGCCTGCGGCGACTGGGCCATCGCCGATGTGGTTCGTTTTCTGCCCGTCGGCGTCGGTACGGCCATGGCCAACAGTCTTATCGCCATTGTCACCGCTTTTTTAGGGTTCATTTTTTTTAATGAGGCGATGCAGACCGGCCAGGTGGTGATGATGACGCTGATTATTCTTGCTGTCTTCGTTCTGGGGCTGACGCGGTCGACAGGAACGCTGCCTCCGCAGTACAGCCTTCGCCGGGGCGTTATCAGCGCCGGTTTGACCGGGCTGTTGTTGGGAGGCGGGTTTTCCACCATGGGCTCGCTGTCGCGCTGTTTTCATCCGTTTCTGGTCGGCTATGTCTGGGAACTGGGCACCGGCCTGATGGCGGTTTTGATCCTCTTTCTTCGCTCCAAACTGAATCATCCCGGGTTGGCGCGTTTGCAGCCAAAAGAGTTCGGCAGGCTCGCGCTGGCCTGCTCTCCCACCCTTATCGGCACCGGCCTGTATGCGCTCTCCATGTCCATGGGGCCCATGGGATTGGCCACTGCGATCATCGCTACGCAAATGGTGTTCACTACGTTGCTGGCGTGGATGGTGTATCATGAAAAATTAACCTGGCTGCAATGGTTGATCCTGCTGGCGATCTGTGGATTGGTCATGGGGCTCAAGATCGTCAGCGGCTAGGGCCGCGTGCAACGCAGCGCTGGCGTGGTGTCCTCAGGTGCAGGGCGGCCATGAGTTGACTGCTGGTGGTTCAGGCTCCGAGCCAGACCCAGGCGGCGCAGGCCGTGCAGATCAGCAGATGGGCCAGACTTTCATGCAGCCACAAGGGCTTGAGAAGATGGAACCAGCACGGGTGCAAACGGACAAACAGGGGGATGATGAGCAGCAACAGCGTGTACCAGCCGCCGGCTATGGCGCCGGCTGCAGCAATGGTGCGGATAATGATGCCTGGCCAGCGTTGGCGCTGATTGGGAAATGCGGCGAGGCGATCCCCGCCCATTCTTTGGATCACCAGCTTTTCCGCATAGAAGAGCAGCACTGAGCCGGCGAAACCAGCGACGATCAACGCATTGGCGCTGATCAACCGCCGGCGGTTCGCATACAGGCCGGGCATGGCCGCGTCGGTCATGCTTTGCGACAGCCAGTACGCAGCCAGGCCGATGAAGAAAATATGGAGCGCCTGATCGGCGAGAAAATAGCGGAAGCGATCTCCGGACTGCCGGCGGGTCATTTTTACTTTGAGGTGGTCCAGCAGCAGATGGACGACCGACAGCATGAAGACGGTCGCCCAGACCACGGGTTGGGCTAAAAAGGGCGAAAGGATGATAAGAGCGACTGCGGCAAAGATGATCACATGGACCACAACCCCCGTCATCGATTTTTGTTTCAAGCGGAAGATGGCATCGTTCTGCAGCGGGAAGTCTCCCACCACATGCGCCAACAGCAGCAGGTAAAAAAAATTCATGCCCAACCCGGGTGGGATTATTCTTTAACAACCCACACTTTGAGATGCGCAGTGACTTCCGGATGGAGTTTGACCGGCACGTCGTACACACCCAACGCCTTGATCGGTTCGTCCAAGAGGATTTTTTTCTTGTCGATGTCATAGCCGATCTCTTTGAGCAGGTCGGCGATGTTTTGGCTGGTGACGGAGCCGAACAGCTTTTCTTCTTCACCCACCTGCACAGCGGCGGTGACGGAGACCTGGGCGAGCTTGTCCGCCAGCTCTTGGGCTTCCTGCTGCCCTTTGAGCATCTTTTTGGCCTGTGCTTTGAGCTCCTGCTGGAACGCCCGCATATTGCCGTCGCTGGCAAGAACGGCAAAACCCTGAGGTATTAAATAATTGCGGGCATAGCCGTTTTTCACCTCCACCACATCCCCGGGCTGTCCCACTTTATGCACTTCTTTTTTCAGTATGATTTTCATCGTTGATTTCCTGAGTTATTTGGTCAGATCCGAGACGTAGGGAATTAGAGCCAATTCGCGAGCGACTTTGATAGCGTTGACTAAAAGCCGCTGATGCTTGGCGCAGGTGCCCGAAGTGCGCCGCGGGATGATTTTGCCCTGTTCGGTGGTAAAGCGCATCAGTTTCTTTTCGTCTTTATAATCGATATGTTCGATTTTTTCCTCGCAAAATCGACAAATCCGTTTTTTCTTCAGCATACGAACTCCTTTTAGGGTTATCACTGGTTATAATTTCAAATCCTGATAGCCGAAATCGAAATCAGTGGGTTCGATTTTCTGCACTTCAATCTGTTCGGCGGCGGGTTTGGCGGGCTCGGTTGCCGGCGCCTCCGTTTGTTTGGACTCTGTGGGCGCGACAGCGGCCGCCGGCGCGGTTTTGTCTGTCTGTTCACCGCCGGCCGCCAATTCCTCCACATCCCGTTCGGTTTTACGATCCAAAAACTGCACGCGGCGGGCGCGGATTTCCACGACGTTGCGGGTGGAGCCGTCCTCGTTGTGCCAGTTGCGGCTCTGCAATTCTCCGTCGATCAGCACCGAGTGGTTTTTTTTCAGCACTTCGTTGCATGCTTCCGCCAAGCGGTGCCAGGCGACGACGCCCACGTAGCAGATGTTCTCCCGCCAGATGCCGGAATTATCGCGGTATTTGCGGTTGGAAGCGATATAGAAATTCACCACCGCGGTGCCGTTGGACGTTTTACGAAATATAGGGTCCGAAGTCAAATTGCCCGCGATCAATACATTGTTGATGTCAGGCATTTTTAAATCAGCCATATCGATTCTCCACATCGTTGAGCGCGGCGAAACGTATCTTTATATGAAAAGGGATGATGCCGTTTGGATTGCGGCCGCCCTATGGCGCCGCCGTCGTTCAGGTGGTCGCCGGCGCAGCTTCGTCGGCCGTTGCAGCCGGTTCCGTCGCCGGCGCCGCCGGCGCTTCAGCCGGGGCAGCCGCGGCGGTCTGCTGCACTAAAACTTTCAGCGCTTTGTCGTCGAGCTTGATGATTTTGGTCCGCAACAGCGACTCGTTGAGGCGGTACTCGCGGTCCAATTGTTTGATCATCGCCGAGGGCCCCTCAAAGCGGATGAGCACATAAAAGCCATACTGCCGTTTGTTGATTTCATAGGCCAGCCGCCGTTTGCCCCAACGATCCATGGAACTCACCTTGCCGCCGTTGGCGGAGATGAATCGCTCATATTTGTTGATGATGCTGTCGATTTCCTCGGGCTTGAGCAGGGAATCGATGACGATGACGGTTTCGTATGTTCGCAAGTTACTCCTCCTTGGTGATTATCTGTTAAAGGGTGATGTGGTTGAATTGATTCATGGCCGCCTCGATGCCGTCTTGGATAAAAACAGCGATCGCCCGGATGCTGGCATCCAAGATCGTATCCACCTGCGGCCATTCCTTTTGCGAAAATTTAGCCAGAACGAAATCAGCCAGTTCCTTCGGTTGCTCTTCGTTGCGAATGCCGATGCGCAGCCGGCTGAACTCGTTGGTCGACAGATGTTCGATGATCGACGCCAGCCCTTTATGACCGCCGGCGCTGCCGTGCGGCCGCAGCCGTAAGCGCCCCAGGGGCAGGTCGTTGTCATCCAGCACCACCAACAAGCGGGTCAGGTCGATGCGGTAATAGGCCATCAGCCCCGCTACCGCCTGGCCGCTGAGGTTCATATAAGTCTGCGGTTTTGCCAGCAGTACGGGCGTCCGCCCCCATGTGACAACCGCGGTCTCTGCGTTGCATCGTTTCGATGTGAACGCGCCCTGCAGCTCCTCGGCCAGCCGTTCCAACGCCAGAAAGCCGAGGTTGTGACGCGTGCGCTGATACCGTTTGCCCGGATTGCCCAGGCCGACGATCAGACAGCGGCGCGGTTCAGATGAGGGTCGCTCGCTCACTCTTCGGCTTCTTCAGCCTCGGCTTTCTTGCCGATCACTTCCGGCTCAGCAGACGCCGTTTCCTCGGCCGCCGCCGCCGGCGTTTCCTCGACAATGCGCAGCGCAGTGACGGTCACGATCGGCCGCTCGAGATCGCCCAGCACCTTGACCTTATCCACATGGATATCGGAAAGGTGCAGTGAGTCGCCAATTTTGAGTTCCGTGACGTCGAGTTCGATGCTGTCCGGAATATCGCTGGGCAGACATTCCACATCCACCTCACGCATCAGGTGCTGCATGATGCCGTTCTCTGTTTTAACTCCATAGGGCACGCCGAGCAGACGCACCGGTACGGCCACGGAGATCTTTTCGGTCATGGACACACCCATCAGGTCGACATGGATCGGCCGTTGGGTGATGGGGTCCCATTGAATTTCACGGACCACGCATTTCTGGATGGCCTCGCCGTCAAAACGGACGTCGAACAGGGCCGACTCGGCATGAACGACGGCGAGCAGCACCTTGCCGTCCACCAAAAACGGCTGCGATTCTTTGCCGCGCTGATAAAAAATTCCGGGCACTTGATCTTTGCGCCGGGTTCTTCTTGCCTCCGCCGAACCTGTGGTGGCGCGGCGCTGTGCTTCAATGACGATTTCTGCCATGGGAATTCCTCAGTAATGGGTAACAGGATGTTAAAGGATCGGCCCTTTTTCCGGAAACAGATCGGAGATGGACCTTTCTTCGTGAATTCGCGTGATGCCTTCGGCCAGCAACGGCGCGACGGATAAAAACTGAAATTTATCTTTCTTTTTATAATCAGGAATTTCAACTGAATCGGAGAAGAATAATTGGGAGATCACCGATTCCTGCAGGCGCACGGCCGCCGATCCGGAGAGGATGGCGTGCGTGGCTGCGACATAGACGTTTTTCGCCCCTTTGCTGTGCAGCACCACGGCGCCGTTGCACAGCGTGCCGCCGGTGTCCACCAGGTCGTCCACCAGCAGCACGTCTTTGCCGGACACATCGCCGATGAGCTGGTGGGTCACCACGCAGTCGTTGTGTTTGATGCGGATCTTGTCAAGCATGACCAGCGGCGTTTCCAGCCGGCGGGCGTAGGAGCGGGCCATGTGCACCCCGCCGATATCCGGAGAGGCGACCACCAAATTGCTCCGGTCCATGTTCTTTTTAAAGTGTTCGACGAAAATGGCCGAGGCGTACAAGTGATCCACCGGAATGTCGAAAAAACCCTGAATCTGCGGCGTGTGCAAGTCCATGGCCAGGATGCGGTCAGCGCCGGCCTTGGCGATCAGATCGGCCACCAGTTTTCCCGAGATCGCCACCCGCGGTTGATCCTTGCGGTCCTGCCGGGCGTAGCCGAAATAGGGGATCACCGCTGTGATGCGGTAGGCCGAGGCGCGTTTGGCGGCATCGATCATGATAAGCAGCTCCAGGAGATTGTCGCTGGGCGCGTTGGTGGATTGAATCAGGAAGACATCAGTGCCGCGGATGTTCTCTTCGAATTTGACCCAGATCTCTCCATCAGAAAAATTTTTGATGGTGATCTGTCCTAATTCCTTGCCGAAGGCCTTGGCAATGTTTCCGGCCAATGCGAGGCTGGAACGACCAGAGAAGAGCTTGGCCTCGCGCCGACTTGGAGCGGTAATCGTCATCTTGCCTACCTCGATGAATGAAAAGCGAAACCGGATTTGCTGCAAACCAGATTGGCAATGAAACCGGGATCTGTCGTTGACGGGTAGTTGCGGCCGTCACCATAGCTGGGGCGGGAGGATTCGAACCTCCGAATGCGGGAATCAAAGTCCCGTGTCTTAGCCGCTTGACGACGCCCCAGTTTAGGGATTCAGACTGTTTCAGCCGAATTCAGGTGAGTGGAAATGGGGGAAAAGAGAAATCGTTGGTAGGATGTACCAACGCCGAGAAAGGCTTTCTCGGCACGGGCTCGAGTTTTATACAAACCATATATGCAGGAGCCGCTGCCGGACATGCGGCTAAAAAACGCGCCGGCAGTTGCGAGCTGTTCACGCAAACGGTCGAGCTCCGGATACTCTTCAAAGACCACCTTTTCCAGGTCATTGGTGAAGCCCTGTTGCCAGGAATTAAGGTCATTGACAAGATCGGTCAAGCTATAAAATTTACTGTTTTTTGAGCTATTTGTCAAGTTTATTTTGAGGTTCTGATACACCCAGGCGGTGGAGATGGGAAAGTGGGGATAGACCAATACGCCGAAATAGTCCAGCGGCAACTGCAACGGCTGCAGTTGTTCGCCGCGGCCGGTCCCCAAGGCGCTGCCGCCGTGCAAAAAGAACGCCACATCAGCGCCCAACTGGCTGGCCAGTTGGTGCAGGTGCGCGTCGTCCAGGTTCAGGCGCCACAGGCGATTCAGCCCCTTGAGTGCGGCGGCGGCATCGCTGCTGCCGCCGCCCAGGCCGGCCCCCATGGGGATGCGCTTTTCGATATGGATGTGAACCCCGCAACGACAGCCGCTGAAGCGGCGCAGCAGGTCCGCCGCTCGATGGACGATGTTTTTTTCGCCCACCGGGCAGTCCGGATGGCTGCTGCTCACGGTCAGGGCTTGGTCCGCCTCGCTGAACAGCAGGGTGTCGCACAGGTCGATCTGCTGAAAGAGGGTCTCCAGCTCATGATACCCGTCGGGACGTCTGCCGAGCACGCGCAGGCAGAGGTTGATTTTCGCATATGCTTTGATCGTGATCATGGGGATTCACTGACAACCGGTTGTGGATTCGCTGCGCCTGATGTCGTGCGCTGTGCATACCGGCAAGCGGCTGGGCACAAAAAAAGCGGGCGGCAAGCCACCCGCTCATAGAGCCTGCAATAGAGCCGGCTGCGGCAGGAGGAAATCCTGCCATCCAGCCCACGGTTTCATCGGGTCGATCAGCTGACCGCCTTGCCGGCGCCGCCCCGGGGCAGCAGATTTTCCACATCGCTGTGCGGCCGCGGGATCACATGGACCGAGATCAGTTCGCCGATTTTTTCCGCAGCCGCAGCACCGGCCTCGGTGGCCGCTTTGACCGCGCCCACATCGCCGCGAACCATGACGGCCACCAGTCCGCCGCCTACCTTTTCCGAGCCGATCAGGGTGACCTGGGCGGCTTTGACCATGGCGTCCGCAGCCTCGATGGCGGCCACCAATCCTTTGGTTTCGATCAAACCCAGTGCTTCCATCTGTATTGATTTCTCCCTTCGGGGATTAGACATTGCCAGCATGATTTGCATTAAATTAGCAAACTTTTAAAACTTTGTCAACTTTTTTTTCCTCGCTTCGTGCGGCGCAAGGCAAGAACATCCTTGCATTTATGGGCTAGGTTGATTAAATTCTTTCAAACCAGTCAGGCGCCGCAGGGCACATGGGGGCAAACGCCGGCGGCAGGAAGCTTGCCGGATGTTGCGGCAGCTGCCGCTCGACATGCGACGAGCCTCCACCAGGATTTGATGGACGAAAAAATATACATTATCTCGGACGCGCATATCGGTGCGCAACGGGCGGGGATGGAAGAAAAAAAAACGGCGCTGTTGCTCTCGTTTTTGCAATCCTTGCAGGACCAACCCTGCCGCCTGATCATCTGCGGCGATCTTTTTGATTTCTGGTTTGAATACCGTCATGCCATCCCCAACCGCCATTTTCATATTCTGGCGCAGCTGTCTTCGCTCGTCCGCTCCGGCATCCCCATCGATTACATCGCCGGCAATCATGATTTCTGGCTGGGCGCTTTTATGCGGCGCGAGGTGGGACTGCAGCTGCATCGCGATGCCCTCGAACTGACGCACCAAGACAAAAAGATTTATCTGCTTCACGGCGACGGCCTGCTGAAGAAAGATTATGGGTATCGAGCGCTGAAACGGGTGCTGCGTCACCCCCTCAACGTATGGCTCTATCGCTGGTTGCATCCGGATATCGGCGTGCCGCTGGCGTTGTTTTTTTCGCAGATGAGCCGGGACGCGGACAAAGCGGCCGACCAACAGAGCGACGAAGACTATCGCGCTTTTGCCTTTGCAAAGATCGATCAGGGTTATGATATGGTGGTGCTCGGGCATACCCATGTGCCTGCATGCGTGCGCTATCGTCATGGCTGGTATGTCAATGCAGGCAACTGGCTCACCGCGTTCAGCTACGCGGTGATCGAGGATGGCCTTCCGTCCCTGCATCGCTGGGAGGGCCGGACGCAGGCGAGCTCCACCGCGGCCGCGGCGCATTGACAGCCGCCGCGTTTTGCCGCTGACAGACAGAATGCATTTCAGGACTGAACGTTTTGCCGAAAAACCTAAAGAAAATTGTTGCTCCCCGACTGGATTATCTGATTCTTACCCTGGCCGTCGTTGCATCCGTCGGACTGATGTTTATGGGCAATCACGGCAGCGAGTTAGGCGCATTGCACAGCATCAGTCTTGAACTTTTAGGACGAATGGCGCAGCCGGTCACCGCGATCCGGCGGTTAAGCGATGTCTATGAAGAGAACAGCCGCCTGCGTTATCAAAATGCCATGCTCCAGGTGCGCAACTGCCAGCTGGCGGAGGCGCACTATGAGAATCAGCGGTTGCGCGCCATGGTGGGCTTTGCCGAACAGACGCCGGCGCGTCTGCAACCCGCACGATTGGTCGGCGCCGGCAGTCATCCTGGCATGGCGACGATCCTGATCGATGTCGGCCGGCTGCAGGGCATTCAGGAAAATCTGCCGGTGATGTCGGCCGACGGCCTGGTGGGCAAAGTGCTCTCGGTCTCCTCCAATCATTCGATCGTTCAACTGTTGACCGACCGAAACTTTCGTGTGGCCGCGCTGGATCAGCGCAGCCGCGTGCAGGGCGTCTTTCAGTGGGCCGGTTTTGACTCAGGTCTGCTCACCGGTGTGTTCCTCAGCGCGGATATCAAAGTGGGCGATTGGGTGGTGACCTCAGGACAGAATTCGCTGTTTCCGACCGGGCTCAAAATCGGCGTGGTCTCAATGATCGACGATGCCCACGCCGGCATGTTTCAAAAAATCTATGTCAAGCCGCGTCTGGATTTTTCCCGATTGGAAGAGGTGTTCGTGATGCTGGACGCGAACGCCGGCCGACAGGCAGGGGGCTGAGGTGAAATATCTTTTCTACCTCTTCCTCGTCGGATTGGCCTTGTTGGTGCAGGTGGCGCTGGGGGATCTGTTTGCCGTCCGCGGCATCAAACCGGATCTGTGCATCATCGCCTTGTGCTATATCAGTATGCGTGAAGGCCGGAGGCGCGCGGTGATATGGGGGTTCAGCGCCGGCCTGGCCGAAGATCTACTCAACCATGCCCTCCTGGGCCCCGGGGCGTTGGCCCGGTCGGTGGCCTCCTTTGCCGCAGGCACCTTTTTGAGCGAACATGCATTTCACCATTCGTATGAAGCGAGTTTTCGGGTCATGGGCATCGCGCTGCTGAACAATGTGGTTCTATTCGCAGTCCTGTCCGTGATCGAGCACTGGTCGCCTGGCGTTTTATGGTGGCGGATCCTTTTCTCCACCCTGTACACGGAGCTGGTGACGCTCATTCTGTTTTCTCTAATCTCGCAGGAGACGTGGGAAAAACTGTATAAAGAGGATTCCGTTCCGTTTGTCTAACAGCTGACCTGATGGGAATACAAACGATTGTCTTACACCGTTTACAATAAAAATGTCGTTGTCGGCGTTCTGGCGGCACTGTTTCTCGCTTTGGCACTGCAACTGGTCAATCTGCAGGTCCTTCAGCGGAGCAGATATCTTGCTCACTCCAATCAAAACCGCATGCGGCGATTGCGGCTGGAAGCGCCACGCGGCATTCTCTATGACCGCAACGGCGTCATCCTGGTGGAAAATCGACCTTCGTATTCGGTGAGCGCAGTGCCCAGCGAGACGAAAAACAATCCGCAGGTCCTGAATCTTCTCGGCCAGTTGCTGTCGGAACCGGGGGAAAAACTCTGCGAGAGGCTGAGTGAAGCCGGTAATCCGTATCTCGCCGTCAAACTCAAGCGGAATGTCGAGTATCCCCTGCTGGTCCGTCTGGAAGAGCGCAAACTGGATTTACCTGGCGTCACCTACGAGGTGGAAACCCGGCGGGTGTATCCGACCGGCATCAAGGCGCCTCATCTTTTCGGCTATATCGGCGAGATTTCCAAAGCTGAACTGGAACGGCGACGAAAAGAAGGGTTGATCCCCGGGGATCTGGTGGGCAAGACCGGGCTGGAGAAAATGTATGATCAAGATCTGCGCGGCCGGCCGGGCTATGATTTCATCGAGGTGGATGTCATCGGCCGGGAGGTGCGCGACATCATCGACGTGGGTGAAAGCCAGCCCCTGCGCGGCAAGGATTTCTATCTGACCATCGATGCACGGCTGCAAATGCTGGGCGATTCGCTGCTGTACGGCAAGCGCGGCGCCATCGTGATGATGGATTGCCGCGATGGCGGCGTATTGGCGATATGCAGCAAGCCGGATTATGATCCGGAGATCTTTACCGGCACGCTGAGCAACGAAACCTGGAAGGCGCTGGTGAACGATCCCGGCAAACCGCTTTTTGACCGGGTCACCCAGAGCACCTATCCGCCCGGGTCCACATTTAAAATGGTGGCAGTGGCAGCCGCCCTGGACGAAAACAAGTGCAGCCCCGGCTACACCGTGAGCTGTCACGGAGGGATTACCATCGGCGGCAGCACGTTCAATTGCTGGTACGGCGCAGGCCACGGCGGTTTGAATATGATGGACGCGCTCAAAGTATCGTGCAACACCTATTTCTATCAGCTTGGTCTGCTGATCGGTGTGGACGCTTGGGCCACGGCCGCGAAGCAGTTGGGATTCGGCAGGCGCACGGGCATCGATCTGCCCAGCGAGGAGCCGGGTGTGCTGCCGGATCGGGACTATCTTGACCGGGTTTTCGGCGTCAAGGGATGGAGCAACGGCATGATGCTCAACTTGGCCATCGGCCAGGGGGATCTGCTGGTGACGCCCTTGCAAATGGCCCGTTTCGCGATGATGATCGCCAATCGGGGGTGGTGCTATCGGCCGCACATGGTGCACAAGTTGTACGATCCAGCCCGCCATCAGTATTACAAACAACAGATCGCCCGGGAGAGCGCTGCGATCACTGCGCGGTCCTTTGAGGTGATCCATGAGGGCATGTACCGGGTGGTCAACGCCGTGGGCGGTACCGGCCGCGCCAGCCGGCTGGAAGAGGTGCAAGTCTGCGGCAAGACCGGCACGGCGCAGAACCCTCATGGCGAGCCGCATGCGTGGTTCGTCGGATTTGCGCCGGCCCAAAATCCTGAGGTCGCCCTCTGTGTGTTGCTGGAGAACGCCGGAGGCGGCGGCGCCAACTCTGCCCCCCTGGCGGGCATGATGTTCAAACGTTATTTCGCTCACCAAAAGATGCCGGCCATCAAAAAGACTGCGCCGGATTCGCAAACCATCGCACTGCGATAGACCGGCGCCATGCTTATTCCTGAATTAAAAAGAGCCAAATTGGACCGGGTCATCCTGATCTGCGTTCTGCTGTTCTGTCTGTTTTCATTGCTGGCGGTGTACAGCGCCACCCACAGCAGCGAATCGCCGGCCATACGGGAGAATTTCAACAAACAGATGATCTGGATCGGCGCCGGGCTGGTGGTGTTTTATCTGGTCGCCCGCATACCACCCGTGGTTTTCTATTCGAGCTGCTATAGCCTCTATGCCATCCTGGTGTTCATGCTGCTGATCATGGATGTCTTTGGCATCATCGCCGGCGGCAGCCGACGATGGTTCGAAATCGCTGGGATCAGGATCCAGCCTTCCGAGTTCATGAAGCCGGTGCTGGTGATGACGCTGGCGCACTTTTTGTCGGTCGAAACCCATTCGCCCAACCGCTTGCGCTACCTGTTGATAGTGTTCGGCCTGGCGTTGGCGCCGTTCGCCCTGGTCATCCAGCAGCCGGATCTGGGTACCTCGCTGGTGTATCTGGCGGTGTTGATTCCGATGCTGTACTGGCGCGGCATCGATCCGTTCATCATCTTTGTGCTGGCGGCGCCGGCGGTCACTTTTTTCGCCTCGTTCAATCTGATTTCTTTTTTTATCGTCATCCTGCTGATCACCGCGGTGCTGTATTTATCGGGCAGGCGCAAGTCGGTTTTCATCGGCGTGTTTCTCGTCAACATTGCGGTGGGGTTGTTGTCTCCGGTGATGTGGAACCGGTTGCACGCCTATCAGCAGCAGCGGGTGCTGACTTTTTTAGGACTGGTGTCTGATCCCCAGGGCACAGGCTATCAGATCATTCAGTCCAAAGTGGCGATCGGATCCGGCGGACTGCTCGGCAAAGGGCTGCTTCACGGCACGCAGACCCAATTGCGATTTCTACCCGCCCAGCATACGGATTTTATATTTTCCGTGTTGGCCGAGGAGTGGGGTTTGTTGGGCTCTCTGGCGGTGCTGCTGACCTTTTTTATTTTTCTACAGCGGACGATTAAAATCGCTTCGTCCGCCAACCACCGTTTCGCCAGCCTGCTCTGTATCGGCCTGATGAGCATGCTCGCCTTTCAGATCATCGTGAACATCGGTATGACGATGGGTGTGGCGCCGGTCGCCGGCGTTCCACTGCCTTACATCAGTTACGGCGGATCGGCCATGTTGACCAATATGCTGGTCGCCGGAATGATCTGCAATGTCGCCAATCAATAAGCGCGCCTGCTGACGGTCGGCTCTGCCTGCACCCGTAACGCCGGACGCGTTCAAGTGGTTCTACTTAATAGGGAGATATCTATGCATCCTGTTCTTTTCAAGCTGGGCCCGCTGGAAATCCGCGCCTATGGCTTGATGCTGGCGATCGCCTTTCTACTGGGAATCTGGCTGTCGGTCCAGCGGGCGAAAAAGAAAAACGTCGATCCCAATCAGATCATGGATGTTTCGGTGCTCATCATCATCAGCGCCATCGTCGGTTCCCGGCTGCTGTACGTTCTCTTTCATCTGGAAGAGTTTCGCGGTCACTGGCTTGATACGATCAATCCACTGCAGAGCAATGGGCAGATCGGCATCGCCGGATTGACCATGCTGGGCGGCGTGATCCTCTCCTTCATCACCGTCCTTATTTATCTGCGGGTGAAAAAGCTGCCCTTTCTGGTTTTTGCCGACATCATTCTGCCCCTGTTCGCTCTCGGCGAAGCGATCACCCGGTTGGGTTGTTATCTCAACGGATGCTGCTTCGGCCTGCCCTGCGAACACGGCGGTTTTTGCGTCACCTTTCCACCGGACAGTCCGGCGGGAGCGATGTTCGGCGCTGTGCCGTTGTATCCGACGCAGCTGTATCAGTCGTTTTACGGCTTGCTCATGTTCGGCCTCATGCTGCTGGCGGAAAAAAAGTTCCGCTATACGGGGTTTCAGCTGCATCTGTTTTTCATTCTCTACGGCATCGGTCGCTTCACGATCGATTTTTTTCGTTATTACGAAGAATCGATGATCATCGGCTCCATCGCCGGCAAGGCTATTTCGCTGAATCAGGGCATCAGTCTGGTCTTTATTCTTCTGGGCATCGGTTTGATCCTGTGGAATCATCGCAAGAGCTCGGGCACAAAGGCGGCGCCGGCTTGGAGCGGCCGGGCCAGGGAGAGCAAATAAAAAAACTCTTGACTTTTAGGCTGGTGTTAAATATCTTAAATACGGAACTTATAATAAGTTAGAATATTGGGAAAATCCTGTTCCCGGTTTTGGCGTCTTGTGCTTGCTCTTCATGTGTGAGGGTTTTTCGCCGTGGGAGGAAAAATAAATTGTCAGTTGATCATCAGTGGGAGAACACCATGAAACGGTGCAAGTTGTTGCAGGGGCTTGTGATCGCCCTGGCGATAGGGGCGGTGGCTGGATGGGGGTGCGCTGGATCCAAGAGTTCGAATGCCGCCGCCACACAGCCGGGTTCGTATACGGAGACCATGGCAGAAAGTCCAGCGCCAGAAATACCGACTAAGAGCTCGGATGAAGACGATGTGCTGCGACTGTTGGGGATCAATAAAAGCAAAGAGGAGCCTGCGCCGGCGGCTGAAGTTGCCGCTAAAACCGCAGAGGAACGGCAGCTGGATGTGGCGCTCAAAGACAAAGACGCCGAGTTGGCTGCGTTGCGCGCCGAAGTGTCGGAGCGGGACCGGCAAATCGCCAGACTGCAGGAGCAATTGAGCAAGAACGAACCGCAACCGGCCAGGGTGTCGCATGCGAACGGCAGCTTTAAAGATCGGTATGATGCAGCGCGCGAACTCTATGAATCGAGAAAATATCAGCAGGCGATCCCCATTTTTGAAAGCCTGATCCAGTCGGGCGGAGACAAATCTCTGCTCGACAACTGCCAGTATTGGATCGGTGAATGCTATTACGGCAACAACCAGTACAGCCAGGCCATCGTCGAGTTTGAAAAAGTTTTTACCTACAGCGATTCGGACAAATATGACGACAGCCAACTCAAACTGGGTTTGTGCTATCTTCGCATCGGCAATGTGGAGAAAGCCAAGGACGAGTTGGAAAAGCTGATCGTCAATTATCCGGACAGCGAATACCAGCAGCGGGCCAAGGAGTACCTCGCCCGCTTGTAGGCCGCCGTTGGATTCCATCCATTTAGATCGCCTCAGTGAGTCTGGCTGAGGCGATTTTTTATTGATTTTGTCAATAAAATTTAATATCTTATAGAGTCTAATTGATCGACGGTCCACCCCCTTGCTTTTCAAACAGGTTACTAAATCGGGGCTGTTCAGCATGAAAACCCGGCTGCGAATCTTATATCTCGCCTCAGAAGTTGCACCCTTTGTCAAAAACGGCCGCATCGCCGAGATAGCCAGCGCGTTGCCCAAGGCGCTTTTTGAAATGGGCCATGATATACGCGTCATGATGCCCAAATACGGCACCATCAGTGAACGCAAATATACGTTACGTGAAGTGATTCGCCTGAAAGAGATCCCCATTCAAACAGGCGACCATCAGTTCGTGGTGAATGCAAAATCCGCTTTTTTGCCAGAGACCAAGGTGCAAGTCTATTTTCTGGACTACAAGCCCTATTTCGATAAACTGGATTCCGCGGCTGATCCTAAAACCGGTCAAGAGACCAGCGAAAATGCCATGCGCTACATTCTATTCAGCCGCGCGGTCATGGAGACCAGCAAGCTGTTGCATTGGGAACCGCAGCTGATTTTTTGCAACGATTGGCCCACGGCGCTGATCCCTTGGCTGGTGAAGAACGAGTACCGCGATGATCCCTTTTTTGCCAAATGTGTGACCCTGTTATCGATCCATGATTTCAAGCGCCAGGGCATTTTTCCCGAAGCGGTGCTGAAACAGGCAGGGCTGCAGAAAAGCGATCCCGCTTATGGCGAACTGGTGCACAACGGCCGGGCCAATCTGCTCAAGGCCGGGATCCTGAACGCGCATCTGATCACCGCCAGCGGTGGAACCTATCTTGCCCAGCTGTGGAAAAATCCGGATCTGGCTTATGGCCTGTACGACGTGCTCAGACACCGTAAAGATCAGGTCACCGAGGTGATGGATGGCATTGATTACAGCGTTTGGAATCCGGAGACCGATGTCCATCTCGTCGAAACATACAGCGGATCTCAGCTAAAGGGAAAGGCGGCCAACAAGCGGTCGGTGCTGGAGCAGCTGGCGCTCGACGCGAAGAACGGTCCGCTGGTTGGTGTTTTTTTTGACGGCAGCGAGTCCAAAGGGGGTGAAGCGATGTTGAGCGCCATGGACCGGGTGCTGGGTTTGAACCTCAATCTGGTTCTGGTGTTTGCTGACGACACGATAAAACGCCGCGGCGTGGACAAGTTGCGCAAGAGCCATGCCGGCAAGCTGGCCGTGGTGGTGGGGCCCGATGCGGCCCTGACCCATCGGTTGATTGCAGCCTGCGATCTGACGATCGCCGGAGACTGTTCGGAACAGCAGATGGCCCAGCAGATGATCCATCTGCACTATGGCACTATTCCGCTGGTGAACAAAATCGGCTGTGTGCTGGAATCTCTGGGAGAATCCGGCGAAGGAAAATGCAGAAGCTTTACCTTTGAAGGGTGTGAGAAAAAAGCGCTGTTGGAGGCGGTGAAAAACGCTCTGCATTGCGTCGAGGATGAGAAAAACTGGCTCAAGCTGATCAAGAAAGCGATGAAATTCGATTTCTGCTGGAAAAACACAGCCGAGAAGTACATCAAGCTGTTGCAGCGACTGGATAATCCGAAGAAGAAATAGTTTTTTTACCCCTGTCGATCAGGGGTATTTTTTTGTCGTTCTTTTAAAGCTGTATCAAAATGAAACAAAGTGTTTTCTGCTAATACACAGTCCAAGGAAGAGAATATGCTTCAATGGATTGTGCCGGTCAAGGTGGGGAGGGGTGGTTTTGCGGGCGAGTCCGGGGAATCTTACTAGCTAATTACTATTCAATTATCTTACCGAACTCCGCAACGGACCCCGTCTTTTTTCATCGTCTGTTCTGCTTCGATCGGCTCATGGCCGTTTGCTTGGCATGCTGTTTGCGATAATCCGGATTTAAAGACAGGATAGTTCGGCCTGATGCCGGCTGTTTTTTAAGGTTGCGTGCGGTTCTTCCAGACAGGCGATTCATGGATGGCATTGAAATAGCAGTTGATCGAATCGGCGTATTTCAGGATATTGCGCTTTTTCGAGTCCGGGGATATGTGGACACAACTACATCGCCGGAGTTGCAGCGTTTGCTGTTGCGGACGATGGAGGAAGGAGTCTGTCAGTTTATTGTTGATTTGGGGTTTGTCAACTATGTCAGCAGCGCTGGGTGGGGGGTCTTTGTCGGAGAAATTCGCGGATTGCGCGAAAAAGGTGGTGATCTCAAAATCATACAGATGACGCCTGATGTTTTCGAAGTATTCGAGATGCTCGAATTCAACCGGATCCTGCAGTGCTATGATTCTCTGGAAGAGGCTATCGACGATTATGAGATAAGCCGCGGTTTGGATTTACGCTCCATGGTCACCATTCGAATGGATGCGTTCAAAAACCGAGAGGGGTGGCCGCAGGATACAAAGGCGGAGGAATGGTCCGCATTGCCCCCTATAGGCGGTCAGGAACAGCGGGTCGGCTTTCGTCCGGCGCTTGGCGCCAACCGGCGGCAGCCTGGAGAGCTGGAGCTGCCGCTGACGGAAAAGGTTAAAAAGCTGGTCACGGAGAACCCGTTGATGGGACCCTGGGCCATTCGCAGGCAGCTGTATTCGCCTCGGTTCGGTTACACCCGGGTGGGTTATTTTAAGCTGTGTTCCCTGATGAAGCGGATCGGCCTCGATACCAAAGCCAAACGCTATCGTTTTTATCGATCCCGTTAGCGAAACGGATGTTCTCAATGGCAGCTGTCGTTGATGAATGCTTCTGGGTCGTTACAAGTAGGAGAACCTCATGTTTTGCCTTGCAGGCCGTCGGTTTTTTTCGTTCGTCTTGTTGTTTCTGCTCTTCGCCGGGGCGTCTGTTTTATCCGCACAGACGCTGCCCACCTTGAAGCGAGAGGTCCGGGTCAAGCCCGGCGATGCGCTGCAGTTGCGCATTTACAGCGGCTACATTCCCAGCGACCATAAATTCATCGCTCTGTTTCAGGATTCAACCAAGATCATTGACGGCGACGGCAACATCGAGCTGGCGTCTCTGGGCAAGGTGCATGTCGCCGAGATGAACGGGCGTGAAATCTCCGAGGTGTTGGAATCCAAGTTCAAGCCGTTCATTGAAAGCCCGAAAGTAATGGTCACGCCGCTGGCGCGATTGACCCTGCGCGGTATTTTCGTCCGTCCTGGTTTGTATCGAGTGGATTTGAACTCTTCTTTCTGGGAATTGATCAAGCAGTGCGGCGGGCTGCAGAGCTTTGATCTGTCCAGCCTGTACCTGCAGCGCCGAGGCGAGTCGATGTATGTGGATTTTGAAACCGCCTATTATGAGGGCACTTCGCTGTATGAACTCGGCATCGAATCCGGCGATACGGTGGTTGCCCCGCGCATCAATCGGTTGACGATGCAGACGGTGATGCGCTACTTTTCCTTCGGCATTTCGTTAGTAACCTTTTATGTGACGCTGTTAAATTATCGCAAGTAATCTTTGATGAATCAATATCTGGAAGAACTGGAAGGGTTAGGGGCCGCTCCGGCAGAGTCTGGAGGCGGCCTCGATTTCGGTAAATTTCTGCGCGGTTTTTGGCGGCGCAAGTGGATCCTACTGGCCTTTACGGCCGTCGGCGCCGGCGTCTTTTACAACTCGGCCAGGAATGACGTGCCGATCTACAGCACGAATCTGACTATTCAGGCGCGGGCGTTTGATCCGGATGCGGAACGACTGATGGAGCGCGACAGGCTGATCGCCATGAAGTCGCGCACGTTTTATGAGCAGCTGACCGCCAAACTCGGCTTGGCGCTTTCGCTGTCTGAGGGCAGCGTTTGGGACAACGCCATTTTTTCGGAATTCTGGACCACCACCGCTCCGATGCCGGGCAAATATCGGCTGCGCATCGACGACAGCGGCCGTTTTTATCTTTATTTCATCTCTGCGGATAACAGGGAGACCGCCATCGACAGCTGCAGCGTCTGGGACGTGGTGGATAAAAGTCGGAGCGTTCACGGGTTCACCTTCAGCCTGCGGCCGGATTTCGTGGCGACCAATAAAGAAAAGACCTTCAAAATCAAAGAATTCAACCGCGCCATCAGCGAGCTGGTCAACAGCGTCAAGGTGGAGTTCAACACCAAAAGCGGTCTGATGATTTTAACCATGACCGGCACAGACTATGAAACGCTGCCGTTGCGCTTGAACCGCATCGCCGAGATCTACCGTCAAGAGTCGCTCGGCTTGAAGGACCGGGATATGGACCGCGGGCGAAAAAATTTGGAGGCGAAAAAAGACGCGGCGGAGCGAGCTCTCAAAGATGCGGAGGCGGCGCTGCGAGCGTTCCAGGAACGGTATCCGCTGTCGCTGGAGCGGGAACGGATGAACATCGGCAATCAGCTCGACGGCATTAACCTGGAGTTGAAGGAGCTGCCGACCCAGCGCGAAAAAATCTCTCAGCTTCTCGAGCGACTGTCCTCGCCCGGGCCGGGCATCGATCCCAATCAATTCCGTCAATTCATCGTCACCGAGCTGTGCAATTGCGAACCGATGAGTCAGGAGCCCTACCTTCGGGTGCTGCATGCGCAGCTGACGCAGCAGATGCAGGATATGAAAACGCTGGCCGGTCAGTACGCGGCCGACAGCCAGGTGTTGAAAGACCAGCAGGCCAAGATCAACCAGACCCAGGAGGACATTATCGCCTTTTCCTCCAGATTCCGCTCCACTTTGGCTGAGCGCGAGAAGGCGGCGCGCGAGAGACTGGCGTTGGTCCTGTCGCAGCAGCGGCAGCTGCCGGCGGATGAAAACACTCTGGCGGAACTGCAGCGGCGGAAAAAGATCTGCGAAGAGAACTATGACAATTTGCTCAAGGAATTGGGCCGAATCGACCTGGCGGGCCATGTCGACGGCGAGGATGTGACCATTCTTGACCCGGCGAGCCGGCCGACTTCAGCGGGCGCCAGCAAAAGCAAAAAGATCGCGTTGGGCGCCGGCCTGGGCCTGATGCTGGGCTTGATGCTTTCAGCCGGCATCGATTGGGCGGACAAAACCATCCGTTCGGTGGAGGAAATTCAGCAGGCCCTGAACCTGCCGGTGCTCGGCGTGATTCCAGTGGTCGATTTCAAAGATATCCCCGAGTATCATGATTTTGAAAAAGCCAAGCATATCGACCGGCAGCTGGTGACGCATGACTATTCACCGACGCCGATCGGTGAAGCGTATCGCGCCCTGCGCACGCAGATCCTTTTTTCTAAAAAGCGGGAGCGCATTCACACCCTGGTGATCACCAGCGTCGGCCCGGAGGAGGGCAAATCATTCACCTCCAGCAATCTGGCCATCATCTTCGCCCAGCAGCGCACCAACACGCTGCTGGTGGATGCCGATCTTCGCCGCGGCGTTCTGCACAACACCTTTCGCATGAAAAAAGAGCCGGGGCTGGCGAACTATTTGAACGGCAGCATCACCTTGACCGAAGCGGTGCAGCAGACCCACATTCCCAATCTGTCTTTCATCAGCTACGGCACCCTGATGCCCAATCCCTCCGAGCTGTTGGGCTCGCTGCAGATGCAGCGGTTCTTGAATGAAGTCAAGCGCAAGTTCGATCTCATCCTCTTTGATTCTCCTCCCCTGGAAGCTGCAACGGATGCGGTCGTCATCGGCACTCAAGTGGATGGCGTGGCGTTGGTGGTGCGGTCGGGCCGGACGCACCGGGACCTGGCAAAAGAAAAGCTGGAAATTTTTTCTACGGTTCCAGCCAATCTTATCGGCGTGATCTTGAACGGCGGCGATTCCGTTCTGGCGCAGAATTACAGCTACTATCACTACTAATCTCGATCGGATCATTGGGCATGAAGATTCTGGTGACGGGCGGCGCCGGTTTTATCGGGTCGCATCTGTGCGCTCGATTGTTGGATTTGGGTCACACGGTGACCGCATTGGATAATTTCAACACTTATTATAATCCGGCCATCAAACGAGACAACCTGTCCGGGCTGCTGGCGCATCCCCGCTTTCAGCTGGTAGAGGGGGACATCCTGGATCAGCCGCTGCTTCAGCAGCTGTTCCGCGAGAACGGGTTTGCGGATGTGGTGCATCTTGCCGCGCGCGCAGGCGTCCGCCCCTCGATTCAGGAGCCGCAGTTATACGACCAGGTCAACCTCACCGGCACGATCAACCTGCTGGAACTCGCGCGAACGCATCAGATTGAGAAATTTATTTTTGCCTCTTCTTCGTCGGTCTACGGCAACAACCGCAAAGCGCCGTTCAGCGAGGACGATGCGGTAGACCATCCCATTTCGCCCTATGCCGCCACTAAACGGGCCGGGGAATTGATCTGCTACACCTATCATCATCTGTACGGCCTGTCTACGACCTGTCTGCGTTTTTTCACCGTCTACGGTCCACGGCAGCGTCCGGATATGGCGATTCACAAATTCGCCCGGCTCATCGCCGGCGGTCAACCGGTGCCGGTGTTCGGCGACGGCCATTCCCGGCGCGACTATACTTACATCGACGACATCCTGCTCGGCATCGAAGCGGCCTGGATGCGTTGCAGCGGCTACCACATTTATAACCTCGGAGAATCGCAGACCGTGGCCCTGCTTCCTCTCATCCATCTGCTCGAAGAGGCCCTGGAGAAAAAGGCCCGGCTGGAGTTTCATTCCGATCAACCCGGCGACGTCGCGTTTACCTGCGCAGACATCTCCCGGGCGCAGACGGAGCTCGACTATCACCCGCAGACGACGATCGAACAAGGGATCCCCCGTTTTGCGGCCTGGTTCAAAGAAAAGCAAAAGTATCTGGTATAAAGGAGGCGGGCCGGCCGAACCTTCAGGCAGTAAGGCCGGCTTCACTCCGTTGAGATCATCACCACACGCACTCATTATCGCTTTTAGGAAACATGGTTTCAGAGAAGGAAAAATTTATCGGCGGCATCATGAAGCTCGTCGATATCATCGTCATCGCTTTGGCGTTTCTCGTCGCATATTTCGTCGATGTGCGCATCCGCACGTTGGCGCAGCTGAACATCAAAGCCTACGGCGATGTGCCCACGTTGGCGGGCTTTTTCTATTTCGTCTCGAACTATTGGCAGATCCTGGTGGGCTTTCCGCTGATCTGGGTCAGCATCTACGCCCTGAACGGCGTCTACCGGGGCTTTCGTCTGCAGACCAACCGCAAGATGACCTGGAACCTCTTTGTCTCCAGCGTGTGGGCCACCCTGGCCTCCGGCAGTCTGATCTTTTTGCTCAAGCTCGAGCTCTACAGCCGTCTTTATTTTTCCATATTCATTCTCACTGCCTTTCTGCTCATCCTGGCGGAGAAACGCTTGTTTCTCTATATCCTGGACATCATCCATTCCAAAGGATATAATCAGGAGAACCTGCTGATCGTCGGCACCGGCAAGCGAGCGCGTGACTTTATCCGCGCCGTGCACATGCATCGAACGTGGGGCCTGCGCATCGTCGGTCTCATCGATGACGAACACGGGCTGTATGGCAAGGAGGTGGAGGGCTATCGTGTGATCGGCCGGCTGCAGGACATCCCGTTTCTGGTCAACCGGTTGGTGATCGATCGGGTCATCTTTGTGGTTCCGCGCCTGTGGCTGCATCGCATCGAGGACGCCCTGCAGGCTTGTGAAGAGGTGGGCGTGTCCAGCTCCATCTCCCTGGATCTATACAACCTGCACATCGCGCAGACGCGGCAGACCGATTTCAACGGCTACCCGCTGTTAGAGTTTGAAACTTTTCATGCCCAGGAATGGCAGCTGTTCATCAAGCGCGTGATCGATATCGTGATCTCCGCCGTCATGCTGCTTCTCTTTTCGCCGCTGATGGTGTTGGTGGCTATTCTAATCAAGATCACTTCGCGCGGTCCTGTTTTCTTCAAGCAGATCCGCTGCGGCCTGAACGGACGTAAATTTATTTTTTACAAGTTTCGTTCCATGGTGGCCAACGCCGATGAGCTGAAGAGCGGGCTGATGCAGCATAACGAGATGGATGGGCCGGTGTTCAAGATGAAACGCGATCCCCGCATCACCCCCTTCGGCCATTTTCTCCGCAGAACCAGCATCGACGAACTGCCGCAGCTGTTCAATGTGCTCAAGGGGGATATGAGCATTGTGGGCCCACGGCCGCCCTTGGTCAATGAGGTGGAGAACTATCAGATCTGGCAACGCCGACGGCTGAGTCTCAAGCCCGGCATCACTTGCATCTGGCAGGTGAGCGGCCGAAACAAGATCGGTTTCGATCAGTGGATGAAAATGGATCTCGACTATATCGATCACTGGTCTTTGCTGTTGGATGTAAAAATATTAATTAGAACCATCTTTGTCGTTCTGATCGGTTATGGGGCTGAATAAGGCGCCGGAGCGCTTCAAGCCGGCTGCCCCTGGGGGCAAGGATCGATCGTGTGACCGCCCTGGTTTTCGCCAGGGCCTCCTTTTATCCGTACAGGGAAATGAGCTCTATGACCGCAGCTTCAAACCGTTTTCGCCTGTTGATGATTGCGCCGCAACCCTGGTTTCAGCCGCGCGGTACGCCCTTCAGCGTCCTGCATCGCATCAAAGCGCTGACCACCCTGGGCCATCAGGTCGATCTGGCGACTTATCATGTGGGTCAGGACGTTCCGATGGAACGTTTGCGGATTTTCCGCGCCGCACGGGTGCCCGGCGTACGCCGCGTGCGCATCGGCCCCTCCAAAACCAAGGTGGCGCTCGATCTGGCCCTGTACCTCCGGGCCCGGGGGCTGCTGAAGAAAAACCAGTATGACCTGCTGCACACCCATGAAGAAGCGGGCTTTTTCGGCGTCGGACTGGCGCGCCGTTGGAAACTGCCTCATCTGTATGACATGCACTCCTCGCTGCCGCAGCAGTTGTCCAATTTTAAATACTCCCGTTCCAAAGCGCTGCTGTCGCTGTTCACCCGGCTGGAGGAACGAACCATTCGATCCGCCGGCGCGGTGATCACCATCTGTCCGGAGCTGCAGAGCTATGTGAGCGAGCGCTATCCGCACGTCACCAGCCTGTTGATCGAGAACGTCGCCGACAATCAGATCGTTTTCCCGGCAGAGCCTGGTCTGCAGGAAAAAATCAGAAGCGAGCTGCGTCTGAACGGGGAAAAGATCGTGCTCTATTATGGGACGTTGGAACCCTACCAGGGCATCGACCTGCTGATCGAAAGCGCGGCCCATGCGCTGCGCTCCAGCCCGCGGCCTCTCCGTTTTGTTGTGGTCGGTGGGCAGGAGGAACAGGTTCGCCGTTACCAGCAGCAGGCGCGCGCAGCCGGCGTCGACGGCAGTTTCTCCTTCACCGGTTTTGTTCCACCGCAGGCGATTCCCAGCTATGTCGCTTTGGCCGACGTGCTGGTGTCGACCCGTCAGAGCGGTACCAACTCTCCGCTCAAAATCTATTCGTATCTGCGTTCCGGCAAACCGATTGTGGCCACAGACCATGTCACCCATACGCAAATTCTCACCTCCGAGGTGGCGGTGCTGGCCGCTCCAACGGCAGAGGCGTTCAGCCGCGCTGTTCTCTGGACGCTGGATCACCCGGAACAGGCGGCGGCGATGACCAGCGCCGCCGGCCGTTTGGCGGAAGAAAAGTACCGGTATCAGGAATATCTGGACAAGGTGCAGTGGATCGTCGAACAGGCGGTTCACAACGGTCCGCGCGGCTGACGCGGCGTTTGCGTATTTTCTGCGGGCGCAGACGTCCGCTCTTTTTCCGAGGAAAGCATGTGCGGTATTTGCGGCATTCTTTATCGTGATTCGAAGCGGCCGGTGGAGCCGGTTCTGCTCAAAGCCATGGCCGACGCCATCCGTCATCGTGGACCGGACGATGAGGGATTTCTCATCCGCGGCCATGTCGGGTTGGCCATGCGACGGTTGAGCATCATCGATGTGGCCACCGGCCAGCAGCCGATCTTTAATGAAGACGGCTCCATGGCCATTGTTTTTAACGGGGAGATCTACAACCATCGCCTCCTTCGCGCCGATCTGCAAGCGCGCGGTCATGCGTTCCGCACCCAGTCGGACACCGAGGTGATTCTGCATGCGTATGAAGAGTACGGCGTCGACTGCGTGAAAAAGCTGAACGGTATGTTCGGCCTGGCGGTGTGGGACGGCCGCCGACAGCGGCTGTTCATCGCGCGGGACCGGCTGGGCGTCAAACCGCTCTATTATTATCTGGACGGCCACCGCTTTGTGTTTGGCTCTGAGCTGAAAGCGTTGCTGCAGGTACCGGAACTGCCGCGCCGGGTGAACGCAAAAGCGCTTGATAATTTTCTTACATTTGAGTATATTCCTAGCCCTCTCTCGATCTATGAGAACGTCTTTAAAGTGCCGCAAGCGCACTATCTGCTTTGGGAATCCGGAAAGGTCACACTCCGTCCCTACTGGCAGTTGACCTACAGCGCCACACAGGGGAGTGAGGGTGAACGGGCGGAAGAGCTGCTGGCGCTCCTGCAGGATGCAACCAAAATACGATTGATGAGTGAAGTCCCCCTGGGCGCGTTTCTCAGCGGCGGGTTGGACTCGAGCTCCATCGTCGCTTTGATGGCCCGCAGCAGCGATCGTCCGGTTAAAACATTTTCCATCGGCTTTACTCATTCAAGCTACAATGAACTGCCGTACGCGCGCGCGGTCAGCGAGCGGTTCGGCACCGAGCATTATGAAGAGATCATCACGCCCGACGCCGTTCATTTGACCGAGCGCATCGTCGGGCAATTGGATGAGCCGTTTGCGGATTTTTCAGTCTTTCCGACGTTGATGGTTTCTGAAATGGCGCGCAAGCATGTGACCGTTGTTCTGTCCGGCGACGGCGGCGATGAGGTGTTGGCCGGTTATGACACCTATCTGGCCGATCGCTGGGCGCGGCGCTATGACCGCGTGCCGGCGTGGCTGCGGCGATCCCTGATCGAACCGGCGATCCGCGCCCTGCCGCCGACGGAGAAGAAAAAGGGCGCGATCAACAAAGCGCGGCGTTTCATTGAAGGGCTGCGCCTGCCCGCGGACCTGGGGCATGTACGCTGGATGATTTTTCTCCAGCAGGCGGAAAAAGCCGCGCTGTATACGCCCGATCTGATGGCCGGCCTGGCGCCGTTCGATCCCTATGATTTCATTCGGGAGAAATTCTCTGCGGTTTCCGCCGCAACGCCGCTGGATCAACAGGAATATGTGGATATTCACACCTATCTGGCCGACGATATTCTGGTCAAAGTGGATCGGATGAGTATGCTGGTGTCGCTGGAGGCGCGCACGCCGTTTTTAGACTATCGTTTTGTCGAGTTTTGCGCCACGTTGCCGCCGCACCTGCGCCTGGCCGGCCGGCAGACTAAATATCTGTTGAAAAAAGCCATGCAGAACCTGCTGCCGGAACTGATTCTGCACCGCGGCAAAGAGGGTTTCAGCATCCCCATCAAGCAGTGGATGAAACAGGAGCTGAGACCGCTGATGGAGGAATATTTGTCGGTGGATCGGCTGCGCCGGGGAGGGGAATTTCAGCCGGCCACCGTGCAGCGGCTGATGCAGGAGCATTCGGCCGGCAAAGAAAATCACAGTCATCGCCTGTGGGCGTTGATGAGCTACCAAATGTGGCGCGAGCATTGGCTGGAAACGCGCAATGAAATGGAACTATGAAACGTGATCTGACACAATTGGCCGAACGGCCTTTCGACCTGCTTATCCTTGGCGGCGGCATCTACGGTGCGGCTGCCGCCTGGGAGGCTGCGTCGCGCGGTCTTTCCGTCGCCCTCATCGACAAGGGCGATTTCGGCTGCGCCACCTCTTCCAACAGTTTAAAGATCATTCACGGCGGCCTGCGCTACCTGCAGCACGCGGATTTCGTCCGCATGCGCGAATCCATCGTCGAACGCCGGACGGTCATGCGCATCGCTCCACATCTGATCCGCGTCTTCCCCTGTCTGATGCCGACCTATGGTCATCGAATCAAAGGGCCGGAGGTGATGACGATCGCCATGTTGATGAACGACCTTCTGAGCTGCGATCGCAACCGTGGATTGGAGAACGGCCAGCGACTGCCCATGGGGCGTGTGGTTTCCAAACAGCGGGTTAAGGAGCTCATCCCCCATGTGGACGAGAAGAACATGACCGGCGGCGCCATGTGGTATGACGCGCAAGTCTACAACTCGGAACGCCTGTTGTTCTCCTATCTGCATTCCGCCGTCAGCCGGGGTGCGCAGTTGGCCAATTATCTCCAGGCCACCGGATTGTTGGTGGAAAAAAACCGGGTGCACGGCGCACGGGTTGTGGATCGGATGAGCGGTGAATATTTTGACCTACGCGCCCGTGTGGTGGTCAACAATCTCGGCGCCTGGACCGATGAACTCCTGGCCTCGTTGCCGGCGCGGCCGTGCAAACCGGTCCTTCTCCTTTCCACTGCCATGAACTTGATTATCCGTCGACCCCTGGCCTCCGTCGGCGCCGGCATATCGGCCAAAGTGGAATTCCGCGATCCGGATGCGATCATCAGAAAGGGCTCGCGGTTGTTGTTCATCGCGCCCTGGCGCAACGTCTCCATGATCGGCACTTGGCACGATCCCTACGAAGGCCGGCCCGATGCCTTTCAGCCGGGCGAAGAGCAGGTGGCTGACATGCTCCGTCAGATCAACGATGCGATGCCGGGCGCTGATATCAGCAGGGAGGAAGTGCTGCTGGTGCATCGCGGATTTCTGCCCATGGCCGGCGTACACCCGGTGTCCGGCGACGTTCGTCTGCTCAAGCATTATCGCATTGTCGATCACCGGACGGATTTGAATCTCGATGGATTATTGAGCGTGGTCAGCGTCAAATATACCACAGCCCGCGATGTGGCGGTCAAGACGGTGAACGCGGTGTTTAAAAAGCTGCAAAAAAAGCCGGCGCCCTCCATCAGCGCTCATACGGCCATCGACGGCGGGGATATGGAACAGCTTGCCGACTATACAAAATCGGCGCTGCGCAGCAAACCCGTCGGCCTGGCGGACGCAACCGTCCGGCACCTGATACAGACCTATGGAACCCGCTATTTACGCGTCCTCAAGGGTGCGCCGGAGGAAACATGGACTCCGCTGGCCGACTCGGCGGTGATCAAAGCGGAGATCCTGCACGGCGTGCGCGAAGAGATGGCGCAAAAGCTGAGCGACGTGGTGCTGCGCCGCACAGAACTGGGATCCGCCGGCCATCCGGGGTCCGAAGCGCTGACCGCCTGCGCGCAGATCATGGCCGATGAATTGGGATGGGACGCTGAACGCCGGCAAAAAGAGCTGGCTGAGGTGGAGGCGGTGTATCCGCAGTGAGCAGCGCTCCTGCACTCGGGGTTTTGTTGGAAAAGGATCACGGAAATCCCGCGGCCGTGCAGGCGGGCCGCTGATCTGCTGACTGGAAAGAATGGTAGGTTTATGACGGAAACACCTTGGCAATTAGAGATGTTCAATCGTTCCATCAAGAAACGTAAAAAGGTGGACGCGCTGCTGCAATTTCTCGGTCCTTCGCAGGACAAAACTTGCCTGCTGATGACCTGCGGCGACAACACCGGCGCCATGAACTATTATTTTATCCGCAACGGCGGAAGCTGGTTTCACGCGGATCTGCAGGACGAGAATCTGGCCAGTCTACGGCAGTTGACCGAAGGCCGTCTGGTGCACATGGACGTTCGCGGACCCTGTTACCGGCCCCAGGTTTTTGATGTGGTGATTGTTTTAGATGTGCTCGAACATATACGCACGGACGTCGCCTTTCTCCAGCGGCTCCGCTCGCTGTTGCGGCCAAACGGCCGCGTCATTGTGACCGTTCCCAATGCCGGCGACAAACTGCTGGCCAACTATCTTCGCAACGCCATGGGCATGACCCCGGACAAGTACGGCCATGTTCGCGGCGGCTACACGGTGGCTGAGTTGAATCAAACACTGCAGAACGCGGGGTACACCGTGCTGCGCGACGGCGGTTACTCCCGCATCGTCACCGAATTGATCGAACTGGCCATCAATTTCGTCTACGTCCGGCTGATGAACAAAGGGAATGCGGAGCATAAAGAGGGGGTCATTGCGCCCACCTCGCAGCAGGAGCTGAAAAAGCACGGTCTGTCCTACAAACTGTTCTCCGCGCTGTCGCCGTTGTTATGGGCCCTGTCGCAATTGGACCGGCTCTTTTTTTGCGGCGGTCAGTACGCGTCGATCTCTGAGGCGCGAATTGCTCCGGAGGGCCCACGGTCATGAAAATACTGGTAACCGGGGCTAACGGGTTCATCGGACGGCATCTGACCGCCGGGCTGCTCGCCCGCGGGCATCAGGTGGTCGCTTTTGATCTGCACAGCGATGCGTTGCAGGAACCGGCACGGCAGAAATCCTGTCAGGTGGTGGAGGGCGATCTCTGCGACCGCACTCTACAGAAGCAGATTCTTCGAGGCATCGATGTGGTGTTTCATTTGGCCAGCGCCCATCTGCAGCAGACCTTGGGGGACCGGGTATACGAAGAGGTCAACGTCAAAGCGTTGGCGGATTTGTTGGCCGCAGCCAAGGAGAGCGGCGCACGTCGGTTCATTCATACCAGCACCGTGGGCATTTACGGCCATGTGGCAAAACCGCCGGCTGATGAGTCCGGTCCTTTTGCTCCGCAGTCGATCTATGGCGAGACCAAGTTGATGGGCGAAGGCGTGGTCAACGAATTTTTCCGCCGCACGCTTTTTCCAGTTACAATCCTGCGCCCGGCCTGGGTGTACGGCCCTGGTTGTCCGCGCACCGCCAAATTGCTGCGCACCGTATCCAAGGGCCGCTTTATCATGATCGGCCGCGGCGATAACCTGCGCCATCCCATCTATATTTCTGACATGCTGGAGGCCTATTATCTGGCCATGGAAAAGGAACAAGCGGTGGGCGAGACTTTTATCATCGCCGGCGCCCAGCCTGCTTCCACTCGGGAACTGGTGGAGACCATCGGCCGGGTGCTGAATAAAAAACCGGTCTGGTTCAATCTGCCGCTGCCGCTGGCCCAGGCGCTCGCCGTGCCCTCGGAAGCCGTGGGGCGATGGCTTCACCTCTCCATGCCGTTGACGCGCCGCTCCCTCGAGTTCTATAACACCAGCAACGCGTTCACCATCGCCAAAGCGCAGCGGGTGTTGGGTTTCCAGCCGCAGGTGGACCTGGAACAGGGAATGAAAAAGACCGTCGAGGCCCAGGTGAAACAATCGGCTGTATGAGGATAGCGTATTGAGCAAGAGATCCTGGCTGATCATTAAGCTGTGTTTGAGCGCCCTATTGATAGGATATCTGCTGCAGCGTATTCCCCTGCGTGATATTCTGCACAGCCTGGCGCAGGTCAACGGCCTTTGGCTCGGCGTGGCGGTGCTGCTGGCGGTTTTGGGCAAGGTCATTTCGACGCTGCGCTGGCGCTATCTGTTGGCGGTTCAGGAGATGCCGGTGCCGTTCGGCGTTCTGTTTGGTTCTTTGCTGGTGGGTTATTTTTTCAATAATTTTTTACCCTCCACCATCGGCGGCGACGCGGTGCGGGCGTTCGATGTGGCGCGCTATTCGCGGCGCAATATGGCCTCGCTGGTCACCGTGCTCACCGAGCGGGTGATGGGCATTCTGGCGCTGGCCTCGCTGGCCCTGGTGGCGGCCCTGCTGGGCTTTCAGCTGATCCGTCCTGTGGGCCAGGTGGTGTTGATGGTGGTGGTTTTTTTCATGGTCGGTTTCGGCGGCTTTTTTCTCATCACCCGTCGCAGCCTGGTGGAAAGAGGCGTGCGTCTTTTGCGCCGGCTGAAATGGATAAAGTTGGCGCAAAAGGGCGAGGATGCCTACCGGGCTTTTTCTGTGATGCGCGACCGCCGGGGCGTGCTGACCCATGTTTTTATGATTTCCGCGCTGCTGCAGGTGAATGTGCTGCTCTACTATTATGTGCTTTCGCTTTCACTGCATCTCGGCGTTTCGATTTTTTATTTTTTCTGTATCATCCCGATCATCCTCGTGACGCTGCAGCTGCCGGTCAGCATCAACGGCATCGGCGTTCGCGAGGGATTGTATGTATTTTTTCTCGGTTTGGTGGGCGTCAGCGGAGAAAAAGCCATCGCTTTTTCTTGGCTGGATTTCAGCATGACCATCGTCATGGGACTGGCTGGGGGGGTGGTCTTTGCGTTGCGACGGACCCGGCGCAGCGGCGAGACCGCACGGATCTCCTGAGACGCTGCCGGCACGCAGAAAACGCGATAGAAAATGTCCGCAAATCCGCTGATGCGAAGGCGGATTTGCACCGTATAACCTGAAAGGAGAAATGTCCATTATGCCAGGCACAGCAGAAGAAAGCAAAGAGTATTGGAACACCCATACGCTGGGACTGCAATATCAGATCGACCATTCGATCGACAAGGGCACGCCCGAGTTTTTCGAGCACATCGATCCAGTCGCCAGCCGGTTCCATTGGATCTATAAAATGATGGATGAAGAGGCTCCGGCGCTGAAAGGCAAAAAGCTGCTGGAGATCGGCTGCGGCATGGGGCGCGATTCGGCCGAGTGGGCCAGCCGCGGTGTGCTGGTTACGGCTTCGGATTTAACCCCCAACGCCATCGAATACGCCAAAAAATATTTTGCCTATCGCGGCCTGACGGCGGAGTTCAAGGTCACCAGCGCGCTCCATCTCGATTTTCCCGACGCCACTTTTGATGCGGTGTACGCCCGCGGAGTGATCCATTGCACCGCAGCGGATATCCGGCCGGCGATCGCCGAAATCTTGCGCGTGCTAAAGCCGGGCGGCCGCGCGCTGATCTTTCATTTTTACAACCGCTGGTCCTGGTTCAATTTTTTGCACAAGTACGGCCGTGAGAACATCGAGTTCGTCGATGCGGACCCGCCGTTCAACAACATCTATTCCGTCAAACAGGTGAAAGCGTTTTTCAATCAGTTTGACAACGTCACCGCGGAAGTGCAGCATTATTATCCGTTCAAGACGCGCCGCACCGGCGTCAAGGCGTGGTTGTTCAACCATATTTTCGTGCCGGTCTATTCCGCATTGCCCGAACGGCTGATCAAGCCCTTCGGCTGGAAGATCAATATTCGGGCGAACAAGCCGGCCTGAGCCGGCGCTTTCGGTGATCCGGTTTTGCCGGGACCCATGCAAAGATGCGCGGGAGGTTTTCAAAAGGTGAATCGATTCATGCGGCTGTCAACGGCAGGGCGCAACCGAGTGGCTCTATTCGGTCTGCTGCTCGCGCTGGGCTTGATCTACTGGGGCGGCCTCCGTCACAGCCGGCAGGTCAATGTCGATGTGACCACGTTCGACCAGAACGGCTATCTGCATTACGGCCGGTTGCTGCACGATACCGGTTATGCGTACATCGGCGATCGCAACCGGATGCCCGCCTATCCCTTTTTGCTCTCGTTGATCTATCAAACCGGTTGGACCGAGGAGCAGTTTTTTCAGGCCGGCAAGCGGTTCAGCTTGTTTCTCACCTTGGCCTTTCTCGTCCTGCTTTACCTGATCCTGCGGCGTAGGCTGTCGTTCTCCGCTGCGGCTTTCATGTGGCTGGTCTCCGCCTTTACTGTGTTCATCTTTAAAGCCGCGTATGTACAGGCGGATGTGGCTTTTTATTTTCTCAATTTTTTTCTTTTTTTGCTGATGGTGCGCCTGTTCACGCAGCCGGACTGGAAGACCGCGGCAGCCGCCGGCGTCCTTTTCGCCGTCAACCATCTGACCAAAGCCTCGGTGCTGCCGCAGATGGTCGCCTTGGTGGTCATCGGCGGATTCAAGCTGATCTACGAGACCTGGCGCGGCCGTCCAGACCGGGCGACGGCCGGAGGCTGGCGCGCGGCCGGCCAATGGCTGCTGGTGCCGGTCATCTATCTTTTGCTCATGAGCCCATACCTGCGCACCAGCAAGCAGGTATTCGGGCGCTATTTCTACAATGTGAACTCGACTTTTTATTTTTGGTGCGACACCACGGAGGAGTGGAAGAACGGACCTAAAGCGCATGGTGATCGTTTCGGCTGGCCGGACATGGCGGCCGATGAAATCCCCAATGCGCGGAATTATATCCGCAAACACGGCCTCGGTCATATCGGATCTCGCCTTGCAGTCGGAAGCGTGAACGTGGCGAAGGCCTGCTATCGTTCTTATGGGTTTCTCAAGTACGTGCTTCTGTACGGCCTTTTCGCCGCAGCAGCACTGGCGTTGAACGGCCGCCGGACGCTGTCTTTGCTCCGCCGCCATGCATTTCTCCTGTTGTTCATCGCCGGGTTGTTCATCGGCTATGGCATTCTGACAGCCTGGTGGGGCTATCTCGGGCTGTCGGTGCGGCATATATTGATCCTGTTTCTGCCGTTTCTCTTTTGCACCAGCCTGATCCTGGACCGATTTGCATCCGCTGAGCGGCCTTTGGGGACACGCCGCCGGATTGCGTTCAGACCGGCGCTGTACGGACTGCTCTCCCTGATGTTGACGTATGACATCGTGTATACGCTCACCGTGCGCATCGTAACGATGCCCGCGGGAAAATAAAATAGTCTCATCTGCCGATCAACCAGGTATAGTGTATGAATGAACCTTTCTCCATTCTGATTCCCGCCTATAATGAAGCCGGATCCATCGCTTCGGTGATTCAAGGGCTCCGCGCCGCGTTGCAAGGCCGCACATTCGAAATCATCGTCATCGACGATGGATCAGCAGATCAAACCGCCCGCATCGCTTTGGAGCAGGGTGTGCGGGTGCTGCAGCACAAGCGCAACCGCGGCTACGGCGCTTCCCTGAAGAGCGGCATTCTCGCCGGTCGTCATGAACGCCTGGTGATTATGGACGCAGACGGGACCTATCCGGCGGAATCCATACCGGAGCTGATCGCGGCGCTGAAAGACGCGGACATGGTTGTCGGTATGCGCGCCAAAGAAAACATTCCACTGCTGCGCCGGCCGGCCAAGTGGATTCTGCGGCGACTGGCCCAATACATCACCGCGCAAAAGATACCGGATCTCAACTCGGGTATGCGGGCGTTTCGCCGCAGCCTGGCAATGCGCTATTTCAGCGTGGTCTCCGACCGCTTTTCCTTCACTACCACGTTGACGGTGGCCCTGTTGTCGGACAACTATGTCGTCTCTTATCTGCCGATCGAGTATCATCAGCGTGTGGGCAAATCGAAAATCGTTCCCTGGGATTTTATCAATTTCATGATTCTGACTTTGCGATTGTCCATGCTCTTCAATCCCCTCAAAATATTCATCCCCGCCTCCTTTTTGTGCTTTATCACCGGGGCGGTGAAATTCATTCTGGATATCATGGTGGCCGCAGAGAAGAACGGCGGCAACCTGGGACTGTATATCCTCACCCATCGGACGATCTCCATCACCGCCATGATCCTGCTTTTAGCCGGACTGCAAATTTTGCTCATCGGCATGATGTCCGACGGATTGGCGCGCAAAATCGGCCTGCAGAATCCTCTGGAGTATCGCACCCATGCGGTGGTGGAACTGGATCCGCTGCCGCCCTCCTGAGCTAGACTGGACCCCAAATTCCTTTGTCAGGGCCGGATTCGCTTTCCGGTCTTCTGGTCGTCCTTTTGTACGGTAACTCTATGATTGAATTCAAAATAGCTGATTTCTTCTACCTCAAAGACCTGGCCCGAACCTACTGGCTCATGCGGCGGGCTGAGCACTGGACAGCGGAACAGTTCCACAGTTATCAAGCGGACCATCTGCTGCCGCTGCTGCTCCACTGTTCTCAACAGGTGCCTTATTACATCGATCTGTTTAAAAAAATCGGACTGTCCCCTGAGCGGCTCAACCGGGAAAACGTTTTTGACCAATTGCGCCGCTTGCCGTTGTTGGATAAGGAGGTCTTGCGCGCCGCACCGGACCGGTTTATGGCGCGAAATGGGCAAGCCTACAGGCCCAAGGCCATCACCACCTCCGGGACCACCGGTACGCCCTTGACCGTGTTTTGGGACCGCGGTTCCAATGTGATGGAGCTGTGCAGCATGCAACGCTTTTGGCGCTGGGCCGGGTTTCGCATCGGCCAATCGTTTCTCGATCTGCGCAGCCGGGTGTTCACCGATCAGGACCGGCATCTGACCACTCACGGTCGGGCACGCTACATTCGCAATTGGAAGATTAATTCTCTTGAATTCAATTCGGATCTGATTGACAAAGAGAATTTACCGGATTATTATCAGGTTCTGCTGCGCTATCGACCACGGCTGCTGCGCGGCCATCCGCAGGCTATGCAAAAGCTGGCGCTTCTGCTGCAGGAGTCCGGCCTGACCGAATGGAAGCCGCGGGTGGTCACCCCCACCTCCGAGGCGCTGTACGATTTTCAAAAAGCGGAAATCAGCCGCGTCTGGCCTGCGCCGATTCTGGACCATTACGGGTTGAAAGAGCACAACGCCTTTTTCGCCCAGTGCCCGTCAGGCGGCTATCATATCTTCCCGGAGTACGGCATCACCGAGATCGTCAACGACGACGGCGTGGCGGTACAACCCGGCGAAGAGGGGTGGATCGTGGCCACGGGATTGCACAATTTCGCTCAGCCGCTGCTGCGCTACAACACGCGCGACCGCGGCGTGGCGGCCGGCGATGAACGCTGTGGCTGCGGCCGCACTCTGCCGTTGATCCGTTCGGTGATCGGCCGCATCGACGACTGCATCTATACAGAAAACGGAGCACGGTACTCTGGAATGCATTTTGCCTTTTTCGGCCGCAGGGGCATTCAAAAAGCCAGATTGATTCAGGAGAACCTGAACTCCGTTCAGGTGGAACTAGTCACTACGCCCGAGTTCGATCAACAGGAGGCTGAGCAGCTAAGGGAAGCCCTGTTGGTCAAAGTGAACCGGCAATTGAGCTTTACCTTTGTATATCGGGACGATATTCGCCAGGAAACGCCGGGCAAGTTCAAGTTTGTCGTATCTCGATGCCGTCCGCAGGACACCGGCAAACCATGACACGAAGAGATAAAGGGCGATGATGGAGAAGGGTAGGAAAAAACTGGTTGTGCTCGGCGCCGGGCCGGCGGGCTTGGCCCTGGCGATGAAATGGCTGCAGCGTCCACAATTGAAAGCGGACGTGGCGGTGCTGGAAAAATCCGATCAGGTGGGCGGTCTGGCCGCCAGCTTTGAGCACGAAGGGCTGATCTTTGATTACGGCAGCCACCGACTGCATCCCTCCACCTCGCCCGAGATCTTGAGGGAGCTGCAAAACCTGCTGGCCGGTGAACTGCTGGATCAACCGAGATATGGGCGTATTCGCCTGTTTGACCGGTTTGTGCAATTTCCGCTCAAGCCCCTCGAGTTGATGTGCAAACTGCCGCCGGCCTTTGTCGCCGGTTTTCTCCGCGACAGCCTGGTCAAGCCGTTTATGCGGCGGGAAGAGCCGGTCTCTTTCGCAGACGTTCTGGAGAACGGCCTGGGCAAAACCTTTTGTGAATCGTTTTATTTCCCTTATGCGGAAAAATTGTGGGGACTAGCGCCGGAGCAAATCGCCGCTGTGCAGGCGCAGCGTCGGGTGGCAGCCAACAGCTTTTGGAAAATGGCGGCCAAGGTCCTGTACAAGATGCCCGGCTTGAGGCGGCCGGGCGCCGGGCGTTTCTTTTATCCGGCCAAAGGATTCGGCCAGATCAGCCGGGTTCTGGCGCAAGAGGTGCAACGGTTGGGCGGTTCGCTGACCACACGCGTGCAAATCGATCGCATCGAACAGCAAACCGATGGAAGCTGGATTGTGCATCAGCAGGGCGGCGCAAGTCTGCAGGCGGATATGCTTTTTTCCACCATTCCCCTGACGGTCCTGGTTCGTCTCATCCACCCGGTTGCGCCGGCCGCGGTGATGCAGGCTGTGGAAGCGCTGCGCTTTCGCGCGATGGTGTTGCACTATGTGATTTTAGAGACCGATCAGTTCACTCCCTTCGACGCGCACTATTTCCCGCAAAAAGACTTGATCTTTTCCCGGCTGTCAGAAACGAAAAATTATCGCCGCGCGGTTGAGCCGGCCGGCCGCACCGGCCTCTGCTTCGAGATACCCTGTAATCCGGACAGCCCGGTCTGGAATCAAACAGATGCCGAGATCACCGCGCATGTACTGACCGATCTGCGCAAAGCCGCTTTGCCGGTTCAGTGCCGCGTGATCGATAGCTTTTCCAAGCGGGCGCCCTTTGTCTATCCGGTATACGATCTGGCTTTTGCCGATCGCCTGCAAACACTGGAAGACTATCTGTCTCGTTTCCCCCGGCTGATCCGTTTGGGACGTCAGGGATTGTTCGTACACGACAACACCCATCATACCATCGACATGGCCTACAAAGCAGCCCAGTGCCTTGACGACGACGGCCGCTGGTCCGCTGGACAATGGCAGCGCCATCTGGAATCGTTCGCGCAGAACGTGGTTGAAGATTAAGAATCCATCGCCGCCTGGAATCCGCCGAAAGCAGGCGAGAATCTCAGCGGCTTTGGGATCAAGCGTGCAGCTCTCACTATGAGGAAGCGGGTATGGCGGAAAAACTGCAAAAAGTAAATCGCATGATCACCGATGACGCCACCTCTTTTTTACAGCGCTATCAGAACATCGTGCTGGGCACCCGCCGGATATGCTATCTGATCAAATATGAATTCATCACATTGTTCATTACTCCGATCCCCGGCGCTCTGGGATTGGCGTTGCGAAAATGGCTGTATCCTCGCCTGTTGCAGGCATGCGGCAAAGGGGTGATTTTCGGCAAGGACGTGGTGATCCGCCATGGATTGAAAATCCGCATCGGCTCCAAGGTGGTCATCGACGACGGCTGTGTGCTGGATGCGCGGGGAGACCACAACCGCGGCATCGTCATCGGCGATCGCGTGATCCTCGGCCGTCATACGGTTCTCGGCTGCAAGGACGGGGACATCACCATCGGCGACAATGTGGGTATCGGCACGTTTTCCATGCTGCACGCTGTGGGCGGCAATCAATTGGTCCTGGAGGACTCGGTCCTGCTGGCGCCGTATGTCTACCTGGTCGGAGGGGGCACGCACACCTACAGCGATCCCTCTATTCCGATCACTGAGCAGGAGCTGGTTTACAAAGGGGGCATCACCCTGCAGCGAAACTGCTGGTTGGGCGCACGGGTCACGGTGTTGGATGGGATCTCCATCGGACGTGATGCAGTCGTCGGCGCCGGCGCCGTGGTTACGGAAAATATTCCTGAATTTGCCATCGCTGTGGGCGTTCCTGCCAAGGTAGTGAAACAACGCAAATAGATTCATCGATTACAAAAGTTTCAATCCCGTCTTACACAAACGAAATTCCCGTCTGTTCAGAAAATATCCAGCAAATAACAATTGTAAATAATGTAATTAAAGTTGAAAGGGCCTGCGGCCTTTTTTTATTTTAATTAATTGATATTTATTGTCTTGTAAAAATGCGCTTTTTGAATTATTGGTATAATAATTGCTTTCAAATGCAGTGTGCAAAGGGCTGCAGAGAACTGTGACTGCGGTTGTCAAAGCATCTATTTTATAATTTTAATCTTAAGCAAATAGGCTGCCGGGGGGATTTTCATTTTGTGGCATGGCATCCTAAAACTGAAAATCGAGTGTCCCAGGAAAGAAACAGTTTGAGCCGATGAGTGCAATGCTAGGGTTAAGGAGTGGATGGATGGAAGACAGGGTGAGGAGGAGGGCGATCCTTTATATTGGAATGATCGTACTGTTCTCGCATATAGGAGATGGCGTGATCCCCGGATTGGGGGTTGACCGGGCTGAGGCGCAGACAGAGGATTATCATCGTTTTCTCGAAGAGAATTATGCGGACTCGTTGATAGAGAATTCCTCTTACCCGGCATGGGTTTCTTATCAACTTTGGCTGCGCGATCTTGCTAAAAAGTTTTTCTACGAGACCATGAAATGGCAGCAAGCGGATGGCCGGATCTACTCTTCTCTCAACATCTGGCGCATGGATGATGAAACCGAGCTGTTTCTCGCCTGGACGCCCTATTACCTATTGACCGGCGATGAGGCAATTTATACGGCGGTGAAGAAAATTTTGCAGGTCTATTACGCGCGCAACAAGACCCGGTTTGATCACGGTTATTTCAAGGATCCTTTTCCCGATACCGAACATACGATGGAGGCGTTGATTCTTCTCGCCAATCTGGCCTATGTCAAGCCGGGCGATACAGAGGTGGTCGCTTTGTTACGGGATCTCGTGGAGCACTGCGGCAATTTTGCCCCCGGCTGTGAGCCGTGGTATAATCCAGTGACCCGCCATATGCGCAGCCTAGGGCCGGGCACGCGAGGCATCGATGCGAACTGTCCTTACGGTGTTGATTGGCCTTTTAACATGCAGTTTGCCAAACTGGCCTTTGCTTACTATCATGCGACCAAGGATTTGAATTATTTAAACTGGGCGCAGGATTATCTTGACGGCTGGATCAACTCCATGGATCGCAATTTGGCGCAGAACGGCGCGCCGATGTTGCCCTGGGAGGTTGATCCGCAGACCGGCGCGTTCGGCACCTGCAGCGGCAAATGGTATGATAATAAATGGCAATGGGGATGGGGTTGGGATAACGGCAGCTTTGAGGGCATCCGCGACAGTCGCGGCGCTTTTTTAGACTGTTATCGCCTGACCGGTCAGCGGGTGTATGTGGAAAAAATGAAGCGCATGGTGAATTTTTGTTTTGACCAAAGCTCCAACGACGCACCGGCCATTTTTCTGCAGAACGGCGTCTGGACCAACGACAACCGCTGCTATGATGCGGCAAAAATCATCACCGCCCTCAGTCTGCAGGACCGCCAGCCTGATCCAGCCTATGAATCAAGGCTGTTGGACTGGTATCGATTCATCGACTATCCGACTATCGAACAGCAATTATGGTATTTCCGCCGCTACAAGGATGCCGGCGCCATTCTGTCGGTGTTGAAAAGCTCGGTAAAGCAGGTCTCCAAGAATCTGGTCCAGATCGACAGCATGACCGCCGTACCGCCGGACCCGGACAACTTTCCGGATATCGAGGGCATCGAGGGGTTGACCATGACCGCTTTCGGCGGCCTGCTCTTTGATCGCGGGGAGATGCCGTGGACCGAGGTGCTCTATTTCCGTCAGGATAACTCGCTCGGTCTGGAGCCCGGTGTCGCCGCCCTGGTGATGGCCAGCGACGACACGGTGCGCGTCGTGTCTCTGTTCAACACCAACAGCAGCAGCAGGGTGGTCAAGCTGCAGGCGGATTTTCTGCCGAAAATGATCCAGAGCGTCCGCCTCAATCAGGGCGCCCCGGAGCCGGTCAACGCGCTGTTGGCGTCGGTTACGCTGCCTCCTGAACAGCTGATCCAGGTGACTCTGCGTCTCGGCGGCGGCGATACGACCCCGCCGTTGCCGGCCAAAAATCTGCGGCTGGTGCAAGCCGCCGAGACCTCCCTCGCCATGGCCTGGGATCCTCCGGATCCAGCAAAAGACGGCGACACGGCTGCGGGCTATGTAATCAAGCGCAATGGAACAGAGTTGGCGCGCCAGAACGGTCTGCAGTTTGTCGATAGCGGATTGTCGGAAGCGACTTCTTACATCTACGAGGTGATGAGCCTCGACTTTAGCGGCAATGTGAGTGCGACGGGCGTTTCAGCATCCTTCACCACTCTGGCAGATGCAACGCCGCCGCTGCTGCAAAGCGCGGCGCTGGTCGATTCAACGCACTTGTCGCTGGTCTTCAGTGAGCCGGTTCGGCTCGTATCAGTCACTACGTTGTCCCATTACGCCATCGCCCCTGCGGTGTCTATCCTTCGGGCCGAGTTGCTGCAAGATAAAAAGACCGTTCTGCTGCATACCGCTGCACATCAGGACGGCGTCGACTATACTCTGACCATTACCGGCATTCAGGACAGCTCCAAAGCGGCGAATGCCATGAGCGCAACGCAATTCACTTACTCTTTCACGCTTCCGATCCAGGCCGAGGAAATCGCGCCGGCTGCCTACCGGCTCGTGCAGGCGGCCGATAATGACAGCGTTTACATCGATCGCTCCTATACGCTGCGGACCTTTCCGGCCGCCCTGGCGGGCCAGTCGCGCATCGTCACCGCCAACAACGACAAATATGCCACGGACGCAGCCTTTTTGACCTTTCGAGTGCGCAAGCACGTGCATGTCTACGTGGCCTATGATCGCGATGTGACCACGCCTCCTTTCTGGCTGCAGCCCTGGACGCGCACCGATTGGCTGGTCGAAACCAGCGATTCGCCGTTTATCTGCTACAAAAAGTATTTCCCGCCTGGGATCATTACCTTGGGCGGCAACGAAGGGGTGGGCAGCAACAGCATGTATCTGGTGTTCATAACGCCGGCTGAGGATGCGATGCCGCCTGCGCCCCCTACAGGACTCTGGGCTGCGCCCTGGGCTGGTCAATAACGACCGGTTTGATCGGGAAATGGTTTTCACCATAAGGATCGCTATGGATTCTAGGAACTTTCGACCGTCTTTTCGCATAGCTGGGGTTTGGGGTTGGATGGCAGCGTGCGCGCTTTTTTGTTTCGCACTGCCATCGGCCGCCGTCACTTCGTTGGGTACATTGGGCAAATGGGGATTGTTGGAGATCCGGCTGCAGGGGCCCAGCCTGAACGGCTACACCGGCTCTCCGAACCCCTTTGCCATCCGCCTGGACGGCATCTTTCGCGGGCCGGATGGCGCCGAGTATCGTGTGCCGGGATTTTTTGACGGCAACGGCAACGGCGGGCAGAGCGGCAATGTCTGGAAAATCCGCTTCGTGCCGGATCAGACCGGCGATTGGACGATGACTACGGAGAGTTCGCAAACGGAATTGAACGGCCAAAGTTTCAGTTTTCAGGTGGAGCCATCGTCGCGACCGGGCTTTCTCCGCTATGTGGGCGGCTATTATCTCAAGTTTCTCGACGGCCCCTATTGGTTCAAGGCCGGTGTCGATGATCCGGAAGAGTTTCTCGGGGAAACGGTTTTTGGCGGCTGGCCGCAGAAACGCGTCCAGGTCGATCATCTCGCCGCCAAGGGCGTCAACTCCATGTACATCGTTCTGCTGGATTACCCCGGTGACAGCGGTTTGGTTTTTCCCTGGCTCTCGGTCAATGATCAGACCCGCTACGATATCGACAAGATGCGGAGATGGGAGAGCATGTTCGACTATATTCGTGATCGCCAAATGGTTCTGCATCTGGTCCTGGAGGATGACGGTGCGCTGATCCCGGCAAATCGGGAAAATTTTTACCGCTATATAATCGCTCGCTTCGGCCATCACACCGGATTGATCTGGAATTTGCGCGAAGAGTACAATGAACGCTATTCTTCCACCCAGGCGGTCAATTACAGCCTGCTGCTGCAGCAGCTGGATCCCTATGACCATCCCATTGCGGTGCACAACGTGAATGCGCCGGTGGATTGGTATTTGCGCTCTCAGGTCTTTTCCGCCACCAGCATCCAGACTGAATTGCCCTCGGTCACGCTGCCTCCGCGGCAATTCAACGCCATGGCTCTGGAATGGCGCCAGGCGGCTCAGGACGCCGGTCACCCGATGATGATCTCTTTTGACGAGACCGGCAAGATCAGCTCCAGCGACAAGGACCGCAGCAATGTCCGCAGAATGAGCTGGTGCCTGGCTCTGGCGAACGCGCAGTGCGAACTGCATGTCTGGCCCCTGGCCGACTATGCCGAGTTCGACAGCCTGTGGAATGACCTGAATCATTTAAAAACGTTCATGCTCGGCGTGCCTTTTTGGGAGATGCGGCCGGACAACAGCCTGGTGTCGCCGAACGCCGTGGCCATGACCCGCGCGGGCCATGAGATCGTAGCCTATTCCATCGATGGCCTGCCGGTTATAGTGGATCTATCCGGCCA
Organism: bacterium; assembly: GCA_029565685.1. Taxonomy (GTDB): domain Bacteria; phylum Zhuqueibacterota; class Zhuqueibacteria; order Residuimicrobiales; family Residuimicrobiaceae; genus Anaerohabitans. Next base: position 34,941 of record JAKQNR010000006.1, on the reverse strand, counting down.
ACAGGGGATTTGGAACTGCGTATGGTATCACCCGCGCACCGGTCAGCGGGTATCTGCAGAGGCGGTGCCCTCCGGCGGCGTGGTGACCCTGACGCCGCCTTTTGGCAGCGACGCCGTGTTCCATTTGGTGAACACCAAGCCTGAAGAACCGGTTGTTCCCGAGAAGGTGGTGATCGAAAATCTGCAGCCGTCCCGCTATCGGATTTCGCAACTGTACAAGGACAGCACCTATTACGTCGACCGGACGTTCACTCTCATTGATCTGCCGGATGCGCTGCAAGGCCTTACCTGCATCAAGACGGCCAACGACGATAAGGCCAATGCCGATTCGTCGTTCATCTCTTTTTCCGTGGACCGGCCGGCCAACATTTTGATCGCCTTTGATTCGCGGGTGGATGCCAAACCGGAATGGCTGAGCAATAATTTTGTCCTCACCGATTGGTCTATCGGTGTGTCGGACAAGGGCGCTTATCTGCAGCTGTGGAATCGTACGGTAGCGCCGGGGATGGTGCAGTTGGGCGGCACTGCAGCGCCGGGATTCGCCGCGAGCAGCAGCTACAGCGCTTACTTTGTCGTCATTCAACCCTATCTGGGCGCAGCATCAGATCCCTACCCGCCGAGCCCGCCTCAGGGGGTGCAGGTTTTCAAGATAGCCCCTTAAATCAGCTGCGGCGCCGCCTGTTGGCGGTGCGTTGCGCAGGATGCTCTACGACAATGAAAAGATTCCGAATGACTGGCCCATCTACGGTATGATCGGCAGAATCAGATGCGAAGGATGTTTCGGTCCCCAGCTGACCGTCTGGGTTGCGATTCGTGAGCGGGCTGCCGAAAAGATGGGCTCTCCGTTGTTCAAGTTCCGGTTGTAGCGGGGAAAGAGACTGGAGCAGATCACCACCCGTAGTTTGTGTCCCACTGCCAGCTGATAACCGGCCGCCCAGAGTGAAAACCGAATGCGGCGGATTTTTTTGCCGCCCTGTACCTGCTGTCCGCCCTCCTGAATGTTGACGATTTTACCGTCCGGCTGCACATCCTGCAGACAGGCGAAGAAATCCGTGCTCGCTGCGTCGCTGGCGACATAGAGTTCCGCCTGCAGCGGTCCGAGCAGCGTCAACGGTGCGCTCAGCGTATCGCTCTCGAAAACCACCTGATCCGTGCGTTCCACATTGCTGTTTTGCCAGGCCGGTCCTACGCCGATGCCGAGAAAAGTGCCGCCCAGGGATGGATAGGGATTTTGCGGATCATAGACATAGGTCGCCTTTTCCGCCTTTGTGGGTTTGTTTGTGCTGAGCGTACTTGAGGGGCCGAGGTAATAGCGCACGGGTTTGGACTGTTCCGGCGGCCATTGTTTGCTCAGGACCCATTTGTTCGCGTGAATGATGAAATACGCGAAGGGCTTGTTCATCAGAGAATCGGCATAGACCGGCGCCTCCACAGGATCCTTGATCGTCTGCGCCAGGAAGGAACGAGCCAGGTCATACAGCCGGCCCATTTTGCCCGCATCTCCGTAATCGGTCGGGATGGCGATCTGTCCATGGGCAAACGGACCTATGATAAGCCGGCTGTTTGGATGCCGTCTTTTGCCCAGGGCTACGAAATCTTTGATCTGAGCCTCGAGAAAGATGTCATACCATCCGGCGATGGAAAACGCCGGCGTTGCAACAGGCCGGCGAAAGGCTTGTGCTTGCCAGTAGTCGTCGTTGTGCGGATGACGCAGCCAGTCGTCAAAGAATGCATTGGCGGCGCCGGTAGAGTCGTCGGCAAGGGACAACGGCAGAGTACGATAACTGGCCATCAATTTTTCCGGTTTTATTTTAGGATGATTCATGATCAATCCCCAATTGGCGGCGAGAGCGAGAGAAAAGAGGCCAGAGGGATAAAGACCGTCGTACATGTCCGCTGTGGTGAGCGCAGCGGCGATTGCGTTCAGTTTGTCTGCGATGATCCACTGCGTATAGCCGACATAGCTGCCGCCCCAACCGCCGATGCGGCCGTTGCTCCATGATTGGGTGCGAATCCAATCAACCGTCGCCAGGCCGTCCTCCCGCTCATAACGAAAGGCGTAAAAGCGGCCCTTAGATTTCCCTGTGCCGCGGCAATCCTGCACAACCACCGCATACCCCTGGTTGACGAATTTCTCCGCATCCCCTTTAGAGCCGTTTTTATTGTACGGCGTGCGCAAGAGGATGCAGGGGAACGGCCCTGCGCCTTTCGGCAGATAGAGGTCCGTGGCCAGGCGAACGGTATCGGCTCCGGCCACGATCACTTCGCTTTTGCTGAAAGTGCTGTCCTGATCGACGGCAAGACACAAGGCATGAGTGTGAAGGATAACGGCGCAGAACACACCGGCGGCGACAAAGATGCTTTTTTTCATTCGCGGATCCTCCTGCTTTTCGAGAAGGTGAATGATCAGCGATTTCGGCCTCGGAAGGAGCGCGGCGCTTTCAGAACGCTGGATCTGACTTTTTCCTGCTTCATTTGCCAGCGATCGTTTTCATAATAGGCGGTCCAGCCCGCGGGGGAGCCGTCCTCCAGGACGCTGACCAGGTATTGGATTTTTTCTTTGCGTTTGAAACGGATTTCAAAATCATGGCCGTCCGGATCACACTGCGGGGCGTCGGCCAGATAATGGAATTTTTCCGCCAGCTCGGTGCGATGGCGGGCCAGGTCTTTGACTTTAGGACTGGCGGTCTCGCGTGATTTGGGAAAGGTGTGGGCGGCGAGAAACAGGCCGGCGGCGCCGTCGCGCAGTAAAAAGTAAGCGTCGGATTTTTTGCATTTCAACTCGGGCATGGGCACGGGCGAGGATTTCGCCGGCGCCGGCTGTCCGGTGCGCAGCAGCTTGCGGGTGTTTTTGCACTCTGGATACCTACTGCAGCTGAAATATTTTCCAAACCGGCCGCTTTTCAATTGCATGGGAGCGCCGCACAGGTCGCAGGCAAGCGCCGGGCCGTCATATCCTTTCAGTTTAAAGGCCCCCTGTTCCATCTCCCATCCGCTGCAATCCGGAGAGTTGCCGCATATGTGCAGTTTATGCTGTTGGTCGAGCAGATAGCTGTCCATCAGCGATCCGCAGCGCGCACAGCGGCGCTTGGCCAAAATTTCCCCAACATCTCCTTCTTCCTCATTTTGACTGCTTGCAGATGAAACCTCATCGCCGGGAAGCAGATTGCGCGTGGTTTTACACCGTTCTTTGACCGGCAGATCGTAGCCCGAACAGCTGAGGAACACGCCGGTGGCGGCCACGCGGATGTTCATGGGCCGCCGGCAGTTCGGACAGGGCAGGTCGGTCAACACCGGCTCGTTGCGGCGCATTCGGCTGCCGGCCAGGGTCAGCTGTTTTTTGAATTCCGCGTAAAAGGCATTCAGGGTCTGGCGCCAGTCCGCCTCGCCCCGGGAGATGACGTCGAGTTTCTCCTCCATCCCTGCCGTGAAACCGTAATCCAGCAGATCGGAAAAATTTTCCACCAGCCGGTCGGTGACGACATCGCCGATTTTTTGCGCATAGAATCGGCGGCTCACCAATTTCACATAGCCGCGTTCTTGAATGGTGGAGATGATGGGCGCATAGGTCGACGGCCGGCCGATTCCCCGTTTTTCCAGCTCGCGCACCAGCGAGGCTTCGGTGTAGCGGGCCGGCGGTTTGGTGAAGTGGCGGCTGGGATCCAGCGCCTTCAGTTCAAGCACATCGCCCTTCGCCAGGTCCGGCATCTCGCTCTCCTCCTCCTTTTTGGCAGGGGGCAGAATTTTCATCCAACCGTCAAAACGCATCACCCGGCCGCGGGCGCGCAGTTCATAATCGCCCGCCTGAATGATGACGGTCGTGGCGTCGAACTCGGCCGGTTTCATCTGACAGGCGATGAACTGCCTCCAGATCAGATCGTACAATCTGACCGCATCGCGCTCGAACGAGTGCAGATCCTCCGGCGTGGTCAGAACATGAGTGGGACGGATGGCTTCATGCGCCTCCTGAGCGCTTGCTCTGGCGGCGTAATAATTTGGTTTTTCTGGAACATAGGCCGAGCCCATGGTCTCGGCGATCATTCTGCGCACTCCGGCGATCGCCTCCGGCGCCAAATTCACCGAATCAGTGCGCATATAGGTAATCATGCCCGCTTCGTACAAGCGCTGCGCCAGCAGCATGGTTTTTTTTACGCTGAAACCCAGGCGGGTGCTGGCCGCCTGCTGCATAGTGGTGGTTATAAAAGGCGGATAGGGCCGCTGGCTGACCGCCGAATCCTTGCGGTCTATTATCGTGTAGGTCGCTCGCTCTAGTTCCGCCAGCGCCCGATCCGCCTGCTCCTTGTTGACAGGTCGGAACGGTTTGTCGAGATGACGGGTCACTTGTGCACGGAGAGAATTTTTTCCCATCAGATCAGCCCAGATCTCCCAATATTCCTCTGGAACAAAGGCGCGGATCTCGCGCTCTCTTTCCACGATCAAGCGTACAGCCACCGATTGCACACGGCCTGCGGAAAGGCCGCGTGCCACCTTTTGCCAGAGCAGCGGTGAAATCATGTAGCCCACTACGCGGTCGAGAAACCGGCGCGCCTGTTGCGCATGCACGCGATCCATGTTGAGCCGGCCTGGCGCGCTGAACGCCTTCTGGATCGCCGGCTTGGTGATTTCGCTGAAGGTCACACGGCGGTAGCGGGAGGGATCGCCGCCGATAGCCTCAGCCAGATGCCAGGCAATGGCTTCCCCTTCGCGGTCCAAGTCAGTGGCCAGATAGACCGTCTCGGCGGCCTCTGCCAGCTGTTTCAGCTCCTTCAATACTTTTTGCTTGCCCGGCAGGATTACATAATGAGCTCGCCAGCCGTTCTCTGGGTCCACGCCCATGACGCGTATCAGGTTGGTATACTTGCGCTTTTCCTTCTCCTCATCGCTTAGCCCTCTGGTGGAAATCGAGGCGGGTTTGGCTGCCTGAGCTGCGTTAACAGGCAGATCACGGATATGGCCGATGGAAGCCCTGACTATGTATTCAGGTCCGAGATATTTATTGATGGTCTGCGCCTTGGCGGGCGATTCGACGATGACAAGGGATTTGGCCATGAAGTAGTTTTCTCTGGATATTGTGTGTTCGACCAGTACAAACGGTGTGCAGGAGGATGAACTCTTAATTCTTTGGTTTATTTGCACTTTGTAGCGCTGCCAGTTTAACCGTGGTTAAATATACCATTTAAAAAATGTTCATTGCAAGGTTTATTTTTTCCCTGGCCGAAGCGTAAAAAAGTATCTGCGAATTGAATTTAAAGCCGTATATTATTATGTGAATAGACATCATTAGAGTTATGCGGGTGAAAGCAGGAATTGGGGGATGGAATTGGCCCTGCGAGCCGCGCCATTTTGATTTCGAACCGGTATTTCAGCCAAAGCTGTGAGATGAAACCAACGAACCTGCCCAAGCAAAATCCTCCGCTCCCTGCAGCGGGCCAGCCGTATCTTTCCGTGGTAGCGCCGGTGTACAATGAAGTGGAAAACGTAGAGCGGTTGTGGGATGCGCTCTATCCGGTCCTGCAGGCGCTGAACAAGCCCTATGAGGTCATTTTGGTGGACGACGGCAGCCGCGACGGCACGCGTGAAAAACTGCGCGAGTTGGCCGCTCGCTGTCCTATGCTGCGAGTCATTCTGTTTCGCGCCAATTTCGGCCAGTCCGCGGCCATGGCAGCGGGGTTTGAGGCCAGCCGCGGCGACATCGTGGTGGCCATGGACAGCGACCTGCAGAATGATCCGACTGATATTCCTTTGTTGCTGGCCAAGATGGCGGAGGGGTACGATGTGGTCAGCGGCTGGCGCAAGGATCGAAAGGACAAATGGCTGTTGCGCAAGGTGCCGTCCAAAATCGCCAATCGCTTGATCTGCTCCATCACCGATGTGCGCCTGCACGACACCGGCTGTTCGCTGAAAGCGTTCCGCGGAGAGATTTTGCGCCGTATTTCGTTGTACGGCGAGCTGCATCGATTCATCCCGGCGTTGACGCGCATGGAAGGGGCGCGCATCACCGAAATGGCAGTGCGCCATCATGCCCGCCGGTTCGGTCAATCCAAATACAATTTGAGCCGTACTTTTCGAGTGATCATGGATCTGACCACTCTGCGCTTGTTGATGCGACATCTGCGCAACCCGTTGAGCTTTTATTTTCAGTTTGCCTTCTGGACCATGTCGGGGGCAGTGCTGTGTCTGGCGGCCGGCTGCTACAAGGTGATACATCAGCATTTGCCCTGGTCGGACCTAAACATTCTGTTCACGCTGATCGTCCTGTTGACCGCCACAAGCCTGCAATTCGTATTTTTAGGATTAATCGGCCGCATCATTGTGGAGAGCGGATCCCGGCGCACATTTTACCTCAAGACGCCGCCGGTTTCCTGATCTGCAGCCGCCGGTTTTTGCGTTTGTTTTTTGCGGCCGGAATCGCTACATTTATTCTTAAAATAAGATGGTTCTATGACGCCAACTAAAGTAAAAAAATCCGGATCTTCGGAGGTCTCGGTCATCGTCGCGGTGCAGAATCAAAAGGAGGCACTGGCGGCGTTGCATGATCAGCTGCTGACCTTGCTGCAAAGCGGTTCACGGCGGTTCGAACTGATCTATGTCGATGACGGCAGCAGCGACGGCACCTGGGGCGAACTGGCGCGCATTCAGCAGACCTGTTCACGGGTCAAAGCGATCCGGCTGCGCAGTTCCTTCGGCGAAGCCTCGGCGCTGGACGCCGGTTTCCGCAACAGCAGCGGAGAGGTCCTGGTCTATTTCACCTGCCGCGTCCATGTCAATCCGCTGCATGTGATTCAGCTGTTGTCGCGGATCGAACAGGGGTACGATGTGGTGGTCGGCCGGCGCACGCCGCGTCGTGACAGCCGGCTTAATCAGTTGGTCTCCCATCTGTTTAACGGGCTGGTCAACCGCATCTCAAAGACTCAGCTGCACGACGTCAACAGCGGCGTGCTGGCAGCGCGACGGGTGGTGCTGGAGAGCGTGCCGTTCTACGGGTCGTTGAATCCGTTTCTTCCGGTGGTGGCCCAGCGCCAGGGCTTCAAGATTGTCGAAGAGCCGGTGGAGCAGCTGACCGGCCGCTTCAATCAATCCATCTATCCGAAAAATTACATCAAACGGATGCTGGACCTAATCAGCGTCCTGTTTCTCAGCCGTTATTCGAAAAAGCCCCTGCACTTTTTGGGATTTGTCGGCGTCATTTTTACCCTGATCGGTGCGGCCATCAGTCTGTATCTGTTCATCTATCGGGCGCTCGGCATCGGCGGCATCTCGGGGAAGCCGATGCTGCTGCTGGGCGTTTTATTGCTGATCATCGGCATTCAGATGATCTCCATAGGTCTGCTGGGCGAGATCATCATTTTCACCCATGCGGATTCCATCAAAGAGTACAACATCGAGGAGATCCTCAATTAAGTGAAGCTGATCATTCAAATTCCCTGTTATAACGAAGCGCAGACCCTGCCGGTCACTTTGGCGCATTTGCCGCGCAAGATCGAGGGCGTCGATGCCATCGAGATCCTGGTGGTCGACGACGGCAGCGAGGATGAAACGGTGCAGGTCGCACGAAAGCTGGGCGTTCACCATATTGTGCGTTTGAACCGCAACAAGGGATTGGCCACCGGCTTTACCGCCGGCCTGGACGCCTGTCTGCGTCTGGGCGCGGATCTGATCGTCAACACGGACGCCGATAACCAGTATGCGGGTGAGGACATTGCCAAGCTGGTGCAGCCGATTCTGGCGCACGAGGCCGATCTGGTGATCGGCGACCGCAACACCGGCGCCATCGAGCATTTCTCCTGGACAAAGAAACGGCTGCAATGGCTGGGCAGCTGGTTCATCCGCCAGCTCTCCGGTTCGACGATTCCGGACGCCACCAGCGGGTTTCGCGCTCTGTCGCGCGATGCCGCGTTGCGGATGAATGTGCTGAGCAAATTCACCTATACGCTGGAGACCATCATTCAGGCCGGCAAGAAAAACATCGCCATGACCCATGTGCCGGTGGAGATCAATCCCAAACTGCGCGAGTCCCGATTGTTCTCCAGCAACTGGAGCTATATTAAAAAGTCGCTGGCCACGATCGTGCGCATCTACACCATGTACGAACCGCTCAAGATGTTCTCCTACATCGGCGGCACTATCTTTGGCCTGGGTCTGTTGCTCGGACTGCGCTTCATGTATTATTATCTCACGGTCGGCGGCGCAGGCCATATCCAGTCGTTGATCCTGGCGGCGGTGCTGCTGATTGTGGGCTTTCAGATTTTTGTCATGGGCTTGCTGGCGGACATCATTGGTTCCAATCGTCAACTCATTGAAAATATCCTCTATCGAGTGCGCAAGATGGAGCTGCAGAAGGAAACCACGGAAACACGACCTTCCTGAATTGGATCGGTCTTATATCATGAGGGTGTCGTTGTCGAAAAAAAATCTCGCGGCCGATCAGGCCGTTCCTCAGACCAAGATGGCGTATATCACCAACGTCTATCCATTGCTGTCAGAGACGTTTATCGTCTCGGAAGTGAAAAGCCTCATTCAGGCCGGCTTTCCGGTCCGCGTTTTTTCCCTGTTTGAACCTCGTACGCGCGAAAATGAATTGGACGACGCCGAATTGAAAGCGCAGACCATTTATTGGGCGCCGAACATGCGACTGGGCAAGGTGCTGCCGGCGCATTGGTATTTTATCTGGCATGCGCCGCGCACCTACCTGCGAACCTTGCGCTATGCCGTTCAGCATCGCAACCGGCAGGCCTCTTTGCGCTCGCTGGTGCGTTGGTCGTTGAACGGCGGCCGGCAGCGCAAGCAGCTGTCCACTGCGGATCTGCAAAATCTGCTGCTGCACTTTGTCGTGGTCATGCCGTTCGCCGCCCTGATCCGGCGCGAGGGTTATACCTGGATGCATGCCGCGTTCGCCAACACGCCGTCCAGTTTTGCTCTGCTGACCAGCAAACTGACCGGAGTGCCTTACAGCGTATCCGCGCACGCCATGGATATCTTTATCACTCCGGAGATTCTGGCGGAAAAACTCAACAACGCCCGATTTGTCGTCACCTGCAATCATTACAACAAGTCCTTTTTGGAGGAATATTATCCGGAGGTCCGCCAGGATAACATTCATCCCATCTATCACGGAACGGATTTGCAGCGCTTTTCGGCTGCGGACCGGAATGAAAAGGCGGCGCCGCCGGTCCTGCTGGCGGTCGGCCGATTGGTGCGGAAAAAGGGCTTGGCCGTGCTTTTACGCGCCGGGCTGATGTTGAAGCAGAGGGGGGTGGCGTTTCAGATCTGGATCGTGGGCGAGGGGCCGGAACGCCCGCGGCTGGAGATGTTCTGCCGCATCCATCACTTGCATGAGACAGTAAAATTTTATGGCGCCTGCATGCCGGAAGAGATCAAGAGCTATTATCAAAAAGCCACGCTGTTTGTTCTGCCCTGCGTGCAGGACGAGAACGGCGACCGCGACGGCATTCCCAATGTGATCGCTGAAGCCATGGCCATGCGCCTGCCGGTGATCTCTTCCTATCTCTCCGCCATTCCAGAATTGGTGAATAACCGCGTCACCGGCCGCCTGCTGGCGCCGAACGATCCGGACGAATTGGCCGCTGTGATTCAGGAATTGTTGGAAGATCCTGCGCTGGCCAAGCGCATGGGCGCCATGGGCAGAAAAAGGGTGGAAGAGCTGTTCGACAGCCGTAAAACGCTCCGCGAATTGATCGCTCTATTCGAGGAGCAGATCGCCCCGGTCGAGGACGCCCGCGCAGCCACATGATACGATTGATTGTCAACGGCGATGACTGGGGCCTGTGCCCGCAGGTGAATCTGGGCGTGATCAGGGCTCACCGGGAAGGCATTCTGACCTCAACCTCTCTTTTGGCCAACGGCGCCGCCTGGGAGCAAGCCTGTCAGCTGAGTCGAATCTATCCTCGATTGTCCGTCGGCCTGCATCTGAATCTGACCTGGGGTGTCCCGGTGCTGCCGGCTGCGGAGGTGACCTCCCTGGTGGACCAGCACGGCTGTTTTTATTCCAAATGGATTTTTTTACGCCGAGCCCTCTTTGGCGCTGTGAATGCCGAAGACATGGCCGCCGAGGCGCAGGCGCAGTTGCAGCGCGTGCAGTCTACGGGAGTGACCCTCTCGCATTTAGACAGTCACCACCACATTCACTGCCTGCCCATGGTCGGCCGCCTGATGGCGGAACTGGCTGTGCAAAACGGTCTGCCGATTCTGCGAAGGTTTAACGGCGCGGAGACCGGCAGCTCGCTGCAAGCTAAAGCTGCAGCACGGCTCTGTCGCGCCGGCATTCGCCGTTCTCCCTTGAAAGAGAGGACGCATCCTGTCTGCCGGTTTTTCGGATACGATCTGATGCTTCAATGTGACAAAAAAGCAGCCCTGGCGTCGATCCTTCGACGTCTGCCGGACGGCCTTAACGAAGTGATGTGCCATCCGGCTGAAGCGAACGCTTTGCAACCCTCGGTCCGCACCCGCCTGGATCGCTTCGCTGAACTGCAGGCGCTGTGCGATAGGAACATTCGCAAGTTGCTCGATGAACGTGGAATTAGTCTGATCTCCACGGCTGATGGGAAGGAAATCCATGAATCGGCTGCGTAATTTGATCACCCATCCTTGGTTCGGCCTGACGCTGATTCTGGTCAGCGGACTGATGTTGCGCTTGGCTCTGCTGCCCATGCGATGGATTAATCCGGACGAGGGCGCTCATCTTTTGGATGCGCGGCTGATGCTGCAGGGGCTTGTGCCTCTGGTGGATTTCGGCTCCAAACAGCCCTTTTACATCGCCAGCCTGGCTTTGGCTATCAAGCTGTTCGGCGTCACCTTGTGGGTCGGACGGCTGTTCATCGTACTCTGCCATATGGCGACGGTTTGGCTGCTCTATCTACTCATGAAGAATTTGGTCAGCCAGCGTGCGGGTTTGCTGGCTGCTGCGCTCTATGCGCTTTTACCCTTTTTTGTCATTTGGGGCGTGGTGGTGAAAACCGAGCCACTGGCTATTTTGCTGGCAGTGCTCAGCAGTTATTTGTTTCTGCTCGGCATGAAGCAGAGCAACACGCTGACCGCACCGTTGTTCTGGGCCGGGGTTGTGGCTGGAATGGCTTTTTTCACCCGGCAGTCCACGCTGTATCTGCCGGTTACGGTTTTTCTTTTTCTGCTCATCAACCGGTCTGAATCGCGTTCTTTCCGTCTTTCGGCGTTTGCCGTGTATTCGGTCGGAGCGATGGTGGTTTTCAGCGCCGTGGGCTTGTTGTACAGCCGCTGGATGTCCGTCAGCCGTCTTTTGCTGTCCCCCTTGAATCCCCTGGAGCTGCTCTTTTCCCGGGGACTGCACGTACTCGGCCTGGCGCCTCCGGACACTCGGATCGCGGACAGCAGCGGCTTTCGCATTCTGGATCAGAGCCCGGCGGTCACGCTGGAGGCCTGGCAGACCAGCCTGCTGCTTTCTTTTTTCGTCATCGTGGTGTTGTTCTGGAGCCTGTTTCACTATCGCCGGACGCTGATCTCCCTGTGCCGTCATTCGCGTTTTGGCTATCTCTTCATCTGGATGGCGGTCGTATGGGCGATGTATATTTTTCAATCCGTGCAACGGGGATTTTTCAGCCAATATTTTCTCGAGATCTTGACCCCGGTTCTGCTGGTGACGGTTTCTTTGTTGGGAATGGTCACCAGAATGGAAAAAGGCTCGCTGCACATTTGGTTCCCGGCCGGCGCTGTTCTATTCTTTCTGATCATGCTCGTTTCCAGGGCGGCGCGATGGATGGATTTCCCGGTGGCGCTGAATTATTGGATCGGCCTCCTGCCCTTGGTCTTTGTGCTTCACAATCGGCTGTGGAAAAATTGGCTGGCGGTCGCAGCGTTAGGATTGCTGCTGTTCGCGCTGCCTGCGGTTGTATCCATGGGCAAGTTTTGGCAGATTCTGATCGCTTTTGCAGCATTTTGTCTTGCCCTGCCCATTCTGGCCCCTGATCAGCCCCGTTTGATCAGTGCGGCAGCCGGCTTGTTGGCGTTTTGGCTGACCGCCAGCTATTCCGGTTCGCGGCTCGGTCCGCGCTTTGAAGCCGTTTGGTCGCCTGCTGCTTTAAAGCAGGTGTGTCAGATTCTGCAGCCCGAGAGCAAAGAATCTACGATCCTGGCCGGCGCCTCCATCTGGGCGTTTGAGTCCGGACTTCAACCCTATCTGAACATCGCCCATCCGACGGAAATGCAGCGTCGTTTCCGTTCTGATTTCGCCGACAGCTTGCTGCAGCGGCCGCCGGATTTCATCATCCTGGACAGTCACACGCAGCGCAAATACAACCGCTATTGGCGTATTATCGCCAGCGAACTCGAAGCCCGCTTTGAACGGTTGGCCGCCTGGCAAAATGACGACGCGCCGGTGACGATCTATCGTCTGATGCGGGCGAGCGCCCCGAGTTCCAAAGCTTTAGCCCAAAGGCCGACGCTGTGTCGTTAAGAAGCAAGACGATCGGCGGGTTGATGTGGACCGGTGCCGCCAAGATGAGCATGCATTCGATGCTGTTCATCGTCAACATCATCCTGGCGCGCCTCCTTGATAAGGGCGATTTCGGCATCGCCGGTATGGCCATGCTGGTGACCCTGGCGATCTCCTTGGTGAACGACAGCGGCCTGGGCACCTCTCTGGTGCAGCGCAAAGAGATCACTGAAAATCAAAAGAGCACGCTGTTCTGGGGCAGTTTGGCGTTCGGTTTGATTCTATTCGTCCTTGCGTTGCTGGGCAGCGGCCTGCTGGCCCAATTTTTCCGGCAGCCTCGGGCGCAGGCTGTTTTCATCGTACAGGCGCTGGGCTTTATCATCGGCAGTCTGGGAATCGTGCACAAAGCCCAGCTGGTTCGGGAGATGAATTTCAAGCGGTTGAGCCTGATCGAAATGACCTCCATGGCGGCGAGCGGCGTTGTGGCGGTGGCGCTGGCTTTGTCCGGCGCCGGAGTGTGGAGCCTGGTGCTGAATCTGCTCATGCGCGACACGGTTGTGGTGATCATGGTGTGGCGGTTTTCCACCTGGCGGCCGAAATTTTATTTCTGCTGGAGCACCTTTCGCGAGCTTTTTGGCTTCAGCGCCAAAGTGCTGGGCAATGATGTAGCGATCCTGTTGAACACCAACGCCGATATCTCCCTGGTGGGCCGCTATCTCGGCGACCAGGCCCTGGGCGCCTACAGCTTGGCGCTCAATCTAGTCAAGCTGCCGGTCACGCAGCTGTCGGCGGTGGTCACCAAAGTGGCGTTTCCGGCCTTCAGCTCTGTGCAATCGGATCTGCCGACGTTCCGCCGCGGTTTTCGTACGGCGATCACCTATATTTCCATCATCACTTTTCCGCTGCTGATTGGTTTGGGCTTGTTCGCTCGAGAGTTCATTCTACTGTTTCTCGGCGCCAAATGGCTGGATATGGTTTGGCCGCTGATTCTGCTGACGCCCATGGCCATGTTGAAATCGGTCGGCACTATCAAAGGTTCGGTGCTCAAAGCGGTCGGCCGTCCGGAGATCGAATTCTGGTGGAACGTGGTCTATCTGGCGCCGCTGGCAGCGGTCATCTATTTCGGCACGCGCTACGGCCTGGTGGGCGTGTCCGCCGCCTTTACCACGCTCTATGTGCTGACTTTTCCCATTATTCAGACGCTGACCAACCGGCAGGTGCAGTTGACCAACTATGATTTTTTAATCGCTTTGAAACCAGCGGCGGTATCCGGCATTTTTATGCTGGCAGTGGGATTGGGCTTCAAAGGACTTAACGCCCAGGTGCTGCATTGGGGGGCGTTGGCCGCCTTTGCAACCGGAGTGCCGCTGGTCGCATCGATCTATTTGGCGGCGCTATGGCTGCTGCAGCGCCGCGAGGTCGAGCCGTTGTTGAAAATGTTTCTAGAGATGAAAAAAACGCCTGGGTGTAAAAAATTACAGGCACGGGATTAGATCTGATGAAAATCGCCATCATGGGCATTCGGGGCATACCGGCGAACTATGGCGGGTTCGAAACGTTCATCGAAGAGATGGCGCCGCGGTTAGCGGCGCTTGGTCATGAGGTTACGGTCTATGGTCGCAGCCATATGATCGATTATGACGGAGCGGTTTATAAAGGGGTGCGCCTCAAAATACTGCCGACCATCAGCCATAAGTATCTGGACACCGTGATTCACACCCTCGTTTGCACGCTGTACAGCTTTTTCATCCGTTATGATGTGGTGTTTATCTGCAACAGCGCCAACGCCCTGTTTGCGATTCTTCCTCGTCTGATGGGCAAGCCCACGGTGCTGAACGTCGACGGCCTGGAATGGAAACGACAAAAGTGGAACTGGGCGGGCAAAACGTTTTATCGCATCTCAGAGTTTTTGGCGACCTTTATGCCTACGGCCATTGTCAGCGACGCCCGCGACGTACAGAACTATTACTTGGCCCGATTCAACAAACCCTCCACTTTTATTCCCTATGGCGCACCGGAAACCGCGGTGGAAAGCCAGGAGATCCTGCACCGGTTCGGCCTGCAGCCGGATCGCTATGTGCTCTATGTGTCCCGCATGGAGCCGGAGAACAACGCTCACCGACTGGTGCAGGCCTTTGAACGCACGCGCACGGATCTGCGGTTGGTGATGGTGGGGGATGCGCCGTACAGCAGCGACTATATCCGGAGGCTGAGATCCACAACCGATCCGCGCATCCTTTTCACCGGCTATGTGTTCGGTCAGGGCTATCGTGAACTGCAATCGCACGCTTATCTGTATGTGCAGGCCACGGAAGTGGGCGGCACGCATCCGGCGTTGCTGGAGGGCATGGGGTATGGCAACTGCGTGCTGGCGAATGACGTGCCGGAGCATCACGAGGTTCTGCAGGACGCGGGCCTGTACTTTCACACCCGCGATGAGCAGAACCTGGTCGATCAATTACAGCATCTTTTGGATCATCCGGAGGTGGTTCAGCACTATCGCCGTCGCGTCAAGGAACACGTGCATCGCCATTATTCCTGGGACAAAGTCACTCGGGACTATGAGGCGTTGTTCTATCGCGTCACGCACTTAAAACAGAAGGCAACATGAAACGCATCAATCTGGTTCAGGTGGTGTACGGATTCAGCGTGGGCGGAGCGGAACTCAAATTGCTGGAACTCATCACTCGGCTGAACCGCAACCTGTTCAATATCTCGGTCATCTGCGTCGGCATCGGCGGCCCGCTGGAGGAGCGGTTCCGCGCTCTCGGCGTACCGGTGCATTTTTTACCCAAGGCGCGCCGGTTCGACTACACCCTGCCGTTCAAGCTGGGTCGGTTGGCGCGTTCGTTGCAGGCGGACATTATGATGACGACGCTGTTTTTCGCCGATATCATCGGCGCTTTGTCGACCTTTGTGTATAAACCCAAAGCCCTCATCTCCTGGGAGGCGATCACCGGTCAGCTGCGGGCGCATCAGAAAAAAATGTACCAGCTGACCAGCGGCCGTTTCGATATGGTGGTGGCCGTGTCCAATTCCATCTGGCCATATATCATCAAGGATCGCGGGCAGGATCCGCAAAAGATTCGCACCATCTATTACGGCGTCGACCTGCGCAAATTTGCGCCTGCGCCGCCCCATCGCAACCGCACGCCGTTTATCTTTGGCACTGCCGCGCGCTTGGTGTATCAGAAAGGGCACCGCTATTTGCTGGAGGCCATCCCTGAGGTGGTGAAGGAGTATCCGCACGCCCGATGGGAATTGGCAGGCGACGGCGACAAGTTGGAGGAGCTGCGCCAGCAGGTTGCGCAGCTGCAGATCGAACCCTATGTAACCTTTTTAGGCCGGCGCGATGACGTGCCGGATCTGCTGGCGCATTGGGATGCCTTTGTGCTGCCGTCGTTGTGGGAGGGATTCCCCAATGTTCTGCTGGAGGCCATGGCGCGCAGCAGGCCGGTGATCGCCACCGATGTGGAGGGATCGGGTGAATTGGTGGTGCCGGAGGAGACCGGGCTGCTGGTTGAAAAGAAGAACTCTCAGGCCCTGGCTCAGGCCATGAAGGCTCTGTTGGCGAATCCCGGCCGTGCCGAAACCTGGGGCGCTGCGGGGCGAAAGAGGGTGGAAGATCATTTTTCCGTGGGCAAACAGGTCATGGAGTTCGAAGAGTTGTATCTGTCTTTTGTGTAGAATCGGCTGTCGGCGGCCCCGGAGGCGGCATTAAGAAGGATCATCCGAATTCTGCGTGCCTGATTTAACCGTGGAGAAAACGCAAAGCAACACCGGGGGAATGAAATCTTTTCCTGCGTTCCGAGCATTTCGTTGTTGGCTTTTGGCTATGAACGGGGTCATCCATTCTTTTGCGGATCTCGACGCCCAGAGCGGATAGCGAAAAAATCCTCTTGCTTTCCATTACTCTGTTGGTTAATTTATTCTATAAAATTGTTCCTTTAAACCGCCCTCGTTAGGGGTGCTTTGCCGGTCGCCGGCAAGGCTGAGATAACACCCTACCACGCGTCCCTTTGCATGGGACGAAACGAACCTGATCTGGGTAATGCCAGCGTAGGAAAACGACCGACCCAATACGACAAAAAGTTGCAGGCCGCTTTGCCCATTCAGGTGAAGCGGCCTTTTTTTATTTCATTGCGCCTGTTATTCGATCTCCGGGTGAACCAGGAGGCTTTATGATCCATCGTTTTTTGATTCTGTGCGCTCTGACCGGCGGGCTGATGGCACAGGAGCGTCTCGTCACCGGCGTGGTGCTGGATGCGCAGTCCGGCCTCGCTCTGCCCGGCGCTACGGTGATGAGGCCGGGCCGCCGAATAGGCGCTGCAGCGGATGAGCGCGGTCGGTTTACCTTGCGCCTTCCGCAGAGTGAAGTGGTGCTGGAAGCGCGGCTGTTGGGCTACCGCGCGCAAACGCAAACGGTTCCGGCGGCCGACCCTACTCCGAGCGTGACCTTTCGGTTGCAGCCCACAGTGCTGCCGCTGCAGAGCATGCTGGTCACGGCCAGCCGTACCCGCGAACAGCCGTTTGACGCCGGCTATGCCAACCTGCAGCAACAGCAGATACAGGAGCGCTATTCAGTGCAGGATATTCCCGCGCTGTTGTCTGAATTGCCCTCCACCACTTTTTATTCAGAGGGCGGCAACGGACTCGGCTATACTTATCTGAATATCCGCGGTTTTGACCAGCGGCGCATCGCGGTCATGGTCAACGGCGTGCCGCAGAACGACCCGGAGGACCATTCGGTATACTGGCTGGATTTTCCCGACCTGGCGGCCAACCTGGAGAACATTCAGGTGCAGCGCGGCGCCGGCGGTCTGTTCGGCGCCGCTTCTGCCATCGGCGGCGCCGTCAATCTGATCAGCTCGAATTTCACTCAAAACCGGGGCATCTCGATCTACAGCGGCGCCGGCAGCTATAACACGCGCAAATACTCTCTGTCCGCCAGCTCCGGACTGATGGACAATCGCTACGCCCTCTATGCCCGGCTCGGCAAAATCACCAGCGACGGCTATCGCGACAACTCTTGGGTCGATTTCAACAGTTATTTTCTCGGCGTCGCCCGGTTCGACAAAGGAATGACCACCCAGATCAATCTGTACGGCGGACCGGTCTCCGATCATCTGGCCTATTACGGCATATCGCGCGCGGAAGCGGCGGATAAAAAATTGCGCAAGCGCAATCCGATCCAGCGCAAAGAGGAGATAGAGAATTTTTCCCAGCCCCATTACGAGATCATCAACGAATGGCAAACCGGCCGATGGAAATTCCAAAATACGCTGTTCTATGTCACCGGCGAGGGATTTTATGATTACGATGGTTCCTGGGCGCCTTACAGCTATTATCGCATCACTGCGGAGAACGGTTTCGCCGTTGCCGGAGATCCCGAGGCTCTTTACATCCCCGACGCTCTGATTCATGCCTATGTCAGAAATCGTCAGGCCGGCTGGCTGCCCCGGGCATCCCTGCACAGTGATCACGGTGTGTTGACCGTGGGTGCAGAATGGCGCCGGCACCGCTCTCTGCACTACGGTTCATTGAAATGGGGCACGGCGCTGCCGGCAGGCGTCACTCCGGATTACCGCTATTATGAATATCGCGGAGCAAAGAACATCGCCTCCTTGTTCGTCAATCAAGTGTACCGTGCCGCCGATCGGTTGACCTGCCTGGCGGATGCGGTTTTGATCCACCAGAGCTATCGTTTGTACGACGAAAAATATTTGCACACTGATTTCACCAAGCCGTATCTTTTTTTCAATCCCAAGCTCGGCCTGAGTTATTTTTTACAGCCTGACGTTAAAGTGTACGCTACCTTTGCCCGCACCTCCCGTGAACCGCGGTTGAAAAATCTCTATGATGCCGCGGAGGCGAGCACCCCGGCGAGTTGGGGGCCGGTTACGCCGCAGTTCGCGTTGGCCGCGGACAGCAGCTATAATGTGAAGGATCCGCTGGTCAAGGAGGAGACCATGTTCGACTGGGAGGCCGGCGCCAGCCTGCAGCGGCCGAACCTGCATCTCACGGTCAACGCCTACTATATGATTTTCCTCAACGAAATCGTCAAGAGCGGAAGGCTGGATCGTTTTGGTCAGCCGGTCACCGGCAATGCGGAAAGGACGCTGCATCGCGGCGTCGAACTGGCAGGAGTGTGGCGGCCGGCGCCCGGCTGGGAGCTCTCCGCCAACAGCACGCTCAGCCAAAACAAGCTGGTGCGGCATCGCCAGTATACCTGGACAGGAGTGGAGGTGCTGGATGGCAAACACATCGCCGGTTTTCCTGATGTGCTGGCCAACGCTCGATTGAGCTATCGCGCACAACGGTTCAGCCTGTCCGTGGCCGGCCGTTATGTGGGCGCCTTTTACACCAGCAATTTAGAAAATCCGCAAGAACAGGTTCCGGCTTTTGGTTTGTTGGATTTTTCCGGCCGCTGGAGAGTGCCGGTGGCCGCCGGAGTGGAGGCGGTCGAATTGCAGCTGCAGGTGAACAATGTGCTGAACAAACTCTATGTGGCTCATGGAGAGGGGGACGCCTTTTTCCCTGCTGCGGAACGCAATATCTTCCTCGGATTGCAGGTGGAATTATGACAGACCGTCCTGCATTGATCATCGCCAACGGCGAGTTGCCCGATCTGGAGCGGTGGTCAGATCTGCTGCAGCAGAATCCCTTGCTGGTCGCTGCGGACGGCGGCGCTGAACGGCTGACAGCCCATGGCTTGACCCCGCATGTGGTGATCGGCGATCTGGATTCGTTTTCAAGCGTGGACGCCCTATGTCTGTCCGGGGCGCGCATTATCCGTATTACAGACCAGGAAACCACGGATCTGGAAAAAGCGCTGGATTATTTATTGAAATGGGGATGCAGCCGGGTGACGGTGCTGGCTGCCACCGGTTTGCGCTCAGATCACACTCTGGCCAATTTCTCCATTTTGTTGAAATATCACCGCCGGATGGATATCCGCTTTCGCGACGCGTTCAGCGAGATATCGGTGGTGGAGAGGGAATGCACGCTCGTCATCGCTACCGGAACAACGGTTTCATTGATCCCCATGGAGCCCTGCATCGGGGTCACGACAACCGGATTGCGGTGGAATTTACGGCAAGCGACGCTGGCGCCCGGAGTGCGGGAGAGCATTTCCAACCGGGTGATCTCATCGCCGGCTGTCATTCGAATCGATCGGGGAAGATCCTTGCTTTTTGTCGGGCTTGCACATTAGCCACTGTCGCAAAGCTTTTTAGCAGGTGAGACAGTCAAGGAAAAACCATTCTTGTGCGCTGGGACCGCAGAACGCTATTCGGAGGAAGGACGAGCAGCGGCGTGACTTTCTGTCGCATGCAGGCAGGAGGTTTAATCAAAACCATCAAGATGATATCGTTGCCGCGATTTATTTTATCTAGGCTTGTTCGTTGCTGCAAATTTAACGCTGATTATCTGTTTTTATGGGGCGCGGACGTCCACGTCCGCGATGGCGGCCATTGCCCATCGCCGGTGGACCCGACACCTGCGTATCCGCACTAAATTTAGATGACTATGTAGGAGTCGGCTTCGGCCGCCGATGTAAATTTGCCAAAGTGTTCTGATTCGTAAAATGCTCATGTTAACCCCGAACGTAGCAAGGGCGATCGTTTATTGATATTGAAAGGATTAGGCCGCCCTTTCAGGGCTGTACTCCAAAACCATCCTTTCTCACGCAAAGGGGAAGGCGCTGTTCATAGTAAGATGAAAAGTGTTGTCTCTGCGATCTCTGCGCCTTTGCGTTGAACACAACTATTCGTACGAGGGTTTGTATTTATGCAAGACCTATTAAATGACAACAGCTATCACGAAGATCGACAAGTACTATTAAACGCCGAGGAGCAGAGGACACGGAGAAAAAAGCGGCTTCGATTACCGTTCTCAGGTCGCACCGCAACGAGATTCGTTTTTACGATTGGTACAGCCTTGCATTTATCTGAAAAAACGTCGACTTGTTCAAGAGTGGGAATAAGATAAGTCAGCGATGAACGAAAAAAATCCTTAATACGATCATCCTTTTTTTTACGAAGAGTATGAATTCTTTTAGCAAAATTTCTTTTTCCACCGTTGATCTGCTTCTCTTTGCACTTTATCTGATCGGCCTGATCGTGCTGGGCTATAAAGCACGACAAAAGACTACAGACAGCAAAGAGGATTTTTTGCTTGCCGGTCGCACCGTCACCCTGCCGGCCTTTGTGGCTACGCTGGTCTCCACCTGGTATGGCGGCATTCTCGGCATCGGCGAATACGCCTATCTCAACGGCATCTCCAACTGGGTGATTTTCGGCCTGCCCTACTATTTTTTCGCTCTGCTGTTCGCTCTGTTTCTTGCCAAGCGGGTGCGCGCCAGCCGGCTTGTCACTATTCCGGACAAGCTTTACCAGACCTATAATCTCAAAACTTCCATGCTGGGTGGACTGCTCACTTTTCTGCTGGTGAATCCGGCGGCCTATGTGCTCATGCTCGGCGTGCTGATTCAGCTTTTGTTCGGCTGGTCCCTTGCCGTCAGCGTGGTCTGCGGCGCGGCTCTTTCGGTGGCCTTTTTGTTCTACGGCGGCTTTCGCGCCGATGTGTGGATGAATATACTGCAGTTTGCCCTCATGTTTCTCGGATTCAGTTTGATCCTGCCCTTTGCCCATCATCACTATGGCGGATTGGATTTCATCATGCAGCAGACTCCCGCGGACCATCTGACCCTGTTTGGCGGACGTTCCGCATCCTATATCATGGTGTGGTTTTTCATCGCGCTGTGGACTCTGGTGGATCCCTCCTTTCACCAACGGTGCTATGCCGCCCATGACGGCCGGGTGGCGCAGCGAGGCATTCTATGGTCCATTTTCTTTTGGATGATTTTCGATTTTCTCACCACAACGGCAGGGCTTTACAGCCGGGCGGTGCTGCCGGATCTGCAACAGCCGGTGTTCGCCTATCCCATGCTGGCGGAAAAAGTGCTGCCTTCGGCGGCCAAGGGGCTTTTCTACATCGGCCTATTCGCCACCATCATGTCCACGTTGAGCAGTTATGCCTTCACCGCGGCCATGACCATCGGCAACGACATGGTCGGTCGTATTCGGCCGGATGAAAAGAGCATCACGCGATGGACGCGCATCGGTCTGGTCGTGACCTTGGCCTTGGCCATCGCCCTAGCGCTGTGGCTCGATTCCGTGGTCGCCATCTGGTACAGCATCGGCGCCACCGTGATCCCGGGATTGCTTCTGCCGCTGTTGGCCGGATATTATAAACCGCTTGCTTTTCCGGCCAAGCATGGATTTATCGTCATGTTGGCAGGCTGGTTGACTTCAACCATCTGGTTAATCGCCGGCTTGCTGAATGGGGGGCGTTACTGGCTGGAGATAGAGCCCATGTATCCGGGTCTGCTGGCTACCCTGGCTTTGATCCTGCTGTTAAAAATAACCGCCTAAGCCGGCCTCACCGTTAGTTTTCGCATAAACTCTTTGGCCGGTTCCGCCTTCTCTCCCAAATGCCACACCGCCTCGATAATTTCCTGCTGTTGTTCATGCGCAAGAACGCCGCTGCAGTTGGCGATGAATTTGGCCTGCACCTCCTCATCGCTCATGGGATTCTCCGGGCTGCCTTTGGCGTGATCCACTTGTTCGCTGTAGATCGCGCCGTCACAGGTAGTGATGCTGACCACGGCGCGTTTGACCGCGGGAAACACCGCGTCGATCTCCGGATCCGCCACCACTTTGATCTTTTTTAACATCGCGCGGATGGCCGGGTCTTGCAGCTTTTGTTCAGAAAACGAAGAGGGCAGCACGGCCCCATCCACCAGCGCCGCGGCAATGCAATAGGGCAGACTGTGATCCGCGGTCTCTTTGCTGGTCGGTTGATATTTGCTGGGATCGGAAAGTATGTCGGCGCCGCGCGAGGTGGTCTTTACCAGCACCTGGGTGATCTGATCAGCAGCAAGGGCGTGCTGCGATTTGACCTGCAAGGCGGCGGTGATCGGCTGATGGGTCAATGCTTCGGTCGGAAAGGGCTTGTAGCTGCATTCGGTGATGAGAAATTTTTCACCCAACTCTTGGGTCAACATTTTGGGGTTCCAAGATACGGAGTTGAGCACTTCCACCAGCCCTTCCTTGCCTTCAATGACCCTTTCCGGTCCACTGTACCCCTCCGCGGCCAGTAGGGCGGCGGTCACGCCGGCCTCCACGGCCATGGGATCCGCGGTGTTTTTCATATTGGTCAGATGACCGGCGACTACGCCGCCCAGAGTAAAATGGCTGGAGCCGCTGATGCCGGCGGCGGCGACGAGCTGATCCTCGTTTAATCCCAGCAGACGGCCGGCGACAAACGGCGAGACCATCTGGGTCAGGGACGCGTGATGCCAGCCTTTTTCCCGTAGGCCGGGCGAAGCGGCCAGACACCACCGCATCTCCAATTCATAGGCGATCACAATGCCCACCAGCAGCTCCCGGGTGGAGCGCTCTGACCATTCCGCACAAGCCATGGCGGCTGGGATTAAATCTGAAGGGTGACTGGGATCCTGCTTCCAGTAGATGTCGTTATAGTCCAGCGCGCGGATGAGCAGGCTGTTCATGAGAGCGGCGTAAGGGGCGTTGGTTCGCAGACCGCTGCCGATGACCGTGGCCGCCGGCCGACCGCCCAATTTCTCGATAAAGCGGTGAGCCGCTTGCATATCGTCGTTGTGTAAAGCGGCATAGGCACAACCAAGGCTGTCGAGGAGAAAACGGCGTGCTTCGTGCGCAGCGTTGGAAGGAATCTGTTCGTATTGCAGGGACAAAGTGAAACGGGCCATCTCACGGGTCAGGCTGTCCATATCGTTCTCCGTACGTGGATAAAAGTGGACACGATCAGGATTTGCAGCTGCTGAAAAAACGATTATCGCCTTTTATAGGCGCAAAGAACCAGATTGGCGCCGGCCGGCTGATACGGCTGCTGGGACAGGGCGCCGTAACACTCCAATGAAGAAAAGCCGCAGTCGCGCAGCGCGGCCTTGAGCTGCGCTTGTCCATAGGGCCGCAGCCGGGTGCTGATCAGGCGGTGCGAAGGGGGCACGGCGCCGGTCTCTGCGATCAGAACGTTGAAGCGGACGGCGTTGTCGAGAAAATCGTAAAAGCGGACGAACAGCGTCTCACCCGCACGGCTGACCTGCACGATCCGTTGCTTTTTCGCCAGCACCTGTTGATAATTCAGCAACTGCAGCACCAGGGCGCCGCCGCGGCGCAGCGAACGGTGGGCGCTTTTCAGTCCAGCGTATAGCGAACGTTTGTTCAGCAAATGAGGCAGCGTGTTGCCCAGACAAAAAACCGCATCCTGCTCTTGGGACAAGGAACGATGCAGCGACTGCATGGGGACCTGCAGCAGAGTCAGTTCCACGCCGTTGGCTTTTGCGTTTTCCGCCGCTGCTCGCAACATGGCCGGCGCTGGATCGACGGCGGTAACGGACAGGCCCAACTGCGCCAGCGCAATGGCGTGCAAGCCGGTGCCGCAGCCGACATCGGTCACTATGCGGCAGCCGAGCTTTTGCTGCCACACAGCCAAGGCTTTTTTCTCCGCTTCAAGACGGTCCGAAAAACGGGCCATGGCGTCATAGCGGCCGGCCAGTTCCTCATAAAACGCACTGCTCTGGGAATCATTCATCCGGTTGGGCAATCCTGTTGACAAGTCGATCAGGTCGCTGCAATATAAATACATTGAGCGTAGATTTCAATAAATAAAAAAAGGCAGGGCGATCCATATGCCCTGCCTGTGGGATTTAATCCCAACGGCAACGCTCGCTCAGGGCTGCGGCGGTTTGAAAAAATAGCTCTTGATTAATTCCGGCTCCACTGCTTCGCTGAAAACCAAATATCCTTTTTGTCGCACCTGTTCCAGCAGTGGGGCAGGGGAAAAAGGGGTGACCAGTTCAAACACCGCTTCCGCGGGAAAATCTTTTAACGCATTGAGCACCCGGCCCAATGGGTGCTCCCCGGCTTCCAGCATCGGCCGCGCATCCAGAGACGCGGTGACCGCATGGGAGTGCAGCCAGTCGGGGCGGGCTTCGCTTTGGGTTTCGGCAAAGGTGTCTTCTCGCTGTCCCACAGCAGCGCGCAGCTGATTGATCAGCAGCGCCAGGGGAACTCCGCCCACCTGCGCCACCTGCCGCAACGTCGCCACCTTGGCCACGGTTCGGCGCAACAACGGATTTTTCAGTTTGGCAAAAGCCGAAGAGTGATCCAGCAACGTCTGCTCCAGTTGCGGATAGCGCTCCAGCAGCTCGCTCAACCGGATTTCCGGCGTGATCAGCAATGGTTCGTTCATCGGTCACTCCTTTCCATAGGAGAGCAACCGCTGTTCGCCCTGCAGCGCTCTTTTTTCGCTCAGATCCTGGGTGACTTCAAGGGTGCCGAGATAGCGGCCGGAAGGATCGCGCAAGGCGAAATATTCGATATGGACGAACTTGCCCTTCATGGTGATCCAGAACGGCGCACGGCTCTCTTTACCGGAGCGAAAGTCTTCAAGTATTTTTTCAACCACGTGCACGCTAGAGGGGGGATGGCACATCTGCACTTTGCGGCCGAGAATGGAACGGTTGCGGTCAAAGATGCGTTCCTTGCCCTGGGAAAACCAACGCACCGTATCCTGTGCATCCACAAAGGTCATGTCCACCGGCAGGGTGTTGAGTAGAGCAGTCAGCTCCTCCACGGTAAAGGAGCCGCTGGCTAAAGTGATGCGGCCGTCCGCAGCGGTGATCTGTTCTGTGACTGTCCGCGCCGCTTGCGCCTGCCAGCTCATCGGCGGATCGTATAAACAAAAGCCGATCTCTGCGCTCTGTTGAAAGATCTCCTGCCACTCTTCCAGGGTCAGCGTGTCCAGGCACATGGGGAACAGGATTTGTTCCTCTTTGTAGATCATCTCCTCAATGGCGTCGGCTGCGGGCTTGAGCACCAGCTGCCACAGCGTTTTCACTTCACCGGCCGTGAGTCCGGCGGCTTGACGAAAGGCCTCCTGTCCGGCTTTGAGCAAGCGGCGCGCTTCGTCGTGTTTGCCCCACATCACGGCCGGAGGACCGGTGATGCCGTGCTTTTCCAGAAAAGGGAACAGGAGATATTCTTTACGTCGATAATGCTTATCCACTTCCTGGAGTTGGTTGAAATGAGTTTGCAGAACATGGAGCGATTCCATGGCCGGATCAGCGTCAGCAGCTTGATCCAGTTGTTTCGCCGCGTTCTCCAAAGCAGCGCATTCTTGCTGCAGGCCGCGGTTTTCCTGAATGAACGTGTGCACCGGATGCCCCTCTTCCGCCTGCCGCGCTCCCTGATGATCGATCTGCCCTTTCAGCACCGCCGAGTGGAGGTCGCAAAGTTTGAGAACCTCCTCCTGGGGAAGGCCTTCGGAGATCAGCTCCTGTTCCACCTGGACCACATCGTCGTAGGGCACGCGGCCCAGCAGGTCGGCAAGTTGCTTTTTCACCGCTTCGGGCGCCCGGCCTTCATGCAATTGCAGGATCATATGTTTGAGGATTTCACGGTTTTTTCGGGTGTTGTCGATCAGCTCGCTCATGGGCGACTCCATTTTATGGTTTTCTTTTTAGTTATTTCAGGATTGTACAATGAACAGGGCAGCCGACGGCGGCCGCAGAGTAACAGCCCCAAAAGGATCTCTGGTTGTGAGCGCCGCCGTGCTTTTTTGCCTCACTGCATTTTCGTCTGAACAGAACCCGACAGCTGCGCTTCCGCGACTTTGCCCTGTGCGGGCCTGGGCAAAAATCCTTCCACCCCGAAAGGACGAGCGATGGTCACTGCACCGTGTCCGGCGAGCTGTTGAACAAATAGAAAGAATGGAACGCCGATCCACAGGATGAGACCGAGAAAAAGGAGTTGGATGATCCGGCGAAGATGTTTTTCGATTCACCGCGTTATGTCCGGTTACTCTAGATTCGTCAGCCGCAATTTGTTTTTATGCGAGGGTTCAACCAGCTGGGCCAGCGTCGTCTTTTCAAACAGGTTGGTCACTCGTTGCCGCACTCCGGTCCAGGAGCGGTGCACCGGACAGGGGTGATCGTCGCTGCACTGGTTCAGACCCAGCAGGCAGCCGGTGAACAGCTCCGGTCCCTCGATGGCCTCGACGATCTGGCGCAGATTGATGTTCTTGGGCGGCCGGGCCAATCGAACGCCGCCTTTGGGCCCCTGGCAGGAGAGGAGCAGGCGGGCCTGCGTCAACCGCTGCAGCAACTTGGTGGTGAAGTGAAAGGAGAGATCCAGCTCTCTGGTGATCTCCTTGATCGAAACATATCCGGATTCCGGATGCCGGGCGATATAGAGCGCCGCCCGAAGGGCATAGTGGCTGGATTTTGACAAAACCATGCTGGGCTCTCGTTAATTAAGACATCTTTGTCTTAAATATACGCTTTTTGCAGCCGAAAGTCAAGCGCTTTTTCGCCGGGCAAGGGACAACGGGGTGCTTTTTTTTCTTGTCTTTGATGGGCAATGTTTCTACTTTATTTTTACGCGCTCACGATCGAACAGAAGGGAGGAACGCCATGCGAACTATTTCACGGGTGGCGCCGGACTGGTGGGATTACACCACACTGGATCGCGCTCTGCTTGACGAAGCGGCCCGGTTGACGGAGAAGGATCTGCACGGTCTGCAACGGAACGGTTTTCGCGTTTGTTTTTACGATACGATCCAAGAGTTCTATCTGGCTGAAGCGCTGGAATATATCACCAGCTGGCAGCAGGCCACGGAGGAACGGCCGGCCGGCATCTGCGGACCGATCGGACCCACCGAGCAGTTGCCGCTGGTGGCCCAATTGGTCAATAGCCTGGGCCTGTCTCTGCGCCACTGCCATTTCTGGGGCATGGATGAATGGGTGGTGGATGGCCGGGAGGTAGGGCGTGATTTTCCCCTGGGATTTGCCAGAGCGGATCTGGAGCTGTGCTTTAACCGCATTCGTCCGGAATTGGCCATGCCCGTGGAGAATCTGCATTTTCCTGCAGCCGACAGCGCAGCGTATCGAAAAAGCTGGGATCGCGCGCGCTGCGTGATCATGCAAGGCGGGCAGGGGGAAGTGAAACACTGGGCGTTCAACGATCCGGTAAGGCGTGAGGGCGCATGGAAGGACCGGCCGCCAACGGCGGCTGAGTACCGGTCGTTCGCCACCCGCGTCGTCGATCTGCATCCGATCACCTTGATGCAGAACGCGCGCACCTCCGGCGCCGGGGCTGTACAAAACGTACCGGCCCAGGCAGTGACCGTCGGGCCGCAGGAGACCTGGAAGGCGGAGAAGGTTTCCATCTGGCATCCCGGCGTGCACGACAATCCTTTTGGCATGCGTCTGACCACGCTGATGATTTCGAAAAAGAT
Organism: bacterium; assembly: GCA_029565685.1. GTDB lineage: Bacteria > Zhuqueibacterota > Zhuqueibacteria > Residuimicrobiales > Residuimicrobiaceae > Anaerohabitans. The sequence goes on along the minus strand of JAKQNR010000006.1, from coordinate 7,175 downwards.
CGTCGATACAGCGGTGCCTATGTCTCTATTGGCCGATCATCCTAACGTGCAGTTCAATTTTTACCGTCCGGCCCTGGGCGTTTGCACAGTGGAGATGCACTAGTATGGCGGCGGTGGTTCTGGCCCTATCCGCCCATCCGGATGACATTGAATTTTTGATGGCCGGCACTTTGGCTCTGTTGGCCCGCAGCGGTTGCACAGTTCACTATCTGACGCTGGCCAACGGTTCCTGCGGATCCACGAGTCTGGATGCTGCGGCGATCGCCGCAGTGAGAGAGGCTGAGTGCCGGAATGCGGCCAAGCACCTCTCTGCGATCCTGCATCCTGCGTTGACCAACGATCTGGAAATTTTCTACGAACCGTCGCTGCTGCGCCGGGTTGCAGCTGTTTTCCGCTCCATCGCACCCGATATTTTGTTGCTCCACTCGCCTCAGGATTATATGGAAGACCATATGAACGCCTGTCGGCTGGGTGTCGCTGCGGCCTTTACCCGCTGCATGCCTAATTTTATCACCGAACCGGCCGTGGCGCCGGTGCAGAATCCGGTCTGCGTCTACCATGCCCAGCCGCATGGCAACCGCGATCAACTGAATCAGCAGGTGCAGCCGGATTTTCTCATCGCCATCGATTCGGTGATGGAGTGCAAGTCCGCTATGCTGGCGGAGCATGTCAGCCAGCAGGCGTGGCTGGACCAAAGCCAGGCCCTATCGGCGCCGGTGGAGATCATGCGGCGGTTCGGTGAAGAGTTGGCAAAGCCGGTGGCAGGCTGCCGGTGGGCTGAAGGTTGGCGGCGTCACAATCCCCTGGGGTTTTGTGCAGCGGATGCGAATCCTCTTCGCGCGTTGCTGGCGGACTATTATTTTGCCCTCTAGAGTTGCAACAGCGGTTAAATGATTAAGTATCGCAGGGGCGACGGAGCTCTTTCGGCAGAGGACGCGGCGCCCGGCGGTTTAAAGCATTGGATGGCAGGGAGTTCCATGGAGAGACCATCGCGTCTGGGGCGGTTGTTCGTCACCAAATCGCTGGACGACATCGATCGTGATGCCGCGGCTGGTGAGTATCAGCTGAAGCGGGTTTTAGGGCCGGTACAGCTGACGCTGTTCGGCATCGGCGCTATTATCGGCGCCGGCATCTTTGCCACTATCGGCACCGCTGCGGCGGGCGACGCCCTGCGGCCGGGCGCCGGCCCGGCGCTGATGATTTCTTTCATGATCACCGCGCTGGTGTGCGGCTTTACCGCTTTGTGTTATGCGGAATTCGCCTCGTTGGTGCCCATCGCCGGCTCCGCCTACACCTATGCTTACGCCACGCTGGGCGAAGTCGTCGCCTGGGTCATCGGCTGGGATCTGATCATCGAATATGCGGTGGGCAATATCGCCGTGGCCATCTCCTGGGCCAACTATTTCAAAACCTTTCTCAAAGGCTTCGGGGTCTTTGTCCCAGACTGGCTGTCCATGGATTACCGCACCGCCGGCCGAATCGTCGACGCCGCCGGCGTGCACACCGTGCTTCGCGATGCGCCGCATGTTCTCGGCGTGCCGATCGTGTTTAACCTGCTCGCCATGCTCATCGTTTTTTTCATCACCGTGATTCTCATTTGGGGCATCCGCGAGAGCGCGCGGTTCAACGCGGTCATGGTGGGCATCAAGATCGTGGTGTTGACCTTTTTCATCGTCGTCGGCGCGCGCTGGGTCAGGCCGGAGAACTGGACGCCCTTTGCGCCCAACGGTTGGTCCGGCATCAGCGCCGGTGCGGCCATTGTTTTTTTCGCCTATATCGGCTTTGATGCGGTGTCCACCGCGGCCGAGGAGACGCGCAATCCGAAGCGTGATCTTCCCATCGGCATCATCGCCTCGCTGATCATCTGTACGATTTTTTATGTGATCGTCTCCTTGATCTTCACCGGACTGATCTCTTTTGATGCGCTGCGCAGCCAGCTGTCCACGGAACAGGCGGAGCCCCTCACCATGGCTCTGGAGCACGCCAGCGCTTCCTTAGGCTGGGCGGTGGGCATCGTCGCATTCGGCTCGGTCATCGCGCACACGGCGGTGCTGTTTATTTTTCAACTGGGCCAACCGCGCATCTTTTTTTCCATGGCGCGGGACGGTCTGCTGCCGGCTGTGTTCACCAAAGTGCATCCGCGTTTTCGCACCCCATGGATCTCCACTATTCTCACCGGCCTGTTCGTCGCCGGCTTTGCCGCCATCGCCAGCATCGATGAGATGGTGGACCTCACCAACATCGGCACTTTGTTCGCTTTTATTCTGGTGTGTGCGGGCATCATCGTCCTGCGCCGCCAAGACCCGCTGCGACCGCGACCGTTCCGGGTTCCCGGCGGCTTGCGTTGGGCGCTGGGGCTCTATGCCGTGCTGGCGGCGGCCATCTGCTTTTTGCCGCTGGCACTGGTCAGCAAAGCGGTTCTGCTGATGGTCCTCGCGGTGCTGTTTTACCTTGTGCGCAATCACATCTTTCCGGTGCTCGGCATCATCTCCTGCCTGTATCTGATCTATTATCTGCCGCCGACCTCCTGGCTGCGGTTCGCCGCCTGGCTCAACGTCGGTTTCGTCATCTATGCCGGCTATGGCGTGCAGCACAGCCGGCTGGGCGCTGGAGAGAAGCGGACCAGCCCTGAGCACCAGGCCTGGTCCGCTCGAGTCGGACTCTGGCTGCTGCTGATCGGAACCGGCCTGCTGTTCCTCACCCACGGATTGGATGTGTGGCTGACTGCGGCAAAGAATTCGGGCGGTACAGGAGCGGTGAAGGCGGGATTGGCTCAGCTGCTGCAGGCGGACGCCTGGCGGGACACCTCTGGATTTCTGATCGTGCCGTTGTTGGTGAACGCGCTGGTGCTCTGTCCGATCATCCTTCGACGCGGGTTGAGGGCGCGTGCTCGTTTACGGTCGGACTATCGATTTATGGCATTCATGGTCCTGGCGGGATTGTTTCCTCTGTTGACGATGATGTATCTGCTGTGGGTTTTCTGCTGAGCGGTCGGTGTATGCTGCGATAGGCAATTAAAATGAAGTAGTATGTTTGCCTCGGCAGCATTTAGCTCTTTGGGCAAAGGGGTGAGCGGGGGATTGTAGTGTAAAAACAATGATTGTATTGTGGCGCAAGCCCATGGCTTGCGTTAAACTCGACTGCACGCAATCCGGCGGCTGGCGCCTCCCTCATCTATTGCTTGACCAGCACCGCGATGGAAAGGTCATCGTGATGCGGCGTGTCGCCGACAAACTCTTCCAAGCCTGCAAGTACGAAAGCGCCCATACTGTGCGCCGATCCCTGCGGGCATCGTTTCAGCAGATCGAACAGGCGGCGTTCGCCGAAGAACTCACCCTGGCTGTTGCGCGCCTCGGTGAGGCCGTCGGAATAGATGAACAGCGCTTCGCCGCCGGCCAGGTTGATCTGTTGCTCTCTGAACTCTGCGTGTGGTTTCAGGCCCAGGGCGGCGTCGCCTTTTTCGATCTCCTGCAGCATGTGCTGCCGAATGCGAATGGGCGGCAGGTGGCCGGCGTTGAAAAGCTGTACGGATTCGGAATTCGGATGCAGCTCCAGGTAGACCAGGGATGCGAAGCTTCTGGCCATGGCGTCGCGGAGATAGATCTCGTTCATCTTGGCAGCCAGCTGGCCGAGGTCATTGTAATCCGGCGCCAGGGCTCGCAGCGTTGCCTGCAGCTTGACCATGAGCAGCGCTGCGCCCAGTCCCTTGTCCGACACATCCCCCAGCGCGATGGCAAAGCGCCACTCCTCGATGCGAAGAAAATCCAGCAGATCGCCGCACACTTCGTTGGCCGGCTGGTAGTAGAGCCATGTGGACCAGCCGGGGATCAGCGGTTCGGGTTCGGGCATGAGCGCTTGTTGTACAGTGCGGCCGGCTGCCAGCTCACTTTTCGCCAACAGCTTGTCTTTTAATTCCAGCATGAGCAGCAGCAGGATCAGGACGAACCCCATCCAAGAACTGTTCTGCTCGAACTGGAGACCTTCGGTATTCGCTTTGATGCGGATGGGGTCGAGCATAAAGTAAAAGGCTAAAAGCAGCACCAGGCGACGGATCCAGCTTAATTTTAGCAGCAGGCTTTTGATCAGCCACCAGGGGATGAACAGCAACTTTTTAATCACTCCCATGGAGCGGAGCTGCTGTTGACGATGCTCGGAAAGAAAATACTCGCGCAGTTCAGCATATTCCCTTTTCGCGGTTTTCAACAGACCGCTGTGTTGGATATCCTGCCGCAGCACAGTGCGCAGTTTGGGCTCTTGGGAGGAGCGAGGGGCATGGTCCATGGCGTCCGCCTTTTGCGATGTGTTTTTCTATTTGATACGTAATCGAAGGAAAAAGGTTTACAATAAAAAACCCCGGGTTAAAAAACACCGGGGTTTGCAGGGTGCCGAAGGTGGGAGTCGAACCCACACGGGTGTTAAGCCCACACGGCCCTGAACCGTGCGCGTCTGCCAGTTTCACCACTTCGGCAATTTTTTGTGGAATTAAATATAAAGAATTTTACACACACTGTCAAGCGATTTCGTGGCTGCGCCGGGATTTGTTCCGCTGATCGCCGCCGATTTTGAGGAGTTTTTATTTGGTTTTATAGAGAAAAAAAATTAAATTTAAGCTATGGCAAAAAACAAACAGACCACCCATCTGGTCAATCGTAAAGCGTTCCATGACTTTGAAATTTTGGAAAAATTCGAAGCCGGGATCATGCTGCAGGGCACAGAGGTCAAATCCGTGCGCGACGGCCGGCTTTCTTTCAAAGACAGCTACGCCAAGGTCGTCGATGGCGCTTTGTGGGTGGTCAATCTGCATATCAACGAGTATGATCACGGTTCCGCCTGGAACCACGATCCGGTGCGGCCGCGCAAGTTGCTGCTGCACAAGCGCGAGATCAAGCGGCTGATTGCCAAAATCGAGGAGCAGGGATTGACCCTGGTGCCGCTCAGCGTTTATTTTAAGAACGGCTACGCCAAGGTGGAACTGGGCCTGGCGCGCGGCCGCAAGCTCTACGACAAGCGCAAGGAGATCGCCAAACGGGAGGTGACCCGTGAGATCCAGCGGGAGCTGAAAAACCGGTTGCGCGGCTAAGCCCGCCCGCGCCGAGGCAGCAAGGAGGAACGAGTGTTCAGGAACGACGTCTATGCCGAGTTAAACCGACGTGGATTCATTCAACAGGTCACAGAGCCGGAAAAGCTGCAGCAGCTGTTGCAGGCCGGGCCGGTGACCTATTATGTCGGCATCGATCCCACGGCTGACAGCCTGCATGTGGGCCATCTCATGGCGATTATGGGCATGATGCAGATGCAGCGTTACGGCCATCGGCCTATCGCTATTATCGGCAGCGGCACCGCCATGGTGGGCGATCCCTCTGGAAAAACCGAGATGCGCCAGATGCTCAGCCGCGAGCAGATCGTGGCCAACAGCCGTAAAATCAAAACGCAGCTGCAGCGCTATCTGGATTTCAGCGACGGCAAGGCCCTGATGGTGGACAATTACGACTGGCTGGGAACCTTGAATTATATAGATTTTCTCCGCGATATCGGCCGCTATTTCAGCGTCAACCGTATGCTGACCTACGAAGCCTACAAGCAGCGCCTTGAGCGCGGGCTGTCGTTTATCGAGTTCAACTACCAGCTGTTGCAGGCCTATGATTTTCTTATGTTGTATAAACGCTACGGCTGCAGGCTGCAGATGGGCGGAGACGACCAATGGGCCAATATTCTTGCCGGCGTGGATCTGATTCGCCGCATCGAGGAGCAGGACGCTTTTTGTCTGACTTTTCCCCTGCTGACTACTGCCAGCGGCCAAAAGATGGGCAAGACCGTCTCCGGCGCCGTGTGGCTGGATGCGGACAAGTTCAGTCCCTACGATTACTATCAATACTGGGTCAACAGCGATGACCGAGATGTCGCCCGTTTTCTAGCTTTTTTTACCCTTTTGCCAATGGAAGAGATCGAAGCGGTGAAGTGCATGCAGGGGGCGGAGTTGAATGCGGCCAAGGCGATTCTGGCGTTTGAGGCGACCAAGTTGACCCACGGGGAGGCGGCGGCGCAGGAGGCGATGGCAGCCGCGTCAGCCGCTTTCGGCGGCCGTGCGCTGCCGGCGGATCTGTTAGCCTCCAGTTCAGCGCCGCGCGGGCAGGTGAAGGGGGATGATGCGGCGGTGCCCTTTAGCGTGATGACCATGGCGGAGATCGCCAGGGCTCCGCGTCTGGTGGATGTGCTGGCTGAGCTCAAGCTGGTCGGTTCCAAGGGGGATGCGCGCAGGTTGATTCAGGGAGGGGGCGTATATCTCAACCAGGGGCGGGTGGACGATATCAATCTCTGTCTGGCAGCCGAGCAGGTGCAGGAAGGGCGCATTGTATTGCGTCTGGGGAAGAAGCGGCATCATCATCTGTTGGTGCAGTGATCGCTCGCCCTTTTTATAGTATATTGTTTTTTATCTAATTAGAATAAATCAGTCCTATTGGATAATGGCTGTGGGGGCAAAAAAAAAAGTTCCCCCAAAGGGTGAAAAGCTGCGAAAAGGCTTGCATTTGCCGAAAAAACCCTTATATTATAATCCGCTCTTGAAGAAAACAAATCTGCTGGTTTATAAAATTTTTTTAAAAAACAGCAGAAAGAGCTTGACAAAAGACGATAAAAGTCGTATATTAAAAGGCTGTAAATGAAACGCCATTCATAATGGCGGTTGTTCTTTGATAAGATGAATTAAATAGCGTGCAAGGCTCTATGTCAATTGGGGTCAGGTCGAGCGATAATTGTAAATGAAAATACATTACAATGAAGAGTTTGATCCTGGCTCAGGACGAACGCTGGCGGCGTGCCTAACACATGCAAGTCTAGGAGAATAAGCGCTTTCGGGTGCTTTAGTAAACTGGCGAACGGGTGAGTACCACGTAGGTAACCTGCCCTTGGATTGGGGATAACACTGCTAACGCGGTGCTAATACCGAATAATGCAATGAGGTCTCATGGCCTTGTTGTTAAAGCTGGCCTCTATTTATAAGCTAGCGTCTGAGGATGGACCTGCGTCCCATTAGTTAGTTGGCGGGGTAACGGCCCACCAAGACCGCGATGGGTAGCCGGCCTGAGAGGGTGACCGGCCACACTGGGACTGAGATACGGCCCAGACTCCTACGGGAGGCAGCAGTGAGGAATATTGCGCAATGGCCGAAAGGCTGA